>CAYNHZ010000008.1:0-18097 GCA_964397445.1 uncultured Muribaculaceae bacterium | reverse complement strand
TCGTTTATTGTAGTCCCTAATTAAAATCTCTCTTATTACAGACTATCTTTTTTTTTACCTCGTTATCTCTCTCATTATGTCAATGAACTGTGCCGTTTTTCTCAAACGGGCTGCAAAGATAAGTACTTTTTTACAAAAACAAAATTTTTTTATAAAAATATTTATTTCTTTTTTTTATAACCATTTTTCTACCTTTGTATAATTATTATTGAGAAATATTTACAATTATATAAACCCCTAACCGCATACCTATAATCATATGGAAAAAGAAAAAGAGAATCAAAAAGGGCTCCCTGAAAACGCGTATAGAGAGCTAAAACCAGGTGAAAAGTATCAACCACTTCTCTCACCAAATAAAGATTATCCTGAAGTAAATGCGTGGTCTGTGACTATAGGGATAATAATGACAATCATATTTTCTGCTGCTGCTGCCTATCTTGGATTGAAGGTGGGACAGGTTTTTGAGGCGGCAATCCCGATTGCAATTATTGCAGTAGGGCTCTCCGGAGCATTCAAAAGAAAGAACTCACTCGGAGAAAATGTTATTATTCAATCAATTGGGGCCTGCTCAGGAGTTATAGTCGCAGGTGCTATTTTCACCCTTCCTGCACTATATATATTACAAGACAAATATCCCGAACTCACTGTCAACTTTTCAAAGGTGTTTTTCAGCTCGTTACTTGGAGGGGTATTGGGAATTTTATTTTTAATCCCTTTTAGAAAATATTTCGTTTCGGAACAACACGGAAAGTATCCATTCCCGGAGGCAACCGCAACAACACAAGTATTGGTTAGTGGTGAAAGTGGAGGGAAAGGTGCTAAATTACTATTAATCAGCGGACTAATTGGAGGTATTTACGATTTTATCGTCTCTACTTTTGGATGGTGGTCTGAGATGTTTACCTCAAGGGTATTGCCTTATGGTGAGCTAATTGCAGACAAAGCAAAGGCAGTTGTGAAGATAAACGTCAGTGCTGCACTTTTGGGATTAGGATATATAATCGGGTTGAAATATGCCTTCATAATATGCTGCGGTTCGTTTTTGATTTGGTTTGTAATAATTCCCCTGATGAATCTGATTTTCGGAAACCAAGTTTTGGATCTTATGGGAACTGGTCTCACACAAACAATCGCCTCAATGTCACCGGAGACACTATTTACCACTTACGCAAGACATATCGGCATCGGAGGTATTGCTACAGCAGGGGTGATTGGAATCATCAAATCTGCAGGGGTCATAAAATCTGCTGTTGGATTGGCTGCAAAAGAATTAAAGGGTAAAAAAGGTGAAGTTGAAAAGAAAACTCTCAGAACTGAAAGGGATCTATCAATGAAAATCATTATTGTAGGGCTTATGGTTGCACTTGCCCTTGTATTTATTTTCTTTTATTTTGGCGTTCTCGACAACCTTTGGCACGCAATCATTGCACTATTGGTTGTAGCAATAATATCATTCTTATTTACCACTGTCGCTGCCAACGCAATAGCAATAGTTGGGACAAACCCTGTAAGTGGAATGACCCTAATGACACTTATTCTCGCATCTTTGATTATGGTTGCAGCCGGACTTAAAGGAACTGCAGGGATGGCAGCAGCGTTAGTTATTGGCGGTGTTGTCTGCACGGCCCTTTCGGTGGCAGGAGGATTTATCACCGACCTCAAAATCGGATATTGGATAGGTTCCACACCTCGCAAACAAGAGGGATGGAAGTTTCTCGGCACACTTGTCGCAGCAGCTACAGTCGGAGGTGTAATGATGATTTTAAATAAAACATACGGTTTTACAGGAGAAGGGGCATTGGTAGCACCTCAGGCAAATGCAATGGCAGCTGTAATTGAGCCGATGATGTCTGGTGGAGGAGCTCCGTGGTTACTTTATGGAATAGGTGCTATTATTGCTATTGTCCTAACACTGTTCAAGATACCTGCATTAGCCTTCTCACTTGGAATGTTTATTCCTATTCAGCTCAATCTTCCACTTTTAGTTGGTGGTGCAGTTGCTTGGTTCGTGGGCTCACGGAGCAAGAATGAAGAACTTAACAATGAGAGAAAAGAGAAAGGGACACTCATAGCTTCCGGATTTATTGCTGGTGGTGCATTGATGGGAGTTGTTTCGGCAATTATCAAATATGCAGGGGTAGATCTCCTCAATACCCAGTGGCAAAACTCAACTGCCGGAGAAATTTTAGCAATTGTGGCTTACATCTGCATTATTTCATATATGATTTGGGATTGCATAAAAACCAAAAAATCAAATGTTTAACGATAATTTTATATTTGCCCTCACACTTACCTTGATCGCAGGTCTCTCTACAGGTATAGGTGGTGCAATTATTTTTCTTACTAAAAAATTCAGCAGTAAACTCCTTGCTGCCTCACTCGGATTCTCTGCAGGGGTGATGATTTTTATCTCACTTGTTGAATTATTCGGGGAGGCAAAGGGGGCTCTCATACCCGTTTATGGGGAAAAGTTGGGATTTTTCTACACACTTCTCGCCTTTTTCGGAGGAATTGCAATTATAGCAATTATAGACAATCTTATCCCCTCATCTGAAAACCCTCACGAGGTGAATGCCCTCTCTATTGACTCCGTTCCAAAAGGGGAGAACCTAATGCGATTGGGAAAATTTTCAGCTATTGCTATTGCTATACACAACTTTCCGGAGGGGATGGCAACATTCGCAAGTGCGATGGAGAGTCCTGAATTCGGATATAGTATAGCAATGGCTGTCGCAATACATAACATCCCTGAAGGGATAGCGGTGGCAATGCCCGTCTACTATGCAACAAAAAAGAGGTCAAAATCGATAACCACCTCATTTCTCTCCGGATTGGCTGAGCCGATCGGAGGTATATTAGGATATTTTCTCCTCTCAACTATTTTTAAAGACTCCTTTATGGGTATAATTCTTGCAGCTGTTGCAGGCATTATGGTCTATATTTCACTTGATGAATTGCTCCCTACTGCAGAAAGATACGGCAAACATCACGTAGCAATTATTGGAGTTATTGGTGGAATGGCTTTTATGGGATTAAGTTTGCTATTGATTTAATTCAATAAAAAAGAGCAAGTTGCAAATAAATTAAAAACACATAAATAGAGATACAATGGAAAAATTGATTGATAAATTTTTGAGATATGTAGCTATAGATACAGCTTCTGATCCCGAATCACAAAGTCAACCAAGTACAAATAAACAATTTGTACTTCTTGAAATGTTACTAAAAGAGCTTCAACAAATTGGAATAAACGATGTAACATTGGATAAAAACGGATATTTGATGGCAACTATCCCTTCAAATATCGGAAACACCCACCCCATTATAGGATTTATTGCCCACGTTGACACCTCCCCGGATGCGTCAGGTGCTAACATAAAACCCAATATTATTAATAATTACGATGGGAGCAATATAACCATTAATAAAGATAAAGGGATTTACCTCAATCTGGAAGACTTCCCCGAATTGAACAATTATAAAGGACAAACCATAATAACAACAGATGGGAACACACTCCTTGGAGCAGATGATAAGGGTGGAGTTGCAGAGATTATGTATGCAGCGGAGTACATAATGAACCACCCCGAATTTAAGCACGGAGAGATCAAAATAGGATTCACACCCGATGAAGAGATCGGACGGGGTGTTGATAAATTCGATGTAAAAAAATTTGGTGCCGATTACGCCTACACAATGGATGGAGGAGAAATTGGGGAACTTGAATACGAAAATTTCAATGCAGCCTCCGCAAAGATTATCATAAGAGGGTGCAATATCCACCCCGGTTACGCCAAAAATAAGATGATAAATGCTATAATAATTGGATGTGAATTGAACGAAATGTTACCTGTTGATCAGCGCCCCGAATACACCCAAGATTATGAGGGATTTTTCCATATCACAAGTTTTAAGGGGGTTGTGGAAGAGGCTACAGTCCAATATATAATAAGGGATCATAATATTTCTAAATTTGAAGAGAAGAAAAATCTGATGAAAGAATGCGTCGCTTTTCTCAATAAAAAATATGGAGAAGGGACCCTCACCGCTGAGATCAATGATCAATATTACAATATGAAAAAAGAGGTTGAGCCACACTATAAAATTATTGAGGTAGCAGTAGCAGCTATGGAAGAGGCAGAAATAAAACCTAAGATTAAGCCGATAAGGGGTGGAACAGATGGTGCCCGCCTATCTTTTATGGGTCTCCCGTGTCCAAATATCTTTGCCGGTGGACACAATTTCCACGGTAAATTGGAATATGTTCCTGTAGAAAGTATGGAGAAAGCATCACAAGTAATATTGAATATCATTTCAATTTTCTCCAAACAATAAAAGCATTAAGAATGGAAGAAATTATTCTAAATGAGCACAATAAGGAGGAGTACCCACCTTCACATACAGCAGAGCATATTTTAAATAGAACAATGGTAGAAATGTTCGGTTGCCCCAGATCAATGAATACTCATATTGAAAGAAAAAAAAGCAAATGCGATTACATATTACCTTCTGCACCTACAGAAGAGCAAGTAATCGCAATTGAGGCAAAAGTCAACGAAATCATTAAGAGAAACCTACAAGTCAGTGAAAGATTTGTATCTCGCACTGAGGCAGCAAAATTTGTTGACCTTCGTAAACTACCCGAAAATGTTTCAGAAACTTTAAGAATTGTCTATGTAGGTGATTACGATAGTTGCGCTTGCATAGGTACCCATGTAAAAAACACCTCGGAAATCGGGGTGTTTAATATCATAAGTCATAACTTTTCTGATGGAAAATGGAGAGTACGTTGGAAATTAGTTAGCCATATATTGGTATAAATAATTCTTGTCAATTTTTTCACCATTTTCATTCTCTTCTATGTTTTTCTGACTAAAAACTTTAGCAGGAAATTTGTACCAATCTGTATCGGTAGCACCTTTGCTATTAACCCACTTAGTAAAATTAGGATAAGCTGTTTCTATAGATACATACTCTGCAGGATATGGAATCGGAGTATCTGTCATCATCATCCACACATAACCATTCTGCTCAAAATCTTTAACATCTGAGTCACCAATATAATATCTCGATGTAGCCTGCTGTCCCCTCAAGTGAATTTCTCTCCCTCTATCAGAAACGACAATAAACAAATCCACAATCGTCTTATCTACATCAGTCCCAAAGAGAGCTATACTGCCGTAAGGTATAGGTTTGATATTAACATTAACTGTAAAAACCTTACCTTTCCAATATTCATTAATATTGCTTGTATTAACCAAACCGCGAGCAGTATCAATAGAAACCCACTTATTATTTGGATCTTTTTTCATAAAATGTTGTCTATAATTACCTGTCAAAGGAACCACTACTCCACCATCACAAGCTTCAAATCCATCACTATCAACATCTGCAAACAATGATTCAGTATTTGCTGGCTTACCGGTAACTGCTTTTGATTTTGTAATAGACTGTCCTGCAAAATATGCTGCTATACCTATTTTTTCTAATCCTGAGCCAGCTCCTGCCGGAAGAATATTAAATTTAATAGTCTTAACATTGGATGTGCCTTCCTCCATAACAAAATCGATACGCATACCGAAAACAACATCATTGAAGTCATAATCTCCAAAATACGGATACACATCTTCTGCCATAACTGTAGCATATTTTCCTATTGATGGGAAACTTATAATAGACTCAATATCATTATCTTTTGTCGTTGGAACGATAACTAATTGACTATTTACACCAACATTTATTTCATATTTACCGGGTACAAGATTTAACGCAACTGTATCACCATTTTCAGAAAAAATATTAGAATTTTCTGAAATATCTACTGTCTTCGTTGATATAGTTGTCCAATTAAAATCAATGTTCTGAGGTTCAACAGGTGTCACAGGTGACTTTTGGCAAGAATAAACCGCTAAACATAACAAAAAGAATAAAATCTTTTTCATATCTATCACATTATAAATTGATAGTGCAAAATTATTAATAATAACACTATAACAGTAATAATTTACAAATAAATTTGAAAAAAATGTATTTATTTACACCTTTATATTGTTTTTATAGCAAACTAATATAAGTGATATCCCCTTGAAAACTCCTTAAAATGCTGTATTCTTCCCATCCATTTATCCGATATATCAGAGTATTTGTACCTTTTAGAGAAATCTTTTCTGACAAAATCACCACCGGTCACCTTATCAAACATTTGGAATTTTGACTGATTGGTCATCTTGAAAGGGATCATCTCAGGATAAAGTTCAACAATAATCTCCATAGCCCTAAACTGTATCTCCGACAATACTGCTTTAGCAATATCTGTGATATATATCTGTACCCCCCCTATCAGTTCCCCCTTAAACAAACCATAGAAAGGTTTGAAATTGATCGGGCGAAAAACTATCCCTGGAAGTTTTAAGGCATTCATCCTTGATGCAAACAATTCGGCATTAATCCCCTTTGAAGCAATAACTTGAAATGGAAGCGTATATCCTACACCTATTGAAAAAATACCAAGTTCACCAAGGATACCCGTAGCGGGATAGAGATAAGCAGATTCTATTGTTGGAATATGTGGAGAAGTTGGCACCCAAGGAAGTCCCGTGTCATAAAAAGACATCCCCCTCTTCCACCCCTTCATAGGGATAACAGTCAATTTTGAATGTAATATTTTTATTGTTCCATCCTCTTTCGTCTCCTTTAGCATATCCTCCCCATCCAACAACCGAGCAAGTTCACCACATGTTAGTCCATACACATAAGGGATATCATACTGACTAACAAAAGAAACAAAAGAGCTATCTACCCCATACCCCTCAACTTTATCGCCCCCCAATGGATTTGGACGATCAAGTACTATCATTTCGAGTCCAAATTTAGCTGCCACCCTCATAACATTGCCCATTGTACTTATATAAGTATAAGAGCGACATCCAATATCCTGAATATCATAAACAATAGCATCAAGACCCTTTAGCATCTCATTTGTAGGCTGTTTTGTCTTTCCGTATAACGAATATATAGGAAGGCCTGTCTTAGGATCAACACCTGCCCCCTCTATTTTATCCCCTGCATAAGCATCACCTCTTACTCCGTGTTCCGGGCCAAAAAGGGCAACAAGTTCCACCCCCTCAGCTTGAAAAAGAATATCTATAGTTGAGATTAACTCTCTATTGACCCCCGTTGGGTTTGTCACCAATCCTATCTTTTTCCCCTTCAACTCCTTAAATCCATTTTCCTGTAAAACATCTATTCCCGTCTTAACTTTTTGTGCCAAAGTGGGTACAACTATAAAAAATATAAATAATTGGACACAAATAATTTTTTTAAAAAAACACATAATTTTTATTTTTTTTAAAATCTATTCTATTTTGGCTTTAGCTTCCTTTTTTCCAAAGTTCCCATCAACTTTTATAAAAGCAGTAACAATCAGTGTCACAACACAACAACCCATAATCCACCAGAAGAAATTTACATAGCCCAATTGATCTTGAATCCAACCGGCTGCCATCCCTGGTAACATCATACCGAGTGCCATAAAAGCGGTACAAATAGCATAATGAGATGTTTTATGTTCACCTTGAGCAAAATACATCATATAGAGCATAAATGAGGTAAAACCAAATCCGTAGCCAAACTGCTCAATAAAAATAGCAACATTGATCAGAACCATATTGGCAAAAACAGAGGGATCTGGCTGAGTAATACTAAGCCAACAAAAGACTGCACAAGGCAAAGAGATACTCAACGCCATAGGCCAAAGACATCTTTTAAGTCCAACCTTTGCCGCCACAATACCTCCGATTATCCCCCCAATAATCAGCCCTATAACACCTATTGTTCCATAAACAAAGCCCACTTGGGATGTGGAAAGACCAAGTCCCCCATCTGAAATAGGATCCAATAAAAATGGGTTTATCATTTTAAGAAGTTGAGCCTCAGGAAGTCTATAAAGAAGGATAAATGCCAACGCTGTCAAAATATGCCTCTTTTTGAAGAAAGTCTTAAAGGTGAGGAGGAACTCTTCAAGAATACGACCACCACCACTACCAACAGCAACAGACCTATCCGTAGAGGGTTTTGGAAGGAGATATTTATGATAAATGGTTATCAACAAGAAAATAACAGAGAGAATAAGAAAAGTTATCATCCACGCCTTAGGGATATTACCATACTTAATCTCTAACATTCCGGCAAGAATAATCAATACTCCTTGCCCAAAAATAGTTGATAATCTATAGAATACACTCCTTATCCCAACAAAAAAAGATTGTTGTGAATCATCCAATGCAAGCATATAAAATCCATCTGCTGCTATATCGTGTGTAGCTGAAGCAAATCCGATAATCCAGAAAACCGCAAGTGTTATCTGAATATTGTGATTGAGGGGTATTGCAAAAGCAATTGCTGCAAAACCAAACGCAACAAGCATTTGCATAGTTATTGTCCACCAACGTTTCGTCTTAATAATATCAACAAATGGACTCCAAAAAGGTTTAATAACCCAAGGGAGATAAAGCCACCCGGTAAAAAATGCTATATCTATATTGGACATACCCATTTTTTTATACATAATTACCGAAATAGTATTCACAGCGAAATAAGGCAACCCCTCTGCAAAATACAAAGTTGGTATCCACCACCAAGGGGACTTCCTAGAACTACTAATCATATAACGATTACATTAAATAATAAGACTCAATTTTTGATCCGGAAAAATAATGAAGTAATATCTCTTGATACTTATACCCCGATTCTCCCATAACAGCTGCACCAATCTGGCACAATCCCACACCATGCCCCCATCCGCTTCCATTAAGGACAAATTTTGAAGGAATATCAAGCCCCTCTTTTCCTCTATTTACACCCACCTTATCGACTATAAAAGCAGAACTATATAGATGAGATTTCGATAGCACCTTTCTTATTTCCAACTCCTTACCAATAACCATAGTGTGATTTACACCAACTATTCTCAACTCATATATTCTCCCCGACTCTCCCCGTTTCAACGGGATTAAATCTACAATCTCCCCAAAATCAATCCCTGTTTTCTCCCTAATTAATATTGACAACTCCTCCTGAGAATACTCAACCCTCCAACGATAAAAATTTTTAGTCTCTTGATCATAATTATTTAAAACCTGACTTAAAACCCCTTCATCACTTGTATTACAAAAAGATTTAGGATATGACAATATCCATTTCTTTGCATTATCTTCAATTTTCAAATCCAATTTTGAATCTGACACCACTTGAAGGTCAAGCTTAGATGATAAATAAGGGGGATTTTTATCCTCCCAACAAGTACTAAAAACCTCAGTGACACCTCCGCAACACTTAGAAAAACGAGCATCACAAATCTCATTTCCATATTTAAGAACCTCTCCCCAAGTTTGGTCAATAACCTCTTTTATCTTCTCATTTGTTGCCCTCAATAAACCCTGATACCGTTGGCAATGATCATCTGCGCAAACATCAAAAAGGGTGTGATCTTCTCTGTCATACCACTTAATCCTCCTCTGACCATTATCTTCACAAGTTGTATATTTAATATTGCCCTCTTTAATCTCCCCTTTTTTTACTATCTGAGCCAAAAGCCAAGAGCGAGAAATCACTACATGAGCCTTCAAAAATTCGATAGGAGCATTTGAATTCATCTCAGAAGAGATTACACTTAGGAGATAATCCTCTACCCCTACACAATTGATAAGGGTTATGGAATTATTATATAATATCACCTTTAATCCCCCCTTAAACCTCTGATTCTCTTTTCTTTCCCAATGAAAATCGATTCCTATGGTCACATCCTCAATTTCGAAAAGACTTGAGTTATAATCTAACGGTTCAAAATTGAGTTGATCAGTAAGTTTTCCATTCCACTTAATTTTTCCATTCTCATACTCAATAATATATGACCCCTGAACATCATCGGATCCACATATAAAAGGGGAAATGAAAAGTACTTTCGCCCTATTTCCCGACATAAGACCAACACTAACATCGGGTTGATAACTTCTATTCATATTATTAACACAAACTTGTGAGACAACATTCTCAATAATATTGCCACTGATTTTATTAAAATCTTCTTCTATCGGTAAAATAAAAACCCCTCCCAAGTCAACAGAAGCGGGACTGATCAACATTTTATTGGGGCCCTCATCATAAAAACAATCTGGTCTATGTCTCTTTCTATGAAAAATAACCGTATATGTTTGTCCACCACTCTTCCAAGATAAAACATTGATCATTCGACCATTATTATCACCGGAAATCTTCTCGATTACTTTATAAAAAAGATTTTCGGAATAAATATCTGAAATACTCTCAATCACATAGGCACCAATAATGAAATTGGTAAGTATCGATAATGTAATCCCCTCAGAACTAAAAACAATTCTCTTCTTAAGTGATGTAAAGTGATTGACTATCGGCAGAGAGGTACTCTCAATCGCCTGAAAATGCATATGATCCGGAGAACTTGCCCCACACTCAGCCCCATTATAAAAAATAACATACCCCTCAAAAACAGTTGTCAATTGAAGCATATCCTCATATCTATGGAAAATTGTTTGAGGGGAGTGAGATGAAGATGAGATAGTAAAATGTTTATTGAAAATTGGAAAAGGGTTTACAAGGATCGAATACCTATTATCTGATGCAGATATAAACTCCAACTCCCTCTGAGCTTGCGGTCTGTTCTCTTCACACAAAAAACAGGGTCTGTTTTTAATCGATGCCGGATCAACCTTTGCGTTAGAGGAGATTATTCTTGACGGATTAAATTGAGCCACAACATCAAAATCATTTACCACCAACCTCTTAGTCTTTATATCTTTGAGATTAGAGTAATTATTTCCGGCCAATGACCACTCTGAAAGTTGCTTCTCGAAAAAACTATTTATAGTATTTTTATTCAAATTGTCCATCTATTCCAATAATGACTCTTGATTTCAGTTCCCAACTTCTTATCATATCTTTGTATGTGTTGTTGATGTTAACTTTCACAACATCAAGGGCAGCATCAGAGTTCCCCTCCCATCTTCGACAGCAATATAGAACATCGTAAATCCGTCCTATCTTATACTCTCGTGAAATCCTTAGGCCAACAGCATAATCCTCACCGTAACTGACATTTGGAAAACCACCTATATCCCTCAATAAAGGGGTAAAGAAAGCTCGAGGAGCTCCGAGTCCATTAATTCTCAATGCGTTATTATGCCCATTCTCTTCACTCCACTCTCGATGATCTATAATACCGGGGGGGAGTGTCTCCATATTAAAATCGGTCATTCTGTAGGTACCGACCATCATTGCACACTTTTGTTGATAGAACTCATCAACAATCCTTTGCAAAACTTTGTCATCACTATATACATCATCACTATCAAGCTGCACTGCAAAACGGCCACACTTAGGGTTATTTATCCCAAAATTCCAACACCCACCTATACCAAGATCTCCCCTTTGAGGGATAAGGTGAATCAAAGAATTGGAATTCTCAGCCATCTCCTCAAGTATTGAAGTCGTTTTGTCAGTAGAATGATTATCAACAACTATAACATTAAAATTAAAGTTTGTTTTTTGCATAAGTGCAGATTTGACAGCATCCACTATTGTCCTCTCCCTATTAAAAACAGGGATAATAATAGAAGCTTCATTTTCAAAATCTTCATATTCCGAAAAATCTATCTCCTCACTATTCGAAGGGAGATATCCCCCAATAATTTTCAGATGAAATGTACATATTTTTTCCATCTCAATCTGAACCTCCCTGTTACGTGGATTTACATAATCAAATTGCTTCTCCCCGGATCTCCTAATATCTGCCTCATTTTCAGAATACAACATCTCTCCAATATGTAATATCTCCCCTAACACGGAGAGTCTGAGCCTCAAATCATATAACGCCCCAAAATTATACTCCTCCGCCATATCGGAAACCACCATCTTAAACACATCACTACGGATAAAGAGTAATGACCCAAAATCAAAATCGTCTCTGAGGCTTCCGAATCTATAATCGATAAGTGGGTTTGCCACCATTTTACCGGCTATAATTTTGTAGTAATCAGAATACAACATCACTGCCCCTGTG
Organism: uncultured Muribaculaceae bacterium; assembly: GCA_964397445.1. GTDB lineage: Bacteria > Bacteroidota > Bacteroidia > Bacteroidales > UBA932 > CAYNHZ01. The sequence goes on along the minus strand of CAYNHZ010000008.1, from coordinate 6,003 downwards.
TCATTTGCAATAGAAACAAATCTATCTAAGGCCGATTCCCCAAGGGATATTTGATTTTCTGATTTAGTAAAAATAACTACATATTTCGAATTTAACTTCAAAGCAACCTCCCTAAGGACTGAGGTTGATGTATATTTATTGAGATAAAAAGTGTTAATTTCCATTTGTTTCAATAATTTCATCATAGTCACAACAAATGGCTAAGATACTAACATTTTTTAAAAATAATTTATCTTTGCAAAATCTTAAAAAAAGAGATTATGATTCTTTTATCTGTTACTTGGGTGCTCTTTTATCTATTGGTACCTGCTTTGGTGATTCTCCTTTGTGAAAGGGTGAAGTTGTTTAATAAAATTGGAACGATTCTGACACTTTATTTCATAGGTATTATTTTTTCAAATTTATTTGTATTCCCATTTCAAACGATTACAAACAGTATTTCCGGTGTTCAGAACGCCATCTCCTCAATCACAATTCCGTTGGCTATGCCATTGATTTTATTTTCTTGTAATTTCAAGCGACTTCCATTAAGATCAGCCACATTATCTATGATTTTCGGAATTATTTCTGTAGTTTGTGCGATTATCTCAGGATACTTTATTTTTGAAGGGAAGGTGGGGGATGAAGAATTCAATAATATTGCAGGGATGCTTGTCGGTGTGTACACAGGTGGAACGCCGAATCTTGCTGCATTAAAGATGATGCTCGGAGTAGATGAGGCAACATACATATTGATAAACTCTTTCGATATGATAGTTAGCCTTGCATACATAACATTTCTACTTACAATAGGGATCAAATTATTCAGGTTGGCTCTGCCATACAAAACGGAAGAGAATGTATCTACCTCTTCCATAAGTAATCAAAATATTGATACAAATTCTACAAATAAAGATCTGTATCACAATGTATTCACAAAGTCAAACTTCTTTCCCACAATACTCTCCATTCTTCTATCTGTATCTGTTGCAGGGGTAAGTATCGGTATCTCATTTCTTATCACCGGAAAGATTGATATGCTGACATTATTCTTATCACTTACCACTATCGCTATCGCTTTATCATTTGTTCCGTCAATAAAACGGGCAGAAAAAAGCTATGACGCAGGGATGTATCTTGTTTTGATTTTTTCCCTTGTCATAGCCTCTATGGTCAATATTTCAGAGATAAATTTCAAAGAGGGACTTTGGTTTCTCCTATATATTGTCTATGCGATTTTTGGCTCGCTTGCCATTCAATTACTCCTCTCCAAAATATTCAAGATAAACGCAGATATTACCATTATCACCTCAGTTGCGTTGATCAACTCCCCACTCTTTGTCCCGATGATTGCTGACTGTATGAAAAACAAAAGTGTTATCATAGTTGGTATTACAATAGGGATAATTGGTTATGCTATCGGCAATTACCTCGGAGCCGTTATCGCTATGATCCTTTAGAATTCATAGTGAGAACTATTCATAATAATACACATCCGAACCTAAATTATCGTGATAAGTGTTATTTATCAAATTAGGAATTGATTCTCTAACCCCTATTCCGGAACCTGCAGAGAACGAAATATCACAATTTTCAACAGTCACCCTATTTCCATTATGATAAATATAGATGTTGAATCCATACCCTGAACTCTTTCCACCATTGGCAATATTACAATTTGAGAGTTTTGTGTCAGGCATTACATATTCAAATATTTCAAACCCTCTCCAATCACCTTGATAAGGATTTGAAACAGCTGATACAAAACTGATTGGTTTCTCTACCGAACCTATTGCTATTAATTTTCCAGCTGAGTTTTCACCTATGTCTATAAAGCTATCCTCCTTCATTTTAACAATGGTACCAGGAGCAATCGTCAGCTCGGAATTATTTTCGATAGATAACCCGTATTCGATAATATACGGAACAGTCAATGCCTCCCAAGTAATTTTTCCTACCGTATATTCATTATTTACACACACCCCCTTACCTGTTAATAAATTGTTTGGAGAGATTTTATAAGCACTTTTAGCAGGTACAGATATCACATAATCAGCACATTCGGAAATTGTGTTATTTTCCATTTTAGTAAAACCGCCATCTCTATTATATATCCCCATACCGGCACTATTTTTAACAATTGTATTGGAAATAGTTGGCGAGCTGAGGTATATATAAATATTGGAAGAAAACCCGGTACTTTTACCGCCATACTCAACCACACTATTTGAAATAACACTATTTGCAGCAGCAAACTCATATATTTCGATCCCTCTCCAATCACCTGCCGCTTTATTTGCATTGTTTGAGGTAAATATAATCGGTTTCTCTTTTGTCCCAATAGCTGTAATTTTGCCAGCACTATTATTACCTATTGAAAGATAACCATCCTCTTTAAAACTCATAACCACACCCGGAGCTAAAATCAGCTCACCATCTCTTTCAACAATCAAAATCTCAATAACATAAGGTAATCCAAGATTTTGCCAGGTATCTTTCCTTGTATAAAGCTCTGTGTTAATAAAAACACCTAAAGAAGATGTGAGTTGGTTACTAACCTCTACTTTCCCAACAGCATTCGAAGGGATTGACATAGGATAAGAGGCACATTCATTAATTTGATTTGATGAAAAAGCGGTAAAACTTCCATTTTCACGAACATAAACGCCTGTCCCCGCACTCTTTGTAACAATACAATTTCGCATTGAAATAGTGTTATTATGAACATATACTGCTGCTTTAAATCCTTGAGAATTACCTGCATACTCTATAGTACAATATGCGAGGGATGTAGCTCCCGAATTTGCGCTTTCATCCAACTCAATTCCACACCAATCACCGGCTCCCGGTTTTACCTCCGCAGATGTAAAGATTATCCCCTTATCAGGAGTTCCTTCAGCTTTTAACGACCCTCCGCTACAGATAGTTAAAGAAGATCCCTTAGAAAAATAGATTTTTGTCCCCGGCTCGATTATTAAAGCAGCATTTACATTGATTCTTCCATCAATATTTACATTGCCTGTCCAAGTTGTAGAAATAACAATATCTTCAGTAATGGCCTTCCCGCCACTATTTCCGTCACAAGAAAATAGTAAAACAGCAATAAATAAAATTGCAATAAATGATAAAATAGTCTTTTTCATATAAACTTTTTAAAAATTAATAAATATTATTTATCACAAAGGAACTTATTATTAAAAAACACACAATCCCCTTTTTAGGGGATTTTAATTATATATTTAAATAGATAACTTTGTATCGGAAAATATTATGTGATACTATTGATATTTAATACTCTAACACTATGAAATTAAAAATTTTTATAATTCTATTTATAATATTAATCATTTCAAGTTGCAATAAAACTTCTAATGTCGATCCTAAAACATCTGACATTTCTGACATACAAATTATGGCAGATTCCACTTGGAATCTATGCAGGGTAGGTAATGAAGAGGAGGCAATAAAACAAACCTCTACCCTTATAGAATTGGCAGACAAATCTGCACCATCTTATGATAAAGGTGATGCATATCGCACTGCAGGGATGGTTTATAATCATCTTGCAGATTTTGCAAATGCCCTATTTTATTATAGAAAGGCCGAAAATTGTTTTGAGACTATCGGAGGGGAAGAGGGGGAAAAGGGGTTGGCAAAAACGTGGTTAAACATAAGCCTGGTCTTTATTATGGGCAATGACAATGAGGAGGCTCTATCTTACGCCCTAAAAGGGATAGAGATATTCGAAAAATATGAGATGGTACCCTATTTAGTAAATGGTTACTCTAAAATTTCACATATCTATATGCAAATGTACGACAACGATATGGCAAATGTTTATGATAGAAAATTAAAAGAACTTAGTAACAAAATAGATGATCCGTATTCCAAAGCCACAGTCCTTGTCAATTTCTCCAATTATTACATTCCCAAAAAAAATCTCTATTTATCATTGAAATACCTTGACTCTGCACAGGTAATAGCAGAGGAGATTGAGGCATACGATATACTCTCAAATATATATATCAATAGATCAATAATTTACTATAATCAAAAGCGGTACAATGAGATCGTCTCATTTCAAAAGAAAGCGTTAGAATACAGCATACTTCAAAATGATATATTTGGTGCTTCTGACGCAATGGTTCGTATCGGTAAAGCATTCAGAAACATAGGATTGCTTGATAGCTCATTCGTATATTTCGATAAAGCTGAGAAAATTGCCGATTCTCTAAATTTTCCACAAGTCAAATTGAGAATTTACGAAGGGAGAGCAAACACATACGCTCAAACAAAACAATTCGAAAAAGCTTTCGAAGAACAAGGAGAATATTTATCATTACTTGAAACAATTCAATCTGAAGAGGTTAGAAAGAATATGACCTTCCTATCAGCAAAATATGAGTCTTTGTTGATGGAGGCAAAGGTGGAACAATTACAATCAGAAAAGAGTGCTGCAGAGATCTCCGCAAAAAACAGAATAATAATAATATGGGCATCCATCACAATTGCTATAATATTAATTATCGGAATTTACCTAATTCAAAAACAAAAAAGAAAGATAGCAGAACAAAAAGCATCGCTCAGAGGGGAAGAGGGCGAAAGGATTAGGGTTGCGAGAGAGATCCACGATAGTCTCGGGAGTATGTTATCAGTGATTAGAAACTCTCTTATCAGCACCGATAACGATTCAACATCACACCCTAAACACTCATTAGAATTGATCGATGACACAATCCGAGAGATGAGGAGAATTTCTCACAACTTAATGCCAGATATTTTGCAAGAGGCGGGATTAAATAGTGCAATCGATAACTTTTGCACCAGCGCAAATTCAAAACAAATAGAGATAAAATACGCATTCTTCGGAACAGACACAAGGCTTGAAAAGGGATTTGAAGCAACATTATATAGAATTGCTCAAGAGTTGATTAACAACTCATTAAAACATTCCAAGGGGGAACATATTCTCGTTCAACTCGTACAAGAAAATCACCGACTCTCACTCACAGTCTCTGATGACGGAAAAGGGTTTAATATTAAAAATTTAGCTTCCTCCAATGGAAAGGGGATCAAAAACATTCAAAGACAAGTATCTTTATACGAGGGAATAATGGAAATAACCTCCGAACCAAAACAAGGATGCGAATGTTGTCTAGAATTTAATAATCTTAAAAAAGTAATGGTGAAATGATAAATACGATTATAATAGATGATCATATTTTGATTGCTGAGGGGCTCAAATCATCACTTGAGAAGAGTGACAGTATCTATGTTATAGGCACAAGGACAACCGCAAAAGATGGAATAGTTTTAATTAAAGAGAATATTGATAATGACAAACGAATTAATGTTGTTATCCTTGATATTAAATTGCCTGACGAAAGTGGTCTGATAGCCGCAGAGAAAATATTTAAAATTGATCCGAATATTAAAATCTTAGTATTGACCTCATACGATCAAAAATACTATATCAAATCGATGTTGAATATAGGTGTTCAAGGATACCTATTAAAATCCGCAGAGCCGGAAGAGATAATTGAGGCAATAATATGTATAAATTATGGTGAAACATATTTTTGTAAAGAGGTACGAAAAATAATGAAGGGGAACGAAACCACAATTGTGATTAGTAAAAGGGAGATTGAGGTATTAAGATTAATTGCCCAAGGGCTTACAAATCAAGAAATCTCAGAAATACTCTACATAAGCCCTCTAACCGTAGATACCCATAGAAAGAATTTAATACTGAAACTTGGGGCAAAAAACACAGCATCTCTGATTAATATCGCCTCTATAGAGGGTTTCATCTAACTCCGATAAATACATAAAAAGAAAAAAGATTGAATTCAAAAAATAATTTATTGATATTCAATCTTTTGTGGAGAGCAAGGGAGTCGAACCCTTGACCCCCTGCTTGCAAAGCAGGTGCTCTAGCCAACTGAGCTAGCCCCCCAATAACTAAGAATTAGTAGTCCCGAGCGGAGTTGAACCGCTGACCCCTACATTATCAGTGTAGTGCTC
>CAYNHZ010000007.1:23065-55522 GCA_964397445.1 uncultured Muribaculaceae bacterium | reverse complement strand
CCCAGCCAATGCTACAAATAAAAATGTAAAATGGTCGTCAAGTGATCCTACTGTAGCAACTGTTTCAACTAACGGTACAGTGATCGCCGTAAAAGCAGGAAATGTTACTATTACCGTAACCACCGAAGATGGCGGAAAGACAGCTACTTGCGCAGTGACAGTGATCAAGAAGATTGTACCTGTTACAGGAGTGAGTGTGTCATCAAGTTCTTTACACCATATGTTTGGTACCTCATTTGATCCAGTAATTGAAGCTACTATCACCCCAGCCAATGCTACAAATAAAAATGTAACCTGGTCGTCAAGTGATCCTACTATAGTAATGATGACAGTTGATGGTTTAAAAGTGACTCTTAAACCTTTAAAAGTGGGTCAAGTGTCTATTACAGTTACTACTGAAGATGGTGGTAAACAAGCTACTTCTGCTATTTTTATCGATACTCAAATTACAGGGATAACATTAAACAAATCTACACTAACAATTGGAAAGGGAGATAAGTTCCAATTTATTGCCACAGTGCTACCTGAGAATGCAACATATAAGAAGGTGTCTTGGCGAACAAGTAATCCTTCCATTGCAACTATTAGCGACACAGGTGAGTTATCACCATTAGCAGAGGGGGATGTAACGATTACTGCCGTATCACCATTTGGTGCTAAATATGCTGAATGTAAAGTCAAGGTAGTTCACATCCTTTACCCTGGTTATGATGGAGAAGATAGATGGAATAAATAGTTATAATAATCTATAAATGAATAAATTAATAAAAACGATTATGAAATACATATATAAATTTTACACATTATCAATACTTATACTAAGCTTTTTAGCTGTGTTTAGTTGTAACAAACACAAAGAGGAAGCTCCTCAGAAAGTTGATATAAGTAAATACGAATTCACAGTTGAAGTTTGTGATAAGTTTAGTGATGCTGAGGGTGATACTAAAGCTTTTGGCAAAAGCACATGGGATGTAAATGATAGAATATTTTGTCAATTACTATCTTCCACAAATGGTATTTTTAAACTCACATATAATAGTGAAGGGAAATGGGATGTTGCAGTTCTTGAAGGTAATCCTTTTGAATCCACTAATCAAACTATGGGTTTCTGGGCTCTCCATTCAGCATATATATATATATATGATAATAATAATTATTCTGTTGGAGGAGGTGAGGTGCTCTTTTCGGATGAGTGTTATTGGACAAGGACAGATATTAATAAATATTCTATAACGGTACCTGTCGTACATAGGATTAATCAAAAATTAGTAATTGATGGGTATATTGAAGGTGCAACAATACAATCAAATGATTTTAAATTATTATCGGATAAATATCCTATGGATACTTGGGGATCAGTAAATGTTGTGGATGATCCTATACCTTTATGGAATTCCACTAGTTCATTTGCAGAGTACTTTATTGTACCAAAGTTTACACCTACTACCACCGTGAATATTATTTATGAGAATAAGGTCTATAGTCGTAAATATGATAAACAGATCAAAACAGATTATTCTACTGTGATCAAAGGTCCTCTATCTGATGAGGCAGACAAATGGATACTAAGAAGCAAAAATCCAAAAATGGAATTAATTACAACGACAACTATAGGATCAACTATGTCGTTAGAGATTGGTGCTCAAGAGGAATCAAAGCCCAATATATGGATTGACATTAATAATAATGGTACTCGTGATACAGGGGAAGATGTTACTATTTTTTCTCCGGGATCTCAACAATTCACACTTCAAAGTCAAACATTTTCAATATACGGAGATGTAGAAATATTAAAAGTATCATCAAAAAAAATCACCTCTTTAAAGGTAGATGAGAATATCAGTCTAAAAGAATTATTTTGTACTGACAATAAAATATCTAACATAGATGTAAGTCAAAACATCAAATTGGAAACCTTATTTCTTTATCGTAATCAAATAACCAGCATTAATGTAACGAAGAATCCTAAATTAAAGAAATTGTATGTTTCTGATAATAAACTGAAAACTTTAGATGTAAGCAAAAATAATGATCTTGAAGAATTATCATTTTCTTTTAATTCTAATATTTCGGTAACTAACTTTAATCCCAAACTTACTGTGTTAAGTTGTGCTGGTACTAGTTTGACATCACTTGATGTGTCTAAACTTCCATTACTGAAGGAATTGATTTGTAATAGTAATAACATTAAGACTCTTGATGTAACTTCCAACACAAAACTCGAGAAATTGATATGTTTGTCTTGTGGCTTAAAAGAACTTGATTTGAGTAAAAATCCCTCTCTTAAAAGAGTAAACTGTTGTTATAATTCTATTCGTGAAGATAATGCATATAAATTAATTAATAGTTTAGTCAATCGTTCTTCTGCTTCAGATTATGCTATTCTTGATTTTTTCGTTAAGAGTACTTCAGAGAGTAATATGTGTACAAAGGGAGATGTAAAAATAGCATTCAATAAAAAATGGAAAGTTTTGGTTGCTCAAGAGAGCACGCCTATAGATTTTAATGGATTGTATTCGAGTTACGAAGTTAAGGTAGATGCTACTCCAGGTAGTAATTTCTATTTTGATGTACAGGGCAGTCCTCAAGAACTTAACGACATCTTTGTTGATCTTAACGGCAATGGATTGAAAGATTCGGGTGAGGGTATTACTAAATACGGAAATACTACTTTTACTTTAGGAAATCTAATGACTTTTAATATTTATGGAAACTTCAAAGGATTAGGTTTAACACAAGATAAATTAACGCAGATCAAGGTTATAGATCAAGGATATAATGATAGTTATCTAAATTATTTGAATTGCGCTCAAAACAAAATGAAGGATCTTGGATGGACACATCTTGCTAATTCCCTAATTACTGTTCGTGGAACAACAGAAGGTGAATTAGTGTATATGGATGAAAATGGTTATGATGAAAATGAAGAGATTGACCCACAAAATCAAAATACGATTGGAGGCAAGAATTGGAAAATAATTAAAATGAATTAGTTATAGTTTAGTTGGTAAATGGGTGATAATCATAATTTCACCCATTCACCTCTTTACTTGTTTACCTGTTCACCTGTTCACTTGTTCACCTCTTTACTTGTTTACCTGTTCACTTGTTCACCTGTTCACCTGTTCACCTGTTCACTTGTTCACCTGTTCACCTGTTCACTTGTTCACCTGTTCACTTGTTCACTTGTTCACTTGTTCACCAAAATAATTTGTGACCTCAACAACTCAAATAGATAGACAAATACTCAGACACAACTAAAGTAATGAATAATACGACTGAAATATAAATATATTTGGATAGTTAATGATTAATTTTTAATTAATCTCTGATCTCATGTGTTGTTTAATAATAGTGTGTATGGGGTGGAGCCGTGATGGTGACCACCCCTTTTCTTTTGCTCGTTTTACAAGATATGCTACCTTAAAAATTGCCTTGCTTTTCGCACCGAATTGTGGCTCAGAGTTGGCTTTAGACACGCTGACCCCGCTCAGAATGGCTTGCAGGGCATATCTGTGTGTCCAAAGCCTTGCTTTTTGACCCGAAATGTTGGCTTTAGACACGCTCACCCCGCTCAGAAGTGCTTGTAGGGCATATCTGTGTGTCCAAAGCCTTGCTTTTTGACCCGAAATGTTGGCTTTAGACACGCTCACCCCGCTCAGAAGTGCTTGTAGGGTACATCTGTGTGTCCAAAGCTGAGGTTTGTTAGCTGTAATTGATTGACACCTTGAACAATCTTGTCAGTCTGGCTTTGAGTGCGATCAGCTTCTCCAAAATGATCTGGAGAAGAGAGTGTGTAAGGATAAGGTGAATAATGTGGATAAAGTGAATAATGGGGATAAGGTGAATAATGTGGATAAAGTGAATAACGAGGGAAATGTGGCTAATCACGGAAAAATATAGTGAAGTGTAGAGAAGTAAAAGAAAAACGAAGAATGAAAAACGAAGAATGAAAAAAGAAAAAAGAAAAAAGAAAAAAGAAAAAAGGGCGACTACTGGGCCGATGTGGCTTATAGTCACCCTTTTGATGAGTTGAGTAGAATTAATTAATGATGATTAATTATTTAATGATGATTAATTAATTCTTTTTGAGAATGATTATCTCATATTTAGGAGTTCAACGATTTTAATTGCAGCCATTGCGACTGGGGTTCCCGGACCAAAAATGGCAGCTGCTCCCGCTTTGTAGAGTGCATCGTAGTCTTGTGCAGGGATTACTCCGCCGACAATTACGAGGATGTCTTCACGACCAAGCTTTTTGAGTTCGTTGACAACTTGTGGTACAAGTGTTTTGTGACCTGCAGCAAGTGAAGAGACTCCTATTACGTGAACGTCGTTTTCAACTGCTTGTTTTGCAGCTTCTTCAGGGGTTTGGAAAAGAGGTCCCATATCAACATCAAATCCGCAATCTGCATATCCTGTAGCTACAACTTTGGCTCCACGGTCGTGTCCGTCTTGTCCTAATTTTGCTATCATAATACGGGGTTGACGACCCTCTTTTTTAGCAAATGCAGATACCATCTCTTTTGCTTTGTCGAAGTCGGAATCGTTTTTGACTTCTGAAGAATATACACCTGTGTTCATACGTATAGTTGCTTTATATCTACCTACTATAGCCTCGCAAGCGTCTGATATTTCACCAAGTGTAGCGCGGTTCTTAGCAGCTTCAACTGCAAGTTCGAGTAGATTTCCTGTTTTTGTTTCAACAGCTTTTGTGATTGCAGCAAGGCACTCTTTAACTTTGGCATTATCCCTTTTAGAACGAAGCTCTTTAAGCCTTATGATCTGAGATTCACGTACTTTAGCGTTATCTACATCAAGAATTTCAATAGGATCTTCTTTTTCTAAGCGGTATTCGTTAAGTCCGATGATTTTATCTGTTTTAGAGTCTATCCTTGCTTGTTTGCGAGCAGCTGCCTCTTCAATACGAAGTTTTGGAATACCTGTCTCGATAGCTTTTGCCATTCCGCCAAGTTCTTCAACCTCTTGAATGTGTTTCCACGCTTTATCTGCAATCTCTTTGGTAAGGCTCTCAACATAGTATGAACCTGCCCAAGGGTCGATTGAACGACATACATTTGTCTCTTCTTGAATGTAAATCTGAGTATTACGTGCTATACGAGCAGAAAAATCTGTAGGTAGAGCAATAGCCTCGTCAAGTGCATTAGTATGAAGTGATTGGGTATGACCAAGGGCTGCACCCATTGCTTCAATACAAGTTCTTGCAACATTGTTGAATGGATCTTGTTCGGTAAGTGACCAACCTGAAGTTTGGCAGTGAGTACGGAGTGAAAGAGATTTTGAACTCTTAGGATTGAATTGATTAACGAGTTTTGCCCAAATCATACGAGCAGCACGCATTTTTGCAATTTCCATAAAGTGATTCATCCCAATTGCCCAGAAGAATGAGAGGCGAGGAGCAAATGCGTCAACATCTATTCCTGCTTTTACCCCTGTGCGAAGGTATTCAAGACCATCTGCCAATGTATATGCCATTTCGATATCGCAAGTTGCTCCTGCCTCTTGCATATGGTAACCTGAAATGGATATAGAGTTGAATTTTGGCATAAAGCGAGAGGTGTATGAGAATATATCTCCGATAATCCTCATTGAGAATTCAGGTGGGTATATATATGTGTTACGAACCATAAATTCTTTAAGAATATCGTTTTGGATAGTTCCTTGCATCTCTTCGAGTTTTGCCCCTTGTTCCAACCCTGCTACGATGTAGAATGCTAAAATAGGGAGGACTGCACCATTCATAGTCATTGAAACTGACATTTTACTTAGGGGAATTTGGTCAAAGAGTACTTTCATATCTTCAACGCTGCATATTGATACACCAGCTTTACCGACATCTCCTACTACTCGAGGGTGGTCTGCATCATATCCTCTGTGTGTTGCAAGGTCAAAGGCAACTGAGAGCCCTTTTTGTCCTGCTGCAAGATTTCTGCGATAGAATGCGTTAGACTCTTCTGCTGTTGAGAAACCTGCGTATTGACGTATTGTCCAAGGTTTCTGAACATACATAGTGCTGTATGGACCACGAAGGAAAGGGGCTACACCTGCTGCATAGTTGAGGTGTTCCATCCCTTTCAAATCCTCCTCTGAATATACCCCTTTGAGGTCTATTTGCTCGGGTGTCTTCCATACTCCGGGGGTAGTAGCTGCAGTGCAACTTTTTGCAGCTTCTCCTGTATATTTTATATCTTTAAATTTTGGATGCATATCTGATCTTTTTAAATTTTAATAATGAAATGTGAAGATTTATTAAATTGCTTTGATTCCAAGCATTTTTTGATAATCCCTAAGGGTTTCAAGTACATTGCTCTTCACATTAATAAAATTCTTTATCCCTTGCTCTTCAAGAGCAGCTTGACACTCCGGCGCACCGGCTACAACAAGTATAGCTTTATCACCGAGTAGTTTTGCAATTTGAGGAACTGCCTCTGCATACTCTTCATCTGATGAGCACGCTACGACAATCTCAGCTTTTGATTCAAAAGCTGCTTTAACACCCTCTTCAATAGTTGCAAATCGGTTATTATCCATAACCCTAATACCTGCAACTGCAAAGAAATTGGATGAGAACTGAGCCCTTGCACGACACATAGCGAGGTTGCCAAATGTTAGCATAAATGCCTTAGGCTCTTTTCCACTCCTGTCGGTTGCAAATCTTAGTGCCTCAAAAGCTTCTGCTCCACGGTAAGGTTTAAGTGGCTCAGCGATCTGTGTGTGTTTAGATCCCGAACACTCTATCTTCATCCCCATAATGGTAGGTATGTCCCTTGAAACTATCTCTTTAGTGATGCAATTGTCTGCTTTTTCCAAGAAATTAGGATATTGATTTGTTCCCAAAAGGGTCTCTTTCCTTGTTGCGATGTTTTTATCTTTTTTATCAGAAACTGCTTTTATTTCAGCTTGAATAAATCCGTCTTTAAATTTCTCAACATATCCGCCCCCATCTTCGATTTTACGGAAAAGATCCCAAGATGCATTAGCTACAGAGTTGGTCATATTCTCAATGTAATATGAACCTGCACCCGGGTCTACCACTTTATTGAAATGGGACTCCTCTTTTAAAATGTGTTGAAGATTTCTTGCTATACGGTTTGAAAATTCGGTAGGCACCCTAAATGCAAAGTCGAAAGGAAGAACCTCCAAATAATCAACATTTGCTATAGCAGCACTCATCGCCTCTGTTGTAGCACGTAGCATATTTACATAGGGATCGTAAACGGTTTGGTTCCATTCACCAGTTGTAGCGTGGATCATCATCTTCTTTGAACAATTGCCCTCAGAACCATAAGTATCAACTATATTTGCCCACAACATTCTTGCTGCCCTGAATTTTGCAATTTCCATAAAATAAGAGCTTCCTACTCCGAATGAGAAGGTCATCCTCTTTGCGATCTCTTTTACAGATACTCCAAGCTCTGTGAGACGAGAAAGGTATTCACTCCCTTGTGCTAATGCAAATGCAAGCTCTTGAACTGAAGTTGCCGCTGCACTGTTAAATGTATATGCGTCAACGCAAATAACTCTGATATTTTTATACCCTTCAGCAGCTTTTACGCAATCTGCTAAAATTTCAAATACGTTATCAGAGCAGAAATACCCTTTGGTAGTTAGGCACATCAATGGATTGAAGTCAAAAGAGATATGCAATGACTCTTTATCAATACTGAGCTTGTCGGCATATTTGATAAAGTTCTTTAAAGTATCTGATGTTTTGAGTGAGCATCCGCAGAAACTTACAGGAACTTTATCCAAAGCTATACCATTGAGGAGAGTTGTAAAATTTTCAACTGTTTGGACTTTGGTATTGTCAATGTAAAAACCTAAAGATTCAACCCCTTTTGTCAATAAGGTTTTAGCCTCTTTATTTGCTTTGCCAAAATCGCCATCACAGCAACATATTCCTTGATGAATGCGCCAATTGTTGTCATTCTTAGTACCCCTTACAAAGGGAAATACGCCGGGTGCTATTCCTAAATATTTTAGGTCTTTAAGATTTTCGGCGCGATAATAAGGGCGAACCGAGAAGCCCTCTTGTGTTTTCCAAACGAGTTTCTTCTCGTAGTCGGCACCTTTGAGGTCTTTAACGATTACCTCTTCCCACTGTTCAGTAGATACAGGTGGAAATTCAGTAAATAATTTTTCTGCCATATTTATTTTTTTATATGTGTGTTATTAAAAAATTGCCGCAAAGGTAATTATTATTTGTGTAAGGTAAGTGATATAAATGCAATACTTGAAAAAGAGTGCTTTTAATAATTATATTTCATTTAATAAGTATATAGTAAATGAAAATTAATGAATTATAAATATAACTATTGAATATTTGTTTATATTTGCCAACTTATTAAAACAAAATTATAAACTTATGACCAAAATAAACAGCAAATTATTGATCTATCCGTTTCTCGGGGCATTGACCTTAAATTCTTATGGAGGTAATGTGAAGAATAAACTACCCAACATTATTATTTTATATGCTGACGATATGGGATATGGAGATATGTCGTGTCAGAACCCTTTCTCCAAGATTCACACCCCAAATCTTGATTTATTGGCCTCTCAAGGGGTTAGGTTTACCGATGGACACAGCACTTGCGGAGTGAGTACCCCAAGCAGATACTCAATTTTGACCGGTAATTACCATTGGAGGCATACAAATCGGGTTTGTGACAACTTTACAAGATCTATTTTCAGCCCTGATGAATTGACGATAGCAGATGTGTTGAAGTCAAAAGGGTACTTTACCGCTGCCGTAGGAAAATGGCATTTAGGTTGGGATTGGGATAGTGTCCTTAAACCAGGAGCAAAATTAATTGAACCTGAGGATGGTTGGGGAAAATATTATACTCCGGATATGATAGATTGGACAAAACCGATTAAAGGGGGACCTATCGATTATGGTTTTGATTACTATTTTGGAAACGATTGCCCTTTCCATCCGCCATATGCAATGATTGAAAATGAAAAGGTCATAGAGGTGCCTACAGAGATATTTGACAGGAGCTCCTTTCAAGCAAAAGAGGGAGATCACGAGATGCGTTGGGGACCAATGGTAAAAGGTTGGGATCCTTATAAGTTGATGCCAAATCTAACAAACAAGGTGGTTTCGTTGATAAAAAAACAGAAAAAGAACACCCCGTTTTTCATATATTTCGGTCTCCCTACCCCTCACTCGCCGATTATCCCTAATGACCAATTTGACGGATCGTCTCAAGCTGGCCCTTATGGGGATTTTATTGTTGAAACAGATTATACGGTTGGGGCTGTTATGAAGGCGCTTAAAGAGGCAGGTTTAGATGAAAATACGATTGTAATATTCTCATCTGATAATGGACCGGAGAATTACGCTATGGATAGGGCTGAGAATTTTGGTCACAACAGCTCCGGTGGATTGAGGGGAATCAAGAGGGACATTTACGAAGGGGGGCACAGGGTTCCATTTATTGTCAAATGGCCTGATAAAATAGAGGCAAACAGGGTATCAGATGAGGTGGTGTCTCAGGTGGATCTTATGGCTACTTTTGCTGCATTGGTCGGTTATAAATTACCTGATAATATGGGCGTTGATAGTTATAATTTATTACCCCTTCTTACTGAAAAAGAGTCAAAAACCCCTTTTAGAGAGGCGACTGTTTTTAACACTGTTAAAGGGACATATGCTATTAGAAAAGGAGATTGGTTGTATATAAATAGTAATACTGGCTCCTTAATGAGGGGGAAGAAGGACTCTATTTATGTCAAATATTTTGATTATGTGTCATATAGCAAAGAGGAGAATCCGGGTTTGCTTTTCAATATCAAGAATGACCCGCAACAGAGAAATAATGTTTACAGACAACACCCTGAGATAGTCTCAAGTATGGATGCACTATTGAAACAATATGTTGAATCGGGGAGGAGTGTTCCTCGCAGATAATTAAGGTAGTTCAAGTTTTAAAATCCTTTCAAGAACAAGCGATGCCGCCCCAATGGATGTCGCTTGTTCTCCGTATGTAGAGGGGAGTATTATAAGCTTCATGTTTGGTTTGAGGAGGTAAGCCTTAACTTTCTCTTCAAGTAGATTGAAAAACAGATCCCCGTTTAGAGAGATACCGCCACCTATGTAAACGATACCTGGATTTAGAAGGTTCACAATTGAGCCGATTCCTTGTGCTATATGCTCAGTGACCCTTTCATATATCATTTTTGCTGAGGGATCGCCCATTTTATACGCTTTAAATACAAGCTCGGCTGTTATCAGGTTGGGGTTTCCATTGCAAAGATCCTTTAGGATTTGGGAACCATCTTTGGCAAGAACCTCTTTCCCAAGTGTAGATATTCGATGACCTGAGGCCACGGCCTCAAGACAGCCATATTTTCCGCATTTACATTTGATTGATTTTGAGCAGTCAACTGTAATGTGACCGAATTCCCCTGCAAAACCCTCATTTCCTTTGACAATATTGCCGTCAATAACAAACCCCGCAGCAATACCATATCCTATGTTGATAAATGCAAAATTGGTGCTTTTAGAGTTTTTATTAAAATAGAGTTCGCTGTGTGCCATCACCCTCGTTGAGTTGTCGTAGTAGAAAGGGAGATTTATCTTGTGCTCCAACTCTTTCTTTAAGTTTATATTTTCCCAACCGAAAATAGGGGAGGATTCTATCATTCCCGTCTTTTTGTTAACCAGACCGGCTACCCCAATCCCTACCCCCCAGATGGTGTTCTCTTTATCAGTTCCTTGAATGAAACTCTCGGTGACTTTTACGATTTTATTTAAGATTTGTTCAAATCCGTTCTCTATCTCTGTAGGAACTTGAATATAAGAAATCGTTTTTCCGCTCAGATCGACAAGGCTCCCACGGATATAGGTCGCCCCAAGGTCGATACCTATGATATAGTTTCCACTATTTTTAAATTTAACAATAACTGATGGCCTTCCACCATTGGAATTGCCTATCCCTTTATACTCCACAAGATTGAATTTAGAGACCAATTCATCTATTATTTTCGTAACAGTTGGAGGTGTTAGCTTGGTTTTGGTAGTTATTTCCGATCTACTAATCTCCCCCTCTTTTTTGATTAAATTTAAAATGAGTATTTTATTTGTTTTGTGCAGCACATTAGCATTCATCTTGCCATCTGTTTTTACCATCATCATAGGTTGTTAAATTTCTTTTCTCTGCAAAGGTAAACTCTTTTATTTAAGTTAAAAAATAAAGGTGTAACAAAGTTTCATTAAAATATATAAAATAAGTTAAAATAATATTTCATAAAATTTGTTTTATAAATATAATTAATATACTTTTGTAAGGACATTAAAAAAGTATTAACAGTAGTTAAAATGATATAAACAACAATATAACAGATATATAGCATATAGATAAATATATAATAAAAACAAAAAATCAAATCTTTTTAAAACAAAAAATTAAACCTTTTAACAAATATTAATATGAAAGAGCAAGGAATGATAAACAGGGAGATTTCAAAATTGATCTCAGAACAAGGACATACTGACCTATTAATGGTGTGTGATGCGGGCTTCGCAATCCCTAATGGAGTTAAGGTTGTAGATCTCTCTTATGGGGTTAATAAACCTATGGTAGTCGATTTTTTAAAGGAGTTGAGCGGTGTCTTCTCGGTAGAAAAGATGTTTATGGCAAACGAAACAAAGGAGACGAGTCCCTCTTTATTTAACGCTATTTCTAAATCATTTGGTGAAGGTGTTCCTGTTGAGACTATTCCTCAAGCAGATATGAGGAACAGGTCAAAAGAGGTAAAGGCGATTATCAGAACAGGTGATTTTACTGCATTTGGAAATGTGATTCTTGTCTCCGGAAGTGGTAGTAGGTGGTATTGTGAAAAATAGAGATTATGACAATGAATATTCATATAGTCGATCTAATAATCATCATTGTCTTTATGGTAGCGATGGTGATGATCGGTGTCTTTCAACTCAAAAAGAGGACAAAGACAAGTGATGGTTTTTTCCTTGCAGGAAGGGATATAAGGTGGCCATTGATCGGCCTCTCTCTGTTTGCGGCTAATATTTCAACTATTCACTTAGTTGGATTGGCCTCCTCCGGTTTTAATGAGGGGATGGTGTGGGGCTGCTTCGAGTGGCTTGCTGTTGTTACCTTGATTATCCTCTCTTTTGTTTTTGCACCATTCTATTTTAAAAGTAGGATTCAGACTCTTCCCGAATTTCTTGAAAGGAGGTATGATGCGAGGTCGAGAACAGTTTTCGCATTTATTGCGATACTCGGAGCTCTATTTGTACATATAGGTATGAGTCTCTATACAGGGGCGATTATTTTCGAGAGATTTTTTGGTATAGGTATGTGGACATCAATCACCCTTATATCTGTTGTTACCTTAGTATATTATTTAGCGGGTGGTCTTAAAGCTGTAGTCTATACCCAAGCTGTTCAGACTGCTATTCTTCTTTTTGGCTCTTTAGCTTTAACAGTAGCCGGGATTTTAAAGTTGACTGACTATATGGAGGCGATGAATATGACAGGTGGGTTTATGGCAAATTTCATAGACTTACTTCGCCCGGGACAATTAGATGTGCTTCATAATAAGGAGTCTCTCGGGGCATTGACCGAAACGATTAATGGTGAGTTTGCCTCTCGTGGCTTTGAGAAAGTGTCTGATAGCGGACTTACTTGGTATGCAGCCTTTTTAGGGTATCCTATTCTTGGTTTGTGGTATTGGTGTTCTGATCAGACTATAGTTCAACAAGTTCTTGCTGCGAAGACAGAAGATGATGCGAGAAGAGGTCCCATTTTCGCAGGATTTTTGAAGACTATGACCCCTTTCCTAATGATATTGCCCGGTGTCATCGGATATGCGATTTTTAAAGAGGATATTTTTGCTGCAGCAAATGCCGCTATGGTCAACAAGCCCGGAGATATGACACTTGTTGTTTTGATCGATAAGCTCCTTCCGGTAGGTCTTACGGGATTATTTGCGGCAGCTTTAATCGCGGCTTTGATGAGTACAGTTGCCGCTGCATTGAATAGTATCTCTACATTGGTATCTATTGATATTTATAAGAGGATCAAACCCCAATCTAAAGAGAGTAATATTCTCCTTGTAGGGAGGGTGGCTTCAATAATAGTGATGGTCCTTGCTGCCCTATGGTCAACACAGGGGGGTAAATTTTCAAGTGTGTTTGAGGCGATTAATAAAGTGGCTTCTGCCCTATCACCTTCGGTTGCAGCAGTTCTTCTTCTTGGTGTTCTTTCAAAAAGGGGGACAAAAGAGGCCTCTTTTGTCACACTCCTTGCCGGATTGTCATTGGGTATCCTCTGCTTCATTTTGGATTTCAAATTTACACCGGGAGGCGTTTCATATATCACTGAGGTTTTGGGAATTCCATTTATGATGCAAGCTTGGTGGCTGTTCTGTATATGTGTGCTTATATATATCATTGTTAGTATGTTTACTAAAGCACCCGATGCAGAAGTGGTTGAGAAATATTCTTGGAAAAACCCACGCGAGATTCTTGGAGGTAAAATCAAATCAATCAATGATGTCAGAGTTTGGACTATTATTCTGATAATCATTATGATCTGCCTATATGTCTATTTTTCATAAATATAATTACTATTGATATGAGACAAGCTATTATGTTATCCCCCGGTGTGATCGAGTATAGAGAGGTTTCTGTACCACATTTGATAAAGGGTGATCAAATACTATTGAGAATTGAAAAAATAGGTATTTGCGGAAGTGATATTCATGTAAATCATGGTTTGCACCCCTCTACCCCATATCCTGTAGTTCAAGGACACGAGTACTCTGCAACAGTTATGGCTGTTGGTAGTGATGTGAAGGGGATTGAGGTTGGAATGAAGGCTACAGGGAGACCTCAATTGGTTTGTGGCGAATGTGCCCCTTGTAAAAGGGGACAATATAATGTTTGTCAAAACCTTAAAGTTCAAGGTTTTCAAGCAGATGGTGTTGCGCAAGATCTATTTGTTATTGATCAAGACAGGATTGTTATTATCCCGGACAATGTTGACCTGATGCAGGGGGCTATGATAGAACCTTGCGCTGTTGGGGCACACGCAACATCAAGAATCGAAAATATTAAAGATAAAAATGTAGTTATTTCCGGTGCAGGTACTATTGGTAATTTGGTGGCGCAGTTTGCCAAAATCAGGGGGGCAGCAAAGGTTGCAATATCTGATTTCAGCACATACAGATTGGAGGTTGCTAAAAAATGCGGTATCGAATATACAATAGATCTGAAGAGTGAGACTTTCCAAGAGGGGGTCAATAGGGCTTTTGGTAAAGAGGGTTTTCAAATTGGATTTGAAGCGGCAGGTGTAGAGTCTTCATTGACAAATATTATATCTAATGTGGAGAAGGGGGGAGATGTAGTTATTCTCGGTGTCTATTCGAAAAATCCTGTTGTAAATATGTTCCATGTCGGCGAGCACGAGTTGAAACTGACCGGAACTATGATGTATCTCCATAAAGATTATTTAGAGGCAGTAGAGATGATTTCCAAGAGGGGGATCATTTTAGAGCCGCTAATCTCTAAAGTATTCCCATTCTCGGAGTATGCAGCTGCATATAAATATATTGATACTGAGGGAGATAAATCGATGAAGGTGATTATAGATCTTGAAAATGAGGGAAATTATGAGTGATAAACCTTTTGTAATAGGAATTGGTGAAGTTCTATGGGATGTTTTCGAAGATGAAAAACATATAGGAGGCGCTCCATTGAATTTTGTTTATCATACCTTGCAATTGGGTTGTGATTCCCATATTATCAGCTCTGTCGGAGAGGATCCTATCGGTGATGAATTGTTTGACAGACTTAATGAATTGGGGATCGATGCATCTTATATATCTCGTTCCGATAAATATCCAACCGGCAAGGTAAATGTGTCATTGGATAGTAACGGTGTTCCTACTTACGATATTCAAGAGGGTGTTGCGTGGGACAATATTACTATGGATCAATCACTTAAAGCTGCTGCACAAAGGGCTGACGCCATTTGTTTTGGTAGTCTTGCTCAAAGGGGAGATAAATCAAGGAGGACAATAAAAACCTTGTTGGATGCTACAAGTGAGTGTTGTTTGAAGATTTTTGATATAAATCTCAGACAACATTTTTTTTCTGAGAAAATTGTAGTGGAGTCTTTACAGCGTTCTGATGTTTTGAAGATCAATAGTGATGAACTTCAGATCATATCTAAAATGTTTGGATATAGTGTTGATCAAGCGATCAAAATGGTGATGAAAGATTTCTCCATTAGGCTTGTAGCTTGTACACTTGGAGAGGAGGGAAGTGTTCTGGTTACAGAAAATGAAATTTCCCAATTGCGTCCACCGAGTATTAAGATTGTGGATACTGTTGGGGCGGGGGATGCTTTTACAGCTGCATTAACCTACGGACTATTAAGTGATCTCCCATTATCGGAAATACATCGCAATGCAAATGAGTTGGCAGCGTTTATCTGTACTTGCAGCGGTGCAATGCCAAAAATGAAATAAATAATTTAATAATATACAAAAATGAAAAGTTTTAATTATCATCAAACAACAGAAATAATATTTGGTCAGGGTAGGGTACAAGAGTTGCCTCAATTTGTAAAACGTTATGGAAATAGAGCGTTACTTGTCACTACAAAGGCTACTATCCCCGCTTTGGAGGAACAATATAAAAGAGTTATTAAAATTATGACTGATATGGGCATTTCCGTTGTTCATTATGACGGAGTTGTACCTAATCCGACCATTGAATCTGTTGATAACGGAGCTAAACTTGCAAGGGAGTGTGGGGTAAATGTGATAATTGGTTTGGGCGGTGGCTCAAGTATGGATACTGCAAAAGCTATATCTGTAGTTGCTACTCACCCCGGAAGTTGCTGGGATTATTTATTCTATAAGACACCTCAACCGGATGCCTCTAAACTATTACCTATTATATCTATCTCCACAACATCAGGGACAGGTTCACAAGTTACTCAAGTAGCAGTTGTGACAAATACAAAAACGAGAGATAAATCGGCCCTATACAACAACATTCTCTATCCCTCTGTTTGTATTATTGATCCTGAGTTGATGGTGACTCTCCCTGCGTTTGTCACAGCTACCACAGGTTTTGACGTATTATGCCACGCATTTGAAAGTATAATTAATATTAATTCAAGTCCTTATGTTGACCTTATTGCTTGGGAGGCTGTTTCTTTGGTTGTTGAGCACCTACCCAAAACACTTGCAAATCTCGGTGATGTAGAGTCAAGAACAATGATGGCTTATGCAGATACATTGGGCGGATTATCAATAGCTAACGTTGGGGTAACTATGCCACACGGTATTGGAATGGCAATGAGTGGAATGTATCCACATATTGCTCATGGAGAGGCTTTAGCGATTATTTATCCTACGTTTGCCGATTTTACTTGGAGAAGTTCTATCTCCAATTTTGCAAAACTTGCGAGGGTACTGAATCCCGATTTATGCAAGATTTCCGATGAGGAGGCTGCATCTAATTCAGTAGATGAGATAAGGAAATTCTTGATAAAGATAGGTTTATTGAGAAGATTAAGAGATGTGAATGTGCCTGAATCAGAGATTGAAATGTTGGCAAAACAAAGTATGGTTCTTCCTGATTACAAGGCAAACCCTCGTGTTGCTACTGATAGTGAAATGGTGGAGATTATAAGATCTATGTATTGATTTTATCCGCTAACATTATGAAAAAACTATTAATATTATCTATTTCTCTGATTCTTTTCCAATTTGGATGTTTGTATTCTCAAAATACAAAAACCATTTCGGGTTATAATTTTGAGGAGATAAAGGATAGAAAACTTAATGATATCATCTCATTAGAGAGGGATACTGTTGAAGGGAATTTTTCCCTTCAACCAGGTATTTCCGGAAATGGTCTCAGACTTGATGGCTTTACAACTTGCATTAAGGGGCAAAAGGGAAATTTAGATGAACTCAGGGGGGGATTCTCAATTGAGTTATGGATTGCCCTCGGAACATATCCTTGGAATTGGTCTCCTGTTTATGCCATAGGTGAGAAATCTCAAGGTGGAATGAGGATGGTTATCGGACCATTAGGTCAAGTGGCTCTTGAGGCGTTTATAAATGAGCAATGGGTTATTTGTTCAAGTGGAGAGGGGGTTTTGCCCCTTTATGAATGGAATCATATTGTGGCAACATATTCCTCTAACGATAAAATGTCTGTCTATTTGAATGGTAAATTGCTCAATACTACCAATATAAAAGGTGGTTTCTCTTTGAAAGAGGAGAGAGTATATCCTAAATTAGGGGATAACATTATGATCGGGATGGTAGATTCTCCTGAGAAACCCTCTCATCTGCACCGCCTTTTTGGTACGGTTGAGGAGAGGTTTGGACTCGATGCTCTATTGGATGAGTTATATGTTTATAACTATCCTATGGATCAACAAAGTATTGAAAAGAAATTTAATAGTGTAAAAGTTCCTAAAGCACCTATTGCTAAACATAGACTTCCTAATGTGAAAAATCCTCGCACATTCGGTGCATATTATACAAAACTCAATTTTTATCCTGAATGGGACAATATTTGGCCTGTCGAGGGAGATCCCGATATTGTGGTATTTTTTGAAAAATCTCCTGTGAAACTGATGTTTTGGAGGGGAATGAGATATGGAGCAGGCTGGGTGTCGGAAAATGAAAATTGGATGACAGACCAGAGTGTTGAGGCGTGGAATGATACTGAAGGGTGTTTTGAACATATGCAGGATCGTCATTGTCGTTTTTCTCACGTGAGAATTATTGAAAACACCCCAGCAAGGGTGGTGATTCACTGGAGATATGCCCCTGTAAGTGCCCATAATAACACTTGGAATGTTGATTCCAAAACAGGTTGGGAGTGTTGGGTAGATGAGTATTATTATATATATCCCGATGCAACTGCAATCAGAAGGGTGTCTTGGAAGGAGGGATCTTTGGGTTATCCTCGTCAATTCCAAGAATCTCTTGCCCTTCTACAGCCGGGACAGAATATGTCAGATCTTCTTGAGCAGGAGTATGCTACCGTTGCAAATTATGATGGGAAAGGGGATTGCCAAAAATTTGTAGAGAATCCTGTAAAAGTGGATAGAGATACAAATTATACTATTCAGAGGTATAATTTCAAATCGGTAAATAAACCTTTTATCTGTTTTGAACCGGGTAACAATATGACCCTTATGCAAGATGGAACTCTAAGCGGATATTACTCTCCAAAGGGTGGTTGTAACCATTTTCCGGAGGGTCTTGCCCGTTGTGACGGCAGGACAGCCCTTACAAATGATAGAACCAGACATATTCTGGGCTTCCCAATATCCTATCCTCCAATTCATACAGATAATGGAAGATGTTATTGGTCAGGTCTTTATGGTATGGGTGACAGGTCTATAAATGAGTTGGTCTCTCTTGGCCGTTCTTGGGCTTTCGCTCCTAAATTAGAGGTTGATGGGAAGAGTGTTATATCTGAGGGTTATGATATTTCTCGAAGAGAGTATAATATCACTTATGTTTCCAAGGAGAGATCATCTGTTGTTTTCACAATCAATGGTTCAGAGAGCTCTCCAATAGAGAACATCTTTGTAAATATAAAGGGGTGGAAGTGGGGTGATAATGTTAAAGTTCTTGTCAATGGTAAGCCGTATAGCGGTGCAAAGGTTGGCATTGTAAAGGGGATAACAGAGAGTAATCTCGTCACTTTTATTGAGATAACCTCGAAAACTAAAACGCAAATAAGTATCACATTATAACTATTATTAACTAAAAAATATGAAAATGAAAAAACTCATCTTGTTGTTCATTTTGTCTTCTTTTGTTTCTATCCTTTCCGCATTCGGACAGAGTAGAGAGATAAAGGGCAAAATCATCGATGCTGCAGATAAATCCCCGATTGTTGGGGTGACTGTTCAGCTTGTAGGAAACAATTCTACTTATGCCATTTCTGATGTTAATGGGGAGTTTAAAATCAACGTTCCCAATTCAGTTACTACTTTGAAATTTACCAATTTCGGCTATAAGGAAAATATGGTAAATATTTCACAAGCAGATTATTATCAAGTTATTATGTCGGCAGATGCTATTGCCCTTTCTGAGGTTGTGGTGACTGCATTGGGTATCTCAAGAGAGAAGAAGACACTTGGTTATTCTATCCAAGAGGTTGGCTCGGAGGAGTTAAATGTTAATAAATCTTCAAATATCATTAACACCCTTCACGGAAAGGTTGCAGGTGTTCAAATTACTCAAGGATCAAGTTCATTAGGTTCCTCCTCGAGGATTGTTATCAGGGGTAATGGTGGCTTCTCAGGTAACTCACCCCTTTGGGTAGTTGATGGTGTTCCTGTAAATAGTAATACGACCTCTATTAGTGGGGCAGGTGGTATCGACTATGGTGACGCAATTGCCGATTTGGATGCGAATAATATTGAATCAATGACTGTACTAAAAGGGGCAAGTGCTTCAGCCCTTTATGGTAGCCGCGCTATCAATGGTGTTATTGTGGTTACAACCAAAAAAGGGAAAGGAAAAAGCAGAGGGGTAAGTGTCGATTTCAACTCTTCATTTGTTGCAAATATGCCAACATATTTTCCTAAACTTCAACAACAATATGGTTCAGGTAGTTATGGAGACGAATACTCTTATAACACCCGTACAGATGAGAATGGAAATCTTCTAAAGGATAAATACTCGTCATATAACGATTATGCAAACAACGAGTCTTATCGTTGGGTTGACGGTATGAACGGACTCAATGAAGGGGCAGTGAGCTGGGGTGCAAGATTGGATGCAGGTCTTTTGGTTGATCAATGGGCATCCGGTAAGAACAGCCCTTGGGTTTCCCGTCCTGACAACCTGAAATATTGGTTTGATACAGGATTTGATGTTGAAAATAATATCGCTATTTCAGCAGTTGGTGATAAAGCATTCGGACGACTCTCATATACAAATTTGTCAAGTACAGGTGTTATTCCTTATACTTCTCAATATCAGAATACTATCACTACAAGTGTTACCCTTAATCCTATTAAAAATCTAACTGTAAAGGCTGATATTACCTATCTTAGAAAGAATAGTGACAATCTTAAATCTTTCGGTTACGAATATGCTGATATCTATGCTTGGAGAGGTGTTGAGTATGATGTAAAACACCTTAGAGATATATATGAGAAGGATAAATTGAATCAATGTGAATGGCCAAACAGTGATAACCGTTTCTGGTCACTCGACAATATGAAGAACTCTTTCTATAGAGAGAGGATATATGGAAATGTGACTGCATCATATCAATTTACAAAATGGCTCTCTGCCTCTGCAAGATTTGGTACAGACTCATATTCAGAACAGAAAAAATATATAACACCATCCACCTCTTGGGGTCAGATTACCAGAAATAAAAATGGTAACTTCTCAATGAATAATTTCACTTTCAGAGAGGATAATGTGGATGTATTTATCAATTTCGACAAAACTTTTGGTAAATTCAGAGTTGACGGAATGTTGGGAGGTAACTACCTTTACAGAAACTATCATAGTGAGTGGATGAGTGCACCGGACCTTGTTGTTCCCGATCTTTACGTTATGTCAAATGTAAATGGAACTCCCGGAGTAGGTAATTCAATGACAAAAGAGAAATCATATAGTGTATTCTTTGCCGTAAATGGTTCTTATGACGATTGGTTGTTCCTTGGGGTAACAGGGAGAAATGATTGGAGCTCAACACTTCCTTCGAATAATAGAAGTTATTTCTATCCTGCTCTTAATTTAAGTTTCAGTATAACAGATGCTTTCGATATTAAATCTGATATTTTGACATACGCTAAACCTCGATTCAATATTGCTCAAGTGGGTGGAGCAACAAGCCCTTACCGTCTTCAAGAGGTGTATGGAATGGGAAAATGGAATGGTACCGCAATTATGTACCCTTCACTTCAATACCCCCCTGTGGATTTGAAACCTCAAATGGCAACCTCTTGGGAGGTTGGAGCCGATGTAAGGTTGTTTAAAGGTAAACTTAGCCTCGACCTTACATATTACCAAAGGACAACAAGGGATATGATTATGAATGTTCCTCTATCTACCCCTACCGGATATAGCTCTATGTTGATCAATGCTGGTAAGATCCAGAACAATGGTGTTGAGGTGATGGCAAACTGGATAATTTTCGAAAACAAAAAAGGATTCAATTGGGATGTTACCCTTAATTGGGCACACAATAGAAGTATGATTAAAGAGCTCTACCCTGGTATCAACTCATATAGACTTGCTGATGGATACACTTGCCCTATTATGGCAATTCCTGGAAAAGAGTGGGGTCTTCTATTTGGGGAGAAATATGCAAGAACCGAAGATGGTCAGATAATCAATGATAAAAATGGTTTCCCTAAAATGGGTGGATCAGGTATTTTAGGCCGAGTAACCCCATTGTGGACAGGTGGACTTCAACTCAATTTAGGCTACAAAGGTTTCTCAGTTGGTGCCCTATTTGATGTAAACTATGGCAATCAATTTTTCAGTGTTACCAAATGGCACTCATATCCTACCGGAGCATACAACAACACCGTCAAAGGTGGAGTTAGGGAGAATGGTGTTATAGGTGAAGGGGTGTTAGAGGTATTTGATGATGGTGGAAATGTTATCGGTTACAAACCAAACGATATAAGAATGTCTGCAGAGAGATATTATAGCTCCCCTTGGGTATGGAACAACAGAGAGTACTCTGTACTTGATGGTTCATATATCAAATTCAGAGAGTTGACAGTTAGTTACTCACATAGATTTAAAGAGAAATATGCTATTAAAGGATTGCGCGTATCATTCGTTGCTCGTAACTTGGCTATACTTTATAGATCTGCTGAATGTAGGGAACTTGGAATAGATCCTGAAACACAATTTGGTGGTACAGAAGCTGGTATGGGTATAGAAAACTTCAACTTGCCGGGTACGATATCTATGGGTGCTAAAGTAAATCTACAGTTTTAAATTTAATAATTAAAGATATGAAAATAAAATATTTAATTCCGATCATATTAGTTTCGATTCTCTCCTCTTGTGATTTAGACAGGGTAAATGAGAATCCTAACTCTCCGACAAAAGTGCCGGCAACCAATATTTTAGGGACAACTTTTGTTCAAGGTTACTTTCCTGTTTTTGATTCTCGTGTAAATTGTTACTATGCAGGGGCATTCTCAGGAATGGTTTGTGCGATGGACTATGAGTATAGAAATGACATTAATAACAATTTGTGGAATAGCTATTATAGTGTAATGAGAACTTGCATCGATGTTATGAGGGTTTCTAAAATTGATGAGAATAACAATCTATACGCTGCAGGTTTGACTATGAAGGCATTTTATGCAATCAAAGCGACAGATATGTGGGGAGACATCCCTTATTCCGAGGCTTTCAGGATTGGTGATAAAATTTTGCATCCAAAATACGATAAACAAAAAGATGTATATATTCAGATCTTGAATGAACTTAAAGAGGCAGCTGATCTATTTGATCCTCAAGGTAAAAATCTTGGTATTGGAGATTTCCTTTACGGAGGCAATCCTGCAAAATGGCAGAAATTCTGTAATTCACTCAGACTGAGGGCTGCTATTAGGGCTGCTTCAGGTGAAGAGGCTGTAGGTCTCCCTACCATTAAAGAGATTGCTGGTGACCCTGTGAAGTATCCTGTTATAGCTTCGAATAGTGACAACGCATATTGGAATTTCCCCGGCATTGCACCCGATGAAGAGAGATGGTATCGTGAGAATATTGGTTACAAAGATAAAACAGGTTATAAAACCTCTAAATGGAGATCTCAACAACCCCTTGTGGATGCGTTGGTAGATAATAATGACCCCCGTACCCCTGTATATCTTGAGAAAAATAAACAAGGTAAATACAACGGTTTCAAATTTGGATTTGAACAAAACACCTCTCCGAAAAACAGGATTGATAGCACCTCTGCTTTTGGTGATAGATTCTGTGGGGATCCCAGTGGATTTATGCCACTTATGAACTCTGCTGAGGTCTCTTTCTGTCTTGCAGAGGCTGCTTTGAAAGGGTATATCGCAGGTGGTGAGTCGGCTGCTAAACAATATTATGAAGAGGGGATTACCAAATCTTGTGTAGAGAATGGAATCAAACAAGATCAAATCAATGAATTTTTGAATCAGATTGAGATCAATTGGAATACAGGTACAAGTTCGAAGATGGATAAAATCGCCCTTCAAAAATGGATTTGTCTTTTCAAACAGAGTGTAGAGGCTTGGTCAGAGGTGCGCAGAACAGATGTTCCTAAGATTTTGAATATTGACGATATGTATATGCACGCTCATAATAGGCCCCCTCTCAGACTCCATTATTCTGTTTCAGAAGAGACTCTTAATGAAAATTTCCCAAAAGATATTGTCGTTGTTGATATTTTCTACGGAACACAAGTTTGGTGGGATAAGAGGGTAGGAGTTCGATAAATCGCAACAATCATTTAGATGAAAAAATCACTAATAATACTTTTTCTTTCACTCACAACTTCCCTTGCATTTTCGCAAGGGAAGCTGATGAGTTGGGATTTCGATTCGGTAAATACGGCAGATACTCTCGAGGGGTATTATAGCTATATAGATGGATCTGTAGGTAAAGGGCTTTTATTGGACGGTTTTACAACAAGAGTTGTAAGAAAGAGTTCTGAGGTTAAAAGAGTCGGAAAGGAGTTTACCATTCAGGCAAGCATTGCTTTAGGCAATTATCCCTGGAATTGGTGCCCTATCATTACGACTGAGGGACAAATAAATAGCGGATACAGACTTATGGTTGGTCCATTGGGACAGATCTCTATGCAAGTAGCAATTTCCGAACAATGGATAGTTTGTACCACCCCTACCGAAGTACTCCCTTTGAGGGAGTGGTGTCATATTACCGCGACTTATAAAGAGAATGATTGTATGGAGGTCTATCTGAATGGTAAACTCCTTCATTCAATCTCCGTCAAAGGGGGGATGACATTTGAAAATGGCTCAAACTGTGTTATCGGGATGATTGCCATCCCCGACAAGCCCTCCAATATTCATAGAAGTTGGGGTACTGTCGAACAATATTTTGGTCTTGACGGGATCGTAGATGAGATAGTTGTTTATAATGCTAAATTGTCTAAAGAACAAATAGTTGCACTCTCTTCTAACTACTCTGCAAAGAGTCCTGAAATTGCGCCGAGGAGATTGCCGATGGTCGAGAATCCCCGCCAATTCGGAGCATATTATACTAAATTGAAATACTATCCGGGCTGGGATAATGTTTGGAGAGTTTATGATGATCCCGATATCGTGGTTTGTTTTGAAGAGACCCCTATCAAATTGATATTCTGGAGAGGGATCCGTTATGGTGCCTCTTGGGTTTCAGAAAATGAGAATTGGATGTCAGACCAGAGTGTTGAGGCTTGGGATTCGGGCGAAAAAGATACAGATGGATGTTTTGAACATATGCAAGATCGCCATTGTCGCTTCTCCCATGTGAGAATTATTGAAAACACACCTGCTCGTGTTGTGATCCATTGGCGATATGCACCTGTAAGCTCTAAAAACAGAACTTGGAAAGTTGACCCAAAAACAGAGTGGGAGTGCTGGGTGGATGAGTACTATTATGTCTATCCAGACGGTTCTGCGGTAAGAAAAGTTATTTGGAAAACAGGAACATTGGGTTACCCTCGTCAATTCCAAGAGACTTTAGCTCTACTCCATCCGGGACAAATGGTTTCTGATCTTATGGAGGTGGAGAATGCTTATGTTATGGATTATGATGGAAAAAGAGGGGTTCAGAAATTTTCCGATAATCCGCAGGAAAGGGATGAATATAACGGATATACCATTCAGAGATATAATTATAAATCGGAATATAAACCTTATATTTGTTTTGAACCGGGAAACAATATGGAACTTAGAAACTCGCATATTAACTCCTACAATCTTGCAAGGGGATGTAACCATTTTCCTGTTGGTCAGGCAAGATGTGACGGAAGGACAACTTTGATGTCAGACCGTCCCTCTCATTGCACAAGTTTTCCTATCTCATATCCTATTATCCATCAAGAGCGTGACAATTCATATTGGTGCGGTCTTTATGGGATGAATACAATGAAAATGGAAGATCTTCTCTCATTTGGTCGTTCGTGGGCATACTCACCTGACCTACTATCAACTTCAGATGTTATCTCTTTTAAAGGTTATGACCGCAGCACAAGGAGTTATAATTTTGAGAGGGTTAAGAAAGGCAATCAGATGCTTTCATTTGAGATAGAAGGGACTAAGTCGAGCCCAATCATTAACCCCGCTTTTTATATTAAGAATTGGGGAGACAAAGAGGTTACTATCCTATTGAACGGTAAACCTTTCAAAGATTTTAAACAGGGAATATATAGAAAGATAGAGGGTAATGACTTGGTTCTATTCCTTAACTACAAATCGGTCAAACAAATCAAAATTTCAATCGTTAATAAATAGTTTTAAGAAATTATGAAACATTTTTTTCTCCCTTTATTGATATTTGCAATAACATCTTTATATTGCATATCGACACACGCTCAACAAGTTAACAAACTCTCCTTAGAGAATATTTATCAGTCAGGTAAATATTCTATGAAAGGGATAAATGCTGTAAGGTGGGTCGGAGAGGATTCATACACCGCTTTAGAGAAAAATTTGGAGACAGGGGGGCGTGATATTGTATCTTACAATGTCAAAACTGGGGATAGAAAAATTGTTGTATCTTCTTCAAAATTAGTTCCTAATAACAGTACTACTCCACTTCCGATAAACGATTACTCCTGGTCAAAGGATAACTCTAAACTTCTCGTATTCACAAACTCGAAAAGGGTTTGGCGATATAATACGAGGGGGGATTATTGGATAATGGATACTAAGAAGGGCACCCTTTCCCAAATCGGGAAAGGGATGGAGCCCTCAAATCTAATGTTTGCAAAATTTTCCCCTGACGGAGAGAAGATTGCTTATGTATATAAAAATGATATATATGTTGAAAATTTATCAGATTCAAAGATAAATAGATTGACTTATGACGGATCTCAGACCATAATCAACGGCACTTTTGATTGGGTTTATGAGGAGGAATTGAATTGCCGGGATGGTTTCAGATGGAGTAACGACAATAAGCAAATTGTCTTTTGGCACTCCGATACAGAAGGGACAGGTAAATTTTCAATGATTAATAATGTTGACTCTCTATATCCAAAGGTTATTGAACTCCCATATCCGAAAGTGGGGACTGCAAACTCTGCAGTTAAGATTGGAGTTGTTTCTATTGCAGATGGGCAGACTAAGTGGTTTGATCTCCCCGGAGATCCGAGAAATCACTACTTAGCGAGGATAGATATGGTTCCAAATTCCAATAAAATATTGATTCAACAATTAAACAGATTACAAAATCAGAATAGGGTATTCCTTTCGGATATGACCACTATGGTGTCCGAAAATATTTATACAGACAAGGACAACGCCTTCTTAGAGGTGAATGATGATATACAATGGCTTGATAACAACCGATTTACTTGGGTAAGTGAAAAAGACGGATGGAGACACCTATATTCGGTATCTCTTCAAGGGAAAGAGGTTGCAATTACAAAGGGTGATTTTGATGTTATCGATGTGAAATGCACAGATATCAAGGGTGGTGTTGTTTATTATATTGCCTCTCCTCAGAGTGCTACAGAGAGATATTTATATAAATCACAATTATCAGGGAAGGGGGATATCGTAAAGGTTACCCCTGCTAAATTCGTGGGTCACAATGATTATCAAATATCTGAAGGGGGAAAATGGGCAATCCATACTTTTAATAATAGCACCACCCCTAACAGATACTCAATGGTCAATCTAAAGCATCATAAAGAGGTATCACTGCTTGAGGAAAATAGAGAACTTAAAAAAGAGATCGATCAATTACAACTTACTAACCGTGAATTTATTAAGATAGATATAGGTGATATTGCCCTTGATGGTTGGATGATACGTCCTATCGATTTTGACAGCACCAAAAAATACCCTGTTATTGTGTACATTTATGGTGAGCCTGCAGGTACAACAGTGCAAAACAATTGGGGGGGAGGGGAATTGTGGAGTCACTACCTTTCACAACAGGGATATATTGTGATGAGTATAGATCCAAGGGGGACAAAAACGCCTCGTGGAAGGGAGTGGAGAAAATCGATTTATGGAAAAATAGGGATAGTAGCTCCAGAAGATCACGCAAAAGCGATGATGAAAGTTATAGATACTTATCGCTTTATTGATGGAAAGAGAATTGGTATTTGGGGCTGGAGCGGTGGAGGACAAATGACTCTCAACTGTTTGTTTAAGCACCCTGAGATATATTCTGCAGGTATAGCTGTTGCATTTGTCTCTGATCAAAGGTTGTACGATACTATTTATCAAGAGAGATATATGGGATTGCCAAGCGGAAACAAGGAGGGATATTTCAATGGCTCACCAATCAATTTCGCACAAAATCTTAAAGGTAAATTGATGATAATTCATGGAACAGGTGATGATAATGTGCACTATCAAAGTTTTGAAATGTTGACTAATCGCCTCATTAAGAATAAAAAAGTTTTTTCACAGATGTCATATCCTATGCGAGGGCACGGCATTTTTGAGGGGGAGAATACCACTATTCATCTCTATATGACAATGGAGAATTTTTGGCTTAACAATCTCACGCCAGGAGCAAAATAATAATAAAATTTATAACTATTAAATTATGATACATATTAAATTTTTATTCATAACCTCTCTTCTTTTGGTCTCAATGACCTTTTATGGAAAAGATAAACTTTTTATTGATAAAGAGACAATACAAAGTGCTAAAGAACAATTAGTCAAGCTATATGGGGAGAGTGATAGAATAGATATCGGGTTGGCAGCTTTATCTGAACAGTGGGTGAAAACCGATGGAGATAATGGAGAATTTATAAAATTTGCAGTGGATAACTTTGTCTCAGATCCTATACAACTTGATCAGCTTTCTAAGGTTATTTCTGACAATATTAGAGTGATAAATGGGCATATATGGAAAATAGGGAGCACTTTATCTAATCCATATTCTGCCAATACCGGCAAAATAAAAAAATACGAGGAGCTATTTGCTGGGGTCTCTATCAATGTTGATATCAATAAAGAACTTTATAGAAGTAAAGTGGCACACCTTGTTTTATTGAATTTTCCCCCTGTAACCGATGAACAAAAAAAGAAAAATGGGCACACTTGGAGCTATCAACAGTGGGGTTATGTATTTTTAGGAGATATGTTTAAGGTGGAAAAAAGCAATAAAGAGTCTAAGAGGTCAAAGGGGAATAAAGATATAAGTAAAAAGTTATATAAAGGTGATTCTCAGCGGTATGCGGACAATAGTGTGATCCCTATTTTTACTTTATGCGATGCAAACGGCAATAGAGTTTTTACAGAAAACAAGAATCTCCTTCTACATTGGAAAATGAGGGATGAGATAAAAAATCTTTACGGCTCTTCGTTAAGTGATAAATTGGTGAAACAAAAGACAATATATAGTGCTATGAGGCGTTATATTGATCAATCTATTCCTCAGCAAATCTTCTCACAAGATACATCTCTCAAATGGGATCCGAATACCAATATCCTCCTTTCAAACGGTGGTGAGACTTTGCAAGCGGAGTCAAATAACAATTTAAGATATGAGTACTTACGAAATTTGTTCTTAAAACAGTACAATCGTCAGCCGGACAGTACCAAGTATTTTGATAATTATTTTAAAGCATATAATGTTAAGGCTTCGGACATTGAGAATATGTTTGTAGAGATTTTATCTTCCAAGGAGGCGATACAGGTAGGGAAACTTATCAAGAAAAAAATAGGAAGAGATCTTGAGCCTTTTGATGTATGGTACACAGGGTTTAATAATAGGTCCTCTTATGATTCAGATTCTCTTGACAATTATTTCAAAACGATATACCCTACACCACAAGCCCTTACTGACAGTATCCCATCCTTATTGATGAAATTGGGTTTTGATAGAGAGAGGGCAGATTTTTATGGATCAAAAATATGTGTAGAACCTGCACGTGCCAATGGTCACGCTGAGGGGGCGGTTTTAAAAAATGAGAAATCATTTCTCAGAACAAATTTTACCGATAATGGACTTGATTTTGGAGGATTCCAAACAGCTATGCACGAGTTAGGGCACTCTGTTCAGCAGACAATATCGGCTCAATTAATTGATATTTTCCCTATGTCCTCTTTGCCAAATTCCGGGTTAGTTGAGTCTGCAGCGTACCTATTCGAATTTAAAACTTGGAATGTTATAGATGGATTAAATGTTGATAAAGAGGGGCTATACAATAACTCAATCTTAGATAATTTTTGGGCAACTTATGAGATTGCCGGTCCTGCATTATGTGAGATGAAGATGTGGCAGTGGATGTATAACAAGAAGGTGTTTTCTGCAGATGAGCTTAGAAATGCTACTATTTCTATAGCAAAAGAGGTTTGGAACAGCTATTATGCCCCTGTATTCGGGATTTCAGATGAAATTATGCCTGCTGTATATAATCATATGTTAAATAGCTCTTTATATTTATCAGGTTACACTCTTGCCCATATTATTCATATGCAAATAGAGAATTACCTTGCAGGAAAAGATTTCCCCTCTGAAGTTGAAAGGATATACAAATTAGGTGAGATTCCATTTGATATATGGATGGAGAGGGCTTTACAAAGTTCCCTATCTGCAAAACCTATTTTGAATATTACATCTAAGGCTCTTAGCAATATAAATAATTAATTTTTAATAATTTACAAGAAATGAGAAAACCATCAAATTTAAAACACTTAGCACTTGTCTCTTTAGTTGTGATAATTACCTCCACCCTTTCGGCGCAAAACAAATCACCGGAACGGGGTTTTATTACCCACACAATAGGTCAAACTTGGGAAGAGGGGTTGATATCCGGTAACGGAACAATAGGTGCCAATGTGTTGGGAAACCCTATTAATGAAAAAGTTATTTTCACACACGAAAGATTATTTCTTCCAAAAGGGGCTCCAATGGTTCCTAAAGATCAGTCAAATAGATTGTTCGAGATCAGAAGTTTGATAGATAAAGGGCTTTATAAAGAGGCAGAAAATCTCCAATTCAATCTATCTGGACAAGAAGATTTTATGTATCCTGACCCTTTTGTCCCTGCTTTTAATATGGAGATTGAGATGTTGGGAGATAAAACAGTTAAGAATTATTATCGTTCAGTCAATTTTGAGAATGGTGAATCTACTGTCGGATGGGATGGAAAGGATGGTTCATATACAAGGAAATTGTTTGTTTCTAAGGCAGATAACCGTGTTATAATGAAAATCAAATCATCCAATAAAGGGGGAGTTAATTGCTCCATTAAATTGAGTAGAATTTTCCCGGAATCAAAGCTGAATTATAAGTATATAGAGGGGACATTTTTGGCAGCAGCTGAATATATATCTGATGTAAAAATAGAGTCGGATGGGGATTATATCACTTATAGAAACAGTTACACAAAGGCATATCCGGGTAGCATCAAATCTGTTGAAGGTGTCGCTTATGTGGTTGCTCAAACCGGCAAAAAATCCAATAAAAACGGTGTCACAACAATTGTGGGAGCAGATGAGGTTTTAGTTTTTATTGATTTATCACCTGTTTACTCAAAAGTTTCGGCAGTCTCAAAAGTGATAAAAGAGAAATTGGCCTCCTCAAATATGAATTACGACTATCTGTTAGATCGTCATTTTAAAATTCATGGAGAATTATTCAATCGCGTGAAACTCGATCTTGGGGGTGGGAGCGATCGCTATTTATCAACAGAAGAGCTATTTGCAAAATCTTCTAATGACAATATAAATAACGCATTATTAGAGAAAGAGTTTGATGCAGGAAGGTATAATATAATCTCTTGTAGTGGTGAACTTCCTCCGGTTCTCCAAGGATTATGGGCAGGAACCTATGTTCCCGATTGGGCAAGTGACTATACCCACAACGGAAATGTGCCATCTGCTATTGCAGCTCTTCTTATGGGGAATAATTCTGAACTAATGCTTTCATATACATCTTATATAGAATCTCTTATTCCTTGGATGGAGATAAATGCCAAAAATTTATTCGGATGCAGAGGGATAGTCCTTCCGTCAAGATCTACAACCAATGCTTATAATAACGCCTTAGCACCCGATTTTGCAGGAGGCTTTTGGTTGGCAGGTGCAGCGTGGGCAGCCCATTTCTTCTACGACTATTATTTATACACAGGAGATCTGAAGTTTTTAAAAGAGAGGGCCCTTCCATTTATGGAAAAAGCTGCTCTGTTTTTTGAGGACTTTCTTTATGTGGGTAAAGATGGAAAATATATATTTTCACCAACTCAATCACCTGAAAACACCCCATCAAATACCAATTCACAAGGCACATTTAATTCCACAATGGATGTAGCTGCTGCAAAGGAGTTGTTACAAAACCTTATCACCTCATCCAAACTTTTATCGGTAAATAAAGATAAAATCCCATTCTGGTCTGAAATGTTGACAAGAATGCCCGATTATATGATTGATGAAAACGGTATGTTTAAGGAGTGGTTGACACCCCTATTAAGCAATAACGATGCTCATCGTCACTCATCACAACTATACCCATTGTATGACAATTTCCCTTCCGAATTTTCTCAAAATAACCCCCTTCTTGAATCAGTACGGAAGAGTGTAAATTATAAATTGGAGAAACACTGGAAGGGCAGTGGATACGGTTTTATGTCATTTGGGTTGGTTCAACTGGGACTTGTCGGGGCAAGTATCGGAGATAAGGAGATAGTCCACGAATCATTAAAACATATGGTAAATAGATTTTGGTTGGAAAATATGGCATCAATGCACAATCACAAATCTTTATTCAATATGGATATAAGTGGTGGTATGCCTGCAGTGATAATTAAAATGCTTGTCTACTCAGATCCCGGTCTTATTAGGTTACTTCCTGCCCTCCCCGATGTATGGGAAAATGGTGAGATAAACGGCGTTGCGTGTCGTGGACAAATAGTAATTAATTCACTAAAATGGACTAAAAACAGTATAGATGTAACAATGATATCTGGCATTGACCAGACTATAGATATTGTAGTTGATAAACGAGTAAAAAAGATTAAATTGTTAAAAGGTAAGTGTCTATCTTTAAATCTTAGCAGAGGTTTATAATCTAAGGTTTATAATCTAAGGCTTATAATCTA
This sequence comes from uncultured Muribaculaceae bacterium, assembly GCA_964397445.1. Lineage (GTDB taxonomy): Bacteria > Bacteroidota > Bacteroidia > Bacteroidales > UBA932 > CAYNHZ01. The sequence goes on along the minus strand of CAYNHZ010000007.1, from coordinate 23,226 downwards.
AGGTTTATAACTTGCTAAGTAATAGAGGTGGTGGGACGGCTGCGAAGCTCTCCCACTTTTTTGTCCACAATCGCCCACATCATCTTTCCATTGCACCTTCATTTCTCCATTGCACCTTCATTTCTCCATTGCACCTTCATTTCTCCATTGCACCTTCATTT
>CAYNHZ010000007.1:0-22965 GCA_964397445.1 uncultured Muribaculaceae bacterium | reverse complement strand
CACATCCATTTTTACGCATCGCACCTTTATTTCCCCATTGCACATCCATTTTTACGCATCGCACCTTTATTTTCCTCTTACGCCCTCTGCGATCCTCATAGAAACTCTACAAGTATTAGACACGCTCACCCAGTTCAGAATGGCCTGCAGGGCACATCCGTGTGTCTAAAGCCTTGTTTTTTGCCCCGAAAAGGTGCCTTTAGACACGTCTACCTCTCTCAGAAGGGCTTGTGGGGCACATTGGTGTGTCTAAAGCTGCGGTTTTCGCACTGAAATTGTGGCCTGAAGAGGAACTGAGGTGCCTTTAGACACGCTCACCCCGTTCAGAATGGCCTGCAGGGCACATTGGTGTGTCTAAAGGAGAAACTATTGAAAATAAAGGGTGTCATTGCTTAGAAATAGCTGCACGTCCTCACTAATACTCTTGATATTAGTGAATAACCTTTATTACCGGTGAACCTTTATTACCGGTGAACCTCTATTACCAGTGAACCTCTATTACCAGTGAACCTCTATTACCAGTGAATCTCTATTGAAAACCTCAATTAAATGATAGATGTTTAGAGATTATCTCAATAGATCATCATCAACGAGATTTGGAAGTGTCACGATAAGATTTGGTGTTCTCTCCATTTCCCGTTTAATGGCGAACATTGCCCCTTCATTTCGTGCCCAACTTCTACGAGCAATTCCATTGTTTACATCCCAATGAAGCATACATTTTATCCGATTATCAGCCTCTTCGCTACCGTCAATAACCATTCCGAATCCTCCGTTAATGACCTCTCCCCAGCCAACACCGCCTCCATTGTGGATAGAGACCCACGTAGCTCCTCTAAATGAATCGCCTATGACATTTTGGATAGCCATATCGGCAGTAAAACTTGAGCCGTCATAAATATTGGAGGTCTCTCTATATGGAGAGTCTGTTCCGGAAACATCGTGGTGATCGCGTCCAAGGACAATAGGAGCCGAAATTATGCCGTCTCTGATAGCCTTATTCATAGCTAATGCTATTTTTGTCCTCCCCTCAGCATCAGCATAAAGTATCCTTGCTTGAGAGCCAACAACTAATTTATTTTTACCTGCCTCTTTGATCCAATGAATATTGTCAGCAAGTTGAGATTTTATCTCTTTAGGAGAATTTTCCATAATCTTCTCAAGAACATTTGCTGCTATCGAATCGGTCATTGCGAGATCTTCAGGTTTTGACGAAGTACAAACCCATCTGTATGGACCGAAGCCGTAATCGAAGAAGAGAGGTCCCATAATATCTTGAACATAAGAGGGATATTTAAATTTTCCATCTGCTTTGAGAATATCCGCCCCCGCACGAGATGCTTCAAGTAAAAATGCATTGCCGTAATCAAAGAAATACATTCCTTTATCGCAAAGCTTGTTGATTGCAGCTACATGCCTTTTTAAGGTCTTCTGAACCTCCTTTTTGAATTTTTCTGGCTCCTCAGCCATCATCCTATTGGATTCCTCGAAAGAGATCCCGACAGGGTAATAACCCCCTGCCCAAGGGTTGTGAAGCGATGTTTGATCCGATCCGAGATCAATATCAATTCCTCTCTTTGCTAACCTCTCCCAAAGATCTACTATATTCCCTTGGTAGGCAAGCGAAACAGCTTCGTTATTGTCACGAGCTTCAAGTGCCCTTGAAATAAGGGGATCAAGCTCTGTATATACCTCATCTACCCATCCTTGAGAATGTCTTGTTTTTACAGCCTTTGGATTGACCTCAGCAACAATCCCCACAACTCCTGCAATAACTGCAGCTTTTGGTTGAGCTCCCGACATTCCTCCCAACCCTGAACTAACAAATATTTTACCTTTTTTTGTATCCCCTTTACTATGCATCCTTGCCGCATTTAAAATTGTAATGGTTGTTCCGTGCACAATTCCTTGAGGTCCAATATACATAAACGAACCGGCAGTCATTTGGCCATATTGTGATACACCAAGGGCGTTAAATTTCTCCCAATGATCTTTACTTGAATAATTTGGGATAACCATACCATTAGTTATAACCAACCTCGGAGCCTCTTTATGAGATGGAAATAATCCGAGAGGATGGCCTGAATATAAAACAAGTGTCTGTTCATCACTCATCTGCGAAAGATATTGCATCGTAAGGAGATATTGTGCCCAATTTTGAAATGCAGCCCCATTTCCACCATAAGTAATCAATTCGTGAGGATGTTGAGCCACAGCAATATCAAGATTATTTGATAGCATAAGCATAATTGCTGCTGCCTTCTCACTTTTATGGGGAAAATCGTGTATCGAACGGGCATAAATCTTATAGTCGGGTCTGAAACGATACATATAAATTCTTCCGTAGGTCTCAAGCTCTTCTTTAAATTCAGGAATCAATTCGGCGTGATGCTTTGCAGGAAAATACCTCAACGCATTGCGAAGAGCAAGTTTTTTCTCTTGTGCCGTTAATATTTGTTTACGCTTAGGTGCGTGATTTATACTATTATCATATTGTTTTGGCTTGGGAAGAATATTAGGAATTCCCTCAATAATTGCTTTTTGAAAATCATTCATAAATACGGCTTTTAAACTACAAAACTAAGCATTATCGCTATAAAAGACAAACCTCTGATTAATTTTACACAACACCCTTTACAGAGGGCTCCCTATAAGCGTATCCAGTTAGCCCCATCTGTGTTACCCAACCCATTATATTTTATTTGGGATCTATTTTCAATAGGTATAAAAAAACCGCTATTCACAATCGGAACAGCGGTTTTGGTTATATCGTAATTTATTAATTACTCTTCGGAAATTTGGAGATGCTGAACATAAATAGCTTTCTTGATTTTGTCTCTTTTGCGTACAGAAGGTTTTTCGAAAGTTTTTCTATTACGAAGTTCACGCACGATGCCTGTCTTTTCAAATTTACGTTTAAATTTCTTTAGGGATTTTTCAATATTTTCCCCCTCTTTGATTGGTACTATAATCATTTTAATATCACCTCCTTTTATTTGCGGCTGCAAAGGTAAATATTTTTATTAAATTTGCAAGAGAACAAATATTTTTAAGTTGAAGTGCCTATTGAATTTTATAATTTATGATAATTAAAGATTTTATTTCATATATTAGTGTGCAAAGGCGTTATTCTCCACGTACTTGCATCCTCTATGAGGAGGCATTAGGTGACTTCTTTAATTATTTCTCAAATGAAGTTTCAGGAGGGGATGAGATATTATCTTGTTTGACGACCTCTAATATCAGGAATTATATTGCTCATTGTTTGGATATTGGCTTAAATCCGAGAACTGTTAATCTAAGGTTGTCGGCTATGAGCAGTTTTTGTAATTATTTGGTAAAGCAATCGCTTCTTGCCTCAAACCCTGTTAAGAAAATTACCAGGCCGAAGGAGGGTAAAAGGCTCCCCTCTTTTTATACCGAAAGGGCTCTCGAGGAGTATTTTGATAAATATTCATTGCAAAAGGAGGATAAAAATTTTCATAATTATCGAAATAGGATGGTTATGCTTATATTATATTCTACCGGCATAAGACGTGCAGAGCTTGTAAATCTGAAAGTTACGGATTTTGATCTCTCAAGGGGAGTGGTTCGTGTGTTGGGAAAGGGTGATAAAGAGAGAGAAATTCCGATTCCTTCTTCCGTAATTCAAGAAATTATATTATATTTGAAGAGAATTAAGGTTGAATTTCCGGAGGGGACGATACAATATTTTATTGTGAATGATGAGGGGTTACAGATAAAACCAGAGTTTGTAAACGAAGTTGTTCATCAGGAACTTGATGGTTTAGAGGGCTTTTCTGGGAAGAAATCTCCACATGTTTTGAGACATTCGCTTGCAACTCACTTACTCAATAATGGTGCAGACCTTAATTCTATTAAAGAGGTTTTGGGGCACTCATCTTTGGCAGCGACGCAGGTATATACCCACAATTCTTTTGAACAGTTGAAAAAAGTATATTTAACCGCTCATCCAAGAGCAAAAAACGGAGGTAAAAATGGAAATTAAAATTCAATCTATCAAGTTTGATGCTGATCAAAAGCTTCTCGATTTTATCGACAAGAAATTCAGTAAGTTGTCTAAGTATTTTGACAATATTATTAGAATGGATGTTTCACTCTATTTAGAGCCCGACCACGCAAAATGTGTGAAATTGAAAGTAGCAATACCCGGTGACGATCTTATAATCGAGCGAAAAGCCGGAACATTTGAAGATGCTGTGGTTGCCTGCGCAGATTCGATGCAGGATCTTTTGATAAAGACAAAAGAGAAGAGATTCGGTAAATAGAATTAATATAATTTTTATATTATCAAGTTTATGAGGGCAGGGAGAGATTTCCTGCCCATTTTTTATGAAAATGAGTAGCTAAACGGGTTACGGGTTAGGAGAGAAGGTTGCAAACATCATCTAACACCTCTCCACCGAAATATTCGGTGAAATTGAATTTTCTCAATGTTGCGTAAATGTCATCATATTGGTGAGGAGTCCCTACAAGCTCTCTACATATATCTTCAGTGGGTTTTGTGAAAAAGTAGTCACCCAATATGTTACAATCTTGGATAACGCCATTTTTAACATCCAAGTAGACTTCAATAAAACCGATTGGGAGTTTAACCGAATTTGAAAATCTATATCTGGGCGACTCTCCATAATTCCAAAGATCTGTCCTATACTTTTCAGATTCTATTTTTTTAATATTTTTAATATCATCCTCGCTATATTGATGGATAATATACCCTTTCGAACTTGACAAAAAGTAATCTTTCAAATATTCCATAAATACCTCGGCATTCATTTCCCCTTTCAAACTTTCAGGAAGGTGCTCCGAAATATTGGTAACTCTTGATATGTTGGATTTTACCCCTTTATTTACAAACTTTTCAGGTCTGGTATTCAACGCCCCGGAAAGGTCTTTAATGGATGCTGAGTATAAGAGTGTTCCATGTTGAAGTACTCGATCTTTATGAACACATACGGCATTTCCGGAAAATTTTCTCCCATCTATCAGAAGATCATTTCTCCCTTCAAGGTAGGCATTGACCCCTATCTTTCCAAGGGCATCTATTATTGGCAATGTAAATCTTTTGAACATTGTCGAGGTATCTTCTCCATCGATTCGCCTATCTATAAATGTAAAATTAATATTTCCCAAATCGTGAAAAACCGCGCCACCACCACTTAATCTCCTAACTACAGGGATCTTATTAGTTCTGATAAATTCGTGATTTATCTCAGCATTTGTATTTTGATACCTTCCGACAATAACCGCAGGGGCGTTCCTCCATAAACGCAATAGGGGTTCGTCGTACTCTTTTAGGAGATACTCTTCGGCTGCAAGATTGTAGTAGGGATCGGTTGTTTTGTCAATTAGACACAGCATATTTGAATCGTTTACTTATTATTTTCAATGCGAAAATCCAAAGATAATAGACACATACAGCAATAATTATTCCCAAAATAGCACCGCAAATAACATCCAAGGGGTAGTGTTTTGCGAGATAGATTCTACTAAAACTAATCAGCGTAGCCCAAATAATCATAATAATAGAATACCATAATCTCTTAAAAATGAGTGATGTTATTACTGCAAGGCCAAAGGTGTTAGCAGCGTGACTTGAGACAAAACCATATAAAGAACCTTTCCCCTCAAGGAGCCGTACAATAGATTCGAGAGATTGATCCTGACTCGGCCTCAACCTTTGGACACTATTTTTTATAAATACTGAGACCTGGTCATTGAGCCCGAAGCATATCCCTATTGCCGCAATTCCAAGCACCCCAAACACCCAATTTGGAATTTTTGCCACCCCTCTTGTGATATTTACATAGGAGTTTCTGCCATACCATTTTGGAAGAAAAAACAATATAGCTATCAGCACATATAGCGGAATCCAAACTGGAATTGATGAGAGGAAAAGCATAATACTATCCATAAATGGGGATCCCCATCCATTTACCGTTATTAAAATAGATCTGTCCAAATTTAGTAATTCATCCATAAATAGGGTGTTAATAATAAAAGTTGAGTATATAAATTTTAAAGTTGAGTGTATCAATTTATGAATTGAGTGTATCCCATAACATATCTTTTAATAGTGGGATATTTTCCCCTGTTACGGATGAGATGAAAATTGATGCCACTTTGCGTGGAAGGTGTTTTTTGATCTCTTTCCTAAGCTCCTCATCGAGCAGATCTGACTTAGATATTGCTAAGACACGCTGTTTATCAAGTAATTCAGGATTAAATTCTTTAAGCTCTTTTAGGAGAATTTTGTATTCCTCTGAAATGTCTTTGGAGTCTGCCGGAACAAGAAAAAGGAGCATAGAATTTCTTTCAATGTGCTTTAAAAATCTAAGTCCAAGTCCTTTACCCTCGTGTGCACCCTCAATGATACCGGGTATATCAGCCATAACAAAAGATCTGTCATTATAATAATTGACAATACCCAAATTGGGCTCTAATGTTGTGAAAGGGTAATCTGCAATCTTTGGTTTAGCAGCAGAGACTGAAGATAATAGGGTAGATTTGCCTGCATTTGGGAAGCCGACCAATCCAACATCTGCCAATAATTTTAGTTCCAGAACAAACCACCCCTCTTTTCCTAACTCTCCTGGTTGAGAATATCGGGGAGTTTGATTTGTAGGAGACTTGAAATTTGCATTTCCCAATCCCCCTCTTCCTCCGCGAACCAATACCTTCTCTTCACCATCTTCCATCACCTCACATACGATTTCCCCAGTCTCAGAATCCCTTGCAATGGTGCCTAAAGGGACTTCAAGATAGGTGTCAGCTCCATCTGCTCCGTGACATAAACTTCCTGTCCCTGAAGCTCCGTGTTCTGCTTTTACGTGTTTGCGAAATTTAAGGTGGATCAAAGTCCAATATTGGGAGTTTCCCCTAAGAATAACGCTTCCTCCACGTCCTCCATCTCCTCCGTCAGGTCCCCCTTTGGGTACATATTTTTCCCTACGTAAGTGGGTAGAGCCATTGCCACCATTTCCAGAAGCGCAGAAAAGGCGGACATAATCAATAAAATTGGAGTTAGCCATTATAGTAATTTATAAAATCGAAGTGATTTTTTTAAAAATTTCATCAATTGTCCCCTCCCCATCAATCTCTTTATATTTGTTTTGTCCTTTATAAAATTGGATGATAGGTTCGGTCTTTTGATGATATGTATCAATGCGGTGTTGAATAGTTACCCTATCTGTATCATCTTTTCTCCCCTCAATCTGTGCTCTATGGAGTATTCTGTCAAAAATTAGGGAGTCGTGAAGACTGATTGATATTACAGCTTTTACCTCCCCATTCATCTCATTTAACATTTTATCTAAGGTGTATGCCTGAGGCAAAGTGCGAGGGAAACCATCAAAAATAAACCCCTTTACATTTTGGTTAGAGAGGATTTTGTCTTTTATCATTGCTACAACTATCTCATCAGGTACAAGATCGCCATTGTTGATCAGAACAGCAGCATCCTTACCAAGAGGGGTCCCTTTTTTAATCTCACTTCGAAGAAGATCTCCTGTTGAGATGTGAAGATAATTGTATTTGTCCACGAGTAACTTAGCTTGTGTTCCTTTACCTGCACCCGGAGGACCGAATAATATATAATAATTCATAAGGTATAATAGATTTACGATGAAAAAAATGCCCAATCAAACGAGAGCAGTGTACTTTTCACCAAGTAATATAAATAAGAGATCTTAATCTATAATATATATATCCTTGTACTGTCTTCCAAGTTGGTCGTAATCGAGTCCAAATCCAACAATAAACTCGTTACCAATCTCCATAGCAGCATAATCGATCTTAATATCTTTTTGATATGCAGCAGGTTTTAAGAAGAGGGTACATACTTTAATGGAAGATGCTTCTGCCTCTGTAAGCAGCTTATGCAATTCGCAAATAGTTACACCTGAATCGACTATGTCCTCTACAATAACCACATTTCTCCCCTTAATACAACCATTTAAGCCAAGTATTTGCTTGACTTCACCACCCGAGCAAGTCCCTGAATACGAGGATAATTTTATGAAAGAAACCTCAGCATTAAAGTTGATTTTCTTCATAAGAGATGCAGTGAACATAAATGATCCATTGAGAACACTTAAAAAGATAGGTGTATCAACGCCATTAAAATCCGCATTCATTCTCTCTGCTAAAACAGTAATTGCATTTTCAATTTTTTCATAGGGTATGAAAGGTTTGAAATATTTATCATGAAGTTTGATTCGTTCCATTACTTTTTTCTTTAACTTTGGATTTGCGAAAGTAATCATAAATTTTATTTAAACCGAAAAAATGAGTATGAAACCTATAGTATCTATAATAATGGGTAGTACATCCGATATGCCGATAATGAAACAAGCTGCCGAATTTCTTGATTTAATGGAGATTCCTTTTGAGATAAATGCCCTTTCCGCCCATAGGGTTCCCGAGCAAGTGGTGGATTTTGCGAAGAATGCTCATAAAAGGGGGATTAAGGTGATAATTGCCGGTGCAGGTGGTGCGGCGCATCTTCCCGGTGTAATTGCCGCATTGACCCCCTGCCCTGTAATTGGGGTTCCTATCAAGTCTTCAAACTCAATGGATGGATGGGACTCTGTCCTCTCAATTTTACAGATGCCTGCCGGAATACCTGTTGCCACAGTAGCCCTTGATGGTGCCAAAAACGCAGGGATATTGGCATTTGAAATACTTGCTGCAGGAGATAGTGTGTTACTTGATAAGATGTTGATATTCAAGGAAGATCTTTCTAAAAAGATCTCAAAAGCTAATGAGGAGCTAAAGCAAATAAAATATAAATTTAAAACAAACTGATTTCTGATAAAGAGATAATATTTTAGAGGGGTATGTGTGGGAGATTTGAGGAGAAAGTGGGAGAGAAGTGTGTGATATCCATATTGATGGTGTTCATCTTTTTATTTATTGGTGGTGGCATTTATGCCCAAGAATGGCTTCCTGAGGGGATTATTCGGCTCATAGAGAACAATGCGGAGAATGGAGGGGTGGACCCGACTGTTTTGTTCGATTATTTTGAGACATTACATAAACATCCTATTGCTATTAATAATGTGACACGCAGTGAATTAGAGGAAATGATCATTTTTTCCCCTTTTCAAATTGAGTCATTATTGGAGTATCAAAAAGAGTTTGGAAAAATTGTTTCTCTATCGGAACTATCTCTTATTGATGGGTTTAGCGAGAGTTTTGTGGCAGATATATCCCCCTTTATAACATTATCTACTGTCAATGGTAAACTTGGTGCTGCCGGTTCAAAAAGGGTTAAAAATCAGTTGATTTTAAGGGCCAAATACCCATTTTCACTCTATTCCAAATACAAATTTGAATATAGTGATAAAATTGCACTTGGTTTTACTTTAGAAAACGATGTCGGGGAGAAATTTCCGGATTTTATCTCTATTAATTTTAATTTAAGGAATCTGAATATTACCAAAAAACTCTCTTTAAAGAGCTTTGTTATTGGTGATTATTCAGTTAGGATGGGGCAGGGGCTTGTATTGTGGAATACTTTCTCTATGTCCGGTTCCTCTTCTCCAAATTCCACCTTTAGGCGGGAGGCAAATATCACCCCATACACCTCTACAGATGAACAGAAATTTTTTAGAGGGACGGGTGTAACATTTGGGATCAAAAACTTAAATTTCTCTATTTTATTTTCAGATAAATGTCGAGATGCGAAGGTGATAGGGAGTGGGTATTATTCGTTGCCTGAGGGGGGGATACACAATACTGAACAATCGATAAACAATAAAAACAGATTGAGAGAGTATCTATTGGGGGCGAATGTGTCGTATAGGTTTAAAATGTTGAAGGTTGGGGTGACAACTGCTCAATACAAGTATGATAAGAAAAACAAACTACCTGTAAAAGAGTATAATAGATATCAGATGTATGATGGTTTGTGGGGAAATACCTCATTAGACCTCTATTTTTCATATAAAAAAATAAGATTATTCGGTGAAACGGCTTTGGATAACGGCCTCTCGTTTGCTGCAATTTTAGGGGTTATCTATGCTCCGGTATCAAATTTTGAAACATCCTTACTATATCGCTACTACTCAAAAAGTTATATAGCTACACATTCTGGAGCTTACTCCTCTACCTCTTACAATTGCAATGAAAATGGGGTTATGTTTAATTTCAATTTTACCCCCATATCAAATATTGCAATATCAGGATTTTTCGATTTTGTTTATCATCCGTGGAAACGGTTTGGAATAGATACAGATTCCTATAATTTAAAGAGTTATGTCTTTAGTGAATGGTCTGTAAATAAACAACATAAGTTATCAGTGAAGGTAAACTATAGTTTTGGAAGTTATCAAAAAAATGGGAAGATTGGAGCCAGGGTGGAATACAAATGGAACACCACTTGGGGCTTGGGGGCAGCTACAAGAATGGAGTATTCGAGGAGCAAATCAAATGGGTATATGTTTTACCAAGAGCTATTTTATCTCTCTCCCTCTAAAAAAATTGATTGTTATTTAAGGGGGTCTCTCTTTCATATAGACGATTGGGAGAATAGGATATATTCCTATCAAATGGATCTTCCAAACTCTTTTTCTGTCCCTGCAGCTTATGGTAGAGGAATAAATACCTATATTACAATAAGATACAGACCTATCGATTGGGTAGGTCTGTATCTTAAACTATATTGTACAAATTATTTTAACAAGGTCGGGAGTGATGTTTACGGCGCTAAACTCCAGATTAATTTGATTTTTTGATCTTAATCTTCATCCCGGGATATATCTTAGAATTGCGGGTAAGATTGTTTAATTCGAGGATATCGTTTACGCTGATACCAGGGAACATTTTTGCTATATCCCACAGATTGTCCCCTTTACGGATCGTATAATATTTGTATCCCCCACTTGATGAGACATTTTGTTTACTCGAAGAGCTTGTTTGGTTGGTCGATTTTGTGGAAGATGATGGACCATTGCCATCAGTATAGATAACAATTTTTTGTCCAATTCTGATGTTCGATTTTATCCCATTCCAACGTTGAATATCAGACACTTTTACTTTGTATTTAATTGCTATATGCCCGAGTGTTTGACCTTTCCTTACAGTGTGAACCACTCTTCGTTGTTCAGGTTGACTCGGGGAGTCTTTTATCTCTTTTAGTACTCCTGAGTTGAATAGTATAGTATCCTTATATTTATATATTTCGGGCTCGTTGTCAATGAATTTGTTTGTGTAGTTGTAAGGTATTCTAAGTAGATACTCCCTCTCTACACCCGGAATAATATCGTGTAAATATTGGGGATTGAGATTTCTAAGCTCTTCAATACTCAACCCTGTGAAGTGTGATATTTGCTCAAAGTGTAACATCCTATTGATTTTCAAAGTGTCTAAGTGGATAGGCATAGGTGCCGGTTTAGGGGTGAGTTGATGTTCCTTGTAATAATTAATTGAGTACAATGCAGCTATGAAAGAGGGTAGGTAGCCCCTTGTTTCACGAGGAAGATAGTTGTATATCTCCCAAAAATCTTTTGCTCCACCTGACCTTCTTATCGCTTTATTAACATTTCCTGCTCCGCAATTGTATGATGCGATCGCCAATGCCCAATCACCAAATATAAGGTAGGCATCTCTAAGGTATTTTGCAGCTGCGTGGCCAGAGGCAATAGGATCAAATCTTTCGTCCACATAAGAATTTATATGAAGATTATACCTCAATGCAGTGCTATACATAAATTGCCACATCCCTTTTGCCTTTACCCTCGATACAGCTTTAGGATTAAGGGCGGACTCTATTATGGCCATTGCCTTTAACTCTGTTGGGAGGTTGTATTGATCAAATATCTCTTCGAAAATAGGCATATAGTAATTTGATAATCCGAGCATTGTCTCTGTTTTGCTCGGTATCTTCTGAGTATAGAAAAGGATATGATTTCTAACTATTTTATTATAAGGGAGTGATACGAAAGAGTTCATCTTTTGTAACCTGTCGATTATTACAGAGTCAGGTATGTCGGAGATAATATCTGTGGAGTCCATATCTATGGTCTCCATCTCCATTATTGATAGATTTCTTTGCTTATACCACATACTTAACAAGGAATCTCTTGATAATGAGTACCCTGTTGTATCTAAACAATCTTCAAGGATATCAATTCCACCGGGATTAATGGTATCTCCAACTGAAAGAGTATCAGATAATTCGATCATCATCTCATTTTTCATCTCCTCAATCACCCTTAAAAGGGAATCCCGTTGATGAATTAACTCTTTTCTTGATTCTCTGTGGAAGAATGAAAACTTCTCTTTTTTCTCATTTTCTTGAGCAAGAAGAAAACTGTTTGAGCCTAAAATAATGATTAATGCCAATGTGATTTTTTTAATTTTCATGATAATTAGAAGGTGATATTTAATTTGATTCCGTACGAATTAGTTACAGGGACATAAGTATAATTATAGTTGAAGTTTGCCGGGGTTGTTATTGGAGCTATAACCGCAGGGGTTACATTAAATGTCAGATCATCAGTCACATCAAAATCTTTCATTGTCGCAAAAACATCTGCATCGATTATTTGCAGGGCATATATTACAACAGTGGCTAATATTGAGTAGTCCCGATATCTTCGATATGTATCTCGGTAATATTTCAAATTGTCTGGAGAGAGGGATCCGGTGTAGTTGCCGTTTGGTGTAGTCGCTTGATTATATTGTGTTTTAAAACGGGAATATTGCATATTGTTGTAGTACCACATATAACCTGAAACAGCCAATCCCCCGTAGTAAATCGGTAGTTTCCAATACTCTCCATTGTACATTTGGCCGAGACCGGGGAATAGGGCAGAGTAAAGGGCAGCCCTTCCGGGTAAATATTTTCTTTGAGATTTGAAACATATAACCCCATCCATCATCGATGCCCAATACATAACTGCAGCACCTATGAAAAATAGGTTTCTATTTCTTGCAAAATCTTCATTACCTGTCTTTTGAAAGCGTACATTATTATACCAACCCCCACCTATTAATCCGCCAATACCACCATATATTATTGGAAGTTTCCAATAATCATTGTTGTAAATCTGAGCAGTACCCGGCAATATTACAGATCCTCCCCACATCCAACCTATACTCATAGTGTCTTTATGGTTGAGAGATTTGAAATATCTTTTTAGGGTATATTGGTCTTCTTTGGCGAAAAGGGTATCTGTTGCAGAGGTGTTTTGTTGATTATTAGGTCCATTAGTACCTCCAAATCCACCGACACCGGAGAATTGGGCATTAGCATATAGTGCACTAATGCAAATGAATATTATGGTTGTTAATAATTTCTGCAAAATGGATCTTATATATTAGCACCCTCAATAGCTTTAAGGAATTTCTCCATTTCAGCATCATTGTTGAATTGGATAGTCAAACTTCCTTTCCCTTTTTCCGAGCGTTTGAGACTGATATTGTTATCAAAATACTTGCCAATAATCTCGAGAACTCGATAATATGACTCAGGCAATTCGATTGTAGTTTTGTCTCCAGACTTCTTTTTATCGTCCTTGGCTATGATATCTTTTATTTTAGATTCAACTTGTCTTACGGAGAGGTCCTTTTTTATTATAAGATTACAAAGTTTAAGTTGTTCACCCTTATCATCAAGTGAGAGGATCCCTTTTGCATGCCCCATCGTGATTTTACCCGATCTTAGAGCTACCTGAATCTCAGCAGGTAACTTTAAAAGTCTAAGATAATTGGTAATGGTGGCACGTTTTTTACCAACCCTTTCTGCCATAGCCTCTTGTGTGAGTTTGCACTCCTCAATCAATCTTTGAAAACTCAGTGCTATCTCTATCGAATCGAGGTTCTCTCGTTGTATATTTTCTACTATTGCCATCTCAAGCATCCCTTGATCGTTTGCCTTTCTTATATAGGCTGGGATATGGGTGAGACCTGCAATTGATGCTGCTCTAAAGCGTCTTTCTCCACTTATAATCTGGTATTTGGTACCAATGCTTCTGACAGTGATAGGTTGAATCAATCCTAATAGTTTTATAGATTCTGCAAGATCCTCAAGGGCTGCTTCGTCAAATACTGTTCTGGGTTGAAACGGGTTTGTCACTATTTTATCTATTGGAATATCTGATATGGATGCGAGATTTTGTGTAGTCGAAATCTGCGAATTATCCGATACTGTGGACTCTTTATTGCCCTCATATTCGGTGAATTTACCACTATTTTTGTTGATCTCGTCTATATCGGATATCAACGCACTCAGCCCTTTTCCTAATGCAGATTTCTTTATAGTCATACTCTGAAATTTATGAATTTTTCGAAATTATTTCTTTAGCAAGATTGAGATAGTTATTTGTCCCGACAGATATTGCATCGTATAAAATAACCGGTTTCCCGTGAGACGGAGATTCGCTTAGTCTTACATTTCTCTGAATCAATGTATTAAATACCATATTCCCAAAATGGTGTCTAACCTCTTCAACAACTTGATTTGCAAGTCGTAATCTGCCGTCAAACATAGTAAGTAAGAAACCTTCTATTTGGAGTGAGGGATTTAGTCTATTTTGTACCAATTTAATGGTGTTCAATAGTTTACCAAGTCCTTCGAGGGCAAAAAACTCTGTCTGAACAGGTATTATCACCGAATCTGCAGCTGTGAGTGCATTTATTGTGATAAGACCAAGTGAGGGGGAGCAATCTATTATTATGAAATCGAATTTATCTTTAACTTGAGCGAGTGTATTCTTAAAAACCATCTCTCTATCTTCAAGATTGAGCATCTCTATCTCAGCTCCGACTAAGTTTATATGTGATGGGACTATTTTTAAGGCTATTATTTCTGTGTCTAAAATGACCTCTTCAAATGTTCGTTCCCCTATCAGAACTTCATATAATGTTCTCTTTGAATCAGAGTCTGGATCAAAGTCTAGTCCTGATGTTGTATTTGCCTGAGGGTCAGCATCAATTAATAATGTTTTACGTTCCATTACAGCAAGTGAAGCTGCTAAATTAATTGCTGTAGTAGTTTTACCTACTCCACCTTTCTGATTGGCAATAGCTATGACCTTTCCCATAATAATTGACGAATAATTAATACACTTAATTTGCAAAAATACAAATTCTTTTTATCTCTACATTATTTATATTAGTTTTGTGCCAAATTTTGTTTTGTTATGAATTTGGCACATTGGGTTGCGATAGTTAACCCTAAAGCAAGGAGTGGAAAACTTTCAAAAGATTGGCAGTTTATATCTGAAAAATTATCATCATCAGGGGTTGATTTTGATGTAAAATTCACAGAACATAGATATCACGCAGTCGAATTGACTATAAGGGCATTAAGGGATGGTTACCGTAATATTATCTCTGTGGGAGGTGATGGTACTATTCATGAAATAGTTAATGGAATATTCTTTCAAAAAGAGGTGCCTACTTCTGAAGTTACTTTGGCGGTAATCCCTGCCGGATCGGGTAATGATTGGTCAAAAATGTTTGAAGTTTCACTTAATTATTGTGATTCGATAAAGGCTATAGGTTCTGGCAAAACTATTCTTCAAGATATAGGGAAGATTACCTATTTTGAATCGGGGGTGGAGAGTGTAAGATATATGGTGAATATTGGTGGAGTTGGTTATGATCCTGAAGTTTGTGTAAATTGTAACAATCTCAAAGAGAGGGGAGGAGAGGGGAAAATGGTGTATTTGAGATCTGCACTTAAAGCGCTCTTTTCAAGGAGTGCAGTGGCTATGAGGGTGTTTGTGGATGGAAAACTATTTATCGAAGATAAAATCTTTTCGATTGCCCTCGGAATAGGAAAATATAGTGGAGGTGGGATGATGCAAGTTCCTGATGCTATAGCGGATGATGGATTGATTAATCTGACGGCAATCAGGAATTTATCTATGTTTTCAGTGATGTATAATTTTAAAAAACTTTTCTCCGGAAAAATTTATGAGGTCAAGTATGTTTCTCATACAATGGGGAGAGTTATAACAATCGAAACTAATACGAGTGATTTGGTTGAAATCGATGGAGAGGTTGTGGGAGAGACACCTATAAAGGTGGAGGTGTTGCATAAGGCTCTTAGGGTAGTTTTTTAATAATTTTACTACGAGGGATCTACATCGATAATTATATTTTTACCAATTTTATCGATGGCCGAATAGATTGATTTTTTTAACTCCCCTATGTTCTTGTCTCTATTGAGTTTTATTACAAATCTTAGCAGATATTCTCTTTGAATTTTATCTATGGGTGGAGGTATAGGCCCTGTGAACGAGGTGATAGATAAGTTGGTTAAGGCATTTTTGACCACCTCGGCAGTATTTTTACACCCCTCTTGTATTCGATCTTTTATTGTAATATTTATTATTCTGGTATATGGAGGGTATTCAAATTCTCTCCTCTCTATGAGCAATTCGTCAAGTGATACCTCTCCTGAGATGAATTTGTAAACCGGATGATCTGCTTGTGATGTCTGTATCAGTAACATACCCTCTTTAGATCCCCGTCCGCTTCTCCCTCTGAGTTGATTAAGCAGGCGAATAGCTTTTTCATCACATCGAAAATCGTTTACAGCTGTAATCGTCTCACTCTGGATCACTGCAACAAGGGTAAGATTGCCGAAGTCAAACCCTTTTGAAATCATTTGTGTACCAACTAAAATATCTATTTCCCCTTTTGAAAACTCTTTCAATAATTTCTCTCCTTCCCCCTTTCGTCTTGTCGTATCTGCATCGAATCGGGCGATTGAAGCTTCAGGAAATATTTTTTTCAATTCCTCTTCGATCTTTTCCGTTCCGGAACCCACTGTCCTCAACCCATTTACCCCACAAGAGGGGCAATTCCCAATTGTCTCTGACGGTTCGATAGATGGATTGAGTTTTTTTGAGTAGCCACAATAGTGGCAAACCAATGAGTTATTGAACTTGTGAAAGGTGAGTGGAACATTGCAATTTTTGCATTTTGGAATCTCTCCACACTCAGAACATTGTACAGTTGGAGAGTATGCGCGCCTTCCCCTAAAAACCATAACTTGCTCTTTATTTTCCAATCTCTTTCTAATCTCATTGATCATAATAAATGAAAAAAGACCTTTAACCCCACGATTTTTCCTCTCTTTTTGCATATCCACTATAGTTATAGGGGGTTCGGAAGAGTCGTTGTATTTTGTGGCGAGATTTACTTGTGCATATTTCCCTATCTTAACATTGTATTCGGATTCAAATGAGGGTGTTGCAGAACCCAATACAATCTTTGCATTATGAATTTTTGATAAAATTATGGCGGCATCACGCCCATTATATCTCGGGGCGGGATCGTTCTGTTTGTATGAGCTATCGTGCTCTTCATCGACAATTATAAGACCAAGATCTCTGAATGGGAGAAATAGGGAGGAGCGCAATCCAATTATTATGTATGGTTTGTCCGAATTTGAGACAATATCAATAATATTTCTTTTTTTGGAGATTGTCTCCTTTGAATGGTATGTCAATATATGATCTCCGAATACCTTTTTCAGCCTCTTCTCGATTTGTCGGCAAATGGCCACCTCCGGGAGGAGATACAATGAATTTTGCCCCCTATCCAAACACTCCTTTATAAGATGGATATATATTTCGGTTTTCCCTGATCCGGTAACTCCGTTCAAAAGAACAGTCTTATTTGAGGAGTGAAAATATTTAATCTCCTCAAAAGCTTTAAGTTGAGGAGGAGTTAATATGTTGAGATTAATGCATTTGTTGGAGAGTGGAGTGCTTTTTGATGTATCATTGCCTTTCTCTATAAAATAGGGACTTGCAGCCTTGAAAACTTCCCCGAGTGTACACATATAGTAATCCGCAATTGCTTGCCAAAAAAGCAATTCGGTTTTTTTAACCAACGGAAGATTTTCGACTTGAATAATCTCTTTAACCTTATTGGTTTCGCAATCAAGCTCAGATGTGACCTCTGTTATTACACCCGATACAGTAGTATCTCGAAGCGGAACGACAACCCTTGATCCCACCTCTACTTGAAGGTGTGATGGAATCAAGTAAGAGATAGTCTTTCTTAATTTTAATGGCATTACCACCTTAGCATACAAAGGAGTATGGGCTTCTTGAGATGATTTCATTATTGCGAAGTTAACACAAAAAAGTATATAAATATAAATAAAATTTTGGAAGAATAAAAAATAAAACTACTTTTGCAATCCCAAAAGAAAATGGTGCCATAGCTCAGTTGGTAGAGCAAAGGACTGAAAATCCTTGTGTCCCTGGTTCGATTCCCGGTGGCACCACAAACAGAGAGAGCCTGCAAATCGCAGGCTCTTTCTGTTTGTGGTGCCTAAGGCACTGTTTTTCACGCACTTCGTGCGGTGGATGCACGGCCTCCGGCCGGTCCGCTGGAGCGGACTTAGAAAGGAAATGTTCCCACATTGTTCCCACATTTCACACCCCACACCTCTTTTTTCAATCCAAAAGCCCCGAAAGTGATACACTCCCGAGGCCGTTGCAATATTTAAGATACCGCCTTACGGCCATATCTTAAGTACAAAGATAAATTTTTTAAGCATTAAAAAGAAAACTTCTCAATCAAAGAATAATACTCCACTAAACTCATTCTTCCACTTCTTCCCATATTCACATAACCATTCCACCCTCTTCAAGTACAATGAATAAAAATTCTCCCAACTACCGATAAAAATCTTATTGATGACATCAGTACCTATAATAGAATTCACAAGAATAGTAAAATAAATCAATGAAAGAATAACGACCCCCGCAGCCTCCGGATCCAATACCTTTTTCTGAAACTCCTCCGTCATAGCAGAAACATCCTCCAGCTCCGACAGAAGAAATCCCGTGGCCAATAATCCAATGGTATGAGCTACCGCCCGCAAATCACCGGAACTGTACAAATCCACCATCATCACATCATCCATAGTCGGATGCTCCTCGATATATTTCTTGAAATACTCTTTCATCGAAGCAGCGTTCTTACTTTCGGCAGAATCCGGATTGAAAAAATCTGCCAATATCACAGCTTTGCTCTTAAAACCATAGAACGGACCATAGTCCTGTATGGCAGCCATTGCTTCCGGAGAGTTGAGGTCGGGAACGATATTAGGAATGAAATCGGGATTAAACCTTTTGGCTTCATTTCTGAACTGAGCAATCAATATGTCGTCAAGTTCTGCAGTAGTCATAATCCAAAATAATTTGTCCCTTCCATAAAAAATGGTGCAGGCCAAAATTTGCAAGTTTTTAAGGTATCGCCAGAAACCCATCGCTCTTAACAAATAAATGACCCACACCAAAGGTGCGGGCATTTACCTGTTTCATAAGAGCGATTTCTCAAAACTGGCGATTTTTTAAAAACTCTTGAAATTAGTAAACGCTATATGTCTAATTGCTGCAAATATCGGTGCAGTTGGAGAGAGGGATAAAGCAGCATTCAGGGCAAAGATAAAAAAAAAACTTCCAATTTGAAATTTAATAATTTCCAGAACCCTCTCAAAAAATTAAAAAAAGATTAACTCAGATAGACCTATTATAAATAAAAAAATAAAAATCACTTTCAATTTTTTAACTTTGCATATTTAGCGGATTAAAAATTGTAAATGATAACTCCTTATCAGGAAAAATATCTTGCTTGGGATCTCTCACGCAAACGCAACTCTGCAGATGAAGAGAAGCTGACCGGAGTCCTCTCAGAAGCCAAAGTTGACCTAAACCCCCATCAGGTAGAGGCAGCCTTGTTTGCTTTCCGCTCCCCTCTAAGTAAAGGCGCAGTTCTGGCCGATGAAGTAGGCTTAGGCAAAACCATTGAAGCAGCCCTAGTAATCAGTCAGAAATGGGCAGAACGCCACAGAAGAATCTTAATCATCGCACCTGCTACCTTAAGAAAACAGTGGAGTATGGAACTCGAAGAAAAATTCTTCCTGCCATCACTGATAATGGAAAAAAAGAATTTCACAAAGATTCTTGAAGACAATTACAAAAACCCTTTCGATGATAAAGAACACATCATCATCTGTTCCTACCCATTTGCAAGAAAGAACATAACCCACATATCCAGAATCCCTTGGGATTTAATCGTTCTCGATGAAGCACACTCATTAAGAAATGTCTATAAACCAAGCAATAAGACAGGAAACGCACTAAAAGAAGGACTACTCCCTTTCAAGAAGATTCTTCTCACCGCGACGCCTCTTCAAAACGACATCAAAGAACTTTTCGGTCTTGTCTCTATAATAGATGATCAGTATTTCGGAAGCATCTCCAGTTTCGCAAACCAATACAGCAAAGTGGCCCTCCGCGAAGAGCAAACCTACGGAGAACTTCGCCAGAGGATTCTCCCTATCATCCACCGCACTCTCCGCCAGCAAGTTCAGGCATATGTGAAATATACCAACCGAATCCCGATGGTTCAGGAATATGTCCCCACACAAGACGAACAAGCCCTTTCTGAATTCATAAACGACTACCTGTCCAGAGAACATAGTTACGGACTTCCATCATCACAGCGAAATCTGATAACCCTTGTCCTATATAAACTTCTTGCCTCATCTTCATTCGCCATCGCCGGTACTCTTGACACGATTATCAAGCGTCTTGAAAAAATCATTGAGGATAACAAACAGGTAGAAGAAACCGATGATCCATTCGATATGTCCACCGATATGGATGATTTCTCCGAGTATCAAGAAGAATGGATCGATGAAGAAGATGAAGAAAACGAAGACGAGGATGAAGAGAAAGACACCAAACATTTGACTTCAGAAGAAATTGAAGAAGTCAAAGAAGAAATCGGAGAGCTTCGCACCATATACGACCTTGCATTAAGCATTACCGCAAATAGTAAAGGTGCCTGCCTAATAAAAGCCCTCAGCCTTGGATTTGAGAAGATGAAGGAAAACGGTGCAAACCAGAAAGCACTCATCTTCACAGAGAGCCGTCGCACCCAGAACTACCTCCTGCAGCTGCTTGAAGAAAATGGATATAAAGACCAGATAGTTCTCTTCAATGGCGGAAACTCCGACCCCAAATCCAATGAGATATACAACTCTTGGAAAAAGCAATACTCCGGTACCAGCCGTGTCACAGGCTCCAAAACTGCCGACAAACGACTTGCCTTGGTGGATTATTTTAAGAATGAAGCCAAAATAATGATAGCCACAGAAGCAGCTGCCGAGGGTATAAATCTCCAATTCTGTTCTCTTGTAGTCAATTACGACCTCCCTTGGAATCCCCAGCGCATAGAGCAGCGCATTGGCCGCTGTCACCGTTACGGGCAGAAAAATGATGTGGTAGTAGTTAACTTCATTAACAAATCGAATATCGCCGACCAGCGGGTATATGAGCTTCTGGATGAAAAGTTTAACCTCTTCAAGGGTGTTTTCGGAGCAAGTGATGAAGTCCTTGGGGCTATTGGAAATGGTGTAGATTTTGAACGCCGTATTCTAAGCATATATAGCAAATGCCGCACAAAAGAAGAGATAGACACAGCTTTCACTTCTCTTCGTGAAGATATGAGGGAAAGTATAGATTCCGGTATGCAGGATACAAGGATGGCTCTGATGACAAATTTTGATGAAGAGGTATGTGAGAAGTTCATCATTACCGAGAACAAACAGAACCAGCAACTGCAGCAGCACCAGCGGAAATTTTGGATACTAACGCAAGGAATATTAAATGGTTATATCAGTTTGCCGACTAATGGCAAAACGGAATTCACTCTTAAACAGTCTCCTGTATTAGGCGTTCCTACTGGTAGATACTCTTTCGATAAAGAATCAGGAAGCAGCTACTTATACAGAATTTCCCATCCACTGGGGCAGTATGTGGTAAATACAGGTAAAAAGGTTCCTACACCCTTTTCTGAAGTGGACTTTTTATACTCATCTAATAATTCCAAGATTTCGATCATTGAACAACAGAAAGGCAAATCAGGTTTTCTCTCCTGCAGGATAGTACGTTATTCATCATTAGGAGAAGAAGAGGAGCACATTATCCTTGTGGCCATAGATTCAGAAGGACGTGAACTTGAAAGAGACTTCTTAGAACGCCTTCTAACCGTCCCCGGCGTAGTAGGTCATTCACTGCCTGAATCAGCATTTCCATTGTCGCATCTTAAAGAGTTGCTTGATTCTCAGCAGCATCTTCTTGATGAACGCCTTGATGAACGTAATGCCGAATTAGTTGATGCTGAATCCCAAAAGATTGAGAATTGGACAGAGGATAACCGCAAGCAGCTCCAGATAAAACTAAAAGAGCTTGATGAAGCCATCAAAGAGAAAGATGATGCACTGATGAAAGAGCGTAAGGCCAAAATCAAACTCGATATCCTCAAAGAAAGGGATGCTCTGAAAGAGAAACGTGATGCTGCCTGGCGTGAATTCGACACCAAGAAGCAGGAACTGAACGAGAAGAAAAATGAAATCCTTACCCGGCTGTATGCTCTTGCTGATGGAAAGGTCTCAACGATAGATGAATACATAATAAAATGGAGGGTGAAATAATGGAAAAGATAAAACTCACTGAATTACAAAAGAAAATGCTGGAAAGATTATCTTTGGGTAATATCGTTGATGACATCCCCGCAGAAATGGATGCCCTTCGTTTCTTAAAAAATAAGGGTCTTGTAGATTATATAGAAATGGATCAATCAATGTTTGCTGGTGTTGAATTGACTGATAAAGGGAAAATCTACATACAGCAGAATCCAAAATTACAGAAACCCAGAATAAGTTTAAAGTTTATTTGTAAAGAATACAAATTCTTAATTGGTACACTTTTGACTATATTAGGAATAATAATAGCATATCTGACATTAATAAAGTAAATACAATATGGACAATCTGAATTTATTCCACGAACTCGAAAACCTCCTCAGAAATGAAAGCACTTTTTGCACAGAAGACGGAGTGCTTCTGAAGAACTCCATCGTTGAGGCTGCATTGGCAGTCCGTCCCGAGCTAATCAAACT
>CAYNHZ010000006.1:0-76004 GCA_964397445.1 uncultured Muribaculaceae bacterium | reverse complement strand
TATTTACAGCGGGTTGCATATGGAAGTTAATCCTTGTTTTCGCGTTTTACTTCACTTCTTCAAAGTCAACATCGGTTACTTCGCCGTCTTGTGAGCTCCCTTGACCACCTTGGCTGCTTTGGCTGCCGGCTGAAGGGCCTTGTTGGTTAGCTCCGCCATTGGCTCCTTGACCTGCACCGCCTTGAGCTTGAGCAGCTTTTGCCATATCTTCGGATGCAGCGTGCCAAGCGTTGTTGAGTGACTCGGTTGCACGATCTATAGCTGCGATGTCTTGTGACTTATGAGCCTCTTTCAATTGACCGAGGGCATTTTCAATGGTCCCTTTCTTGTCGGCAGGGATCTTATCGCCATACTCTTTAAGATTCTTTTCGCTTTGGAAGATCATTGCGTCAGCACCATTGATCTTATCGATTTTCTCTTTTTCAGCTTTATCTGCAGCTTCATTTGCTTTAGCTTCATCTCTCATCTTCTTGATCTCATCATCGCTAAGTCCTGAAGAGGCCTCTATCCTTATTTTCTGCTCTTTACCTGTGGCTTTATCTTTAGCGGATACATTAAGAATACCATTTGCATCAATATCAAAGGTCACTTCGATTTGAGGAATACCTCTTGGCGCAGGGGTGATTCCGTCAAGATGGAAACGTCCGATGGTTTTATTATCGCGGGCCATAGATCTTTCACCTTGAATGATATGGATCTCTACAGATGGTTGATTATCGCTTGCGGTAGAGAACACTTCCGATTTCTTAGTAGGAATAGTAGTGTTAGATTCGATAAGCTTTGTCATAACTCCTCCGAGTGTCTCGATACCGAGAGAAAGAGGGGTGACATCCAACAAAAGGACATCTTTTACATCACCTGCGAGAACACCACCTTGAATTGCAGCACCAACGGCAACCACTTCGTCAGGGTTAACCCCTTTATTTGGAGTTTTACCGAAAAACTTCTCAACTATTTGTTGGATTGCAGGGATACGGGTTGATCCCCCAACAAGAAGTACTTCGTCAATATCTGAAGATTTCATTCCGGCATCTGACAATGCTTTACGGCAAGGTTCAACAGTTCTTTGAATCAATTCGTCACAGAGTTGCTCGAATTTTGCACGTGTAAGTGTCTTAACCAAGTGTTTTGGAACACCATCTACAGGCATAATGTAAGGCAGATTGATCTCACTTGAGGTCTGGCTTGAAAGCTCAATTTTAGCTTTTTCTGCAGCCTCTTTAAGTCTTTGAAGTGCCATAGGATCTTTACGAAGGTCCATTCCGTTATTTTCTGACATAAACTCTTCAGCCAACCAATCGATAACTTTGTGGTCAAAATCATCACCTCCTAAGTGTGTATCTCCGTTAGTGGATTTTACCTCAAAAACACCATCTCCAAGCTCAAGAATTGAGATATCAAAAGTACCACCACCAAGGTCATAGACGGCCACTTTCATATCTTTATGCTTCTTATCCATACCATAAGCCAAAGCTGCGGCAGTAGGCTCATTAATGATCCTTTTTACATGTAGCCCCGCTATCTCTCCAGCCTCTTTAGTAGCTTGTCTTTGTGAGTCGCTAAAATATGCAGGTACAGTGATGACTGCCTCTGTAACCTCTTGACCAAGATAGTCTTCGGCAGTTTTTTTCATCTTCTGAAGAATCATTGCCGAGATCTCTTGAGGAGAATATAATCTACCGTCAATATCGACACGTGCTGTCCCATTATCACCTTTAGATATTTTATAAGGAACTCTTTTGATTTCTGTTTGTACTCTATCAAATGGTTCACCCATAAATCTCTTAATAGAGAATATGGTCTTTTTAGGATTTGTAATAGCCTGCCTTTTTGCAGGGTCACCTATTTTTCTCTCACCATTTTCAGTAAAAGCCACAACAGAAGGGGTTGTTCTCTTCCCTTCGCTGTTTATGATTACTGCAGGTTCATTACCCTCCATCACTGCTACGCAGGAGTTGGTTGTTCCAAGATCTATACCAATAATTTTTCCCATAATATTTATATTTTTATTTATTTACTTTGTGTTGCCTCCTTAATATCTAAGATTGTGCCAAATAGAAAAACTGACAACCTGTCATATTGGATAATTGCTAATTATTCTATTCCTTTGTAAAATATTTACATTTAAAGAACAATAAAATGTCATTTGAGGGAAAAGACAGAGTGATGACAACTCATAAGTTGTTGGAAATGAAAAAAGCAGGTGAAAAGATAGCTATGATTACTGCTTATGATTATACTTCAGCGAGAATAGTCAACCAAGCAGAAATAGATATTATCCTTGTTGGGGATTCGGCTGCGAATGTTATGGCAGGACACGAAACGACACTGCCAATTACTATTGATCAAATGATTTACCACGCCCAAAGTGTTATGAGGGCGGTGAAAAATCCGTTAGTGGTTGTCGATATGCCTTTTGGTACCTATCAGGGAAATTCTAAAGCTGCTGTCGCAAACGCCATAAGAATTATGAAAGAGTCTGAAGCTGACGCAGTAAAGGTCGAGGGTGGTTCGGAAGTCCTTGAGTCTGTTGAGAGAATTCTTTCTGCAGGAATACCTGTTATGGGGCATTTAGGATTGACACCTCAGTCGATCCATAAGTTTGGAACATTTGCAGTTAGGGCAAAAGATGACGATGAGGCCGCAAAACTTCTTGAAGATGCAATAGCGTTGGAAAATGCAGGTTGCTTTGCACTTGTGCTTGAAAAAATACCAGCACTTCTCGGACAAAAAGTTGCCAAAGCGTTAAATATACCCGTCATCGGAATAGGAGCAGGAATGTATGTTGACGGACAGGTTTTAGTGATGCACGATATGTTGGGATTGACAATGGAATTTTCACCGAGATTTCTTCGTCGTTATGCAAATTTGCACGATGAATATCTTAAAGCATTCAGACAATATGTCACCGATGTTAAGAGTTTGAATTTCCCAAATGAAAATGAACAATACTAAAGATAATTCGAATTGTGTTTACCGATCTATTTCGGCAGATGAAATGGAGGATATCTCATCAAGAATTCTCTATGAGGACAATCATATCCTGATAATCAATAAAAGGGTAGGTGAGATCGTTCAAGGTGATAAAACCGGAGACGAACCACTGTCTGAAACATTGAAAGCATACATTTCTATAAGGGATTTTAAGCCGGGAAGGGTTTTTATGGGGGTCCCTCATAGATTGGATCGACCCGTAAGCGGAATAGCAATGTTTGCTAAAACATCAAAGGCATTGGAGAGGTTAAATCAGATGTTTGTAGATGGGGAGATTAATAAAACATATTGGGCGCTTGTGGAGAGATCCCCGGATCCAGTCAAAGGTGAATTGAGACACTATCTCCTTCGTAATGAGAAACAAAACAAATCTTATCCCTATGATAAATTCGTCAATGGGGCAAAGGAGGCTATTTTGAGATATGAGTTATTGAAGGTCACTGACCATTATTTTTTAGTAGAAGTTGAGCTGTTAACAGGTCGTCATCATCAGATTCGTTGCCAGCTTGCAGCAATTGGGTGTCCCATAAAAGGGGATTTGAAATATGGGGCTCGTCGTTCAAATAAAGATGGGGGAATATCACTTCACGCTCGCTCGATCTCTTTTGTTCATCCTATTCGTAAAGAGTCGATTACAGTAGTTGCCCCAACGGAAATGGAGAAATATCTATAGTTGATCCCTTAATAATGTCGATGAAATATCATATTGTGGAACATCAGATAGAAGCCGCAGTTTCATTGTATTGACTCTTGAAGAGTATTTTGCACAAACCTCATTAGCATTATATCCTGGACGGGGATATACCCACACCTCAAAATCTTTTAAGATATTTTGCCATTGGTGCCATTGCTCTATAATCAAAATATTGTCCCCCCCTATGACCAAAATAAATCTATTTTCCGGTTCATTTTTACTTAAATATCTCAGAGTCTCTATTGTGAAGAGGGGCTTAGGCAAATGAAATTCAATATCTGATATGACTATCTTGGATAATATGGAATCTTCCCCTTTAAATTCTTTTGAGATACTTAATTTGAGTTGATTCATCCTTTGGAGGGGATCGGAAAGTTCCTTCTCATCTTTAAGGGGGTTGTGAGGAGATAAAATAAGTCTGACTTGATCTATTTCGGAACTCTTGGCCAAATACCTTGTAATAGCCAAATGCCCTGAGTGGATAGGGTTGAATGAACCGAAATAAAGTGCGCAAACCATTTTATTACCAATTATTTATTTATAAAAGCTTCTGTTATCCTCTCCGCTTCCTTCAGTGATTCCGATAGAGAGTCGTTAATGAGAACATAATCAAAGAATTTTTCATAGAGTAACTCCTCTTTTGCTTTTTCAACCCTCTTATCAATAGACTCTTTATCCTCAGTCCCCCTTAGCACAAGTCGCTCCCTGAGAATATCGATAGAAGGGGGTTTCACGAAAACAGAAAGGGCTTTTTCGCCAAACAGCTTTTTAAGGTTTACCCCACCCTTAACATCTATATCGAACAAAATAACATTACCTTTATTCCAAATCCTTTCAACTTCGGATTTCAGGGTTCCGTAATGAAGCCCTTCATATACCTCTTCGTGCTCTACAAATGCATTTTTCTCTATCAATTTGAGAAACTCTTCAGCGGTAAAGAAATAATATTCTTTACCATGCTGTTCATTACCTCTTGGCTTTCTTGATGTTGCCGATATTGAAAATTCCAAGAAATTATATTTAAGAAGTAAATGATTTACTATCGTACTTTTACCAGATCCGGAAGGTGCTGAGAAAATTATAACTTTTTTATCCATTTATTGCTTTTTACTTGATAGGCTCCGCAAAATTACCTAATTTTGTAAAAATACAGTGATTCCTAACTATTTTATTAATTAATAAATACAAAAATAATGACTTCGTTTAAAGAATTGGGTTTAGTGAACTCTCGCGAATTGTTCGCTAAAGCGGTTAAGGGCGGGTATGCTCTTCCTGCATTTAATTTTAATAATATGGAGCAAATGCAAGCTATTATTGCAGCTTGTGTAGAGACAAAGTCTCCTGTAATTCTTCAAGTTTCGAGCGGTGCAAGAAAATATGCAAATCAGACTATTCTTCGCTATATGGCACAAGGGGGTGTTGAGTACTCTCGTGAACTTGGATGTGCGATTCCTATTGTTCTCCATCTTGATCACGGTGATACATTTGAACTTTGCAAATCTTGTATTGAATATGGTTTCTCTTCAGTTATGATAGATGGCTCAAGTAAGAGCTACAATGAAAACGTTGAGTTGACAAGAAAAGTTGTTGAGTACGCTCACAAATATGATGTTACAGTTGAGGGTGAGCTCGGTGTACTTGCTGGTGTTGAGGATGATGTTAATGCTGAAGAACATACATACACAAGGCCTGAAGAGGTTGAGGATTTTGTAAAGAAGACAGGGGTTGATTCACTCGCGATTTCTATTGGTACATCTCATGGTGCATTTAAATTCAAACCGGGACAAAAACCACAGATTCGTCTCGATATATTGCACGAAATAGAAAAAAGAATCCCCGGATTCCCAATCGTGCTTCATGGCTCCTCTTCTGTGCCTCAAGATATTGTTGCCGAGATAAATCACTATGGTGGTAAATTAAAAGACTCGATAGGTATCCCTGAGGACCAACTTAGAGAGGCTGCCAAATCTGCAGTTTGTAAGATAAATATTGATAGTGATGGTCGACTTGCTATGACTGCTGCTATCAGAAAAGTGTTTGTTGAAAATCCTGCTGAATTTGACCCGCGCAAATATTTAGGGCCTGCTCGCGATAAACTTAAAAATCTTTATATTCATAAGGTTGTCAATGTTCTCGGAAGTAATGATAAAATATAAAATATCGAATTAATAGAGATATTTTTATAGAAAGAAGTTTAAAGGTGTTGTCACATTTTATTTATTTCTCTACTTAATGGTGAAACGTTTAAAAAAATTGACAAATCTTTAAACTTTCTTTTTTTACAAGTAAAAATATTTTAATTTTGAGTAATTTTATGCGAAGTACTTAATTGAATATATATTCTCCATTAGATATCCTTTTGAGAAAGATCCTTTATTGAAAATAAATATTGAAATTTTATAAACTTAAAAACTTATTATCATGAATCTTAAAAATGTATTTGGTGTTATGGGAGCGTTAGCTCTATTAGTTTCAGTGTCCTCTTGTGGTGGACCAAAGAAAGTTGAGTCAAATCAAGGTGATGTTGAGATAGTTATCCCTTTCTCTTCTCCAGCTGATCGCTCAGATGCCACTTATTTCCGCGCTACAGGCCAATCATCGAGCCCTGATATGCCTACTGCTAAGAAAATAGCTACACTTAATGCTCGTACTGAGCTTGCTTCAGGAATATCTGCAGTTCTTAAAGCAGTTTCTGAGCAGTATATTAATCAAGTTTCGATTGCTGACAAACAAGAGTATTCATCAAAATTTGAAGAGATGACCCGTGCCGTTGTAAATCAAGAGCTTAAGAGTTCTATTATCAGAGGCGAAAAGGTATTCAAATCAAAAGAGGGCAAATATACCTATTATGTAAATATGGAGATGTCAAAAGCAACTTTGCAAGAGGCTATTGAAGAGTCAATTTCAAAAGATGAAAAAACTGCATTGGAGTTTGATAAATATATGTTTAAAAAAGTATTTGACGAAGAGATGAATAAATTTGAGAACAAGTAGTACTTATTCGTCTAATTAAATTTATGGGCTCCTCGTCTTGAAAAAGGGTGTGGAGCCCATACATTTTTAGTAACTTTTATTTTAAACACTTTTCTATTATATTGAATAAACAAATTTTAACCTATGAATCTGAAAATAACATTTACTATAATTATTTCATTGGGATTGTCAATTTTGATGGAGGCTCAAGATAAAGAGAGCTATAAAGATTTTGTACAACAAAGAAATAAAGAGTATAGAGATTGGAGAAAAAAGGCTAACAAGGAGTTTTCTGAATATTTGTCAAAGGAGTGGGTGGAGTTTAATATTCAAAGGGGGAAGAAGGATCCTATCGGAGAAGTACCTGATAAACCTCAATATTTTTCAAAACCTAAGAAAACTCCATCAAAATCGCACGGAATCCCGTCTGAATATGATATGTCTTCAATGCTTTCATATCCAAAAGATTGTTCTGCCTCTTATGTATTGCCTAATGGAGTGGTCGAAGTAAATTTTTATGGCATAAAGAAAAATATTCACTTTGATTCTAAAATGAAGTTGAATAGGGTGGTGGCAAAAGAAAAAGAGGTCGCCATTGCTTGGGCAGCGCTGAGTGAATCCTCATATTCAATTACAGTTGATGAGATAGCATCTATATGTTCTGAGCTTTCATTGAATGATTGGGCTACATATTCCTTTATAAAACTCATCACTGAAGCTGTTTATAACGAGGAGAATACAAATGAGAAGGTTCTTACGCAGATGTTCTTTCTCTGTCAATTGCAATATAAAGCTCGAATTGGTGCCTCTGGAAATAATCTGATTTTACTACTTCCTTTTAAAGAGTCTATCTATCAAAATTCCTTTATTTCTGATAATGGAGAAGATTTCTATATTTTTGGATATAACAAAATTAATGGACAATCTCCCCTCTATTCATTCAATGAGGATTTCTCTTTTGCCGATAATAAGATAGGGCTTGTTATCGATAAACCGATGGCATTTGGTATGGATTCATACAAAAAGGTCAAGCTCACTAAGTGGTCATCTATTCTCGGCGAAGATATAACTGTTCCGGTAAATAATGTATTGATACTATTTACCCTCGATTATCCGCAATTGGATCTTGTGACTTACCATAAATCCTCTGTTGACAGAGAGACAGCTAAGTCAATTTTCAGAGCGATAAAATTAAAAATACTTAAAGAGGGGATGAACCAAGAGGAATCAGTCGCTTTCATTCTTAATTTGGTACAATACGGGTTTGATTATAAAACCGATTATGAGATGTTTGGTCGTTCTAAGCCCCTTTTTATCGAGGAATCTCTGTATTATGGAGCAAATAATTGTAAAGATAGAGTTCTTATCTTCTCTTGGTTGGTGCGTAATACATTAAATCTTAATACTATTATGTTTGGATATCCCGGTCACGTCTCTTGCGGGGTAGAGTTTAAACAACCGGTTTCCGGTGATTATTTCAAATATAAAGGACACGATTATGTTATGTGTGATCCGACATATATAGGGGCTCCAATAGGTGTCACAATGCCTAAATTTAAAGCTGTAACTCCTACATTTATTGAAATATAAAATATTTTATTCTGCCAAAATGTCTTAATTATATGTTATGGCAAACTATTTGTTTTTATCTTTGCGACTTTTAAAGATTGAGCAAATAGTTTGCTTTTTAAAATATATACAGTATGAAACAAAATGAGAATATAAAAAAGGAGAAACCAGCTGAAAATAAGTCTGATAAGGGGGCTGATAAAGGGACAGAAAAACAGCATAAGAGGTCTGAAAAAGATCAACTTTCTGAAAAATTAACAGAAGTTACAACTAAGTTGGAGGAGGCTACAGATAAGTATATTCGACTTGCGGCAGAGTTCGATAATTTTAGAAGGAGAACTGCAAAAGAGCGTCTTGATATGATTAGTACCGCAGGTGAGGATGTAATTAAAGGTTTTCTCCCCACATTGGATGATTGTGAAAGGGCTATTCAGGTCTTAAACGAGTCCGATGCTGCAGATGCTGCAAAAGAGGGGACAGAGTTGATCTTAAATAAGTTACTCTTGTTTCTAAGGACTAAAGGGGTTGTTAAGATTGAAGCAATGGGTGCTCTTCTTGATACGGATTTTCACGAAGCAGTTGCACAAGTCCCTGTTCAAGAAGAAGATAAAAAGAATAAAATAATAGATATTATTCAAAATGGATACACAATGAATGGGAAGGTTATCCGTTTTGCAAAAGTTGTTGTGGGGGCATAATAGAGTATGGCAGACAAAAGAGATTATTACGAAATTCTCGGTGTGACGAAAGAGTCTTCACCGGAAGATATTAAAAAAGCATATAGGGCGATGGCCTTAAAATATCACCCTGACAGAAATCCGGGTGATTCTACCGCAGAGGAGAAATTTAAAGAGGCTGCTGAGGCTTATGATATTTTGAGCAATCCCGATAAAAAGGCCCGTTATGATAGATTTGGTCACTCAGGAGTATCTGGAGCATCAGGTGGTGGGGGAGGATTTGAAGGTTTTGGCGGAGGCTTTACTATGGAGGATATTTTTAGCCGTTTTGGAGACATTTTTGGTGGGGGAGGATTCTCAGGTGGATTTTCAGGCTTTGGGGATTTTGGAGGTTCTCAACGTGGAGGGAGAAGGGTTGCTCGAGGTGCCGATATGAGGATAAGGGTAAAGCTCACCCTTGATGAGGTTATTCACGGTGTCAATAAGACAGTTAAGATAAATAAGGCTGTCAAATGTTCTTATTGTAATGGTAAAGGTGCTGTATCAGAGGCTGATATCAAAACTTGCGATACTTGCCACGGCTCAGGTGTAGTTACCCGTGTTGTTCAGTCATTTCTTGGTCAGATGCAGACATCATCTCCTTGTCCAACTTGTGGTGGAGAGGGTAAAATTATTGCAAAGCCTTGTGCACATTGTCATGGTTCGGGACTTATGAAGTCAGCTGAGGAGATCTCATTTAAAATACCTGCCGGTGTAGCAACAGGGATGCAACTTACAGTACAAGGGAAAGGGAATGCGGCGAAAGGGAATGGTGTTAATGGAGATTTATTGGTTGTAATAGAGGAGGAGGCTCATCCAGAATTGCAACGTGACGGGAATGATCTGATTTATTCACTTTTCATTTCGGTTGCAGATGCAATTCTTGGTACATCTGCTGAGATTCCATCAGTGGATGGCAAATTGAGAATAAAGATAGATCCCGGTACTCAATCGGGTAAAATATTAAGGTTGAGGGGTAAGGGTGTTCCTGATGTAAATGGTTACGGAGGGGGCGATTTATTAGTGTTTATTCAGGTTTGGATCCCGAAGAAGGTTGATAAATCAGAAAAAGAGTTACTTGAGAAGTTGAGATCTGCTCCAAACTTTAAGCCGGAGCCATCAAAAGAGGATCGCAATTTCTTTGAGAGGATGAAAAAAATGTTTTCATAAACATCCCCTTTTTTGCTTAATTTTATAAGAATTATTTGCTTTTTGAATTAAGTTTTACTTATCTTTGCAGTCCAAAATTTAAAAGCAACCTCTTGCAGTGAATTATAACGAGTTAGCAATGTTGCGCTAAAATAAAACAAGAAATGGATTTAATAAAGATTGCAGAACAAGCTTTTGCGCAAGAACAAAAAAGTTTTCCTACATTCAAAGCAGGTGACACAATTACAGTTACCTACAAAATTAAAGAGGAGAATAAAGAGAGACTTCAAAAATTCCGTGGAGTCGTTATCCAAAGACGTGGTGCAGGTGTTACCCAAACATTCACAGTACGCAAAATGTCCAATGGTGTTGGAGTTGAGAGAATTTTTCCTTTAAACTCACCATTTATTGCAGATATAGAGCTTAACAAATCAGGTAAAGTTCGTAGAGCAAGGATATTCTATCTAAGAGACCTTACAGGTAAAAAAGCACGTATTAAAGAGAAAAAATACGTTGCAGGTGTAGCCTCAGAAGTATAAGGGTATATCCCGAAATGGCCTCGTAGCTCAACTGAATAGAGCATTTGACTACGGATCAAAAGGTTGTGGGTTTGAATCCCGCCGAGGTCACAATAAAAGGATGACTGAAGTAATTTTACTGTCAGTCATCCTTTTTCTTTTTAATAAAATCAACACCACACCCCAACACATCTTTATCTACCATTTAAAGAGATATCGTTTATTGGGTTAGGTAAACGTCATATTGTGGCTTTGTCCTGTCAGAGTGATTCTTTGAGACAAGCGTTTGCCGACTATGAAGTTCAAGTAAATTGGGTCAATACGGCGATTATAGTAAAAATGCCAAATGTTATTTTTTCTTAAATAGTTTAACTATTTCGACAACAACAGCCGGAATAAGTGCAAGTGCTCCGATGATCCACCATTGTGTAGAATTCATCTCTACAAATTTGAAAGCATCGCGGAATACAGGTACTATAATTACAGCAACTGCAAGTATTGCAGAAGATACAATAGCAAGTATCAACATCTTGTTATTCAGTGGATTGAAAGAAAAACGAGATTTTGTATTTGAATGTAGGTTACCAACGTGAACAAGTTTAGCTGCTATCAGTGAAGCAAAAGCCATAGTTTGTCCAAGTGACTCTCCACCTTGATTAAGCCCTATAATATACGCAGTTAAAGGAATAACTCCAATCATAATTCCTTGATAAGTCATCCTTAAAATCATCCCGTCGCCCATCAACCCCTCAGAGCCTCTCGGTTTGCGTTTCATAATATTCTTATCTGCAGGGTCTGAACTGAGTGCCAATGCAGGGAAAGTTTCACTCACAAGATTGATCCATAGAATATGGATAGGAAGGAGTGGAATCCCCATATTAAATATAGATGTGATAAATAGCAAAAGGACCTCTCCGATATTTGTTGAAAGGAGAAATAGTATAGTTTTTAGGATGTTATCATATATCCTCCTCCCCTCTGAAACAGAAGCAACAATTGTTGCAAAATTATCATCGGTAAGAACCATATCAGAGGCGTCTTTGGCCACTTCTGTTCCAACAATACCCATTGATACTCCGATATCAGCTTGTTTGAGAGCAGGAGCATCATTTACCCCATCTCCTGTCATAGCTACAATCTGATTGTGCATCTGCCAAGCTTTAACTATCTTAACTTTCTGCTCAGGGGCAACCCTTGCATATACAGAGTATTTAGATACATTATCAAAGAAATATTGATCATCGAGATTTTCCAACTCTTTCCCTGTGATAGAAAGGTCTCCATCTCTGAAAATTCCGATTTTTTTTGCAATAGCCAACGCTGTGATCTGGTGGTCTCCTGTTATCATTATAGGTCGTATCCCAGCACTCTTACATTTGGCAACTGCCCCAATAACCTCTTCCCTTGCAGGATCAATCATCCCTACCATCCCTGCAAAAATAAGCTCATTTTCAACAATATCCATATTACCGCAAGATTGGGTTATCTCCTTGTATGCCATCGATATAACCCTAAGTGCAGCCTCTGCCATCTCTCTATTCTTTATTTGAAGCAGAGTAATATCTTCGGGAGTAATCTGCCTGACCCCTTCATCTGTCTCAATCTTGGTGCAGACACTCAAAACCTCATCAAGCCCCCCCTTAACATTTACCTTATATCTATTCTCCCCGATTTTGTTAATTGTTGACATCCTTTTTCTCGTTGAATCAAAAGGAACCTCATCAATGCGAGGATATAATTTTTCAAGTTCTTTTTTATAAATATTGTTCTTATCCCCAAAATCTATCAAAGCTGTTTCTGTTGGATCTCCTGTGTAAATCACTTTATTCTCACCATCTTTTGAGACTTTGGTATCATTACAAAGAACAGAGATTGATATAAAATTGTCGTTAGACGAGTTAAGAGAAAAATTCTCAACAACGGTCATCTTATTCTGTGTAAGGGTACCCGTTTTGTCCGAACAAATTATTGTCGTACTTCCGAGTGTCTCTACCGATGGGAGTGTCCGGATGATAGCATTGTGTTTTACCATCCTTTGAACGCCTATTGAAAGAACGATAGTAGAGATAGCAGGAAGCCCTTCAGGTATAGCTGCGACTGCTAATGAAATAGCAACCATAAACATACTGAGAACGGGCCTTCCGTATATTACCCCTATGATAAAAATAATAGCGCAAATAATAAGTGAAGCAATACCGAGTATTTTCCCTAATTTTTCAAGTCTTACTTTCATAGGAGTTTCGCTACCGGTATTATCCTCAAGCATTTGTGCAATATTGCCTATTTCAGTGTTCATCCCTGTACCTATAACTATCCCCTTTCCTCTACCATAGGTAACTATTCCACTACTAAAGGCCATATTAAACCTATCCCCCAAAGAGGCCTCGGTGTCGCTTATGATATCAGAGTGCTTCTCAACGGGAACAGACTCTCCTGTCATAGATGACTCTTGAACCTTTAAGTTAACCGCCTCCACGAGTCTCACATCTGCCGGGATGATATCTCCAGTCTCTATCTCGATAATATCACCGGGAACGATATCTGTTGCAGGTATTGTAGAAGTTTGTCCATCCCTTATTACCTTAGCTGTTGGTGAAGAGAGTTTTTTCAATGACTCCAACGATTTTTGCGCCTTTTTCTCTTGATAGGCTCCAATCAACGCGTTCATAAGCAAGATACCCATTATTATGTAGGTATCAAGCAGCCCCTCTCCCGATCTTATCCCCACTACACCTGAAATAATAGCGGCAATAATCAATATAAAGATCATAAAACTTTTAAATTGTTCTATGAACATTATAAAGAATGACTTCCCTTTTTTAGCTTTTAATGTGTTTTGCCCATATTCGGACAATCTTTTTTTTGCTTCCTGACTCTCTAACCCGGATAGAATATCAACTCCAAGCTCCTGCGAGACCTCTTTGATAGATTTGTTAAAGTAATGTTTCATTTAATATTTCTGAAAATGATTTAGCGTCGTTACCGATATATTCGTATAGCGGTGACGATTCGACATAGTGATGAGGAACATAGTCATATAGTTGAACTGCTGCATACTCCTTATCCTTTGAACGTGTTACCTCCATTTGAATACCGTGTTCTGTAGGGGTAATATTTTTAAGAAGAGGAAAATTCTTATTACTTAATATCTCGTTTAATTTCCCTTTTTCCAATGGATTGAAATATAGCATTTCAGATGTGATTTTTGATCCCGATGGAATATATATTTTTTCTTTTTTTGTAAAAATCAATGAAATGATACCGAAGAATAGAAAGAATCCCCCGATAAATTGAGCTGTTTTAAATTGTAAAAATAGAAATGTAGCTCCGGCAATTAATAAAATTATTGAAATAATTATTGAAGTTTTTGACTTCTTAACAGTGATATTAGTTGACATAATAATATTTTTAGAAATTAGTTTTTATTAAAGAAATTTTTCACCAATGAAGTTTAGTACAATAATATAAAACTAAATTCTAAATACGGAAACACCCCAATGCTAAATACCTTGTTGTGGGGTATTTGTCAAAGTAGTATTTTCTACCAGGTGCTAAATTAGGATGATTGTCTATAATGCCGAATGGAATTATAGGAGAAAAGGCGATAATTGCCTTATCCCTGGCCACTTTAATATTCCTTGCGACCGAAGCGTCACCTCCGCTTGAAGTGGTAGGTGATGTGTATTCTTTGCTTAATGACTTGTATGATACAATGTTGTCAGATATAGATATATAGGTCTGGCAATAGTCAGAAACTACTACTTTAGATTCGGTATTAACATCGCATAAAATGATGCATAATGCCGTAATTATTGGGATGAGAACTATATATGTAAGAAACTTTTTCATCATTAAGCCAAATATCCGCAAATGTATGAAAAATTATAATAATGGACTAACAAGTCTTGCGATTGATTCATAAAGTTTATTCCTGAATTTTCTTTTTTTCCATTTCGAGATAGTTATTAAAGTGCATCGAGAGATATCTTTATGAAATTGTTTCTCGATAGTTTGGGCACATTCAGAGTTGTAAATAACAGAAGTCACCTCAAAATGGTGTTCAAAACTACGATTATCCATATTAGCAGATCCTATTATACAAAACTCTCCATCTATACTCAAAACCTTTGAGTGATTGAACCCCTTTTTGAAGAGGTATATTTTTACCCCGGCCATTAAAAGCTCTGTAATATAAGACATTGTCCCCCAATTAGTTATCCAAGTATCAGATCTCTCAGGTATCATAAGACACACCTCTACATCTGATAAAGCTGTTATTTTGATAGCATTAACAATAGATTCTGAGGGGGTAAAGTAGGGGGTAATTATATAAATATGATGTTTAGCTTGTGTAATTGCTGTAAAGTAACACTGCATAATGGCAGACCAATCGCTATCGGGACCGGATGAAATAATCTGTGTATAATAGTGTTTCTCAGAGTTCTCTCTATGTTTTGTAATATTAAAATCGGGATAATATTTTCCGATGCGCCTAAGATTTTTATTAAGAATAAAGAATCTGTCCAAAAGAAAACTTGCTTGAAGTGAAAATGCGGATTCTCCCACCAATTTTACATGGGTATCTCTCCACTCAGGAAAATCTCCACCATCATAGTACCTATCTGCGATATTAACTCCACCGAGAAATCCGATCCGTCCATCAACCACCAATATTTTTCTATGGTTTCTATAATTGACAATCAGCGGAGGAAAAATCCATCTAAAAGGGGAGAAATTGAGGACCTCCACATTTGCCTCTCTCAGCTCCCGTAAAAATTTTTTCGTTAAAAACCTTCCACCCATACCATCATACATAAATCTAACCTCAACACCCTCTTTTGCCTTTTTAATCAAAATATCTTTAAAATGGTTTCCTGTTTTATCGTCCTCTATGATAAACGATTGTAGATGAATATGTTTTGTGGCCTCCTCCATAGCTTTACACATAGCTGCGAGTGCGTCTTTTCCTGAGAAATAGATATCAACATTGTTATCTAAAGCGAGTAAACTCTGACTGCTTTTTAAATTTTGAATTATTAACTTTTGAAACGGTGCCAACTCTTTTTTTGGTAGATTTCCCCTCTTAATATCATCTAATGCGTTATGAATGATACTCTCCCTTAGACGAAAATCGCCTGCCCCCTTTCTACTAAACATTTTCTCTTTTCTGAAATTTCTGCCGAAAAATACATAAAGTATAAATCCTATATATGGCAATAATAGCATCACAAGTACCCAAGAGAGTGTTTTTGTTGGGTCTTGTTTTTTAAAAATGAGTAGTATAGATGAAGATACAGCTAATAATAGGTTCAAGACATATAATACTATCGAAATAATCTGCCAAAAAGAGCTCCAGGTCATATCTACTTTTCTCCTATATAAATACAGGCAACCCCGCCTGTTAGTGACTTAAACGAAGTGTTCTTAAAACCACCCTCCTCGATCTCCTTACAAAAAGCTTCCCTTTGAGGGAAAGTAAATGCCGATGCAGGTAGGTAGGAATAAGCGAATTTTTGATTGGTGAGAAGTGCACCTATTTTAGGAAGTATGTTTCTGAAATAAAATGAATAGATTGTTTTCCAAATAGTGTTTTTAGGTATGGTGAATTCCATTATTGCCAATTTTCCATTGGGCTTTAATACTCTGTAAATCTCTTTAAGACAGACATCTCGATTATCAAAATTTCTAATTCCAAAAGAGATAGTCACTGCATCAAATGAGTTCTCTTCTGCCGGAATCATCTCTGCAGAGCCATATTGAAAATTGATGGTTTGGTGTTCGGATTTAGAAAAATTATTTTTTGAGAGGAGATCTTCTAATTTAGTTTGTGCCTCTTTGAGCATCTTTTCTGAGATATCCATCCCAACAACAGACACCCCTTTTTTGAACAATCCTATTGATATATCACCTGTCCCACAAGCGAGGTCAAGGGTGTTTGTTGCCCCTGTTTTTTTAACAATTTTGATGAATTTTTTTCGCCATGGTTTGTCAATATTAAATGAGAGGATATGGCAGAGAAGATCGTATCTACTCGCAATAGAGTCAAACATAGATGCAATTGACTCCTCTTTTTTATCAATATGACAATTATCCATATTATGGTGAGATTATTAGCTATCTTATATGTTGTTCGATGTAGCCATAAGATGTGTCATCCACCCTCAGTTCCCCTTTAGTAACGTGTCCGAGTAGTGTCAACTCAATGCTGTGATTGAACATATATTCGACAAAATCATCCTCTTGATCAATATTAACTGAGATAATAGCGAGGTATTTTGTCTTTCCATTTAAAAACTCCTCTTCCGGTATTTCTGAGTCTCCGGTTATATCAAATCCAAGAATATTCTCTTTACAGCAATCAACCAATGATTGGAATATCCCTTTTCCCGAGATGATATGAAGACTTGTTATAAAACCACTCTCTATCGTGGTGTTTAAATAATCTACAGCCTCTTTTGAAGTAATTAAATAAATAGTATCCCCTTTTTGTTCAAAATTTATGTTATTTTCTTTCATAAACTTAAATTTTAGTAATAGTGTTGTAATTATTTTAAAAAATAATATGTAAATATATAAAAAATATAGAACAAGAAAAGCAAAATTTAATAAAACATTGTATATTTGCAGCCCCGCCCAGATGGTGAAATTGGTAGACACGCCACTTTGAGGGGGTGGTGCCGGTTGCGGTGTGCAAGTTCGAGTCTTGTTCTGGGCACAAGAA
This sequence comes from uncultured Muribaculaceae bacterium, assembly GCA_964397445.1. Lineage (GTDB taxonomy): Bacteria > Bacteroidota > Bacteroidia > Bacteroidales > UBA932 > CAYNHZ01. Next base: position 58,670 of record CAYNHZ010000006.1, on the reverse strand, counting down.
AGAAGTCAAGTATCAATAATCGTAGATACTTGACTTCTTTTGTAACAAAATAACTCTTTTGAAGTCTTTTATTTAAAAACTCGGATATTTACACAGAAATCCCGATAAGTTGATTTCAAAAAAAATTATTAAAATGAAAAAATCGATTCTATTATTTGTATCTTTTTTGATGGCAGTATCCATCTCAGCTCAGAACAATTATAATACAATTTATGAGAAATATTCAAAAATTGAGAATGTTGAGTCTATTAAAATAGGAAAATTTTTGCTAACTTTTTCAAAAGCGTTTATTGATGATAATAGTGTTGTTAAATTAGTTGGTGGACTGAATAGTGTCTCAATTCTTGATATGTCTGATGTGTCATCTTCTGTAAAAGAATCATTTCGCCGTGATATTGAAAAGTTTAATAAAGATGGGCTTGAATTATTAGCAGATATTTCTGATGACTCTGATAATGTTAAGATATATGTCTTAAATAGTGGTAATTATATAAAACAAGTGTTGATTTTGGATATGGGAAAAGATTTATCGATGATTTGTATGGAGGGGAAAATACACAGGAATGATATCAAGAAGTTGATTGATAGTAACAGGTAGTGTATGTTGATGGATAATGATACTTTTAAAAAATTATACCTTCCATACTATTCAAAATTCTACAGAATAGCATACAGAATATTAGAGAATAGTGATGATGCAGAGGATGTGGTGCAGGATGTGTATGAGAAATTATGGAATATTAAAGATGATCTCGGAAAATTGAAAAGTGTAGAGGCATATGGGGTGGTAATGACAAGAAATATTTCCCTTGACAGGATAAAAGCTAAAGGTCGCATTCCCCTTTATAATCGGATTGATACAGATATAGAGTGTGAAAGCAATTATTCTGAAAATGGGGCTGAAGAGGATAATAAGATCAAGATTATCAGGACTCTTGTCAAAGAATTGCCGATAAATCAAAGGAGAATATTCTATCTGAGATATTTTAAGAATTGTTCTCCGAAAGAGATCTCCCAAATGACAGGATATGGGTATGGGAATATAAGGGTGCTCCTTTTGAGGGCAAGAGAGAGGGTGAAAGAGGGGATTAAAAAAGTAGAAATTGATAGTTAATAAAGAATGTTAGAATATGAAGAAAGTAAGTGAAGATACTATTAAAAAATGTATTGATGATTCTTTTGATCAAGTAAAAATCCCTGAGGGGATGGAGGAGAGGTTGATAAAAAAAATCGATTCATTCCCTCAAATAGTTGAAGATAAGGGTGGAAAAAAATTGATCTTCAGATTATTCAACTCCTATGCCTCAATAGCTGTCGCTGCTTCAATAATTGTTGCTGCGTCCATAACATTGACTCTATTATTAAAAACAAAGGAGACACAGACAGGATTAGCGGTCGACACTTGTAGAAGTGTTGAAGAGGTATATTCTGAGACAGAAAGGGCATTGACAATGATATCAGATGCAATCTCTATCGGTGTTGATAAAGTAGATAATTCAAGAAATTCAATAGCCAAATCTGTAAATACTCTCGATAGGTACATTAATTTTGAAAATGAAGAGAAATAAATATAAAGGAAACAATAATAAATTAAGCATTATATAAAGATGAAAAAGTTTTTAAGATCAATTTTGACGATTATGATTCTATCAATCGTACCAGCTGCCTCAGCAATTGCTCAAAATGAAATTTATGAGAAATACTCTTCTAAAGAGGGGGTGACAAAGGTGTATATTTCAAGTACAATGCTCTCATTCTTAGGTGATAATAAAAATGATCGGAGTGTCACCATTAATTCTGAAGAGTATCTTGATATTACAAGTATTTCCAAAAATCTATCCGGACTTTATATTCTTTCATCAGAAAGGCCATCCATAATCAATGATATGAGGGGAGATTTGCATAAGATGTTAAAGTCAAATAAATATGAACTAATGATGGATGTAACTGATGATGATGAAAATGTAAAGATGTATGTTCGTAGAAAATCAAATAATATCGATGCGATGATAATGGAGATCAATGATAAAAAGGAATTGACTATAATATCATTGGAGGGTACATTCACAGATGATACTATAAAATCAGTATTGAATTTCTCTAAGAAAAAGAAATAGTACAAAGATCTTTTCTCAGATTCTGATATTGTCAGCTAATTTATCAATAAGGAGGGTGCGTGCTTGAAAACTTGTCCAAGCGATGTGAGGAGATAGTATTAACTTTGAAGGGTCTTTAAGACCTTTAAGAAATGGAGAGTCAATAGGTATTGGCTCTCTTTCAAATACATCTATTGCCGCACCTGCTATCAATCCGTCGTTTAGAGCATTGACCAAATCCACCTCGTTTACAATACCGCCTCTACCTACATTTATAAGATAGCTGCTTCTCTTAGCCGATTTTAGTTTATTATATGTAATAAGGTTTTTTGTGCGCTCGTTGAGGGGAGCGTGTATAGAGATTATATCACTTTCTGACAAAAGAGTTTCTAAGGATACTGATGGATAGTCAGTGCAGTGTGATGTTCCTGATGTTGAGTAGTATGAGACCTCCATACCAAAAACTGTGGCTATCTGCGCAACTCTTCTCCCGATATTTCCCATCGCAACTATGCCGAGCTTTCTACCTTTTAATTCGTAAAAAGGGGTAGAAACATCGGTGAAAACTCCTCTTGAAGAGTACTCACCCGATTTTACAAAATTGTTGAAATATATTCCATGCCCGACAAGATTTAACAAATGCATAATGGTTACCTGTGCAACACTTTCTGTAGAATATCCTGCAACATTCTTAACAGGAATATTTTTTGAAGTGGCATAATCTACATCGACATTATTTACCCCTGTTGCAGCTACACAAATCAGTTTTAAATTCTTTGCTTGCTCAATATTATTTTTGCGGATCTCAACTTTATTGACGATAACTACATCGCAATCTGCTATCCTCTCATCAACCTCTTCAGGTTTAGTGGTGTCATATAACTTTAAATCACCCAACGAATTAATTGGTTGCAATGAAATATCTTTACCTATTGTGATCGCATCTAAAAAAACTATTTTCATAATTATTCCCATTCTATAGTTGCTGGGGGTTTTGAGGATATGTCATAGACAACCCTGTTCACTCCGCGAACTTTATTGATTATATCGTTTGAAACTTTTGCAAGAAACTCGTAAGGGAGATGTACCCAATCTGCTGTCATTCCGTCAGTTGAGACAACAGCCCTTAATGCTATTGTGTATTCGTATGTCCTCTCATCACCCATCACTCCAACGCTACGAATAGGGGGGAGGATTGTCCCTGCCTGCCATATTGTATCGTAGAGAGTTAGATATGAATCATCTGTGGGGGCTGCACCTGAAGCAGCTTTCCACCCTTTTGGGGCTGGGGTATTGCGAAGTAAATCAATGTAGATAGCATCAGCCTCTTTCAATATTTCAAGTTTCTCTTTTGTGACCTCACCGAGTACCCTGATTCCAAGTCCGGGACCGGGGAATGGATGTCTTGAAATCAACTCGTTTTTAATACCGAGGGCACGTCCGACCCTTCTAACTTCATCCTTAAACAAAGAGCGGAGAGGCTCAACCACCTTCAAATGCATTTTGTCAGGCAACCCACCAACATTGTGGTGTGATTTTATGGTACAAGAGGGACCATTTACCGAAACTGATTCGATTACATCCGGATATATTGTCCCTTGAGCTAACCAAGAGGCATTTTTTATTTTGCGAGCCTCTTTGTCGAACACCTCGATAAAAGTCTTTCCAATCGCTTTTCTCTTTAACTCAGGATCTGAAATACCCTCAAGGGCAGATATGAATAATTCTGAGGCATCTACACCTATTACATTGAGCCCCATATTTTTATATGAGGAAATAACTGATTCGAATTCGTTTTTTCTCAATAATCCGTTGTCAACAAAAATGCAGGTCAATTGTTGTCCGATAGCTTTATTAAGGAGAACAGCTGCAACAGAAGAATCTACCCCACCTGAAAGACCAAGGATAACATTATCCTTCCCGATTTTTTTCCTAAGCTCGTCAACAGCATTTTCGATAAAGGAATCGGCTGTCCAATCCCCTTTGCATTTACAAATATCGATCGCAAAATTTTCAAGCATTTTGGCACCATATTCTGAATGAAATACCTCCGGATGAAATTGGACGCAAAATGTCTTTTCCCCTTCAATTGAAAAAGCTGCATTTAGTATATCTTTTGTTGAGGCAATAGCTTTTCCACCGAATGGGAGTGTCGCAATGGTATCTCCGTGGGACATCCAAACTTGTGATTCTTGAGGGATATCTTTAAAAAGAGGAGAGCAACATTTCTCATCTATGTGTAGATTTGCTCGGCCATATTCTCTTGCAAGAGAGGCATTTACCTCTCCGCCGAAATTATGGGCTATGTATTGAGCCCCAAAGCACACAGCCATTAGCGGTATTTTCCCTTTTATCTGAGACAAATCCACTTTTGGAGCTTTCGGATCCCTAACTGAGTAGGGACTTCCGGATAGTATTATACCTTTAATACTACTATCCAATGCAGGAACTTTATTGAAAGGATAGATCTCACAATAAACATTGATTTCTCTTAGTCTTCTACCAATTAGTTGAGTAAGTTGCGATCCAAAATCTAAGATTACTATTTTTTCAGTCATAAAAAATACGTTAGACTGCAAAAGTACTCAAAAAAATAAAAGTTTCTTAATCAAAAATGTCAATTTATATCTATTTTTGCGGCTCGAATATGCAAAACATTAGAAATATAGCAATTATCGCCCACGTCGATCATGGTAAAACAACCCTTGTCGATAGAATGATATATCAGGCTAAACTCGCTAGGGATAACGAGAAGTTGGGTGAACTGATCTTGGATAATAATGATTTAGAGAGAGAAAGGGGAATAACCATTCTTTCAAAAAATGTTTCCGTGCCTTATAAAGGGACGAAAATCAACATTATAGATACCCCTGGTCACGCAGATTTCGGAGGTGAAGTTGAAAGGGTATTAAATATGACCGATGGTGTTCTTCTTTTGGTCGATGCCTTTGAAGGGACAATGCCTCAAACGAGATTTGTGCTCCAGAAAGCAATAGAGATGGGTAAAAAGCCCGTTGTAGTAATTAATAAAGTTGATAAACCAAACTGCAGGCCGGATGAGGTGAATGAACAAGTTTTCGATCTTATGTTCTCACTTAACGCTTCAGAAGAGCAACTCGATTTTAAGACAGTTTACGGAAGTGCTAAACAAGGATGGATGTCAAATGATTGGAGAAATCCTACAACAGATATCACAGCACTTCTTGATGTTATTATTTCAGAGATTCCTTCTCCGGAAATAAAACTTGGAACCCCTCAATTATTAATCTCTTCTTTGGAATATTCCCCTTATGTTGGGCGGATAGCTGTAGGCAGGGTTAATCGAGGCACTCTGAAACCGGGGATGTCTGTCTCTTTATGTAAGAGGGATGGAACTATAGAAAAACAGAAGATCAAAGACTTAATGGTTTTTATAGGTCTTGAAAAACAAAAAACCGACTCGGTCGCAAGTGGTGATATATGTGCTGTAGTTGGGATTGAAGACTTTGAGATAGGGGATACTATTGCAGATTTTGAAAATCCTGAGGCTTTGCCCCCAATCTCGATAGATGAACCGACGATGAGTATGCTTTTTACCATCAATGATTCCCCATTCTTCGGTAGAGAGGGGAAATATGTCACTTCACGCCACTTAAAAGAGCGTCTTGAGAAAGAACTTGAAAAAAATCTTGCCCTTAGGGTTAAAGATGGTCTTGGGGCAGATTCATTTATTGTGTATGGAAGAGGTGTATTGCATCTCTCGATTTTGATAGAGACTATGAGAAGGGAGGGATTTGAACTGCAAGTAGGTCAGCCTAAGGTGCTTGATAAAAATATAGGTGGTGTTAGGTGTGAACCGATAGAGAGCCTGACAATCGATATACCTGAAGAGATGGTAGGTAAAGCAATTGAGATAGCAACAAGGCGTAAAGCTGCATTAATGCATATGGAGAGTCGAGGTGATAGGTCCCATCTTGAATTTGATATACCTGCAAGGGGACTTATTGGACTCAGAAGTAATCTATTAACGGCATCACAAGGTGAAGCAGTAGTAGCTCATAGGTTCAAAGGTTATGAACCATTTAAAGGTGAAATAGAGAAACGTAATAACGGATCTTTAGTCTCAATTGAGACAGGATTGTCAGTTGCTTATGCTATGGATAAGTTACAAGATAGGGGTAAATTTTTTATTTTCCCGGGTGAGGAGATCTATTCAGGACAGGTTGTTGGAGAGCATACTCGGGGGGCAGATTTGAGTATCAATATTTGCAAAACAAAGAAATTGACCAATGTCAGGGCGTCAGGAACCGATGATAAAGCTATGCTTCCGCCCCCTATTCAGTTCTCTTTAGAAGAGGCACTTGAGTATATTCAAGAGGATGAATTGGTCGAAGTTACACCGAAGTCTATGAGGATTAGAAAGATTATTTTGGACGAGACGGAAAGAAAACGGAGAAAAGGTTGATTTTATCATAAAATTTTTTATAACTTTGCCGCCCCAAAAGAATTGAGGAGATGAATTGTAAGATAGACATAAAAGGTTTGACTTTAGGTGAACATATTGTTGATATTCCTATTGATGGGACTTTTTTTGAATCTTATGAAAATGATATTGTTTCCGATGCCGATCTGAATGTTAACATTAAGATTAGTAAATCGGTAGGGTGGGTGAAAGCAGAAATGGATATTGAGGGGTTTGTTATTGTCCCTTGTGACAGATGTCTTGAGGATTTAAAGTTGCCGGTATCTGTTTCAGCCCCTTTTACCGTAAAGTTTTCGTCTTGGTCGGATGATGATTCGGATGGGGGAGTAGATGATATGATAATTCTTGATAAGAATGAATCAGATCTCGATTTAAGCCAACTGATCTATGATTATGTTTGCTTGAGTTTTCCGATTAGAAAAGTTCATCCCGAAGGTGAGTGTGATCCTAAGGTGTTGGAAAAGTTGAAAGATATAATGAAATAATACAAATAATAAGATAAAATGGCACATCCGAAACACAAAATTTCAAAGCAGCGCAGAGATAAACGCAGAACTCACGATAAAGCTGTACTTCCCACATTAGCAAATTGTTCAAATTGCGGAGCAGCGGTATTATATCACCGCGTTTGCCCCGAGTGTGGATATTATCGCGGACGTCTTTTGGTAGAAAAGAGCGCAGAATAATAATATTCCGATTATGCTGAAAATCGGAGTTGATGCGATGGGTGGCGATTATGCCCCAAAGAATATAGTTCTTGGTGCAATAGAAGCCTATCGTAAGCTTTCCGAGAAAGTTCAGTTTTTCCTTTTCGGAGATCAAAATGAGATTACCGAGATTAGCCGTAGTAATGGCTTTGATCCCGGTAATTTTTTTATTGTCCATTGTTCTGAAAATATAGCTATGGACGAACACCCTGTAAAAGCTTTTTTTAAGAAGTCGAATTCGAGTATTGCAGTTGGATTTAATATGTTGGAAAAGGGTGAAATAGATGCTTTTGCAAGTGCAGGAAATACAGGCGCGATGTTGGCAGGTTGTGTCACTGTTATAAAACGGGTGGAAGGGGTTATACGACCTTGTATCTCTGTTGAGTTACCTGTCTTGACAGGTGGATCTATTTTGTTGTTGGATGTTGGTTTTAATGCCGATTGTAATTCTGATATCTTATACCAATTTGCCCTTCTCGGAGATATATATGCTAAAACAATGATGGGAATTTCTAATCCCAGAGTTGCCCTACTAAATATAGGAGAGGAGGAGGGAAAAGGGAATATGGTATATAAAGAGGCCTATCCGGTATTGGCTTGTTCTGATCAATTTAATTTTGTCGGGAATATAGAGTCGAATCATCTCTTTAACGGGGGCATTGCAGATGTTATTGTTACAGATGGTTTTACAGGGAATATATGTCTTAAACAGGCTGAAGCTATGTATGAAATTATCTCTTCAAGAGGTATAAATGATCAGTTTTTTGAGAGGTTCAATTATGAAATATACGGAGGAACCCCGGTGTTAGGGGTCTCGTCTCCTGTGATAATCGGGCACGGTGCGTCAAGTTCTGCAGCTATTACAAATATGATTATTCAAGCGGAGAAGTCATTAAGTAGTGGATTAATTGGGAATTTTAATATATTTGCAGTCTGAAATAAAAATGGCCCTATAGTTCAAGGGATAGAACGGAAGTTTCCTAAACTTCAAATTCGCGTTCGAGTCGCGGTGGGGCTACAAAATCAATTTTAAAAATATGTATAGGCAGGTCTGGAAAAGTGCGATTGCTGATTTCCGGTTTTACCTCCGTTTGGAGAGGGCATTGTCATTAAATACAATTTCATCTTATATTTCAGATATTAATAAACTTGCCGCATTTTCGGAAGATATTTCTCCCTATTCGATGACATCTGAGAGGATAAACTCTTTTCTGATTTTTGAGATAGAGCACTCTATTTCAAAAAGATCTCAAGCAAGGGTGATAAGCTCGATAAAATCATTCTATAAATACCTTGAGACTGAGGGTAGAGTCTCTTCAAACCCCTGCGATTTGGTAGATTCTCCGAAATTGACCTTATCTCTGCCCGAAGTTTTATCAGTCGAGGAGATTGAGAGTATTTTATCTTCGGTAGATCTCTCTAAGGATGAGGGGTGTAGGAATAGGGCTATTCTTGAAGTACTTTATTCTTGTGGCTTGAGAGTCAGCGAGTTGGTTAATATGAAAATATCTGATCTTTTCTTTGACGACTCTTTTGTAAGGATTATAGGAAAGGGAGATAAGCAGCGTCTTGTGCCTATAGGAGATCCTGCTCTAAAGGCTGTTAAGAATTATCTTGCCTCTTCCAAAAGACTCTATTCCGGGGCGACAGACGATGTTTTATTTCTCAATAGAAGGGGCAAAAAGCTCACTCGCGAAATGATTTTTATGATTGTACGTGATCAAGCTATGATAGCAGGGGTTAAAAAAGTGGTTTCACCTCACACTTTTCGTCACTCTTTCGCCTCTCACCTTGTTGAAAACGGGGCTGATCTGAGGGTTGTTCAAGAGATGTTAGGACACGAAAGTATCTTGACAACAGAGATTTATACTCATATTGATACTAAGAAGTGGCAACAAAAAATATTGCAATATCACCCAAGAGGGTAGAATTTGCACCAATCTTTTAGTCCGCACTCTCCGCATTTTGGCTTGCGTGCAGTACAGATATACCTGCCGTGTAGGATAAGCCAGTGGTGTGAAACTGCTCTGAGATTCTCCGGAATATATGTTGTTAGGTCTTTTTCTACCGCTTCCGGGGTTTTTCCATCAGACAGTCCGAGACGTTTGGATATTCTAAAAACATGAGTATCAACAGCTATTACCGGTTTGTTATAGATAATTGAGGCCACTACATTTGCAGTTTTTCTCCCTACCCCTTGCAATTTTTGCAACTGTTCAACATCAGATGGAATTTTGGAATCATACTCATTTACAAGTTGTTTTGCCATCTCTATCAGATGATGTGATTTATTATTCGGGAAGGAAATAGACTTAATGAGTTCAAAAACATCCTCCACCCTTGCTTCCGAAAGGAGTTCAGGGGTAGGGTACTTTTCAAAAAGCGGAGGGGTGCACATATTTACCCTTTTATCGGTACATTGAGCCGATAAAATAACTGCAATTATCAGTTGAAATGGGGTTTGGTAATTCAATTCCGATTTTGGGGAGGGGACATTTTCCAAAAACCAATTCAGTATATGAGTATATCTATCAATCACTTTTATAGAACTTCGGAGAAATCAATATTATAGTCTAATGAATTTTGAATCTCTTTGCAGGAGAGGTCTTCACACATTAATGTCCTTCCTGGATATCTGTTCAATAGACTTTGATTGTGTGTAACCATAATGATCGCTGGATTTTGTTTTTCGTGAATAGACATAAGGAGATCCATTATCCCATTTGCGGTATCACTATCCAAATTGCCGGTAGGCTCATCTGCTAAAATGATCTCTGGGCTGTTTAGTAGTGCCCTTGCTATAGCTATTCTCTGTTGTTCTCCCCCTGATAGTTGATGAGGCATCTTGTGAGATTTGAGTTGCATTCCTACATCGCTAAGTACTTGATTTATCCTCTCTTTTATAGCCTTTTGGTCTCTCCATCCTGTTGCTTTTAGGACAAATAGAAGATTATCGTAGATAGATCGATCCATAAGTAACTGGAAATCTTGAAACACAACGCCGACTCTCCTTCTTAAAAAGGGAATTTGCTTTTTCTTTAATTTTCTAAGATTAAATTCGGCTAACCTTGCCTCCCCTTTTGAGATGGTAGTCTCTCCGATCATTGCTCTGATTATGGAGGTTTTGCCACTACCAACCTTCCCGATTATGTAAACAAAATCGCCTTTATTTATATACAACGACATATCAGACATAACAAGATTATTGCCGTTGACAATATCAACTCCTATAAATTCAATTATTTTATCTTCCATTTTTGATATATCAATTTACAAAAGTATAAAAAATGAGCTTTTATTCCTATTTTTGTAGATTAATAAATAAAAAGTAATGAATCAAAATATGGTACGTTTCTATACAGTGTTCGTTGCAATATTTCTCCTCCTATCTGTTCCCTCTGATCTCGTATTTGGACAAAATAAAAATATTATTGAGGGGAAGGTGGATAAAGTGAAGGAGCTTATAGATAATGATATGTTTGTTTCAGCACTTGCTGAATTAGATAATATCGATAATCTGATCGATAGCGACAATTCGATTCTGAGATCTGAGGTGGAGATTTATAAGTTGATTTGTAAAATTAAACTTGAGAGGCCGAATTTAGATCCCCTTATGATACAGTGTGAAAAAAAATATTCGAATTCGCCGGAGTTTGCAACAGCAAAGTTTTATTACTCTCAATATTATTTTAAAAACAGCAATTATTCTAAATCGTTGGAGATAATGAACTCCATTGGGGATCGTAATCTATTGAGAAAGGATAAGATAGAATATATTTATAATAAATCTTATTGTTATATGAGGATAGGAAAAAATGAGGAGGCAGTTTCTGGTTTCAATAAGATTTTATCCTTCGGAGCAACTCCGTTTTCCTCTTCAAGTATCTATTATTTGGGCTATTTACACTATATGAATCGAGAATTCGATAATGCAATATCTTACTTCAAAAAGTTGCTTAATAATGATAGATATTCCTCATTATCAAAATATTATCTTTTAGAATCAAAACTAATGAAGGGTGATAATGACTATGTTGTAAACAATGGAGATGGAGTTTTAAGGGTTGTGGATATTTCCCTAAGGGAGAAAGTGGCAAGGATGATCTCCGAGGCATATTTTGCTAAGAATGACCCGGAAAAAGCAAAGAAATACTTTGATATTTTTTCTAAAAACAAAGAAGATCTTTCAAAAAAAGACAATTATTACCTTGGCATTGTCTCCTATTCGTTGAAGTCTTATTTGGCAGCGATAGAGGCATTTTCAAAGGTTACCTCTTCTGATGACTCTTTAGGCCAGAGTGCTTTTTTTTATATTGGGAACTCATATCTCTATTTAAAAAATAAGCATAATGCTATGGATGCATTCAAGGCTGCTTCTGAAATGGTATTCGACGAGACCATAACATCCGAATCGATGTTCCAATACGCAAAATTGTCGTTCGATATAAATTCTGATATAGAGGGATTTCAAACATATTTACAAAAATATCCATCCTCTATAAAATCGGATGAAATATACAATTATATTGCTACCTCTTACCTCCTAAAGAAAGATTATAAATCAGCAATTACTGCTCTCCAACAGATCCGTTCATTAACACCGGCTATGAGGATCAATTTGCAAAAAGCTGCATTTTTTAGAGCTATGCAATTGTTTGAAAGTGGCTCATACAGAGGTGCTATTACCCATTTTAACCTCTCTATTGATAATGGAGTAAACAACACTTCACTTGCCATTTTGGCGAAATTTTGGTTAGCTGAATCCTACTTTAGAACAAATCTTTTTCAAGAGTCCATCGATTTAAATCTATCCCTATATAAAAATAACAATTTCCGTATGACTTCCGAATATCCTACCCTTTTATTCAATTTAGGGTACGGCTACCTGAGAATTAATGACTATAATAATTCGATTATGTGGATGAAACGGTATCTTGAGCTTTCCCCCTCCCAAAGGAGACTCTCCTCAGAAGCTAAAACAAGGTTGGCAGACTCATATTATATGATCCGCGACTATGAAAGGGCTGCCGAATTGTATAACGAAGTTGCAGCGTTAAATAACAACTCTTCTGATATTTATGCCTCATATCAAAGTGCTGTTTCTTACGGACTTATATCTAAGGATAGTAAGAAAATAGAGATACTGAATAATATTTATTCAAAGGGGAGTAATTCTCCGTTATACCCGAAAGCGGTTTTTGAATTGGGGCGGACTTATGTTCAGATAGGTGATATAGATCGATCATTTGAGTGTTTTAATTATCTTCTAAAAAATGTGAAAGATAGTGTCTATTACAGCAAGTCTCTTTTGGAGCTTGGGATGATTTTCTCAAATAAAGGGGATTATGATAAATCGCTTGAGTATTTCTCAGCAGTTGTTGAAAGTACTAAGATTACAGAAGATTTACAGAGTGCACTTGCAGGTATTGAGAGTATCTATCAGCTTCAAAATCGACCGGAAGAGTATCTTGCATATTTGGAAAGGATAGGAATGTCTTCGGTAAAAAGCGCAACAGAGAGGGAAATGATGTTATTTAACTCTGCTGAACAAATCTTCTTGTCCAAAAATTTCGTAGAGGCAAATAGGGTATTGTCGTCGTTTGTTAAGAAATATCCAAAAGGTGTAAAGAGTGCTCAAGCCTATTTTTATTTGGGTGAGACCTTGCTGAATATGAATAAAAAAGAGGCTGCTGCTGATGCTTTTCATAAAGTAATGTTGATTGGGGACGAATCCTTTGAGGAGCTTTCAACCCTATATTACGCAAAACTATCTTACGATTTGGAAAAATATGATAAAGCGATAAAGGCCTATGAGGCACTTTTATATATTGCAAAATTGGAAAACAATATAAAAGAGGCAAAATTGGGACTTATGAGGTCATATTTTAAAAATAAATCGTACGAAGCGGCATATAATCAGTCAAAAGAGTTGTTGATGTCAGAAAAAGCTGATAATGAATATACCATTGAGTTTAAATATGTTATGGCAAAATCCTCACTCTCTCTTGGCAGACGAGAGGAGGCAATATCTCTTCTTCAGGATGTTTCGAAAAACAATCTTACCGATTATGGAGCGGAGGCTGCATATTTACTTATTTTAGATGCTTACGATGAGGGGATGTTTGAGTTGGTTAAGAAAAGGGTGTATGAGTTGTCCGACTCTAAAACTCCAAATTCATATTGGTTGGCAAAGAGTTTTATAGTATTGGGAGATTCTTTTGCAGAACAGGGTGAGTTTGATCAAGCAAAAGCAACATTTACAAGTATTAAAGAGGGGTATGAACCCTCCAGTAAACTTGATGATATATTGGAGCAAGTAGATATGAGATTACATCGTCTCTCTAAAACAACTTTAAAATAGCATAATATGAATCATAATATGACAATTAAAGAAAGAGTCCGCTATATATTTTTGAGTTTGTTCTCCCTTCTTTTTGCAATATCTGCATTGGGTCAACAAAATATAAATTCAACAGTTGAGGTAAAAAGGGAATTTGAGGGAAAATTGATGGAGATAGTTAAATCCCCTCTAAATACCAAGTTTTCAGATACTTTGTTGAAGTTTAACTTAAATTTCGACTACTATGCATTCGATCGCCCCTATAAAGATTTATATGAGTTTTCCCATACAAACTCTATTGAAATAGGTGGTGTAGGAAAGGTGAAATACCCCGTTTTGTATGCTAAAATAGCTATGGCTTTTCCTTGGTTGCCTCAAGCCGATATCTACATACAGCCCCGAACAGGTGAAAAATTCTCATTGATGTTTTATTATAATCACGACTCTTTTTGGGGTAAAGTTGGCTCAGATTACACCATTAGGGGAGATAGAATGACAAATAGAGCAGGTTTTAAGAGTGGATATTCTTGGAAAAAAGGAGAGCTGATTTTTGGCTTTGATTATAATAATAATTATTACACCTATTATGGAGGACATTACACAATGATCTCCCCTTCGCAGATCTTGTCCCATACATATGATGATATGTCTGCAAAGATATTGCTTCGCTCTACCAATAATAATAAAAACGCTTTCTATTATAATATTAATCTCAATTACAATTATCTGAAGGATAACAATCAGTACCTAATCCTCCCCAGTCTGACAGAACATTTAATAGATGTTAATGGTGAGATTGGAGCTGCCTTTAAAGAGGAACATAAAGTTCTTATCGGGTTCAAGTCAGTTACCGGTATATATACTCAAAACTCTAACAGTTCGATAGGTGATTATCAGGTTACCCCTATGTATAGATGGGATGGTGAGAGATGGAATATCAAGGCTGGAGTAACTTTTGCCGGAAATTATCCGATAGCCTCCAAACTACCTGTTTTTCCGGATGTTTCCGCGACTTTTGAAGCTGTTAAGACAAAATTGTGGTTATCTCTCAAACTTGACGGATATAATGAAACCAACTTCTTTACAAAGCTTTTCAAATATAATCCTTGGTTATCGACCGGTAGTGAGATGCATACGACATCATCCCCTTTCAGAGGGGAGTTTTCTGTCAGAGGTGTTGTAAAAGATAGATTTAGTTACAATGTTTCTGCCTCTTATGCTACCATAAATAATATGGTGACTTTTGGTGCCGATATCAATAATAATTACCAAAATCTTTATTACTCGAACAATAAAGTTGTCTCGGCAGGGTGTGAATTATATTGGAATAGTAGTGATTTTACTGGGGGTGGCGAATTTAAGTATCACTATTATTTTGATGATACGAACCTCTATATGCTTCCCTCTTTTGAGGCGAAATTATTTGGGATATATAACCTTAGAAAAAGATTCTTTATTGAGTTGAATTGTTATTACCGAGGGGCAGTCAATGGCTATTCGCAGATCTCACAAAACTCTTCGGTCAGAATAGCTCCATTTGTGGATCTCGGACTCAAATTTACATATTCATTTAATTCCAAGTTTTCCCTATTTATCGATGGTAAAAATCTGATAAATAATGATATACAGTATGTTCAGTATTATTTGCAACCTGGGATAAATATTGGTGCAGGTATATATCTTAAATTGTAATTTTTTTATTATCTTTGTCCCCTTATTATTAGAAATAAAGAAGAATGACAGAGAGTAAAATAAATGCTGCCGAAAATCAATATTCAGCAGATAGTATTCAGGTTTTAGAGGGACTTGAGGCTGTAAGAAAAAGACCTTCAATGTATATCGGTGATATAGGATCAAGAGGGTTACATCATTTGGTATATGAAGTTGTAGATAATTCAATAGATGAGGCGCTTGCAGGCTATTGTAGTGAGATAAATGTTATTATAAATCCTGATAACTCCATCACTGTCAAAGATGATGGACGTGGTATCCCTACAGGCATCCACGAAAAAGAGGGAAAATCTGCCCTTGAGGTAGTTTTAACGGTGCTTCACGCCGGAGGTAAGTTTAGTAAAGATAGCTATAAAGTTTCTGGTGGTCTTCACGGTGTTGGTGTCTCTTGTGTGAATGCCCTCTCGATTTATCTAAAAGCAGAGATTCATCGTGAAGGAAAAATATTTGTTCAAGAGTATAGCAAAGGTATCCCAAAGTATCCTGTAAAGGAGATAGGGGTGTCTGATAAGACCGGAACTATTATTACATTTAAGCCTGATACTGAAATATTCACAACACTTACAGAGTATAACTACTCCATCCTTTCAGCTCGTCTGAGAGAGTTGGCATACCTAAATAAAGGGATTAAGTTGACACTAAAGGATGAGAGGAAGGTGTCCGAGAAAATAGATGGTGAGATTATCGATGATTCGGATATTGATAATGTTAGTGAAAAATATGAGGTTTTTTATTCGGATCTCGGGTTGAAGGAGTTTGTTTGTTATCTTGATGGAAACAGGGAGAAACTGACAGACACCCCCATCTATCTTGAATCTGATAAATCGGGTTTCCCTATTGAGATTGCAATGCAGTACAATACTGGTTTCTCGGAGAATATTCACTCTTATGTAAACAATATCAACACTATAGAGGGTGGTACACACCTTACAGGTTTTAGGCGTGGCTTGACAAATACACTTAAAAGTTTTGCGGAGAAGAATGGTTTCCTTTCAAAATTGAAATTTGATCTTGATGCTTCCGACTTCAGGGAGGGGCTGACTGCTGTTATTTCTGTTAAAATAGCTGAGCCTCAATTTGAGGGGCAAACAAAGACCAAATTGGGTAATAGTGAGGTTGATGCAGCTGTTTCTCAGGCTACTAAGAGTGCCCTTGAAAATTATCTCGAAGAGAATCCAAAGGATGCTAAGAATATAATTGATAAGGTTATTTTGGCAGCTACTGCTCGTCATGCAGCTCGTAAGGCGAGAGAATTAGTTCAGCGTAAGACAGTTATGTCTGGAGCGGGACTTCCTGGAAAACTTGCCGATTGCTCGGACAGAGATCCTGCAAGATGTGAGTTGTTCCTCGTCGAGGGGGATTCTGCAGGGGGGACCGCAAAGACAGGTCGTGATAGGACTTTTCAAGCTATTCTTCCATTAAGGGGTAAGATTTTGAATGTCGAGAAGGCTATGGAGCATAAGGTGCTTGAGAGTGAGCAGATCAGAAATATATATACTGCCCTTGGGGTTACCATTGGCACAGAAGAAGATAGTAAAGCGTTGAATATCTCTAAATTGAGATATCATAAGATTATAATAATGACCGATGCCGATGTTGACGGAAGCCATATTGCTACTTTGATATTGACATTCTTCTTTAGACATATGGTTGATATGATAAAGAATGGCTATGTTTATATTGCAAATCCCCCTTTATACAGGGTTAAAAGTAAAAAAGGGAAAGATGAAAAATATTGCTGGACAGAGGATGATAGAAAGGCTGCAATACAGGAGATAGGAAAAGGTGTAGATACAAATGTTACAGTTCAGAGGTACAAAGGTCTCGGTGAAATGAATGCAGAGCAATTGAAAGACACCACAATGGATCCTTCAACAAGGCTTTTAAAACAAGTTACAATCGATAATGCTGCTGAGGCAGACAGAATATTCTCAATGTTGATGGGTGATGATGTAGCCCCTCGTAGAGAGTTTATCGAGGCAAATGCAAAATATGCAAATATAGATGCGTAATTAAAATTGACTAATTAATATTTTTATGGATATTTTTGAAAGAATAAACAAAGATGAGGGTGGTCCTCTCGGACAGTATCGTACTAAATCACACGGATATTTTACCTTCCCAAAATTAGAGGGTGAGATAAAGCCGAGGATGATTTTTAATGGACACGAAGTATTGTGTTGGAGTCTGAATAATTATCTTGGTTTGGCAAATCACCCCGAGGTTCGTAGAGTTGATGGAGAGGCTGCAGTGAAATGGGGATTGGCCTATCCTATGGGGGCAAGGATGATGTCGGGACAAACATCTCTTCATGAAAAACTTGAAAGGGAACTTGCTGATTTTGAGCGTAAAGAGGATGCTTTTTTGTTTAATTTCGGTTACCAGGGGATATTTTCAACGATTGATGCCCTTCTTACCAGACACGATGTTATAGTTTACGACTCTGAAGCTCATGCCTGTTTGATAGATGGATGTCGTCTTCATATGGGTAAAAGGATGGTTTATCCTCATAATGATATTGAAAAATGTGAAAAAACTATTCAACGTGCATTGAAGCTTTGTGAAGAGACAGGTGGAGGAGTACTCCTTATTACGGAGGGGGTTTACGGTATGACCGGAGCACTTGGTATTTTGGATCAAATAGTTGCGTTAAAGAAGAAATATAATTTCAGAATCTTAATTGATGATGCCCACGGGTTTGGAGTGATGGGAGAACATGGTAGGGGAACATCAGAACATTTTGGGGTTATGGATCAGATAGATCTTTACATAGGTGCCTATGCAAAAGCGATGGCTACAATAGGTGGTTTTGTTGCAGGTCCAAAGTCTATTATTAATTATTTAAGATATAATCTTCGTTCTCAAATTTATGCAAAATCGCTTCCAATGCCGATTGTTGAGGGATGTTTAAAAAGATTGGAGATCATCAGAAGTGCCGAGGGTGATGAGTTGAGGGATAAGCTTTGGATTATCACCCGTGCATTGCAAAATGGATTGCGTCAGAGGGGTTTTGATATAGGCCCTGCGGAGGCTTGTGTGACTCCTGTTTTTATTAATGGGACCATTCCTCAAGCAACAAATATAGTAGTGGATTTGAGAGAGAATTATCGTATTTTCTGTTCAGTGGTTGTGTATCCAGTTGTTCCTAAGGGGGTTATTATGTTTAGAATTATCCCTACTGCTTCTCACTCATTGGAAGATGTAGAGTATACATTAAACGCTTTTTCCGATGTTAAGAAGAAGTTAGATAAAGGATTTTACAATTCAGATGTTATGCAAAATAAAGCTATTAATGGGTAGATGGATAGGGTAAATTATTTGAAGAATCCAAAAATTTATATAGCCTTGGCTGTAGTTTTGGTTATAGTATTGTTTTTCTTCCCGAATGAGGGGAAATTTAAATACAAGTATCAAAAAGGGAGGCCTTGGATATACGAAACTCTTTTAGCTCCAATGGATTTTCCAATTCTTAAAACAGAAATGGAACTTTTGAAAGAGAAGGAGAGTAATGCTTCAAAGATAGTGCCCTATTACGATTATAATGTATCTATATACCCTTTACAAATTGAAAAAATAAAATCTCTTCAGCAAGATAAAATGAGGGATCGGCACTATATCATCGATATTTTGGAGTCGATGGATAAGATATACAAAGTTGGTCTCTCAGCAGTTATGGATGAAACATACTCATCAGATAGGATGATTATAGTTCAGCGTGACAGGCGTGCAATAGAGGTGCCTGCATCAGAGGTTTTCGATATTAGAAGGGCAAGTGTTTTTATTAAAAACAATATAAGAAGGACATATCCCGATATTAATGCCGATTCACTATTTAATGCCCTTAAAATAGCTGATTATTTGGTTCCTAACCTCATATATGACAAAAATAAAACAGATTTGATTCATAAGGAGGCAGTAGATTATATCTCACCTACAAAAGGGATGGTTTATACCGGGCAGCTTATTGTATCTCAAGGGGAAATAGTAACTGCTGAAATTGAGCAGTTTCTTGACTCATATAAAGCTGAGTATGAATTGAGTTATGGATATACAGGCTCTTTTGTCGGTTTGTTATCAGGACACGCTATTTTGATTGTGATCTTATTGATGCTGATTTTTGCAGTTATATATTTTATTGATATTAAGATATTTGCCAATCTAAATATGTATTATTTTATTTTGACAATTTTCTTAGTCTCATTTATAGCAACAATTATTGTTAGGAACATCAATGTGGAATTTCTTTTTATGGTTCCCTATGCTGTTTTTGCCCTTTATCTCTTCTCGTTTTTCAAACAGTCTCTCGTATTCCCTCTGTATGCAATCATTTTGATTCCTCTCTTAATTTTGTCTCAAAATGGTGTACAACTCTATTTTATGAATCTCATTGCTGGTGTTGTCGCTTTGATTTCGTTTTACTATCTCAATAAGGGGTGGATGCAGTTTCTAAATTCATTCTTTATTTTTATTGTGGTATTAGTCTCATACATAGGATTTAAACTCTCTTATGACGGCTCCCTGTTGATGTTTGATACCACCTATCTTTTTTATATTGCAGCAAATGCATTGTTTGTTGTTGCTGCGTATCCTGTCTCTTTTCTATTTGAAAAAATATTTTCACTTGTTTCAAATTCGAGACTCGTTGACCTATCAGATACCAATAACTTACTTTTGCAAGAGCTTTCTCATAAGGCTCCAGGGACATTTCAACACTCATTACAAGTGTCAAATCTTGCGGGAGATGGGGCGAGAGAGATAGGGGCTAATATTCAGCTTGCCAAGGTTGGGGCGTTATATCATGATATTGGAAAGATAAAAAATCCCCTTTGTTTTGTAGAGAATCAAGCTCCTGGGATAGACTACCATAAACTTCTCTCTCCTATCGAAAGTGCACAACAAATCATAAAACATGTTGATGATGGGGTGGAGATAGCTAAAAAGCATAAATTGCCAGGAATAGTTGTCGATTTTATTAAAACACATCATGCTCAGACCCTTACCAACTATTTTTATGTCGTCTATTGTAAGTCTGGAGGGGATCCTAACAATGTTGAACCATTCAAATATCAGGGTAATTTGCCAACGACCAAAGAGCAAGTTATTGTCCTTATGGCAGATGCTGTCGAGGCGGCATCGAGGACTCTTAAAGATTACTCTTATGAAAGTATCTCTATATTGGTCGATTCAATCATAGCGAGCAGACTCTCAGACTCGCAACTTATCAATGCAGATATTTCCATTCGGGAGATAACCTTATTGAAAGAGTTCTTCAAAAGGCATATTACTCAAATCTATCACGAACGGATTGTGTATCCTGAAATTAGTGGTAAACGGGATAATACTGAAAAAAATTACTAATTTTGCAAAATTATGGGGATGTTTTGGTTTTGACAGCATAAGACATCGGAAAGTAAGCATATCGGGCGTCGGGATTTTGCCCGTAAATCTCAGATCTCAAGCCATTAAAAGGCAACAATAATTACGCACTCGCTGCTTAATAAGCCAAGCTTATTAACTTAATCGCACTGCCAAGGGTAGTAGCGACGAGTATCCCGCCAAACTTTATGTCATCTATGTTTGGCATTTGGGGTATCATTAAAGACGACTGCTAACGTGGATTTCTCTAAAGCGTTTTAAGAAATAGAGGATAAGGGTATAATAGCCTGTTTGTTTGCAGTTATTCCCCGACAACCAAATACAAACTAAATATGTAGAAAACTTTTGGATGCTGTGTTTGGACGGCGGTTCGAGTCCGCCCATCTCCACTTTTTTAAGTTAAGTATCTGATTTTGATTGATTTAATAAATTTTAAACTCAAAACGGGACAGATACGGGACAGATGAAAAAAAGGCTTTGGACACACCAATGTGCCCTGCAGACATCTCTAAGCGGGGTAAGCGTGTCTAAAGCCACCATTCCGGGTCAAAAACCAAGGCTTTGGACACATCAATGTGCCCTGCAGACATCTCTGAAAGGGGTGAGCGTGTCTAAAGCCACCTCCGAGCATACATCCACGGTCACCATTTTGTGTAAACTCAGGCTTCGGAAAGGAAATGCAAGGTTTCGGAAAGGAAATGCAATGCTTCGGAAAGGAAATGCAATGCTTCGGAAAGGAAATGCAATGCTTCGGAAAGGGAATGCAAGGTTTCGGAAAGGAAATGCAATGCTTCGGAAAGGAAATGCAAGGCTTCGGAAAGGAAATGCAATGCTTCGGAAAGGGAATGCAAGGTTTCGGAAAGGAAATGCAATGCTTCGGAAAGGAAATGCAAGGCTTCGGAAAGGAAATGCAATGCTTCGGAAAGGGAATGCAAGGCTTCGAAAATGGGAAGCAAGGCTTCGGAAAGGGAAAGCAAGGCTAGAAAAGGAAAGGGAAAAAGATGTTTAAATTGATATTAATGAACATTTAAATGTGTTTTAATGAGTTCTTAAAAGAAGTAAATAATTTTTACCTTTGTTGGGTAAAACAACTCAAAACATACATATTATGAAAAAGTTTACATATTTTTTAGTTGCAAGTATCATCTTGGCGGTTATTGGTTGTCAGAAGCCTGTCAAGAAAAACGTTCTTGATCCTGAAGCCAAGATATATATTCGTCCGGCAGCGGAGGTGAAGAGCTCCGAGAACCCTGCACACCTCTCTGCAAAGGAGATAGTAAAACAGACAGAAGATATCTCCTGGTTGGTGTATAATAGTACTTCCTTTCCTGTTATGGGCTTTGCTGAGAACCAGCGCGACACCATCAACCCAAAGTTTATCTTCTGGACAGATTTCGTCATCAACTATCAAGATACCACATTGTATCCAACCATCCTTGACGGCTATAATATGGTGTTCAGAAGAGACACTAACGCTACTATTCAGATAACAAAATACGACACTATTGCATATATTCCTAATCGGGTTATCAGAGAGACTGGATTGAAGATAAAGGAGGCTTTTGGCAGGGGTGAGTATGATGAGTGTTATAGGATTTTTGACAGTGCATATGTCTTTGTCCCTATCACCGGTGCTGAGTGGAGAGCTCTAAAGGCAGAGGGGAAGCAGTAGAATAGATAATATAAGATTAAGAAAGAGAGGCCGCTATATAACGACCTCTCTTTTTTAGTTCTCGCCAAAGACCGAGTAGTCAAATGGCAAGTTTGTGAGTACCCCTGTGAATGACCGGATGTTTACGGTGAAATAATCTGATTGTTTCTCTGCCACTCCTGCTATACCTTGCGCCCCTTGTACACTCACATTTACATAGTATTCTGTGTGGCCAATACAATGGTTTATCCTGTATACCCCTGTTGATATATATATTGCATCCTTAGCTTTTGCACCGAAGGAGGTATCTTGATTTCCGTTTGCTAATATACTGCCTGCAAGTAGCACCCCCGGCAGGTCGGATTTGCCTTTCAGTGTTGTTTTGTCATCAGTTAGTATTTCGTAATTCAATGCGTGATATTGATATAAGCTCTCTATCATTGGTACATTTTCCATTAGGTTTATACAACGCTGGTAACGCTTCGCTATATCGGGTTGGTATCTGTGTTTTTTGTCAGAGCAACAGCCGTTATAATGTAGTTCCGAAAGGTATTTTTTATCAAACTTAATCTCCATATCGCTTCTCTTTTCAAGTGCAAAATATAACACTCGACCCGCCAGTATGGAACAAAAAAAGACCTTATTAATTAGGTCTTTTTTGTCATCTGTGTAAATACTTTATACTGAATGTAATGTATTATCTATTTCGAAATATTTCACTTATGCTACCTAAACAGTAGTTTAGCGCATTGTATATAGGAGAAGCTAACAGAAGTAAAATAAGTATTCCAACCGCTCCATACCAATTGTCATCACTTATACAAATAAGAACGTTGAACAATGCAACATACTTAACAGCTTTCCATAAATTGTGATCGTTAAGAGCCATACTTACCTTTGCTTTTTGCAAAAATAGAAAAAGAAACGTAATTATCATAATACTAAAAGATAATTATGATATCTATTTGGTATTTAGTTGATCATATGCAGCTCATTCTCCATATTTCTCAGCTATTAAAACACCAAGTACTTTTACCTGATGAAAAAGTTGTTTTGAGTACCACTGTTTGCGTTTACATCCTGATCGATCACGCTCCTCTATTGTAGTGCCTCGACCGACACCTATATCAGATAATGCCATAATGACGAAGACCAGACAGACGCAGAAACAGAAACATCAGATATTCTTCTCTACTCCGCTGCACCGAGTAAATCTTGTATTGCGTTGCTATTATATTCCTTAGACATTGATTTTGCCTCATCGGAGTTCATAAAAGTGGGGAAAAAACTTTGATTCTTGAGCATATATTGACGGGCACGGATGGCGTTGGCATTACATCCCTGCAGATCATCTATTGAATATTGGGCTACAGCCTGGCGGATATACCCCACCACCACACATACCAATCTTGGAAAAAGGATACCATCCCTGAGGCGATTCTGCCCCTTTGAAACCAATTCTAATTTGCCCCCGCCCCTATATGATGTTATTCTTTATCGAGCCTTTCTAAAGCCTTAATTACACGTTTAGACTTATCCGAATAGAAATTATGTTTCCCGGTCATCCGGCGATGATTAATCATTCTTACATACGAAATGGGTACTCCCGTCTTCTTTGCCACCTTTATGCAGTCTCCATATTTTACCATTACTTAATTTTTAGTATATTTACCGATTAAAAAAGTGTTATTTTTGTATCATTATTGTGATAACGAGATGAGCTTTTAGAGATATTGTCAAAGAGAAAGATGCGCAGATTAACCGGCTTATAGGTATTATTGAACAATCTAATAAATGATAAATACTGAAATAGAGTTAAAATAAAAACACTATGAGTGATACCTGGAGATATATAATAGAGATTGCAGCTATATTAATAATATGGCAGTTACTAAATTGGTGGGATCGCAAAAAAGCAAAAAAAGAGGGTATTCAACCATCAAATGATGAAGAGGTCGATAATGATACAGTACAACTTAAGATAATAACTGTTGAGCCAGGATGCACTGACGAGGAGTTGAATTTATTCCTCGATGCATACGATTATGATATCATTGATGCCTGGTATAGACAGAATGGTTGTATGAAGGATTACACAGAACAGCAGGTCAAAGCTATTCGTGCGAAAATCAGAAACGAAACTTTTGGTGATGAGGATAAATTGCACCAATTAGAGAGATTAAAAGATGAAAAAGAATAATGTGCCGGGACAAAATCGGGACAGAAACGCGACAAGTAGCGGCAGAAAATTAAGATTTTTGAATAAGAAGTGAAATTATAATATATTGAATATTAACGGAGTGTAAATTCGGAGAAGAAGCGGAGTCGCTCCGCCCATCTCCACAAATTTAATTTTAAGATTATATGAATATTGCTGTTGTCGGAACTGGATATGTAGGTCTTGTTTCTGGGTCTTGTTTCGCAGAAATGGGAGCAAATGTGTGGTGTGTAGATATCGATGAAGATAAAATATTTAATCTTAAAATGGGTATCCTTCCAATTTATGAAGAGGGGTTACAGGGAATTGTCGATAAGAATGTGTCGGATGGAAGGCTCCATTTTACAACAAGTCTGAAGGATTGTCTTGATAATGTGGAGATAGTATTTATTGCTGTTGGTACTCCGCAGGGGAGTGACGGAGGAGCAGACTTGGAATATGTTTTGGAAGTTGCCTCGACTTTTGGACGGTATGTCAATAAGTTTACCCTATTAGTTACTAAAAGTACAGTACCTGTAGGTACATCTTATAAAGTTAAAGAGGCTGTTTTAAAAGAGCTTAGAAAGCGGGGCGAAAATATTCCATTTGATATTGCTTCAAATCCTGAGTTTTTAAAAGAGGGGGTTGCTATTAAGGATTTTATGACGCCAGATAGGGTCGTGATTGGTGTTGAGACCGAAGAGGCAAGGGCATTGATGTCATCACTTTACAGACCTTTCCTTTTGAATAATTATCGTGTGATTTTTATGGATATTCTCTCATCAGAGATGACAAAATATGTAGCTAATGCTATGTTGGCTACAAGAATAAGTTTTATTAACGAAGTGGCTACATTGTGTGAACTTACAGGTGCTGATGTTAATAGTGTAAGATCTGGAATAGCCTCAGATACGAGGATAGGGGCAAAGTTTTTATATCCAGGTTGCGGTTATGGAGGTTCTTGTTTTCCCAAAGATGTTAAGGCTTTGATCAGTACAGCTGCTGAAAATGGATATGAGATGAAGATCATTAAATCGGTAGAGGAGGTCAATAATATCCAAAAAGAGATTGTATATAAAAAACTTAAACTTGCCCTTAATGGACAACTCAAAGATAAAGTAATTGCAATCTGGGGTTTGTCCTTCAAGCCGGGAACAGACGATATAAGAGAGGCTCCTTCACTTGTGACAATCTCCCTTTTACTACAAGATTTTGCAAAGATCAGAGTATTTGATCCCATCTCAAACGAGGCTGTCAGGGGGGTAATGGGTGATCGTATCGAATATTGTAAGGATATTTATGATGCTGCAAATGAGGCAGATGCTGTAGCTTTACTGACAGAATGGAAACAATTTAGAATCCTTGATTTTAAAAGATTAAAGGGGATTATGAAGGATAATATTATTGTTGATGGAAGAAATATATATGACTATAGGGAGGTAGTTGATGGGGGTTTCAGATATTATAGTGTGGGAAGAAATGATAAATTAGTTTAATTTATTATATTTGCACTCTATTGAAAGAATAAAAAATGGATAAATTTAGATTATCCGCTGTTAATCTATGAAGAAATTTCTTGTTACAGGGGGAGCCGGTTTTATCGGATCTCATTTATGCAGGCGGCTTATTCAACAGGGTCATTATGTAGTCTGCTTAGATAATTTCTTTACCGGTAGTACTGAGAATGTCTTGGATTTGATGAAGAGTCCATTATTTGAGGTCGTTCGTCACGATATAACAGAACCCTATCACTTAGAGGTCGATTATATATATAATTTAGCCTGCCCGGCATCACCTATTCATTATCAATACAACCCTATAAAGACAGTTAAAACATCTGTTATGGGAGCTATCAATATGTTGGAACTTGCCACTAAAGTAGATGCGACCATTCTTCAATCCTCTACAAGTGAAGTTTATGGTGATCCTTTTGTTCATCCCCAAACAGAAGATTATTGGGGAAATGTCAACCCTGTGGGGATCCGCTCTTGCTATGATGAAGGGAAAAGATGTGCAGAAACTCTGTTTATGGACTTC
The DNA here is from genome assembly GCA_964397445.1 of uncultured Muribaculaceae bacterium. Classification (GTDB taxonomy): domain Bacteria; phylum Bacteroidota; class Bacteroidia; order Bacteroidales; family UBA932; genus CAYNHZ01. The sequence continues at coordinate 32,073 of CAYNHZ010000006.1, read as the reverse complement.
CATAGACAAGCTGAAACAAAAATCAAACTCATAAGAATTTTTAATACTTACGGTCCTAATATGCAACTGAATGATGGAAGAGTAATTTCTAATTTTATTTTGCAAGCTCTTAGGAATGTAGATATTACCGTTTATGGTGATGGTTTACAGACACGAAGTTTTATGTATGTTGATGATTTATTAGATATTATGATTTTAATGATGAACTCTCCTTCTTCTTTCATAGGCCCACTCAATGTTGGTAATCCAAATGAGTTGACGATAACAGAGATAGCAGAGATGATTATTAAGATGACAAATTCAAAGTCGAAAATAATATACAAATCTCTTCCAAGTGATGATCCTAAAAAGAGAAAACCCGATATTACTCTTGCTCAAGAACGATTTAATTGGTATCCGAAGATCTCTATTGAAGAGGGGCTTATGAAAACGATTAATTATTTCAAACTAAAGATATGAATATAGATCCCTCAGATTATGAGATATTAGTTGTTGATGATATTCCATCTAATGTCTTGTTGCTAAAAGCTATTTTGACTCGTCATCATTTTAATATTGTGACTGCATCAAATGGTAGGGAGGCTATTGAAATAATTGAGAAAAAGGCCCCAGATCTTGCCCTCGTTGATGTTATGATGCCTGAGATAAATGGTTATGATTTATGTCGGCATATACGGGAAAAAATGAAACTTGACGATCTCCCGATAATATTGCTCACAGCACTAAACGATAGTGAAGATATTGTTATAGGATTTGAGGCCGGAGCTAATGATTTTGTTTCCAAACCATTTAATAACGAGGTTCTTTTAATGAGAATCCGTTTCCAACTCTCAATAATTGCCTCTAAAAGGCTAATTCTAAAGCAGGCTAAGGAGCTATCTGCTACCATCTCCTCCCGAGATAAGTTGTACTCTGTTATAGCTCACGATTTGAGGTCGCCCCTTGCTACCCTTAAAATGATACTCAATTATGTCTCAACTAAAATCTCCTCTTTTGATATTGATGAAGATTTAAAAGATATGATCTCTACTGCTAACTCTATCTCTGAAGATGCTTTCAACCTTTTTGACAATCTATTGAAATGGACAAAGAGTCAAAACAATATGCTAAGATATGTCCCTCAGAAAATTGAGGTTACTGAGTTGGTAGAGAGTTCTATAGAGATTTTAAAAGGGGGCGCCTATAATAAGGGGATAACAATAATAACTAAACTTTTTAATGAAAAAATATCTGTTGAGGTGGATATAGATATGATAAAAACTGTTTTTAGAAATATATTATCTAATGCTATCAAGTTTAGTGAAAAAGGTTCTAATATTATCCTTGAGGCTATTAACAGAGGTGATAATGTGTTATTTAATATTATAGATCAAGGAAAGGGGATGGATAGATCGAGTATTGAAAAGATAGAATCGGGTAAGGTCGATTTTACAAGTGTAGGGACAAATAATGAGAGCGGATCGGGTTTAGGTCTTATGCTAACTCGTGAATTTATTATTCGCAATGGAGGAACATTATCCGTCCACTCTGTTGTTGGTGAAGGATCTACATTTAGTTTTTATATTCCAATACTGAAATAACAATATTGTGATCGCTGAAGGTGTAGTTTGGTGTGTAATAACGGGTGCAGTTTAGCTCTTTCGAGTTAAAGATATAATCAATTCTCAATAATTTTTTGAAACCGCTATTGTATGTTGTGGCTTTCCCTATTCCACACTGTTTATAGCCATCACTTAATTTTCTATTTATAACCCTGTAACTATAAGAAAATGGAAGATCGTTAAAATCACCCCCAAGTATTATAGGGTATTGATTTGAATCTATGAGATTTGACAAATATTTTGATTGCTGTTTTCTTATTTTTGAATTCTTATACGCATAAACAAGCATTGTTTTCTCTCCGTATTTATTATTTTGTGATACCCCGGTCGTTTGGAGGTGACAATTAATCACTCGTACAATTTTGCCATTGATCTCTATATCAGCGTACATAGCACTATTTATTCCATTTTTGAACAATAATTTATTTTCATTTTGTATCGGAAATTTGCTAAATATGGCAAGTCTCGGTGTGTTTGGCATATCCTCATCTTGGACAATATTGTACTTGTAAATCTTTTCAAAATCTTTGCGGAAAACGCTGTCCTCAATTCCATTGATTTCTGTATATTCTTGAAAGCAAACTATATCAATATCCTCTTTTTCTAATACAGAGATAATAGATTCTTTGTTATTAATATCTTTGTTGTGGCTAAAATTATGTACATTATATGTTGCCACTTTTATTGAAGATTCAGTTTCGTAAGGGATATTAATAAAGTTAACATTAAATATTGCAGGGAGGAAAAAAAGCTGGCTTAATGTAGCCGCACCCATAACTATAGAGATAAGATTTCTTCTACAAATCCAATAGATTGAGGTTAGTAAATCCAATAGAAGAATTATAATTGAAAATGTGGTTAATGGAGTTACAAATACCACATTTATAATCGAAATAATGATGAGTAACAGGCTGATCATTACTAATATTATGTCACTTTTTCTCATTGTTTTCTTTTAGATTTTTCCCAGATTCCATTTGTTTTTACTATAGATCTATTCCTCTTATAAAGGTATCCAAACCCCCTTAATACGCTAATATTCATAAATAAAAAGTAGTAAGGTACATAGAGTATTTTTACTTTTATACTTCTCTCTGCAAAATATTTACCAATACCCCCTGATATATAGAATAACAGGTGGAGGATTAATATGGTAATATATAAAGTGCTATGATTCGAACCGAAAGCAAGTATTATATTTAAAGGTAAAAGGGAGAATAGGAGAATAGGGGTCAGACTCCATCTAAGGACTCGATGGGAGAGATATTGGAATTGTAACATTTTGTATTTAAACGGATTGAGCAATGGCAGGAGCCTTAATATAGACTGTATTCCCCCTGCAGCAATTCGCACTTTCCTTTTCTCCTCTTCTTTCATATCCATTGAACCCGATTCTTCTGCATAGGCTTGGGGACAATAGGCTATTTTATAGCCCCTTTGAGCTATTTTCATTGAAAGCATAAAGTCATCGAGTAGGGTGTCGTTGGGTAACTCTTCAAATAACTCTCTTCTTATTGCATATAACTCACCTGCAGCACCTACCGCGGTGTTCAATCTCCAATCCATCTCTTTTAGAAAAGATTCATATTTCCAATATAGACCTTCAGAGGAGACTGCACCATCATAAGTCTTGGATATTACCCTTTTTTCGCCAGCCACACATCCAACTTCTGGGTTGTAGAACTCTTTGATTATTTGATAAATAGCCTCTTTATTGAGCATTGTATTTGCATCAGTAAAGACAACAATAGGGGTAGAGACACACCCCATAACCCTATTGATAGCAGCTGTTTTTCCCATCCTCTGAGGTTGAAAATATAATGAGGTTTTAGGGAGTTTATCTGCTTGTTCAGCGTATCTTTTTATCAGTGAGTTTGTATTATCTGTTGAGCCATCACTTACCCAAACAATTTCAAATAATTCGGATGGATAGTCCAAAGAGTAATTGTTTGCCATTTTTTGTTCTATGATATCCTCTTCATTATAAGCAGCTATAACTAGTGAAACTCTTGGAAGTTCCCTATTTTGAGGTGCCTTATCATATCTCTTCTTAGTTGTTTTCTTGAGCTCCTTGATTTTTACCAATGGGTAGATGAGGAGTCCGTATCCGATATAGGTATAAAAAACTATAAATGCGAAGATCCAAAATATATATTCTATTAAATTCATATATTTTTTGTTAAGAATTTATAATATTTGATTTATCATCGTCGTACGATCTCTTTTTGAGGAATAGTGAGGGGATACTCCTAATGCCCTTTTTGATTTGAACCATAACCCCTTTTGAAAAAGAGCCTTTTGAATCAAAATATGAGCTACTTGTCATAGCTCTCCCTTTACTCGATCTAATATAAACGTATTTTCCATAATTTTTCATCAATTCAAAAGCAAGACTTCCATCCTCTCCCCTTAAAATATTGGTTTTAAACCCTATTTTTTTCCCATATTCAATGTTAAAGGAGAATACTGCCCCTCTAACACAAAGTTCAGGTCTGTTTACAGATTGAATCAAGTTGTAAAGGTCTCTCAATTTTTCATAGCACCAAAGTTTGATACCTGAATATTTACCATCTCTAATAAATCCATAAGTGCTTGAAGCACAGACAACACCTTCTCTAAGAAGAGCTTTTATATGGGTATTGATGTATTGAGGGGGATATATCGTATCTGAATCTATACATAGATATAATTTTCCTTTTGCAATATCAAGCCCTGCCTGACGGGCGAATCCAGGCCCTTTTCTTTGCTCCTCGTGCCAATTAATCTCAAGAGTGTCAAGAATTTGCGTAGTTTTATCAGTGGAATTATTATCTATCACTATTATTTCAATTGGAAAATCCACAACATTATCTGAAAGAGACCATAGTGAGGATAAAATTCTATTCTCTTCGTTGTGGGCAATCATAACAATTGACGCTAAGGGATTGTCGCATCTTTTTTTATCAAGATTTTCTTTTATCCCATTTATAATTTCCATATTTAAAGGAAAAGGATTTTTTTCAAAAAATTCCACATACTTGTTATTCCAATTTCCCATTTTTTATCCCTTTTATTCTAAAATATTGTTTCAAAAAGAAAAATGAAAGTGTTGCAGGGTGTGTTAAGATATACATATTTATAAATCTGTACATAGCACTGGAAAAATGAACTTTCCAGACACAATCATTTTTTTTATAATCGTCTATCTCTTTGATAATAAATTCTTTTGTGTATTTAGTAGAGTGGTTCTCTATTAGTGATACGAGATTACAAAACATTGAATCTGTAATTTTTAGATTTACCTCTTTCCAACAATCGGAATTCTTGCAAATGGAGTAAAATAGCTCTTTAGAGATATTTATAGCTTTTTTAACCGAATTATAATCGTGTTTCTTCTTGGTAAGGCTTGAACTATTGTCTGTTCTATAGTAATATTCACACATCTCTGTGGTATATATGTCTTTACAAACTTTAATATAGTCTAAGGTGAAACATAGATCTTCAGATAGAGATATGTCACTGTTAAACCTGATATTAAACAATTTTATTGTCTCAAGATTAAATATTTTTGAACAGATATACCCAAGTAGATCATTTTTTATGTGGAGGTATTCTATTGCCTCCCCTTTTTCATCCAATCCAAAATGGTGTTTGTCCCCCTTTGAGGTTGAGATCAGTTTTCCGGTTGAATCTACCCGATAAAAGCCGCAAAATATAATATCTCCCCTCTCAGCTCTCTCAATATTCTTTCTATGATTTAGTATAAAGTTTTGTGAGACATAGTCGTCACTATCTAAAAATAAGATCCATTCACTTTGAGATTTCTCGATTCCGAGATTTCTGGCACTACTTACCCCGCTGTTGGGCTTGAAGAAATATTTGAATCTAATATCGTTGGAAATAAATTTATTGCAGATTGATTTGGTGTTGTCTTTACTCCCGTCATCAATTATAATAACCTCAAAATCGGGATCTGTCTGGATTGAAAGCGAATTGAGACATTCCTCAATATATTTCTCTGAGTTATATGCAGCTATAACGACTGTAATACTATTTTTGAGGTTAGAACTATTCATATCGTTCTATATATTTATATATTTTTTCAACTGAATTGTACCATGAGTGACTTATAGCGAATGCGACCTTCTCCTCAATGCCCCCTTTTGTCACCCCGTTTTCTATAATTGATTTGATAGACTCCACATACTCTTCAGCATTGTTGCACAGATTGACATACTCCTTAAACATCTCCATAGCATCAGTTTTTGTCGCAATGATCTCTTTTCCCATCGCAAGATATTCATCAATCTTCCTTGGATAATTGCCGATTGTAATATCATTTTTTAATTGGGGATTGAAGCATATATCGAAATTGGCAATATATTGGGGAACATCATCCATATTTATATGTCCGATGAAATGGATGTTATTTAGAGTGTGTAATTTGTTTTTCACAAAATATTCGTCTTCACTCCCTGCCATAACAAATGAAACCTCAGGAAGTTGGGTGGCAATATTATAAATAAGGTCTCCATCAATCCTTTTAGATGTTATCCACCCGATATATCCAACGATTGGTTTTTTTATATTTTCAAGTTTCTTTGGTATAGAATATGATGATTTATAGTTGTAGTTGCTCAATTCAACCCCTTGTCCTATGTCAAAAGAGAGATTGTTATACTCTTTAACACTATCTGCAAGATATTGAGAATTAGCCAATACTATATTACATTTTGCACAGAGGCTATTTTCTAACCTATTGATATGTTTCATCCAGAAAGGATCAGCTTTAAGATTATCCCTTCTATAGTAAATACTAAATTTTGGCTTTAATAATTCATTCGCATAGAAACTTCTATATATATCATTGTCAATTAATAGTACTGCATTTTTAGACTCTTCCAATGAGATATAATTCTTGATGAATGAAAATATTTTTTTATTATTTAGGTAATTAAAGAGATCAAAAATAATTCCGTCAGGTAATTTATTTATAGGGAAAAGGGTAAAAGGACAATTTAGGGAGAATAGGTTCTTATTTATTTTCTTTAGGGAAGATATCTCCCCTTTAACACATCTCCTTCTGACAACATTCTCTTGAATATTATCTCTTTTTAAAAAAGTTATATAGTCCAAAGGGGTGCTGACATAGAGGACCTTGTTCTTTTTTGATATCTCCATCGCTATATCTTTAGCATTTGATCCGATAGTAATATCCCAAGGCTGTAAACCTGTAATTATAAAAAGTCTTTCTTTAATCATAGTATTGAACGAAGTTTGGATTTAATAAAGGAGTACTCTTTGAATTTAAAAATTGCGGACATAACCCAATAGCTTAAAATGCCTACGATTATTGCACTAATAAGTTGTACCATAGAGCTATGTGATGATAGTAGATATACTGTAAGATTTGATAATCCCCCCATAATTATTGTAATCAAAAAGAGGGGAAATATCTCTTTGATCTGTCTCAAAATACCAATTTTAGTAACCTTGGTATTATAATATATAATAATACCCATATCTGCGAACGAGTAAAGTATAAGCCCCATACACATTACCTTTACACCGAAAGGGATGGTGGCGAATAGGATAGTAAACCCAGCTATTTTTTTGATTATTTCTGAAGTGAGAAAGTAGTTTGACTTTCCTTTTGCATTGATTACCAAATGGTTCATTCTCATAATAGGATCCCACATAAATGCTATCGCTAAAATTTGCAATAATGGAACAGATTCTATCCAATTGTCTGTCAAAAGGACAATTATCAGAGGTTTCGCGACTGCAGCAAGTCCCACCATCAATGGGAAGACGATATAGCAAGCCATCCTCATATATTTGATAAACAGATTATTCAACTCTGTGTCATTGTCCTGATGTTCACATAAAACGGGGTATGCAGCTCTCTCAAAGATGTAAGAGATATTTGCAGATGGAAAATTGGCAAATGAATAGGATTTGCTATAGTATCCAAGTTCTGCAGCTGCATATTTTTTCCCAATGATAAGTGCGTATATGTTAGTGTAAATTTGATGTATGATAGAGGAGATTAGGAGTTTATAGCTAAATTTAAATAACCCTTTAAAAGATTCCCAAGAGAAAATAGGGGAGGGTCTCCACTTTGATACTACCCACAATAGAGCAACCCTTATTATATTGTTAGTAATGAGTTGAGCTACTATTGCCCAAACTCCATAACCCGTGTAGGCGAGTGTGATACCTATTGTTCCACTTATTATTGCTGAGGTGAGAGATGCAACAGACATTCTTCTGAAATCCAACTGAATAGATAATTTTGTATTCTGAATTATTCCAAGAGAGTCTATGACTAATGTCAATCCGATAACTCGAGTTATCGAGGTTAACTCAGGTAAATTATAGAAAGAAGCAATAAATGGGGCTGTGAAAAAGAGGATACAATATAGGGTGATGGATAGGATAATATTAGTGTAGAATACAGTGCAATAGTCAATATCTGATCGGTTTTTCTTTTGGGTCAGGGCGTTTCCAAATCCGGCATCTACAAATACCTGAGAGAGAAGCATAAATATGCTTAGCATAGCTATGAGTCCAAAGTCGGATGGGAGGAGTAAACGTGCCATTACTATCCCAATAACAAATTGAATCCCCTGAACAGAAAACCTCTCAACTGCACTCCAAATAACACCTATGACACCATTTGATTTAGCCATATAACTACTTCTGTAACAATTGTTTGTATAAATTCAAAGTCTCTTTAGCAGTATTATTCCAACTAAAATTGGCTACCCTTTTATACCCCTTTTCTATCAGATCTTTACGTAACTGATCATCTGAAGTCACTTTTATTATGGCATCTGCGATCTCTTCTTCTTTGTAAGGATCAATTTTAATCGCTGCATCTCCCCCAATTTCAGGCATAGCTGATGTGTCTGAGGTGATAACAGGTGTGCCGCAAGCCATTGATTCAAGGATTGGAATACCGAAACTTTCTCTTAATGAGGCATATATAAAGGCAACAGCTCCACTATATATAGCAGGGAGATCTTTATTTGGAACATAACCTAATGGTTTGATATGATCGGACAATATCTCCATACCGATTTGAGAAAGGATAGAGGAGATGATATTTTTATTGAGGTCAGCAATAATCAAAGGGATTGGGTTTGGAGTTTTATGAAAATATATTGAGTATCCTTTTATAACCCTGACACAGTTCTTTTTAGGATCTGTATTGCCGAGAAAGAACAAATATTTGTTTTCTGAGAAATATTTCCCTGTTATCTCTAAAAAGTTGTTATAATGTTGGAAATGAGAATTGTAACCATTGTATATAAATGAAATTTTATCTTCTTTAATATTAAGCTCTTTTTTAATGTGTGAACATTCATAATCAGAGACTGTTATGATATGCAGACACTTTTTTAATACGATGGGGACAATAAGTTTTCTATAATACCAACCCATATTTTGGTAGAGTGATTTATTTATTCCTCTCTTCTTCTCAAGAAAAATAATATCGTGCAATGTGATGATTATAGGCGTTTTGCAAAAGATAGGAGCTGTATTGCTCGTGCAGTGCAAAACAGCTGCATTCACCTTTTTTACAGCTTTTGGAAGTAGAAATTGTTCCCAGATTGGGTATGGGAGTGATTTTAATTTGACGATATGAAAGTTTTGTGTTTCGCTCAAACACTCATCTTCACCATCAGAGGTGAAGATATAGTACTCATTTTCTTTGTCGATCTTCTGTAACTCTTTAATGCACTCTAATGCGACAAAGTCCATTCCGTGCTTATTTTTTCTAAATATTCGTTGTGCTTCTATCGCTATTACCATCTGTTTTATAATTTTTTTCAGTGTGAATGAATGTTTTATTCCCCCCTTTTATCCTAAAATAATTGGCGAGCATCATAACTAACAGAAGTGGGATGTTAATTGTAGCTTTTAATAGTTTTTTGTCCCACATTTCTTTTGGGATCGAAATGCAAAGTGCAAAGATAAGACAAAATAATATGCTCCACCATTTTATTGACAAAGAGATATTTAAAACAGAAACAACAACAGAAAAAATAAAAATAAATCCAACAAAAACAATCCTTGGGGGCATCATCCATTGGAACAATTTGTCTATATAATCTACATTCAAATCTATTATTGCAGAGTATAACCCTTTTACCCCGGTTTTAAAGGAGTATAATTGGGTCGCGAGCCACCTCCTTCGTTGATTGTAAAAAGCAGATGACTTTTGGGTTTTCTCATCGTAAATAGGGGTATGATTGAGATATTCTATATGTATCCTCTCTTTTAGAAGCAGCCCCTCCAATTCCTTATCTTCCCCAACCGTAGAGAGTTTGTTAACATTCTTTTTGAACCAATCAAAATCAAATGCCATTCCAGAACCAATTAAGGCAGATGATAATCCGAGATTGTTATGCCCTTTTCTAAAGATTGAATTGTTGATCTCTTCGCTAATTGAGTCAAGAACAGCGATACTTGTATTTCTATTTTTTGATGTTCTATGTGCCTGAACAGCTCTAAAATTATTGAATGAGTTGTTTATATCTTTGAGGAAATCGGCTTCAACTATATTGTCGGCATCGAGAATGACAACAATCTCAAATCCATCATCATTACAATTCTCAATAGCATATTGTAGTGCCTTTGCCTTTGAGCTCTGTTCAAAAACAGGGTGTAATAAAGTTATCGGAAGTGCTGATAATCTTTCATTGGTGGAGAAGCTCATCTGATCAGAAACCACAACAATTTTGTATTTATCAGAAGGGTAGTCTTGCCCCATAAATTTATTTACACTCTCATCAATAACTCTATCCTCTTTATAGGCGGGGAAGATTACAAGTATTTTTCTAATTATACTGCTATCAATCACCTCAGACTCAAAATTAAAAAGAGATGCGACAGAAAAAATAATCAGATAAAGTACTAAAAATGAGCATAAAGCAAATAGCACCCAATCGGTCAAAAGCAATATATATTCTATTTTATCCATTTATTGAGATCCAAGTTTGTGTAATATTATCAAATTTTTTAACAACTTTAGCAGGATTGCCAACCGCTACACAGTAGTCAGGAATGTCTTTAGTTACAACACTACCTGCACCTATTTGGCACCTTTTACCAATATTTACCCCTGCGATAATAGTAGCATTTGTACCAATAAAAGTGTCGTCACCTACAGATGAGTGGTGTTTATCGAGTGGTTGATCTTTAATTATTGCCTTGGTATCTTGGTATCCGTGGTTAAACCCCGATATAAATACTCTTTGGCCAAAGAGTATATTATTGCCAATTGTAACAGGTCCGGTTATGATAGATCCTATACCTATTAAAGTGTTTTTACCTATTATAACATCCCCTGCACCATTATTGATAATACACTGCCCCTCAATGATGGATTTTTCTCCGACATCAAATCTATGCCAAGGGAAAACATCTATCCTTGACCCCCTTTTTACAATTATTGCCCCCCTCCCTTTAGTGTGAAAAAAAGGGTTTATAAAAAGTTTGGTTATCATCCTCGGCTTTGGACGATTATTTGAACTTAATAAGTATAATATCAGTTTTTTTAATTTCTCCGATTTATTTATTTTTTCTTTTAGGTTCATAATTTATTTTTTTAAAAAATCATAACATCCTGATATCACAGCATTTGTGTTTGACAAATCTCCTATTAACAGATACTTGATAATGTTTTTTGGAGCAGCAATAAAGAGTTGGTAAAAGAGAGATATATACTTTTTCCCCCCTTTGATATTTCGTTTTGCAAATAGTAATCTATTTCTTGTAAGGTAGTATGTTTTTGTATATGAGGATGCACCTACAGTAGCACTCTCTTTATGAAGCACCTCCTGTACCGGATCAAATATGAGTTTATATCCTCCCTCCCTAATTCTTAAACTCCAGTCCAGTTCTTCGTAATATAAAAAATACCCTTCGAACATTTTTCCGATTTTTTCAATAACATCCCTTTTTATCACCATAGCTGCTCCATGGCAATAGGGGGTTTCTTTATAGGGATATTTACCAGTGTTTTGTTCTCCGAAACCTATGAGTCTGTTTCTTAGAGTTATGGGAGAGAGTTCCGAATACCCTGCAAATTGAATTGTTCCTTGTGGTTTTGTAAAAAGAATCAATGGGGTAGCAGCACCTATAGTATCGTCATTATCAATATGTTTGATTAATTGGTTGAAATGGTCTTTAACTATAATAGTGTCATTATTGATTAACATTATGTGCTCTCCCGAGGCAGCTTCTATACCAAGATTATTTCCTCCGGCAAAACCGAGATTCTTTTTACTTCTAATGTATTTAAAATCGGGAAATTTATCCTCTATATCCCTTATTTCGTTAGGGTTGGACGAGTTATTATCCACAACGATAACTTCATAATCGATCGTGCTGACACTCTCTTTGATAGATTGCAGCAAATCAACTGTGTGGTTATAACCATTGTAATTAATCGTTATGAACGACAACTCTATTTTGTTCACTGATCTCTTTGTCATAAATTTTACCCATTATTACAAAACCCAAACTTGAATATACAATAAATCCGGTTGGAAATTGTCCTAAGATTTCATTTCCGTAGGAGGCAACTATTATCCCGGTTACCCCTGAAATGAGCGCTCCCATAGTTACTCTTATCTCTTTATCTTTTATTTTAAAAATAACGAGGTATATTCCATATCCTACCAATGTTAACATTATCAATATGTTAAGCACAAGCCCAACAATTCCTGTTTCCACCCATATCATAACATACCAAGAGTCTGTTGGGATGGTTGCAAGTTGACTGTGGGTAAGTCTGTATGCCTTAACCCCTCCGTGTCCGATCCCAGCTCCGAAAGGTTTATCTTTTAAATATACTTTTAATTTTTTTTGATTTTCAAGTCTGACTAAGAAAGAAGCATCTTCTGTTGCATAAAAAGTACTTCGAACTCGTCTTATTGTTGCATTGCCCTGACCAATATATGTGAATCTGAAAAATATTACAGATGATATCAGAACAAGACTGAAGATAATAATGGTTTTAATATTTTTGGAGAGGAAGATAAACACAGTTATACTTACGATTGGAATTACAAAAGCAGACCTTGTACCGGAAAGGGTAAGCCCGTAAATTGATGCGACTGACACGATAATATAAAATATTCTCCTTCTTGTTTCCTTTTCAAAAATTGAAAGAATTAAAAAAACAGCAGCAGATTGTCCCATTGTCCCCCCGAAACTCGATGCGTCAGAGAAAAATGAAAAATATCGAATACCAGTAAAAATTATATGGGTGAGGGCTCCGCCATCCCTAAATAGCCAAACTGTTTCCTGATCGTCAAATCCCAAATACCTCTGTGCTACCCCTTTCGCAGCTCCTAATAATGCAAGTACACCCCATACAAGTAATACAGTTTTTACCTTTTTCCAATTGTTGCAAATGATTGAAGTATAGAGAATTATTATAAAGAAATAGAATCCGAGACCACGAACTGTTGTAAACCAGGCCTCATTGGATGTGGCATTTGGATTAAAAAATTGGAAAAAACAGTAAATTACCCATATTAATGAGAGGGAAGTTCCGATATTTACCCCTTGTTTCCAATCAACTTTTTTATTTAAGGTGTTTACTAAAAGTGAAAATAGGATGAAAACCAATAAAAAGTCAAATACTATTCCGGGTGAGTATCCTTGTACATATCTTGATATCCCTGCATTGAAATAATTGAGAATGAATGCAAACATATACCCGTAAAATGGGTGAAACAATATAAGCATAGCAAATATAAAACCTATAGGAGCAAGAGAGATAGCAAGACCTAAAGTGATATTTACCTTAGTTGTTAGAAATACTATGGTGACAGATGCTATTAATGCAAATACGATTATAAGTATGGTTTTCAGCCCACGCATCGTCGGTTATTTTCGTTTCGTTGTTCGACCCATATTGTAAATTGTATGAGAGAAATTTGATAAGAAATTGTAAGGAGGTAGTTGGTCTGTAAATTCCTCTACTGTTAACTTAGTAGCATTTGACATACATACGAAAAGGGTGTAATGATTATCGCCGAGTTGCTCTTTTAATGTATTGAGATTTGATTTATCTGTATCTTTCCAAGAAGATCGTGAATCAATAACGATTATATTCATAATGGCGTTTTGCAAAAGATCTTTTTGAATAATTTCACTTGAAATATCCCTATGTTCGATGAGGATAATTTTTTCAGAACCCAATGAAAGGATATCACTGTAATTGAGTGGATACATTATCTCTCGATCATTCTTCGTAATAGCTTCTTTCCAATTGACAATCCTGTTTCTCCTTCCGATACTATCCCAATGAGATGCAAGATTGTTAATTATATCGCTTTTACCGGAATTTGGGGAGATACTTATAAAGTTGATGATATTCATCTCCTTATATCTAACCTTACTGAGAATTGTATTGCTCAGATGTTGAGTAGCTGCCTTAAAGTGGGCATCATAGTACTTTCCGAGTATATAGTTATACTTTTTAGGGGTAGCTGCTATCACTTTTAATTTGGTAAGCCTTTCAACCCTTGATGTGTCGTTTAGATTTGTCCCCACTATTTCAATTAATATCAGCAACCCTATTATGAAAAAGAGTACCCCAAAACCGGCCCCTGCAATATAGTATAGCCTCTTTGAGGATTCATTATCCAATGGGAGTTGAGGTGGAGTTATCACCTTGAGGTTTGCCGCACTCATTTGATTATTATTCTTTCGGAGTTTTGCCTGATTTAGATTGTCTAATGCACTTTTATATTCATTTTCCAATAGCCCTATCAATCTCTCTTGTTGTTTGAGTTGCACCCCAATAGGGGAATAATCAATATAAAGTTTATTGATCTCGCTTCCGATGTCATTAAGTACAACAAGATCTTTTTTTGCTTTTTCGAAAGAAATTACCGCTTTTAACCACTCAGTTGCTATATCTTGAGATATAAGTACCTCTCCACTTCCCATATATTTATAGTAATTGTCAATATATCCAACTAACTGGTTTTCTGAATTTATGAGCTCTTGTTGGAGAATTGCTGTGGATGAAGATTTTGTATCATCTGATTTAGATGACATATCATTTTCTCTATTCGAAGTGTTAAAAATAGTTGATATAGCCAATTCGTTTGATAATGTGGAGACCTTCTTGAGTTTATTGGCAAAATCCGAATTGTTTTTAATAGCGTTGAAATTTTGTCCGAATTTCCCCTCCATCTCGTCCATAACAGCTTTAGAAGAGTTATAGGAGAGTTTGGTCTCTTGCAATTTCATTTTATAATTACTCTCGATGGTTGCGATCTGTTTTGTCTGTTCTTCGTAGTTTGCTATTTTTTTCTTTATAGAGTACTCTTTTTGTTCATTTTCGGCAATTCTCAATGTCTCTCCTATCCTAATAATCTCAGACTCAAAATATTCTATAGCCATATTGACCTCATTATCACGTATTATAGAGTATTGTTTAAGAAACTCTTCGTTTAATAACAATAATGTGTGGTACACAACATTTGGATCGTCGCTTTTGTATTTTATCTCAATCATATCGCTGTTGTTTATGCGTGAAACCTGAATTTTCTCAAGGTTCTCTTTACCATAATATTGGTAATTCCACATAAATAAGCCATAGGTAAAATTATTATATTCAGCTTTATCAGCAGCGAATAGATTCTTAATTGTGTTCTCCTCAGAGGAGGGGTCGATCAATTTCCGAATATCTTCCGGTGTGTGTTCCCAAATAGGTCTGAAATGGGATGCCATAATATACTCATTGTCTAAGGTCGGATTGCCATACATCATATGTTGAGCAAATAATTTCAATGAAACATTTTTAAGAGTTGCGTATGAATATATTATGTTTATGAAATTTTCTATCTGATTGTTTGATTGTGATATATCAACCCTCGATGCTAAAGAGGTTTCAAGATTATATCCAGAGACAACACCTGTGTAGATTACTGTATTTGAGGAATATACCTTTGGCATATCTTTAGTCAATTCTATAGCAAGAATTGTGGATAGAATAGGTAATATGATTATCCACCATTTTTTTCTATAAAGAAATCTAAATAGTAGTTTAGCAAATTCCATAATTAGTAGTTAAGTATTGGGGTTTTAGATAATGTTTCTAAAATTGTGGTATATCTTATTAAGTTAGAAAGTTCTTTTTGGAGTTCAACATAAGCTGTAACCTCTTGACCTTTAGCGGTAGTCAATTCCAATGAAGTAACCTTTCCGATAACAAAATCCCTCTCGAAAACCTCGTATTGTGTCTTCATATAATTATATCTGTCTGACAAAGCTTTTGATAGGGTAAGCGATAAAATAGCGGAAGAGTATGCCTCTGCAATCTCTATCTTCAATTCGTCAAATTTTACTTCAAGGTCATATTGTGCCAATTTTATTTTCGCATCCTCTTTTTTAACCCTATTACCAATATCAATAAGCTCATTTAGAGGAATATTCAGTCCAACTCCAACATTCCACCAGTTTTGAGCACTTCTCGAATACTGAGGGTTAATAGGAACCCCACCTTGAGTTATATCAACAAGGCTGGCCATCAATCCATATTGATATGTGCCCATCCCTCTAACAAAACTCATCCACATTCTCCGTTGTGTTATTTTTTCCCGTGCGGCAACCTCGATTTCCATCTCTTGTGATAAAAGTCTTGCATTGCGAATTCTCGCATTTGCAAACAGGGTATCAAGTGGTGGCAACTCTGTGAGTAGAATTTTACGGCTCATCCCTTGGTATGAATCGTAATTATTTGAGACAATGGTAGAGTCTTGGTTTCCATTTTGCCCTGAACATACAAAAGAAAAACAAATAAAAAAGACGAAAATAATAGATTTAAATTGCACCATATCAGACATTCTCCTTTTGGATAAAAGATGTAAAAGTTTTTAATATAATTTTTAAATCTAAAGAGAAACAAAAAGTTTTCCCATAGGTAATATCTAATTTTTTCCTCTCATCCGGGGACATTTTATTTGCCCCGCCCCTTTTCTCAATTTGCCAAAGTCCTGTCAACCCGGATGGGGCTAAAAAGCGATCTATATCTCTATCTGAAGTGAGTAGCTCTGCTTCGTAAAGTGGAAGTGGACGATTACCGACTACCGACATATCACCTTTTAGTATATTCCATAATTGTGGAAGCTCATCGATGCTGAATTTTCTTATAATTCTTCCGGTTTTGGTTATTCTCGGGTCATTGACAAATTTATTGAATGCCCTATTTTGTGAAAGGTTACGATCATTTTGAATCTCTTTCTCATCAAAGGCAAAATTGTCGTCAAACAGAATGGTTGGATCCTCCAAGTTTATATCTGTAGTGTCGATTGTTTTTCTATTCTTATCGATATCATTCAAAATATCCTCGTTAGAGTATTGATTGGCAGTTGACAACTCTTTAAATCGTTCATCTGCATTTTTATACATCGATCTGAATTTCCAAAAATCAAAAATATAAAAATTTGATCCCACCCTTTTTGATTTATAAATCACCGGAAATCCATCTTCAATGGCGATGGCTGCTGTCGTTATAAGAAGGAGAGGACTTGTGATTAAAATCCCAAATGAAGAGATAATAATATCAAAAATCCTTTTCCATTTTGGTAAAACAAAAATCCCAAGATTATCTTTAAAAAGAAGTGGCTTATTAACTAATTTATAATACTGATTTATAAAATTTTGACAGGCTTCAATAGAGTTTTTATCCGGCGTTGGGGAGATGGTGTTGTTTATCCCCATTTTTAGGTAGGTCGCCGATTCTGTCGGGGTAAGTTTGTCAGTAACAAGGATGATGTAGGTATTTGGAAAGAATGTCTTGATGGACTGAATCTTCGAAAAATCATTAAGATAATCTTTTTGGATAAAAAGCACAGGTGAAATTGTGTCGTTTTTTTCATCAGCAAAATCTGAAATTACCCTAAGAACACTTACCCTATCTTTGGCAAAATGGATCTCTTCTCCTAACAATTGATAGAAAAGAGAGATGCTTTCCAAGTTATCCCCAAGATATATGTAGACAGCTATCACGATAGTATTTTATTTACACGGATTTTTAATTCAAGTGGATTAAACGGCTTGATAATATAATCTGTCGCTCCGTTTAATAGGAGATTTATCCTCTCAGTAGAGCTATCCTCACTCGATAAAATAATGATAGGTATATGCTTAAATAATTCATTGTTTTTTATATACTTAACAAAATCAGCACCACTCATTTCTGGCATTCTTAGGTCTGTAATAATCAAGTCTGGCATATTCCCTTCGTTAAGCCAGGATATCGCTTTAATAGGGGTTTCAAAATATGTAAAATCAAAATCCTTCGAAAGATATATGGAAACCACTTTAGCAATTGTCGGCTTATCGTCAATTATTAAAATTCTTTTTTTCATTTTTAAAAGTTATAGATATCCTCTTACTTTATTTTAGAATATAAAAGTAGACAAAAAATAGGAATATTTGTTGCTTTTATTTAAAAAATAACAATTAATTCAAAAAACGAATAATTCCTTCAAATAATGAGATAATCCCCAACACCATAATTATTACCCCTGCCACCCGATTAATCATAAGTAACTGTCTTAATCTAAACCTGTTTCTAAATACATTTATTGAAGTCGATAAGATAAACCACCAAGATATAGCTCCACTGAAAACACCCCATAATGTAGTTGCTATCAAGTATTTAGATTCTCCTCCTGACGAATTTATCCCGGCGAAAGCAAAAAGTCCGAGGATAAGAAACAGAGCTCCTGGATTTGTAATAGTCATAAGAATTGTAGAAAAGAAGTCTTCCCAATACCTCTTATTGCCCGACTTTATCCGTTTAATTTGTTTGACAGGATTTGTTAAGAATAGTTTAAGACCAAATATTAAAACGATTATCCCGCCCACAATCATAACCCAAAATCTATATTGTCCGATAAGGTCATTGACGAAAGTCAAACTTAAAAGTGCAATAGCTGCAAAGAACGTATCTGTAAGAGCAGCCCCCATTCCAGTTATTAATCCTGAGTTCCTCCCTTTGCTCAATGTCCGTTGGATACAAAGAACACCAATGGGACCAAGTGGAATTGATGCTCCCATACCGACAATAAAACCTTTAATAAAATCCATCAACATATAAAATCGATATTTTGCAAATATACGAATTTGTTTTTTATTGAAAATTATTTCCGCTACAGTTGGATTTTATTTATTTATTTATAACTTCGCAAATAAAATTTTTAAATCTGATGGAAAAAATAGTATTAGGAGGTAAAACATTTGAGGTTGATGGTGATGGTTTTCTCACAGACCCTTCTGTTTGGAATAAAGAAGTTGCAGAATTATTTGCATGCGCTGATGGTATCAATGAACTTAATGAAAAGCATTGGGCAGTCATCAATATAATTCGCAATAATTTCATAGAGAAAGGGAACGCTCCGATGGTTAGGACTATTTGTAAAGAGACAGGATTGAAGCTACGTGAAATATATGAATTGTTTCCATTAGGACCGGCTCGTGGTGCTTGTAGAGTTGCCGGATTGCCTAAACCGGATGGTTGCGTCTAATCCATTACATTATGACTTGGTATCTTTGGACCGCACTTATTTCACTTGTATTTTGCAAAGTGACTTTTATTTGTAAATTCGTACATTTAATAAGATTAGGGTCAGTTAAGGACCTTTCAAAACCGGCTGGAAGTGTATGTAAAGGGGTATGTTACTCTTGTACAACTGCAATGCTTCCATCCAATAAAGAGTCTGCCTATTTACATCTCCCCACATATACTGCGGGGATTATTTTTCATATAGGTACATTTATCTCCCTTTTATCTTTTGTTTGGCTTTTTA
Organism: uncultured Muribaculaceae bacterium; assembly: GCA_964397445.1. GTDB lineage: Bacteria > Bacteroidota > Bacteroidia > Bacteroidales > UBA932 > CAYNHZ01. The sequence continues at coordinate 12,644 of CAYNHZ010000006.1, read as the reverse complement.
TAGCCAATATCCTTGGTCTTTTCCCCTCTGATAACCCATATGAAGTGGTAAAGATTGTTCATACTATCATCCCGATATTTACCTTAATCTCTTTTCATTGCGGATTTATTATTTTGACAAAAAGGATTGTAAATAAGGATCTTAGAGATTTTTCTTCTTTTGATGATTATTTTTCAAATATCATTACGACTTTAATGCAGATTTTTACCGTCTTATATATGTGGTACCCGTCATTTGCCATTCCATATTATTTAATAATGTCAATCCTTTTTATATGGATGCCATTTGGCAAGATTAAGCATATTCTTTTCTTCTTTTTTGCAAGGTATCATTTAGGTTTCTTTTACGGACGAAGGGGCTCTTGGCCTCCCTCAAAACTCTAATAAAAATGGTTACAAAAGAGCAATTTGAAAAAGGGATAAATGTCCTTAAGATGGTTTCTGATTCAAAACTTGAAACCAATCTCAATTCTTGTGTAAAATGTGGATTATGTGCAACGAGTTGTATGTTTTATAAAGTTTATGGGGAGAGGAAATACATCCCTGCAAACAAGGTGGATTTAGTGAGCTCGGTGTATCGCAGATATTGTACTTTTTTAGGCAAAAACGCCCCTTGGGTTGTTGGTGCTAAAGAACTTGACGATAGTCAAATAGAGGAGATGGTAGATCTTTTATACGGAGCCTGTACGATGTGTGGGCGGTGTGCAAAACATTGTTCGATAGGGGTGGATATACCATATGTCGTGCGAAAGGGGAGGGAGATGCTTGCAGAGATGGGTTATGTTCCTAAAACACTTCAAAGCACTGTAGATGCGGCCCTTAATACAGGAAATAATATGGGTATTCCTATTGAGGAATTTGTTGATACAATCCAATGGATGGAGGAGGAACTCCAAGACGAATTGGGAGATGAAAAAGCAGGTATATTTCTCGATAAACCAAATCGGAATATTTTTTACACATTAAACCCCAGAGAACCAAAGTTTTTCCCATTATCTATTTCCGCTATAGCTAAAATATTTTATGCGGCGAGAGAGAGTTGGACAATGTCATCAAAATTTTATGATGTGACCAATTATGGTTTCTTCAATGCTAAAAATTCTGAAGCTAAACAGATAGCCCAAAATCTCTATGACGAGGTGCATCGTCTTAATTGTAAAAGGCTTGTTCTTGGTGAGTGCGGGCATGGTTCAAGGGCCTTTCGTTGGGAAGGACCAAATTATCTCAAAATTGATTATGATTTCGATACTATCACTGTAGTAGAGCTCCTTGAGGAGTATATCCGTTCAGGTAGAATCAAATTGGATCCATCCCTCAATTCAGAAACAGTAACCATACACGACCCGTGTAATCTTGTTCGCAACGGCGGCTTACTCAGTCAGATACGATTTGTTGTTCGCTCTTCTGTTACAAACCTTGTAGAGATGGACCCATGGGGAAATGACAACTTCTGCTGTGGCGGAGGAGGTGGAATGTTGGCGATGAGTGAGTATAATGAGAGGAGATTGAAAGTTGGGGAGATAAAAGCGGAGCAAATTAGAAAGACAGGGGCTAAAATTGTAATAACACCGTGTCATAATTGTGTTGATCAATTGACACAAATCAATCACCACTATAAACTTGGTGTTACAATCAAAACAATTGCTGAGGTGGTGGCTGATGCTATTATTATTGAAAACAATAACTAAAACTTTTTTATATGAGTAAAATGATTTATCTCGACAATTCGGCTACAAGTTTTCCGAAACCGGATGTGGTTTACGACTTTATGAGTGATTTCTACCGTAAACATGGTGTAAATCCCGGTCGTTCAGGTTTTGACGCTGCAATAGAAACAGGTGAAATTGTTAATAATACAAGAAAGATGCTAACGAAATTGTTTAACGGAGGTGAAGATTATAATAGGCTCACTTTCAGTTACAATGCTACTGATTCGTTGAATCTAATTATTAATGGTCTTGTTAAAAAAGGGGATCATGTAATCACAACAAACCTTGAGCACAACTCTGTTTTACGTCCACTCTATGTCCACAAAAGTGAAGGGACAATAGATGTAACATATATCCCGTTTAATTCTGAAGGATTTGTTGATCCTGACGACATTAAAAACGCTATCCGTCCAAATACAAAATTTGTAATTGTAACCCATTGTTCAAATGTAATTGGGACAATTCAACCCATTGCTCAGATAGGTAAAATATGTAAGGAGAAGGGGGTTATATTTGTAGTGGATGGAAGTCAGGGCGCAGGCGCTATTGATTTTGATATGCAAGCCTCAAATGTTGATGTGTATTGTTTTACAGGTCATAAATGCTTAATGGGTCCTACAGGGATAGGTGGCTCTTATGTTCGCGAAGGTATTGAAATCCATAAAACACGTGCAGGAGGAACTGGTGTTCGCTCCGCTTACCCTTCTCATTTAGAGGAATATCCATATCGTTTGGAATATGGTACCCTCAATTTATTAGGGGTTGCAGGTCTAAATGCAGGGGTGAAATGGATTACCGAAAAAGGGGTTATGAATATTCATAATCGCGAGATGGAATTGTGGGATAAACTTAGAAAAGCTGTACAGAAAATAAATGGTGTAACTACTTATTGTGCAGATTATAGAGACAATCATAATCCTGTATTAAGTTTCAATATTAAAGGATTTGATGCAGGTGATGTTGGTACAATGTTAGATGTCGATTATAATATAGCAGTTCGTACCGGTTTGCAATGTGCCCCTAAGGTTCACGAAGGGATAGGTACATTTGATATTCATGGTACAGTTAGAATGAGTATAGGGGCATTCACAACTGAAGATGAAATTAACAAAGCTATAGAGGCTGTGACTGAGATAGCATCTATTAAGAATTAGTATATCAGAATTTTACTTCATCAGGCCATTCACGATTAAAACCTTGAATGGCTTTTTTTGTTGTTGCATCGAGAACCAATTTCCCATTTTCGATCCACGAATCTCTAACAGGGTCGCAATTACTACCAAGCAACCAAAGATTTCTATATTTTGAATCTGGACTCTCCTGACTATCTAAAAGGATCACTATATCATTTGTTAATGAGACCCTTATATTGTTCCCGTTATCGACTCTATCTGACAAACTTTTGTAGAGAGTCCCTTCGCCTTTAAATTTTATAGTTGCATCAATACACATTTTACCTCCAAATCCGCAGATAGGAGCCGTATGGTCCAAAATATCTAAAGGTCCATTTGTCGTATATGTGTCATTGTGAGGGGAGTAGTTATTGTTTATTGCTTTAGCAACATCTGACTTATTTCTGATATCTATCTCATCAGAACCTCCATCTACAGAGTCGCTCACTATCACCATAAACTTATTGAACATCATTTGACCAGCTCCCCATAAGGCTGATGCAATTTTTAAACCTTGTCCGGGATATGTTTTATTAATTTTAACTATGGCGAAATTATGTCCTACACCCTCTTCAGGGAGATGTAAATCAATGATTTCAGGGGCAATAGCTATTTTAATCGGAGATAAGAAAATTTTTTCTGTTGCAATAGCAAGATATTTATCTTCCATTGGCGGAATACCAACTATGGTAGCTGGATAAATAGCATCTCTCCTTCTGGTTATACAAGTAATATGGAATAGGGGATATATGTCAGGGAGGGAATAAAATCCTGTATGATCTCCAAATGGCCCCTCCATCACTTTCTCCTCACTAACATCAACATACCCTTCAATCACAAAATCACAATCTGCAGGGACCTCTAAAGGTTGTGTTTTACACTTAACAAGTTCAACCGGTTTGTTTCTTAAAAATCCTGCCAAAATATATTCATCAACCCCATCCGGGAGTGGCGCAGTTGCACAATAGCTGTAAACTGGATCGCCACCCAAAGTAACTGCCACAGGCATAATGTTATCGCCTTTATATTTTTGCCACTCACGATAATGTTTTGCACCTGTCTTATGCATATGCCAATGCATCCCCGTTGTCTTATTATCAAAGACTTGCATCCTATACATTCCTAAATTCCTCAAACCTGTTTTAGGATCTTGAGTATGAACCATAGGCAATGTTATAAACCTTCCTCCATCTTGAGGCCAACATTTTAAAATAGGGAGGCAATCTACCCCATCAACAACAATCTCTTGTGATGGAGCAGCCCCTTTAAATCGTTTAGGAAACCATTTTGAGGCTTTAGAAATAGTTGGGAGAATCTTAATTTTGTCTCCAAAACTCATCCTCGCTTTTGTTATTTCTGAAAATAAATCATCGATCCTGTTATGGATGCACTCCCACGACTCCCCTTTTTGATAATTCAAACCCAACCCATATAAGATCCGGGAATTGGATCCCATAATATTGGTTGCTACACAATACTCAGTACCTGTGTTTTCAAATAGAAGCGCTTTTCCACCTCCATCTTTCTTGCTCTCAATATCGGTTATTTTTGTAATATCATAAATAGGATCTGTAAACTCCTTTATTCTAATAAGTTCACCTTTGGATTCTAAGAAATCAAGATAATCATTCAGGGAGTTATACATCTTTATTTGTTTTCGTTAGATACAAGATATTCAAGTAGTTGTTTCAAAATGCCGGGTGTAATATCTTTTGCTAATGTAATCTTCTTCTTATCAAGAAGATATATTGCAGGGACATCAACTAAATCGTATTTCTGAAACATTCCTGACTTTCCATCTTTATCTTGAAGATTTATCCATTCAAATTGGTGAGATTTTAGATACTTTTTCCACTTCTTGTCTTTCCCAGCAAGTATCCCCACAAAAGTAACCCCTTTGCTTGCAAATGTATCGTAAAGCCCTTTCATTTCGGCAGATACTGCTTCACAAACATCACAACTTGTACTATAAAAATAGAGCACTGTGTAATCTGATTCAATCCCCCTTATTGATATTTTTTTCCTATCAGATGATGTTAGAAGAAGATCTGTTACCACATCTCCAAGTCTGTTTCTGTTAAACAGCTCGACTGCTAATGCGGTCTCATTTATAAATGATTGAACAGATGGGTACTCAGCCCTTATCGTATTACCACTTGTTTTTCCTTGATTGGTAAAGATCACCCCCTCCCACATTTTACTCATATTAACAATATATTTCTTACCGAGATATGCAGCCCCTTTTTGTAAATCGTAATCATTTTGATTTTTAAGATATTGATAAAGAGAGAAGAATAATTCATTAAATAGGCTGATATTATCCTTTGAATCCTCAAAAAAAGTATCAATTGCCTCTATGATTTTTGTTGTATCAGCTACTTTTGAAGAGACAATCGGTTGGAAAACATTATCAAAAATAAGATCCCAATTTGAGGGTTGTCCATTATAAAGATCAATAACTTGTGTTAGAGCTTTTGGCGTAAGTCCCCTTCCTATTATTACATTTTCACTATTAAGAAGAAATAATTGTGGGGTTGAAACAACTCCATATAACTTATTGTAATTTGACTCGATTTCTGGATCCCAAAGATCAAAAACTTTAATGTTTGAGGGGAGAGTGTATTGTTTTGAAATATGATCTACATACTCTTTCCAATCATTTCTATTACTCTGTGTATAAACCCTATAAAGGGTGATATTTAGTTTATTTACGTCTTCTAAATATTCCATTATCAATGGTATCTGCTTTTTGCATGAGTTGCATTTATCATCGTAAAAAAGCAAAATTGTATAGTCGCCCTTAGATTCCCTCAATGATATATATTTTCCTGTTATATCTTCTAAATTCAGTTCAGGGGCATTCAATCCAATCATAGACATCCTATTATACTCTGCAAAAAGCTTCATCATAAGAAATTCATCTTGATTCGGATGGACGTATTTGTTATTAAGAAAGTAATTATCAGCTATATGTAAAGCTATTTCATCATAGCCCATAATTTTTGAATTCAAGTAGTAATCGAACACGGCAGCTGCTATAAAGGCCTTCTCTTCAGTAGTTTTACCTGTTGATATGAAGTTCTCGATTTTTGGAAGAATATCTGAAATTTGCTGTCCGTCAAAAATCTTCATTACAAAAGCTACATCCTCCCTGGTAAGATTATTGTTTATCTGAGTAGTATCCTGAGCATTAATACTCTTAGGGAGAACAACAAAAAATGCAAGGATTAGTGATGTTATAAAGAGTCGATACGCTTTTTTATTCATAGTGATAATTTTCTTGTTTTGATATGTTTCTATTTATTTGAGATATAATCATTTATGTTTATCCATTCTGGAAGAAATACCGAGGCATCACCATGGTTGATGATAACATCTCTAACTACAGTAGAAGAAATAAATGAATACTCTTGTGAAGCGGGGATAAATAGTGAAACAATGTCGTTGCACAATTTTTTATTTGCTTGAGCAATTACAGACTCCAATTCAAAGTCGGTAGTGGTTCTTAGTCCTCTTACAATATATTTAATATTCAACTTTTTACAAAGGTCAATCGTTAGTCCTGTATATGATAGCACTTCGATTTTATATCCGTTTTCTACAAGTTTTTTTACAGAGTCCTCAATAATTTTGACCCTTATCTCCGGTGATAAAAACCCCTGTTTCAAATGATTATACCCAACTGCAATAATAATTTTATCAAAGACTTGGAGCGCAGATGTAAGGACATCTAAATGTCCCAATGTAAATGGATCAAAAGATCCGGGGAATACTGCAATTTTCATATACCTATATCTAATTATCTTTTTTTGGTAATATTCTGTGCAAAGATAAAAATTATTGCCATAAAATCGGAGAGAGACCTTCTCCCTCGAGGATACTGTTTGTTTTTGAGAAATGTTTGCATCCAAAAAATGCTCCTCTTGCTAAAGGAGATGGGTGTGCAGCCTCGAGGATAAAGTGTTTGTTCTGATCAATAAGGGTACGTTTATTCCTTGCATAATTGCCCCACAAAAGGAAAACAACTCCTTTCTTTCTCTCTGAAATGACCTTAATTACAGAATCTGTAAAAATTTCCCACCCTTTATTGGTGTGAGAAGCAGCCTCTCCGCTCCTGACAGTGAGGACAGAATTGAGAAGAAACACCCCTTGTTTAGCCCAATCCTCCAGCGAACCGCTCCGATTAACATTGACACCTAAGTCATTACTAATCTCTTTATAGATGTTTTGTAAAGAGGGGGGGAGTCGTATCCCCTCTGGAACAGAAAATGATAAGCCGTGTGCTTGATGTTCATTGTGATAGGGGTCCTGACCGAGAATAACAACCTTGACCTTATCAAAAGGGGTTAGCTTAAATGCATTGAAAATCAGAGGTCCCGGAGGATATATAGTAAAAGATGCCCCTTTTTCTTTGTGGAGAAAATCAACAAGCTTTGAGAAATATGGCTTCTCAAACTCATCCTTAAGTACACTCTTCCAAGACTCCTCTATATTGACATTCATGTTTTGTATTTACCCCATTTTAAGAGCTAAAAAATGTATTTTAGAACCTCTTCAATATCTTTTACATATATAAATTCAAGCCCTTTTATATAAATCTCTTTTATATCTGCAATATCTTTTTTATTATCGTCTGACAATAAAATTGTTTTAATACCTGCCCTTTTGGCAGCGAGAATCTTCTCTTTTATCCCTCCGACTGGTAAAACTTTTCCCCTTAGAGTCATCTCGCCTGTCATCGCAATACCGCTTTTAACCCCTTTCTTGCACAATGCAGAGGCCATTGCACTCACCATCGTTATCCCTGCAGATGGGCCGTCTTTTGGAATTGCCCCCTCTGGTACGTGAATGTGTATATCCCTCTCCATTATATCTTTAGAAGTCAACCCTATCAGTGCTGGGTGAGCCTTGATATATTGGAATGCAATAGTTGCAGACTCTTTCATAACATCACCAAGATTACCGGTTGAAGTCAAAACCCCTTTGCCGTCACTCAAACTACACTCAACAAACAATATCTCTCCACCATTTTCTGTCCAAGCAAGTCCTGTTACAACCCCAGGAGCTTCATTTCCTTTCTGAATATCGTGTTGATTAGTAGCTATTCCCAACATTTCGCGCACCATTTCTGGCTTCACAGTTGAGTTAGCAATATCACCAAGAGCAATTTTCTTTGCGGTTACCCGAGCAACTTTGGCAATTTGTTTATCAAGTCCCCGTACCCCCGATTCTCTAGTATATTCGTCAATAATCGTTTTTATTGATTGTTTACTAATCTTGAGCTGTCCCTTTTTGATACCATGTGCCTCTAATTGCTTAGGAATCAAATATTCTTGTGCAATACAGACCTTCTCTTCCGCAAGATATCCTGAGACAGGAATCATCTCCATTCTATCTTTTAAAGCGGGATGAATAGTACTAATATTATTGGCAGTGGTGATAAACAACACTTTGGAGAGATCGTAATCAACATCAAGATAATTGTCGTGGAAAGAATTATTTTGTTCAGGGTCAAGTACTTCCAAAAGAGCAAAAGCTGGATTACCCTTAAAATCACCACTAATTTTATCTATTTCATCCAATACAATCACAGGATTTGAACTCCCTGCCCGTTTAATATTTTGAATAATACGTCCCGGCATAGCCCCAATATATGTTCTTCGGTGTCCCCTTATCTCAGATTCATCGTGAAGTCCGCCAAGAGAAATCCTCTCATATCTCCTTCCAAGTGCCCTCGCAATGGATTTTCCTAAAGATGTTTTACCTACACCCGGAGGGCCATACAAACACAAAATAGGGGATTTCATATCACCTTTTAGTTTTAAAACTGCCAAATATTCCAATATTCGCTCTTTTACACTCTCTAAGCCAAAATGGTCTTTATCAAGAATTTTTTGAGCGTGCTTCAAGTCGAGATTGTCAGCTGTAGTTTCGTTCCATGGTAGCTCTACAAGGAATTTAACATATTGGTATTGAATATTATAATCAGGTGAAGCAGGGTTTGTTCTCTCTAACTTTTTTAATTCGTTGTCAAAGGTTTGAGCTGCATATTGTGGCCAATCTTTATTATTAGCCATCTGTTTCAACTCAGCAAAATCCTGAGAATCATCCATTCCAAGTTCTTCTTGAATGGTTTTTAATTGACTATTTAGATAATACTCGCGTTGTTGTTGATCCATCTCAACCCGAACTTTATGTTGAATATCATCCTTTAATTTAAGTATTTCAATCTGGCGATTCAACATCGCAAGTAGCTTCATAGCCCTCTCCTTAGTGTTATTTTCCCTTAAAAGAGCCATCTTTTCGAGCGGTTCATCTATCTCTACACTTGAGGCTATAAAATTTATTAAGTATTCGCTCCCCTCTATATTATTAATAGTGAATATTGCCTCTTGCGGAGGGTTGATTGACAATGAAATAATACTTAAGGCTAACTCTTTGATTGATCTTGAAATAGAATCCATCTCTTTCTCGTCGGAGCTGTTTATAACATCCTCCAAATATTTGACCTTAGCAAACAAATATGGCTCGGTTGCAGTCTGCTCAACGATACTAAACCTCTTGACTCCTTGCAATATAGCAGTAATACTACCATCAGGCATTTCGATTATTTTAAGAATTCTTGCCAGGGTACCTATTTCAAATAGATCAATAATCGCTGGAAATTCCAATGAGGCATCCATTTGGGAAACAGCTCCAAGTATCTTATCACTTTTATAGGCATCTCGTACCAATTGTATTGATTTTTTCCGTCCAACTAAAATTGGAATAACTGTTGAAGGGAACAGAACTGCGTTCCTAAGTGCTAAAATAGGGAGCACTTCAGGCAATTCTTCTTCGTTTAATTTCTGAGAGGAGTCAAAATTTACAACAGGGAGGATATTTACATCTCCCATCCTCGATTCTACTTTTATATCTTTTATCATATTTATGTCAAACTGTCAGTAATTTCAACTGCAAAAATATTCAAATAATTGAAATAATATGAGGTCAATCATTGTGCCAAATTTTAAAATGAAAAAAACCTTAAAAAAACGCCACATATTTTGTAAATTAAAAAATTAAGAATACTTTTGCAGTCCAAAAAAGTATATTAACCATTTAATTTTAATAATATTATGACTAAAGCTGACATCGTTAATGAAGTAGCAAAAGCAACTGGATTAGAAAAAATGACCGTTCAAAATGTAGTTGAAGCATTTATGGACAGCGTAAAAGGTTCTTTAGCAAAGGATAAAAATGTTTACCTACGTGGTTTTGGTAGCTTTATCGTTAAGAAACGTGCTAAAAAGACTGCACGTAACATTTCACAAAACAAAACAATAGTTATACCTGCGCATAATATTCCTGCATTCAAACCTGCTAAAGTTTTTATGGCAAAGGTTAAAACTAACGTTAAATAAATTTTATAGTTATGCCAAGCGGAAAAAAAAGAAAAAGACATAAAATGGCTACGCACAAACGTAAGAAACGTTTGCGCAAGAATAGACATAAGAAGAAATAGTGGCCATTTGGTCTGCTAAGAGAGTTTATAATCTAAAGTGGATTTTATTATCTACTTTAGATTATTATTTATATAAGAAGGAGAAAGATGGAGAAAGATCTTGTAATTGACGTAAGTCCGAGCGAAATAACCATAGCCCTGATGGAGGACCATAGGCTGGTGGAGTTAAATAAAGAACAGAATGTTGGAAAGACATTCTCGCTGGGTGACGTATATTTTGGTAAGGTTAAGAAACTAATACCTACCCTCAATGCTGCTTTTATAGACATTGGAGACAAGAAAGATGCCTTTGTCCACTATCTAGATTTGGGATTAAATTTCACAGCTTTTGATGAGTTTGCCAAACATATCAATGTAAACCGTGATTTTTCATCCTTTTTTTCAAAAATAGACATTTCACATATTCTTGAGAAAGAGGGAAAAATTGAGAATGTTTTAAAACAAGGGCAACCCATTATTGTTCAAATAGTAAAAGAGCCGATATCTACAAAAGGTTCGAGACTGACTGCGGAAATATCAATAGCCGGCAGAAATATTGTCTTATTGCCATTTAACGACAAAGTCAGTATCTCTCAGAAAATATCCTCAAAGGAGGAGAAAAAACGCCTTGAAAGATTAATATATAGTATTCTTCCCGAAAACTACGGAGTTATCGTAAGGACAGCAGCTGAGGGGAAAATGGCGGCTGTTCTCGATTCTGAACTCAAGATGCTTATCAAGAAGTGGGAAGACTCTTGGGGTAAAATAGCTACTCAAAAAATACCGCAGCTTCTTTTTACTGAGAACAATAAAACCACTACAATTATTCGTGATCTTCTCAATGATTCATTTTCAAATATATATGTAAATGATGAGCAACTTTATCACGACACAAGAGAATATATATCGACTATACTCCCCGAACAGGAGAAGATAGTCAAATATTATAAAGGTAATGAGCCTATATTGGACCATTACGATGTTAACAAGCAGATTAAATCGGCATTCGGTAAGGTTGTCCCCATTAAACAAGGGGCATATTTAGTTATTGAACATACAGAAGCCTTACATGTTGTTGATGTAAATAGTGGAATAAGGGTTAAAACAGGAAAAGATCAAGAACAAAACGCCTTTGATGTAAATTGTCACGCTGCAGAAGAGATAGCGAGGCAACTTAAACTGCGTGATATGGGAGGGATAATAATTGTAGATTTTATCGATATGGATAGGGTAGACAATAGAAACAAGCTCCATAAGTATATGCAGGATCAGATGGCAAGTGATAGGGCAAAACATAATATATTGCCCTTAACCAAATTTGGATTGATGCAAATCACAAGGCAGAGGGTAAGACCTGCTACCGAAATAAACACCCAAGAGGTTTGTCCCACTTGTAATGGGACTGGAAAAATATCCTCAAGTATTCTAATTGATGAGACAATAGAGCGTCAATTAGCTTTTTTTGTAAAGGAGAGGAGGATTAAAAGTTATATATTAAAGGTAAACCCGTTAGTTGAAGCCTATATTACTAAAGGTTTATTAAACTCTATTGTGAAAAAATGGAAGAAGAAATATAAAGTATCTATAGCTGTTCAATCATCTACTGACTTTGCTATACTTCAATTTGAGTGGCAAGATTTAAAAAATGAAAAAATAGAATAAATTTTTTAAAAAATTATTCTCCTCATAAACAGAGAGTTGATCAATTTTATAAAAATATTTTAATATTTATTAAAAAAAATGATCAAATAAATTTGGAGGATAAAAAAAGAACCTATATCTTTGCGCTCCCTTTGAGAAAGGAATATAATGAGAGAGCAGAAAAAAGGGGTAAAAGTTGATTGAAATATTGAAGAACAAAGTACAACAATAAGTACCAAGAAAAGAGAAAAGCGTTAATTTCATTTGAGAAATTAGTAATGTCAGGACAAGCTTAAAGAAATAAGATATATACAATGAAGAGTTTGATCCTGGCTCAGGATGAACGCTAGCGGCAGGCTTAACACATGCAAGTCGAGGGGCAGCATAGGGTAGCAATACTCTGATGGCGACCGGCGCAAGGGTGCGTAACGCGTGAGCAACATGCCCGTTCCAGGAGGATAACCCGGAGAAATCCGGACTAATATTCCATAGTAATTAGAGGAGACATCTTTTTTAATTTAAAGGTTCGCTGGGAACGGATTGGCTCGCGTGACATTAGCTAGTTGGTAAGGTAACGGCTTACCAAGGCTACGATGTCTAGGGGTTCTGAGAGGAAGGTCCCCCACACTGGAACTGAGAC
>CAYNHZ010000005.1:0-110055 GCA_964397445.1 uncultured Muribaculaceae bacterium | reverse complement strand
AGAATAGCGGTCTCCAAAACCGTTGATGGGCGTTCGAATCGCTCTGTCCCTGCAAAATATCAAGATTGTTACGAATTTGGTATTTTAACAACGGCTGCAACGGAGCTTCCACCGTTAAAGCCGACAATTAATTTAAGATGAGCAAAATAACATCGTATCTAAAAGATTCATATACCGAACTGACTAAAAAAGTCAGTTGGCCAACGTGGTCACAGCTACAAAGCTCCGCAATCGTAGTTATGGTAGCTTCAGTGATTTTTGCAGCAGTAGTTTTTGTTATGGACTTGGCATTCAGAAATCTGATGACAACCATATATAATCTTTTATATTAGATTATGGCAGAAAATACCAAAAAGTGGTACGTAGTGCGTGCTGCAGGTGGAAAGGAGAAGAAAGCAAAAGAATACATTGAAAATGAGATTAAGAGACTTAACCTCACCGATTATGTTTCCCAAGTTCTTATCCCTACCGAGAAGATTTTCCAAGTTAAGAATGGAAAAAAGGTTAGCACGGAGAGAATTTTCTTTCCAGGTTACATCCTTATTGAAGCCAATCTTACGGGAGAATTACAGCATATCATTAAAAATGTACCTCACGTATCAGGTTTTCTAACAGAAAGGTTGGATAAAGACAAACAGCCCGTTCCACTAAGGATGTCCGAAGTAAATCGAATTCTTGGTCGCGTTGACGAACTATTAGACAAAGAAGAGGAGAATATTACCCCATTCGTTGTCGGAGAAGCGGTGAAAATCGTGGATGGTCCGTTTAACGGTTTTGACGGTACAGTTGAAGAGGTCCTTCACGACAAAAAGAAAATCAAAGTTATGGTTAAAATTTTCGGTAGAAAGACTCTTTTGGAACTCAATTTTGTTCAAGTAGTTAAAGAATAAATCATTAAACATTATGGCTAAAGAAATTGCCGCATTTATTAAGTTGCAGATTAAAGGCGGAGCCGCTAATCCTTCTCCTCCAGTAGGACCTGCTTTAGGTTCTAAGGGTGTGAATATAATGGATTTCTGCAAACAATTTAATGCCCGTACTCAAGATAAGGCCGGAAAGGTTTTACCTGTAATCATAACAGTTTACAGCGATAAATCTTTCACCTTCGTAGTTAAGCAGCCCCCTGTGGCTGTCCAATTGAAAGAGGCTGCAAAGATTGCCAAAGGTTCTCAAGAACCTAACCGCAATAAAGTAGCAACTATCACTTGGGCTCAAGTAAAGGCTATTGCTGAAGACAAAATGCCTGATATGAATGCATTTACCTTAAAATCTGCTATGAGTATGGTTGCAGGTACTGCAAGAAGTATGGGTATTACAGTAGAAGGAACATTTCCTGCCGACATAAAATAATCACACGCTATGAGTAAATTAACAAAAAATCAAAAAGTAGCTGTTGAGAAAGTTGATTCCAACAAACAATACAAATTGGCAGATGCTTGCAAATTGGTTAAGGAGATGACCTATACCAAATTTGACGCATCGGTCGATATTGCTATCAGACTTGGAGTTGACCCTCGCAAAGCTAATCAGATGGTACGTGGCGTTGTGACTCTTCCACACGGAACAGGTAAACAAACCCGCGTTTTGGTATTATGTACACCCGATAAAGAGGCTGAAGCTAAAGAAGCCGGAGCAGATCATGTTGGGTTGGACGACTATATCGAAAAGATTAAAGGAGGTTGGACAGACATAGATGTAATTATATGTACTCCATCCGTAATGGCAAAAATAGGTCCTATCGGTAGAATACTCGGTCCGAGAGGTCTTATGCCTAACCCTAAAACAGGTACGGTTACTATGGAAATTGGTAAAGCTGTCAAAGAGGTTAAAGCAGGTAAAATTGACTTTAAAGTTGACAAAACCGGGATCATTCACGCATCCATCGGTAAAGTCTCTTTTGAAGCTCATATGCTTGCAGACAACGCAATGGAGCTACTAAACACCGTAGTCAAAATGAAACCGCAATCATTAAAAGGAACTTATGTTAGGAGTATTTTCATCTCATCAACTATGAGTCCCAGTGTAAATATTGATAGTAAATCTTTCAGTGCAGCTGAATAATAATTAAAGGATATGAGAAAAGAGGAAAAAGAACAAATTATTAATGAGGTTGCAGCTCAGTTAGAAGAAACACCCAACTTTTATGTCACTGACATAGCAGGACTTGATGCAGAGAATACATCTACTCTCCGTCGTGCTTGTTTTGAAAAAGGGATAAAATTGGTTGTTGTTAAAAACACCCTTTTCAGAAAGGCAATCGAAATGAAAGAGAGTGGCAACGATGTTGCCGCAATGATTCCCGTATTGGAAGGTCCTTCTGCTATTATGTTTACCACCACCCCTAATGCACCAGCAAAACTTATAAAAGAGTTTGGAGCAAAAATGGGTAAACCTGTATTGAAAGGTGCTTTGGTTCAAGATTGTGCTTATGTAGGCGCTGAGAATCTTGAAGCTCTTGTTAATCTTAAATCACGCGATGAACTTATCGGTGATATTATCGGTCTATTACAATCTCCTGCTAAGAATGTTATTTCTGCTCTTCAGGCTTCAGCCGGCGGAACAATCGCAGGTGTAGTAAAGACATTATCAGAAAAAGAATAAAATTTATAAAAACAATTAAATAATAAAAATTATGGCAGATATTAAGAAATTTGCGGAAGAATTGGTTAATCTAACTGTTAAAGAAGTTCAAGAGTTAGCACAAGTTCTTAAAGACGAATACGGAATCGAACCTGCAGCCGCTGCAGCAGTTGCAGTTGCGGCTCCTGCTGCAGCAGCTGTTGCTGCTGAGCAAACTCAATTTGATGTTATCCTCACCTCTGCAGGACAAGCAAAACTTCAAATTGTTAAAGTTGTAAAAGAGATCACAGGCCTCGGTCTTAAAGAAGCTAAAGACTTAGTTGACAAAGCACCGGCTCCAATCAAAGAAAAAGTTTCTAAAGCAGAAGCTGAACAAGTTAAAGCTCAGCTTGAAGAAGCTGGCGGAGAAGTTGAAATTAAATAAACTTACTCTCTCCCTGCAATAGGGAAATACTTTCAGGTTTAGAGTCTTATAGGCTCTAAACCTTTTTGTCGTTTTTTTAAGTTTATTTTCAACTAAGCCAAATACAATGTCGCAAAAAATTAATAATCAGCGTATTACATTCGCATCCTCAAGGACACTCCTTGATTACCCTGATTTTTTGGAGGTTCAATTAAAATCTTTTAAGGATTTCTTCCAATTGGACACCACCCCTGAGAATCGTAGGAATGAGGGGCTTTTTAAAGTCTTTCAGGAAATTTTTCCAATTACGGACACAAGAAATAATTTTGTATTAGAATTTATAGATTATTTTATTGATCCCCCCCGCTACTCGATTGATGAGTGCTTAGATAGAGGGTTGACCTATAGTGTCCCATTAAAAGCAAAGTTAAAGTTATATTGCACTGACGAAGAACACGAAGATTTCGACACATCTATTCAAGATGTCTATCTTGGGACAATTCCGTATATGACACCGAGAGGTACATTTGTCATCAACGGTTCGGAGAGGATAGTTGTTTCTCAGCTACATAGATCTCCAGGTGTATTCTTCGGACAAAGTCTTCACGCTAACGGTACAAAGTTGTATTCTGCTCGTATTATCCCGTTCAAAGGATCGTGGATTGAATTTGCAACAGACATCAACAATGTGATGTACGCTTACATCGATAGAAAAAAGAAATTACCTGTTACCACACTACTCAGAGCTATCGGATACGAAAGTGATAAGGATATCCTTGATATTTTCGGATTAGCAAACGAAATAAAGGTAACAAAGACCAACTTACAGAAAAACATTGGGGCGAAACTTGCAGCAAGGGTATTGAAAACTTGGAATGAAGATTTCGTGGATGAGGATACAGGAGAAGTTGTATATATTGAAAGAAATCAGATAGTTATCGATAGAGAAACTATTCTTGAAGAGCAGCACATTGACTCTATCATAGAGTCAGGAGTAAGCACCATTTTGGTTCATAAAGAGGATGCCAACACAAGTGATTTCGCCATCATTTACAACACTCTCCAGAAAGATGTTTGCAACTCCGAGAAAGAGGCTGTCTTTTACACATACAGACAATTACGCAACTCTGAACCACCCGACGAGGCTACAGCAAGGGATGTCATCGACAAATTATTCTTCTCAGATAAGAGATATGATTTAGGAGATGTAGGGCGTTATCGTTTGAATCATAAACTAAACCTTAACACCCCTAACGAGGTTAAGGTTCTTACAAAACAAGATATTATTGCGATTATACAATACTTGATACAATTAATCAACTCAAAAGCGACAATAGATGATATTGACCACTTGAGCAACAGGCGTATCAGGACAGTAGGAGAACAATTGGCTAACCAATTTAGCGTTGGTCTTACCAGGATGGCGCGTACTATTCGTGAAAGAATGAATGTACGTGACAATGAAGTGTTTGTACCAACAGATCTTATCAATGCAAAGACATTGTCCTCTGTTATCAACTCATTCTTCGGAACGAGCCAACTTTCTCAATTTATGGACCAAACGAACCCTCTTGCTGAGATGACTCACAAAAGGCGTTTATCTGCCTTAGGACCCGGAGGTCTTTCACGAGACAGAGCAGGATTTGAGGTGCGAGACGTGCACTACACACACTATGGTCGTCTTTGTCCTATTGAAACCCCTGAGGGACCTAACATCGGTCTTATCTCTTCTCTTTGCATCTATGCGAAGATCAATGAGCTCGGTTTCATAGAGACCCCATATAGAAAAGTTAACAGCGGTATCGTTGATATGAGTCAAGACGGATACATATATATGAGTGCAGAAGAGGAAGAGGACAAGATGGTTGCACAAGCCAATGTCAATCTTGATGAGCAGGGAACTATTATAGATGAGAGGATCAAATGTAGATACGAGGCTGACTATCCTGTAGTTACAAAAGATGAGGTTCACTTTATGGACGTTGCTCCAAACCAAATTGCCTCAATAGCTGCTTCACTTATCCCATTTCTTGAGCACGATGATGCCAACCGTGCATTGATGGGTTCAAATATGATGCGTCAAGCAGTTCCCCTTATCAAACCTGAAGCACCTATCGTAGGGACAGGATTGGAAAGTGTTGTTGTACGCGATTCGAGAACTCAGATAGTTGCAAAGAAAAGAGGGGAAGTTGTATATGTTGATGCTAAAGAGATACATATAAAATACGAACAAAGCGAAAGCGAAAAATTTGTAAGCTTTGACCCTGAAATTACCGTTTATAACCTTCCTTTATATAGGAAAACCAACCAAAGCACCTCTATCCACCTTAAACCTATCGTTAGGAAAGGGGAAAAAGTTGAGCCCGGTCAGGTCCTTACCGAAGGTTATGGTACTGAAAATGGAGAATTGGCTCTTGGTAGAAACTTAAAAGTAGCATTTATGCCTTGGAAAGGGTATAATTTTGAAGATGCTATCGTTCTATCTGAGAGAATTATTCGTGAGGATATTTTCACCTCTATCCACGTGGATGAATATATTATGGAGGTTCGCGATACCAAGCGTGGTATGGAAGAATTAACCTCTGATATTCCAAACGTTAGTGAAGAGGCAACAAAAGATCTCGATGAAAACGGTATCATTCGTATCGGAGCAAATATCGAACCTGGTGATATTCTTATTGGGAAAATAACCCCTAAAGGGGAGAGCGATCCATCTCCAGAGGAGAAACTACTCAGGGCAATTTTCGGAGACAAAGCAGGGGATGTTAAAGATGCATCTCTCAAAGCTTCTCCTTCATTGTCAGGTACTATTATAGGTAAGAGACTTTTTGCAAGAGTTGCCAAAGAGGGGACAAAAAGGATTAAAGGAAATGTTAAAGCAGAGGTTCAACAAGCCGAAGAAGCTTTCAACCTTAAAGTCAATACCCTAAGAGGTAAATTTATCGACAAAATGCTTATTCTCATTGATAGTAAAAAGAGTAATGGCATAAGTGACCTATATGGAGCAGAGATTGTTCCAAAAGGGGAAACCATCACTTATGATGCACTTGTAAAAATCAATTACGAAGATATTAATCCTACAAAATGGACATCTGACAAGAATGTCAACAGCCAGATTAAGAAGCTCATAAACAACTTCTTAATAGCATTTAAGGAGTATGATGCCGAATTGAAGAGGATCAAATACAACCTCACTATCGGAGATGAGCTTCCTACAGGGATTATGCAACTTGCGAAAGTCTATGTTGCTAAGAAAAGAAAAATCCGAGTTGGGGATAAAATGGCAGGTCGCCACGGAAATAAAGGGATTGTAGCAAAAGTTGTAAGGGATGAAGATATGCCTTTCTTGGATGACGGTTCTATCGTTGACATAGTTCTTAATCCACTTGGTGTACCTTCTCGTATGAACCTTGGACAAATATATGAAACTGTACTTGGCTGGGCAGGTAAAGAGCTTGGTCTTAAATTCAGTACACCTATATTTGATGGTGCTTCACTTGAAGAGATTTGTAAATACACCGATAAAGCCGGACTTCCTCGATATGGAAGAACATATTTGAGAGATGGGGGAACAGGTGATAAATTTGACCAACCAGCAACTGTCGGAGTTATCTATATGATAAAACTCGGACATATGGTTGATGACAAAATGCACGCCCGCTCAATCGGTCCTTATTCACTTATCACACAGCAACCTTTAGGTGGTAAAGCTCAGTTTGGAGGTCAAAGATTCGGAGAAATGGAGGTTTGGGCATTGGAGGCATTCGGAGCATCGAATGTTCTTCAAGAGATTCTAACCATCAAATCAGACGATGTGACCGGTAGATCTCGTGCTTATGAGTCTATCGTCAAAGGTGACCCTATGCCTACTCCGGGTATTCCTGAGTCGTTGAACGTCCTTCTTCACGAATTGCGCGGACTCGGACTAAGTGTGAACTTAGATTAAATGATTTTATTGAATATTTGAAAAAATAATAATATGGCTTTCAAAAAAGATAACAAGGTTAAAAGCAATTTCAACAAGATTACAATAGGTCTTGCTTCACCAGAAGAGATCCTTTTAAGATCTTCCGGTGAAGTGCTAAAACCTGAAACGGTCAATTACCGTACATATAAGCCCGAACGCGACGGTTTGTTTTGCGAAAGGATATTCGGTCCATCAAAAGACTACGAGTGTCATTGCGGAAAATACAAAAGGATTCGCTACCGCGGTATCATTTGTGATAGATGCGGTGTAGAGGTGACAGAGAAAAAAGTTAGAAGAGAGAGGATGGGTCACATCTCCCTTACCGTTCCGGTTGCGCATATTTGGTATTTCCGTTCCACTCCAAACAAGATCGGCTACCTTCTTGGTATCCCCTCAAAAAAGTTGGAATCAATCGTATATTATGAAAGATATATAGTCATTCAACCGGGTATGGCTGCCGAACACGGCATTGAGCCTATGGCTTTACTCTCAGAGGAGGAGTATCTTGCAGTACTCGATAGCCTTCCAAAAGAGAATCAACTTCTTGACAATGAAGATCCTAATAAATTCATTGCAGGGATGGGAGCAGAGGCTATTTATACCTTATTGAAAAATATAGATCTTGATGAATTGTCTTACAGTCTGCGTCACAAAACAGAAAATGAGACTTCTCAACAACGTAAGGCAGATGCACTAAAGAGATTGAGTGTTATTGAAGCTTTCCGTGAATCAAAAGAGTTGAACAAACCGGAATGGATGATTCTAAAAGTTATCCCTGTAATACCTCCTGAATTGAGGCCACTCGTTCCACTCGATGGGGGACGTTTTGCAACTTCCGATCTGAATGACCTTTATAGAAGGGTTATTATCAGAAACAACCGGTTAAAAAGACTTATTGAGATAAAAGCTCCTGAAGTTATTCTCCGCAACGAGAAACGGATGCTTCAAGAGGCTGTCGATTCACTTTTCGACAACTCAAGAAAATCAAATGCTGTTAAGACAGAGGCAAACAGAACATTGAAATCGCTCTCAGACAGTCTTAAAGGTAAACAAGGACGTTTCCGTCAAAACCTTCTCGGTAAACGTGTTGACTACTCAGCTCGTTCAGTAATTGTTGTTGGTCCGGAGCTTAAAATGCACGAATGTGGTATTCCTAAGTTTATGGCTGCAGAGCTTTACAAACCATTCATCATCCGTAAATTGATTGAGAGAGGAATTGTTAAAACAGTTAAATCCGCAAAGAAGATAGTTGAT
The DNA here is from genome assembly GCA_964397445.1 of uncultured Muribaculaceae bacterium. Lineage (GTDB taxonomy): Bacteria > Bacteroidota > Bacteroidia > Bacteroidales > UBA932 > CAYNHZ01. The sequence goes on along the minus strand of CAYNHZ010000005.1, from coordinate 101,851 downwards.
AGAAAAGACCCTGTAATATGGGATATTCTTGAAAATGTGATGAAAGGACACCCTGTTCTATTGAATCGTGCCCCTACCCTACACAGACTCGGTATTCAAGCATTTCAGCCGAAACTTATTGAGGGAAAAGCTATTCAGCTCCACCCTCTTGCTTGTACGGCTTTCAATGCTGACTTTGACGGAGACCAAATGGCTGTCCATCTTCCTCTTGGAAACGCAGCAGTGCTTGAAGCTCAATTACTTATGTTAGGTTCTCATAATATTTTGAACCCTGCAAACGGAGCTCCTATTACAGTGCCTTCTCAAGATATGGTTTTAGGTTTGTATTATATTACAAAACCAAGGGCAGGTGTAAAAGGTGAAGGAATGAAATTCTATGGACCTGAAGAGGTTATCATCGCACATAACGAAGGAAGGGTAGATTTGCACGCAAACATCTCACTTCGCTTACCGAAAGATATGAAAGACCCTTCAAAAGGGTATTATATGTTTGAGAACACCACTGTTGGAAGGGTTATTTTCAATCAAGTAGTGCCTGAGGAGGTTGGCTACATAAATGAGGTTCTTACCAAAAAATCGTTACGTGATATTATCGGTAAAGTTGTAAAAGTAGCGGGAGTTGCCCGTACAGCACAATTTCTTGATGATATTAAAAGTATCGGGTACAGTATGGCCTTCAAAGGGGGGATCTCATTCAACCTTGCAGATGTTATTGTTCCACCTGAGAAAAACTCTCTTATTGAAGCAGGTTATAAAGAAGTTGAAAAGATTCAAGATAGTTTTAACAACGGTCTTATCACAAACAATGAGAGATACAACCAGATTATCGATATTTGGACAACCACAAATTCTCGTCTGACGAATATGGTTACAAAAAATATCGAAACCGATCAACAAGGATTCAACCCTATCTATATGATGCTTGACTCCGGAGCCCGCGGTTCTAAAGAGCAGATTCGTCAGTTATGCGGAATGCGTGGTCTTATGGCTAAACCTCAAAAATCAGGATCGACAGGTGCTGAAATCATTGAAAACCCTATCTTATCGAACTTTAAAGAGGGACTATCTGTACTTGAGTACTTTATCTCTACTCACGGTGCTCGTAAAGGTCTTGCCGATACAGCTCTTAAAACTGCAGATGCTGGTTATCTTACAAGACGTTTGGTCGATGTCTCTCACGATGTAATCATCAACGAAGAAGATTGCGAAACATTGAGGGGCCTTGTTGCAACCGCTATTAAGAATAAAGACGAGATTGTTGAGTCTCTTTACGATAGAATTCTCGGTAGAACATCTGTTCACGATATTTACAATCCTCTAACAGGGACTTTAATTATCCAAGCAGGTGAAGAGATTACAGAAGATATTGCTTCTATTATCGGTTCACTTCCGATCGAGCAAGTTGAAATTCGTTCAGTGCTTACTTGCGAATCAAGAAAAGGGGTTTGTGCAAAATGTTATGGACGAAATCTTGCAACAGGACGTATGGTCGAAAAGGGAGAGGTTGTAGGGGTAATCGCTGCTCAGTCTATCGGAGAGCCAGGTACACAGCTTACACTTAGAACATTCCACGTCGGAGGTACCGCTTCAAGCATCGCTTCTGAATCTGAGATCATTGCCCGTTACGATGGTAAACTTCATTTTGACGAGTTGAAAACAGTTAATACCATAGATGATGAGGGTGAACAAGAGATAGTTATCGGACGTACAGCCGAGATGCACATTGTAGATGTAAACACTGGAATAACCCTTTCACAACACAATATCCCTTACGGAGCAAAACTATATAAGAAAGATGGTGTAAATGTCACAAAAGGGGATCGAATTTGCGAATGGGATGCTTACAATGCTGTAACTATTTCAGAAATGAGTGGTACTGTTCTATTTGACAGTCTAATTGAAGGTGTAACATATAGAGAAGAGGCAGCTGATGAATTCTCACTTCACCGTGAAAAGGTAATCATAGAATCTCGCGACAAATCTAAAAACCCTACCATCAAGATTATGAGTGGCTCAGTTGAGTTGAAACAATATAACTTACCTGTAGGAGCTCACCTTACTGTTGAAAACGGTCAAGAGGTTAAGACAGGTTCGGTAATCGTTAAGATTCCTCGTGCTATCGGAAAATCGGGTGATATCACTGGTGGTCTTCCACGCGTTACAGAGTTGTTTGAGGCAAGAAATCCTTCTAACCCCGCTATCGTATCTGAGATCAATGGCGAAGTTCAAATGGGTAAAATCAAACGTGGTAATAGGGAAATCATTGTAAAATCAAAAACAGGAGAGGAAAAACGCTATCTCGTTCCCCTTTCAAAACAAATACTTGTTCAGGAAAACGACTACATAAGAGCAGGGATGGCCCTCTCAGATGGGGCTGTCTCACCTACCGATATACTTGCTATTCAAGGACCTATAAAAGTTCAAGAGTATATTGTAAATGAAATACAAGAAGTATATCGTATGCAGGGTGTGAAGATCAACGACAAACACTTTGAGATCATTGTAAGACAAATGATGCGCAAAGTGGAGATTGTCGATCCTGGTGACACCAAATTCCTACCTGAACAACTCGTTGACAAATGGGAGTTTACAGAGGAGAACGACTCTGTCTTCGATAAGAAGGTTATCTTAGATGCTGGTGACTCGAAAGAGCTCAGACCAGGTCAAATCGTAACACTTCGTAAGTTGAGAGATGAAAATTCAATCCTCAAACGTCAAGATATGAAATTGGTAGAAGCTCGTGATGCTATTCCTGCAACATCAAATCAAATTTTGCAAGGGATCACAAGGGCTGCCCTCAGGACCAACAGCTTTATGTCTGCTGCATCATTCCAAGAGACGACAAAAGTACTTAGCGAAGCAGCTATCCACGGTAAAGTTGACTACTTAGAGGGTCTTAAAGAGAATGTCATCTGCGGTCACCTAATTCCAGCCGGTACAGGTCAAAGGGAATATGACAGATTAGTAGTTGCCTCTATGGACGATTACAACAAAATGATGGCTCGCAAAAAAGAGGAGTTAGGGGCTTAATTTAGCTTCCCCCTCTCATAGAGAGTGACAAGAGGTAAAAAAATATCTCTTGTCACTTTTTTTTTATTTTTAATTAATTTTTTTTCAAAATATTTTTTTGTATTCAAAAAATATTTAATTTTATACCGAATTTAAACATACTACTATGCAAGATTACATATTCGTACTCAAAATATACGGACATATCGGTAGAGGTTTATATAATTGTCTTATGTGCTGATTCCGGCACCTCTTTCACTATTTCGGTTTTTTCTATGTAACCAATCTCGTATTGGCTACTCGTCCTAAGTAATACCTATATTTTAATAGTTCATATTTAACAATAAGATTTGGTGTGTTAACATCTGTATTAACCGTTGAATCCCTTTGTGGTGGATTATTATACCATGATGAAAGAATTATTTATTAAAACGAAACACCTATGAGAATAATTAATCGAGTTTTATTACTTCTGATAGTACTAATCTACACTTTCCAATTATCTATAGCTCAAGACTATAACAATAATTTTAAATTAGTTTATAACTCACCATTTAATATCCAATGGACTGACAACAATAATGTTGTATATCAAATCTACTCCAAATCGGGTAAAGAGTCATATAGTGCAAATCTAAGCTCAAAAGCAATAACACCTTGCAAAGAGTTGGAAATGAAAAGAGGAGAACGTCCTGAATGGGTGAAGAAAGAGATTATCGTATCCCCTGATGGAAAAAAAGAGGCCTTTATAAAGGACAATAATGTCTGGATAAGGGAGAATAAGATAGAGCTACAACTTAGCTTTGACGGAACCTCCAATATGAGTTACGACAATATAGTTTGGTCTCCTGACTCAAAAAAAATAGCTGCTACACTAAATCAAGATGCCCCTCCACACAGAATACCTTTGATTGAATCCTCTCCGAAAAATCAGAAACAACCAATTCTACAATGGAGAGATTACTACAAGCCGGGAGATCTCATCCCAATTAAAAAACCCTCTCTTTTTGATGCTGAAAACGGAAAACAGCTTTCAATAAATACTAAACCATATGAAAACCAATTTGATATAGAATTTATTAAATGGAGCGAAGATTCTAAAGCATACTTCTTCACATATAATCAAAGGGGACATCAAGTCTATCAGATCATTAGGGTAGATGCAACGGATGGTACCACATCCGTCTCCGCAAACGAATCATTTGAAACCTTTGTACACTACTATCGTTGCTATTACAAATTTATCAAAAATGACACTCAGATTATATGGTCATCAGAGCGGGACGGCTGGAGACACTTATATATATTAGATGCCAAAACAGGTGAGACACTCAAACAACTCACTAAAGGGGAATGGATTGTCCAAGAGGTTATTGAAGTGAACGAAGAGAATGGATACATAATATTTATGGGTAACGGCAAAAATGCAGGGGAAGATCCTTACAATAAACATTTTTATAAACTGTCATTAGATGGAAAGAAACTAACAGATCTAACTCCGGAAAATGCAAACCACAGAATTACATTTTCACCCGATAAAAAACATTTCTTCGATGTTTATTCACGACCTGATCTTGCCTCAAGTAGCGTAATCAGGTCGGTAAAAGATGGCAAGTTAGTTATTGATCTTGGGAAATCAGACATTTCTTCCCTCCTTGAGAAGGAGTGGACTATGCCAGAAGTATTTTCATCGAAAGGGAGGGATGGTAAAACTGATATTTGGGGGACTATCTATCGCCCTTCAAACTTTGATTCATCGAAAAAATACCCTGTTGTCGAATATATCTACGCAGGTCCTCACGACGCTCATGTCACAAAAGATTTTGCACCAGTTCTCCGATTCCATAAATTGGTAGAATCGGGATTCATTGTCGTATGTATCGATGGGATGGGGACAGCAAACCGCTCAAAAGCATTCCACGATGTTTGCTGGCGCAATCTGAAAGACGCAGGTTTTCCTGATCGAAAACTCTGGATAAAAGCAGCATCAGAGAAATACCCTTATATGGATATCTCTCGAGGTGTGGGGATTTACGGATATTCTGCAGGGGGACAGAATGCAATGTCTGCTCTACTTTTCCATAAAGATTTTTACACTGTTGCAGTATCATTATGTGGTTGCCACGATAACAGAATGGATAAAATATGGTGGAACGAACAATGGATGGGATACCCTATAGGGAAATGGTACTCGGAGAGTTCCAATGTTGATAATGCACACCTTTTAGAGGGTAAATTGCTTTTGATAAATGGGGAATTGGATGATAATGTAGATCCAACTTCTACCCTTCAAGTTGTAGATGCCCTTATTAAAGCCAATAAATCTTTTGAACAATTATATCTACCAGGTCATACACATTCACTTGGTAGTAAGTATATTACAGAGAGAATATTCGAGTTTTTCATTCGCAATTTAAGGGACAATCACCTATCTGAGGAAGTAGAGACACTGTCATACAATGAGAAACCACAGATAACCGCTCCCCCTGCAAATTTAAAATTAGATCCGTATTATAAAAAGTATATGAATGTAAACGGAATCCACGTATGCAGCTCTTGGAGAGTTCCCGATTCTTGCTTTGTAGCAGCATACGCTACCCTTAAGGCAATGACAGATATGATGCCAAAAGATGTAATGAAATCTCTCACCGATCACAATACGAGAATTGGAATAATGGCAAGATACGAAGGGACCACAGATATTCCTGAACATTCATATCTAATTAATGACACAACTATCAATTGGAATCTAAGGGCAAGAGGGCTCGGCGGCACAATCAACTTTCCATTCTCAACTTGCGCTGAGGAGAATATTCTTGCATATCAAATTGATAAATATCACGCAGAGGACATTATGATACACGAGTTTGCCCACACAATACATAATGTAGGCATCTCCCCTATCTATCCGGAATTCAACAATGAACTTCAAACTGCCTTAGATTCTGCAAAAGCAAAAGGACTTTGGTATAACACATACACAGCTACAAATATCGAAGAGTATTTTGCAGAGGGGGTACAAAACTGGTTCAATGTCAATGCAGAGGTATCCAAACCAGATGGGAAACACAATAGGGTAAATACACGAGAAGAGTTAAAAAGGTATGATCCAGCATTGTATGAATTGATGGCAAGATTTTTCCCAAACACTCCACTTCAAATCAGTAAACATAAAAAAGTTAACCTTTACAATCAAGAATAATTCTTAAATTAATTTATGAAACCAAAAATCTTTACAATCGTCATTGTGATTTGGCTATTCCTACCCATTTGCGTAGGGTGCAAAACTAAACCATTTATTCCAGAAGATCCTGATATTGATACATCTACATACGCCAACTTGAAATTTTCAGGATTTACAGTACATATTAAAGATTATATAAAGGGGACACCGGAAGCTGTAGAAGCTATAAATCTGATGGAGAAAAACCTTAGTGAAATAGCAGAGATAGTGCCGAGTAATATCCTCTTGATTATGAGGAGCAAATCGCACACTCTCCTCAGGCAAAGAGTTGATCGAATCAATACTACTTGAGCGGAGAAAAGAGTTATATAGAGAGGGCTACTCTTGGTACGATATCATCCGTAACCAAAAACCTCTCGAAAGAAAAGGAAACCATATAAACTATGGTGGATATAAACCATTCCCTGCAAAATCTTGGCGCTTTGTATATCAAATCCCTAACAATGAGATGGTAAACAACAAAAGTCTAAAACAAGGCATTTGGCCCGCAGGAGATCAAAATCCATTTGACGGCGTTCTACAATAAAACCCGCCCACATCTATCAAATAATAATGAGGATGGCTAAAAATATGTTTTAGCCATCCTCTTCTTTTTAAATTATTTATATCAAGATATACACGCCACTCTCGAGGCCCTTAGAAACCCCAACCAAGGGAGACATTAAATGAGTTACCTATTGGTGAGGATGATCCTGCCAAAAGATATGCAGCATTTAGTGATATTCCAAAAAACTTTGCGCCAAGTCCTACTGATGCATAAGAGGGGGTGTATTTATTTTTATCTCCATAATGATACCCGGCACGAATCGCTACCATATCATTAAACATATACTCCGCCCCAATCTCTCCGAAAAAGGCACTGTTACTAAATAACATTCCACCTTGAAGATTTGCTGTAAGCTTATGCTTCTTGTTAAACACATAAGAGGTCCCGGCACCAAGTCTCAGATTTGCTGGCAAAGAATATGAGTTGGTAGAGCCATAATTGATCTTAGTTCCTATATTAGAAGCAGTAAGAGCGACATTAAAATGTTTTAAATGAAGAAGTAATCCTGCGTCAGCAGCAAAAGCATTCGCAGCTTTAGCACCAGAAGTTACATTGTCGTTAGCCATATCTGAAAGAATATAGTTAAAATTGACAGAGGCAGAAAGAATTGGCAATATTCTAAAAGCAAGACCAATACCTGCAGATAACTCCTTCGGAGTATAACTACCTTTTACATTGCTATAATTATCTGTGTATTGAAAAGGCTTATGGGTAAAATACTTAACCCCAGCTGTAACTGCCATAAATTTAGCAATCTTTCCATAACCTGCTACCGCAATAACATTATTTTTAGAGGATGATGGCTGCCAAATACCATAAGAGGCTGCTACATCCATTTTATTTTCAGAAAACACGCTATTTGCACTATTATTCCAAATTGAAAAAGCATTTGCATAGACAACACTATTTGCATTAGCCATCCCCATTGCAATCGGATCGGGATTGACATCCATAAAAGAGGCCGTTTGTCCCTTCACACTTTGCAGAGCCGAAACCATAATAATAGCTACGGCAAAAATATTTAATAATACTCTCATCACAGTTTCACAATATTACGTTTAATCTCTTTACCATCAACAGCTACAATAACAATATATGCCCCACCTTTAAAAGTTGTCATATCTATTTTGGCAGGGTTAAATGGAGATATATCAATATCTTGTTTATACAACACCGCCCCGGAATTACCAAAAATAGAGATATTTGCCTTACCCTCTTTAGCAGGTCGAACATTTAGAAAATCAATTACAGGATTTGGATAAATATCAATCTCTTGATTTTCATCTCTAACAAGAATAGTACAAGCACTGCTCACACTCTTACCCATCACATCAGATGCAACTATCGTAATATCGACAGAACCATAGGAGAGAGCAGTAATATATAATTTCCCATCACTATAATTGATATTAGCAACAGTATTATTTGAAGTATTGACAGTATAAGTGAGTGATTCACCATCTTGATCTGAGAAATATTGATTCATATCCAATACTTCCGATTGCCCTTTAGCTCCGAAAAGAATATCTTCAACATCTTTCAATACTACAGGGGGGTGATTTTCAAGAATAGTATAATTTATCACAACATTTGAAGACATTCCGTAAGGATCTGAAACAATCAATTTGACATTATAATTTCCTGGAAGAACTTTATTACCGACAATAGACACCTGAACTTTCTCATCACTTAACTTAATAACACTAACAGCCTCACTATTTTGTGGCTCCAAAGAGGGAGTTATTTCGTGTCCGTCAACCTCCTCAATTGTAAAATTGAGATAAACTTTTTGGTGAGCTTTAATGGTAGCGGTTAATCCGTCATCCGGTTTGATCACAGGAGGGTTATTACTTAATGTACTGATCTGCTTCACATCCGATAACTTTGATTTATTGCCTGAAATATCGTAAGCATCCACAGCCACATAATATTTGGTATCAAATTCAAGACCTTGCACCTTGCAAGTCAACACATCACCAACATTATGACTGCCAACCTCAAACGACTTAGCCCCTGCTCCAACTGTTGATGAAATAGGTGACTTACTAAAATAGGTTGTAATACCAGAAGGCTTATCATCATCACTATCCCTTGGAATAACAACATTAAAAGTGATTGTATTTGAGTTTGAAGACAATGTGTAATCCGATACAGCATCAGGAGCGTTACCATTAGAGCCACTTACAGAAGCGTAGGCATTTACCAAACCTGCTCCCAATTCAAAATTGGGGTTATACTCCTTTACTACTGGCTTTACAAATTTGATAAGCCTATTCCAGAGCGCCTCACGGGTAAACCCTATTCCACCGTGCTTAGAGACAATCAACGCTGCAACACCAGAGACGTGAGGACAAGCCATAGATGTCCCTTGCATTTTACCATATTGATTACCAGGTAATGTACTAATAACCATTGCCCCCTTCTTTGCATCTCCACCGGGTGAACATATATCCACCCAAGGACCATAATTTGAATAGTAAGCTCTCTTATAATCTGAAGAGATTGAGGCAACAGCAAGTGCGCCTTCATACTCACTCGGAAAACCAATATTTCGATCCTCATTTCCGGCAGCAAATATCACAATACCACCCTTCATAGGACCAACTTGATTTTGGTTCTCATCTAATCCTGCATATTTATTAAAGTAATCAATTGCCGCCTTATCTGAAGCCGGAGTAAAAGTCGCCTCAGGATAGCCCCAACTATTTTGAGAGATAACAGCACCGTGGTCGGCACTCCACTTAATCGCCTTAGATCCTCCCCCACTATCTTCACCTTGAAATATTTGACAAGACATCAAAAGCACCCCTTTAATCCCTTTCGAATAATCTCCACCTGCAACACCTGAAACACCTTTTCCATTATTATTCACAGCAGCAACTGTTCCCGCTACGTGGGTTCCGTGATTATCTGGGGTAACAAGATACCCATCACTTACAAAATTATATCCATAAATACGATCTCCTGTTTGATCCGGATTTCGCCACATATTATCATTTAAATCCTCGTGACTCCAATCCACTCCACCATCAACTATTCCGACAATAACTGTTGATTTTCCGGTAGTAATATTTTTCCATACTGGGAGGACATTTATATCAGAACCACTTATTGCTCCTCCTGGCCCTGAACCATCATTATAATAGTGCCACTGAGAGGGGAGTAAAGGGTCATCAAAAGGATAGGTAGAAGTTTGGGTATATCCCGATCTATTAATATCAGAACCCGAAAGATCAATCACCTCAGCACTATTATCGCCAATTCTTATCGTTTTAGGTCGGTATTCAACAATAGTAACACCCTCTATTTTAGATAGATCTCCATCAGCTTTAGTCAAAGCAACAGAGGGATCAAAAACCACATCGTACCAAAGATGAAGCCCTTCCTCTCTTGTCCGCTTTTCAAATTTTCCAGCGTAAGGAAATGTACGTTCTATCTTAATTATATTAAGCGAATTGATAACATTCTCAACAGATTTTACATTTGAAGTGAGATCACCCTCCCGAGAGATTGATAATTCTAATTTTTGCGCGAAATCTTCAGTCACTTTTATTCGCATCTCACCGGGAACTAATTTTGAAAGACTGATACTCTTCCCTTCAACTTTAATAACAGCATCATCCACAACAACCTCTCTCTTTGCACAACCGTTAATAACGATAAAGGCAAGGAAAAAATAAAGTATTTTTTTTTGCATAAAAATAAATAAAGTCAGATTAATCTGCTATTTGTTCAAGAAATCTAATAATTTTAAAAGACTTTGAGGATCTTTCCAGCGTATTTTATTAGCTTTTAAGAAAGTTTTAAACTCAGCTTTTCTCTCAGGAGATAATTGTGATTCTATCCCTTTTTTAGTGGCTTCATAGACACTTCCATTAGTAACTATGTAATATTTATAAATTAGATCAAGGGACGCTCCTGCATTTTTACCCTCTCTAAGCTCCATATGATTTCTGTTTGCGCCAGGAATATCTACAGAGGTTAATTTGCGGGTAGCAGAAGAGGTAGAGGATGTTCCATATGCACCACCGGTCTCATTAAGTCTTTGAAGATCAGCCGTAACGTGGGTAGCAACAAATCCTTTTTCTCTGTTTCCGACAATCTTCATAATATCTCCATTCACAAACATATAACGATCATTTGCTATCTCAATATAAATAATATCGTTTGATAAAGCCTCTTTAATGATTGCCCCATCTATATAATGTAATCTTCCATAAAGAACGTGAACATTCATTTTGTGATTAATTTTTTGTCCGCCGCTCATATAGATAGTCCCATCTTGAAACTCGGGGTAGATATAAGGCCATGTGGTTAAACAATCCTGTGAATAAACAGAAATTGATAAAAAGGAAATAAACAGTGTAATTAAAATTTGTTTCATAAGAAGTTTGTTTTAGTCACAAAGATAATAAAAGAAGAGTACAAGGTCTGATTTATTTGCAAATATTTAAAAAAAAGGGGACAACCCAAAAGTCATCCCCTAAAATATTAAGTACTTCTATAATAGCTTATAGCTTGAACGAAAAACTCTTTTTCGCATTACTTGGAGCATAGAATGGAGCTTTTTGTCCTGCGCGAGTTCCTACAAAGTAATCCCAAATATCAACAAAATTAACTAACTTTTGAGTTGCAGGATCAACAGCCCAATAACCTAAAGCATTAGGTGTTGTAGGTATTGTACTAGGACCAAAACCGTGGTTAGCTGTGATAACACCCGGAGTGTGAATTGATAATTGTATCTCTTCTTTATCACTAAAATATAGAGAACTACCATCTAATATAGCTGCCATAATACGTATCTCAGTAATCTTTCCATCACCTGCAAGATCGCAAGTTAAACCTGTAGGTTGATTAGGAAGGATATAAAGAATACCATTATCACCATCTAAACGAGCGTTAATAGTTTTAATAGAGGAAATATTAATATTATAAGCTGGATACCTTGCGGCCAAGAATGCACCAAGATTTTTAATATATACGTGCCCTGCCTTTACAGCTTTAGTAATAACGATATCTGTTTCTGACATCGCCCAAGGTTTCTTAACCAACGATTCACCGGTAAAAGTATAAGTACCTACGACATCATTAAGTGTAATGCCATAAGAATACATATAGTTATTTTTTGTGGTGAAAGTTTCATTAGGATTACCAAAAGCATCTAAGAATGCACCCTCTTTGATCTCGATGTCGATATATGCACCAAAATTAGGTTTTTCAGGAATACCTACATACAACATAGTATCTTTATCAAAATCATAATGAGTAGTCTTATTAAGAATACGGGTAACAACTCTATTACTCTCAACGTAACTCATCGACACAAGTTTATCAGCAGTTGCTAACACAACACTATCAGCAACAAACTCAGGGAAGAAAGTTTTATAGTCAGTAAATAGAATGGTAGAATCTTTAGGCATCCTTATAAGATTACCAGATGCATTTTTAACCATAGGAAGGGAGATCTTCCAGGTTTTAGTAGGGAATCTCAAAGTTACCCCTTTTGGTTTTGTAGGATCATCAATACCTTTAGCAGTGTATGCAGGTACTTTTGCACCAACTCCGTTTACAAAGCATCCCTCATCCCAAGTAACGGTTGCAAAAGCACCATTAGCATAGAAAGGAATAGTGAATGTAACAACTTTACCTTTGATTGAAATACCTGTCTCAGGCATAACGATCTCTTGAACCTTTGCTTTATCATTGATACGATAGTAAGTAACGTGAGCAAAAGCTGTACTCTTATCACCACGAAGAACTACATCGTTAAAAGTAACAGCAGCTGTCCCCTTAGCAGCATCAACAGTAAATGTTTTTGGCTGAGGAGCAAGGTGGTTAGTAGTTGTAATACTCTTATTAACAATAGGACCAACTGTACCTTGAGCGTTTGCAGCAATTGCATACACTTGGTAAGTAGTGTTAGGCTCTAAACCTTTAAGTACGATTTCAGTGCTTTTTGTAGTCTCAGTAAACTTTATAGTTTTAGCAGCTAAACCTTTGTACTTAACTTGGAATAGTTTCATAGAATCCAAATCTTTGGCAGAATTACCTGCCTCAACAAGATAGGAGTAGAATGTAGTCCCTTCAGGAGCAGTGAAAGTTGCAATAAAAGATGAATCTGAAGCGCTGCCTCCGATAGGAGCAACCAATGCTATTGTCATTTCGCTCCCTGCAATAACAGGATCAGACTTTTCATCTTGAAATTTAGTACAACTCACAGCCACTAAAGCTACGCATAATAGGCTATATAATAATTTTTTCATTTTAAATCTATTTTGCTTTAATAATTATTTTTTAACCGCTGTAATTCCGGGCATTATGAAACCTACCCAGCCTGCACCTTCGATAAGACAATAAAAACCTAATTCTTTGTCAAAAATTAAATTTTTCCCACCATTCTCGATATTTACAACCATCTTACCTTCTGTAGCATATTTAGTACCACCATCAGTAAGCGCGAAGAATGAAACAGGAGTAGTCCCTTTGTATTTGTACTCGGATTTTTGCCCAATAGGTAAAGTGATTGTCTTTTTATCAGCACTAACAACACCATAATACATAATGTCGTCACCTGCCCAATCACCAAGATTTGCAATATTATAGAACCAAACAACATTAATATCCTTAGGATCTTTCTTAAGTGTCATAGTCCATTCAACATCCTTATTGTTATTGTCCTTACCCATTGCTTTATAATCACCAAGAACAAAAGTAAGAGGGTGATCATTATCAACAATAGTAATAGTACAAGTACTTTCTGCACCAGCTTTTACATCACCTGTTGATTTAAACTGCAATGTAAATTTAAGGTCACCGGTATATAGACCTGTTTTAGGAAGAATCTTAACCTTCACATATTGAGTACGTGCCTCAGCTGAGAAAGTAAGGGTAGCTTGAGGATCTACAAGTTCGAAATCTTCTCCTACCTTAGCTGTACCGTCAACAGACTCATAGCTAACTGTTGCAGCAATGCCTTTAACAGATGCTAAGGTAACAGGAATTTCGATTGCACCTCCATCCTCTTTAATAGTAGCTGTCGCTTTATCAAAAGCTACAAAAGCGTCCTTGTCATTAAACTTGGGATTGTCGTTAAGATTACAAGAAACCGTCATCGAAGCCCCAAATATGACAATGCTTAGAAATGTAAATATTTTTTTCATTTTATTATTCATAATATATTAGTAACCAGGGTTCTGAACAAGATTTTTATTAACATCCGTTTCCCTCTTAGGAATAGGAAGTGCCCAGTATTTACTATCTGGTGCAAGATGTTTAGAAGCAGCAACAGTAAGGTCATCATAATCAACAACACCTGTAGTACGAGCAAGGTCAAACCAAAGGTGACCTTCGAAGTTAAGCTCAAGACGACGCTCAAGAGCAACAGTTGCGGGACCGGCTGAAGAGATAAGAGAAGCATTACGTTTAGTTCTGATAGCGTTAATATCTGCTACTGCTGATGTACCTGATATAACAGCTCCATTAGCAATTGCCTCTGCACGTATCAAATACATCTCAGACAAACGAATAAGAATAGTATTATTCACGTCAGGAGTATTGATTGCATCACCTAAACCTTTGCCTTGGTATTTCATTGTCCAAAGTTCGCCACCTGACTTATCGTCACTATCTGTCACGAAAAGTGCATTTTCAGAACCTGCTTTGCCACGTGTACCTTTGATACCGCGAATATCGCCGGCTTCAAAAAGGTCGGTTAATTGAACAGAAGCGGCACAGTCAGCATATCCTGCAGGATTGGTCATATGAGAAGGTCCTTCCCAATAAGCATCGTAAGAGTTAGCTTTGATACCATAAACATCAAAAATTACTTCACCTGTAGGAGCATCTTTTCCCCAAATTGTAGCATACTCAGTAGCAGACCATAGGGTGTACTTTTTGCTATCAATAACTTTAGTTGCATAATCAGCAGCAAGTTGCCATTTTTGATTGTATAGATACACACGGCTTAAAAGTGCTTGAATAGATACTTTATTGAATGTTGAATTAGCATCAGTACCACCTTTACGAGCATATGTGTCAGCCATAAGTTGTTCAGCATCTACAAGGTCTTTCTCTATTTGAGTATAAACTTCAGCTACTGTATTTCTTGCAGGCATCTCTTTAGCAGACTTGTCTGTTATAAGGATAAGTGGAACACCCATTTTATCACCACCCCTTACAGGAGCAGTAGCATAGGTACGCATTAGATCGAAGTGAGCAAGAGCGCGAAGTGCTAAAGCTTCAGCTTTGATGTTATTGATATCTTGTTGGGTAACACCGGTCTTAATCAACTCAGTTCCCTTAGTATCAATAACTTGAATAACGTTATTTACTGAAGAGATCAGATAATAGGCAAAGCCCCAAAGTCCTGATGTTGAACTTTCGTTATAGTTCATAGTATAACCTGTTTCCATACGACCTGAACGGAAATCACTCTTATAAGGGTTTTTTCCATTGCCGGCACGCATTTCAGCTTCTAATACCCAACCTGCTCCATACCAAGAACCGGAAGCAAGAGGAGAGTAAGCACCGCCGATAGCTTTGTCAAGACCATTATAGTCTGATAGAGCTAATTGAGTACTCTGAGTCAATATCGGCTCTTCAATCAGGAAATTTTTACATCCTGAAAGAACCAATGTCGCAAATAGTGCTATGATTGTTATTTTTTTCATTTTCAAATTCTTTTAATTGTTAGAATGATAATTCTATACCACCGACAATAGTCTTAGTCATAGGATAAATACCTGCACCGGTACCATCTGTACCACGCTCAGGATCCCAAGCGTCAACATCGTGGAAAGTGTATAAGTTAAGACCGCTTACATATAATTTAAGTCCTTGTATTTTGATCTTATCCAAAGCTTTCTTAGGAAGCGAGTATGAAAGAGTAATATCTTTTATACGAATATAGCTACCATCTTGCAACCAACGGGTACTTCCGAATGAGTAAGAGTTAGAGTTATTACCTGCATAAGGTCTGGGCATAACACCTGTGTCACCTGGTTGTTTCCAATGGTTAAGAGATAGAAGTGTCTGATTTGTACCCATTTGGTTACCATCAGATGTGATGTATCTATTTTCAAGAAGATATACTTTATTACCTGTTTTGTATTCAAAGAAAGCACTCAAAGACAAACCTCTCCAAGAAAGAGATGTGTTTATACCTCCGAAGAATTTAGGTTCAGGAGAACCTGCATATACATAACGAGCTTTATTAAAATCGCTTGTAAGAATATATTTGCTTTCATCATCTGGGAAATTAGGATCTTTCGCGCGGAACAAAGCTTGTCCGTTTGAAGGGTTAACTCCGTAATAATCGCGTAGATAATAGGTATAGAATTGTTTTCCAACAACGTGTCTTAGTCTTGACTCAGCAGCTGTCATCTCTTTAACGTCTCCTAAATTAAGAATTTTGGTTTTATTCCAAGCAAAGTTAACACCAACATTCCAATTCCAATCACTTGTTGAGATAATGTCTGCATCTAATTGGATTTCAACACCAGTATTCTTCATAGAACCGATGTTCATAAAGTTAGAGCTGAACCCTGAAGTTTGAGGAACTTGTTTGCTAAGAAGCATATCACGTGTTTCACGGCTATATGCATCAAATTGGAAATTAAGTCTGTTTGAGAAGAATCCTAAATCCAAACCTACGTTCCAGGTATAGTTCTTTTCCCAAGAGAGGTTATCATTTGAAGGAGTTGAAGGAAGCATACCGGTCATTCCATTATAGGTAGTAGCAGCGTAAACACCATAAGCTCTGTAAGGAGAGATGTTATTGTTACCATTAACACCGTAGCTTGCACGAAGCTTCATTGTGCTTAACCAGTTTGAAGCACCTTTCATCCATCTTTCATTATGAATATTCCAAGAACCTCCTACTGACCAGAAAAGGCCCCATCTGTTATTAGCTCCGAAAAGAGAGCTACCGTCACCACGAACAGATGCTTGGATAAAGTATCTTGAAGCATAGTTATAGTCAATGTTTCCGAATACAGACATCAATGTCTCAGCTGAATATGAGTAGCCAATCTCGTCCTTTGCAGGGTTAGATGTTGTAGGATAAGGGATCTTATTGTCGATATCAGGTGCATACATATAGTATGAGTGATAAGTTGAACGCATAGCCTCTTGTCCAGCCATTACTCTGAATGAGTGATCACCCCATTGATTACCATAAGAAATAGTATTTGAAGTGGTCAACTGAAGATACTGAGATGTAGAGGACTGTAGCGTACCTGTTGAACCTCCTGGTTTAGGTCCCCAATAACGACGACCTTCGCCAAATGTACCTTCTGCAGAGTTGTTAGTCTTAATAACTAAACCTTTAATAGGCTCCCATTGCAAATAGAAAGTAGCTTGAGTACGGAATTGTTTCTCCCACTGATCATCACTTACCAATGCTGTGTAAAGAGGATTGGAGTTACTGTTTTCAGATATAAATGTATTGTAGTTACCATCTTTATCATAGAAAGGGGTCCAAGGCAAAATATTTTGACCTGCCCAAAGAGGGTTGACATAATACAAACTTTGCATCGCTACGTCGTTTGAATTAGTGTATGCCAAATTGATACGTGTACCCATTTCCAAGGTTTTTGTAAGCTTATAGTCTGAGTTAACACGACCTGTAAATTTCTGGAAATCGATGCCATAAACTATACCGTCATTCTTCTGATAAGACAATGATGAGTAGAATTTACCTTTATCATTACCTGCAGATGCGTTAATCTCATACTCTTGAAGAATACCAACCTTTGTGAAAGCTTTCATCCAATTGGTAAGTTGTCCATTGAGTAGAGTCATAGGACGATAGTAAGGAGATGTAGGATCATCTGGATTGTAACCACCATTGACAGCTGCCAAACGTTGGTGATTAAGTAGTTGATGACCATTCATTACACCATAATTATTGTCATTTGCAAGTTGAGAAGCACCTACTTTTACACGAGCTGTAAATTTGGCTTTACCTGCCTTACCGCTTTTGGTAGTAACAAGGATAACCCCATTAGCTGCACGTGAACCATAAATAGATGATGCAGCTGCGTCCTTCAATACAGTGATTGACTCAATATCGTTAGGGTTAACAGCTGTCATTGCGTTGTTGGTGTTATTAAAATAACTTTGGTCACCTGACATAACAGGAATACCATCAACTACCCATAGAGGGTTGTTCCCTGCGTTCAATGAGGATGTACCGCGAATACGAATATCGGCACTTGCGCCCGGCTGTCCGGAAGATGCTGTAACTTGAACACCGGCCATCTTACCTGCTAACATTTTGTCAACTGATGATACCGGAGCTTCTGCTATGACATCTCCTTTTACAGAAGACACTGACCCTGTTTTTGCCTCTCTCTTAACAGTACCATACGCAACAACGATAACGTCATCAAGTGATTCTGCTTCAGATTTAAGAGCAACTGAGATATTAGTCCTGTTATTAACAGGGATCTCTTGGGTCGTATAACCAAGGAAGCTAACTACCAATACACCATTTGAGGGCACTGATAATTTATAGTTTCCAAGATCATCTGTCATTGCCCACTGAGTTGTACTGCCTTTGAGCTGAATTGAAGCCCCGACTACAGTCTCTCCAGTAGTAGCATCAGTAACAGTTCCAGTAACTGTGATATTCTGCGCAAATGCAGAAGTAGTCATCACAAGCAATAGACCTGTTAAAAATAGTCTGATCTTTTTCATGTAGATAATTTTTTAAAAGATTAATAAAAATTGTTAATAAAATAAATTTGATAAAATAATTAAATATTAGTTAATAAATCGTGTAATTGTTTCGTTTTAAAAAAGGATAAATCCTCACAAAGTTATACTCTTCTTTGAGAAAAACAAAAAAAAATACTCTAAAGAGAGAAAGAATCCCTTTTGTGAAAAGAATTAATTTTTAAAATCGGCATTTATTTGAATAATAGAAAAAATAAAGATTAATAACTCCGTAAATAAAATAGGTAGGTTTGAGTACTTTAATCTTATGCAGCACGAAAGTATTAAAAAAAATAAAAACTGCAAAATGTATTTTATAAAAAATAATATTCATACCTATATATAATAATAGAAACTCAGAAAGAGAACAGTTAATTATTATATAAAATATTAACGATTAATTATGAATCATTGATAAAAAATATTATATTCGCAGTTGATAAACTTAAACAACACCATACAACTTAAACTTATTATTATTGTGCGAACAATAACTCTCTTTTGAACTATAACCGGTGCTAAAACACTATATAGGATAACTATTTTATTAACCAAAAACTATCTAAATGAGAAAATTAAGCATTATTTTTTCACTATTCCTGCTTCTTTTCAGTGCAACTTCATTTGCACAAACTATGCAGGTTACAGGCACAGTAAAGGATGCCAATGATGGATCAACCCTTCCAGGTGCCTATGTTGTCGTTAAAGGGACAACCAATGGAGGGATTGTCGACAATGATGGAAAATTCTCCATCGTTTGCGCAAAAGACGCGATCCTCGTTATCACTTTCGTCGGCTACCAAGATCAAGAGGTAGCTGTAAACTCTAGATCTACTATTGAAGTAAGTATGTTATCTGTCAACTTACTCGACGAAGTTGTTGTTACAGCTCTTGGAGTAAGCAGACAGAAAAAAGCTCTCGGTTACGCAGTACAGAATGTAGGTGGAGATGAGCTTACTAAGGTTAAAACTCCTAACATTTTAAGTTCACTTTCAGGAAAAGTTGCCGGTGTGCAAATTACAACCGCAAGCGGACAAATGGGTGGTGGTGTTAAGATAAACATTCGTGGTAATACATCACTTACAGGTAATAACCAACCTCTATTTGTTGTTGATGGTGTTCCAATCAGTAACAAGGACTTCTCTTACGGGGCAACAGGTGGCGGAGGATATGACCTCGGTAACCTTGCAGGTGATATCAATCCTGACGATGTTGAATCAATGACCTTACTAAAAGGGGCATCAGCATCTGCACTTTATGGTTCAAGAGCAGCAAACGGTGTTATTCTTGTAACAACCAAGAAAGCTAAAAAAGATAACACTTGGGGAGTTTCAGTTAATTCGAGTGCCACATTTGATAAAGCAGCTTATATGCCTAAATACCAGAAAGAATATGGAGGAGGTCTTACCTACAATGACGAAAATTCATTAGATGGATTTATGACTGCAGATATCGGTGGAAAAAAATATAGACTTGTTGACTACGCAACAGATGAATCTTGGGGTCCTAAATATAACCCAAACTTAAAAGTTCTTCAATGGAACGCATTTGACGAGTGGGATACAGATCACTATATGAAAGAGACACCTTGGATATATCCAAAAAATGACTACACCACTTATTATCAAACTGGATACAATGTGCAAAACAATATCCAATTGAGTAAAGCTGGGGATTGGGGTTCTTTCCGTTTGTCTTATACAAACAATGAAATCTCAGGTATCACACCAAATTCAAAGATGCACAAACACAACTTCAATGTATCAGGTAATGCTAATTTCAGCAAATGGCTTGATGGATGGGCAACTATGAATTATCTATACACAGAAGCATCCGGTCGTCCTGAAACCGGTTATGGAGAGAGAAACCCTGCACAAAAGATGTGGCAATGGATCCATACCTCCATCGATTATAAAGATCTTAGAAGTTATTTAAATCCCGATGGATCTCAAAGGTCTTGGAATAGGACTTCTTGGAGTAATGGTGCTCCTGCATATACGGACAATCCTTTCTGGAGTGCATACAAGAATTATCAATCAGATAGCAAAAATCGTCTTTTCGGGAATGCCGGTTTAAATGTTAAATTTACAGATTATCTCAAACTTACCGGACGTGTTGGGATAGACTGGTACAACTTCAGAATGGATGAAAGATCAGCTGTAGGATCACAGGATATATCTTCATATTATCTACTTACATCTCAAGCAGTTGAATTAAATATGGATTTATTCTTATCTTTCAATAAAAGATTTGCAAATGATTTAGTGGGTATCTCTGCAATGATTGGTACAAACTCTATGAATCAAAGTTCATCTACAAATGGAGGAGAAACTGTCGGAGGGTTAGTAATACCTAATATATATGTTTTGACAAACTCTTCACAAAAAGCAAACATATTTGATTCAAAATACAGAAAGAAAACAGTTAGTGTCTTTGGTAATGCAACTTTTGACTATGCTCAAATCGTGTATCTTGATATCACAGCACGTAACGACTGGTCTTCATCGCTTCCTGCTAAAAACCGCTCATATTTCTATCCTTCAGTAAATTTAAGTTTCGTTCTTACAGGTATAGATGCATTACAGAACTCACCTTGGCTAACTTTTGCTAAGGTTAGAGGAGGATGGGCACAAGTTGGTAACGATACAGATTCATATAATCTAATAAACTACTATGCTGCAAGTACAGGTGGGGCTTTTGATGGTAATCCTCGTTATAATCCACCTACAACACTTTCCAATCCTGAGTTGAGGCCTGAAAAGACATCTTCATGGGAAGTTGGTTTGGAAGCTTCATTTTTTGATAGTAGATTAGGATTTGATGTATCTTATTATCAAAAGAAAACCACTGACCAAATCGTTCCTGTAATGATTTCAGGTGCAACAGGTTATGCTTCTAAATACATCAATGCCGGGGAAATGGATAATAAAGGTTGGGAAATTACATTGAATGCAGCACCATTTAGAAATAAAAATTTCTCTTGGGATATGCAATTCAATATTTCAACCCTTAAAAACACTGTCGTTTCTATTGACAAAGATCTTGATTATCTGAACCTAAGTAATGGTCCTTTCAGAGTTAAAGCTGGTGCTATGGTTGGTGCTTCATACCCTGTTATCTATGGAACAGACTTCGTATATGACGACAATGGAAATAAACTTATCAACCCTTATAACGGAAGATATCAAGCATCTGCAATTAAAAATATTGGAAATGCAACACCTACATTTACTGCAGGTTGGTCAAACACATTTAAAATTTACGGATTTGATGTAAATATATTGTTTGATATGCAAAGAGGTGGTAATATGTATTGGACATCTTATATGTGGGGGATGTATTCAGGTATTCTTGAAGAATCTGCTCAGTTTATTAATGGTAAAAATATACGTGAAACAGGTATTGCTCCTGATGGAGTATATGGTAAACTTGTTGATGACAAAGTAGTGTATCTTGACAAAGATGGTAACACCTCAAGCTCACCTGTAAAAGCAGATAAAGTGGGTGCTCAAGAGTGGGCAGAGGCACACTATGACTCAGTTGACGCACAAAACGTGTTCAGCACAAACTTCATAAAACTTCGTGAAGCAAGAATCGGATACACTTTCCCATCTAAATGGACAGGACCTATCAAGAACTTGAGGATTTCTGCTTATGGGAGAAATTTAGCTATTTTCGGAAGGGCAAACAACCATTTCGATCCTGAATATCTACAAATGGCAGGTTCTAATGCACAAGGTATTGAGGGCGGTTACATTCCTACAACTCGCTCTTATGGTGTAAGTCTTAACTTTAACTTCTAATTACGGAGGATATAAAAATGAAAAAGATGAATAAAATAACAATACTTCTACTTACCTCTATTCTCTTCCTTACCGGCTGCGGTAAAGAGCTTACAGAGATAAACGAAAACCCTAATGCTACGGATAAAGTTCCTACACCGTATATTCTTACATACGCACAAAGACAATTGGGATACTACCTATTTGACTCGTGGCGAGATCTCAGACAATCCGGTGTTTCCGCACAGATGTGGTCACAAAGAAACTATACATCAGAAGATAGATATCAATTCAGGAGGGAAGTTTCAGACGGGTATTTCAGAACTGCCTATATCTATATGTACTCATATCAAGATATTATCAAACTAAATACCGATGAAAAAACAAAATTGACAATGGTTCAATATGGTGACAACAATTCACAAATAGCTTCTGCAAAACTATTACAAATCTATGGTATTCAAATGTTGGCAGAGACTTTTGGGGATGTTCCTTATACAGAGGCTCTTCAACCTGAAAAATTTCTGACTCCCAAATATGTTAAACAATCAGAATTGTTCCCGATGTTTATTCAAGACATAGATGATTGTATTGCAAAATTAAAAGAAGGGAGCGGTAAAGTATGGACACAAGGTGATATTATCTTCAAAGGTGATAGAGCCAAATGGATAAAATTTGCAAATTCACTCAAACTCAGAATTGCAGTTAGAATATCAAATGTATATCCTGATTGGAAAACTGTTGCTCAAGCTGCTATAGCTGACGGAGTTTTCGCATCAAATAGCGACAATGCTATTGTTCAATTTCTCGGAGATGGTGCTCCAAACGAAGCTCCTATATATGAAGCATTCAAATCAAGAAACGACTTTACCCTTACAAAACAGTATCTAAATCTCCTTCGTGGTCTTAATGATACCGATAAAGGCTATATTAATCCATTTAATGGGCTTGTTGACCCAAGATTGGATATTATTGTCGGATCTGTAAATGTAAAAAATAATAGATACGACGGGATCCCTTATGGAATGCCAGATTCAGAGACTAAAGCATTTGTAAACAACAATGGAAAGACATTAGTAAACCTAAGGACAAGTCCAAGACCATTGATCGCAAGTGCAGAATATGGTACCAGAATGTTAGATTATCCAACCATTTGCTATCTGAAATCTGAAGTTTTAGGATGGGATAGAGGAGAATTTAAAAATGGTTTAGAGGCATCTATGGAGATGTGGGGTGCTTCAGGAAATGCTGTTACCAAATATGTGGATGATGTTTTAGCTCTATATGACGCTGCAAGTTTAGAGGGTAAGAAAGAGATAATTTTAACCCAAAAATATATGCACCTCTTAACACAAAGTGCTGAGGCTTGGGCAGAATACAGAAGGACAGGTTATCCCAAATCTCTTGTTAAACCGGGAGAAAAAACCTATAAAGAAATTGAATTTACACCTACCAACGACACTAAAGGGGAAATTGTAGGAAGATTACTATATGATAGTAACGAATATAAGCTTAACAACGAGAATGTTACTACTGCTGCAAGTTCTATCGGAGGTGACTCTTACGCTACTCAATTATGGTGGGCTAAAAAGTAAATAGACAAATTCACCGAGACCGTTTTAAAGAGGGCAACTAAATTTAGTTGCCCTCTTTTCTTGGTGTACACAGAAATGCTGATGATTTAAAACAATGTGAATGCCACATTCAGCCCTGCAGTCACAATAGAAACCATACTCATTAACTTGATCAATATATTGAGTGATGGCCCTGAAGTGTCTTTAAATGGATCCCCTACTGTATCACCTACTATAGTGGCTTTGTGAGAATCAGAACCTGTTCCGCCGAGATTACCCTCTTCAACATATTTCTTGGCGTTGTCCCAAGCGCCTCCTGCATTTGCCATAAATATAGCAAGTACAAACCCTGAGCTTAAACTCCCCACCAATAAACCAACAGTCCCCGAAACACCTAATATCAGACCAACTAAAATGGGGACTATTATGGCAAGAAGTGATGGAAAAAGCATCTCTTGTTGGGCACCTTTTGTAGATATAGCGACACATCGTGCATAATCTGGGGTTGCATCTCCGGTAAGGATACCTTTAATCTCTCTAAATTGGCGACGAACCTCCTCTACCATTTTTTGTGCTGCCCGACCAACTGCATTCATAGTCAAGCCACAAAATAAGAAAGACATCATTGCACCGATAAATACTCCTCCAAGAACCTTTGGGTTCATAAGGTTGATCTGATAATAATCCATAAAATCCGGTATTGTAGCAGATGCCACCTCAACAATACGGCCACCCACCTCAATGGTTGTCTGCCCAATATGTTGAAGCCCTATTTTTATCTCTTCAAGAAATGATGCCAAAAGAGCCAATGCGGTAAGTGCAGCAGACCCAATAGCAAACCCTTTCCCTGTAGCAGCTGTAGTATTTCCCAAAGCATCAAGTATATCTGTTCTCTTACGAACCTCAGGCTCAAGATTGCTCATTTGAGCATTTCCTCCTGCATTATCGGCTATCGGACCATAGGCATCTGTAGCTAAGGTTATCCCTAAAGTAGAGAGCATTCCGACAGCTGCAATACCTATCCCATACAATCCTAAACTAAGATTTTGGGCAGAGAGCATATTCTCCACATCAAACCCTATGGCACACAAAAACGCAAGAATAATGGCTATAGCTATTGTTATCACAGGAATAGCTGTTGATACCATTCCTAATCCGATCCCGGAAATAATAACTGTAGCCGGTCCGGTTGTAGAACTTTGCGCTAATTTTTTGGTAGGTTTGTATGAATGAGATGTATAATATTCAGTTGATTGTCCTATAATTATACCGGCAAAAAGACCAACAATAACAGAGCAGGAGATCCAAGCCCAATTGTGAAGTTGCAATATATATAAAATACCGAAAGTGAAAACAGCTATTAGAATAGAGGAGACATTAACCCCTATTCCCAACGATCCGAGTAACTGTTTCATCCCGGCACCCTCTTTTGTTCTAACAAGGTAAATACCTATTATTGATAATAATATACCGACTGCAGCTATTAGCATCGGTGCAAAAACAGCCTTTAACTGCATTGATGGATCAATATAAAAAGCAGATGCACCTAAAGCAGCAGTTGCAAGGATAGAACCGCAATACGATTCATAGAGATCTGCACCCATCCCGGCAACATCTCCAACATTATCTCCAACATTATCTGCAATAGTTGCAGGGTTGCGAGGATCATCCTCAGGAATTCCAGCTTCGACTTTTCCCACTAAATCAGCCCCAACATCGGCAGCTTTAGTATATATACCGCCGCCTACACGAGCAAAGAGGGCTTGAGTAGATGCCCCCATTCCAAAAGTCAACATTGTTGTTGTTATAACAACAAGTTTCTGCGCCCCTGTAGCCTCAACAAAATGGTCTAAAACAATGTACCAGATAGATATATCCAATAACCCTAAGCCTACCACTGTCAAACCCATCACAGCACCCGATCTGAAAGCGAGTTTTAAACCCGAATTTAGGGAACGTCTTGAGGCATTTGCAGTTCTGGCAGAGGCATTTGTTGCAGTTTTCATACCGATAAAGCCAGCAAGACCTGAGAAGAAACCACCTGTTAAGAAAGCAAATGGCACCCAAGGATTTTGAACTCCAAATCCATATGCAAGGATCGCAAAGAAAATGGAAATTAAAATAAAAACTATAAAGACAACTTTGTATTGTTGCTTCAAATATGCCATAGCACCTTTTCTGACGTGGGATGCTATCTCTTTCATTGTGGGAGTCCCTTCACTCTCTTTCAACATCTGTCTGTAAAAGAGGTACGCAAAACCGAGAGCTATTAACGAGGCAATGGGAATGAAATAGAATAATAAGTCAATGTTCATAGAAAGTTAGTTTTAAGATTATATTTAGAGTCAATGAAGCATTTATGTCAGATATTAATGGTTTTAAAACAATTCTCTCCAATACAAGAATCTATACTTCTGACAATGCGTTTAAATATATTCAAATCGTCCGATGTTGAATAAAAAATAGTATTTCCACCCGCTTGTTTATGTGTGAGTGACTGCTTATGTGAAATCGAAGCGTAAATATTTTGCGCTTGTTTAGCAACTGCAGGGGCGGGGTTTATAATTTTTACATTTGGACCGGCGATTGAGGATATGGCATCTGATAAAAATGGGTAATGTGTACACCCAAGTACTATAGCATCAACATTTTGTTCGACCATAGGATCTATGTAAGTATGAAGAAGGGTATCCAATTTTTCACCATTGAAAACCCCATTTTCAACAAGTTCTACTAAGCCGTCCCCTACCCTCTCAATTACTTTAACTTTTGAGGCAAAACGCTCCAAAGTGTTATGATAAAGGGCTCCTTTAA
Organism: uncultured Muribaculaceae bacterium; assembly: GCA_964397445.1. Taxonomy (GTDB): domain Bacteria; phylum Bacteroidota; class Bacteroidia; order Bacteroidales; family UBA932; genus CAYNHZ01. The sequence continues at coordinate 75,166 of CAYNHZ010000005.1, read as the reverse complement.
ATGTATTTGCTGTTGCCAAAACTCCAACCACACCTGTTTCTGAGGTCAATACCGCAGGTTTTATGGCTGGTTCCATCCCTATAAACGGAATGGAGTATTTTGAACGAAGAAAGCCGATAGCGGCAGCAGTTGCAGTGTTACAAGCAACTACTACCATATCGGCACCTTCATCAATCAGAAAGCGACTGATTATATCTGCTCTTCTGACAATAAATTCTATAGGTTTATTTCCGTAAGGGCAATTTGCACTATCTGAAAAATAGGCATAGTCTTCACTGAGCATAACAGTACGCAGCTCCCGCCACACTGACAGTCCTCCTATTCCTGAGTCATAAACCCCTATCATAGATTATTTTAAATGTTCTTCCAAGAAAGCGGGGATATCTTGTTCTGCAACCTTACGACCAATAATGAAACCACTTTGATCTACAAAAACATTTTGAGGAATATACTTAACATTATATAGTTTTACAGCTTCACAATCCCAATAATTAACATCTGAAACTTGAGGCCAAGTGAGTTTATCTGACTTAATAGCATTCAACCAAGAATCTCTCTCTTTGTCAAGCGATACACCAAGAACCTCAAATCCTTTTTTATGGAATTGATCGTAAATCTTCACCAAAGATGGATTAAAGTGACGGCAAGGTCCGCACCATCCAGCCCAGAAATCGATCATAGTTACTTTATTTTTCTTGTAAATATCTGAAAGTGTGATAACATTACCTTCTGGGTCTTTCATTGTGAAATCAAAACAAGGCATACCGGGTTGGAGTTGTTTGTTTTTTGAAATGATTTGTTCAATGTAAACAATCTCTTTATTAGTTTTAAACTCTTCAATAGCTTTGTATTTTTCAATTTCAACAGTAGCAGAATCGATATTCATCTCTTCAACATCTTGTTTAAATTTATACAAAGAATAGTGTGAAAGGGGATTCTCCTTAACAATCTTATTTGTAATGGCTTCTGCTTCTGCACTGAATCTATCATATATAGCAACGATCGAATCTTTTCTCTCTTGGGTAGTTTCGGCGAGACGATACTCTTTCATCAAATTCTCTAAGTCGTATTTCAACTCTAACTCTTTTGAAGCAAGATTTGCCTTTGTGAAGATAGCCTGAGTCTTTCCACCTACGATAGATGCATCATATAAAACACTATCAACAGCGGTAATTTGGTATTTTTCATTTTCCAAGAAAATTGGAATTCTACCATCCATTCCATCAATTGTGATAAAGAAAAATTCGGGAGAAACTATAGACCCCTTAAAAGTAAATTTACCATCAACGATATCAGCAGTATCTCTGATTGGAGCTTGAGAATCTCTATTGGACAAATAAATCTTACCAGATTTAAGGGCTTCATTTTGTCCGGTAATAACACCTTTAATGGTGTATCCTACCTCTTTGTTACACGCTAAAAGTGCAAAAAGCACAGCGGAAAACAGAATAATTTTTTTCATAAACTGAGTTTTAATATTAATATATTGATTATTTCCTATAAATACCACTTCTTGTAATTCATATAACCTTGTGCATTCTTGTGAGCAGCTTCCTTTATAGTATCAGATCCCTCTTTCACCTTTTTGGCAGGGACACCTGCATAAACGCCAGGCTCAAGAATCTCATTAGATAAAACAACGGCTCCGGCCGCTATAATCGTATTGTCAGGTATAATTGCATTATCCATAAGGATAGCACCCATCCCTACAAGAACATCATTACCAATAGTAGCACCATGAATAATAGCATTGTGTCCAACCGAAACATCATCGCCGATCTTAACAACAGATTTTTTGTGAAGTGTGTGTAAAACGGCGCCATCCTGAATATTTACCCTATCTCCTATTATAATCGGATTAACATCTCCGCGCAAAACACTACCATACCAAATACTACAATCGTCACCTATTACAACATCTCCAATAATAACAGCAGTTTCCGCTATAAAACAATTTTTTCCGATTTTAGGTGCGATTCCATTTAAAGGTTTTATCAGAGCCATATCTCTTCAGTTTATCCCTGCAAAGATAGTCAAAATTTAACAATCATATCTCATTGAGTCCTAAAAAATAACTCTAAGTGATCATTAGGGGTGAAGGGATAAAAAAGGGAGGTGATTTGAGTCACCTCCCTTGAACAATTACACGTTTAATATATCCTTATACGATACCTTGCTCTAACATAGCTTGAGCAACTTTCATAAAGCCGGCAATATTTGCACCCTTAACATAGTCAATATAACCATCTTTTTGAGTTCCAAATTTTACACAAGCCTCGTGGATGCTCTCCATAATGAAATGGAGTTTGTCATCAACTTCTTTAGCAGACCAACTGATGTGAGCAGCATTTTGAGTCATTTCAAGACCTGAAGTTGCTACGCCACCTGCGTTAACTGCCTTACCGGGAGCAAAAAGAATTCTTGCATCTTGGAAAGCTTTAATAGCCTCAGGTGTGCAACCCATATTTGAAACTTCACAAGCACACCAAGTACCGTTTTTCAACAACTCGTGAGCATCTTCTCCTGTAAGTTCATTTTGGAATGCACAAGGAAGAGCGATGTCGCATTTAACACTCCAAGCTTTCTTACCTGCTGTAAATTTACATTCAGGGAATTTGGTTGCAAATGGAGCAACGATGTTTTGGTTAGATGAACGAAGATCCAACATATAATTGATCATCTCTGGGCTCATTCCATTAGGAATAGAAACCACTCCGTCAGGACCAGAAATAGCAACAACTTTTGCACCAAGTTCGGTAGCTTTTGTAGCTGCACCCCAAGCAACATTACCGAAACCTGAAAGGGCTACTGTGCAACCTTTAATATTCTTACCTGCTTTATGAAGAAGGTGTTGAGTAAAATATAAAGCGCCGAAACCTGTAGCCTCAGGACGAAGGATTGAACCTCCCCAAGTACCACCTTTACCTGTAAGTACGCCTGTATTGTATTCACGAGCAAGTTTCTTGTACATTCCGTACATAAAACCTATTTCACGTCCACCTACTCCTACGTCACCTGCAGGGATATCTGTATCGGGACCAATATTTTGCCACAATTCCCACATAAATGCTTGGCAGAATCTCATAATCTCAGCATCTGATTTTCCAATAGGATCGAAATCAGAACCACCTTTACCACCACCCATAGGAAGTGTAGTAAGTGCGTTTTTGAATGTTTGTTCAAAACCTAAGAATTTAAGCATAGAAGGGGTAACAGCTTTGTGGAAACGAAGACCTCCCTTATATGGACCTATTGCGCTATTGAATTGAACACGGTAACCGATATTTGTTTGAACATTACCTTTATCATCAACCCAAGTAACACGGAATGTGAAGATACGATCAGGTTCAACTATCCTCTCAACTATCTTAGCTTTTTCAAACTCAGGGTGTTGATTATAAACTTCCTCGATTGATTCGAGAACTTCGCGTACTGCTTGTAAGTACTCTTTTTCGTGGCCGTATTTCTTCTCAAGATTGGCCATCACTTCTAATACTTTCATAAAAAATTAATATTTAAAATTTATATGTTTAAAAGAACTTTATTTAACCTCCCAGGTCGCTCCGCTATGGAGTAATTCATCCATATTGTGAATAGGTGATTTTGCTTTGACCTCCAAAAGTTGGTCACGAACATTATCATCGTATGTCATATCTTTTACATCCCTAATCACTCCAAGAGCTACAGGATACTCAGGATATTTCATATCTATGAGCATACTATGAATCCCAACATTTTGGGTATGAGCATCATGAACAAGAATATCTTTTTCGGTTATACCATTTTCACCTAACTTCACAACCTTTATCTTCATATCCTCCAAAATCAAACCCTTATCTCTGTTTTTTCCAAAAATCATAGGTTCGCCGTGTCGTAAAATGATTGTCCTATCTGCCCTATTTTCTTTGTCAGAAATTTCTGAATGGGTACCATCATTGAAAATCACACAATTAACCAACATCTCTGTAACAGAACAGCCGTCATGCTTAGCAGATTGTGTAAGAACTTCTTGGCTGAGTTTTATCTCCGAATCTAAACTGCGTGCAAAGAACGTGCCTCTCGCCCCCATAACAAGTGCTCCAGGATTGAATGGATGCTCTACTGTTCCGTAAGGAGAGGTTTTCGTAACCATCCCTAATTTTGAAGTTGGAGAGTATTGACCTTTTGTCAAACCATAGATTCTGTTATTGAAAAGGACAATATTAATATCTATATTCCTGCGAATAGCGTGAATAAAATGGTTGCCACCAATGGCAAGAGCATCACCATCACCTGTAGCTTGCCAGATCGAAAGGGTCGGATTGGCAACTTTCATCCCGGTAGAGATCGCTGTTGCACGTCCGTGAATACTATGAAATCCATAAGTATCCATATAATAAGGGAGACGTGAGGAACATCCTATACCCGACACAAATACAAATCTCTCTTTTGTATAACCGAGAGCTTCGGCTACATCCGGAAGTGCTTTTTGTAATGAAGCCAAAACCGCGTGGTCACCACATCCGGGGCACCATCTTACCTCCTGATTGCTTTTGAAATCTTGAGCTGTATATTTCATATCTTATTATCTTCTATTTATTTAAACAAAGTAAAGTACTACAATAATGCATTAACGGCATCCTCAACATCTTTTACGATGAAAGGTTGACCTTGCACTTTATTCAATTGATAATAGTGGAATTTTTGATGTTTATCCCTTAAATAGGCTGCAAATTGTCCGCTATTGAGCTCGCATACAATAATCTTCTTAAAGTTAGAGAACACTTTTTCAGTGTTTTTAGGAAGAGGATTGATATAATCGAAATGGGCTAAGGATACTTTTTTACCCTGTTTATGGAAATCCTTAACGGCAGTGTATAGATGGCCGAAAGTTCCACCCCAGCCAACTATCAATACATCACCTTTCTCATCACCGATAACTTTTAACTCGGGGATAAATTCAGAAAGCTTCTCAACTTTTGCTGCGCGCGCCGCAACCATCTTCTCGTGGTTAATCGGATCGGATGAGATAACACCTTCAGGATTTTTCTCAAGGCCACCAACTCTATGTTCAAGACCAGGGGTGCCTGGTAAAGCCCATTTACGTGCCAATCTTTGAGCATCCCTTTCGAAAGGTTTATATTTACCTTCGCAAGTGGTGATGATCGGAGGGGTAATAGATGGATATTCGCTCATTGAAGGAATCTTCCAAGGCTCTGAACCATTACCAAGAAACCCTTCTGTAAGTAACACAACAGGCATCATATGCTCCATTGCATATTTACCTGCATAGAATGCTTTATCGAAACAATCAGATGGAGAGTGAGCTGCCATAACCATCATAGGACACTCTCCGTTCCTACCATATAACGCTTGATTAAGGTCTGTCTGTTCTGTTTTGGTAGGAATACCTGTTGATGGACCGCTCCTCTGAACATCAACCACAACAAGTGGCAACTCAGTGATCACTGCCAAACCCAAAGCCTCAGATTTAAGGGAGAGACCTGGTCCTGATGTCGTTGTAACAGCAAAATTACCTGCATAAGCCGCTCCTATTGAGGTACAGATACCTGCAATTTCATCTTCGCATTGAAGGGTCTTAGCACCAAGACTTTTGTGAATAGCCAATTCCTCAAGAACAGCGGTAGCAGGGGTGATTGGGTAAGAACCGCAGAAAAGGGGAACACCCGATTTTTCTGAAGCAGCTAAAAGGCCCCAAGCAGTAGCTTGATTACCATTTATATTTCTGTAAACACCTTTCTCCTGTTTAGCAGGCATAACTGTATAGGTGTTTGCTATCGCATGAATATTGCTTGCATAATTGAACCCATCTTTCAAAACCTTTTTGTTGGTCTCGATAAGCTGTGGTTTCTTTTTGAATTTTTTGTCTAAATACTCAAAAGTATGATCCATCGAGCGGTTAAACATATAGTAGCACATACCCAATGTAAACATATTTTTACACCTTACAATCGCTTTATTATCAAGTCCACTCTCCTTTAGACTCTCTTTTGTAAGGGTAGTAATCGGGGAAAGAATAATATTTCTATCTTCGATTTTCAACTCGGTAATAGGATCCATTGTCTTAAAACCTGCTTTAACAATCCCCTTTTCATCGAAAGAATCTTCGTCAAGGATAATCGTCGCAGTTGCTTTTGCCCATTTAGCATTTGCTTTTAAGGCAGCAGGATTCATTGCGACAAGTACATCGCAAAAGTCACCCGGAGTATTAATTTCAATAGCGCCTATGTGAACTTGAAATCCAGAAACTCCCGAAACTGTCCCTTGCGGAGCTCTAATCTCAGCGGGATAATCAGGAAAGGTTGAGATTTCATTACCATAGATAGCAGAAGCATCGGCAAAAAGGGTACCGGTCAACTGCATACCGTCACCGGAATCTCCGGCAAAACGAATTACAACGTCTTCTATATCAATTACTTTGTGTTGCATTATGATTTGATTTAGTAATACAAATGTAATGATATTTCCTAATAGAAAGAATAATATTTCAATAAAATATCAATTAGGACAAAATCACTTTCAATTTGTAATGAATTATTAAGTTTTAATATTGAATCATTAAAAAATAGGAAATAATTTATAACCAATCCGCACCAACTTTAAAGTGTCTTTCACATTAAAAATGATGCGGATTTATATTATTTTAAGAGGTTTTTTATCTCTGATTAATCAATTAGTTTTTTGCCGCTTGATTTTGTGGAAGTTTCTTTGTTAAAGGAATATTTAGCTCTTTTTTTACCATATCGGTAACATTTATGCTAAGATCTTCGTTGATAAAAGGGATCCCTGTACCTGAGTCAAAAATGTAAATGAATTGATTTGCCCTTCCAACTTTTTGAACAGCAAGGTTTGCCTTTTGGTAAATAGGTCCGAGGATCTTATTTTGTTCTTGTTGGAGTTGATTTTGGGCATTTTGTTGAAATTGTTGTAACCTTTGCTGAATATCTTCCAATTCTTTTTCTTTTGCTTCCAATACAGCAGGTGTCCAATTCTTATTCATCTGTTGGTAGGTGTTGTATTTGGTTTGAAATTCATTTTGCATAGAAACATAGGTATCTTGCAACTCTTTACTGTATTTATCAAGAATTACCAATGCAGAATCCATTTCTGACATTAAATATACAGTCTCTTGAAGGTTAATATGTCCAAACTTCTGACCTTGCCCAAATGCAAAAGAGGCAGAGATTAGAAAAATTGATACAAAAATTGCTACTTTTTTCATCTTAATTTAAATTGATTATTTTTTTAATTATTTTAATTTTTCTATAACCTTGATACTCAAATCTTCGCTATCATTTTTATACATAACAGCACTTTTCAACTGAGAAATATCCAAGATAAGGCTATATCCCCCCTCCTTAGCGAGGGCATCTATAGCTTCATTGAGTTTTTTCTTTATCGGATCCATCATTTCATTCGATTTTTTGGCCATAAGCCCATCTTCTCCGAAATATGTTTTCTTTCTCTCTTTAACAGCACGCTCCATCTCTATAATTTGAGACTCCCTCTGTTTTCTATCCCCCTCCCTCAAAGAGGCTCTATCTGCCTGATATTTTTTGTAAGCTGCATCAACTTTTGATGACTCATTTTCAATAGCAGTTTTATATTGGGCACCTAATTTTTCCAATTGTTGCTGAGCTGAAACATACTCGGGAATTTGTGCTAAAACCGTTTCTGTATTGATATAACCAATTTTCTGTGCATAAGTAATAGAAAACGAAAGCAATAATCCTATTAAAAATAAAACCGTTTTTTTCATACACCTTAAATTATTTTATAAATAAAAATTACACATTTTTAAAATTGTTGTCCAATCATAAAGTGGAAATTTGAACCACCCCTCTCCTTTCCGGGTATCGGATCAAACCCCCATCCCCAATCGACACCAAGCAAACCAATCATCGGAAGCATAACCCTAAGACCTACCCCCACTGATCTCTTAATAGAGAATGGGTTGAAATCCTTAATATCTTCCCAACAATTTCCTCCTTCCAAAAACACAAGTGCAAATATAGTTGATTGAGGTTGTAAAACAACGGGATATCTCAACTCTATTGTAAATTTATCATAAACGTGACCGGAATACACCCCATTTACCGTTGGGGTAAGGGAGTAATTTTCATAACCACGCAATGGAATAATCTCCGATCCGTAAGTGTTGTAACCAGACATACCATCACCCCCGACTTGATACCCTTCAAATGGAGAGTAGCCTAAGGATTTGTTGAAATAGCCAAGATATCCAAACTGCGCACGAGTCATAAGGACAAGATCTCCTACTATTTTGGTGAACAGAGAACCCTTGAATGTCCATTTATGATACTCTATCCAACGATATTTTTGTTGATCACTCATAGATTTATAGTCGGTATCTTTGCTTCTGAAAGCAGAATATGGAGGGGTTATCTGTAAAGACATCGTAAAATCGGAACCTTGTCTGGGGTAAACCTGTTGGTCTGTAGAGTTTCGACTAAGAGTTATTTTGTAACTCAAGTTATTTGAAGAGCCTGTTTTGAATAAGAAGTTTGCCCCCCAATTGTTAAGATTATATGTCTGCCAACTAAGTTCGTGATAAAGTGTAAAATAGTTATCTGGCCATTTCAATCTGCTCCCTATCCCGATCGCTGCTCCAAATACCTCCATATATTCGTTTGGATTTTGGTAAAAATAGTATGAGTTTGTCTGGCGGGTATAATATCCTGAGAAGTTGAAAGAGGTGGGTTTTTTACCAAATAACCACGGCTCCATAAAGTTGATAGAACCTGCTGTGTAATATGTCCCATTCGTCTGGAATCTAAGCGAAAGTGTCTGAGCATCTCCAAGAGGAACAGGTCTCCAGGCCCCTTTTTTAAACAATCTTTTAATAGAGAAATTATTAAAACTGACCCCTACTGTCCCTACAAATGATGATCCGCCCCAACCTCCTGACAACTCAAGCTGGCTATTTGGCTTCTCTTGAACATTGTATGTGATATCAACAGTATTATTCATTTGATTTGGGATAACAGAAAACCCCTTACTTGCATCCGCTGCGTGCTCAGGGTCAAAATGTCCCATTGAGGCGATCTCTCTGATAGACCTTTCAAGATATGATTGACTATATAGATAGCCAGGCTTTGTAAACACCTGTCTTCTTACTATTTTTTCATTTGTTATCGTATTTCCGCTAATGATGATCTTATTGAATATAGCAGGTTTACCCTCAATCATCCTCATCTCCACATCGACAGAGTCCCCTATAATATTCGTCTCAACCGGCATTAAATTGAAAAACAGATACCCTCTATCTCTATATAATGATGCAATATCCATCTCCTGTTTTTTAGGGTCTCCGAAGAGCCGCTTCTCCATTGTTACAACATCGTAAACATCCCCCTTCTTTATACGCAAGACTTGACTCAACTCCTCCTCGGCATAAACCGAATTGCCTGTCCATATCACATTTCTGAAATAATACTTTTTCCCCTCATCTATGACAAAATGGATCCCCATCCTCCCCGGTTCTATATAGTAAATTGAATCCTTAATAATCTTGGCATCCCTATAACCCGCTTCATTAAAAGCACTTATAAGTGACTGTTTATCATTGATATACTCCTTTTCATTAAATTTTTTGGAACTAAAGAAGTTTCTGATTCTCATATCTTTCGTCTTCTTCATCGAGGAGACAAGTTTACTCTCTTTTACATTTTCATTTCCCTCAAAAGTTATCAACTTAATTTTTACTTTTACCCCTCGATCAACATCAAATGTCACCCTTACAGCATTTTTTATGAGGGTGTCATTCTCCTGAATTATTTTGACTTGAGCATTAATAAACCCCTTCTCCTTAAAATAGGCTTTGATCACTCCGGTAGAGGATCTTATCACATAGTCGGATAGCTCTGTCCCTCTTCGTAAACTCAATTTTTCATTAAGTTCGCTCTGTTCCGAATTTTTAATCCCCTTAAAAGACCATCGAGACACTCTTGGCCTCTCTTGAAGGTTCAAAACAAGAAAAACTGTATCTTTTGAAGCAGAGAGAGAATCGATATAAAGGGATACTTCTGAGAAAAATCTTTGAGACCAAATCCTTTTTATGATCGATGAAGATTCATCACTCGGGAGGGTTATTTCTTTTCCAACTTGAAGTCCTGAAAGGGATATTATCTGATCTTTTCCAAGGTATTTGACACCTTTCACATCAACCCCGCCGATTATGTAAGTTTTCGGTTTTTCGTAGTCGATTATAATATCGTTTGACTTCTCCTCTTGCTGCGCAAAAACGTAGAAAGGGATCAATAGAAGAAAAAGGAATAATAGTCTTTTGTTACACATCAAATTCTGTAATGTTCAAAAATGCAAATATACACTTTTTATTTATACTATAACTGCTCACTTGTCTTACCAAACCTTCTATCCCTTTTGGTATAAGATTCAATAGCAAACTGAAGGTCAGTTTTGCGAAAATCGGGCCAAAGGATATTTGTGAAATAAAATTCGGAGTATGCACTCTGCCAAAGGAGGAAGTTACTGATTCTCTCCTCACCGCTTGTTCTGATAATCAAATCGGGATCGGGAACTCCGAAGGTGCTCAAACAACTCTCAAATTCTTTTTCTGAAATTTGTAAAGGTTCCTCCCCCCTTCTTACAGCTTCAATTGATTTATTTACTAATTTATTGACACTTTGAAGAATATCCCACTTCCCGCTATAACTTAAAAACACTATTAACACAAGCCCTGTGTTGTGTTGCGTCTCCCTCTCTGCCACCTCGATCTCACCTATGAGATTTTCAGATAATCTATTCCTATCCCCAATCACTCTAAAACAGATATTATTTTTCTTAAAAGTCGGTTTTTCATTTGTTATAGACTTAACCATCAACGACATCAATCCTAAAACCTCATTTTCTGGTCTATTCCAATTCTCCTCCGAAAAAGCAAACAAACTCAAATATTTCACACCGATTTGCGCTGCGTATTCACAGCAATCTCTTATACTATCTGTCCCTGCATTATGCCCCACAAGGCGATCCTCACCACGCATCTTTGCCCATCTTCCATTACCATCCATAATAATAGAGATATGTGCAGGTATTTTCATCGAATTCATATTTTGTTAATTAAATTATAGGATTTGTTATAGATATTACGAATTTCTCTTATCACCGCCCCATAAGAGTTTTTGCTGAAGGGCTATAAAAAAGTTGGAATCGTCAAAAGAGATATAATTCATAGAGCACTCCCCCTTTAAGATGTGAATCGAGCATTTATCGGTTATTTTAAAAGATCTGTTATCTATGGAGATGACAGCATCGCCGTTTTTTGAGATAATATTTATATCCAAAAGGGAATTATCGGGCACTATCAATGGTCTGACATTGAGATTATGTGAGGCTATCGGAGAAATTATAAAAACATCTGATCCGGGAGCAACTATCGGACCTCCGACACTTAGGGAATAGGCAGTAGAGCCGGTAGAAGTGGCAATAAGAAGTCCGTCAGCCCAATATGTAGGGATCACCATTCCATTGATTTTCAACTCTATCCCGATCATAAAAGGATCACCCCTCTGAATAGATATTTCGTTTAGGGCAAATGGATAGAAGTCGATTGGAAGTTGATCACAGGTGAGTCTCAAGGTTGGTTTTTTATCAATCTTATAACAATGATTGAAGAGGCAATCGATCCATTTGTTCGGAGAGTCCTCAGAGACCATAGCAGTTGTCAAAAAACCAAGCCTTCCGAAATTGATCCCTGCCACAGGGACAGGCCTATCACGCACAACAGTCAAAGAGCTTAGAAAAGTGCCGTCTCCACCAAGTGACAAAAGAAGTGAAATATCATCGGGAAGATCTAAATGTGAAGAGAATATCTCCCCATCAGGAATATGTATATCGTCGATCTCTTTTAATGAGGATAGTAGTTCATCATAATAGCACAACCTAACCCCTTTTTTCTCAAGGGCTGAAAGCAATATGTTTATCCTATTATTCCACTTTTTATCTAAGCGGCGACCAAACAGAGCTATACGGGATTGTATCTTCATTATCTATGAATAGTTTGCAAAGATGAATTAATTTTCTCTTAATTATATATACTTTTGCAAAATTAACAGAAGAATTCAAAAGAGATGACAAAACTTAGTGTAAATATAAATAAATTTGCCACCCTTCGTAACGCAAGGGGGGGGAATATTCCTGATGTTTTAAAAGCTGCTATGGATTGTGAGAGATTTGGTGCAGAAGGGATTACGGTACATCCTCGACCCGATCAGAGGCACATTAGATATTCAGATGTTTTGGAGTTGAGCCCTATCCTCTCGACAGAATTTAATATTGAAGGAAATCCGATAGATTCGTTTATGGATCTCGTTTTAAAAGTAAAACCTTCACAAGCAACATTGGTTCCCGACTCACACGACGCTATAACATCAAATGCGGGTTGGGATACCATCAAATATAAAGGGTTTTTGAAGGATATCTGTAAAAAACTTAAAGACAATGGAATAAGGAGTTCTATTTTTATTGATCCTGATATCGAGATGATTAAGAATGCAGCAGATACCGGATGCGACAGGATAGAACTCTACACCGAGGGATATGCAAGTAATTATCACAAAAACAGAGAAGAGGCTATCGAAAAATACTATTATGCAGCTGTTGAAGCCACAAGATGCGGACTCGGGATCAATGGGGGACACGACCTCAATCTCGATAATCTCAGCTACTTTCATAAGACAATTCCAAATCTTCTTGAAGTTTCCATAGGCCACGCACTTATATGCGATGCGCTATACTTAGGACTTGAAAATACAATTCGCCTCTACTTGAAAGAACTAAACAATTTTTAACTATATTTGCAATTCATTATTAATAAATCAAATTTTCAATGAAAAAAGTTTCATTAATCCTCAACATTATCTCCCTATTAGGTGTAGTTGCTCTGTTTATTTTATTTTTCACTTACCATCCTAATTCACACAAAAAGGGTGACCTTGAGGAATCTACCGATTGCGTACCTCAAAAAGGGGATATTGTCTATCTTCAAATAGACACTTTAGTAAATCAATACGATATGTTTAACGACCTTAAATCGGAATTAGAGAGTAAAGCTAATGCCATTCAATCCGATTTATCCAAGAAAGGGAGAGCTTTTGAAAATGATGCTAAGAGTTTTGAAGAGAAAATGAGTAAAGGTCTTTTGACCCGTGCGCAAGCAGAGACAATGCAAAACGATCTACTCAGACGTGATCAAGAGTTGAAAAACTTCACAATGCAAAAGCAAATGGAGATGCAAGAAGAGGAGACGGTTATGATTAATAAAGTGATGAATGCAATTAAAGAGTATATGAAAGAGTACAATCAGACTCATCAATATTCATTGGTTTTCACAACTTCAGGCCAAACAAATGTAATCCTACAAGGTAATAGTAATCAAGACATAACAAAGGACTTCTTATTACAGCTCAACCAAGAGTATGTTAAAATAAGGGGTAAGAAATAATAACCACATCAAATTTTGAAGATAGCGATACTTTCCTGTTTTTACCCCTATCGAGGTGGTATCTCCCAGTTCAACGCATCTATTTTCAACGAACTCGGAAAGAATAATATAGTTGCCGCTTTCAACTTCAAAAGACAATACCCGTCATTCCTTTTTCCGGGTAAGACACAGTTTGTGACTAAAGAAGATAATGCCGTACCTATAGAGTCAATTTCTCTGTTGGATACGGCAAATCCTTTTTCATACATAGCCACAGCAAAAGCTATCAGAGAGTGGAAACCAGACTTATTAATAATGAGGTACTGGATGTCCTATTTCGCTCCGTCACAAGGGTGGGTGGCACGAGGAATGGAGAAAAATTGTAAAGTTATCTCGATACTCGATAATGTAATACCCCACGAGCCCCATTTCTTTGACAGACCATTCACAAAGTTTTATTTAAAAAACAATGATGGATTTGTTGTTCTGTGCGACTCAGTAAAAGAGGATCTGTTACAATTAAAACCAGATGCAAAATATATAGTCTCTCCCCACCCACTCTATTCCCATTTCGGAAAGATGATCTCAAGGGGGGAAGCTGCCAAAAATATCGGTGCCGATCCAAATAAAAAAACAATTCTATTCTTTGGGCTCATAAGAGATTACAAAGGGTTGGATATTTTAATTGAGGCATTCTCCCAACTTGAGAATGGCTATCAACTCATAATTGCAGGAGAGCCATATGGATCATTTGACAAATACGATAAGATGATTCAATCCTCTAAGCATAAAGAGAGTATCATTCTATATACTAAATATATAAATGATAGTGAAGTCGCTTCGTTCTTTTGTGCTTCAGATGTGTGTGTTCTTCCGTATAGGTCTGCCACCCAGAGTGGAATAAGCTCAATATCATACCATTTCGAAGTTCCCCTTATCACTACTGATGTAGGTGGCCTTAAGGAGACAATAGCTGATAGCGGTACGGGTATTGTAGTAGAAGATATCTCTTCAAATGGGATTAAAAATGCTATTATTGAATACTTCAGTGACGAATCAAATAAACGCAAACATATTTTAAATATAATAAAAGAGAAGGAGAGGCTTTCTTGGAGCACTTTCTGCAACAACCTTATTGAATTTTATAAAACCTTATAATCAAATGAAAGCAATTACAGGAACAGAATTTAATTTTTCAAAGCAGACAAACAAATATGTTGGAAAGGTGAGAGATGTCTATACGATTGACGACAAATATATCGTAATGATAGTAACCGACAGAATCTCTGCATTTGATGTTGTATTACCAAAAGGGATCCCTTATAAAGGACAAGTTCTCAATCAGATTGCCTCGATGTTTTTGGATAGCACAGCAGATATTGTTCCGAATTGGAAAATAGCATCCCCTGATCCAATGGTTACAATTGGTTATAATTGCAAAGGGCTCCCTATAGAGATGATAGTAAGGGGCTATTTGACAGGAAGTTCGTGGAGGGCATATAAAAATGGGGCAAGGGAGATTTGCGGTGTAAAGATCCCTGATGGAATGAGAGAACACCAGAAATTTGATCACCCAATAATCACACCAACCACAAAAGCCGAGATAGGAACTCACGATGAAGACATCTCAAAAGAG
Organism: uncultured Muribaculaceae bacterium; assembly: GCA_964397445.1. Taxonomy (GTDB): domain Bacteria; phylum Bacteroidota; class Bacteroidia; order Bacteroidales; family UBA932; genus CAYNHZ01. The sequence goes on along the minus strand of CAYNHZ010000005.1, from coordinate 60,065 downwards.
GATATTATCAAAAAAGGATTGGTCTCAAAAGAGGACTACCAAAAAATTGAAAAATACGCTCTGTCTCTATTTGAGAGGGGAACAGAGATTGCAAAAGAGAGAGGGTTGATTCTTGTGGATACAAAATATGAATTTGGGGAAAAAGATGGGGAAATATACCTCATTGATGAGATTCACACCCCAGATTCATCAAGATATTTCTACGCTGAAGGCTACCAAGAGCGTTTTGATAAGGGTGAGGCACAAAAACAACTTTCAAAAGAGTTTGTAAGGGAGTGGCTTATGGAGAATAATTTCAGTGGTAAGGAGGGTGAAATTGTCCCAAATATGGACGATAACCGAGTTAAAATAATTTCCGAACGTTATATTGAGTTGTACGAGAAGATCACAGGGAAAAAATTTATCCCATCCAAATACGATAGCGACACCTACGATAGAATAGAAGCAAATATAAACAATATGCTTGCAAGATTGATCTAAGCATCGTAACTAATTTATTCTTATAATATTATCATAGCAATGAATCGAAAACACATATTAATCTTTCTGATATTTTCCTCAACGCTTTTTGGAAATGTTTATGCCCAAAGTTATGTCTCAACACCTGTCGAGATCTCCACTGAAAAGGCCAATATTGGAGGATCAATATTTTATATTCACACAGTTTTACAAGGACAAACCCTATTTTCAATTGCAAAAACATACGGGGTTTCAACAGGAGAGATAGGCAAACACAATCCAAAACTTTCTGAGGGGTTGAAAACAGGATCGATTCTATACATACCTGTTTCTCCCACAATTTCCACCTCAGCGTCAAATATTTCGGAGTTAAGAAAAGAGATGGACAACTCATATAAAGCTCCAGAAAATGAGGGGCAAAAGGAGAGGAAAATTAGAAAGCACACTGTAAAATGGTACGAAACGATATTTGATATTGCACAGAAATATGATGTAAATGTTGATGATATATTGTATATCAACAATCTTGAAAAAGGGAGTGTCCTCAAAAGAAAACAGGTTATTTTAATACCCGATAAAAATTTCGACCCCATTATTATGGAGGGAGAAAGGATTGTAGCAAAGCCCGAAACAGAGTCTAAAGTACCAGAAACCACCCCTCAAGAGAATAAAGACGATAGAGAACATCTATACTCATATTCTCAAGGGAGAAACTACAAAGCCTCATTGGTGCTTCCATTAAATGCCTCTCGCAGCACAGAGAACCCAAGTGTAAATCAAATCGATTTCTATTCCGGAGCTCTTTTGGCAATGCAAGCCCTAAAAACAAACATATCAACTAAATACACTTTAGATATTGTTGATATAGGGAAATACCACTCTGTAAATGAGATGATCAACTCTGGGATATTAAATAACAGCGATTTGATAATAGGGCCTATTGTTGATAACAATATCACCCCTGTTGCGGAATTTGCAAAAAACAATAAGATCCCTATTGTTTCTCCTATGGATCTAAAAACGAGTCATTTACTAAAGAATAACCCCTATTTTATCCTCTTTCCTTCCACTCCTGAATCGGGAATGGCTCACCTTCTCTCATCAGTTGTAAAACAAGATAGTTGGGAAGAGGAGACCATAACCCTTGTTTTTGAAAAAGGGTATGAAAACTCGTCAGCTGTCCTAACTATTAAAGAGTATTTTAGGAAGCACTCTATTGAACACAAAGTTATCTCATATCCCCTTCTTGAAGGGAGAAATATTAACGCCCACTTGAAGGATATTTTTATCAAAGAGAAACTCAATAAAGTAATAGTTGCCTCAGAGAGTGAGGCCTTCGTATCTGATGTACTTCGCAATCTACACCTGATCAAGAGTATAGATCTGTACAACATAGAGGTATTTGGGCAGCCTAAATGGAAATCATTTGAAACTCTTGAGACCGAATATCTCCACTTACTTAACACACACCTCTTCTTCCAATATTTTGTCGATTATAACAACCCTGCAACCAAAGAGTTCGTAAGAAAATACCGGGAAATCTTCAAAGCAGAGCCAACTCCATACTCGTTCCAAGGATACGATATTGTCTACTATTTCATATCATCACTCGAAAAATACGGGAGATCCTTCCCAAATAAAATAACCAAAGAGAAAGCTACCCTTCTCCAATCAGATGTAAAATTTAACCCCGCATCAAATGATGCAGGGTTAGAAAATATCGCTATCAGAAGCGTTAGATACGGCGAAAATTGGGAAATACTATTGGATTGACGAGTTATTAAACTCTTCCAACCACCTCTTCTCCTCACTATTCAATAGGTCATAATTGACTGCACGGGTATCAATAGGTACCCTTGTCAAGGTCTCAAAACCGTAGAAATCTGCATACTCATTAGAGAGCCATAGAACCGATAAAATCGTATTTTCGTGTCTTATTCCATATTGACCGGGTACATAGACCGCCGGTTCGTTTGACATAACCATATTTACAGAGAGTGGTACCTGATTCTCCTCCATCCTCACACTTTGAGGCCCCTCGTGAACACATAGATTGTGCCCGATACCGTGACACGTACCGTGCCAATACATTTTTCCTGAATTGATAATAGGTCCACGGGCTAAGATATCTAACAGACAGCCCCTCATTCCCTTTGGAAACTTAGCCATACTTAGATCTATCATCCCCTTTAAAACTCTGGTATAATCGTCCTTCTGCTCTTGAGTAAGACCTCCCAAGGGGATTGTTCTGGTCGTATCTGTTGTTCCGAAGGTGTATTGTCCCCCTGTATCGATAAGTAGAAAACCATTATCTGCTACTAAAGATGCTTTTTCCTTAGTATCAGCATTGTAATGTGGTAGTGAAGCATTTGCGCCATAGGCAACTATTGGTTCGAAACTTTCACCAAGATAATCGGGTGATTCTGATCTAAACTCAATAAGCTTCTGAGCAACATCATACTCATCTATCCCCTTGCCCTTATTCTCCTCAACATACGCAAATAGTTTTTTCCACGCCTTGGCATCCTCAATGTATGCTTTTCTAAATCCTTCAATTTCAACTTCATTTTTGATAGCTTTCATATAAGCCAATGTCCCGCCGAGAGTCGGATCTGGCAAATATGGGGTAAACATAGAGGGTTGATATATATTCTCCATAGCCGCAAAAAAGTTTTTCGCTGAGATACGGTTCGATGAAAATATCCTGACATATTTTTTAGGAAGAGCACTCAATGCCGAGGTAAAATCTTCATAATCCTGTAACTCCACATTTTGGGTAGAGAGCATTTTAACAGCTTGGGGAGAAAGTAATTGTTGACGGATGAAAAGGGTTATTTTCTCCTCTGTAACAATACAATAAGATAATGCTAACGGATTGTATTCCACATCATTTCCCCTAATATTGCACAACCAAGCGATCTCATCAAGAACTGTAACTATATATGCAAAAGGGATTGGAGATTTTAATTTTTCGCAAAGCCTTTTATGTTTAGATGAGACCGATTCGCCAGCCACCTCATCGGGGAGACACCTGATAGGATTGAATTCCAAAAGCGGTCTCTCTTTCCAGATCTCAACAAAAGGATCTTCAATGAGTGTTGGGGTTAAAGGCTGAAGCTCATCCACCATAGAATTGTATTCCGAATATGAATATAGATTTTCATCCATAGCAACAATTGACTCTTCATCTAAATGCCCCTTTAGCCACTGTGGAATGGTAGGAGTTCCCTCCATTTTAAGTTTCATAAGCTCTATCTCTGTCCCTTCTATCTGTTTAGCAGCTTGAATAAAATAACGAGAATCTGTCCATAGTGCCGCTTTTGTTGAAGATATTACCAATGTTCCGGCAGATCCGGTAAAACCTGAAAGCCAAGCTCTGCATTTATAATAATCTGGTATATATTCTCCGAAATGGGGGTCATTTGAAGGGATAATAATAGCGGATATATCCTGCTCACTTAGATAGCTTCTAAGTCTGTTGATTGCCTCTTTTCTATACATAATTATCTGTTTTGTTCTATATCTTTAAAATATTTATAAGTGCCAACTTTAAGTTCCATAGTCGAAGCCTCGTCACAAACAATAATTCCCCTCGGGTGCATCTGAAGAACACTTATTGTCCAAAGATGATTTACAGAACCCTCCACAGCGTGCTGCAATGCACGAGCTTTATTGTGACCATTTACAATAATCAAAACCTCTTGTGCATCCATAACCGTACCAACTCCAACTGTAAGTGCTTGTTTTGGCACTTTATCAATATCATTCTCAAAAAATCTTGAATTAGCAATGATAGTATCGGTTGTAAGGTATTTCGCACGAGTACGAGAGGTAAGTGATGAACCGGGTTCGTTGAAAGCGATATGACCATCTGGACCTATACCACCCATAAAAAGATGAATTTTGCCATAAGAGGCTATCTTCGCCTCATAACGGGCGCACTCCTGCTCAAGATCGGGAGCATTTCCGTTCAATATATTGATATTCTCCCTCTTTATATCTATGTATTTAAAGAAATTATTCTCCATAAAAGAGTGGTAACTCTCAGGATGAGATTCCTCAATACCGATATATTCATCCATATTGAATGTTACAACATTTTTAAAAGAGACCTTTCCTGTTTGATAGCTATTGATCAAACATTTGTAGGTTCCAATAGGAGACGACCCTGTAGGTAATCCAAGCACGAAAGGTCTTTCAGGTGTAGGAGCAAAAGTGTTGATTTTCTTCACAATATAATCGGCTGCCCACTCGGACAAGTCGTTATAAGTCTTTTTAATAATTAATCTCATATTTGTTAAATTATGGGTGTTCCAACAATACTTTCGCATTCTCTATTGCAGCGTTTGTCAATGACGATCCACTCAACATCCTTGCGAGTTCAAGCACCCTTTCTTGTTCAGAGAGCCTGTTAATCGTTGTATAGGCTTCGCCCGATTCGTTAAAGTTTTTTACAACTAAGAAGTGTGTTCCGTTTTTAGAGGCTATTTGAGGAAGATGGGTTATGGCAAATATTTGCATATTCTCAGCCATTTTACCTATCATATTGCCCATAGTATCTGCTATTTTACCCGATACTCCTGTATCTATTTCATCAAAAATCATTGTCGGAAGTTGAGTGTATTCCACCATAAGACCCTTTAGTGCAAGCATTACACGTGACAACTCCCCACCCGATGCAACTTTTGATATATCCCCCATATTGGATGCGCCGTTTGCAGAGAAAAGGAAGCTCAAAGAGTCTCCCCCTGAAGCGGTTAACCTTGTTTTTTCTGTTAGCTCAACTTTAAATTCAGCTTTTGGCATTTCAAGATTTCTGATTGACTCTCTTAGCTTTAACGATAGCGGCAATGCTGCCTCTTTGCGCCTTGACGAGAGTTGCAATGCCAACCTTTTCCTATCATTATCCAACCTATCTATCTCCTTTTCCAACTTTGTAAGTCGCTCTTTCTCATTATCTGAGGTCAAAAGCGATGCATCTAAAGCCTCCCTAATTTCTATCAATTGTGAAATAGAGGTGCAATTGTGTTGTTTTAGCAAATTATATAATAATGAGAGTCTGCTCTCTATCATCTCTAATTTCTCCGGAGAGACCTCAACTTGATCAGCCAAACGACCAACCTCTGACTCAATGTCGTCAAGTTCGATTTTACACGACGAGAGACGATCGGACAAATCGCTTAAATCGGCGAGATATTTACTGTTTTTAGAGAGAATATTTGAAGCCTCTTTAAGGTTTTGAGACAGATGAATATCCATTGGTGATAAAAGGGAGATAACACTTTGAAATCCCTCTTTTATCTCAGAGCTGTTTGATAAGAGTCTTTGTTGCTCTTCGAGCTCCTCTATCTCACCCTCCTTCAATTTTGCATCATTGAGTTTAGAAAATTGAAACTTTCGATAATCTGCATCTCTATCGGCTGCTTCCAAGCTGCTTTTCAACTTGTTATACTCATTTAAACTCTTCTCATACTGCCTATATAGTTCTTTGTATCTATTTAGAAGATCAATACTATCGGAAAAATAGTCAAGAATCGAAAGTTGAAAATCGGGATCTGACAATAGAAGGTGCTGATGTTGTGCGTGAATATCAATAACTCTGTTGGAGAGGTCTGTAAGCTCATTTAGAGCAATAGGTTCATCATTTAAAAATGATCGTGATCTACCGTTTGGGGAGATAACCCTGCGAAGGATAGTATCATTTTCAAATTCGGCCTCAACTACACAATTTTTAGTAGCGTCATTAAAAACGGAAGAGTCCACTTTTTTTCCCAATATCAATGACAATGCACCTAATAAAATGGATTTTCCTGCCCCTGTTTCGCCTGTGATAATAATCAATCCGTCGGGAAATTCTATATCCAACGATTTAATAAGTGCATAGTTTTGTATATTGAGACGTTTAAGCATCTTTGAAGCACTTTAGAACATTTTCAACAATATCCATAGCTACCTCAGATTTAGATTTTAACGAATAAGGGATCATATTTCCATCAGAGAAAATAATAGTGACTTTATTTGTATCTCCCGCAAAACCTGCACCTTTATCTTGTAATGAATTGAGTACTATCATATCAAGATTTTTTCTCGATAATTTCTCCTTTGCATTTTCAATCTCGTTACTCGTTTCAAGTGCGAAACCTACAGAAATCCCATTTTTAATTTTTCCAATTGCCCCTGCGATATCTTGAGTAGGAACTAATTCAATGAATAATGGATCTTTACCCCTCTTGATTTTGTCAGATCTTACTATTGATGGAGTAAAGTCTGATACTGCCGCGCACAGTACAACAATGTCTACCCCTTGCTCGTATATGGCTAATGCCCTATCGTACATCTGTTGAGATGTAACCACATTCTCAAGTTTTATACCTGAATATCTATTTTTCAACGAAGTAGGGCCACTTAATAATGTTACATCTCCCCCAGACAGAGCAAAAGCATCGGCTATCTCGTATCCCATTTTTCCTGTTGAAAAATTGGAGATATAGCGAACAGGATCTATCATCTCCCTAGTGGGACCTGCAGTCACCAAAATTTTTTTTCCCTTTAAAATCGGCTTAGCATAAAAAAACTTCTCGACAGAATAGAGGATATTTTCGGGCTCTTCCATCCTCCCTTTACCCTCAAGGCCGCTGGCAAGCTCACCTGAGGCCGGCTCTAATATTATAGCCCCTCTGTTTTCCAACACTTTCAGATTGTCACGAGTAGCTTTGTGAGCATACATATCAAGATCCATTGCCGGTGCAATCATAACGGGGCATCTCAATGAAAGGTAGGTAGTAAGGAGGAGATTATCTGCCACCCCCGTTGCCATTTTAGCAATTGTGTTTGCTGATGCTGGGGCAATAATATATAAATCGGCCCAACTCCCCAAAGAGATATGACTATTCCAATCTCCGTTTTCGGGATTGTAAAACTCTACCAATACAGGGTTTTTGGAGAGGGTAGCCATCGTTAAAGGGGTTATGAATTGTTTTGCCATTTCTGTCATAACTACCTTTACTTCAGCCCCTTCCTTAACTAACAAACGGATAAGCATCGCAGCTTTATATGCAGCAATGCTTCCCGTAATACCGAGTAGGATATGTTTCCCCTTCAGCATAAAATCTGTATTATTCTTCTTCGACCTTCCTATAATAAATTTCCCCTTTCTCAAACTCATCTATTGCGAGAAGGGTTGGTTTAGGAAGCCTTTCGTAATGTTTTGAAATCTCAATCTGCTCTCTGTTTTCAAAGGTCTCCTCAAGTGTGTCGGCATAGTTTGAAAACTCATCTAATTTCTGACTCAACTCTTGCTTAACTGAGGCAGCTATTTGATTAGCCCTCTTGGCAATAATAATTGTAGATTCGTAAATATTACCTGTAGGTCTTGCAAGGTCTGCAAGATTTCTTGTTACAGTATTGTTTACTGGTTTCTTATTTTCCATATATTTTATTTAACTTTCTTTAATATCAATTGTACTTTTTTGAATAAATTATCAACCTCCTTTCTATAAGAGGATTGAGGATATTCACTTACAAAATTATAGTAATCATCGGTAAAAACCATATATCTCTCTTTTTGTTTTTCAGAGATACTGTTAAATGCGTATTTATATGATGACATAATTATATAATACATAATGTTTTCCCTATATCTATTCTCTGCATCAGACTTTAGAACATTTTTTAAAGCATAGTGAGCAGCTTTGTAATCCTCAGTTGTATAATAGAGTTTTGCCCCCTCATACTCTTTTCTATCCAATCTCTCCTCCAAATCATCAATCATAGCATTACATCTTGCCTCGTATTCGCTTCCGGGATGGTAGACCAAATATTCTGAGATCGCAGCAAGTGCTTTGTAAGTGGGGTTTTGATCAAGTTCATATCGGTATGTTTGCTCATAAAGACAATCAACATACTGAAATTTCGATTTCTCTATAAAAGGACTACGGGGAAATGAGTTATTGAAAGACTCGAACGCCGACTCGGCAGCTTCTACATCTCCTGATCTATAGTGAGATAAGGCCACATAATATTGAACGGTATCATCCTGCATAGTGCCGTTAACTGCAAGTTTAAGAGATTCAAACATAGAGGCAGCTTTCGTATATTTCTTTTGTGCAAATAGCTCAAAGGCAGTTTTATACTTAGCATCTACGTCTGTACTTTCAAGAAGCAACTCATATTGACTTTTACAAGAGGAGAAAGCCAATATTATAAGTACTATAAAAACAAGAAGAAACCTATTCATAATTGTTAATTTTTATTCTCAGAGAGAAATCTTTCAAGATCAACTGCAGCTCTACATCCCGATGCAGCAGCGGTTATTGCCTGTCTGTAAATAGGATCTTGAACGTCTCCAGCTGCAAAAACCCCCGGTACATTTGTGCGAGAAGTTTTATCTTCGGTAATAATATACCCTTCATTATTGATTTTCACCCATTTACTAAAGAGTTCAGAATTTGGATGGTGCCCTATTGCAAGGAAAAATCCATCAATATCTTTTTTAATCTCTTTTCCCGATTTGTGTTGAAGAAGTACCCCTGTTACTCCCATTGCATCACCAAGAATCTCCTTTGTATTACACTCCCAAAGCACTTCGATATTAGGGGTGTTTGCCACCCTCTCCTGCATCGCTTTCGACGCACGCAAGACATCTCTTCTGACAATCATATAAACTTGTTTACACAAGCCTGCAAGATATGTAGCCTCTTCGCAAGCGGTATCACCACCCCCTACGACAGCAACTGTCTTCCCTCTATAAAAGAAGCCGTCACAAGTGGCACAAGCAGATACCCCCTGACCTTTGAAATGCTCCTCAGACTCAAGACCAAGATAACGGGCACTTGCACCGGTTGCAATAATCAATCCCTCAGTTATAATGGTTTTCTCTTCGTCGACAACTACACTAAAAGGTCTTTTTGATAGGTCTACACTGCTAATAGTACCAAATCTTATATCTGCCCCAAAACGTTCTGCCTGCCTCCTCATATCATCCATCATTATACTGCCTGTCACCCCTTCAGGATAACCGGGGAAATTATCGATCTCAGTGGTTGTGGTCAATTGCCCTCCTGGCTGCATTCCCTCATATAAAACAGGTGACAAATTTGCTCTCGATGCGTAAATAGCGGCAGTATAGCCTGCAGGTCCACTCCCTACAATCAAACATTTAACTCTCTCTTGTTCCATTTTTATGATTTTTAATTTTGCAAAGGTATTAATTTATTTCTAATAGCTAATTCCAATCTATATCCCCAAACAAGCAGTAAAGACATAAACCATCTCGACAACAAGAGTATCCACCACACAGCCCCCATTGAAGAGAGTAATATCAAATCTTCAAAATTACTATGAGATATTGATATATGTAAATTTGTCAAATCTATATCTTTTGGAGATAATTTCCCGTTTTTGGTCTCATCTATCATAGCCGCAGCTCCGTATGCCAAACCTACAATATTTGCTATAATCCATAAGAAAGAGCATCTTGCAGGCAATCCGAAAAACATTAAAATGGGTTTTAACATCTTTGAGATCTTTCGGATAACACCAAATTCAGATAAAAGTCTCTGTATGATGTTTAAAGAGAATATTATCACTGTCATTTTAATCACCAACAATCCTGTCGATTTTGCCCACTCCAAAAACATCTCTTTAAAATCTGGGTTCTCAATAACAACAGCCTTAACTCTCTCCGAAGCATCCCCTTGCGGCATCAACCAATTTAGCACGACAGCAAGAATTATTCCAGAAATCGTTCTTACAATCACTAATCTGATGGCAGAACTTCCAGTTTTCTTCTGAACAGCTGTTTCGACAATCATATTGTGGGAACAAAGCACCATCACAGATAAAATAGTCAATGCACGAACATCCAACCCCAAAGTGACAGCTACGGCTATTGCGGAATAAACATTTACAAAATAACCTGAGACATAAGCTAACGCAGCCTCACCTGGCAATCCCACAAGGCTGAAAATAGGTTCGAGAAGCGATGATATAAGGGGAAGAATATTAAAAAAACGAAAGAAGAGTATCAAAAGAGATACTCCTACTGTCATTTTTACAATCCAAACACAAGTCTTTACGGTATTTGGAATAACATCTTTAACGGAACTAATTATCCGCTCCTTATAGTTTTTATTCATTATTCAGCCTTTGCCAAATACTTCTTTATAATACTCTTTAAGACGGGTATATCAATAGGCTTCGATAGAAAATCATCACAGCCTGCCTCTAAAGCAACCTCTCTGTCCGATCCGAAAGCAAAAGCAGTCACTGCAATAATAGGAACTGTTTTTGATTCCATTCTAATTAGCTTTGTCGCCTCAAGTCCCCCCATCTCAGGCATCTTAATATCCATCAAGATCAGATCGGGTTTTACATTAGAGAACAATTTAACAGCTTCAATCCCATTTACAGCCCTTACCAACTTATATTCTTTCCTTAAAATAACATTTAGGAGGTCATAATTGTTATCTACATCCTCTGCAATGAGGATTGTTTTTTTAAATTCTTCCATAGATTTTCTCCTTAATTTTTGTTGTTGCTCCTCATATTTTGAAGTGATCGGGTGAACTTTAGTGATCCCCATCAACGCTGCTGGTTGATTAGCCACACTTGACCTCTGCACCACAAAACTTGTGGATACAAAGATATAATTATGATTTTGATTTTTAATGGTAAATTTCACATTAGTCGAAGATAATTCACCATTTAGGAGTTCCTTGTACTCCCTTAAAATTGTGATTGTGTCGACTTTATCAATATGTGAAAAAATAAATTTTAATTTACTTTTATCTGTGGGCAAACTCAATAGGTCTGCTAAATAATCGCTTGACATCTCGCGATAGACTTTAAATTGATCCTCTTCTATATCATAACTCCACAAAACCACATCCTCTACACCGGTAAGTAACGCCATCTGAGTAAGACTCTCTGTCAATGCGGCCTCCGTCCTCGATAGCACGGTAATATTCATTAACAACCCATATATCACAGGATTGGAAATAGAAGTTCTATCCATCGACCATCTTACACTGAAATAGTTTGTGGTACCATTCATATCCAACTTGAAGGTGTATTCAAATATATTTCCTACGCCTGGATCTGAAAGGGATAAAACCCACTGAGCAGATAACATTGACCTATCTGTCTTACTTAATATTTTAAGTATTGTCTCAATATCATCATTATCAACTGAGAGGAAACTGCAAATATTATCTGAGAAATACCATTCAGATCTATTCACATTGAATTTGAAATAGGCTTGATTGCCGAGAATGGCTATTCTTCTCCACAATTCGTTACGTTCAGATGAGTCCAACGAACCATTTATATTGGAAGATATATCATCAAAAAGGAGAGTAAAGCTCGATTTTTTATCATTTTTATGGGCTATAATGGTTACTCTCAGAAACTTATTATCAATCATTCGCCTCTCGGGGAATATTTTACTATACTCGCCACTCTTTGGAGAGTTCATTATTTCAAAGGTCAACTTCCCCTCTCTAAACAATCTGTCCTTCTGATCTGTTGAGAGGAGTGCTGATGAAAAAACCGAAGTTTGATCCAAATTAAGAATATCGATATTGAAATTATCGAGGTAGTATGTGTTTTTAAAAATCACCTTCCCCTCTTCGTCAAGGATAACGATCCCCTTATCGATACGATTAAAATAATTCTTTACTTGAGATTCCATCGCTTGGTTACTTTCTTTTCAATAAATGATATCGGAACTCTCGATAAAAGAGGAGAAATAAACATTGTCAATTTATTTATGAAACCCGGCATATATCCTGAATGCCCTTTAAACATCATTCTAAGCGCTCTTTTTGCCGCCTTTTCTGCAGAGATCATAACTCCTACACAATGTGCTAATTTTCTCAAACCTGGTGATAGATTATACAAGTTTGTGTCTACCGCACCAAAATATATGGTAGAAAATTTAACACCTGACCCTTTATATTCGATTCTTAACGACTTCGTGAAGACCCTCGTGAAAGCTTTTGTGGCAGAATATGTGGATATAAAAGGAAACGCAAGCCAAGCAGCAAGAGAGGAGACATTGAGAATATACCCTCTTCCATTTGCAGCCATCTGTTTTACGAAATAGTGACATAAAAGGGCAAGTGTGTGATTATGAATCAATATAATTCTGCTGATTTGGGCTTCAGTCATATTCCTGAAATGGATAGGGTTTAAAATACCCGCATTATTTATCAAAACCTCAACCGTAGCATTTGGCAAAATTTCGCATACCTTTTCGTATAACACTTTTGCTGAATCGGGATGCGATAGGTCCATCCCTATGGAGACAAAATCCAAGTTGGGATATTTAATCGACATTTCATCTTTGACAATATCTGTCTCAGTCTGATACAATGCTACTATTATAACATTGTAACCAATTGATGCAAGCTGTCTTACATATTCTAAACCCATCCCGGACGAACCACCGGTCACCAATGCATATTTATCCTTTTCAATAAGATTCATATCAAATAGTATGTATCGTGCAAAGTTATAATTTTTTAGAAATAACTTCATTCATTTTTTAAACAGAATATTTTTTAAATTTTTTGTAGTTTAAAACTATTATAAATAAATTTGCAAGATAAACCCTCAACAATGTATGATGGAAGAAATTAAAGACATAATAAAATCCTGTGGATTAAAGGCAACTCCACAGAGGATATGTGTATATCAGACGATGAGAGAGTTGGGACACACTTCAGCTGATGCTGTAATAGAAAAAGTTCAGTCGAAACATCCAACCATAACAGTCGCAACTGTTTATAACATACTCGAATCCTTTGCAAAGGCAGGGATAATTCAAAAATTGGCAAGCTCTGACATTAAAATGTATTTTGATGTCAGTACACACCCTCATTGCCATTTATACTCAACAGATACTCATACTTTTACCGATTATAATGATACCGAATTGACTAAGCTTATACTCAATTATCTGTCAGACAGAAAGATAGATGGCTTCAAAATGCAGAGCATCGATGTTAACATAGTTGGAACTTTTATAGACACTGATAACAAAAAATAGATATGACAACAATTAAAGGAACAAAAACAGAACAAAATTTATTGAAATCTTTTGCCGGAGAATCTCAGGCAAGGAGTCGTTACACTTTTTTCTCAAGCGTGGCAAAAAAAGAGGGCTATGAACAAATAGCTGCCATATTTATGGAAACTGCTGAACAAGAAAAAGAGCACGCAAAGAAATTTTTTAAATATCTCGAAGGAGGTATGGTAGAAATTACCGCCTCCTATCCTGCAGGCATAATCAGCACAACAGCTGAAAATCTTGAAGCCGCTGCAAATGGAGAGTATGAAGAGTGGGCAGAACTTTACCCTGAATTTGCTAAAATTGCAAAAGAAGAGGGTTTCAACGATGTAGCTGTTACATTCAATATGGTAGCAAAGGTTGAAGCTGAGCACGAAGCACGTTATAGGAAACTTCTCGAAAGACTTAGAAAAGGGGAAACATTCCAAAGGGAAGAGGAGATTGAGTGGCAATGTCGCAATTGCGGATATGTTCACAAAGGGAAAAAAGCACCTGATAAATGTCCTGCTTGTCAACACCCTCAAGCCTATTTCGAGCCCAAAAGGAACAACTACTAAACAAAAACTAAAATGACCACCTCTGAGAAAAAAAACTATTCATTGCCTATTGCGATGATGTTTGCTCTATTCTTTATGATCTCCTTCATCACTGGACTTCAAAATCCTATGGGGGTTATCGTTAAGAATCAATTTGAAATAAATAATTTCCTCTCTCAACTCGGCAATTTTGCAAACTTTATCGCATACCTCTTTATGGGAATCCCTGCAGGGGTTTTGCTTAAAAGGAAAGGATACAAATTTACAGCACTTGCAGCAATCGTTGTAGGATTTATTGGTATCTCGACAATGATACTTTCAGGATATATCTACGACCCTATCGCAAAGAATGATGTGTTCACCTTCTGCGTTTACATCACAGGGGCGTTTATTTCCGGTTTCTCTATGTGTATGTTGAATACAGTAGTAAACCCGATGCTCAATACACTTGGTGGGGGTGGCAATAAAGGTAATCAACTTATCCAATTTGGAGGAACCATCAATTCTATCGGGGCCACCATTATTCCTGTCCTTGTGGGATACCTTATGGGAAATGTATCTCAAGCCCAACTCGGCTCCGCAAGACCGGCTCTTATTATTGCTTTAGGAATATTTACAGTCGCATTTATTGTTCTATCGTTTGTAAGGATCCCTGAACCACACATTATTCAAAAAAGTGCCGAATCTAAAAAGAAAGATCAATACGGGCCTATGTCCTTCAGACATTTTATTTTAGGGACAGTAGCAATATTCCTTTATGTCGGGATCGAAGTAGGAATACCGAGTATTGCTAATCTTCTTATGACTCAAGATGGTGCAGGTGAACTCCGTAACGGACTCGGTATCGAAGGAACAATTGCCGGAAGCATTGTTGGAACATATTGGTTTTTGATGCTAATCGGGAGACTTATCGGGGCCACTTTAGGTGGAAAAGTTTCAAGCAAAGCGATGTTGGCATCTGTATCGTTGTTGGGCATTACATTCATTGTACTCTCAATAACTTTGCCTTTAAGTAATTCTGTTATGATGCCGGTATTCAGATCTGATATTTCATTCGGGATGGTACAAGTTCCTATCAGTATTATGTTTCTGATATTATGCGGTCTATGCACATCTGTCATGTGGGGGGGAATATTTAATCTTGCAGTTGAAGGTCTTGGTAAATACACCCCCGCAGCATCAGGACTATTTATGCTAATGGTTTGCGGTGGTGGTATACTTCCATTGATTCAGGCAAAAGTTGCAGATCTTACAAACTATATGACAAGCTATTGGGTAATAGTAGCAGCACTATTCTATCTTCTATTCTACGCTTTAATAGGGTGTAAAAATGTCAATAAGAATATTAAAACCGAATAACCTAATTTAAACAGAATATTATGGAAAAGTCATTAGTAATCGGAGTTGATGTAGGTGGACAGAGTACAAAATTGGGAATTGTCGATGCTCGGGGAAATATATTGATGCAAAGTGTTATCTCCTCACTCCAAACAGAGCTCTCCTCTTTTGTAGAAGACCTTACCAACGCTATCAACGATTTAGTGGTGAAAGCAGGGGGAAAAGAGAAAATTAAAGGGATAGGGATTGGTGCTCCAAACGGAAATTATTTTAAGGGGACAATAGAGTTTGCCCCAAATCTAAAATGGGGGTATGATAAAAACGGTAAACCGATGATTATTTTTATAAAGAAGATGGTGAGTGATATTGTTGGAATACCTGTTGCTATTACAAATGATGCAAATGCAGCAGCTGTGGGTGAGATGACCTATGGGGTAGCAAAAGGGATGAAAGACTTCATTATGATAACATTAGGAACCGGAGTTGGAAGTGGCATTGTTATAGATGGAAAAGTTGTATATGGTCACGACGGCTTTGCCGGGGAACTTGGTCACACTGTGGCAATAAGAAATGGAAGACAATGCAATTGCGGTCTCAAGGGGTGCCTTGAGACCTACACCTCTGCAATAGGGGTAGCCAGAAGTGCTACAGAGTTATTACTCACCTCTAAAAAGGAGAGTATTCTCAGGGAGCACCCTATCGACAAAATCACCTCGAAAGATGTCTATGAAGCTGCTAAAAAAGGGGATAAATTAGCAATAGAGATATTTGAATATACAGCCAAAATTATGGGTGAATGTTTTGCTTCATTTGTGGCTTTCAGTGCACCTGAAGCAATAATATTGTTTGGGGGACTTACAAAATCAAAAGAGTTTATGACCGACACCATCATTAAGACGATGAACGACAATCTGCTTGAAATATGGAAATGGAAAGTAAAATTACTTTATTCTACATTAAAAGACTCTGACGCAGCCATTCTTGGAGCAAGCGCATTAGGTTGGGAGCTCTAAATCACCAACTATTCTAAGTTGACATAATAATTATTTTCAAAAATATCATTCAGAATTTTTTTTGAATGATATTTTTGTTATATTCGCAACTAACGCAACTAACGAAAGAATTAACCTATATGAAGATCTCAAATAACCCTTCTATTAATAAATATCCAAAAATTTCGGATTCACACATTTTGACCGAAAGCGAGATGGATAACACCATCGGTGGGTGCTGCTCACACACCTGCAAAAGATGCGATTCAACTTGCAAAAGATGCGATTCGGGACATAAAAACGGAGAAAACAAGAAGTAACCTCCATTTGTATCTACTTTTTTAATTAATTATTAATTATTAAACATTATGAAGACAATTAACAAATCTGATTATCCTTCAATCGGACAATCGAACATCTTAAACTCAAAAGAGTTAGATGAAGCAGTCGGTGGCACTTGCGACCAAACTTGCAAAAGTTGCCAATCAAGCTGCAAAAGTTGCCAGAAAGACAACCAAAAAGGGGTTATTCTTGATCCTGGGGAGAAGCCACAAAAATGACTATAAAGAATGACAAAAAACTCTTTTAGTCGCAATTTTATTTTCAATGGTGAATATTATACCTCTCCATTACAACTAAATAGATCATACTCTAATTTGGCAGTACGACTGATACCCTCAGGAATAGACAATATCTATCAATGCGAATTTGGAGTATTGGATAAAGATAGTGATGAGATTGACACTTCGTTTAGGACAAGAGACAACAATTACAAGGATACGATATCAGAAGTTGCAGAGATACTATATGATTTTGTAAATAAAGACTCTGCAAGATTGATCAAATTCAGCGGGCTCGATATGGCAAGGACAAGATTGTTTACGATATGGATTGCCTCCAATTGGGAATTAACGACTGAAAGATTTATTTTTTACGGTTATAACCGCTTCGGAAAATGGGAAACATACAAAAAAGAGGGGAGATACGGAGCGGTTTTACTCAAATCTAATCATTAATAAAACAATTATGAATATTACAGAGCAACTTAAAAGTATATATATACTCAATCCTGGCTATGTACTTCGCAACGATATAACCCGTTCAGTCCTCGCAACAGCAGACAACAATTCATTTATAGGATTGGATGTAAACGACATCTCAACCATTATTCACCCAATGTATGCAATGTTTCTCTCTTTTTTCAACGGGGACAAATATTTAGATGAGACGTTGTCAGATATTGTTGAGTATTTTGACATAAGCAGAGATGATGCTATCAGAATAGCCTCAAAAATGATAGACAATCCCACCTCTCTCGGAGTAGAATATGATGGTTGCTTCTTCTATCTACCTGATAGAGTGATAATCGAGAAGAAAGAAGGGGTTAAACCTATCAGATACTCAGCAGATGATTTTGCGATAGACTGCAAGGTAGATCTAATTAATAAAAGGCTCAATAAACCAATTTTTGCCTCTATTTTGATCAGCAATCACTGCGTTACAAATTGTATCTATTGCTATGCTGACAAAAGGATAATCCAAGATTGCGCAATCCCGTTTGAAAGGATAAAAGGGCTGATAGAAGAGGCCAAAAAGATTGGTATCGTCTCTTTCGACATTCATGGAGGAGAGTTGTTTTTATATAAAGATTGGGAGAAACTGCTGACTACAATGTACAGTGCAGGGTATTCAGTATATATTTCATCAAAATATCCACTCAATGATGAAGAAGTCAAAAGGCTAAAGGCTACCGGAACAAAAGAGATTCAAATATCATTAGACTCAATATTTGAAGATGATCTTATAACAAATCTTCGTGTAGGAAAAGGGTACCATAAGAAAATTCTCAATACTATAGAGTTGCTCAATTCTGCCGATTTTAAAATTAAGATTAAAGCCGTGATAACCAACCCAATATACAATATTGAAAGGATAGAGAAATTTATACGGTATTTAGACAAGTATGAGAATATCATTATCGTTGAACTCACCGCCCCCGGACACTCACTCTATAAAACACAAGAGGAGTTTTTTCATTTTCGTCTGACAGAGAAGCAAATATTGGAAATTAAAGATCTCGCAAGCAGAATTGGAGAGGAGAATCATTTCAGATTGAATACTGACATACCGGAAAAAGAGGGTAGAGATGAGATTCCATTTGAGACAAAAAAGAGAAATTTCTACGAAAGGGCGAGTTGTTCTGGCAATCTCACCTCATTTATGATACTTCCAAATGGAGATGTAACTATGTGTGAAGAGGCATATTTCAATAAGAATCTCTCCTTTGGCAATATTTTAAACAATTCAATAATGGATGTTTGGAGTTCCGAAAGGGCAAAAAACCTTTTCTATATACCTCAATCCATCTTTCCAAAAGAGAGTCCTTGCTCAAATTGCACCGAATTTGAAGATTGCAGATATAATAAAGGGGTGTGCTGGACAGATATAATGGCAGCATACGGTGAGGATAAGTGGCTATTTCCAAGTCCTGATTGTCACTATGCACCACTACAAAAAAATGACACTTTAATCTGGTAAACATTATGAAACGAATAATAATACTCTTAATAATAGGAATTTGCGCAATCGAAGCCAACGCTAAAAACATAACTATCTCTGGCAGGGTTATCGAAAAAGAGAATGGCGACAGTTTGCAATATTCAACCATACAAATCACAAACAGTAAAGACAGTTTGGTATTTGCTGCCTTAATAGAATCAAAAGATGGTAGGTTTTCATTTGAAAAGGTTAATATTGAAGATGATAAGTATTCTATAATATTTCGATTTGGATACAACCTGAAAAAAATCATTAAAATTGACGGCAAAAATGTATCCAAACATTTAAATCTTGGTGATGTCCTTTTAGAGGAAGATATTGAGAGTTTAAAGGGGGCAAAAATAGTTGCAAGCGGAGAGGTTGAAAGATTAGTTGGTAAAGATATATTCTCTATTGACAGCACACTACTTAAGGGGGTTATTCAAACCTCAGATATCCTCAATAAATTGCCTCAGATCAAGGCTGGACCTGACGGACAGTCTGCCAAAGTCATAGGAAAATCAAATACATTAATAATGATAAATGGGGTCAATACCGGACAATCGATAGACCTAAGAAGGGTAAACTATCGTGACATTGAAAAGGTTGAGGTAATTACTATGCCATCAGGAGATATTAATCAAAGTTACGATGCAGTAATTAATATTGTGATGAAAAAGGTCATAAGGCGTGGAATTGAAACAGGATTTCAAGAGATGCTTAGAGCACCAAGTTGGGACAACGATTTTTATGCAGGTGTCGGATATGGGGGTGAGAAGGCAAAAGTAGAATTTCTTTACACCAACTATTTCCGCAATCCTAAATCTATTTTAAAGACACAACGTATTGACAAGTTAACAGGAGCAAGATATATAACAGATGGTGAAGGGATAAAAGAAAGAGAACTTGACCACACATTTAATCTCAATTTTGACTGGAATATAACCAAAAGGGATTATTTTAATATCACTACTCAAACCGAACTCATAAGTGCAGATAAAAGATACCAATACAATCAACTCTTCACAGATATAAATGGAGATACTACCAATATATTGAGCCCTTATAATCAAAGATTTGCCCATAATTATTTTATCGGCAACTATACTCTTCACTACAAACATACGATGAAAAACAAGGATACAGATTTTATATCTTTAACTTCAAATATTGGGTATTCAGATAATAAGGATATTTCAAACACTATTTACGAAACAGATGGAAGAGAGGTATCAAGTCTCGAGAAAGGAAATAGATTTTCAGCCAATCTGATAGTCAATTACAACAATAAAATTAACAAAACTCTCACTTTTACAGCCGGAGCACAAGTATATTACAGAAACCAACATAGTGAAGTTGAAAGCGAACCAAATAACCCTCAAAATTATTACAACTACCAATACAATATCTTCTCGGATCTCAGTGCAGATTTTGATAAATGGGGATTTAAAGTCGGGCTTAAAGGTGAGGGAAATAGTAATATTTTTCACAATGCGAATTTCAAATCAAATTCCCAATTTTCATTTCAACCACACGCAGGAGCTGTATATAGGTTGGATGGAAAGAGTAGCTTCAGATTTGATTATTACAGAAGAGCATTCTATCCAAGCGCTTGGTATTTAGTACCTTATTCAATAAAACAGGACGACAAGACAGTATGGAAAGGCAATCCTGATCTAAAACAAACAATGACAAATAAGTTTGATTTACAATACGCATATAACGGAAAGAAAATACGTATTACAACAGGTCCTACCTATTATCACCAAATCAACCTTCAAAGTACAGGGTATTTTTATGATACAGATCTAAATTTGACAAAGATGATAGTAAACAGTGGAAGTTTAGACAGGATAGGATATGTAGCATCGGTGGTTTACAGTCCTTGGGAGTGGTTAGATATAGATCCGGCTGTAATTTTGATATATGATATATACAATACATTCGAACAAAGACGCGAAACATTTTCATACCAATTTCTACTCGATATCTCTATCTATCTTCCATACGATATGATGTTATATGCCTCAGCCTCATATAAAAGTCGTTCAGCTTTTTCAACTGGTTATACAGATCCAACTTACAATATTTCAACTGTCAATTTCAGAAAACATTTCAGTAAAATAGGTATGACACTTACCCTCTCATACTGGTCTCCACTTTACTCACCAGAAATTGATCACATAATTATGAATAATTACGAAAATATTAATTATTCTTACAGAAAAAACCAGTCTGGTGTGATGTTTCGTATAGATTTCTATTTTATGTCAAAGAAAGGGATTAAGAGGTCAAATATCAAAACATACTACGATAAGGACTCTCGTTCCGATTAGTATTTGATCTATTATTTACCACTATGTATATGAGACGAAAGAGAGATTTCAAGATACAGATACAATATGATGCTATGGATTGTGGAAGCGCCTCTCTTCAAATGGTAGCAGATCATTTCGGTTGTTCATTGCCTCGTGAAAAATTCTCATCAATATGCAACACCACTCCAAATGGTATCTCCTTTTCAGCCATCAAAGAGGCAGCTGAGAAGATTGGTTTGAAAGGGACAGGGGTAGCATTATCAATAGATGAATTGGTAAAGACCAAACCGCTTCCTGCGATTTTGCACTGGAATGAAAGACATTTTGTTGTCTTATATCGCATAACTCATTCAGATAAAAAAAGAGTTTTCAAAGTTGCTGACCCTTCATTTGGTGAGGTTGATTTCACTGAGGATGAGATGAGAGAGCATTGGATTAGAAAGGATAAGGGATCAGGTATTTTGATGTTTTTTGAGAAGAGTAATGATTTCAAGGAACTTGATAATAAAGATAGATGGAGAGGTGTGCAACTTCTATTAGGTTATTTCAGAAGATATAAAAAGGAGCTGATCAAAATTGCATTGTGCGTTCTTATTGCCTCTTGCCTCCAATTGGTATTACCTTTTCTTACTCAAACAATTGTTGACATAGGTATTGGTGAGAGTAATTTGAGATTTATTTATCTCATTCTATTTGCTCAATTGGCATTAATTGTAGGTAGAACTGCTGGAGATTTTATTAGAAGATGGATCTTATTGAGAATAAGCGTAAGAATCAATCTATCTCTCATATCGGATTTTCTTAAAAAAATGGTCAGATTACCTATGTCATTTTTTTACTCGAAAAAAAGTGGTGATATACTCCAAAGGATAGATGACCACAAAATAGTTGAAACATTTATCACTACCAAATCGTTAGAGACGATTTTTTCATTTTTCACCCTTACCGTTTTCTCTGTTGTATTACTATACTATAATCTCAATATTTTCTTCATATTTATTATTTCCGGATTGTTGTATGCAATTTGGGTTTCGCGCTTCCTTAGAAAAAGGAGACTTCTCAATTATAAATTTTTCAACAAAAGAGCTAAGAATCAAAGTGATATTTATCAGATAATCACAGGTATGGAGGAGATGAAATTGCACGGATGCGCCGATAGGAAACTTAAAGATTGGGAGACAACCCAATTAGAATTGCTTGAACTTCACACTCAATCACTTAAATTAGATCAACAATCAGAGGTTGGGAATGTACTTATCAATGAGGGTAAAAACATACTTATCACAGTAATGGCAGCAACATCTGTTATTTCGGGGGATCTCACGCTCGGTATGATGTTGTCTATTCAATACATAATCGGTCAACTCGCCATCCCTGTCGAACAAGCTGTTGGGTTTATTATTTCACAACAAGATGTAAGAATAAGTTTAGATCGCATTAATGATGTCTATCTTCAAGAAGATGAGTCAACTGAAGAACATATAATTCCTGATAAGCCACTTGAAGGCGACATAAATATCAGCAATATCACATTTAGATATGATACTACTAACAACAAAGCTGTGCTCAAAAACCTCTCTTGCACAATAAAAAGGGGAAAAACCACTGCAATAGTTGGCACAAGCGGAAGCGGTAAAACTACACTTCTCAAACTTCTTTTACAATATTACAGACCTGAAACAGGCTCTATTAAGATTGGTGAAAGAGATCTTAATGACTACAATCCCGATTGGTGGCGAGAACAATGCAGCACAGTGATGCAAAACGGATATATATTTTCTGACACAATAGCCCACAATATCTCTCCGAAAGATAATGATATTGACAACGATAGACTTATATATGCCTCAAAAGTTGCTTGCATTGAAGACACCATCAACGAATTGCCCCTAAAATTTGACACGTTCATCGGGATGGAGGGGCAGGGGCTTAGCGTAGGACAAAAACAACGTTTATTAATTGCAAGAGCTGTTTACAAAAACGCCCCATTTATTCTCTTCGACGAAGCGACTAACTCATTGGACTCCAATAATGAAAAAGAGATCAACAACAACCTCCTCCCATATTACAAAGATAAAACAGTCATCATCGTTGCCCACCGCCTAAGCAGCGTAAAGAATGCAGACAATATACTCGTGATGGACAATGGTCAAATAATCGAAAGCGGATGTCATAAAGACCTCATTGACAAACAAGGCCACTACTACCACCTCATTAAAAACCAACTCGAACTCTAAAATAAAGGTAACACTATTACTACTGACGAATATATTGTTTCACACACCAATATGTCCTACAGATGCTTCTAAGACAGGTGCGCGAGTATAATCATTACTTATTTAAATAAAGAACCCCCCGCCGCATCAGCGGCCGCCATAAGACCGTGTCTTTTTGCACTTTGAAAAGACGGCAAGGTCGGAAGGCGTGGAATTTTTCTCCCTAAGGGGGAAATGTCGTGACAACGACAAAGGGGGGTAATAAACAGCCGCATCAGCGGCCGCCGTAAGACCGTGTCTTTTTGCACTTTGAAAAGACGGCAAGGTCGGAAGGCGTGGAATTTTTCTCCCTAAGGGGGAAATGTCGTGACAACGACAAAGGGGGGTAATAAATAGTCGGGATGAGGTGACTCGAACACCCGACCTCTGCGTCCCGAACGCAGCGCGCTAGCCAACTGCGCCACATCCCGATTATTGTTTCCCGAAAGGAAAAATGCCGCAAAAGCGACAATTGAGGTCATTTTTTGCAGATAAAATCTGCTTGGCTGCATCAGCCGCTGCCGTAAGACCGTGTCTTTTTGCACTTTGAAAAAACGGCAAGGTCAAAAGGCGTGTATCCCTTCTCCCTATGGAGAAATGTCACACAAATGACAAAGTGGGATAATAAACAGTCGGGATGAGATGACTCGAACATCCGACCCCCACGTCCCTAACGTGGTGCGCTAGCCAACTGCGCCACATCCCGATTTGGTCGGCAAATGTAGTAATTTTTTAAATGAAAGCCTCAGCTAAGTCAAAAATTCTCCTAAAATTTTCGAAAACAACCTCAGAAGAGATGGCTGGTTTGCAGTTAGAAACTTTACATTCCGCTGGAAAAGGGATCTGATGCGAATATTCAAAAGGGAAATCTAATTCTTCAATAATCGAGGCACTATTATTGACTCCGACTGCCTCTATTGCCCCCGTTGTTGGGATAACACTATCTTTTTTAAGGGTAATCATTTTTATCCGAGATTTTGCTTTATCAAAAAATTGTTCCCTCTCCTCCTTCATACAATCTGTTTTAACCATCGATTTAAAAGCAGTTTGAATAGCATCACCAACACTGTTAACGAAAATATCGGTATAATATCTCCGTATTGTATCAAAAGCAAATCTATCCATTATATCTTTTGAATTACCGTTCATTCGTTCGAAAATCGACCCTCCACAAAATGTAAATAGCTTGGAATCAGAAAATAGATTATCCGGATTTGCTATTAAAAGTGTTTGAGAGAGTAATGCCCCTATCGAGTAGGCAAAAATATTTATTTTACAATCTTCGGCAAACAAATAATTTTTACCAGACTTTATGTCGGTAGCCAATTGGACTAAATTGAAAATAGACTCCCTTCCTGAGACATAAAACCGAGTAGGACAAGTAGATAGACGTGAACTTAAAGCAAGATTAAAAAAGGAGGCATTTTCAAGATCGGATATATCCTCCTTTCTCTTAGAGCTCCAAGGCATAATTGCCCGAGGAGAATACCAACTTGAAGGGGTCCTATTCATATGAAAAGCAATCGGAAAAAGGATCACTGGGGCACCACAGTTTAAGGCAAGGTCCTCTGCCCAAGTTAGATATTTGTCCCAATATCGTTCATTCAATCCGTGAAGAAGAAGTATTGCCTTTGACGATTTGATTTTACCCAAAGGATTGAATATTATATAACTAAATGTATTATTCTCAGTGATATTATTATCAATCATAGGGCAGAAATCCTCAACAGGCATCTGCGATTGAAGGGTATTAATATCTGATTTCCCTACAGTTTGATTAAAAACAAAAGGGATAATTTCCACTTTGGAATCCTCTATAACTCCATTTCTCGTATAGGAGAAAATAGATTTAAGTTTAATTGTTCTGTCTGTAAGATTCATTGTTCACATCATTTTGATGCAAATCAACTTATTGATTGAATGAATGCAAAATTTAAGGGATAGCAAAATGGTAAAAGGGATATTAACCTAAATATTGGGATGAAAATAGATATAATAGGGATGAAAAATAGTATCTCTTTAAACCTTTATTTCATATCTTTGTAGCAAATACTAATTATGACGGGCTTTTTAAACAGGAAAATTCCCCCTTTCCTATATAGAAAAAACAACCTTGTGATTTTGGTCGCATTTACAGCGACCTTTGCTCTCGTATTTATAAATATTTACAAACCTTTCAACTCCGAGACTTGGTTTCCACTCTCCCAATTTGAATACCTTTTGTATTCAAGCCTATTGACTATGACCGGGGTGATGGTTGTAATAATAAGTCGGGCTATTATGTATTTCTACACGAAGAGAAACACTATTACTTATTGGAATTATGCAGTTTGGATTCTTGCGGAAATACTTTCTATGTCATTGTTATACACAATGATCTCATATACATTAAAAGATAATAGCGACTTTTGGGAGGTTTTAAATGCATCTGCCCAAAATACAAGTCTTATCCTACTGATCCCCTACTCTGTCTCAATTTTATTTTTCTCTTGGCAAGAGAAAAATCAACTCCTTAAAGAGGCCAAAGAGCGGGAAACTGAAAAGATAGCGTCAACGATAGAGACAGATATCAAATTGCCAAAAGAGGGTATTATCACATTTTTTGATGATAAAGGTGAAATGAAGCTCTCTATTAAAAAAGAGTCCTTACTGTATATCGAATCTGCCGATAACTATGTAGAAATATGGTATTTAGGCAAAATGGGAGTGAGTAACTATCTTCTTCGCAATACACTAAAAGCGATTGAGGAGAAATTTGACAACACCAATATCATCCGATGCCATCGGTCATTTATTGTTAATTGCGATCAGGTAAAAGTTGCAAAAAAAGGGAAGAATGGAGTTGTTCTCGATCTTGGAATAGATAAAATCCCAGAGATACCGGTATCAAAAAATTATGGAGATAAAATATCTTCGTGGCTGATGTCCTAATGGATGGATAAGTTTAAAATTTATAATGCTTCCTTTCATATAGAAGTCTGATAATATACTCTTTATCATTTATTCTCTCCTCAAGATCAACAATCCTATTATTCAAATCCGTAACTCTACTATTCATCATATTCTCCATTTTCAACATGCAAGCTTTGTAGCCTTCATTTATCTCCTCATATTTCCGTGATTCATTCTCAAAATTGGGCTTATTCCCAAGGAGAAACTCCTCATCAGATATACCGAAAATAGAGGCCAATTGAGAAACTCTCGGACTGATAAGGATTATATCCCCTTTTTCAATTTTATAATATGATGTCTTGGAAATATCCATCATATCAGCAACACAAGACTGGGAAAGACCTTTTTCAAGTCTAATCTTTGTAATAGTTTCTTTGATAGATTTATTTGTTACCATTTGTCATTGATTGGTATTTTGCGAGGATCTTTAGGTTTTTCTTAATGTTTTTCGGTAAAAATGGTGATTGTGATATGTGCTCTTGAACAGAGAGACCCATAGCATCTTTATGATTTGGATCCGCCCCCAATTTAATAAGTTCTTCAAATCCCTCCGGTTCCATCTGCTTTATCTGCATTTGAAGAATATTAAACTTAGATCCAGGCATAGTCGCAGTGATTTTAGCCCCGGCACTCAAAAGCAGTTTTATCATTTCAATATCATTAGTATGACTCATCGTTACAGCCCCTTCATCATCCCCTTTCGGAACTTTAATTCCTTTATCAATAAACCATTTAACCAACTCCTTATTACCCTTTGTAACAGCAGCATCGATTAATCTTTCACCCCCATATAATTTCATAAATTTTATTTGATCGGAGGTGAGTTTCGTAGGGGTAGCTGACTTATCTATCATTGCCTGAGCTGCTTTAATATCTATTTGATAGATAATATTTAAATCAACTGACCTCTCTAAAAATCTCGTAATAATGGGATTATACTTTGGGGAGGCACAGAAATAAATAGTTGCAAGAGGTAATTCATCTGAAACAAAATTGATGTGTTTAAGTTTAATCTTTAAATTCTTAACATTCTGCTCAACTAAATTTGCTACCTCGTATGACTCCTTAGAATACTCTCTCGAAAGGGCTGCTAATAAAGGGTGTTCGTCCCCATTTGGTATAGTTTGAGTAGAAAATACATCTGATACATGTGTTACCACATCCACACTTGCCCCTTTGGATAGAAATAATTTAACCAATTCCGGATCAACAATAGAACTCTGTAACAAATCGTGAATCGGTGTGGTATCATACAAGATATATCCGTTTCCACTGATTCTATATTTTTTAAAACGTTTATTAATGAGGAATTTATCATTATTAACTAAAGCAGTGATTATCTCTTTAGACTCCTTATCGATTGCCAGCGATATAGCGTTATCATACTTAAACATTTCGTTTGGATCTGCCCCCTCTTTAAGAAGCTGCTCCACAAGTTTAACGTCTCGTGAGAGTATTGCTTGTTCAAGTTTCGAAGTCTTTTCTTGTCCGTAGCTAATGATACTTGAAAAGTATAATAGCACAGAGAATATACAAACCACCTTTTTCATCTAATATCATCTATTTTTATGTAAAGATAGTAATTAAAAACATTTCAAAATTTATTTAAATAAAAAAATGCCTTCAAGATATGCAAAGACAACCTAAAAAGCTAAAATAAATAATGTTCAATCTCTTCTACCTAACATAATTACTTATGTCTTGATTAATATCAAATCCAATAAAATCTCTTCTTAAAGTTTCGCATTCAAATAATGTCGTTCCACTTCCCATAAAAATATCCAACACAGAGTCTCCTTGCGCTGTATACCTCCGTATCAAATTCCTAGGAACTTGAGGAATAAAATTACCATGATATACATTTGCATGTTTTCCACTAAAATCTCTTTTATCAAACATCCACAAACTATCTACACTATCTTCCATATACATATTTAATGTTTCTTCACTATCTATTACTTTATTATCTTACAAATATATAAATTTATACAAATAAATACTATATTAACAACCAAATTAGTTACTTGACTATCTAAGAGCATAACAAGATTTTGAATGAAACTCTACATCCTTACGCCTTAATTTTTCATCTTTTATTAGCACTAAAATTTCCTAACTCATCATTATTGCAACAAGTATACAAAATCATCCCTGCAGAGAAATTATTATCTATCGTTACCCTTTTGTCGGCATACTGGACAGGGTAACGATTTAGTAAAGAATCTCTGTCCATTTTTGACTTTTAAAGTCCTGCGCCTATCGCAATAACGACAGAAAAAGGCACAAAAAAAGCTACAAATCAATGATTTGTAGCTTTTTGACCTTTACTTGTCTGTTTTCGACTTTAAAGTTTTGCGGTGCGGACGGGACTCGAACCCGCGACCCCGTGCGTGACAGGCACGTATTCTAACCAGGCTGAACTACCGCACCAAAGAACTTTCCCAAAGGGGAATGCAAATATAGAGTGTTTTTTCATAAGTGCAAATTTTTTTTACCTAAAAAAAGAAAAATGCACATTACCATATTTTTTTTCTTTAATAAAGTGTGGATGTGAGACAAAAGAGTAATTGATAGGATGCTCTAAAATGAAAAGTCCATTCTCCCTGAGTAACGGCACTTTAGAGTTGTCAGAAACAGATCTGAATACCTTATCGGGGATAGAATCGAGCATCGCTATCTCGTAAGGGGGATCAGCAAAAATAATATCAAAATCCAATTTACATATGTCCAAAAAATCAAAAACATTATGCCTTACCACCTGAATAGACCCTATTCCCATAACAGATGAGGTGTTTTTTATATATTTAGCATTTATCGGACTCATCTCAATAGAGTATATCTCCGGACACCCTCGAGAGGCAAATTCATAAGATATACTACCTGTACCTGAGAAGAGATCAAGAATACGACAACTCTCCAAATCAAACTCATTAGAGATGGTATTAAAGAGTCCCTCTTTTGCAAAATCTGTAGTTGGACGAGCCTTATAATTGGTTGGAAGGTTTATTTGCTTACCCCTTAGATTACCCCCTATTATTCTCACAATTCGCTTCTTTTAGTTCCGGTAAAATATTTTTTCAACTCCTCCTCATCAGAGTCGGAAATATTTCCGGAAATATTGATTTTAGTCTGTTCAGGATTGAACATAACCTCTTTGACAACCAGAAAAATATAGTATTGAGCGGTTACAAAATCCGAAGCCGGATAACTGTTTGCAAGCAATAGCTTCTCCCTTTCAGCAGCGACAATATGTACTATATCGTTAGAAAAGTAGACTAACAACTTGTTATTATCTATCAAAAGAGAGATCTTGTCAAGGAGAAAATATGATATTGGGTAGTACTCAGCATTTTTCTGCGAACGACCTATATATGAGATAACAGAAGAGGGAATTGCATAAATAAGACAGCCCTTTTGTTCAGGAATTTCAACAAATAATACCTCATCTGACTCTTCCAATTTGTGGAGTTTGCCGAGCATAGAAATAGCCTTGTCCTGATCGAAAAAAGATGAGGGGACAAGGCAATATTTTTCAGTTCCGTAATAAACCCTAACTGCTGCATATTCTTTATGTAAAAGAGAATGCTTGTCGATCTCTTTCTTTATAAGATCATCAACCTCATCCGCACTTTTAACCCCTACTGGAAAATTAGTATGATGACGATGCAAAAACTCTCCTTTCGAGTTGCTTATTTTAAAAGAAAAACCACTCAAGTCTATTTGAATGGTTAATCTTAAACGACTCGTGTCATTACCAATTCTTTTATCCACCAATACTCCAGGCATAGTAAATATTACTCCCAGTTACCAGCATTATTATTAGGATTGGTAATACTGCCTACCCTAAGACCAGGATAACGTCCCATATCCTCTTTAGATGCTTTCAAGTTGACTATCAATTGGCGGTCAAGACCTAAAAGTATATCATCATAAGGCATTGAAGCTTCAAATAGTGGAACATTTACACCTGAAACTATTTTGATTACAGATTCCATAAGGACTTTTTTACCACCTGAAAATGGAATAAACTTAATAGAATCAATAATAGCCATCTTATCTTTCAGAAGAGTATCTCTTACGAAAATAGTTATACTATCACGATGTACCCTTTTTTGAGCTACTGCCACAGAGTCATCCATAGATCCAATCTGTTTTACTACAGTGATTTTTCCATTCTTGTAAAAATCAACTAAAGAGTCAATACTTGAAAGGAACCTTCCATTTTCAGCTTTATACGCAACTTGAAGAGTTCTGATATTTTTCAATCTCTCTTTTCCAACATCCTCTCTGTATGCAAACTCCTTATCAAAGCGCACAGGCTTCATAATGCTCTCATAAACTAAGTAAGCTAAAAAAAGGATCAATAAAGGAAATATGACATAGGTCAAAATTCTAAAAAATGTTTTCATCGGTTATTTTATAATTAAAATATTTATTCGTTTATAAAGCACAAATGTAAAAATAATAATTAGTACTTGCAATATATTTTTAATTTTGCATAAATATTTAGCACCTTATATGATAATATGATTGAGAAAATAAAAATATTTGAGAATTTATCATACTCAGCACACCATATAGCGATAATAGGACATCATCACCCGGACGGAGACTCTGTTGGTTCTTCCACTGCACTCAATATTTTTTACAACTCAATAGGGAAAAAATCTTCGATAATAATGCCGAGTTGCCCCCCATCATATTTGGATTTTTTATACTCAAAAGATGAAATATCGGTCTTCACTACAGACCCTCATAAGTGCGAGGAGATTTTGGAAAAAAGTGATTTAATGGTTTGTATGGACTTCAACCATTTGAGTAGAACGGAGGAGATGGAACAAATACTGAGAAAGCACACAGGAAAAAGCGTATTGATAGACCACCACCTAAATCCGGAAACCGATTTTTTCGATCTTACTATCTCCGACACCTCTCAATCATCAACTTGCGAATACCTATTTTGGATATTGTTAGGAACGGTTCATATCTCAGGAGATATTTCCAAGATGGAGTTAAAATGTGCCCAATCACTTGCAACAGGGATGATTACAGACACAAATAATTTCAATAACTCGGTAAAATCTTCTACTTTTAAGATGGCTTCACTTCTGATGGAGAGGGGGATAGAATTTGGCTCGATTACTCAAAAGGTATTTAACAGCTACACGGAAGAGCGAATGAGGCTTATGGGAAATATGCTCTCAGACTCAATGGTTATTATTAAAGAGTTAAATGCAGCAGTTATGGTTCTTTCCCTCGAAAAGCAAAGGAAATATTGTTATATTCAAGGTGATTCTGAGGGATTTGTAAATCTCCCATTATTAATTAAAGATGTTAATGTTTCTGCCCTATTTACAGAGAATAATGACACAATAAGGGTGTCGCTCCGATCCAAAAAGGGGAGTATCTCTGTAAACAGACTATCAAATTTATTTTTTAATGGAGGGGGACACGAACTTGCTGCCGGAGGGAAACTCTCCATCCCGATAAACAAGGTGACAGATTATTTTATAGAATCCTTGAGAACCTATTTAACAACAGAACAAAAACAGAAGGCATAACTTTTGCTTCTATACCCATAATGAGAAAATCCGCATTTATCATATTGACATTACTCTTACTTTTTTCTTGCAAGAAACAAGATATGGAGATCACTATCATTGAACAAGAAAAAAGCATAGACGACTATATAAAAAACACTTATGCAAATAATCCTACTATTACTAAAGAGGGTATTAATAGGGTGATAATAGAGACTCCCGATGGTATAGACTCTCTTCAATATGGAGATTCTCTCTATTTCTACTACTCCGGATTTATTTTTTCAAACGGACCCGGACAAATGTTCACCACAAACTATCAACCTTCAGCCGAGGCGAACAAATTTCTCCTCTCAGACCAAGATTTTCAAGTAAAAAAAATACTATACACAAACAATTCTTTGATTAAAGGGCTTTCTATCGGGCTGAATGGTGTAAAAAAGGGGGAACACAGCATAATCCTTTTCTCAGCCAAATATGGTTATTTCAACAGCCGGGTATATAATATCCCTAAACTCTCTCCACTGATCTACGAGGTATGGATAGATAACATTATCAAGAACAAAAATCAATAAGAAAAACACGATGAATATGATAAAATATAACAAAACGACAACCCTACTTGTACTCTTAGCGATTTTTATAGCTTCTTCTTGCTCAAAAGAGACAAAAGAGAGTTCCCGCTCGATTCAAGAGAGAATCTTGAAATCTTATATAAAAACCAATTATGGTGAAACAATATCACCTACAAAATCGGGCTTATATATCGTTGAAAACAATAAAATTGGTGGTGATAAAATTGGGGATAGCACCTTCGCTTTTGTTAGATACTCAATACGCAATTTAGAGGGAAAATATCTATCAACCACATACGACTCGGTAGCCATTCTTCTCGGTCAATTCTCTAAAAAAAATTACTATGGAGATCTTATATGGTGCACAAAAGATTTGACACCGGGAGTTAAGGAGATCCTTGATAGTATGATGGTTGGTGGGAGATCAAAATCAATAATCCCCCCCTGGTTACTAAATTTGGAGACAGGAGACTATATCGCTGATGGAGATGGAATTAGCAAAATATACGATATAGAGTTAACAAAGAATATCAAAGACATTGACAAATACCAATATGATAATCTCGAACAATTTGCCCTACAAAATTATGAAGGTCTCGATTCGACTCAATTAGGTTTCTACTACAAACTTTTAGAAAAACCGGAAACAAAAGATACCATCCCTGAAGGGAGGGACGTATTAGTATGGTATGTAGGTAAATACCTTGATGGACAGGTATTTGACACTAATATCGCAGATACAGCCAAAAAATACAACATTTTCAGCGGGAGCGAAAGCAATTATACCGCTCTAACTGTTCAATTCTATAAAGATGAAAAAACTGCCCTTGAGAAAAACTCTGCAGTAGATGGGTTCGTAAAGGCTGTTATCAGGATGAATTTCGGTGAAAGGGCAATCACCTTCTTCAATTCGGTAAACGGATACGGCTCTGCAGGGAGCATAAAATCGAGCGGTGAAGGGATTCCACCATACACTCCCCTCTTTTTTGATATAACAATCAAAGAGGACACTACAGATTAAACGATAAAGATCACTATGAAAAAAATTGCCTCTATTTTAATGCTGATTTTCACATTTGTTTTAAAATCTGCATCACAGCAACTACCTGAAATCGACTACACTATATACCAATATGGAGAGAGGGACACCTGCTTTTTATATATGGATGTCTACACCCCTTCAGATACATTATCGAGTCACCCTTGTATAGTTTACATATTCGGAGGAGGTTTTATTATGGGTCAAAGGGATGATAAAATGGGTAAGGAATTTTGCAACAATCTCTCTAAGAGAGGGATAACAGCAATAGCAATAGACTATAGATTAGGTATGAAAGGGGTGAAACAAGTTGGCATTTTCAATACCACACCACTTCAAAAAGGTATTGATATGGCAACAGAAGATGCCATAACTGCACTGAAATTTATATTGGACAATAGTTCTGAGTTGAAGGTAAATCCAAAACAAATCATCCTATTTGGAAGCAGTGCAGGGGCAATAACAGCCCTCAATGTTGACTACACTCTCTCCAATAAAAAAAATGAAGAGTTCTATCTACCAGACGATTTTAAACTCTCCGGAGTAATCTCCTTTTCAGGGGCTATCTTCACAAAAGAGGGTAAATTGAAATACTCAAATCACCCCCCCGCTCCCACTATGTTTTGCCACGGAAATGAAGATAAACTCGTCCCATACAACTCATTGAAATTTTGTAAAACAGGGTTTTATGGCTCAAATTATTTAAGAAAGTTATTTAAAAAGAATAAATACCCCTACATATTTATCAATTTCGATAAATATGGTCACGATGTAGCTTCTCAATTTAATTCATCATTGGATGAGATAGAATATTTCGTTGACAAATATGTAGTTAATAGTAGTTTAGGATGTAGAGATGTGATCTATTTCAATACATCATACAAAAAAACAAAAACTTCCGACTGGAAGCCAAAAGACCTATACAAATGACAATTAAAAAAAAGAAGGTATTTCTAACCGGAGCCACAGGCAATATGGGCTGGGGAGGATTGATGGAGTTGTTAAAGCGTAAAGATCGTTTCGATATAACAATTTTAGTCAGACCGAGTAAAGTCAATAAGAAAAAACTTGCTAAATACATAGATAATAAAGAGATAGAGATTATCTGGGGTGATCTCATCAATTATAATGATGTTATAAAGGGGGTACAAAATGCAGATTTTGTGCTCCATGTTGGAGGGATGGTATCACCAATGGCAGATTTATTCCCGGAGAAAACAATGAAAGTCAATGTATTGTCAGCTCAGAATATCGTTAAGGCTGTTCAAGCCCAAGAGAATAGGGACAATATCGGTGTGGTTTATATTGGTTCAGTGGCCCAAACAGGCTCACACACCCCTCCATTTCATTGGGGTAGATGCGGAGATCCGATATATACAAGCATTTTCGACTATTACTCTGTATCCAAATGCCTCGCAGAGCTTGTTTTTGCAGAGTCGGGACTTAAAAAATGGGTGTCAATCAGGCAAAGCGGGATGCTCTATCCTAACCTCCTAAAGAAGGCAAATGATCCAATAGCATATCACGTTCCATTCAAAGGTGTTCTTGAGTGGAGTACTGTAGAGGATTCTGGGAGAGTCCTTGCGAATGTGTGTGAAGAGTGGGTAAATGAAAATTTCTGGAGAGGCTTTTACAATCTGAGTAGCGGTAAATCCTATAGATTAACAAATTATGAATTTGAAAAATTGCTATTAAAAACCATCTCCTGTCCAAAGATCGAAAAGATATTCGATCCCAAATGGTTCGCAACAAGGAATTTCCACGGACATTGGTATTTAGATGGAGATGTTTTGGAGAACTATCTGAAATTCAGAGGGGAAACCGATTGCAAAACATACTTCGAAGAGATGAAGAAAAAACTCCCTTGGTATTTTTCATTAGCTCCGTTAGCCCCCCCTATTTTCATTAAATTATTTATGAAGCACATAGCTACAACAAATCCTCTTGGCACATTGTATTGGGTAAAACACAACAATTTAGAGAGGATTAATGCCCATTTCGGATCGTTAGAGGAGTGGAGAAAAATAGGACCATGGAGAGAGTTTGACACAACCCATCCATCGGAAGATAATCCTATTATTTTCAACCATGGTTACGATGAATCTAAAGGCTTAGATGAGATAGGGATCGAGGATCTACAAAAAGCTGCAGAGTTTAGAGGGGGTAAACTCATTTCAAAAGAGGTAGTTACGGGAGACCTCTTTACCCCATTAAAATGGGAGTGCCAATTTGGACATAGATTTGAGATGACACCCAATAGTCTCCTTAAGGGGGGGCATTGGTGCCCTGAATGTCTACCAAAATACGATCCTTTAAAGAATAATTGGAATTTTGAAGAGATAGCAAAGGGAAATCAATTTTTCGCTCAAGTCTATAAGCCCTCTACAACCATTTAGATTCGCAAATCTTAATGATTTTATCGGAAAGTTCATCTATCCCCATCAATGAAGAGTTGAAGCACATATCATAAGAAGAGGCCGCACCCCATTTTTTATAGGTGTAATAATTGTAATACTCCGCTCTCCTTTTATCACACTCTTTAATTAAGGAAAGTGCCTGTTTCTCACTTATATGACTATATTCAGAAAGTCTTTTAACCCTATCCTTGAGGTAGGCAGAGATAAAAACAGAGAATACATAAGGCATTTCCCTCAGGACATAATCCGCACATCGTCCCACGAAAACAGCAGAGGTCTCGCTTGCTATTTTAATCATAACCTCACTCTGTATTTTAAATAAATTGTCGTTACACAAGAAACACCCCGTATTTGTCATTCCATCAGAAAATTGTGGCAATCCCATACCTAACAATCCTCCAATCCAGAAATGAGATGGATTCTCATCCACCTTCTCAAAGATATCCAAGGAGATACCACTATCAATAGCAGCCTGATTGATTATCTCTTTATCATAAAAGGGGATATCCATTTTTCGAGCTATCTCTTTTGCCACTTCTCTCCCCCCGCTTCCAAGCTCTCTCCCGATACAAATTGAAAAATTATTCTTCATAGGTTACTGTATTAAATCAACTTCATATTGATCTTCTTCATAAAACGATATAATATTATAGCAGCTGTAATAGTTGCTGCAAGATCACTTATGGGGAAACTATACCAAACCCCTTCAATACCTAAAATGAGAGGCAAAAATATCTGACAGGGCAATAAAAATATCAATTGCCTCGAAAGGGACATAAATATTGCTTTCTTAGGCATCCCAATACTTTGAAAGAAATTACTTATCACTATTTGAAAACCAACAATAGGAGACATCATCATCACTATCCTCAACCCAATAGCTGCTTTTAAGAGAAGTTCCTCATCCTGAGTGAATATAGAGACCACCTGTTTAGAAAAGAGTTCACAAATAACAAACCCGATCAACATAAATAATGTTGCATATTTAAGCGTTGACCTCAACACCAGAATCACCCTATCCATCTGTTTTGCCCCATAATTGTACCCTGCAATTGGTTGCATCCCCTGAGTCATCCCCAAGACCACCATAATAAAGACAAATGCCACTCTATTGACAATTCCATACGCACCTATTGCCAAATCTCCCCCATAAGTTTTGAGCCTCATATTTATAAAAATGACAATAAATGATGCAATAAAATTCATTAAAAAGGGGGCCAATCCTATCGCTAAAGAGTCCTTTACAATTTTCTTTTGAAGACAAAAAATACCCCTCTTGAAATGGAGTATCTGATGTTTATCGGAGAAAATAAAAATGAGCCAAATAAGGGAGGACATCTGTGCAAGGAGGGTAGCTATTGCAGCTCCCCGTATACCCATATCAAATGTAAAGATAAAAATGGGGTCTAAAATGGCATTTAGGACAACTGTTAAGATAGTAGCTGCCATCGCCGTCTTAGGATGACCGGAAGAACGAAGCAAAGCATTGAGTCCAAAATAGATATGAGTAATGATATTTCCACTTAGGATAATAACCATATAGTCTTTTGCATATTGAAGAGTGTTTTCGCTTGCCCCAAAAAAAGTAAGGATCTGATTAAGAAATAAGAGTGAAAATATTGTAAATGAGATACCTATTATGAAGTTAAGGACAACAACATTTCCCAACACCTTATTTGCCATTTCATAATTTCTCTGCCCCAAAAGCATTGAACATAAAGTTGCAGCGCCAACCCCGACCAATGTCCCAAAGGCAGCTGCAAGATTCATAAATGGAAATGTGATAGCAAGCCCTGAAATAGCGTATGGACCTACCCCCTGACCTATAAAAATAGCATCAACCATATTGTATAATGATGATGCAGTCATAGCAATAATGGCAGGTATAGCATATTGCCTCAATAACTTACCTATCTTTTCCGTCCCTAACTCTAATGGAATACTTTGACTCATAATTGCGAAATTACATAGAATTGTTGATTTATTCTTTCATTATTTAAAAGAACCATTAATTTTGTATTACAAAATTGAAAACAATGATCACATTTCTTCTCTCTATTATCGCTTTAATAGTGGGGTATCTCTTCTACGGACGACTAATCGAAAGATTCTTTGGAGCATCTTCAAAAATCACAACACCAGTAAAAAGAATGGAAGATGGTGTTGACTATAAAGAGTTAAAACCCTGGAGAATATTTGTAATCCAGTTCTTAAACATTGCAGGACTCGGTCCCATCTTCGGGGCAATACTCGGAGCAGCATATGGTCCGGTTGCATATATCTGGATTGTAATAGGATGTATCTTTATGGGGGCCACACACGATTACTTTTCAGGGATGCTCTCAATAAGATTAGATGGGATGAGTACCCCAGATATTATCGGAAAATATTTAGGGAAAGGGGTGAAAAACTTTATGCGAGGTTTTACCTGCCTACTTCTCCTTGCAGTCGGAGCATCATTTGTAACAGGTCCGGCAGACCTTCTTGCCTCCCTCTCATCAATGAATAAATACATCTGGGTAATTATAATTTTCACATACTACATTTTAGCCACATTGCTCCCTATAAATAAAATAATAGGGAGAATATACCCTATATTTAGTCTTTTCCTCCTATTTATGGCAGTATCGATATCCGTGGTAATGTTGTACAAAGGTTTTACCGGGGGGTTAGAGATGACAGAATTATCACTCTCAAATATAAAGAATTTCCACTCTGACAAACCTCACAATATCCTCGTCCCTATGCTGTTTATTGTTATCTCTTGCGGTGCACTATCGGGATTTCATGCAACCCAATCACCAATGATGGCAAGATGTATGTCGGATGAAAAATATGGTCGTCCCGTGTTTTACGGAGCAATGATTACCGAGGGGATAGTGACTATGATATGGGCTACAGCAGCTATGTCATATTTTGGTGGACCTGAAGGACTTAATGCAGCTGCAGGGAATGGAATGACTCCTGCTATCATTGTTGATACAATATGTAAATCGTGGCTTGGAAAACTTGGAGCCATCATAGCAGTTATCGGTGTGGTTGTTTGCCCGATCACCTCCGGAGATACCGCCTTTAGGAGTATGAGACTTACAGTAGCAGATGCATTAAAATACAACCAAAAGCCCATTAAAAACAGGATTTTGGTTGCATTACCAATTTTTGCCCTCGCATATTTTGTTTGCGAATTTGACTTTTCAACTATATGGAAATATGTAGGTATTGGAAATCAAGTTCTTGCTACTATTTTTCTATGGACATCCGCTACCTATCTAACCACAATAAAAAAGAATCACCTTTTATTATCTATCCCGGCAGTATTTATGACCTTTGTATGTATAAGTTACTTTTTAATAGCCCCCGTCAAAGGTGGTGGACTGTTTTTAGGTACAACTATCGGCTACACAATAGGTATTTCCGGCGCATTAGCCCTCTTTATACTCTTCATAATTAAAACTAAAAAGTATTATAAAGAGGACTATAGTAACTCGATAGAACAGAGATAGTTTTAATACTTCTTAACCTCTTCTATCTGTTCTAAAACAGCAAGTCCATTCTTTGCAAGTGCACCCATCTCATCCTCACCTGGATATATCTTAACAGGGGCAATAAACTCAACCATTGAAGTGAGTTGCGACATCATCTCTTTACCATAAGCTATTCCACCTGTCACAAGGATTGCATCAACTTTACCCGACAAAGCAGCAGCTTTTGCTCCGATCTCTTTTGCCACATTGTATATAAAAGCATCTGAGATTAATTTGGCTTTTTTATCCCCTTCTGCAACCATTTTCTCAACCTCTTGGAATGAATTTGTCCCCAAATGAGCAACTACTCCACCCTTTCCTGTTATTATTTTACGTATATCTTCGTATGAATAATTACCTGAGAAACAAGCCTTTGCTAACTGAAGGGCAGGTATTGTACCTGAGCGTTCAGGGCTAAATGGCCCCTCACCATTCAAAGCATTATTTACATCTACAATAAGTCCTTTTTTATGAGCACCAACAGAGACTCCGCCACCGAGGTGAGCAACTATAAGATTCAGGGTATCATAAGGTTTCCCAACCTCCATAGCATATTGTTTTGCTATTGCCTTTTGATTAAGTGCGTGTAAAATTGAAATATGAGGGAATAATGGATGGCCACTGATTCTTGCTATCTCATCAAGTTCGTCAACAACTACGGGGTCTGCAATAAATGCTCTGCATTTACCCTTAGATTCTTTAGCAATTGCATTTGCAATAATTCCACCGAGATTGCTTGCGTGCTCCCCATATTGTGCAGAAGTCAAGTCTTCAATCATCTCTTCATTAACTTCGTAAACACCTGAAGATATAGGACGAAGCAACCCACCGCGACCAACAATCGCAGAGAGTTGAGATGGGGTTATGTTTCGCTCTTTGAGCGCACACATTATGGCATCTTTACGAAACTGATACTGATCAATCACTTTATTAAATTGAGATATCTCTTCAGATGAGTGTCTGAGTGTTTTTGTAAAGACCTCTTTTGAACCATCAAATAATGCTATTTTAGTGGAGGTGGAACCGGGGTTAATGGCTAAAATATAGATCATATCTTTATAATTATTTTGCTGTTAATGCTGCCAATGCTATTGAATTTAATTTGGTATCTATGCTATCAGCCCTGCTTGAAAGGACACAGGGAGCCATTGCACCGGCTACGATCGCAGCTTGTTTTACATCTTTACACAACTGAGAATTAACTTTGTAGAATACATTTGCAGACTCGATATTAGGGAATAGAAGACAATCAGCATCACCGGCAACGGGGCTAACAAGTTTTTTGATTGCTGCAGCCTCTTGAGAGATAGCAACATCCAAAGCCAAAGGACCATCTCCGACACAACCGGGTATTTGCCCCCTGTCTATCATCTTAGAGATAAGGGCAGCATCGATACAAGCTTGCATTGCTGGCAACATCTGCTCAGTAGCTGCAATTATTGCAACTTTAGGTTTAGAAATTTGCAACGCCTTTGCCGTACTTACAAGATATTTAGTAATAGCAATTTTTTGGCTCAAATCGGGTGCAGGAATAACTGCCATATCGCCTAGTACAATTAGTTTGTGATAATTTGGGTTGCCCAACACACAAACGTGACTCAATACCGCTTTTGGAGGGAGAAGCCCCTTCTCTTTATTCAAAATACCTCTCATATATTTATCAGTAGAGCAAAGTCCCTTCATCAAAATATCACCTTCTCCGTTTTTAACCATCTCAACTGCCTGAGCAATAGATTTTAATTCATCCGGATTATCAACAATTCTAAAAGTGGACGGGTCGATCTTCTCAGCTTCACAAACTTGATTTATCATCTTTGTATCACCAACAAGTGTAGCCTCAACAATACCAAGTTTTACTGCCTTATAAGCAGCTGTAATTGTATGATCGTCAACAGCCCAAGCTGCAACAAGACGCTTTTTTGATTTCGAACGAAGTTGCTCGAAGATTTGATCGAAATTTGTAATCATTTTTATGAAT
This sequence comes from uncultured Muribaculaceae bacterium, assembly GCA_964397445.1. Taxonomy (GTDB): domain Bacteria; phylum Bacteroidota; class Bacteroidia; order Bacteroidales; family UBA932; genus CAYNHZ01. The sequence goes on along the minus strand of CAYNHZ010000005.1, from coordinate 18,535 downwards.
TTTATAGTGTATTAATTATTGACATAGTATCTTTTGCTATTACCAACTCCTCATTTGTCGTAACAGTTATAACAACCACTTTAGAAGTCGGTTTTGAGAGAATTACATCTTTTCCTCTAAGACCTTCATTGACAGCGGTATCAAACTCCACTCCTAAATATTCGAGGGTAGAACATATCTCCCTGCGAGCATTACAATCATTCTCCCCTATCCCCCCTGTAAACACTATCATATCCAAGCCACCCATAACAGCACTATAAGCCCCAATATATTTACGCACACTGTGGTAAAACATTTTAAGGGTGAGTTCTGCCCTTTTATTCCCCTCTTTTGCAGCCTTTTCCACATCTCTACAATCTGAAGAGACACCAGAAATACCGAGAAAACCACTTTTTTTATTCAATATATTATTTATTCCATTTGAATCCAATTTCTCCTTCTCTTGTAAGAAAGTCACTATACCCACATCGAGATTACCACATCTTGTCCCCATAACAACCCCTTCGATAGGGGTAAATCCCATAGAGGTATCTACCGATTTTCCATTAAGAATAGCGGTTACAGAACCACCATTTCCAAGGTGACAAGTTACAATTTTCGAATTATTAATATCTAAGCCTGCTATATCGCACGACTTCTGTGCCACATATTTATGACTTGTCCCATGAAAACCGTAACGACGAACCTTATACTGCTCGTAATATTGGTATGGAATGGGGTACATATATGAATAATCTGGCATAGTTTGATGAAAAGATGTGTCAAAAACCGCAACTTGCGGGGTGTTAGGCATCAAATCTTTTATTGCTTTAATTCCTAATAAATTAGCAGGATTATGAAGAGGTGCAAGCTCACACAATTTCTCGATTCCCGAGATAACTTCTGCGTCAATTAGGGAAGATTTCGGAAACATCTCGCCGCCATGAGCAACTCTATGACCTACCGCATCTATCTCGCTAAGCGAATTTAAAACCCCATAGGTACTATCTGTAAGCAGCTCCAAAACAGACTTAATTCCCTCAGTATGATCCTTTATAGCTTTGCTTATCTCATATTTATCTCTACCGGCAGGTTTGTGGGATATATCCCCTTTTTCTAATCCTATTCGCTCAACTAAGCCCTTAGCCAATAAAACACAATCGTCACCCCCTTTCATATCAAGAACTTGATATTTCAAAGAAGAACTTCCGCAATTTAACACAAGTATTATCATATCGTTTTTAAAATTTAATCCGGGTTATAAAATAAAAGTATTTTTTCTTCTATCCTGCAAAGTTATATATAAAATGCCAAAAAATACAAAGATTTACAATCTGTACATCCATATTAGATTAATATTATTAACTTGCGTAAAATTTGAGGGGAGAGAATGGTGGGAAAGAGTAGTCTGTTTTATTTTTCTATTGCCTTTATCATTGGCAATATATTGACATACAATATACTAATTAATATAGAGACACTTTATCTAAAGTATTATGCCTCTATTATCATTATTATAAATCTCCTCTCACTATCACTATTAATAATCACAAGATTTAAGGATATAGTTGTTGTATTGTTGGCATTTTTTGTGATTGGATCCAACACTATTGTGTTGAATAAATATTTCGAAATGTCCCCCTATGACTCCATTTTTAATGATAATGAAATAAGATTAATTTCCGGGGTAATAGAGAGTTATGGGAAAGGGAAAAAGAGTGAATTTATTGAGATCTCTATTTCAAAAGAAAAGACCATTATCTATGGCGATTTTGACAATCTAAGAAATATAAATATCGGTGACTCACTTCAGTGTAGAGTGAGGATAAAAAGGGTGACTAATTTTACAGATGATTTTGATTATAAGTCATTTATGGCTAAGAAAAATGTATATTACACCTGTTTCCTTCACTATCAAAACTATAAAAAATTTTATAGGGTAATATCTAATGATAACGAGAAGGTTAAATTGAAATATAAAATAAAAAGGGTGATTATAGAGCTTCAACAGAGATTAGAGAGGCGGTTTTCAAAGAGCATCTCCACCGAAGAGAATCTATCCCTTTTGAAAGCACTCTCTTGGGGGGATAAAAAAGGGATAAGTGAAGAGACAAAAAGGGATTTCCTAAATAGTGGGGCGATGCACCTAATTGCTTTATCAGGATTGAATGTGGGAATTATCTATAAAATATTATGGATACTCCTTTCATTTGCAGGCAATTCGCCGATTGTAAAAAAAATTAGATCAGTAATTGTAATCATCATAATCTGGCTCTACGCCATTTTCACAGGGATGGGAACATCTATCGTAAGGGCTGTGCTTATGGCTACAATATATGAGTTTGGAATAATATTTTCTCGAGATAAAAGTGGGCTTAACTCTCTTGGACTAAGTGCTATAATTATTACACTTGTTGAGCCAGACTCACCCTCTGAAATAAGTTTTCAACTCTCATTTGGGGCTATGTTAGGTATTTTGATAATCTACCCTATCATTAAAGATTCACATAAAATCAAGATGGCAACTCCTCTGAAATATTTATGGGAAATATCGGCCCTATCCATATCTTGTCAAGTGTTTACAACACCTATTATACTCCTAAATTTCAAGTCTTATGCCTTATATTCGATGATCACAAATCTCCTTTGTACCCCGTTGACCGCACTTGTCACCTCTCTAACACCAATTTCGGCCATAACAGGGACAGCCTATATTTTAGATCCTCTCCTCTCCCTTTTGATCTATATAACATCAACTATATCGACAATGCTATAAAGACAACTGCAATAATCGCTATAATCAGTCCTATCAATTGTTTCACAGACAATTTCTCTTTAAAAAATATAAGTCCTATAAGTGTTGTCATCAGAACAGTGGAGGCATTTACGATTGGAAATACAACAGAGCCTCCAAATTCGTGTACTGTTATTAGTAACAATTTGGATGCAAAGAAATTAGACAGGCCTAATAAGACTCCTAAAAACAAAGACCACCAAGAAAAATTAAATCCGTTTTTTATCCCATCAAAAACCGAGAGCACAACACAAAAAATAAATGCTGAGGTAAAAATTACGAAAATAAATATTGGTGCATCATTCCCATCAAAAATCAAAAATTTACGACCAAGTTCTTGACAGACATCACACAGACCTGAGAAGAAGAATACACTTACAGGTAACAGTATCGAGAGGTATTTATTTCCTTTGACTCCTCCCATTTCCCCCCTATTTTTCCCCTTATACAATATGAAATAGAAAGAGATAAGGGTCAAAAGAATTCCTAATATCTTAAAAATAATATTATTGACTTGTTGTAGAAAAAGGATACCAACTATAACAGGGATAAGAACAGACATCTTTGAGAAGGCAGATGTAACCCCCACCCCTACTCTTTTGGTTGATAACATCATCAAGATAAAATTGAACATAAAAAGGAATCCTATCAAAATAGCAGGCCACATCTCGATCAAATCTCTACCTCCTGAGAGTTGAAAGGACAACTCTCTATCAATATTCAAAAAGGCAATTATCATAGCGATTATATAATTTATAATCAATACACTATATTGATTTACCTTTTTAATATCAGCAAGTTTAAATACAATAAAAATAGCTGATGAAGCTACGATTTGTAAAAACAGAAGAATAATTAGGAAAAAGTTCATAAGTTTATAAGTGTGTTCAAAACTCCGTCAATAAAAAAACAAATATATGGATGTTTTAGTTAATTTTGCCCGACAATTAATAATAAAAGAATATGGGTGGAATTTTTGGTGTAATATCAACTCAAAGGTGCACAACAGATTTATTTTATGGAACAGATTACCATTCTCACCTTGGAACCAAAAGGGGTGGAATGGCTGTACTCAATGAAAACGGAAATTTTGCAAGGGATATTCACAGCCTTGAAAGTTCGTATTTTAGGATAAAATTTGAGGAAGATCTTGGAAAATACACTGGAAATTCTGGTGTCGGAGTGATAAGCGATACCGATGCCCAACCTATCGTAATAAATTCACATTTAGGGCGTTTTGCTATTGTAACAGTCGGTAAAATAAATAACATCGATGAGTTGGAGAAAATACTTCTCGCCAAGAATAAAAATTTCACCGAGCTCAGCTCAGGAAGAACAAACCAAACCGAATTAATCGCACAAATCATAACTGAAGGAAACACTTTTGCTGAGGGGATAGAATTGGTTCAGAAAATGATAAAAGGGTCTTGCTCTTTCGCGTTACTCACTGAAAATGGTATTATTGCATCTCGTGACCTCTATGGTAGGACACCCCTAATTATTGGAGGAAAAATTGAGATTGATGATTCAGGTAACAGAGTTATAGCACACGCAGTAGCAACTGAGACCTGTAGCTTTTCTAATCTCGGATATGAGCAAGAGTACATAATCAAACCCGGTGAAGCGGTATTAATCCTTCCAGATGGCTTCCAACAGATCGTTAAGCCTAAGGATAAGATGCAGATATGCTCTTTTCTATGGATCTATTACGGCTACCCTGTCAGCTCTTATGAGAATATAAATGTCGATAATGTAAGATATAACTTGGGATACAAACTCGGAGAAGAGGACGATTCAGAGCTCGAGGTTGCCGCATCTATCCCTGATTCAGGTACCTGTATGGCAATCGGTTTTTCAGATGGGAAGAAAATTCCATATAGAAATGCTGTAGTAAAATACACCCCTACTTGGCCACGCAGTTTCATGCCGACAACACAAAATGTTAGAAATTTGGTTGCAAAAATGAAATTAATCCCAAACAATTTCCTATTAAGGGAGAAGAAAATAGTTTTCTGTGACGACTCGATAGTAAGGGGTACTCAACTCAGAGACAATGTGAAACATCTATATGACTATGGTGCAAAAGAGGTCCACGTCAGAATCAGTTGCCCTCCCCTCCTATTTCCTTGTGAATTTCTCAACTTCTCCGAATCAAGATCACCTCTTGAACTGATAACCAGGCGATACATAATGATGAAAGAGGGGGCACACGATAAGAATATCGGTAAATATGCAATGAATACCTCTCAGGAAAATAGGGAAATGGTTGAATACATCAGAAAAGAGTTGAATCTGGCCTCGCTTAAATTCAACACAATAGATCACCTTATTGAAGCGATTGGGCTACCAAAGGATAGAATTTGCACCCACTGTTTCGATGGCAGCAGTTACGGCAATAAATAATCTAAGATCTCATTTAATATATGTCCCGCAGCATCACCATCACCATATAGGGGTGAAAACTTCACCTCTCTTTGGGAAAGTTGATGGTAACTCTCTATGATTATATTTGTATCAGCATCGGCTAAAATCGCCGCTCCAACATTTACAATCTCCTCCCACTCTGTTTCAGGACGGAAAATGACACAAGGTTTTCCAAAGAAATAGGATTCCTTCTGTACACCCCCCGAATCTGTCATAATCAATTTAGCTCCAATCTCTAACATTATCATATCCAAAAAAGAGACAGGGGGAATTATTTTAATATAATTTGAATCTGATAAACGCTTGTATGTATCGGGTGATAAATTAATTGGCAATAATTTTGATGTGCGGGGATGAATAGGTAAGACTATTTTCACTTTATCCCTCTCTGTTATCTCAAGCAATGCATTAAAAATGGAGGTCAGACGCTTTGAATCATCGGTATTGCTATCTCTATGGATTGTTACAAGTATATATTGTCCTACCATCAATTCATTCTCTGACAATATTTTACTCTTCACTTGGGCTAATGAGGCAAAATAGATACTATTATCATACATTACATCTCCGCTGTTGACAACCCTCCTCCCTTTGCCATTTGCAAAAAGGGCTTTCGAATTGAGAAATCCCTCATCATTAAGATTTTTCATTCCAATTGAAGTGGGAACAAAAAGGATCGAAGAGAGTTGATCGCAAACTATCCTATTGACCTCCTCCGGCATAGACATATTAAAAGAGCGAAGTCCTGCCTCTATATGAAAAATAGGGATATGAATTTTCGAGGCTGCAACAGAGGCTGCAAGGGTTGAATTAGTATCACCGTAAACTATCACTCCATCAAACTTTTCCGACAACAAAATCCCCTCTATCCCCTCAATCATCTTCGCACTCTGTTCTCCGTGCCTCCCCGAACCGACACCAAGGTTAAAATCTGGCTGAGGAATACCTAACTCATCAATAAAAACTTGAGACATATTTTGATCATAATGCTGACCAGTATGAAGAATCTTCTCCTCAACTTTATCGGCAAAACGACTTTTAACTGCTCGTGATATTGCAGCTGCTTTTATGATTTGAGGGCGCGCACCTATAATCGTTAATATTTTTTTCTTCATCTATGTAATTTTCTATTTTATAACCATTTCATCAATTAAATGTTGAGCTCCGGCCAACTTATCAACCACAAACAAAACATATCTAATATCAAGAGAGATATTTCTACATATCTGAGGATCAAATACGACATCACTCATAGTCCCCTCCCAAACCCTATCAAAATTGATACCTATCAACTCCCCTCTTTCATTTATTACAGGGCTTCCTGAATTTCCGCCAGAAGTGTGATTTGTCGCTATAAAACAAACAGGTACTGTACCATTCTCCTCCCATCTTCCATAATCCTTAGTTGCATACAAATCTCTGAGTTTTTGCGGAATATCGTAATCAAAAATATTTGGATTGTCCTTTTGCATTATACCCTCTAAAGTGGATGAATGGGAGTAGTAGATCCCATCTGCAGGGACATATCCGGCAACATTACCATAAGCTACTCTCAATGTGAGATTTGCATCCGGATAGAATATTTTATCCTTCTCAAATGCCATTTGTCCCCTCATATAATCTCTGTACAATAGATTGATTTTACCATTCAACTCCTTTGCAATAGGCCTTATTTCGTTATAAACCTTATCAGCAAACGCCACAGCAAACACAACTGCTGGATCATTTGCAATAGAATCTGAAGCTGTTGTCCAACTCTCGCCAAGCGACATCACCCTCTCCTTATTTGCAAAAATTGTATTGGTATAAAGTGAGTCGGCCCATCTCTCGATTGATCCATATTTTTTCATAGATTCAAAGAAATAATCGGGTTTGAATTTATCGGGAACATTCTTTGAAAACTCATTTAGTAAACGGACAAATATCTCTTTATCAATTGGTAAATAGTAATCTTTATAAAAAGCATCAATCATTGAGATAATATTTGACATATCCGAAAAATCTTTTTTCTCAAGTAAACCGCTCTTTACTCCGGCAGCAAACCTTGTTATCTCAATTGCATTTACCGACTCCGCATAATAGTCAGTCGCAAAAGAGTATTCCTCCATCTGCAAATACAACTTTTCCAATTGTTCCAAAACTCCTTCATATTCTCCCCCTTTTGCCCACTGACGGAATCGCTCCTGATAATCCATCTTACTCTGAACAGTTCCCATTTTATTAATCCCCTTCATCTCCCCTTGCCATTTCTTCCAAGCATTTGCAACATTTGCATTCTTAGAAGAATACATTATTCTTACCGCTTGATCCTTAGACATATATTTATTCTGAACCTCCAAACGATGGGTACGGAGCATTATTTTATGAGGATTTGAAACCTGTGCAATATACCTAACCGCATCAGAGGTGATATACTCACGAGTACTCCCGGGGAAACCATAAACAAATGTGAAATCCCCCTCATTAACCCCTTTTGATGATATTTTAAAATATTTTTTTGGAGTGTACGGAATATTCTCCTCCGAGTATTCAGCAGGATTATTATTTCGGTCTGCATATATCCTAAATATTGAGAAATCACCGGTATGGCGTGGCCACATCCAATTGTCGGTATCTCCACCAAATTTTCCTATTGAAGAGGGGGGGGCACCAACAAGCCTGACATCAGAAAAGACTCTAAAGACAAAGATAAAATATTGATTACCATAGTAAAGGGCTTCCACAGAAGCCTTCAATGAATTGTCATTTGCAGTCGCCTGCTCTATCAATTTTATGGAATTAGCCCTTATAACCGAATCCCTTTGTATCTCGGTCATAGCCGAAGAATATCCTTTAAGAACCTCATTTGTAACATCTTCCATTCTATCCAAAAAACTCACTTTAAGCCCCTTGTTTGGAAGTTCCTCCTCCATTGTCATTGCCCAAAAACCATCTTTTAGATAGTCGTGTTCAATGGAGCTATGCTTTTGGATTTGACTATAACCGCAATGGTGATTTGTCAGTAACAACCCCTTATTTGAGATCAACTCCCCTGTACATCCCCCGCCAAAAAGGACAACAGCATCTTTTAAAGAGGCTTGATTGATACTATAAATATCCTCAGCAGTAAGTTTGAAGCCCTTTTGTTGCATATCACCAATTCGCTGAGATATAAGCGATGGAAGCCACATTCCCTCATCAGCCATTACAAATAGAGGAAATAGAAGAAAAATAGTTATAACTGAAAGAAATTTTCTCATAATGAAGTGTATAAAATATAAATAATCAAAACACAAACTTATTTTGCAAATGTAATACAATCTGATAGTTTTTTCATACTTTTGAAGATCGAAATAATTATTTATGAATAAACTATCAAAATATATCATTATCACCGCAATTTGTGCAGTTGTGTGCGTTATTGCGTGGTATTTCAGGACTGTACTGATATACATAATTATTGCAGCAGTTGTCGCACTCATAGGTAAACCTTTAATGAGGTTATTAAAAAGAATCCATTTCAAAAAGCTGTCTATCCCCACTTGGTGCGCAGCAATCATCACCATTCTAACAATCTTCTCAGTATTCTTCTCCCTATTTCTAATTCTAACCCCACTTATCGGACAGATCACCAATCAAATAAGCAATCTGGATCTAACAATGATCGGTAATCAGATATCAGGACCATTAAACAAGTATAATTCATTTATAATAAGGACATTCCCTTCAATAGACCCAACATTTAGAATTGAAATCTTTGCTTTAAATCACTTAAAAGACTTTGTAAGCATATCAACATTCTCAACACTATTCGCATCTATCACAACGATAATAGTAGATTTCTCAGTTGCACTATTTTCAATCATATTCATCTCCTTCTTTTTCCTAATGGACGAAGGAATGCTTACAAATACAATAGTATCAATGTCTTCAGACAAATATGAAGCAAATATCAGAAGAGCATCTGATTCTATAAGCAACCTTCTTACACGCTATTTTCTCGGTATCTCAATCGAATCCCTCTGCATAACAATCCTAAATGGAATCGGACTTATATTCATAGCAAAAATGGACCCCTCTATTGCTATTGTAACAGCTTTTGTATCAGGAATTTTAAATGTAATTCCATATGTAGGTCCGCTTGCCGGAGATTGTATTGCAGTTTTAATGGGGCTGATGACACATTATAGTTCAGGATTAGACTCCCCATTAGGTGTCTATCTAATTATCATCCTCGCTATCTTTATTGCAACACAATTAATCGACAACTACATTTTTCAACCACTTATTTACTCAAATAGCGTAAAAGCACACCCACTTGAAATATTCATTGTCATACTTCTTGCAGGTCATATAGGAGGTGTAATCGGTATGTTAATCGCTATTCCCGCTTACACAGTAATAAGAGTAATCGCAAACGAATTTTTATCTCGCTTCAAGATAGTACAAAGTCTCACACGAAGCATCAAAGAAGAAGAGGATACCCACCCCTACAACGACACAAAACTATAACTAACTTAACATACACATACCTCTCCTCTTCCCGTACCAATCAATACATAGCCTAAGCCTAAGCCCAGCCTTCTAATCTCAGCCTAAGCCTAAGCCCAGCCTTCTAATCTCAGCATCTCAATCAGATCCGGTTAGGCCCCAAGTTAGGCCACCATTTCTGGTAGGAAACTGAGGCTTTGAACACACCGATACGCCCAGCAGGCACTTCTATGCAGGGTGGACGTGTCTAAAGCCACCATTCCGGTGAGGAAACTGAGGCTTTGGACACACCGATGTGCCCAGCAGGCACTTCTAAGCAGGGTGGACGTGTCTAAAGCCACCATTCCGGTGCGAAAACTGATGCTTTGGACACACCGATGTGCCCAGCAGGCACTTCTACGAGTAGGAAAAAATGAAAGAAAAGAGAAGCAGGGGAAAGAAAAGAGAAGCAGGGGAAAGAAAAGAGAAGCAGGGGAAAGAAAAGAGAAGCAGGGGAAAGAAAAGAGGGTGACCGAAAAGTCGTATGAGACTTAATGGTCACCCTAAGTAGTATTAGATACTGATTGTCGAAAAGGCCGATATTGTTGTTTTACAACAAATTATTTTGCCTCTGAAGGACGATTAGTTTCTACAAACTCATTGTATTTCTTGTAGCTATTCATATACTCCTCACTCCTATCACGGAAACGGAAATATATCTGTTTCAAACCTTCAGCTACTGCAAATTTAATCTCTTTATCTTGTGAGAGATTAAATGCTTTCTCAAAAGGATCAATTGCTTTTAAGAGGTTGTCTTCAAACTCTTTCATACACTCCTCATAACCTTTGACATCATTGATAGGAAGAGCATCTCTTTTTGTTTGAGCAGCAATGGCGAGATCGTAATAGGTATTACCAACTGCATAAATACCATAGATATATGAAGGGTCAACTTCTGTAGATCTATAATAACATTTTACTGCATTATCAATATCACCAAGCTCTTTGTAAAGATTACCTTCAGCATAGATTAATGAGGCATTGTTAGGTTCATTTTTTTGTGCTGACCTAATAAGTTGAAGAACTTTATTCGGATCATCTTTTGATTCAATGTAAATGTTTATAAGTGAAATCAAAATTGATTGAGAATTTGGAAATTTCTGAAAACCTGTATTTAATAACTCTTTAGCACCCTCTATGTTTCCGTTTGTTTTTTCGATTTCTGCAAGTGAAGAATAAACTGCTCCATCTTGATAGTATCCTATCTCATTACATTTATTAAAATAGAGTTTAGCTTTTTCAGTGTCACCTTTCATATTATATGTAATTGCTGTATAATATGTTACAAGGCTATCAACACTATTAACAACCGGATTATCTGTTGCTTTTAGAGAAGCCTCAAATAATCTGCTTGCATTATCGATATTACCCAAAGTATAGGCAGCCATTGCGTCATTAAGATAATTCTCTCTAATCTTAACAAGCTGTTCTTTAATATCTTTAGATTTTGATCCTTTTGCATCGAGCTGATTTGCTTTTAGGTATGCATCTAAAGACATTGCAAGAATATCCCCTTCAAGTACAGGTTTTGTAACCAATATCATTTCCAAAACACCATTGGAATTATAATAATGGTCTCTATTACTGTAATGATCAATTAGATATGGACTACCGGCAATAGTTGCATTTTCAGTTGAAATTACTTGATCGCTTCCTGAAACCAATTTTACTTCGGTTTGGGATGCACCTAACCAAGCAGCCCCTTTAGGAATCAAATAAGCTTCTAAATAAGCGTTAGCAAGTTTAATCCACGTGGATGGATTTGTCGCTTTTTTCTCATTCTGAGTGGCAACTTTTGCCTTCTCAATTGCAGATAGAGCCTTGTCGTTCTGCGCATTTAAGGCAAAAACAATTGTCATTGCTGACAGAAATAATAGTATTTTCTTCATAAAAAATTAAATAAAATAGTTTGTATTCTATACTTCTTCGCCATTGTCGATGGCCTTTTCTTCGCTTTTATTAACACTACAAACAGCTGCAATCATATCTCCCTCTCTGATATTAATCAACCTCACCCCTTGAGTAGCCCTGCCGGCAACCCTGATATCCGATACTGCAACTCTGATTGTAATGCCGGATTTATTTATAATCATAAGGTCATTGTCATCGGTAACATCTTTAATTGCAATAAGTGGACCTGTTTTATCAGTGATATTAAGTGTCTTAACCCCCTTACCACCTCTATTTGTAATTCGATAATCATCAATTGATGAACGTTTACCATAACCATTTTCACTAACTACAAGGATGTGACGGTTTGCCCTCTCCACCTCATCATTCTTAATACAAATCATTCCTATAACTTCGTCACTTTCATCTATTGAAATACCCCTCACCCCTGATGCTGTTCTCCCGATAGCACGTGCTCCTGACTCATTGAATCTCACACACTTACCTTGACGACCTGCAAGAAGAATCTCAGAATTGCCATCCGTAAGAACAGCCTCCAGAAGCATATCACCATCTTTTATCGTAATAGCATTAACTCCATTTGTCCTCGGACGAGAATATGCCTCCAAAGAGGTTTTCTTTATTGTACCCCTCTTAGTTGCAAGAATAATATAATTATTATTGATATACTCCTCATCATTAAGGTCTCGTACATTAATATAGGCACACACCTTATCTTCTGGTTCAATATTTATAACATTTTGTATAGCACGCCCTTTAGAAGCCTTTGTCCCTTCTGGTACCTCATAAACCTTCAACCAAAAACATTTTCCGTTTCTGGTAAAGAAGAGCATTGTACTATGCATATTCGCAACATAAATATGCTCAATAAAATCCTCATCTCGGGTAGTACTGCCTTTTGCCCCAACACCACCTCTGTTTTGGAGTCTATATTCATTTAGAGGAGTCCTCTTAATGTATCCCAAATGGGAAATAGTGATAACAACATCTTCATCGGGATAAAAATCTTCGGGATTGAAATCATCTGCAGACATCACAATCTCAGTTCTGCGAGGGTCGCCATATTTTGCTTTCAAATCGACAAGCTCCTCTTTGATCTTTGCAAATTGGAGAGCCTCACTCGATAAAAACTCGTTTAATCCGTTTATCAAAGCTATAAGCTCGTCATACTCAGCCTGAAGTTTACCTCTTTCAAGACCTGTCAATTGTCTCAACTTCATTTCAACAATTGCATTTGCTTGAATATCCGATATTTCAAATCTTTTGATCAATGCCTCTTTTGCCTCTTGTGGAGTCACAGATGCGCGGATCAATGCTATAACCTCATCAATAAAGTCAAGGGCTTTCAGAAGACCTTCCAAAATATGAGCTCTTTTTTGTGCCTGATCCAATTCAAATTGCGCACGCCTAATCACCACATTATGACGATGACGAACAAAATATTTAATAAGTTGAAGAAGATTTAACAAACGGGGACGACCATCAACAAGAGCAATATTATTAACCGAGAAACTTGCTTGTAATTGAGTATATTTAAACAAGTTATTTAAAACAATATTTGCTACTGCCCCCACCTTTAATTTGATAACAATGCGCATTCCTTTATGGTCACTCTCATCATTGATATATGCTATCCCCTCTATCTTCTTCTCCTCCACAAGTTCAGCAATCTTCTCAATCAACTCTTTTTTATTCACCATATATGGAATCTCTGTCACAACAATAGTCTCACGCCCACTGTTCGCAGAAACCTCGATATCTGTCTTTCCCCTAACAACAATGCGCCCTTTTCCTGTCTCGAAAGCCTCTCTTATACCACTGATCCCCTGAATAATACCACCTGTAGGAAAGTCAGGGCCCTTAATAAAGTGCATTATCTCCTCAACAGTAATATTGTTATTGTCAATATATGCACAAATAGCATCAACAACTTCAGACAAATTGTGTGGTGCCATATTAGTAGCCATCCCTACAGCAATCCCGGACGCCCCATTTAGCAAAAGCAAAGGGGCTTTTGCAGGGAGAACAACAGGCTCTTGCAACGACTCATCAAAATTGGCCTTAAAATCCACTGTGTTTTTATCAAGGTCTGCAAGGCACTCCTCAGCAAGGCGTCTAAAACGTGCTTCAGTATAACGCATCGCAGCAGCAGAATCTCCATCAACAGAACCAAAATTACCCTGCCCCTCCACCAACATATATCTGAGGCTCCACTCTTGAGCCATCCTAACCATTGTATCATAAACACTTGCATCACCGTGTGGGTGATATTTTCCAAGCACCTCTCCCACAATACGAGCAGACTTTTTGGGCTGTCCCCCAGAGGTAAGTCCAAGCTCTGACATCCCATATAACACGCGCCTATGAACAGGTTTCATTCCATCCCTAACATCAGGAAGAGCCCTCGCAACTATTACCGACATAGAGTAGTCGATATATGCGCTTTTCATTTCATTTTCAATATCTATCTGAATGATTCTCCCTTTAACATCCTCTATTTCCATTATTTACCTCTTTCTTTTTAATTTAAAACAATCTGCTAATTTAAGAATAAATTTTTAGACAGCAAAATCAAAAATATTATACGAAATTTGATAGTTATTGCTTAATTTAGCGACTTATTAATTCAAGAAATGGATCTAAAATTATCAAAAGAGTTAAACGATATTTTGAATTATTCAAAAGAGGAGGCTATCCGTACAGGTTGCAGTGAGATCACCCCAGACCACATTGTACTCGGTATTTTAAGGCACACCAATAATGCAGCCACCTCAATATTGACGACATTCGGAATAACCACATCATATCTCAAACAACAGATTGATTCCCATATCACCAAGGGGGATAACGCACCGATTTCAGATACAGACATCATAACCTTTTCAAAAGAGGTGCAAATAATTCTCCGCTCTCTATTTATCGAGGCAAGTCTCCTCTCACAAGAGCCCAATTCATTACATTTATTGCTTGCCCTACTAAAAAACAACAACTCTGTTTTCTATAAAACAATGAAAGAGAGTGACGGAATAACATACGAGGTTATTAGAAAGAGATTGGAAGAGCGAACAAATGAAAATAATGTCACCCAAAATCCCAAGAGATCACAAGGGGTCGCCACAAATATAGAGTCATACGGGTTTGATCTGACCAAAGCTGCGAGAGAGGGGAGATTGGACCCCGTTGTCGGACGGGAAAAAGAGATAGAAAGGCTTGCCCAGATCCTCGGAAGAAGGAAGAAAAACAATCCTATTTTGATAGGCGAGCCAGGAGTAGGGAAATCTGCTATAGCAGATGGACTTGCAATAAAAATTGCACAAAGGAAAGTATCTAAAACCCTACTTAATAAAAGGTTGGTATCTATAGATATAGGATCTCTTGTTGCAGGAACAAAATTCAGAGGGCAGTTTGAGGAGAGAATAAAATTGATTCTCAAAGAGTTAAAAGAAAATCCCGATACTATATTATTTATTGATGAATTGCACACATTGGTTGGTGCCGGTGGGGTAACAGGCTCCTTAGATGCTGCCAATATGTTGAAACCTGCATTGGCACGAGGTGAGATTCAATGTATTGGAGCCACAACTCTTGATGAATTCAGAGAGATAATCGAGAAAGACGGTGCACTTGAGAGGAGATTCCAAAAAATAATGATTGAGCCTACGACTTTTGAAGAGACTCTACATATTTTAAACAGCATAAAATTTAAATACGAAAAATATCACAATGTGATTTATTCGGAAGAAGCAATACACAAATGTGTCTCATTGTCAATAAGATACATATTAGATAGAAATCTCCCCGACAAAGCAATTGATGTTATGGACGAAGCTGGTGCAAAAGCTCATATCGGAAGGGATAAGGTATCTAAGAAGGTATTACTTCTTGAAAGTGAGATGGAAAATATTAAGACCTCTAAGGAGGGTGCTATCAAAGAGAGACAATTTGAGAAGGCGACCCATTTGAGGTTTTTAGAAAAAGAGACCGAATCAAGACTTAATATTGAACTTAAAAAAATTGATTCAAATACCTCAACAACCCCAAAAATCATTACAGCTGAAGATATTGAACAAGTTATGTCGGTTATGACAGGAATTCCTCTCAATAGAATAGCGATGAATGAAGGGAATAAACTCCTTTCAATGGGTAAAACTCTAAGGGAAAAGATTGTAGGTCAAGATGATGCGGTGGATATGATCGTTAAGGCTATCCAAAGAAACCGGGCAGGGCTGAAAGATCCCAACAAGCCGATAGGCTCATTCCTTTTTTTGGGACCAACAGGGGTTGGTAAAACATATCTTGCAAAAATTTTATCTGAATATCTATTTGATTCACAAGATAGTATAATACGAATCGATATGAGTGAATATATGGAGAAATATTCAGTCAGCCGTCTGATTGGAGCGCCTCCGGGATATATCGGTTACGATGAAGGGGGACAGTTGAGTGAGAGGGTTCGGAGAAAACCATACTCTGTTGTCCTGCTTGATGAGATCGAGAAAGGGCACCCAGATATTTTTAATCTTCTATTACAAGTTTTGGATGAGGGAAGATTGACAGATAGTAGCGGACGTAATATCGATTTTCGAAATACTGTACTGATAATGACCTCAAATATAGGGAGTAGAGAGTTAAAGGATTTTGGAAAAGGGATAGGGTACACATCCAACGAAGAGAATCGTTTAGGTATAAATAATACTATCATAGATAAAGCTGTAAATAAAACATTCACACCCGAATTCATTAATCGTCTTGATGAACAAATCTATTTTAAAGCTCTTGATAGGTCTGATATTGAGAAGATTATCGATATTGAACTTGAAGATTTGAAAGTTAGGATAAATAATATAGGGTATAAATTTTCTATCAATAAATCGGCAAAATCATTTATTGCAGGGGTAGGATATGATCCTCGATACGGAGCAAGGCCACTGAAAAGGGCTATCAGAAAATACATTGAAGACCCTATTGCTGAAGCAATCATATCAGGACAAGTAGGTGAAAATAATATTAAAGTAGTATTAAATAAAGATAAAACCGCTCTTGAGATAAGCAGATAATCAAGTAATTATCTATTTTTTTTCAATCTTAGAATATATTTTACACTTCCGAGATTAGAGATAGTGATACTATCCTCTATTTTAAGCCCTTTATACTGATTGTCCCTTCCAAACTTTATTGAGGAGATTCTCTCCATTGTTTTACTATCAACAAAGAAAGTAAGCGGTGGCTTTATTTGGGAGAATTCAAATCCAAGTTTTCGATATACAGATCCATCTGACCATTCAATATCGGCATAAGACATTATCTCATCTGGTGAACAATCCCTAATAAAAGTATTCAACACTTTACCCATACCACCTATTACTCTACAATCTGATACAGAGGCATATCTCACCCATTCGTATGACCTTATTATCACCCCATCACGCTCAAAATCCCTCCCCTCCGAGAAAGTCGCCACCGCAATAAGTGAATTTGTCTGAGTCATCGCAATCTCTCTTTCCCCCGTCGTTCTACATCTAAACAATCCATATTTATATTTTGCAATTGTACTTCCGTAACTATGATACTTCTCCAAAAATCGAGAGGATAGAGAGCTGTCAATGGGTCTAACCTCACAATTTCTTGCAAAAACCATCTTCTGACAAGAAATATTTGCAATTATCCTATCCCTAACCACTTTTCCTATTCTCCACCAACAATCTTCATAAACAAAAATCGATTTTCCACTATCAGATTCCACCCTGAAAAATTTCAACAAATCATTATTTTCCGAATTTTTAAAAAAATTGAGGGGAACAGCATAAATATTTATAAATTGTTTAGGAAAATAAAAATTTACCACCCCATTTAGAGGTAATTTCGATTTTGGGGTAAAATCTGCAAACTTCAAATAGTCAGCCCCTATCGATATCAAAAAAGAGTCTATTTCATCTAAAAAATTATTCATTCTAAATAATCTCCGATATTAATCAAGAGTAGATTTTCGCAAATTTATAATTTTTTATTTGGTTATTATTTTCTTTTTCCATACTTTTGCAGCCCGTTTAAAAATAAACAATATAACGATTCGCTAGCTCAGTTGGTAGAGCACAACACTTTTAATGTTGGGGTCTTGGGTTCGAGCCCCAAGCGGATCACAAAGTCGAAAGACAAAATGACACAAAACTCTGTACTTCAAACGAATACAGAGTTTTTTCTTTTAGGAAAAGTGCAAAAAAGACAATAATATTACATTTCGGAGTGTGCTAAACAATGGTTATAAGATGTCTTTGAGTCGGGTATATATTTTGACAAGGCTTCTATATCGGTCAATTGATCGACCGACAGCATTAGGCAATCCGTAAAAACCGGTCTGTTATTCGTCATAAACGGGTATCTTGTAAAATGTGCCGACATACGATAGGTATATCCTTCTTTAAACTTGAATTATCTTAGGGATGAAGGATTCTCACCTCTATTCATAGCATTGTAATAAGCCCTTTGTTTCTCATACATAGCAAATATTTTCTTTTCAAATTTTTCTATATTATGGTGAAATTCATAAGTCGTTTCTTTTCCCGAATCGCCTATAATAATATCTAACTGATGTTCGGCAAGTTGACTAAAGTGCAAACAACGGGTAAATGACACCACAGCGGCTTTAGATGAGCCATATACAGCCTGAAACGGTAACGGTATCATTCCTGCAATAGACGATGTGTTGATACTAAACCCCAAACGTTGTATACGCCAACAAGTGTTTAGGTATGGTTGTATCGGAATGAATTAAAGAGTTGCGGGTAGACTACGCCAAAGAACTGTTTTTAGAAAATCCTGACAAAAAAAACAGTTGCTTTTTACTGCAACTGTTTGATTTCCAAGTGGTGCCACCGGGAACGATTTTGATATATTTAGCTGAATAAGTCTTTATCAAAT
>CAYNHZ010000004.1:0-185409 GCA_964397445.1 uncultured Muribaculaceae bacterium | reverse complement strand
CGCACCGGAATGGTGGCTTTAGACACGCTCACCCCTCTCAGAGATGTCTGCAGGGCACATTGGTGTGTCCAAAGCCTTGGTTTCCGCACCGAATTGTGGCTCGGAGGTGGCTTTAGACACGCTCACCCTACATAGAGATGCCTGTGGGGCACATTGGTGTGTCCAAAGCTTCGATCTGCCTCGGAACTTTTGGTGATCTGCCTCGGAACTTTTGGTGATCTGCCTCGGAACTTTTGGTGATCTGTCTCGGAATTTTTGGTGATCTGCTTAGAATGGCAGTAATGAGGTGTTTTAGGAATGATTTTAAAAGAGGCGATTATCTTTTGGGATGATAACTGCCTCTTATAGAGAGAATAGTATGATTTTAACTCTTTTCTATGATAATATTTATAACATTTTATAGTATAGAGTTTATGATTACTAGTGTTTTATGATTGTTAGATTTTAATGTGTTTGAGTTTCTGTGAATGAGCACATTTCGCAATATTTTTTGTAGAGGGATTCGTATTTTATGGAGTTCTCTTTGATGGGGAGATATTTAAATGCCAAACCTGAATTCATTGCTGTTGCTGCTACCATTGCAGCTCCAAGTGCGCAGGCTTGATCTGTTTTGCAAACTTCAATAGGCATATTTAATACATTTGATAGGGTTTGCATTACAAATTTTGATTTGAGTGCTATACCACCGATTCCGATCACTTTGTCTATTTCTACCCCCTCTTGTTTGAAGCGATCTATTATTGCTTTTGAACCATAAGCGGTTGCTTCAACTAAGGATCTGAAAATCATTCCGGCTGTGGTCCCTAAATGGATGGCAGAGATAGTCCCTTTGAGTGTTTGGTTTGCATCGGGTGTTCTTCTTCCATTTAACCAGTCTGTTGCAATGGGATTATTTTCATTAATTGGCAACATTTGAGCCTCTTGAGTTAGTGTGTCGAATAGATTTTCGTGAATGGTTTCGCAGAGTTTTATATATGATAGTATTGATTGCAGTTGGATATGTCGGTGAGTGGGATGAAATGATCTTGTCGAATTGCGCAGAGGAGATGGATTTGATAAGTGAACATTTTTATTGTCAAGATTGGAATGGTACCGGTCTATTAAACCATACATCTCAACTCTCTAAAGAGATTAAACGGATATCAGATGCTCATAGAAAATATAGATCTGAAATATCAGTATTGCAGGATAAAAACATAAAAATTTGTATGGATGAGTGGAATTATTGGTACGGACCTCATATTTACGGAGAATTAGGAACAAGATATTTCCTCAGAGATGGATTGGGTGTTGCTTCTGGGATTAATGAATTTCTCCGCAATTCAGATTTGGTGTTTATGGCAAATTATGCGCAGACAGTTAATGTTATAGGGTGTATTAAAACAAATACCACTGATGCTTGTTATGCTGCTACTGGGGAGGTTTTAAAAATGTATCGACACCATTTTGGTACCATTCCCATTAAGATCTCCTCTGATACGAGACCTTTTGATGTGGCTGCAGCCCTTGATCTGCAAAATAAAACCATTCAGCGCAAATATTGTAGTTTTGGATTTGAAGATATAGTAGAAGAAATTTGTAATTTATCAAGAGTTACTATCTTTGCTGTTTTCAAAGATATGGACAAAACAACAGTATATTTCACAAATCTAAGAACATCTGCTAAAATGCCTTTGGTGAAGAAAATGGAGGCGGTTGCAAAGGCGGCAGGATTTGATCAAATCGATTTCAATAATAAATTTGTAGCGATTAAAATACATTTTGGCGAACCTGGTAACTTAGCTTTTCTTCGCCCAAATTATGCGGCTAAGATGGCTGAGATGATTAGAAATAGGGGAGGGAAACCTTTTCTTACCGATTGCAATACATTGTACTCGGGGGGGAGATCCAATGCGGTCGATCACCTCAAAAGTGCTATGGAAAATGGGTATAATAGGATCTCTGCAAATGCCGATATTATTATTGCTGACGGATTGAAGGGGACAGATTATAAAGAACTTCCCATTGAAGGGGGAAAGTATTGCAAAAATGCAAAGATAGGCTCTGCAATCTGTGATTCGGATATTATTGTGGCAATGAGCCATTTTAAAGGTCACGAACAAACAGGCTTCGGTGGGGCAATCAAGAATATGGGTATGGGGTGTGCAAGTGTCCCCGGAAAATTGGAACTTCACTCCTCTTCCGCCCCAATTATTGATACAAAAAATTGCATAGGGTGTAATATATGTGTAAAACATTGTGCTCATAACGCTTTACATCTCAATGATGAAAAGAGGGCTGAGATCGATTATAATAAGTGTGTTGGTTGTGGACAATGTGTTGCTTTATGTCAGTATAATGGAGCGGTGGTTAAAGATTGGGATGGAACAGAGATCTTAAATTGTAAGATAGCAGAATATACTAAAGCCATAGTCTCAACTAAACCCTGTTTTTATATCAATTTTATCGTCAATGTCTCCCCAGAGTGCGATTGCTGGTGTCATAATGATGCCGCTTTTGTTCCAGATATTGGTATTGCAGCCTCTTTTGATCCGGTTGCCTTAGATAAAGCTTGTGCAGATATGGTTATGAATGTGTCGCAGATCTCAGGGAGTAAACTTGCTGATTTAAGACCAAAGGATGACCTTTGTGGTGTTGATAAATTTCATCTGATTCACCCCGATACTGATTGGAAATTCGGAATTTATTATTCTGAGAAAATTGGAATAGGTAACTCCAACTACACTCTTGTTACAATATGATGATAATTAGGAGATTCGTATTATTTTTGGTTTTTCTTTTTGCCGGAGTAATAACTACTTTTTCTCAGATTAAAGAGGATTTGGTAAATTGGTCAGATTTTGGAGTTATTTTTTCACCCGTTCGTAACTTAGATCTATCTATTACAGAAGAGATTAGATTTGTTGATAATTTGAGTCGTTTTGATAGAATAAGGACAATTTTCGGTGTGAATTATGGTATTAATAAATATGTCAGAGTTGGTGGTTGTTATTCATTATTTGAGGTTTATGAATTAAATAAGAGTTGGTCACTTGCTCATCGCTTTGAAATTGATGCGACAGGTATCTACAGTTTTTCCGGATTTTGCTTCTCCCTTAGAGAAAAATTCGAGACAGATCTTACACCTGAAATGAACGGTGGATCAGATGTATCTATAAGTTTAAGATCAAGATTGAAAATTGATTATTCTATCGGAAAGAGCGGTATAACTCCGTATGTTTCGGGTGAGATATATAATTTGCTAAATAAAAAGGCTGCAAATATTGTAAGTGAGATGCGTTACGCAGTTGGATGTTCATTCTCATTCTGCAAGGGGCACTCGATAGATCCATATTTTCTAATAAGATTTCATAACTACCAAAAGAATATGGATAAAATTGAGTACGCTATCGGTTTGAGTTATCGTTATAGAATACCATTTGTATTACATTGAAAATCAATTATTCTGTATTTATGAAGTTATTTTTTTCGGGGGCAAAGATAAATATTATTACCTTCGTTAAATAATTCTATAATGATGGTACAATTCAATAATAAAACAGTACTAATTACAGGCGCAGGATCCGGAATAGGTGAAGCAATAGCGTATCAGTTTGCAAAAAGGGGGAGCAATGTCATCTTATCTGGACTCGGAAGAGAGGCCCTCGATAAAGTGAAAGATAATTGTGAAAAAATGGGGGTAACAGGGTTTGTGTGTGAGGTTAATCTTGAGGATCACTCATCAATAGATGGTTTGGTAGAGTTTATTTGGAATAATAGATTAAAGCCAGACTTTATTGTCCTAAATGCCGGTATTTCTCAAAGGGCAAAAGCTCTCGAAACAGATTTTTCAATCGATAAAAAGTTAATGGAAATCAATTATTTAGGCTCTGTATATCTAATAAAGCAGATGCGCGAATTTCTTTTAACTGCAAAAATGACCCATATTGCCGTTACAACTTCAATCTCAGGGATTTTTGGTTTTCCGATGAGGTCAGCTTATTGTGCTTCTAAGCGTGCATTGTTTGGTTTCTTCGAATCTTTGGAGTTGGAATATCCAAACATAAAAGTCACTTTTCTCATTCCTGGCAGGATCAATACTCAAATATCAAAAAGTGCAATAACCTCAAGTGGTGAGGCATATCAAAAGATGGATCCGGGACAAGCTACTGGATTGGATGTAAATGTCTGTGCAAAAAGGGCTTTAAAGGCTATATCAAAAGAAAAACACAAAGTTCTTATTGGGAAAAAAGAGCTTTTGATGGTCTATATTTATAAATATTGTTCGCCAATTTTTTATAAATTGGCAAGAAAAGTTTCGGCAACATAAAAAGAAAAATCATATTGAAACAATGGAAAAGGTAATATGTGGAATACAACAGGTCGGCATTGGAGTAAAAGATGTCGCAGAATCTTGGAAATGGTATAAGGAAAACCTTGGATTTGATACTAAAATATTTGGAGATGAAGGAGTTGCAGAAAAAATGCTCCCTTACACCGGTGGGAAACCTCAGCCTCGTTATGCAATTTTAGTGCTAAATCTTCGTGGTGGCGGTGGTTTAGAAATTTGGGAACCTCGAGGACGTGAGCTTAACCATATCTCATTTACCCCTCTTCTTGGTGATCTTGGAATATATGCCTGCAAAATTAAGACACAAAGTATCGGATTGGCCTACTCCGTCCTCTCTCAAAGGGGGATAGATATTCTTACTCCCCCTACAAAATCTCCTGCAGGTGTCGATCACTTCTTTATTCGGGATCCTTGGGGCAATATATTTGATATTGAACAAGACGGATATGTTTTCTTAAATGAAAATAAAGTGACGGGGGGCGGCAATGGTGTTATTCTCGGAGTTTCCGATATGGAGAGATCGATTCAGTTCTACGGTTCGATAATGGATTATGATAAGGTTGTATCAGATGTTACAGATGTATTTGAAGACATTAAGGGGGTTCCAGGTGGTGATTACAAACTTAGAAGAGTCCTTTTGGAGCGCTCTAAACCATTGGAAGGCCCATTGTCAGAAGTTATGGGTACATCTCACATCGAGCTTATTCAGAGGGTGGTGTCATCGGATAATACTATCCCTACCCCTCGCAAGATATACCAAGGTAGGCTTTGGGGCGATCCAGGTTTTATCCATCTTTGTTTCGATATAAGAAATATGGAAGCGATAAGAATTGCCGCTCAAAAAATGGGACATAATTTTGTTTGTGATGGTGGTAGAGATTTTGAGATGGGAGAGGCGAATGGTCATTTTACCTACATAGAGGACCCAGACGGTGCATTGATCGAATTTGTTGAAACATTCAAAGTTCCTGTTTTGAAAAAATTGGGGATATATCTCCATCTTGAAAATAGAGATAATAAGAAACCTCTGCCAAGATTTATGACCAAAGCTCTACGATTTCTCAAAAGTAAATAGAGCTTTAAGCAACCATCTCTTTCTTAGGTTCCTCTTTATATTTAAAGAGTATTGCAAAGAGAATGGCTACCACCAAAGAGTATGCTGCAAAAATGTACCAAGCTGTACTCCAATTAGGAACTTCAGCTTCGTAAACGAAATGATTTACAACAGCTTGAGCAGCAAGAGTACCTATTGCTGCACCTATTCCGTTAGTCATTAGCATAAAAAGACCTTGTGCGCTGGAACGTATTGATTTATCAGTTGTTGTGTTTACAAATAGAGATCCTGATATATTGAAAAAGTCAAATGCGATACCATAAACAATCATTGATAGGATAAACATCCATACCCCTGTTCCTGGATTTCCGAGTCCGAATAGACCGAAGCGGAGTACCCAAGCTATCATTGCAAGGAGAACCACCTTTTTAATTCCAAATCTTTTAAGACAGATAGGGATAAGTAATATGCACAAAGTCTCAGATATTTGAGAAAGGGATATCAGCGCGTTGGCGTGGTTTGCTCCAAACGAATTGGCATATTCAGGGATATCTTTAAAGCTTGTGATGAACGGATTTGCAAAGGCATTTGTCACCTGTAGGGCTACCCCAAGCAACATTGAAAATATAAAGAAAACTGCCATTTGCCTCTGTTTGAAGAGGGAAAAAGCTTTAAGTCCCAAGGTCTCGACCAACGATTTTTTCTCTTTTGAGTTATTGACAGGGCAATTAGGGAGAGTCATTGCAAAAATAGCAAGCAATAAACCCAATAATCCTGATGTAATAAACTGAGCATATGAGTGTTGAAATCCTGTCACATCAACAAATAACATAGAACATATAAAACCTACTGTCCCGAAAACTCTTATAGGGGGGAAGGATTTCACAGGGTCCTTCCCGTCTTTTTCTAAAAGAGTATAAGCCACTGAATATGAAAGAGCGATAGTTGGCATATAAAAAGCTACCCCTATTGTATAGAGGGTAAACATTGTAGTGAACTGGACAGCATCTCCTACCACATAGCCATAATAACCTACACTGAGAAGGGAGATTGCAGCGATAAACTGACATATACCGAGCATCTTTTGTGCAGGGACCCATCTATCTGCGATAATACCTATTACAGCAGGCATAAAAATGGATACGATCCCTTGAATTGCGTAAAAAATACCGATATGTGAAGCCATACCAACTTTAGCTAAATAGCCACCCATCGATGTTAGATAGGCCCCCCAGATAGCGAACTGGAGAAAGTTCATTATTATTAGTTTAGCTTTGTTTCCCATTTATTGCTTCAATTTATTATAAATTACACATACAAAGGTAGTAAAAAAAAAGCGTTGAGATTGTTAAAATTATTAACTTGCTACGTTTTTAATAACAAAAAATATGAACAAAATTATTGAATACAACATTAACCCATTAGTCTCTGAAATAGGTAAAACACCTGATCAATTCACTAAAGATGACATTATTAAGTATGTCATTAAAAATGAAATACGTATTGTAAACTTTCGTTATGTTGCTTCTGATGGAAGACTTAAAACTCTCAATTTCCCAATAACAAATCATCACTATTTGGATTCTATTCTCTCTTATGGGGAGAGAGTGGATGGTTCGAGTTTGTTCCCTTATATAGAGGCCGGGTCAAGCGACTTATATGTTATTCCTCGTTTCTCAACGGCTTATCTTGATCCTTTCGCTGAGACTCCCACATTAGGGCTAATATGTTCATATTTTACAAAAGATGGGCTCCCTTTAGAAAGCTCCCCTGAATACACTTTAAAGAAGGCTCATAATGCTTTCAAAAAAAGAACAGGTTTCAGTTTTGAGGCAATGGGTGAATTGGAGTTCTATGTTATTGATAATGACGATAATTCTTTTCCAACTCCCAACCAAAGGGGATATCACGAATCCACACCATTTACAAAGTTTGAGAATTTCAGAACTGAGGCAATGAGGCTTATCTCCCAGACAGGTGGTATAATCAAATATGGTCACTCAGAGGTTGGAAATTTTACTTTGGATGGTAATATCTATGAGCAAAATGAGATAGAATTTTTGGTTTCTCCTGTAGAATCTGCGGCAGACCAATTACTTATGGCTAAATGGGTTCTTCGAACACTTGCATATCAATATGGTATAAATATCACTTTTGCTCCAAAAATAACAATTGGGAAGGCCGGTAGTGGACTCCATTTTCATACAAGAATAATGGATGGTAACAACTCAGTAATGGTTGAAAACGGGAAATTATCAAATATTGCTCGTACAGCAATAGCTGGATATATGAAATGTGCCTCATCTCTAACCGCCTTCGGTAACACCAATCCGACCTCTTACTTCCGTCTTGTACCTCATCAAGAGGCTCCTACAAGCATTTGTTGGGGAGATAGAAACAGATCTGTTCTTGTTCGAGTTCCGCTTGGTTGGACAGGGGATAACGATATGTCTGCAATAGCTAATAATATCGAGCATCCCGCGTCTTTTGTAGCCCCTAATAAACAGACTGTTGAAATGCGTTCACCGGACGGATCTGCCGATATTCACAATATGTTGGCTGGTTTGGTAGTAGCTGCAAGGACAGGTTTTGAAATGCCTGATGCCCTTCAAGTTGCAGAAAACACTTATGTGGATGTAAATATTCACGATAAGAAGAATGAGAATACACTCAATACATTATCTCAATTACCAAGTTCTTGTAGTCAATCAGCTGACGAATTGGATAAAAACCGTTCGATTTACGAAGCTGAAGGGGTATTTGATCCGAGAATGATAGATGGTATCATCGCCTCTCTGAAGGGGTACGACGATCTCCATATTCGCGAAGAGATCAAGAATAATCCTGAGATGATGATGGAGCTTGTCAATAAGTATTATCACTGTGGATAATCTTGTAAATCAATAAATTATGGTAGAATATTCTACCATAATTTATATGGATAAATTCCTGCTGAAATGAGTTGCCTGATTTTATCCATAACTTCAGGCTTATCTTCTTTATATGTGACTCCAAACCATTTTGCATCACTTGAAAGAACCCTCATTTTAGCCTTGCCTTCATTTATCAAAGTATTGACAGCCATCGGAATAAAAAATTCAGATTTGAGGTTAGTCATATTTGATTTGTCAGACAGAAACTTCTTAAACAGCCTTTCGGACTCAATAAAATAGTCGGGTGTAAATCCAAAAAGATTCATAGATACAGGGGTGTTCTCACAGATTGGGTGTGTGCCGGAGAGATCTTTATATACAACTTCACCATTAATACGCTCAATAGCAGTGCGCTCTGTCATAGATATTAAATTGTGATTCTTATCGACAATACACTCTCCACGAGAAACGGTTCCAAAATCGGATAGGGTATTTTTAAGATTATATCCAACCATTGCATATTTTCCAGTTGTCCCATCAATCTCTCTAAGGTATTGGGCCAAAACTTGATATCCTTCCCTTCCGTAAAAATCATCGGCATTAATAACTGCAAATGGGGTTTTCACAACTTGAGCTGCCATCATAACTGCGTGGTTTGTTCCCCAAGGCTTCACCCTCTCATCCGGCACACTAAAACCTGCAGGCAAACAATCCAATTCTTGGAACACAAAATCAACTTCTATCTTCCCTTTAAATCTCTCTGCAGAGAAAACATCTCTGAAGTCTTTTTCAAATTGGTGGCGTATTACAAATACAACCTTATCGAATCCTGCCCTGATAGCATCAAAAATAGAGTAATCAATTATCGCTTCGTTATTTGGACCGACACCATCCATTTGTTTTAGGGATCCGTACCTTGAACCCATCCCTGCTGCAAGAACTATTAGTGAAAGTTTAGACATATTATTATCTGTTTTTTTTAATATTAATATTTCTGAAATATCTTTTGCGCAAAGTTAAACCTATTTTCCAAGAATGTATTTCAAAAAATAAAAGAGGGTGACCAAAAGTCATAAAGACTTCATAGTCACCCTCCATTCATTGTTTATTATTAGTGGATATTATTAAACAAGTTTGTGTATTGCTAATCCGCTACGTAATTTTGGCTCAAACCAAGTGGTTTTAGGTGGCATAATGTTGCCTGTATCTGCAATATTAATAAGTTGTTTCATCGAAACAGGGTAAAGGGCAAAAGCTGCTACCATCTCTCCGCTGTCAACTCTCTTCTTTAGTTCTCCAAGTCCGCGGATGCCTCCAACGAAGTCTATCCTCTTTGATGTGCGAAGATCTTTAATGTCGAGTAGTTTATCAAAAACAAGGTTTGAAAGGACTGTTACATCGAGCACTCCGATAGGATCGGTGTCGTTGTAAGTCCCTTTTTTAGCTGTTAGAGAGTACCATTTACCATCGATATACATTGAAAAATTATGAAGTCCTGATGGTTTGTAGGTGGCTGTTCCCATCTCCTTTACATCAAAATCTACACATAGTTTTTTAATAAAATCGGAAGAAGACATTCCATTGAGATCTTTTATAAGACGATTGTAATCAATGATTTTCAAATGACTCTCAGGGAAGGCAACTGCCATAAAGAAATTATACTCTTCTTTACCGGTGTGGTTTGGATTCTGTTTTCTTTTTTCTTCACCAACAAGAGCAGCTGCTGCTGTTCTATGGTGACCATCAGCAACATAGAATGCAGGGATCTCTGCAAATATTTCGGTTATGCGGCGAATATCGTTATCGTTGTCGATTAACCAGAAATGGTGTCCAAATCCATCTTCTGCCACAAAATCGTATTCTGGTGTCTTTGCGGTATATTTTGAAACAAGTGCATTGATCTCTGTATTGTCAGGATATGCAAAGAAAACAGGTTCAACATTGGCATTCTGAATGCGTACGTGGATCATTCTATCCTCTTCTTTGTCCTTACGTGTCAATTCGTGTTTTTTGATTTTACCGGTGAGGTAATCTTCAACATTGGCACATAATACGATACCATATTGAGTACGATTGCCCATAGTTTGAGCATATATATAATAGTACTCTTTTTTATCTTTTACCAACCAGCCGTTTTTAATCCATTTATTAAGATTGTCAACAGCTTTATCGTAGACTGGTTGAGAATGTTCATCAGCGATAGGATCAAAATCTATTTCAGGTTTAATGATGTGATATAGAGATTTTTCTCCCGCTTCTTCTTTTGCCTCAACTGAATTGAGTACATCGTATGGGCGTGAAGCAACCTCTTTCACAAGGGCTTTTGGAGGTCTGATAGCCGCAAATGGTTTGACTTTTACCATATAGTATGATTGTTATATATATTAGTTACTATTTATTTACTTGGAATTTTTTATCTCCGGTAGCAAAGAAGTTGCAGATTTGATTTGCAGCAGCAAGACCTGCATTAACATTAGCCTCTGCGGTTTCAGCTCCCATTTTCTTAGGTGTTGCGAATACGCGTTTACCAAATTTCTCATTCATTTCTGCTTGTTTCTCAGCAGCAATGTCTGTAACATATTTAAGATCTTCCCTTTCAGTAAGTGCTTTTATCAACTCATCTTCGTTGATAACCTCTTTTCTTGCTGTATTTACTAAGCATCCACCTTTAGGCATTTTTGTCAAAAGTGCATATCCGATAGATTTTTTAGTTTGCTCATTTGCAGGGATGTGAAGTGAAATGAAATTTGATTTTGAATAGAGTTCTTCAAGTGTTGAAGCAACTTCAACTCCCTCTTTCTTCATATTTTCAGCAGGAACGAATGGGTCAAAAGCGATAATGTTCATCCCAAAACCTTTTGCTATACCTGCTACTAAACGGCCAACATTGCCATATGCTTGAATACCAAGTGTTTTGCCTTTTAATTCAGAGCCTGTTCCTGAGTTAAAACAATTACGTTGCATAAATACCATAAGTCCGAGTGCAAGTTCTGCAACTGCATTCGAGTTTTGTCCTGGAGTGTTCATTGCAACAATTCCCCTTTCTGTGCAAGCAGCAAGGTCAAGATTGTCAAAACCTGCACCAGCACGAACAACGATTTTTAATTTTGGAGCAGCAGCAATTACCTCTTTGGTAACTTTGTCTGAGCGAACAATTAGGGCATCAGCGTCAGCAACAGCTGAGTAAAACTCTTTTACATCGGTGTATTTTTCCAAAGTTGAAAGGATGTGACCATTTTTCTCAACGATATTACGAATACCGTCAACAGCTACCTTCGAGAAGGGTTTTTCGGTTGCGATTAAAACTTTCATATTTTTATGTTTTTTTATTATTTATTTGTGACAAAGAGACTCTTTTCAAAATTAATGAGAGAAAAGAGCCTCTAAGTATTATTAAAAAAATGTTGATCTATTTTTTATGCAATTTTTCAAATTCTTGCATACAAGCAACTAATGCCTCAACTGCTTCGATAGGGCAAGCATTGTAAGTAGATGCGCGGAATCCACCAACTGAACGGTGACCTTTAATACCTACCATTCCCCTCTCTTTTGCAAATGACATAAATTCATCTTGAAGAGCTTCGTAACCGGGAGCCATTACAAAGCAGATGTTCATAAGTGAACGATCTTCTTTAGCAGCAGTCCCTACGAAAAGAGGATTACGATCGATTTCATCATATAGGATAGCGGCTTTCTTTTTATTGTGAGCGTACATAGCTTTTAGGCCACCTTGAGCTTTAACCCATTTAAGAGTCTCATTCATAACGAAAATTGAGAATACAGGAGGGGTGTTAAACATAGATGCCTCAGCGATATGAGTTCTGTAATCCAACATAGTAGGAAGGTAACGACTTACTTTACCAAGAATTTCATCCTTAACAATGACGAAAACTGTACCTGCAGGGCCAACGTTCTTCTGAGCACCACCATAAATAAGGGCATATTTCTTAATATCGACAGGACGGCTCATAATATCTGATGACATATCTGCAACCAAATTTACAGGACAATTCATATCTTCGTGAATTTCAGTCCCATAAATAGTGTTGTTAGTGGTGATGTGGAAGTAGTCGATGTCTTTAGGAATCTCATATCCTTTAGGGATGTAGCTGTAAGTTTTATCAGCTGAAGATGCTATTGCATAAGCATTTCCAAGACCTTTAGCCTCTTTCAAAGCTTTCTTTGCCCAAACACCTGTTTCAAGGTAAGCAGCTTTGTTTTCAAGAAGGTTCATAGCTACATATAAAAATTGGAGAGAAGCTCCACCGCCAAGGAAAAGAACACTGTATCCTTCAGGAATATTCAATAACTCTTTCCAAAGTGTGCGGCACTCTTCCATAACTGCCTCCCATTCTTTGCTGCGGTGAGATACTTCTATAACAGACATTCCAGTTCCTTTAAAATCTTTAAGAGCCTCTATGGCTGCATCTACTGCCGGTCTGGGTAATACGCAAGGACCTGCATTAAAATTGTAAGCTTTTTTCATTTATTAATTAATTTAATTTATACTAAAAATAAGGTTTCAAATATGGGGTCAAAGTTATGAAATATTATTCAATTAACGGGTATTGCTTATGATTTTTAAGTTTTTGCTATCAGTCACTTTTTCACAATATTTGCACAACAACTCAACATCAGATCCTTTTATGATGGTCTTAAACTTAGTTTGTATATTCTGGTGATTTGTTACACACATTGGATTCATACATTTAGCGATTCCCACTATTGTATCTGGGATTGATAACACCCTTTTCTCAATAACTTCAAAATCTTTTATAATATTTATACTCGCATTAGGGGCGATAAGGGCTATTTTATTTATTTCATAATCACGAAAATACCGTTCTGAAATCTTTATTATCCCTTTCTTCCCAAGTGATTTACTATCAAGATTTATACCAAAGGTGATTGGGTATATAGAGTCTGATAGATTTAAAATATCTATAACCTTGAGAACCTGTTCGCTTGGTATGTGGTCTAAAACAGTGCCGTTTTTAATTGCATTTACTTGCAATAATTTCTCTTTATTTTCCATATTAAATCCTCCTATCTTTTTCCTAATAAATATGATATGATGGCCATTCTAACATACATCCCATTTTCAGCCTGTTTGAAATAGTATGCGTGAGGGGTGTCGTCAACATCTGAAGAGATCTCTTGAAGGCGAGGCAGGGGGTGCAATATTTTCATATTTTTCTTAACATTCTCAAGCATAGAGGCTTCAAGTGAGTAAACATTTTTGACTTTTTCGTATTCGATAGGATCTGTGAAACGTTCCTGTTGTATACGTGTCATATAGAGGATATCTGCGGTGTCGATGTGTTCCATCAAATCTGCTGTCTCTTGATATGAGATCCCCTTTTCTCGAAGGAATGCCTTATACTCTTGAGGCATCATCAACTCTTCAGGAGAGGTAAATGTGAAGGTGGGTGAGAAATGAGACATTGCCTGGAGTAGAGAATGTACTGTTCTACCGTATTTTAGGTCGCCAACCATATTTATATTGATATTGTCTATTCTCCCTTGAGTTTGCATAATTGAATATAGATCGAGGAGAGTTTGGGTTGGGTGTTGATTTGCGCCATCTCCTGCATTTATTACAGGGACGGATGCAACTTCCGAAGCATATCTCGCGCTCCCTTCAAGTGGGTGTCGCATAACGATTAGGTCAACATAGTTGGATACCATTTTTATGGTATCTTTTAGGCTTTCACCCTTTCGTACACTTGTGCTTGCGGCATCTGAAAATCCTATAACTCTGGCACCCAATCTGTTTGAAGCTGTTTCAAAACTAAGTCTGGTGCGAGTTGATGGCTCAAAAAAGATGCAAGCGATGACTTTATCACTCAGAAAAGTTTGGGATTTGTTTTTCTCAAATTCTGAGGCAACTTCTAATATGTGAAGTATCTCATCTTTAGAAAAATCTTGAATTGAAATTAGACTTTTGGACATCATTATTTGTATTTAATTATTCTCAATCAATATTGCTCCTGATTGTTCGATATTGTTTATAAAACCATCAATATCCCGAAGACGCACTGGTAATTCTATAACACACTCATTGTCAAAACTTTGTTTACTTGGGGAAATGTTCATCTCTTTTAGGATTTTCATAATGGTATTTGTCTTGTCATATCCAAAACTTATCGTAAACATTTTTTTTGCCGTTTTCTCAATAATTGTAGCATTTGAAATTGCATCTGCTGCTGCACTTTTATAAGCTTTAATCAGTCCGGGAACCCCCAATTTTATCCCTCCAAAGTATCTAACTATTACGATCAGAATGTCGCTCAATTCGTTTGACAATATCTGTCCGAATATCGGTCTTCCTGCTGTGGAGGAGGGCTCTCCGTCATCATTATATCTCCAAGTAGAACCATCATAACCCAATCTATATGCATAACAGTGGTGTTTTGCGTCAAAGTAATCTTTTTTGAGAGTTGCAAGGATGGATTTGACATCTGCTTCGCTTTCAATAGGGTAAACAAAAGCTATGAATTTACTCCCTTTGTCCTTATAAATACCTTTAGCTGTGGCTGAAACACTCTTGTAAATATCTTGAATTTGCTCTTGTTTCATAGTACGAAGATAGTACAAAAGGTTTAGATAACATAAGTTTTTTATACCTTTGTAAAGTATGAATAATTATAGCGACAAGGGATATTTCTATGAACTTGGAAACAGGTTGAATGGGTGGTTATCCGGAGATTATAAATGGGACTCTTTAACTGATGCTTTGCACAACTCTTTTTGTGATAATCCGTTCTTTACCCCTTATATGCAGACCTTTGCTCTTGCTTCGATATGTGAAGATTTCTTAGTTCCTGATAAGCTTGATAAGTGGCTGAATAAGTATGATTTGCGTAATAAAAAAAACAAATCTGCGGTTTGTGGGGTGGTTGCAGCAGGAAATATTCCAGTTGTTTGTTTCCACGATATTCTTTGTGTTTTATTGTCAGGTGTAACCCCCATTGTTAAATTATCTTCTAAGGACAAATATCTCCTTCCGGTTTTATTTCCCGATTTATATTATACCAATACCCTTCCTCTTACCGGGATGGATGGAGTTATAACAATGGGTGGGGATGCGGCTGCTCGATTTTATGAAGATAATTATTCAAATATGAAGAGACTCATAAGGGGTAGTAGGTTTAGTTGTGCAGTTTTGAGGGGCTCTGAGGATGTTTATGAAATGTCGCGACTCTGTGAGGATATTCTTATTTATTATGGTTTAGGGTGTAGAAGTGTCTCTTGTTTATTGGTCCCTGAAGATTATTCTTTTGAGGTTTTAGGACAATGTGCAAATGACTTCCTTTCACAAGTTGGGGGTGATGCTTTTAATGATAATTATTTGAGAAGTAGGGCAATTGTCTCCTTGGATGGAGGAAAATTTTATGATTCTGGCAGGTTGATTTTTATGGAAACAGACAACTTTAATGATCTCCCGATAGGTGTGGTTGGTGTTAAGAGATATGCCTCTGAAGTGGAACTCGATAACTTTTTTCATCAAAATAAGGGGCAAATTCAGAAAATATATACTAACTTTGGTACCGCACAACGGGTTAGTTTGGATGATTATCCCGATGGCAAGGATACGATGGAGTTCTTATTGGGTTTATTAATTTGATAAAAAGTAAAAAATGGTTTATAAGTATAAGGCTACGTTGCCAGATAATAAAATTTTCCTGAGGGAATATGAGATTCAATCTGATACAAATCTCTATAAGTTACACGAATATTTAGAGAACGATCTCGGTTTTTCCCCTGATCAAATGGTTGTGTTTCAGGGGATTGATACTAAAGGAAAGGTGGTTAGGGAGTATGGACTTTTTGACTCAGGTGATGGTTCGATGGATTCAATCACTCTTAAGAGTTCGTTGTCGAAAGGGGATGTAGTTTTAAGGTATTTGTACAATCTTATTAGAAATAGATATATAGTGCTAACTTTTATCTCAATTGAAGAGGAGGTTTCGAGGGTTTCATATCCTCGACTTGTAAAAGAAAAAGGGCCAAATCCGGATCAATTTTCCGATAAATATGAGGATTTCGGAGAGTTGGATGATGAGAAACATCAAACTCTCTCCTCAAAATTTGACGGACAAGACGAGGAAGTGTATGATGATGACGAACTTCCAGAGGGTGAAGAGGGGAGATGACTAAGAAATTGATTCTCATACTCGGTCCTACAGCTGTTGGAAAAAGTGATTATGGAATAGGATTGGCAAAAAAATTCTCATCTCCGATTATCTCTTGCGATTCGAGGCAGATTTATCGAGAGATGAAGATTGGGACTGCTCCTCCGTCTGAGGAACAATTATCTACGGTCAAACATTATTTCATTTTTTCCCATTCTGTTACAGATCTTTATACTGCAGGGAGGTATGAGGTAGAGGCATTAGCTCTTGTAGAGCGATTGTTTCTTGAGCATAACACCTTGATAATGGTTGGTGGATCAGGTCTTTATGCAGATGCTTTTTGTTATGGTCTTGATGATTTTCCTCAAACAGATCAAAATCTCCGTGCAACACTCACCAAAAGGATGGAGGAGGAGGGGATTGAGTCTTTGCGCAGAGAGTTAAAAATGCTTGATATAGAGAGTTATAACACAATCGATATAGCTAACAAACAAAGAGTTTTACGCGCATTAGAGGTCAATATTATGACCGGCAGGAAATTTTCATCTTTCAAATCAAACACTAAAAAGACTCGACCTTTTGATATAGAGCGAATATGTTTGATGCGCGGGCGAGATGAACTCTATGATAGGATAAATAGGCGTGTAGATATTATGATTGACAATGGCCTTGTTGAGGAGGTGATAAGTTTAGAGAGATTCAGAAATCTTCCTGCTCTTAGAACTGTCGGCTATAGAGAAATCTTTGATTACATAGATGGTAAAATCTCGTTAGATGTTGCTAAAGAGCTGATCAAAAGGAATACCAGAAGGTATGCCAAACGTCAAATAACATATTGGCGCGGCGAACAAATCATCACTCTTAATTGATTATCAGCACAAATACCATCCCCTTCAATTAGCTTCTTTCTCCAAATACTTTATTTTCCTCAAATAATCTATGGTATAGCTCTCCATAGACATAGTTTC
Organism: uncultured Muribaculaceae bacterium; assembly: GCA_964397445.1. Classification (GTDB taxonomy): domain Bacteria; phylum Bacteroidota; class Bacteroidia; order Bacteroidales; family UBA932; genus CAYNHZ01. The sequence continues at coordinate 168,049 of CAYNHZ010000004.1, read as the reverse complement.
TGGGTAAGAAGGAGAATGGTTATATAGGTGAAGTAGAGGTATTAGTTGGCAAGGTCGGACATAAATTTAATCCGTACGAGTCGAATTTCTTCTTCACTGAAATCTCCGCCAAGTTCCTTCATTGCATCGCTTATGGAGTCTGAGATTGCTTCGTGTCTAAAGTATTCGTATATATCTTCAACTTTATCATCATCAATGGCTTGACGGATGTAGTAGTCAATATTAAGCTTTGTACCTGATCCTACAATAGCCTCAATCTCTTCAATAACATCCAACATTTCTAATCCTTTATCTTCTGCAATGTCTTCGAGTGGAATTTTTCTATCGATGTTTTGAATAATATAGACTTTGTTGGCAGATTTGTTTACTACAGATTTTAATACAAAGTCATTAGGCCTTTCTATCTCATTTTCTTTGACATATTGTTCGATAAGTTTTAAAAACTCTGTCCCAAATTTTTTGGCTTTTCCTTCACCTACCCCCTGACAATTCTTCAACTCATCCATAGTGATGGGGTATTGGATCGACATATCTTCAAGAGAGGGGTCGGTAAATATGACGAATGATGGTAGGTTCATCTTTTTCGAAATATCTTTCCGTAAATCTTTAAGCATTGCGAAAAGGGTAGGGTCTCCTCCACCAGCTCCGGAGTGTTTTGAATTACCAATTATCTGAATATCATCATCATCGTCTTCATCATTTTCGCTAAACTCCCTATCCTCAGTAATCATTAGAGGGTAAGGTTTCTCGTAAAACTCCTCACCTTTTTTGGTTACGGAGATAAGTCCGTATAATTCGATATCTTTATCTAATAGATGGAGAACTAATCCCTGACGTATGACAGCCATCCAAAAACGACTCCCTTTGTCTCTCCCTATTCCGAAAAGTTCGTGTTTATTGTGGTGATATGATTTAATAATGGAGTTTGATGTTCCGGATAAAATATTTGCAATATGTTCCGGTTTGAATTTCTCCTTCATTGATTTGATAAGCTCTATGACTAAAGCCATATCATCCTGACCGTCAAATAGTTTCTTAGGATGAAGACAATTGTCGCAGTTGCCGCAATTATCGTTTGGATACTCCTCGCCGAAATAGTTTAATAGGATCTTACGTCTGCATCTGTTTGATTCGGCGTAAGATACCGTCTCAAGAAGAAGTTGTTTGCCTATCTCTTGCTCGGATATCGGTTTACCCTGCATAAACTTTTCAAGTTTTTGAATATCCTTATAGCTGTAAAATGCAATACATTGCCCCTCTTTTCCGTCTCGCCCTGCCCTCCCTGTCTCTTGATAGTACCCCTCTAAACTCTTTGGAATATCATAGTGAATAACAAATCTGACATCAGGTTTATCGATTCCCATTCCAAAAGCAATAGTCGCCACTATTACATCTACCTCCTCCATCAAAAACATATCTTGGTTTCTCCCGCGAGTGTTTGAGTCCATCCCTGCATGGTAAGGCAATGCTTTTATCCCATTTACATTGAGCAGATCTGCTATCTCTTCAACCTTCTTTCTGCTTAAACAGTAGATAATTCCAGATTTATTGGCATTTGCTTTTATAAATCTAATCAACTCCTTTTTTATATCGGCCTTGTCCCTTATCTCATAGTAAAGATTCGACCTATTGAACGAATCTTTAAAAACTTTAGCATTTACCATCGATAGGTTCTTCTGAATATCGGATTGAACCTTTGGTGTCGCTGTTGCGGTGAGGGCAATGATGGGAGCTATTCCGATCTCCTCTATGAGTTGGTGAATCCTTCTATATTCTGGTCTGAAATCGTGTCCCCATTCCGAGATGCAGTGTGCCTCATCAATGGCATAGAATGAGATTGATATCTGTTTGAAAAATTGGACATTCTCCTCTTTGGTTAGCGATTCAGGAGCGACATATAGCAATTTTGTGACACCGGAAAGGAGGTCATCTTTTACCTCTTGGATCTGTGACTTGTTAAGTGAAGAGTTAAGAAAATGGGCAACTCCATCGCTATTTGCCACAAACCCTCTAATTGCATCTACTTGATTCTTCATCAATGCAATAAGTGGTGAAATAACAATAGCTGTTCCGGGCATAACCAATGCCGGAAGTTGATAACACAACGATTTACCCCCTCCTGTAGGCATAAGGACAAAAGCATCATTTCCTTCTATAAGATTTTTGATGATCTCCTCCTGTTCCCCTTTAAACGAACTGAAACCAAAAAACTCCTTTAATTTGCTATGCAATTCATCTGAACTAATCCTCATATTTATTACCTTTGTGCCTCTAAGTTACTTATTAGTTTATTTTCTGCAAATTTTTTATGAAAAAATCTGAAAAAAAGAAAAACTGTGGATATGTTAATGTGAGAGATATAGCTTGCAGAGTTATTGAGGAGGAGGCTAAAGGGGTGAGAATGATGATTGAACATATAGATTGTGATTTTGAAGAGGTTGTAATGACCCTTTTTAGGTGTCAAGGTAGAATTGTGGTTTCAGGAGTTGGTAAAAGTGGAATTATTGCATCAAAAATGGTTGCCACTCTCAATTCGACAGGGACCCCTTCAGTTTTTATGCACGCAGCAGATGCAATGCATGGAGATCTTGGAATTGTTCAAAAAGAGGATATTGTTCTTCTTATTTCAAAAAGTGGAAACACGCAAGAGTTGAAGTTATTATTGCCCATCATTAAACAAATGGGAAATATAGTTGTTGTGATGGTATCAAATCGGGACTCTTATTTAGCAATAAATGGTGATTATGTTATTTATACTCCTATTGAAAATGAGGCGTGTCCGAATAATCTTGCCCCTACAACAAGTACTACAGTTCAGTTGGCTATGTGCGATGCGATAGCGATTTCCCTCTCTGAAATGAGAGGTTTTACATCCGATAATTTTGCATTGTACCACCCAGGAGGATCGCTTGGAAAGAGATTGTATATGAGGGTTGAAGATGTTTTTGATAGAAATAATTTCCCTTTTGTGAGTGAAAATGAATCTATTAAGAATGTAATTATAAATATTTCCAATCATATGTTGGGGGCTACAGCTGTTCTCGATGCGGGGGGGTACTTGAAGGGAATTATTACAGATGGGGATGTGAGGAGGATGTTAGAGAAAAGGGGAAAAGAGGGGAGATATGATACAATAATAGCGACAGATATTATGTCCAATAACCCAAAAATTATTGATATGAAGGCACTTGCAATAGATGCCTTTGATTTGATGAAAAAAAATAAAATAACCTCTGTAGTAGTTATGGAGGGAAAAGAATACAGAGGATTGATACATATTCACGATATAATAAAGGAGGGTATAGTATAATGGGACTTTTTAATCCTAACGATATAGGGATTGCTAATGGCAATTATTTTGCTTTGCCGGTGGAGCTCACAGATTCAGAAATAGTATTGCTCTCTGTCCCTTGGGACGCAACGGTCTCTTACAAAAACGGCACAGCTTCTGCCCCTCAGTCCATTATTGACGCATCTGTACAGGTGGACCTTTTTGATGCAAATGTTGAGAATGCGTGGGATATTAAATTGGGAACAATACCATTGAATAAAAGCATTATTGACCGAAATAAGAGGACTCGAAGGGTAGTTGAGGGGGTTATTGATTCTTTGGAAATTGGTAAAACCCAAAAAGAGTTGTCCTCTCAGATCGATAGTGTAAATAGTGATTCAGAGATTATAAATTCATATGTATGCGATCTCTCTGATAAATATCTTGAGAAAGGCAAAATGGTTGGGATTGTTGGCGGAGAACATAGTGTCCCTTTTGGCTTAATAAAAGCATTATCACGATATTATGATGATTTCGGAGTACTTCATATCGATGCTCACGCAGATCTCAGGGTGGCTTACGAGGGGTTTAAATACTCTCACGCCTCCATTATGTATAATGTGTTGAATGAGATTCCTCAAGTGTCAAAAATTACTCAAGTTGCCATCAGAGATTATTGTTCGCAAGAGAGTCAGTTGATTTCTCAATCGGATAGGGTAGTGGCTTTTACCGATTTCAATATCAATAAAGTTATTTTTGAAGGGGGTAATTGGGGCAAAATTTGTGATGATATTTTAAATTCACTCCCTACCAATGTCTATATTAGTTTTGACATAGATGGACTCTCTCCCGAATGTTGTCCGGGTACCGGCACCCCTGTGCCTGGCGGATTGAGTTTCCCACAAGCTGATTATCTACTTGAAAAACTTGCTAAATCAGATAAAAAAATAATTGGCTTCGATCTTTGTGAAGTCTCCCCTTCTGATGATAGTGAGTGGGATGCGAATGTTGGAGCAAGAATACTGTTCAAACTATCTCTGTATTCTCATTTTAATAGAGGAAAATAAGTATATTTGCACCTTATATTAATGTTTATTTAGAGGTTAGATGAAAGATAACAAACCCTCAAGTGGTTTAAAGACAATATTTCAATCGTTTGCGCATAATCAGGCAGCGGGAGGAGTGGTTTTATTAGTATGTGCCGTTATCGCACTCATTATTGCAAATGTTCCATCTCTTAATTTTATACAAGATATATGGAAAGTTTCTGCCGGTATTTCATTTGGAGCTTTTAGTTTTAATATGCCTATTATCCATTGGATAAACGATGGGTTGATGGCTGTGTTTTTTTTTGTTGTAGGATTGGAGATTAAGAGGGAGATGCTTGTGGGCGAGTTGTCTTCCCCTAAGCACGCTGCTCTCCCTATATTTGCGGCTATAGGAGGAATGTTGGTCCCTGCTCTGATTTATACCGCATTTAATTATGGCTCAGTAGGTCAGAATGGTTGGGGAATACCTATGGCAACAGATATTGCGTTTGCGATCGGTGTTATTTCGCTACTCGGTAAAAGATGTCCGATGTCTCTAAAGGTTTTTCTGACAGCATTGGCTATTGTTGATGATTTAGGTGCGATACTTGTCCTTGCTATTTTCTATCCGAGTCACGAGCTACAACTTATCTATTTACTCTTTGCAGTAGCGATTGTGATTGTACTTGTTATACTCAATTTGAGTAAAGTTTCTTCACCGATTGCCTATATTATTCCTGGCATTGTGCTATGGTATTTTATATATATGTCAGGTATTCACGCTACTATAGCCGGAGTGATACTTGCTGCTACAATTCCTGCGAAAACCACTATCAATGAGGTTCGTTTTTTGGTGGCAGCAAAACATTTATTGGATAAGTTTAAGGACTCTTCTTCAGGTGAGGTTGAGGTTTTGGCAAATCGTGCCCAATTGAATATCATTCATCAGTTGAATAATAAAGTAGATTTGATAAATCCGTTGATGAATAGGTTTGAGTCAGCCCTCCACCCATTGGTAAATTTTGCAATTATGCCCCTATTTGCACTTGCAAATGCTGGGGTGTTTATCGGGGGTGACCTTTTTGGAAGTGGAGATGCGACTCCATTGATCGGTGGAATTTTTATGGGGTTGTTTTTAGGGAAACCTATAGGAATATTCCTTTTCAGTTGGATTGCAGTAAAATTGAAAATAGCTCAAATGCCTGATGGTATCAGATGGAAAGAGTTGGCCGCTGTAGGTGTTGTTGCAGGGATAGGATTTACGATGTCTATATTTATCGATAATTTAGCTTTTAATGATATAAATCTCATCAATACAGGGAAAGCGACTATTTTAGTCACATCATTTGTGGCTGCAATCATAGGTCTGTTTGCTATATTATTTACAACACAACCTATAAAAAATACTCGAGTTAAAAAAATGAAAAGATCAATTAACAATTAATATTATTAGCATTATGAAAACAATTAAAATGATTCTTGTGGTTACCCTTGTTGGGTTGCTCACACTAACGTCTTGTAAGTACAAATCTGGTGACCGTATGCCAAGTACAAATTCAGAGAGGATAGACTCTGTAAGTTATGCTCTCGGAATGTATATGGGAAATATGATTAAGAGCTCCGATTTCGGTGAACTCAGTTATTGCAAAATCTATAAAGGGATGAAGGATATTCTTGAAGGTAAAGACATTAAAATCAATGAGCAAGAGGTTATGAATCTTATTCAAAATTATTTGATAGAGAGACAATCATACTCTTCTGAGAAGAATGCTGCAGATTCAAAGAAATTCCTTGAAGAGAATAAAACTAAAGAGGGTGTTATAGAGACTCCTACAGGACTTCAATATAAGATCATAACTGAAGGAACAGGTATCGCTCCGGCCGAAACAGATACAGTAGAGATTAACTATAAAGGTTATTTCATTGATAAAACCGTTTTTGATTCATCTTATGACAGAGGTGAAACAGCTAAATTCCCTCTAAATGGTGTTATCCCTGGTTGGACAGAAGGGATGCAAAATATTAAAGAGGGTGGTAAAATCGAATTGTACATCCCTGCAAATTTAGGTTATGGAGAGCGTGGATATAATACTATCCCTGGCAATTCATTGCTTATTTTTGAAGTTGAGTTGATTAAAGTTTCTAAAGCAGCACCAGTTGTTGAAGAGCAGGTTAAGAAATAACCATTTTGATAAATTGTTTAGGAGATGAATAAAAAGATTGTTATAATATGTACCATTCTTGCTATTCTATTGGTGATGGCAATCGGATTTGTGTGCTATAAGTTGTTTTTACATTCCGAACCGAAGGTTGTTGTAAATGACTCTCGGATAGATGTGATTCAAGCAGTGCCTTCCGATGCCATCCTCCTATACGATTTTAATAGTTTATCGGATGTCAAAGCTGTTTTAAACCCTGCGACATCAAATATCGCAAAGTTCTTTGCAAAAGATGGTTCTTTTGCAAAATTTATCTCTTTTATTCCGTCAGAATTTGAAGATGCAGGAGCTTTATTTTCAGTTCATTATTCGAGTAAAAATCGGGTTTCTCCCCTTTTTGTATTATCATTATCGAAGATAAAAGAGAAAGAAAATTTAATAAAATTGTTAACTACGGAGTGTGACGGGGTATCTCAGAAAAACTATAATGGAATAATTATATATCGTTCAATTTCCCCTTTGATCTCGTTCTCCGTATATGGGAATTATTTATTGGTTAGTACATCTGATATCATTCTCGAATCCTCTTTGCGTCATTTGGAAAATAAAACATCAATGTTGGATAACTCCTCATTTGTAGCTATTTCCAAAAATATTAGTGGTAATTCCTCTATTTATTTAAACCACACTAATCTCGGAAAATTATTTTCCGGAATAGTCACTCGGCCCTATCTTGATTACGCTGGCTTTGCATCGGACTTCGCAAGTTGGACCATTTTTGATGTCTCAATGAGTTCTACCGAATTAGTTTTTAACGGCAAAATCTTCAACAATAAGAGTGATGCCAATTTCTCTTCGGTGTTTCTTAAACAAAAGAACAGAGTGTCAGATGTTTATGACTATCTCCCTTTTAACACAAACTATGTAGTTTCAATTCCGATTTCCGATATTAACGGATATTTATCGAGTTACAAAAGCTATATAGAATCAAATAAGAAAATTAATAACTATAACTACACCAATGCAATAGCAGATAAATCCAGTACAACAGGAATTAAAACATTTGAGTGGGTATCATCGATGGGGGTCAAAGAGATAGCCTTTGCCTCAATTGTGAAGGATAATAATAAGAATGAGAATATTGTCCTTATAAAGGCATCGGATGTTACTGCTATGAAAAACTTTGATGGAGAGGTTTGTAAATATCTCTTTCCCGGATATATTTCGGCTGTTTTCGGTGATTTTTTCACCCCATCTTTTGAAGAGAGTTATTGTATCGTTTCAGATTGGATCGTCATTGGCAGTACGAAAGTTATCAAATACCTCTCTTCCAAATATTCAAACGAAAAATTATTCACCCTCTCGGATTATATTCTTCAAACCCCTATATCCAAAACTATTGGAGAGAGTGCGGCTATGTCTGTCGTGATAAACCTCTCTGCTTGTACAGATTCTGTATCTGCCATATTTAAAGAGAAATACTCGACCGTATTTACTGAGGGGCTGAAATCTAATAACTGTCAATTTATTACAGCTAAATTGATAAATGATGGAGGGCAATTAAAATTTGATATATCTCTTCTTCTTGATAATCTTGCAGAACTCCCTACACACAGGGGGGATAATAATCAAGTAGGCGAGAACATTGTAGATAATACCCCATTAGTGGTGCCAAAAGGCCCTTTTGAGGTTAAAAACTTTATTGACGGCTCTACAAACTACCTCGAACAACTCCCGAATCATAAGTTGCGACTTCTTTATAGTAATAAAAAAGGGGTGTGGACCATCCCATTTTCTGAGCCTTTATGTGGCTTCGTCTCTCAGATTGATTATATGAAGAATGGTAAACTTCAAATGGTGTTTGCTGCCGGGTCAAAAATATATTTAATGGACAGATTGGGCCGATTTGTCAAACCATATCCGGTTGATCTAAAAAGGGATATTGCCCTTGGTCCTAAAATTTTTGATTTTGAAAATGATAAGAATTATTCAATGATGATACTTCATCGAGATAATAAAATAGGGATGTATGATATCTCAGGAAAGAAGAAAAAAGGGTGGAGCGAAATATCTATCAATGAGAAGATTAAAACATTCCCTGAATTGCTTGAAGTGAAAGGAAATATTTATTGGATATTGAGAACTTCTTCACAAACTTTGATTTTTAATAATAATGGTACAGCAATTGCAGAATTTACTAAGAAAAGGAGATTGAAAAGTGATACTGAAATAGAGATTAAATCTTCGAATGAGGTAATTGTCACTACCATAGAGGATAAAAAAATGTTATTAAATTTAGAAACGGGGGTTTTTAGTAAATTATAAAAAGATGGAAATTTTTTTAACGATAGTGCTTGCTATTTTTCTGTTGATGTGGTTGCTGATAAGGCTTATACCACTACTGATTTCCCGATGGATAAATAAGAAAATGGGGACTGCCAAATCACAGAGAGAACAGAAGAGTAGGAGAGATGGTGAGGTTTATATTTCTAAAGTCGATGAAAATAATTCGGAGAAGATAGTGGAAAAAGATATGGGGGAATATGTTGACTACGAAACAATAAAGGAGGATAAATAAATATGGATATTTTCAAAAGGCTCCTTGCCTATGCCAAACCCTATAGCAGATTCTGGCCAGGGTATTTTATTCTTTCTATCCTTTCTGTTATTTTCGGGGTTGTAAATTATGCCTTGATAAATCCTCTTCTAACAGTTCTGTTTGATCCAAATGCTATTGAGAAATATACGACACTCCCCGATTTTTCTTTGACTCTCGACTATTTCTATGGAGTTTTTCAATATTTTTTGACAAAAATTATCTCGGCCAACGGGGTTTTAAGGGGATTGTTATTTGTGTGTATAGTGTTGATTGCTGCCTCTTTTCTTTCAAACCTTACCCGTTATTTATCCCAAAAGATCCTTGTAAATATGAAAACGTATATTATGAAAAATATACGTACAGACCTTTTCAATAAAATTACAAAACTTAATGTAGGCTATTTCCATAATCAAAGAAAAGGGGATATCCTTTCAAGTGTATCAAACGATGTAAATGAGGTTCAAAATAGTGTGGCAAGCAGTTTTCATATTATTTTCAGAGAGCCTTTATTGATAATAGGTTTTATGGCTGGGTTGTTCTATATGTCCCCAAAACTCACATTGATTACCCTTCTTACACTCCCTATTTCTGCAATAGCAATCGGGGGAGTTAGTCGTAAATTGAGGAGCGGAGCGACTAAAACTCAGGCTCTTATGGGGAGGATTATTAGTCATTTCGAAGAGGCAATATCTGGTATTCGAATTATTAAAGCCTTTAATGCCCAAAATTATGTAAGGGGCAATTTCGAGAAAACAAATCAAGAGCATAAAGATGTCAGCAATGCTATTTTCAGTCGTCAGGAGCTTGCCTCCCCTATATCAGAATTTCTCGGAATAAGTGTCGCTGCTGCTGTTCTCTTTTTTGGTGGATTGTTACAAATAAAGGGGGAGTTAGGTATGACTTTGCCAGCTTTTATTGTTTATATTGCTTTTTATTGGAGAGTGTTAGAACCATCTAAAGCGATTGCAAACGCTTATGCAAATATTCAGAGGGGATTGGTTTCAGGAAAGAGAATATTTGACATCTTAGATGTTGAACCGCAAATTAAAAGGAGTGAAAACGCTGTCCATATAGATTCTTTTAAAAATAGAATTGAATATAGAGGTGTTAATTTTAAATATGAATCGGAGCCTGTCCTTAAGGATATAAATATATCTATTGAAAAGGGGAAAATGTTGGCAATCGTAGGCCCGTCAGGTTCAGGTAAATCTACAATGGCCGATCTCCTTCCAAGATTTTATGATGTAACGAGCGGATCGATTTTGATAGATGGTATAGATATTAGGGAGTATTATCCAAAGGAATTGATCTCTTTGATGGGGATAGTGACCCAAGAGGCAATTCTCTTTAACGACACCGTTTTTAATAATATTACTTTCGGAATGGAAAATGTTCCAAAAGAGGATGTCATTAGGGCTGCCAAGATTGCAAATGCAGATGAATTTATAGTTCAAATGGAGAAAGGATACGATACAAATATAGGAGATAGAGGGGCAAAGTTATCCGGTGGACAGCGCCAAAGGGTGGCCATAGCGAGGGCAGTTTTAAAGAATCCACCCATCCTTATCCTTGATGAGGCTACCTCTGCCCTTGACACTGAGAGTGAGAGGTTAGTTCAAGATGCTCTAACGAAACTGATGAAAAACAGAACATCTATTGTGATAGCTCATAGGCTTTCAACCATTCAATATGCAGATGAGATAATAGTTTTACAGGAGGGGAGAATAATAGAAAGGGGTACCCATTCCCAACTCCTTTTGAATAAAGGGTTATATTCTCATCTTTGTGAAATGCAAACTTTCTAAAATAAAACTTTAATAATTTATGGATCAATCTTTAAACAAGTTAATTGAAAAAAGTGTAAGAGAAAATTGGAATTGTCCTGCTTTATCTGATTATAACGGAGTTACTCTGTATTATAGGGATGTAGCACGACGGATTGAGAAAATGCACATTATATTTGAGATTTGTGGAGTTAAAAAAGGTGATAAAATCTCTATTTGTGCACGAAATCAGGCCAATTGGGGGGTGGTTTTTCTTGCTGTATTGACATATGGTGCAGTCCCTGTTCCGATTTTACACGAATTTAAAAGTTCAAACATTTATCATCTCGTAAATCATTCGGAATCAAAACTTCTTTTTGTAGGTGATGTTATCTGGGATGGGTTGAGTCAATCTCAAATGCCGGATCTTGACGCAATTATACTTCTTAATGATTTCTCTATTTTGTACGCAAAGGATAGTAAGATAATTGACACAAGGGAGCATCTCAACGAACTATTTGGTAAGAAATACCCAAAGAGTTTTCATCCAGAGTGTGTAAATTATTATAAAGATTCTCCTGAGGAGCTCGCTATGATCAATTATACTTCAGGGACATCTGGATTTTCAAAGGGGGTTATGATTCCTTATCGTTCACTTTTGTCAAATGCCCTTTTCGGGATAGCTGTTCAACCCCATATGGACAATGGTTCAAACTCGGTTGCAATGCTCCCAACTGCCCATATGTATGGTATGATGTTCGAGTTTTTCTTTGAAATATGCTTAGGATCTCATGTCCATTTTCTAACAAGACTCCCAACTCCGAAAATTATTTTAGAGTCGATGGCTGCGATCAAACCCGATGTTATAATAGCTGTTCCATTGGTTATTGAGAAAATTTATAAAAAGAAACTTGAACCACTTATTTCCCGTGCGGATCTGAAAATTTTATTGAAATTACCGGTTATTGACCAAAAAATTCATAAAAAAATCAATGCTGAGTTAAATGCAACATTTGGAGAGAGATTTAGCGAGGTTATAATAGGGGGAGCCGCATTTAATAGAGAGGCCGAGGCATTCTTTAAAAAGATAGGATTTAGATATACTGTTGGATATGGGATGACAGAGTGTGGTCCGATCATCACCTATGCCCCTTGGGATAAGAACAAACTATACTCTTGTGGTAAGGCTGCTCCAAGAATGGAGGTTAAAATAGACTCTCCCGATCCTACAAATATTGCAGGCGAAATATTGGTTAGGGGTGATAATGTATTTTTAGGGTATTATAAAAATGAGGAGGCTACAAAGAGTGCATTTACAGAGGACGGATGGTTTAAAACAGGTGACCTCGGAGTTATGGATTCTGAGGGGTATCTTTTTATAAGGGGGCGTTGTAAGAGTATGATTCTCGGACCTTCCGGTCAAAATATCTATCCTGAGGAGATTGAGGGGGAGATAAATAATATGCCTTATGTAAGTGAGTCTTTGGTAATTGAGGACAAAGGTCTTCTCGTAGCCCTTATTTTCCCCGATTTTGAATTGGCCGAAAAAGAGGGATTATCGAAAAAGCAGATACTTGATAAACTAAATGAGAGTGTAAAAGAGATGAATGCAAATCTTCCAAACTATTATAAAATTGCTTCTGTTGAGATTTTTCCGGAGGAGTTTGAGAAGACACCTAAGAGGAGTATTAAACGTTATTTATATCAAAGGGGGCATAATTAGTGTTTTATGGACAAGAAACAGATTCAATTTGACAAGAGTTATTTGGAAATGGCTCAAGTATGGGCTAAAAATTCGTATTGCATTAGAAGGCAGGTTGGTGCTATTATCGTAAAAGATAAAATGATTATTTCTGATGGCTACAATGGTACACCTTCAGGTTTTGAGAATGTTTGTGAAGATGAAAAAGGGCTAACCAAGCCCTATGTGCTTCACGCTGAGGCTAATGCTATTACAAAAGTTGCTAAGTCCAATAACAGTAGTGCTGATGCCACTTTGTATGTAACTGCTGCCCCTTGTATCGAGTGTTCCAAACTGATTATTCAGGCAGGAATACGAAGAGTTGTTTATCACGACGAATACCGAGTGACAGATGGTATTGATTTGTTGAAAAAAGCAGGAATAGAAGTTTGTAAATATTAATTCTATTGAGATGAGGAATTACAGGATTATAAAAATTATATTGATCTCAGTCATTTTAATAATGACGGGAAGCATTATTACTAAGATTATTGATATGCGGAAATATAGAGAGATCTCTGTAAAGTCGCATAATTGGGATAAAATAACTCTGATTCTTGAGCAATTAGATCAGAACTATGTTGATGATATAGATTATAATAATGTAATAGAGAAGACAATTCCTGTTTTTCTAAAAGAGTTGGACCCCCATTCCGTCTATCTTCCACCAAAGGATCTGAAAGATGCGGATGAGGAGTTAGAGGGCAATTTTGGCGGTATCGGGATCACTTTTAATGTTCCGGAAGATACTGCTATCGTGGTTAGTGTTATCGTCGGAGGTCCATCAGAACGTGCTGGATTATTATCCGGAGATAGGATAATAAAGATTGATAATAAAGTGGTTGCAGGTGTTAAGATAGCTCAAGATTCATTGATGTCGCTTATGAGAGGTGAGTCGGGAACAAAGGTTGCAATTGTTGTTCAGAGGGGGGTAGAACTTGTCCATTTTGATATAACAAGGGGTAAAATCCCTATTAAAAGTGTAGATGTCTCCTATATGATAGACGATACGACAGCATATATTAAGCTATCGAAATTTTCAAAGACAAGTTATCAGGAGGTGATGAAGGGGCTCTCTGCCATCGGTTTTGAGAAGATTAAGCATCTTATTTTCGATTTGAGAGACAATACGGGGGGGTATTTAGACCAAGCTCTTCTTATCTCGAATGAATTTCTCAAGAAAGGGGATTTGATAGTTTATATGCAAGGAAAGCATCGTCAGAGACAAGACTTCTATTGTGATGGAAAAGGGAAATGTCAAGATATGTCACTTTCAGTCCTTATAAATGAGACCTCTGCCTCTTCAAGTGAGATCTTTGCAGGGGCTATTCAGGACAATGATAGAGGTGAGATCATAGGAAGAAGATCTTTCGGTAAGGGTCTTGTTCAAGAACCGATTAATTTCTCAGATAACTCGGGGATTAGGTTGACAGTTGCAAGATTTTATACCCCGACAGGTAGATCGATACAGAAACCTTATAAAAAGGGGGGGGACGACTATATGTATGATATTATCGAGAGGTACAAACATGGAGAGATGACTGTTTCAGATAGTATCCCAAAGAATGACTCTTTAAAATTCACCACTCCAAAAGGGAAGATTGTATATGGCGGAGGGGGTATTATTCCCGATATATTTGTTCCAATGGATACTGTTGGAGTAACTGATCTCCTCCTAAAAATCAACAGACAATCTCTTCAGGTCAAATTTGCAATAGCTATCGCAGATAAGTATAGAAATCAATTGCGTGGTGTTTCCAATATGGATCAACTCAACACTCTGCTCTCTCAGATGAATATTGAATCGAACTTTAAATCCTATATTACCGATAAGGGATTAAAGATCAAAAACAATGAATGGAATATCTCTAAAGAGGTTATTATGACGCAACTTCGTGCAATGATAGGGCGTTACTCTCAGATGGATGATATGGCCTTTTATCCTATTATTGCTGAGATAGATAATGTTATAAAAGTTGCAACAGATCCAAATAGAAATAAGTTGCATTAGGTCGGAGGATTATTGCTCCACAAATCTATAAACTATCTCCCCAGCTTCTCTGTCATTAGCAGTGGAAGAGGCTGTAAATCTGGATTGTTTGGCGGCTTTCATTGCATAATCACGTAAACAATCGTCATTAGACGAGACCTCATCAATTATTCTTACAGATACAACATACCCTTTTTGATTCACAATTATAGCAACCGAAACATCTCCACCTGACATACATTTGTAGGCAGGAATAGGTAGAGACATAGATTTTCTCCCTTTCAAAGTGTATGAAATTACAGAAGGCCCTTTATATGACTCCTCTTTGGTATTCTGTTCACTGCTATTTGTGGGGATATTTTGCGAATCATCCGAAGCAGCTTCTGCTGCACGCTTAGAAGCGTTAAGTTTTTCCTGAAGTTTTTTGGCTTGATTATATATATCGTTGGGCTTTTTATTTCTGTCATCCTTTAGTGAAGAGGCATCAACTACCACATTCCGAGGTGTTTTTGTTCTTGCTTGAGCTATAAGCTCATCAAGTTCTTTGCTTACACTCTCCTTCATCGCCGTAATCTCAATCTCCTTTTCCAACTCCTCCTGTTTTGTGAAATCAAGGACAAATGAGGACTCTGACCTGATAGTATATTGGATAGAATAGATAAGAAATATTATCAATACAATAAGGTGAACAGATATTGTCAAATACAATCCGGCCTTATTCTCTTTACTAATTTTTATGTTGAAGAGCTTTTTCAATTGTGGCAATCAGTATATCTATTGCTACATTATTGTGCCCCCCTTGTGGAACAATAATATCAGCATATCTTTTTGTCGGTTCAATAAATTGGAGATGCATAGGTTTAACTGTCTTTTCGTACCGTTCCATAACATTAGAGACACTCTTACCTCTCTCCATTATATCCCTTGAAATAACCCTTAACAATCTATCATCGGCATCAGCATCAACATAGACCATAATATCCAATAACTTACGAAGTTTGCTGCAAGTGAATATCAGAATACCTTCAACAATTATAATATGCGCAGGATTTACAGGCAGTGTCTCTGTTTTTGATCTGGTGCAAGTGATATAAGAGTAAATAGGTTGTTTTATTGTTTTTCCCTCTTTCAACTCTCCAAGCTGTTTGATAAGAAGATCAAAATCAATTGAGTCTGGATGGTCGAAGTTTAATTGTTGCCTCTCTTCTATTGAGAGGTGGCTGTTATCTTTATAGTAGGAATCTTGAGGAATAACCACAACTTCCCCCTTTTCAAATGAATCTGTTATTCTATTAACAACTGTTGTTTTTCCTGAGCCGGTTCCTCCGGCAATACCTATTATTAGCATATTTTAAAATTCTGCAGTATTTGGTGTTCGTGGAAATGGGATCACATCTCTAATATTTGTCATACCTGTTACAAATAGAAGCAATCGTTCAAACCCGAGACCGAATCCACTATGTGGTGCTGTCCCAAATCGTCTTGTATCGATGTACCACCATAAAGAGGAGGTGTCCATATTCAACTCTTTTATTCTATTTTCTAATTTTTCAAGAGACTCCTCTCTTTGAGAGCCTCCGATAATCTCTCCGATTTTCGGGAACAAAACATCCATAGCGCGAACAGTCTTACCATCATCGTTTTGCTTCATATAGAAAGCCTTAATGTCTTTAGGGTAATCTGTTAGGATTACAGGTTTGCCGAAATGTTTCTCAACAAGATACCTTTCGTGTTCACTTTGAAGGTCTGTTCCCCAAGAAACAGGATACTCAAATTTAACACCTGACTCAACCAAGATCTTAACTCCTTCTGTATACGGAAGACGGACAAATTCTGTGTTTATAATGCTCTCAAGTCTTGTTATCAGCTCTTTATCAAACATATTGTTAAGAAACTGAAGATCGTCTATGCAGTTATCAAGGGCATATTTTACAAGATACTTTATGAAATCTTCTGCAAGTTCCATATTATCCTCTATATCGAAAAATGCTGCTTCGGGTTCGATCATCCAAAACTCGGCAAGGTGTCTCGGGGTGTTTGAATTTTCAGCTCTAAAAGTTGGACCGAAAGTGTAGATTTGCCCTAAAGCCATAGCACCGAGCTCCCCCTCCAATTGTCCACTTACTGTAAGACTTGTGTGTTTACCGAAGAAGTCTTGAGTGTAGTCGATTTTTCCCTCTTCAGTGCGAGGCGGATTGTTAAGATCAAGAGTTGTTACTTGAAACATTGCCCCTGCACCTTCAGCGTCTGATGCTGTAATAAGTGGGGTATGAAGATAGAAGAAACCTCTGTCATTAAAGTATTTATGAATAGCATAAGCCATTGCGTGTCGTATTCTCAGGACTGCCCCAAAGGTGTTAGTTCTTGGTCGTAGGTGGGCAATTTCTCTAAGAAACTCCATACTATGTCCCTTCTTTTGCAATGGATATTTTTCGGGATCTGCCACTCCATACAATAGTAATTCTTTTGCTTGTATCTCCACCGCCTGACCCCCTCCAATGGATTCAACAAGAGTGCCAGTAACAGCTATACAAGAACCTGTTGTTATGGATTTTAGCAGCTCTTCTGAAAAAGAAGCAGTATCACATACGACTTGGATATTATTTATTGTAGATCCATCGTTCAAGGCGATGAATACTATGCTCTTATTACCCCGTTTTGTGCGTACCCATCCTTTGGCAAGGATCTCTTTTCCCGGAGTCTCTTTAAGTAACTCCGATACTTTTAGTCGTTTATGTGTCATATTTATGGTTATTTCAATCTCACAAAGTTAGAAAAATTGGTCTTATCATTCAAATTTTACCCCCATTGCTGTGCATATTTTTTTAGGTATTTCGGTATTATCCATCCTTCCGGAGAATAGATTGCTTCCTTGACCTATTGCAAAAACAGGTACTGCCACCCCTGAATGGGATTTTGTTGTCCAACTCAGCCTCGCTTTCTCTGTTGCGAGATCTACCTTCTTAGAATAATCTTCATCTTTGTTAAAATCTTTTGATCCTGACAGCTCTTTCAATTCATCTAAATACACTTGATACCCTTTCTCTCTTGCCATAGAGAATCCTCCGGTTTCGTGGTCTGCTGTGACAACAATCAATGTCTCATCTGGATGCTCAAGATAAAAATTGTACGCAACGGTTATGGCATTTGAAAAGTCAATAACCTCCATAATTGTTGTTTTAGCATCGTTTGCGTGTCCTCCCCAATCTATTTTTCCCCCCTCAGCCATTAAAAAGAAACCTTTTTTATTATTGAGGAAATCAGTTGCAGCAGATACTATATCGGAGAGTTTCATATCCCCCTCCTTCATATCTATTGCATATTTTAACTCGTGGCTCTCTTTTCCCTCCTTTTGAAGTAGTACCATCTTTTTCCCCTCTTGTTTCTTAGCTTTATAATCATCTATCCCTGATGCAATTATATATCCCATTTCCTCTACATTGTCATAGGAGGAGGTGAGATTCTTATCTTTTCCATTAGGAGAAATAAAACCTCCCCCACCGAAAAATTCAAATTGTGATGATGGGAGTTGCTGCGATATTTCATAATAATTATCTCTGCTTGTAGAGTTTGCATAAAATGCCCCTGGTGTTGCGTGGTCTAATGAGACAGTTGTCGTAATCCCAACTTTATACCCTGCTTTATGAATTTTGTATGAGATACTCTCCACTTTTGATGAGTCTGGGAGTACTCCAAGAAAACCATTATTAGTTTTATACCCTGTAGATAATGCAGTTCCGGCAGCTGAGGAACAAGTTACCATATTTGAAGCTGAATAAGTGGTTGCCATCCCCATCACTGGAAATTGTGTAAATGATAGGGGGGTACTTCCGTTTTTACCCTGCAAATGTGCCTGATATGCCTCAGCTATAGAGATATGGCTAAATCCCATTCCATCACCGATAAAGTAAAACACATATTTAGCCTTTGTGTTTTTTGCAAATGCATCAGACCACGATAATGCTATAATAGTGAAAATAAGAACTAAAATTGTTTTTTTCATTTTATATTGACTTATGTAAAGAATGGGTGCCCAATTTCTGAGACACCCATTCTAAATTAATAATACTATGAATAATTAGTAGTTGATTTCAGTTTTCTTTCTTGCAGCGTACATAATCTTACGAGCAGAACATCTACGAAGTTCCTGTTTAACCTCACCAACAATACCCATATAGGTGTTCTCATCTATTTTTAGAGAAACTGTCATTAAGTTACGGTCAGCTTCACTTCTTGCCTCTCTTTCTGCAGCAATAAAGTCTCTAATATCATTTACATTCTTGAAAGAGTCGTTCAATTGGATACGAGCATCGTTACCATACAAAGCTTGAAATTTTCTTGTAGGTTGTCCGATATAGATGTATGATGATAAATCTTTCCTATCCAATTTAGCTATCTCTGTGGCTTCAGGAAGTTTAACTGTTACCATACGGTCAGTTTTACGCATACTTGTTGAAACCATAAAGAACATAAGTATCATAAATACAATATCCGGTAGAGATGCTGTATTTATCGCGGCCATACCGCCTTCACTTTTTTTTCTGAATTTAGCCATACTGTATTTCTCCTTTATTTTTTCTTAGCGACATCCTTTGGTTCAGATTCTGAAATTGTTTGAGGAATAGCATCACGAACAATTCGTTGTTGCTCTTCATTTAAATTAGTGTAAACTTTACCAAAATTACTCATCGAAAATTCATCTCGAATTTTATTAAAAGCCTTAACTAGTATGTTTTGAACTTCAATATAGGTCTTGTAATTAGTAGAACGGTCGTTTTGAAGTGATACAACCCCTTCAGAAACCATATATTCTCCAAAACCTTCGATGTTTTTTGCTTTCCTTGCAGAAAGTTTTTCGTCATTTGTAGGATTCTTTAAGAAATCAATTACTAAATTTTCCAGTTGGCTATCATCAGAAATGTATTGTCCTCCAGCGAAAACATTATTTCTCTGATTGATTTTAACTTCCAATATATTACGACGATTCACATTAAGATCTTCTGCTTTCTGATCCTTTTCAGGCATAGGAGGAAGAAGTCTTGAAAGACCTTGTTCAGGGTCCATTGTGGTAACCATCAGGAAGAAGATCAACATTAGAAACGATATGTCTGCCATTGAACCTCCGTTTATTTCGGGTGTTTTCCTTGATGCCATATTATTATCTATTCTGTATGATTTTTCTGATACCTCCGAAAATTAGCGCCAATACTGAAACTGCTGCTAAAATGTAGGTAATCAACAAACCTGTATCTGTTAGTTTAAAAGTAGCTTTACTTGGAGGAGTAGTTACATTTACAGTAACTTCATTTCCTGAAGCAAATAAATAAGATATACCTATTACCACTAATGCAATTAGTAGAGTTATGCCTGCTTTTTTAATGGACTTAGGGTTGATTGCCATTGTGTAGATAGACATAATAATTACTAAAAGAATAGAGACAAAGGAGAGCAGATATGTACACCATATCAGTCCATCCACCATTGAGAGGTTGGACATTACCCATTTTAAATTATCTAAGCCGAATACTCCGGAAGAGTTCTGTACATAGAACAGAATCACTACCAACGCACACAAGCCGAGAAGGGTATATAGTAATATTTTTGCAAATTTAGACATAGTTATATACTACTTATTGTTAAATTTAACAAGTAAGTCAACTAATGAAATCGAAGAATCTTCCATAGAAGAAACGATTTGGTCAACTTTAGAAACAAGGTAGTTATAGAAAAATTGAAGAATGATAGCAACGATAAGACCACCCACTGTTGTGATCAAAGCCACTTTCATACCACCAGCTACAAGGGTAGGAGAGATATCACCGGCAGCTTGAATATCGTCAAATGCCATAATCATACCGATAACTGTTCCCATAAATCCCAACATAGGTGCAACTGCTATGAAAAGGGTGATCCAAGAAAGACCATTTTCAAGTTGTCCCATTTGAACAGAACCATAAGAAACGATACTTTTCTCAACAGCCTCAAGTCCTTGATCCATACGGAGAAGACCTTGATAGAATATAGAAGCAACAGGTCCGCGAGTATTGCGGCAAACCTCTTTAGCTGCTTCAACTCCACCTTGTGCAAGAGCCTCTTCAACCTTAGCAAGAAGCTTTTCGGTGTTGGTGGTAGCCATATTAAGGTAAATAATTCTTTCGATTGCAATAGCCAAACCAAAAATCAAGCAGGCAAGGATTGTAGCCATAAAACCGGCACCACCTTCGATGAATTTTGATTTAATTGCTTGGTGAATAGGAACTTCTGCTGGTGCCTCTTCTGTGATAGTAGGAGTGGCAGACGCTTCGGTGGTTGCCTGGGTTGCAACCTCATCTGTTTGTGCTGATGCATATTGTGCAGAGATAGTCATCAGACCAATAACTGCCAAAAACATGAAAAATTTTTTCATAAAATTTTTGAATGATTAATTATTAAACAAATTATTAAATAGTTATAGTTTCTTATATACTAATTCCTTTTTTTATGCGGAGAAGGCGGGATTCGAACCCGCGAAGCCCTTTTGGAACTTACGCACTTTCCAGGCGCGCGCCTTCGACCACTCGGCCACCTCTCCTAAATCCCACTTCTCAACAAAATATCGTCAAATTTAAGAAAATATTTTCTAATAAAACTACATTTTAGTTATTTCTCCTCTATAATTTTTTTCGAGCAAATGCTTAATATGGTTATTATCAATATTTTGTCCCATTAAATAATATAATTTTGCAACTGCTGCTTCTGTGGTACTATCGTGTCCGCTAATAATTCCGATGTTTTTTAGCGATTTTCCTGTCGCATAAGCATCCATATCGACCCCTCCTGCGTGACATTGGGTTATGTTTATGATAATTATTCCTCTGTTTACCGCCTCCTCCAATAGTTGAATAAACCATTTTTCTGTGGGTGCGTTACCAGATCCGTATGTTTCTATGATGATAGCTCTAAGTCCGGAGATATGGGTGATACTCTCTATTACATTCTTTTGGATCCCGGGGATAATCTTCAATATTACCAAATTGGTATCCATTTTTGTACTGATTGAGAGCTCCTCTCCCCATATTTTTGGGTATCTGATTATAGATGTGTTAAACTTGATGTGTATCCCCACCTCTGCAAGAACAGGGGAGTTTGCAGAACGAAATGCTCTGAAGTTTTCAGAGTTGTATTTTGTAGTACGATTTCCTCTATATAATTGACTTTCAAAGTAAATACAAACTTCCGGAACCATCGGCTTCCCATCTTCCCGTTTCGAAGCTGCTATCTCTATCGATGAAATAAGATTTTCCTTTCCGTCTGTTCTCAACATCCCAATGGGGAGTTGGCTGCCGGTAAGAATAACAGGCTTCTCAAGATTTTCAAACATAAAACTCAGAGCTGAGGCTGTATATGACATTGTATCAGTGCCGTGTAAGATTACGAACCCATCATAATTCAGGTAATTATCTTTTATAATCTCTACCAAATGAATCCAGAAAGGGATATTAACATCAGAGGAGTCAATTACAGGAGAGAATGAGAGGGAGTCGAGGTTGTAACCAAATTTTTTTAGTTCGGGGACCTCTTCCATTATTTGTGAGAAATCAAACGGACTTAGTGCAGAGGTCACCGGATCTTGTTTCATCCCGATGGTTCCACCTGTATATATTAGTAGTATCGATGTAGTGTGTTTCATAAGGTTTTGTATATAAACAAAGGTGTTTTTATCATAATTTAAATAGTGAACGGGTGTTTTGAGTAGTTGTCTCAATCACCTCTTCTGAGGTGATCCCTTTTATTGATGCTATTTTTTCAACAACATATATAAGGTATGATGGTTCGTTTCTCTTCCCCCTAAACGGAACAGGGGTTAGCCAAGGAGAGTCGGTTTCTAATACAATGTCTTCTAAAGGGATTGATTGTAAGGATGTTGCGATTGAAGCGTTTTTATATGTAGCCACTCCGCCTATACCCACTTTGAAGTTGCCGAAACTTTTAATTCGTTTATAGGTGTCATAACTCCCGGAATATGCGTGGAAAACCCCTTTAATAGATCTCCCTGTTTGGTTTGTGGCGATATCAAGAACATTGAATATCTCCTCTGTAGCCTCTCTTGCGTGAATTATAATGGGGAGTCCCCTTTCGGTAGCCAAATTAATCTGACGGAGAAAAACCTCTTTTTGTTCAGAAATATACTCTTTGGACCAATATCGGTCAATACCGATCTCTCCTATCGCCACGAAATTCTCTTTGTCGATCTTGGACTCCATAAATGCGAGCTCATTTTTCCAATCTCCTTTTACCGAGGTGGGGTGCAATCCTATGGCCATTGAAGAGAAATCTGCAATACTTTCGTGGCATTTTATCATCCTATCATAATAGGTGCTATCTATGCTTGGAAGGATCAGTCCCTTTAACCCAGCCCCCTTCGCCCTTGAGACTACACTGCTAAAATCTTCGTCAAATGCGGTATCGTAAATATGTGTATGTGTATCAATCATTATAAAACGGCTCTGTATCTTCCACTTACATCAGACGATATCCTATTATCAAGTTCGAGAGAGGTTATTTTTGTGATAAAATCATTATAATCTCCCTTCACAATTTCGAATAGGGTATCAATGTCTAATGTTAATTGGGAGGATAAAGCTAATAAAATATTTCGTGTTATCTCATCATCAGAGTCAAATATTATTTGGGTAAAAGTTACAACTTTCTTATTGTTAGTATTTTCCCAGTTCATTGTTTTTAGTATTGATTCTTCATCATTGACGATATTTGCAATACAGTTACCTATCAACATATTGCACCCAAGTGAACTCTCATCTGTTATCCTACCCGGAATAGCAAATACCTCCCTTGAGTAGGAGTTGGCAATCTTTGATGTGATTATACCACCACCATTTATATTTGATTGAACAAGTAAAGTGGCATCTGAAAGACCTGCTATTATTCTGTTTCTCCGTAGGAAGTTTATCTTGATCGGTGTGGAATTTGGTGGAAAGTCAGAGATAATTCCCCCTTGTGTGGTCATTTTATTTGCGATGTCTCGATGAAATCTCGGATAGATATCATCCAAACCGGTTGCCATTACCCCTATAGTATCGAGCCCGTATTCTAATGCACAAATATGGGCGCAAATATCTATTCCATAGGCAAGTCCACTGACAATGATAGGTTTCTTTTCGAGCGAGGAGAGTCCCCGAATAATTTTTCGACAACACTCTTTTCCATACTCGTTTGCACTTCTTGTCCCGACAATGGAGATTATCCTCTCTGCATTGAGGTCGGAGTTACCCTTGTAAAATAAGATAATCGGTGAATCAGGGCACTCTTTTAATCGTTTTGGGAAAATGGAATCACCTATATATATTATATTAACACCAACCCTCTCAGCCCATCTTGTATCTTGGTACCCCTTTTCGATAAAGTTCTTATCCAATAAGTCATCAACATAATGAGATTGTTTCCCAAATACTCCGCAAAGCTCTTTTCTTGAGAGAGAAAAAGGGGTGCTCGGTATAGGGAAATGATCAAAAAGTGTTTTTGCCCACTTACAATTGTAATTAAAGATGCGATTTAGGGCACACGCATATACCAATTCTCCATATTCCATTGTGCTAAAATAGAGGGAAATTGTATAGAAGTTACCCCAAAAAAACAAATATTAGAAAAAATCGATCAAATAATTAGCATTGCATCACCATAGGTGCCGAATCGATACCCTTCATCGAGGGCGATTTTGTATGCTTTCATAACATTGTTGTATCCGCCAAATGCGGCAACAGACATAAGCATAGTGGAGTATGGTAGATGAAAATTGGTGATCATAGCATCAGGAATCGAGAACTGATAGGGGGGAAAAATAAATTTATTAGTCCACCCTTCGAAAGGTTTAACCTCATTCAGGGTTGTGACGGGGGTCTCAATGGCCCTTGCTACTGTAACGCCGACAGCAAACACCTTATTACCACTTTTTTTAGTTTTATTTATCAGATTTGATGACTCTTCTGTAATTACAACTTGTTCGGAGTCCATCTTGTGTTTGGAAAGATCTTCAACATCGACTGTCCTAAAATTACCAAGTCCCATATGGAGAGTAATTTTAGTATTGTTCACCCCTTTGATTTCCATTCTTTTGAAAAGTTCGCGGCTGAAATGAAGCCCTGCTGCTGGAGATGCAACTGCCCCCTCTTTTTCAGCATAAATGGTTTGGAATCTCTCTGTATCAATATCTTCTGCTGTATTACGGATCCATTTTGGAATAGGAATCTCACCTATTTGGTACAAAGTATCTTTAAACTCTTCATATTTTCCGTCAAAGAGGAATCTGAGAGTCCTGCCTCTTGAGGTGGTGTTATCGATAACCTCAGCTACGAGTGAGTCGTTCTCACCGAAATACAATTTATTACCAATCCTGATTTTTCTTGCAGGATCAACAAGAACATCCCATAAGCGTTGTTCTTTATTGAGCTCTCTCAAGAGAAAAACCTCTATTTCAGCCCCCGTTTTTTCTTTATTCCCCCTTAGTCTTGCAGGAAATACTTTAGTGTCGTTAAACACAAAGAGGTCTCCCTCATCGCAATAGTTTATTAAATCTTTAAAAACGGTGTGTGCTATTTCACCTGTTTTTTTATTTAATATCATTAATCTTGATTCGTCTCTGTAATTGGACGGATACTTTGCTATCTGATCGCTTGTCAGATTGAAATTGAATTGTGAAAGTCTCATACTTTCCTTATACGAATTATTTTTAAAAAAGTTTCAATAATTTTAAAAATAGAAAAAATTATACACTTTTTTTAAATAAAATATCAGATTCCTCCATTGTAAAGGATTGATTGATAGTGAATAATCCAGAAGATGTCCTTTTAAGGGCGGTCAAATGTGCACCACTGTTTAATCGAGCTCCAATATCTCTTGCGAAGGCTCTTATATATGTTCCCTTACTACACTCTATCCGTACTCTCAATTTCGGGGCTGTATATTCTAATAACTCTATACCATAAATATTAATCGTGGAGGATTTCAACTCGATCATCTCCCCTTGTCGGGCCCTCTCGTATGCACGCATCCCATCTATGAATTTTGCGGAGTAGATTGGGGGAATCTGTTGTTGCTCACCAAGAAATGTGGGTAAAATAGTTTGAATATCATCAATTGTTATGTGTTCGTAGGGAAATATCTCATCTACTTCTTTTTCAAGGTCGAATGAGGGGGTCGTGGATCCAAAGCAGATCTCTGCAATATACTCTTTTCTTTCAGATTGCAGATTTTCAGCTTGTTTTGTTGCTTTCCCTATGCAAATCAATAAAATACCTGTTGCGAGGGGGTCAAGTGTCCCTGCGTGTCCAACTTTGATATTTTTAATATTAAAGTGGCGTTGTAGTCTGAATTTCAATTTTCTGACGGCATCTGCCGATGTCCATTGATATGGTTTATCTAAAACCAAAACAATACCTTCTGAATACTCTTCAAAATTTTGAGAGAGCGGGGAAAGATTATCTTTCCCGATAGTTATAAAGGTGTTGTTTTTCATCTATTTACAAGCTATTTTATCAACACGTCGTTGGTGTCTGCCCCCTTCGAAGTCAGTGTTTAAAAATGTTGTAACTATCTCTTTTGCTGTCTCTATTGAGATAAATCGGGCGGGAAGTGATACGATGTTAGCATCGTTATGAGCTCTTGCCAAAGAGGCAAGTTCACTATTCCAGCACAATGCAGCTCTGATATTTTGATGTTTGTTTAAGGTCATACTTATTCCGTTTCCTGATCCGCAGAGGGCAATCCCTTTTTCAACTTCTCCGCTTTCTACGCTTTTGGCGAGGGGATGTGCTACATCCGGATAGTCCATACTATCGGGTGAGTATGTTCCAAAATCTTTTATTGAGTATCCGGATTGTTCGAGAAACTTTTTCAATTCCTCTTTCATTTCGTAGCCGGCGTGGTCTGATGCTATACCTAACATTTTATTATTGTTTAGTTAAATTTGTAAATACAAAAATACAAAATTAGAAAAAAGGCTATATTTGCAGATATTTTAATTAAAATGTGTAAAAAAGGTCGTATTCTTATAACAGGGGCAACAGGATATATTGGCTCTCATACTGTTGTGGAGTTGATTAAAGCCGGATATGATGTTGTCGGAGTAGATAATTTTTCAAATTCTACCCCTGATGTTTTAAACGGATTGGAAAAAATATTAGGAAAAAGGATCCCGTTTGTTGAAGCGGATTGTTGTAACAGTTTCTCATTCGGAAGGGTATTTGAACAATATAATGATATTGTTGCTGCTGTTCATTTTGCAGCTTTCAAGGCTGTTGGAGAGAGTGTTCACAGGCCAGTAGAGTATTTTGAAAATAATTTGATTTCCCTCCTAAATCTGATAAAATTTATGGGGGCAAAGAATTCTGCAGCTATTGTATTCTCTTCATCTTGTACTGTCTATGGTGAACCATCAGATAATGATTTACCTATTACTGAGGACGCACCAACAAAACCTGCTACATCACCTTATGGGAGGACAAAACAGATCAGTGAAGATATATTGAGAGATTGTGTTGTTGCTTTTCCACACCTTAAAGTGGTAGCATTGAGATATTTTAATCCTATTGGGGCTCATCCATCTGCATTGATTGGGGAGTTGCCAAACGGGGTTCCTCAAAACCTTGTCCCTTATATTGTTCAGACCGCTTCAGGTTTGAGAAAAGAGCTGATGATATTTGGAAATGACTATGATACTCCGGATGGAACTTGTATACGAGATTATATCTATGTTTGTGATCTTGCTAAAGCTCACGTTGCTGCTGTCTCAAGGATGTTGGAAGATGCTGATGCAGAGCAGTTTGAGACTTACAATATTGGCACGGGATCTGGTATGTCTGTTCTTGAATTGGTTAAGACTTTCATTAAGTCAACAGGGGTTGATTTTAATTATAGATTTGCCCCAAGACGAGATGGAGATGTTGTTAAGATATGGGCTGATCCGCATAAAGCAAATGAGTTCTTAAAATGGAGTGCCACTACACCAATCGAAGAGATTTTAAATTCGGCTTGGAGGTGGGAGAAATACTTAAGGGGAATATAATAATGGAATTGCAATCTAAACGTGATATTAAAGAACTTCTTACAAAAGAGAATGAGCGATGCAGATTGATTCAGTTAGGTTTTTTTACAGATATAGATGCCGAAGTGGATTTTATCTTAAAACAAATCTCAGTAGATGAGGGGGAGTCTTTTGAACAATGGAAATCAAGGGTGATGAAGGAATACTTCAGGATGAAGGGGTTCAGCATTTTTTGCAGAAATAATATTGATAATGTCTATTTTGAGAGGTTGATAAAATCTCTTCTTGTAGAGAATTTGTACAAATTTTTGCGCAGAGAGGGGAGGACAGAGACTGATAAATATCTTGCACCGGACAATGATTCTATCTCTTATTCTCTTGCAGATGAGATGTTTGATCAGATATATTGTTCGAGATTTTCTAACATTAGCTCATTTGGAAATCCGACCGATCTAAATGTATTCTGCAAAGAGATTGTTGCCGAGTTATTTCCGTTGTCTGAACAATTTATTATTGGAGAGCTCAAGAAAAATATTAATTACTATTGGGGTAAGGTTTTTACAAAACTCAACTCTATAGTTGCCGGTTTAAGTTATCAAATGTCTGGTATTACTGGACAAAATAATACTCACGATATATGGAGTGATACCTGTTTTACCCTAAATGCAGCAGTAGTCGGTGACAAACTCCAGAAACCTGTAAATGCGAAGTCGATTATATCTTATGCAGTTGGGATAATAAAGAATAAAAACAGGGAGATTCTTCGTCTTAAGAAGAGACCATCTGTTGATATAGAATTGATTAATTACTCATTGACTCAGGATTCGGATGACAATTTCTTTAATACTGAATCATCGCTTCCAGAAAATTTTAAGTCACAAGATTATAATATTTGCAATTATATTGACACAAGAGACGAAGAATCTTTGCGAAACTATCTGATAGTAGTCCTTTATAACAAAGAACACCCTCTTCATAATAGATTGGTGAATGGATATGAAGAGTCTTTGAAGATGTTTTTTGAACACTATTTGGATAATGTTTCTTATGAGGATCTTGTTGTTAAATATTATGGACAAATGTCAGATAAAGAGTTAATTAGAGAAGCTGCAAGGATTAGACAGGAGTTTAAAAGATTGAAGGACAAACTGATTATTAGATTTGATAAATTAATTAAAGGCCAATATAATGGATAAAAAGGTGCATATATCAATGGAGGAGATAACAAGATATTTTCTCAATAGGATGTCTCCGGATGAGGAAACATCTGTGCAAATCCATCTTAGAGAGTGCAAGGAGTATAGGGAGGAGCTTGATAGATTGAGGAGGCTAAAATCCGAATTTAATAAAATTGGTCAAGTCAGAGATTTTAAGCATATTATGACTTCTATAGGAAACTCTTCTTGGGCACGTGCTGCTGCGACAATAGTAGTCATCCTTGGACTCGGAATTGGGATATTCCAATTAAGGGAGATAAAACTCAATAATGAGCAATTACAAAAATTTGAAATCAATGAAGGGAAGGGTGGAAATGATGTGTTTGATGTGGATACTATGACCTATCAACAATATAGCACATTTGTAAAAGATACCCTTTAACCCATATGATATAGATTTTTACCCTATTCTCTCTATTGCTTGATCAATTCTTCTTATGGTCTCATCTTTGCCGATAAGGGAGATAATATCAATTACCCCCGGACCTTTTGATGTCCCCACTAATGCAAGTCTTAAACAATTCATAATCTTACCCATAGGTAGATTATTGTCTTTTATGAAATTGTGAATATCCTCTTCTATAACCCCTTTTTCAAATATGGAAATATCTTCAATCAGGAGTTTGATCTGATCGATGCTGGTTTTAATATCCCCTTTCCAAAACTTCTCAACTACCTGTTTATCGTATGAAGCGGGGGCAATAAAGAAATAATCTGATAGCTCCCAGAAATCGGAAACAAAGTGTGCCCTCTCTTTTATTATTGAGCAGACAGCTTCGATAAAATCAATGTTTGCAACTATCCCTTTGTTTCTAAGTATTGTGTCGTATTCGTTTGCGAGTTCTCTATCACTTTTCATCCTAAGATATTCTTGATTAAACCATTTAGCCTTCTCCGGATTGAATCTTGCCCCTGATTTAACCACTCTGTCAATGGAGAAAAGTTCTATCAAATCATTCATAGATAGTATCTCTTTGTCGTTGCCAGGATTCCAACCTAAGAGGGCTATTATATTAACAAATGCCTCAGGGTAATAGCCATCCTCTTTATACCCCCTTGAGATGTCCCCTTCTGGTGAAACCCATCTCAAAGGAAATACTGGGAAGCCCAATCGATCTCCATCCCTTTTACTCAATTTCCCTTTTCCGTCAGGTTTGAGTAGGAGGGAGAGGTGAGCAAATCGAGGTTGACTCTCTTGCCATCCAAATGCTTCATATAGAAGATAGTGGAGAGGGAGTGATGGTAACCACTCCTCTCCCCTTATGACATTTGTGATCTCCATCAAATGGTCATCCACAATATTTGCAAGGTGGTAGGTAGGGAGTTCGTCTGCAGCTTTCCATAGCACTTTATCATCCAATGTCGAAGTGTTTACTTCGATCTCACCCCTAATAAGATCATCCATCTTTACCACTCTGTTCTCAGGATTTTTGAATCTGATTGTCCACTGATTACCTTCGGAAATCAATTTTTGACAAGTGTCTGAAGGGAGTGATAATGAATTTTTTAGGGAGTTTCTATTTAAATGTCCGTATATGAAAGTTTCTCCCTTTGATTCAGATAGTTTTCTCATTTCGTTGAGCTCCTCAGAGGAGTCAAATGCGTAATATGCAAAACCT
This sequence comes from uncultured Muribaculaceae bacterium, assembly GCA_964397445.1. Taxonomy (GTDB): domain Bacteria; phylum Bacteroidota; class Bacteroidia; order Bacteroidales; family UBA932; genus CAYNHZ01. The sequence continues at coordinate 137,623 of CAYNHZ010000004.1, read as the reverse complement.
TTATTTATAAGCTCTTCAGCATACTTTCTGTATATGCTTTTCCTCTGAGATTGACGATAGGGCGCGTGAGGGTGTTTTTCTGATGGTGTCTCAACTATCTCTCCGGCTTCATTTACCCCCTCATCAGGTAAAATACCACACCATTTTAAAGAGTCTATGATATATTTTTCCGCACCCGGGACAAATCTCTGTGAATCTGTATCCTCTATTCTAAGGATAAAATCTCCACCGTTTTGTTTGGCAAACAAGTAGTTATAAAGTGCTGTCCTAACTCCCCCCATATGAAGAGCCCCTGTTGGGCTTGGGGCAAATCTAACCCTTACTTTTCTGTTTTGCATATTTTCTTTTTTATAAAAAAACTTCTTCCAATTAAAATTGTTATTTATTCTCCTCCGACCTCATCTTTTTCAACCTCTCTCTCCTTGCAAATGCTGTTTCATTCTCAAAATCAGCAACATTTATCCCAGGAGTGTATATTGAGGTGTCCTCAATGCTAAAGTGTCTTAGTCTTGTGTCGGTCTCAATAGTTGTTTCGGGAGATGAGAGGATTATCGTACCACCCCTTCCTGAAATGTTATCATCTTCATCATCCTCCAAAGTGACAAGTTCATCTTCATCTCTCTCTATTTTCCTCTCTGGAGGTGCGTTTATGTGCATTTTAAATCCTGTCGCAACGATAGTAACACTGATCGTATCGCCATCCATATTCTTATCAAAGACAACTCCCCGTTTGAAATTAGAGGCAGATCCTGTGAACTCTTTTATATAGTCCATTATCTGACGCAATTCCGACATAGTTAGTCCGTTCTCTTCGTTTGAGCGGATATTTATCAGTGCACTTTTTGCAGTCCTTAGGTCGTAGTCATTTAGTAGTGGAGATGAAAAAGCCTTCTCAACAGCGATTGTAGCTCTATTCTCACCGGAGGCCTCCCCTACACCCATTAGTGCCATTCCGCTGTTTTTCATAACCATTTTCAAGTCTGCAAAATCGACATTGATATACCCTTCCCCTGTTATAATCTCTGCGATCCCTTTAACAGCAGTATTCAATACTCCGTCCGCTTTCGGAAAGGCATCTCTTACTTTAAGATCTCCGTAAATATCATACAATTTTTGATTATCAATAATGAGCAATGAATCTACATATTTGGCGAGCTCTTGAATCCCTTCGTAAGCCCTTTTAAGAAACTCATTTCCCTCATCCTTAAATGGTTGTGTAACGACACCTATTGTAAGGAGTCCCATATCCTTGGCAATTTTCGCAATTACAGGAGCTGCCCCCGTACCTGTACCACCACCCATACCTGCTGTAATAAACACCATTTGGGTACTCCCCTCCATCCTTTTTTTAATGGAGTCAATAGACTCTATTGCAGCATTTCTCCCTTGTTCAGGATTGCAGCCAGCCCCTAATCCTTTTGTCAGAATGGTGCCGAGTTGTAATTTCTCGGGGACATCCGAACCGGATAAGGCTTGACTATCGGTGTTGCAGATCATAAATTCAACATCTTTAATACCGAGTCTATACATCTGTGTAACAGCATTGCTGCCTCCACCACCAACCCCAATTACTTTAATAATTGATTTCTTTTGTGCCCAATCATTTGGTAAAAATTCATTCATAACATTAAGTGTATATTAAGCTTCGTTATCAGGTGTAGCGAAAATATCGTCAATCAACCCTCCAAGTCGTTTTTTTAAACCGATTCTTTGGTTAGGTCGCTCTTTGTTTTCTTTAATTTCCTTCACCTCTTTATCTCTCTTCAGACTCTCTTGTTGTTGGGGATCATTGATAGTTTTCCCGAAAATATCGGTATCAATGTTTTCTTCAACTATATCTACATCGTCCTCTTCATATTCAAATCCCTTTAAAATCAACCCTACGGCTGTTGATGCGCTGGGCTTGTAAATCTCCTCCCTTGAGTTTGGGGTGATAACACCTGTGTCTGGGAATGCTATTCTTACATTATAGCCTGTGATTTGTTTTGTAAGGTTTTGAATATGATTGAGTTGGGATGAACCTCCTGTTAAAACTATCCCCCTTCTTATTTTATCTTTATATGAGGATTTTTCGATTTCATACATAACAGTTGCTATTATTTCACTTACTCTCGCCTCTATAGCACTTGATAAAAGCTTGAATGTTACCTCTTTGGAAACCTCTCCGTTTTTCCCTTTTATTGCTATGGATTTGTTTTCAGGGGCAAACTCACTTATGCACGAGCCGTGTTGTTTCTTGAGCGCCTCTGCATGTTTTAGCGATACTCCGCATATCTGTCTGATATCTTCAGTGATAGAGTTTCCACCAAAGGGGATAACTGCTGTATGGCGAATAATATTGTCGTAGTAGATGAGTAGATCTGTGGTCCCTCCCCCTATATCTACCATTGCAACTCCCAACTCCATCTCGTCATCGGTAAGGAGGGCTTTTGCAGATGCGATAGGCTCTAATATGAGATGTTTTAGATTTAGATTTGCCCTTCTGATTACCGACTCACTATGAGTGGCAGAGTTTGTCCTCCCAATGAATAGACGATAATTACCATCTATCTCTTTTCCGTCCATCCCTATCGCGTCAGGGATACCCATATGTTCATCGATATTGTATGATTGTGGAATGACGTGAAGAACTTGTTCGCCTGGGGCAACCCTCGATTGGTACATCTCTTTTTGCATAGTATCGATCTCTTGTTTTGTGATAAGGATCGATGGATTTGAACGGTGTCTTTTTATCGAGTTGGCATCGCATCGTATATTTTGGCCTGCAATCCCAACATATACATCTTTAACTTTAAAGTCATCTATTTGTTCTTCAATCTCTTTAATCGTGGGAAGTAGGGCTTCTAATACTTTCTGTATATTGATTACCTCACCCCTCATCACACCTGAAGAGGGTGCTTCACTATACCCTATGATTTTTACCCCAATTGAGGTCATCTCTCCAACGATAGTAACGACTTTTGTGGTACCTAAATCAATAGCTGTTACATATTTACTCATATAGATAAGTTTTTATTATTTTTCTTTTTTAATGTACAAATTATTTGATCTGAATACTTCAAATTGATATTTGAGTAACGATTCCAACCGTAAACGGGGACAATATTCTGATAATAGGAGTTGAGTTTTGCAAACTTAAACTCTATATCGTCTAACGACCCGAAATTTATACTTTGATCCCCAACTCTCGTGTATAGGATCACATCTCCACCCTCCTCAATGTATATCTGTTGGATTTGAGCATTCCAAAACTCGTTTTTGGATAGATAAGTTCCTAAAGATATCAATTGATTCATCCATTTTTCGTGCTCCTCTTCGATATTTCCCCTATAGTTAACTCCGAGATTTACAGGGAGATTGCCCGAAACTATGGGAACATAAGAGGTGAATGTGTGTACCAGAGGAAATATATATCCTGTCTGATCGACATAAAAGCCTCCTTGAGGTGCGTTGATGCGAAGTACAGGTCGCCTCTGTGTCACTTTTACAGATAAATCCCCATTTCTATCAATAGAGACATCTCCTTTTTTTATTGCGCTCCGACTGTCTAATAATTTCTCCAATTGGTAAAGATCTATTTTCCTTGTCTCTTCACCTAAGGGTTTGAGCTTTGAATTGATCAAAATACCCTTTACCTCTTCTTTACTTACAAATCTATTTATCATACTGTCAGATATTTCGACTTGGATTGATTTACACACCTCAAGATGCTCTCCTTTGGATTTAAGGGTCGAGGCAAAATAGAAGTAGGCAGAGAAAATCCCCACCAATATTGTTGCTAAAAAGTATGTAACGAACCTCTTCAAACCCCTTTTATTTTATCTGTTTTGTAGAAGAGACCCTCTCTTCTATTAGTTGTTTTATGGGTAAAATAAATCTATCAATATCTCCAGCCCCAAAGGTAATGAGTATATCAATATCTCTGTCCTGAATTTCTCTTAATAAGTCCTCTTTATCCACTATTTTCTTATTTTCGATAGAAACTAAGTCTAATATTATTTTAGAAGTGATCCCCTCGATAGGACTCTCCCTTGCAGGATAGATAGGAAGGAGAATTAATTCGTCGAGCTTACTCAAGCTCTCTGCAAAGTCTTTATAAAAATCTCTTGTTCTGGTAAATAAATGGGGCTGAAATATGCCGCATAGTTTTCTATTTGGAAATATATTTCTAATAGTACTTATAGCAGCAGAGATCTCTTTTGGATGGTGGGCATAGTCGTCAATGTATGCGCATTTGTCCCCTTTTACCTGAATATCGAATCTCCTCTCCACCCCTTGAAATGTAGAGAGCCCCTTTTTGATTTTTTCAGGAGAGAGACCGTGTAGAAATGATACTGCTGAGGCTGCAACTCCATTCTCAACATTTACCCAGCCGGGAATACCTACCACACAATCTTTCACTTTTATATCCAATAGATTGAGGGTAAATTTCACAACTCCATCATTTGAGATGACAATATCTGATGGGTAAAAATCGGCTTCCGGATTGTCGTATGAGTATGTATAGATTTTTGCTTTTGTAGTATTTTGTTCACCCTTTTTGAAGTGGTGTTCAAGCCCCTTTTTAACTATAAGAAACTCTTTAACTTGTGATGCGAATGCAATAAATGCTTCTTGTAGAGAATCTATATTCGAATAGATGTCGAGATGATCTGCATCCATCGAGGTTATAACTGCTATCTCGGGATAAAGTTGGAGAAAAGATCTGTCAAATTCGTCCGCTTCTGCAACGAGAACATTGTTCTTACTAAGTAGAAGATTTGAGGAGTAATTCTTTGAGATTCCACCAAGAAATGCATTACACCCCTCTCCGCTATCTGTCAAGATATGGGCTAAAAGTGTGCTCGTAGTGGTCTTCCCGTGGGTGCCAGAGATAGCAAGACATTTTTTGGAGGATGCTATCTCGCCAAGGGCAAGTGACCGTTTTATGAGTCTGTATCCCCTCTCTTTCACATAGATTAACTCCTTCATATCTTGAGGAATAGCAGGCGTGTAAATCACTAAAGTATCGTTTACCTCTTTTGGTATGAAGTCAATATTCTCTTCAAAATGGATTTTAATCCCCTCTTTTTCAAGGGCGGATGTTAGTTTACTTTGAGTGCGATCGTATCCTGAGACTGAATATCCTGCAAAATTGTAATATCTTGCAATAGCACTCATTCCGATCCCCCCGATTCCTATGAAATACACATTTTTTATTGGGTGACTTTCCCATCCTGCAGCCTTAATAACTTCCTTTGCAATATCTTGTGCCGCATTTGGTTTGGCAAGTGTCAATATATTTTTCTCTAAAGACTTTATTTTTTCTTTGTCGAACAACAGCCCTTCAAACACCTCTATAAGTCTCTCTTCTGCCTCAAAATCTTTAACCATTATCGCAGCTGATTGTTCAACAAGTGCCATTGCATTGTGGGTTTGATGGTCCTCTGCGACAACAGGTGACGGAACAAAAATAGAGGCTTTACCGGCAGCGCATAACTCTGAAATTGTCCCTGCTCCCGCCCTTGATATTATAATATCTGCTGCTGCATATGCTAAATCCATTCTTGATATGAAATCAAAATTTTTAACATTTCCATAAACTCTGCTATCGCTATTGATCTCAGCACCGGGAAGATTGCTGAAGAATTCTGAGATATTCTGGTTGTACCCCTTTCCACTTTGCCATATTATTTGATACCTGCTCTCTTTTCCGTTTTCAAGGCACCATTTTTTCATCACTCTGTTAAGGGTTCCGCATCCTAAACTCCCGCCGACAACAAATACACAGGGAAGATCCTCTTTCAATTTGTAAAATTCATACCCCTTTCTCTTCTCTTCAATGGTAAAGGGCTTCATCTCTTTTCTGATAGGATTGCCTGTATATATGATCTTTTCTTTTGGGAAAAATCTCTCCATTCCACTATATGCAACACATATTTTTGAGGCTTTTTTGCCCAATATTTTGTTTGTTAATCCGGCAAATGAGTTTTGTTCTTGAATCAAACAAGGGATTCCCCTCTTTGATGCTGACCACAATAGGGGAGCACTCGCATATCCTCCGACACCAACTGCTATGTCTGGTTTGAATCGATTAATTATTTTTCCTGCCTTAGAAATACTTTTAAGTAATTTAAATGGGAGTGATAGGTTGGAGAGGGAGAGTTTGCGTTGAAGTCCAGCAACAGGCAACCCTATGATTTCATACCCTGCAGCAGGAACCCTCTCCATCTCCATTTTTCCTTCTGCACCGACAAAGAGTATTTCAATTTCAGAGTCTATCTCCTTTAGAGCATTGGCAATAGAGAGAGCCGGGAAAATATGTCCCCCTGTTCCGCCACCACTTATTATCACTTTTTTCCGTTCCATATTATTTACTATTAACATCAATTTTACTAATCTCGATTGTTCTATTTACCGATAAGATAATTCCGAAAGCACAACTCATAATGACAAGAGATGTCCCTCCGAGGCTTATCATCGGCAGTGTTTGACCTGTAACCGGGAAAATCCCGACATTTACAAGTATGTGGAGAAGAGCCTGCAATGTGATCAAAAGAGACAATCCGAGCACAACTAATGTAGAAAATGGTTTTTTACAAGAGTTCGATATTATGATACATCGGTAGAAAAACCATATGTAGAGCATTAAAACTACTATTCCGCCAATGAGTCCCCACTCCTCTATGATGGTGGCATAGATAAAATCGGAGTAGGGGTGAGGCAATGTATCCCTTTTGATACTGTTTCCCGGTCCCCGTCCAAAGAGACCTCCGAGTTGGATTGCCTCAACAGATTGTTGTGATTGATAGTTTTTCTCCTCCAATTCCACTCTCTCTTGTTCTGTCAACTCCTTTTCATCATCTGTAAAAAACCTTTCTATCCTTGCGGTAAAGGTGTCAATTCTCGTAAACACACCTGTAAAACTATGAATCGTGTAGATTATAGCTAAACCTGCTATAATCAGGCCAATAGTTCTTAATATATATTTCCAATTTACCCCTGCACAAACCAAAATAATAAACGATATTATCCCGATTATCAAGGTGACAGAGACGCTGCCGTATAAACAGAGAATACAGATTATCCCTATAGGAATCAAGATTTTAAGGCAATATTCTTTGAATGTATCCATCTTTGAAGTCTCCAGAATTCTTGCTAAATATAGAACTACAGCGATTTTTGCAAATTCTGAGGGCTGAAATGAGAGTCCGCCGATATCTATCCATCGTGTTGCTTTGTTCAAGACAACTCCGTTAAAGATGGTGTATAAGAGCAGCCCGGCAGATATTGCAAGGGCTATATATGAGAACCTTCTATACCATCCAAGTGGTATCCGATAACATATTAATAAGAAAACAAAGCCGATGATCACAAAGTTCATCTGTTTGATTAGGAATGAGAAGGTAGATTTACCCATCTTGAAAGCGAGTGCGCTTGATGATGAATAGACAGCAGCAATAGAGATCATAGCCAATAATATAATTATAAGCCATATCACTCTGTCGCCTTTGAGTTTGTTGACAAAGTTTTTTCTTTTTTTATCTGTTGTTTCGGTCATTTCCATATCATCATAACTCTCTTACTGCATCTTTAAATTGTTTCCCCCTATCTTCATAATTCTTAAATAGATCAAAACTTGCACAACAAGGTGAGAGGAGTACAACATCACCGCTTTCTGCCATTTTATACGCTTTCTCAACAGCCTCTTTTGCCGAAGAGGCATCATCTATTTGTGAAACTTTATCTGAGAAACATTCGTGAAGCTTTCTATTGTCAACCCCTAAACAGATAAGTCCTTTTACCTTCTCCTCCACCAATTCATATATTTCGGAGTAGTCATTCCCTTTATCCTTCCCTCCAGCTATCCATATCACCGGTCTATCCATACTCTCAAGTGCATACCAAGTAGAATTTACATTAGTTGCCTTTGAATCATTTATATATAGAACCCCTTTTATGGAGAGAACCTTCTCGAGCCTATGTTCAACACTCTTGAAGGTTGAAAGACTATCACGAATAATATTGTTTGTAATATTCATTATTTTACCTGTGATAGCAGTTGCCATCGAGTTGTAAATGTTATGTTTACCACTTAACGAAAGATCTTTTACAAACATTGAATACTCCTCTCCATTGTATTTTACCTCCATTCTATCGTTCTCAATGTATGCCCCCTCAGTTACACTCTCTTTCTGTGAGAACGGAAGCAATTTTGCTCTAAGAATGATCTCATTTAGGTGACCAACAGTAACATTATCATCTTGACAAAATATAAAGCAATCATCTTCAGACATATTTCGAGTTATTCTGAATTTTGCCCTAATATAATTTTGCATATCGTGATCATATCTATCTAAATGGTCCGGGGTAATATTTAGAAGGATAGCGATATCTGCTTTAAAATCATACATTCCATCGAGTTGAAAACTACTCAACTCTAACACATATATATCATAATCTTTTGTCGCAACCTGAAATGCGTAGCTATCCCCGATATTTCCCCCAAGCCCCACATTAAATCCTGCATTTTTCAACATATAGTATATTAGTGATGTGGTAGTTGTCTTTCCATTACTCCCTGTGATACATATTTTTTTCGAGCGGTCGTATCTCCCTCCGAATTCTATCTCGGAGATTATAGGTATCCCTTTAGCCAATATCTCTTGAACAATAGGGGCACTATCAGGTATTCCGGGACTTTTAATAACCTCTTGAGCATTGGTTATTAAGTCTTTGGTGTGACCTCCCTCTTCATATGGGATATGGTATTGAGATAGGATATTTTTTATCTTCTCGTCAATGGCTCCATTGTCGGAAAGAAAAACATTAAACCCTTTTATTTTGGCAAGTACGGCGGATCCCATTCCACTCTCCCCACCACCTAATACAACTATCCTTTTCATAATTATCTTATCTTTAATGTAATAATAGTTATAACCGACAATATTATGGCAATTAACCAAAATCGCATAACGATTTTAGCCTCAGGTATTGCTTTTACAGGCCTCTTTATCAGGGCAGGTATCCCCTCTTTCTGAAAATGATGATGAAGGGGGCTCATTTTAAACACTCTCTTTCCCTCTCCGTATTTTTTCTTTGTGTATTTGAAATAATACCTTTGGATGATTACTGAAAGTGATTCTACCAAAAATATTCCACAAAGGATAGGGATCAATAGCTCTTTTCTTATCAAAATGGCAGCTACCCCAATTATCCCCCCTAAGGCCAAACTTCCTGTGTCCCCCATAAACACTTGGGCAGGGTAGGAATTGTACCACAAAAATCCGAGAAGAGCTCCGATAAATGCAGCCATAAATATCACAATTTCACCTGTATCAGGAATATACATTATGTTTAAATAGTCTGCATAAATGAAGTTACCAGAGAGGTATGCAAGTATTCCGAGTGTTGCCCCTACAATTGCAGACACCCCTGTCGCAAGGCCATCCATACCATCTGTCAGATTTGTACCATTCGATACAGCGGTTATTACAAATATGATAACAATAATATATATAATCCACTGCATCAGCTCTTTAGTCTTTCCCTCTCCGGGAGCTAACCAAGCGTAGTCAAATTCATTCTCTTTAAAAAACGGAATTGTAGTTTTGGTGCTTTTGTGTGCTTTTGTGTAGAGATACTTATTTACTTTATCAATTCTATTTACCTCCACTTTATTCTCATTGAGAGTGGTTGCAGTGGAAGAGTTGACAGTTTGAGGCTGTACCCCATTATCTTTGAGTAGAACCCCATCACTAAAAAATAGGGTTAGTCCAACTATAAAACCAAGTATAACCTGACCAATTATCTTATATCTCCCCGGTAGTCCCTCTTTATTTTTCTTAAAGACTTTTATATAGTCATCTGTAAACCCTATAAATCCCAACCAAACAGTTGTGAATATGAGGAGAAGAACATATGTATTATTGAGTTTAGCAAATAGAAGAACAGGTATTAATACAGATAAAATGATGATTATTCCCCCCATTGTAGGGGTCCCTTTCTTAGCTATTTGTCCCTCAAGCCCGAGATCTCTAATCTCCTCTCCGATCTGCTTTTTCTGTAATTTACTAATTATTCTTTTTCCTGCTACTAATGATATTAAAATTGCGGTCACACTCACTATTATCGCACGGAAAGAGATGTATTGAATCAACCCTGATCCGGGAAAGTCAAAGAAAGATCTTAAATATTCTATTAGGTGATATATCATCTCAGCTATTTATTAATATTGTTAAAAAAATCATTAACTATCTCTTTATCATCAAAATGGTATTTTACCCCTTTAATTATTTGGTAATCCTCGTGCCCTTTTCCTGCTATCAAAATAATAGCTCCTTTCGCGGCAAGAGAGAGTGCTGCCCTAATAGCCTCTTTTCTATCTGTAATGAAGATAGATTTTGCCCTCCCTTTAGTATCTAACCCCCTTTTCATATCTGTAATAATATCCTCAGGTTCTTCAAATCTGGGGTTGTCTGAGGTAATAATCACTTTATCTGCATATTTAGCACCGATCGCAGCCATCTCTGGCCTCTTTGTTTTATCTCTGTTACCACCACATCCGAATACAGCAATGAGTTGATTCCCATCAGATATATCTTTCAATGTAACAAGTACATTTTCAAGTGCATCAGGAGTGTGTGCATAATCAATGACAGCTGTCAAATCCTCCCCGCCCCTTATATATTCAAGCCGTCCAGAAACAGATTGCAATGCACTAATGGCAGTAAGAACTTCATCACTATTTGCCCCAAGTAGAATGGCAGTCCCATATACAGCGACTATATTGTGGGCATTATGGACACCTATAAATCTTGTCCACACCTCTTTTCCATTTATGTTGAGCAGAGAACCCTCAATGCTTTTCTCCACGATTTTTACACTAAAATCTGCAATATTTCGTGCGGAATACCTGTAAATATCCCCTTTAGTGTTCTGAACCATTATATTCCCATTCTTATCATCAATGTTTGTAAGGGCAAAAGAGCCTTTTTGCAAAGAATCAAATAACATCTTTTTACACCTTATATATTCTGCAAAAGTCTTGTGATAATCAAGGTGATCGTGTGTTAAGTTTGTGAACACAGCCCCTTTGAAATTTAGCCCTGCTACCCTATCTTGATGTAGTGAGTGAGAGCTCACCTCCATAAAGCAATATTGACACCCTTTTTCCACCATTTTATTGAGAAGTGTATTGATAGTGATGGGGTCTTGAGTTGTATTTATTGTTGGATATTTCTCATTATCAATATAATTAGCAATAGTGGAGAGGAGTCCGCAGCTATATCCGAGCGATCTGAAAAGATTGAATAGAAGTGTTGCGATAGTTGTCTTTCCGTTGGTCCCTGTTATCCCTACTATATTGAGTTTTGAACTCGGATGGTTGAAATAATTATCTGCAATGAGGGCAACAGATCTCCTTGAGTTTGAGACTTGGATCCCTGCAATAGAGTTTTTCCGAATTATTTCAGTATATGTTTGGTTTTCATACACAATTGCTTTGGCCCCTAAACCGATTGCATTCTCAATGTATCCGTGTCCATCTGATTCAAAACCTTTAACAGCTACAAAGAGTGACCCTTGAGTGCATTGACGAGAATCGGAAGAGATAGATGAAATCTCCATATCCGTATTGCCAATCACATTTGCAATCTCTATTCCTTTTATTATATCACTTAACTTCATTTTATTCTGATAATTGTATTTCTATATTTCCTTTTTTCTCTAAGTACGATCCAGCTATTGGCGATTGTGAAATCACCCTCCCTTTGCCGGAGAAATTAACGCTATACCCCTCATTCTCAAGAATATATAGCGCGTCTTTTAGCCCCATATTTATTACATTAGGTACAAATCCCATCTCTATCTTTATCTCTGTTACACCGATATTCAAACTATCAACTTTGCCAATATCAATCCAACCGGAGTCTGGAATTTTAAATTTCTCTTTTATTGGCAACGATGAGAGAGTTATTTTCCCCTCTTTTGCTCTCCCTGCAGCTATTGACGGGGTATCAGGAGGAACAATCCCTTTAGAGTACAGAGGCTCATTCCAATCGGGATTGTTAGAGTAGATTTTATCTGCAATCATTTTAAATACAGGAGATGCCCAAGATCCTCCATAGAAATTACCCCTTGTTTTACCTGTGTACATAACGACAATACAAGAATATTTCGGTTTTTCTGATGGGAAAAAACCTGCAAATGAGGCTTGGTGTCTTTTGTACCCATCTTTATCAATATAGCCCGATTTTCCATCTGCTATTTGTGCAGTTCCGGTTTTTCCCGAAATTGAATATCTCGGATCGTTACAGTTTTTGGCAGTTCCGTGTTCTACTACCCCCCTAAGTGCCTTTTTTGCCTCTATGATAGTCCCTTTGGAGCAAATAGAACCGCTTAATTCCTGTGGTTCGAAAGAGGTCTCTATCACTCCGTCCCTCTGATAATTCTCAACGAAATAGGGTTTCATCATTTTGCCATCATTTGCAACCGCATTATAAAATGTGAGGGTGTGAAGAGGGGTGAGTGCAACACTATAACCGATTCCCATCATAGGTAGAGTAGTGCTTTCCCAAAACCCTTTATCTTCAGGAGAATAGATAAGTCCTCTCCCTTCTCCCTCTATTTCAAGATTGAATTTCTCATTTATCTTCATATTGTGCCACCTTGCAACAAAATCCTCTTCCCTCCCTTTATAATGATCAACAACAAGTTTTGAGAAACAAACGTTTGAAGATTTTTCAAATGCTGTCTTTACATCAAGCATCCCATATCCCCCTTTCTTAGTGTCGGAAAATAGAATATTATTGTAGTACCATCTGCCGTCTCCCCCATCAATTGGGGTGTCCAATGTGACATAGCCATCCTCTAACAGACATAGAAGAGAGGCAAGTTTCATTGTAGATCCCGGTTCGGTTGCAAATCCGATTGCGTAGTTGTACGATTCATCATACTCTCCGTTCTTCATTTTCTTCATATTTGCAATAGCCCTGACAGCCCCTGTTTTTACCTCCATCACTATTGCTGTTCCCCCTTCAAATACATCGTTTAGAGAGAGCTGATAACGAAGAGCCGTCTCGGCAGCCTCTTGAATATCAATATCTAATGTTGTTTGAACATCGTAGCCGTCTACTGCGGGGATAGCATTCTCCCCACTTACGGGAATCCACTCATTCCCGGGCAGTCTATGAATTTTCTGTTCCCCGTCTTTTCCCTTTAGGTAATAATTGAAACTATTCTCAATACCAACACCACCACCAACTTCATTTACATAACCGATTGTTCGATATGCAAGCTTTCCATAAGGATTTGTCCTTTTATTTTTCTGAACAATAATTAACCCCCCTTTATACCTTCCCGCACTGAAAATAGGGAATCCTTTAACCTGTTCCATCTCAATAAAATCAACAGTTCTATTTCCCAATAATTTATACTTATTCCCTTTTTTACGGGCATCTAAAAGCTCTTTACGGTAATCCGAAGAGGATTTGTTCCCAAACAAACCCGATAACTCTTTTGAAAGTCCATCAACCCCCTTATCAAAAATGGTATCATTAACAGTTGAGCAATCCATTCGAATCTCAAAATAGGGGATTGAGGTGGCTAATGGTCGCCCATCTTTTGATAAAATACTCCCCCTTGTCGCCTCTATCTTTTCGGTTTTATACATATCGTCAGCTGTGACAATGGTATCACTAAAGAATTGAATGTATACGACCTTCCCTATTGCAGCAAGTCCTGCAAGAAGGAAGAGAAGATATACAATCTTAAACTTCTTTACGATATTCTCCATATTTCCGTTATCTGACATTCCCATCTAAAATTATTCTAACAGGGGGTGATGATGGTGCGACAAGTGTTGAGTTTTCCTCTTGTAACCTTTGTTCTATCTCCCCTCGTTTGCTCATAAATAATAATTTGGCATTCTTTCCTATGTACTCGGCTTTTAAGCTTTTTATAACATCTTCATTTTTGGTTATCGTATGGATCGTATCTCTCACTCCAAAGTGGATGGAGATATACAAGATTATCAAGAAAAATACATAAATAACGAATTTCCAATGTCTTATCAATCCACCTCTAACTAATAATATCTGACCCCCGAAGAGATTTGCAAAAAAATTATTTTTCATAATGCAACCCTCTCTCCAACTCTAAGTTTTGCACTTCTTGCCCTTGTATTTGATGAAATCTCATTTTCACAAGGTAATAGTGGCTTTTTATTTACAACTCTAAATGGGCACTCTTTTTTACCATACAGATCCCTGCTCTCGATCCCATCTATTGATCCTGAACGGAAATAGTTCTTAACCATCCTATCTTCTAAAGAGTGATATGTTATGACAGATATTTTTCCCCCCTCCCTAAGTGAGCGTTTAGCCCCTTTTAGAAAATATTCCAAACTACTCATCTCTCCATTTACCTCTATCCTTAAAGCTTGATATATTTTAGCGAGAAACTTGTGTTCTGAGACAGGTGGCATCACTTTCTCTAATGCTTTACACAGATCTGCTGTAGTGATAATATGGTTTACCTCCCTTGCGGTGCAGATTAGATTTGCTATCTTTTTACTATTGTCTAATTCGCCATACAACTTCAACACCCTTGCCAAATCCTCTTCTCTATAGTTATTTAGGATATCTATGGCACTTTTATCGGATAATGTATTCATTCTCATATCAAGGTCAGATTCGAATCTAAATGAGAATCCTCGATCAGAGGTGTCGAATTGATGAGATGAAACGCCGAGATCTGCTATAATTCCGTCAACATAATCGAAACCATAGTAGTGAACGAAATTGTGAATAAATCTAAAATTATTATGGACCACGACAACCCTTTTATCGTCAGGGGCATTTTTAATGGCATCACTATCTTTATCAAAGACCAATAGCCTCCCCTTTGTCCCGAGTTTGGAGAGAATCTCTCTACTATGTCCACCTCCTCCTAAGGTGGCATCTATATATGTTCCGTTTTCTTTAATTTCGAGAGCATCTATACTCTCTTTTAAAAGCACAGGTGTGTGATAGCTTGACATAAGGCATCTTAGATATTAAAGTTTACCCAATATATTTTCGGCAATAGAAACAAATTCCTCGTTAGATAATTTGCAGGCATCAAAAGTCTCTTTTGCCCACAACTCTATTTTATGATCATTTCCACTAAAAACAACCTCTTTACTAACATCAATACTATCCAATAGTTGTTTTGGAATGGTTATTCTCCCAATTTTCTCATCCGGCTCGATCAGAGCTCTGTCACTCATATATCCCCTCCAAAAACGGTTATGATCTTTATTGAAAAAATTGAGCTTAGATTTTACCCCTTCAGACTCCTTTTCCCACTCTTGGTAGGTATAAATAGCAAGGCAAGGATTAAAGAGATCTTTTTTAACGACAAATCGTGCCGGTTCACCACTATCCATAAGAGATTTAAACGCACTTGGGAACACTAATCTCCCTTTGTCGTCCAACTTTGCCCTATATTCTCCTACGAACTTTACCATAGCGCAAAATTAATAAATATATTCCAAAGTTTTCCACAATTTTACAAAGTTTTCCACAATTAGTTTTATTGATAGCAAATATTTAATTACTTTGCAATCAAATAAATCTTAACATTTATGAAGTTTAAACAATATTCTTTCGGTAAAAAGCTGTTATTTAGTTCGATAGCTATTATTATCATCCTTTCATCAACTGCTCTGATTTATTATTCGGTAACCTCATTTCGTAACTATAATAATGAAGAAGAGATAGTCGATCAGACTTTTATGCCTAAGGACACAATTTTTGAGTATGGATTGCCTATTTCCGAGTATGATATTGAGGAGGGGAAGATTGGAAGAGGGGAGTTTTTCTCAACCTTGATGGAGAGACTCGGGGTTACCCAAAAGGATGCCTATACTCTATCAGAAATAGCCAAGAGAAAATTTGATTTAAGGCAGATTAAGGTTGGGTATTCGTACCACGCTTTTTACACAAAAGATGAAGAGAGATCTTTGGCCTATTTAGTTTATGAAAAAGACAAAAGATCATATGTCCTTTTCTCTCTGAAGGATTCGATGTATGTAGATGTTCACGAAAAGGATATCAAGACCGTTATCAATTTTGCTGAAGTTACAATCAATACTTCACTTTGGGAAGATGTTAAAGCATCGGGGGCACCGATGTTGCTCGCTATGAAATTGTCAGATGTAATTTATGCCTGGAGTATAGACTTCTTTGGACTACAAAAAGGGGACTCTTTTAAGGCTATATATGAGGTGATAGAATATAAGGGGGAGATATTGAGCGTTGAGAATGTTTTGTATTCTATTTTTACACACGATGGAAAAGATTACGAGGCGCTCTATTACGATGAGGAGGGCTCAAGCAATCTTTATTGGAATGAAAAGGGGGAGAGTATGAAAAAAGCGTTTTTGAAAGCCCCATTGAGTTTTACAAGGATCAGTTCAGGCTATTCGCTTGCCAGAAGGCATCCGGTTACACGGATCGTTCGTCCTCACACCGGTATCGATTATGCAGCTCCGTCAGGTACCCCTGTTATGTCGATAGGGGATGGAGTTGTTGTGTATAAAGGGTATAAAAGGGCTGAGGGGAATATGGTTAAAATTAAACACAATTCAACATATTCTTCTGCTTACCTTCATCTCTCCAAATATGGTAAAAATATTGGGGTTGGCAGCAGAGTCTCTCAAGGGCAAATTATAGGGTATGTCGGAAGCACAGGCTCCTCTACAGGACCACATCTCGATTTTAGGATATGGAAGGGTGGCTCTCCTGTCAACCCTCTCAAGATGGTATCACCTCCTATTGCTCCGATTGCAAAGAAAAATTTAGACAATTTCTATTTAGAGCTTGAACAACTAAGGGGGCTAAAAGATAAATTCATAGCCCAAGATGTCTATAAAGAGATGGTTGAAAACCTTCAATAGGGGTGCTATTGTGCCTGTTCCCTTTTTTTGTGAAGGACGGCTTTACGAAGTTCGAAATTTTGCCCAAGATATTTTCTCCTCACTTCAGGATTGTTAGCGAGCATCTCAGCCGTACCACTCTCAAGAATATTGCCCTCGTAGAGAAGATATGCACGATCTGTGATCGCAAGGGTTTCGTGAACATTATGGTCGGTGATAATAATTCCTATGTTTTTAGTTTTTAGATTTGCTATAATATGTTGAATATCCTCTACAGCAATTGGATCGACCCCGGCAAAAGGTTCATCAAGAAGGATGAATTTCGGATCAATCGCAAGTGCCCTTGCGATCTCGCAGCGTCTCCTCTCCCCACCGGATAGCTGTATCCCAAGACTTTTTCTAACTTTAGTCAATCCAAATTCCTCAATAAGGGACTCTAATCGGTCATTTCTTTCCTCTTTTGTGAGTTCTGAGAGCTCCATTACCGAAAGGATATTGTTCTCAACACTCATTTTACGAAATACAGATGCCTCTTGAGCAAGATAGCCGAGCCCTTTTTGTGCCCTTTTGTACATAGGAAGTGTGGTTATCTCTTCATCATTGAGAAATATTTGACCTTCATTAGGTTTTATAAGCCCTGTAATCATATAGAAACTCGTTGTCTTACCGGCACCGTTTGGACCTAACAGTCCCACAATTTCTCCTTGCTCAACCTCGAGCGATACCCCTTTCACAACGGTTCTGGCACCGTATTTTTTAACAAGATTAGTACAATATAATTTCATTATCGTTACTTAATATCCAAATCTAAATCCTTTTGTAAATTTCTTAACTCTTCGTTATTTTTGAGCAGATAATCAGCCTTTTGACTCGGCATATACAATCTGTCGGAGATAGCCTCGTTTTTCTCATTTGGGATTGTCTCGACATTTAGATCAATTGAGGCATTCTTTAGCTTTTCTCGAATAAAAGAGGTCATCCTCATTAGGCATTTATCCTCTACCCAGGCCTTTTGAGCGGTGTTACTTACGAAAAATACAACCGATAGTTTCTCCGTATCTATCTCAGGTTGGTATTTAAGCATAGTGCTTCCCATAGCGCTTCTCCCAGCACTTTTTTCACTCTCTGCAAGCTCTTTCCAAGCTTCCATAAATAACTCTTTAGTAAAGGACTCTTTATTACTTCCTTGATCAGATATGCTTGGCTTTACTGCCTCTTTCTCTATCGCTTTACTCATCATCTCTTTTATGGAAAAACCTATATGAGAGGGGGAGGGCGGTGCAACAGACGGCTTTTCCTCAATAGCTTTTATGGTTTCGTTTTGAGGTGGAGATAGGATAAACGATAGTTTTAACAATGCAAATTCGATAAGTAATCGCTGATTGCCACTCTGGCGATATCCGGTCTCACAAGTTGTAGTGATAGATAAGGCGTTGTATATAAAGGCTATGGAACATCTGTTTGATTGTTCTCTATATTTTCCTATTAGAGTGGGGGGAAGAGATAGAAGTTGTTCGGCTGCACCATTTTTACAAACAAGAAGATCCCGTAAATGTGAACTTATTCCAGATATAAAATGGAGTGCATTGAACCCTTTTGAGAGGATCTCGTCAAATGTCTTAATCGAAGAGATGTAGTCTTTATTGAGTGAAAAATCTATAATCTTGAAATAGTATTCGTAATCGAGGACATTCAGATTTTTAATAACATCATCATATTTGATATTGTTGCCGCAAAATGCAACTATTTGGTCAAATAGTGTCAGTGCATCTCTCATAGAGCCATCTGCTTTCATTGCGATGATATGAAGTGTATCAGTGTCAGCTTTTACCCCCTCTTTATTTGAAATATCTATAAGATTTTTAACAATATCTGTTATTGATATTCTGTTAAAATCATAGGTTTGACACCTTGAAAGGACTGTCGGCAATATTTTGTGTTTTTCAGTCGTAGCCAAAATAAAGATGGCGTAGGAGGGGGGCTCTTCGAGCGTTTTAAGAAATGCGTTAAATGCAGAAGAGGATAGCATATGAACCTCGTCAATGATATAAACGCTATATTTACCTATTTGTGGAGGTATTCTAACTATCTCTGTGAGATTTCTTATGTCGTCAACAGAGTTGTTTGAGGCTGCATCTAATTCGTGTATGCAATAGGATCTCCCCTCTGCAAATGAGAGACAAGATTCACATTTGCCACAAGGCTCCATTTCAGGAGATGGATTTAGGCAATTTATTGATTTAGCGAAGATTCTCGCAGTACTTGTTTTGCCGACACCCCTTGGTCCGCAAAAAAGATAGGCGTGAGCAAGCTGTCCCCTAACTATGGAATTTTTAAGGGTTACTGCTATACTATCTTGACCTATAAGAGATTCAAAACTATTAGGCCTGTATTTTCTGGCTGATACTATAAATTGTTCCATACATTACAAAAGTAAGAATAATTATTAATTTTGTAATCTATTTGTAAAAGGATTTCAAAATGAAAAAAATCGCTCTTTTTTTAGTGACGCTACTTTTTAGCGTTTCAATATTTGCTCAACCAATAGATATGGCCACTAAGGAGGTTCCTCCGAGGAGAGAAAATCTTAAAGATTTTATCGGCAAAACGACAAAAATAGTCCTATCAGGTGATAATTCTCTTTTAGATTTACTCTTGAAAGATGCAGTCGATAAGGGGTGGTATGTCTCTCCATTTGAGTTTTGCTCTGTCGAACAATTTGAAAAAGAGAAGAGTGATACAAATTATTATTTCTTGGTAAGGGCTGACGGAAAGATCAAGAAGGAGAAAAACAATTCTATAGAGTATTTATCTCTTTTGAAAGGGAGTAATAAAGTGAAAAATGGGATAGAAAATATGCCTGAAATTTTGTCTTTACCTCTCCAATTTTCAGATAATGAGGACGGAAAGGTATTTATGTATCTTTCTTCATATATTAAAATCATTCAGACTCACGTACAAAAAGTTATTAATAATAACCTCTATGCTTATCTTGGTATGTTGATGTACACAGATGCTATTGAGTCGGCTACTGATAAAAATCTGATGTTTCTTGACGGAGATTTTGCTTTTCCCGTTACAGAGGTGGAGTTAGAGAGGGATTTTAAAGGGAAAGGGAGATTTGTTTCGGAAAAAGAGATGGATAGAGCGATTACCGATGGAACCCCAAATACTATTGTGTCTTTGATAATTGCGCCGGCTTCTGAAAAGAGTGGGGTATATTGTTATAAAATGTTAATCAGTACCGATACACAAGAGTTATTATTCTATAGACAACATAAAATATCTAAAAAGAACGGAGCAGGTTTTTTGAAGGAGGATTATAGGAGAATGTCTGTTCCATTTTTGATGAAATAATGACCGAGAAACTTTCCAATGGGATGTACTTCGCTTTTAAGAGATGTATCTCCCCTGTCTCTTATTGTGCAATGAGTATTAAAACAGGCACGAGAGATGAAAATCAGGAGTATGGAGGACTTGCCCATTTTACCGAACATCTGATCTTCAAGGGTACTTCCAGCAGAAGTGCCGCTACAATCAATTCTTATATCGAAAAATTGGGTGGGGAATTGAATGCTTATACAACTAAAGAGGAGACTGTTATTCACGCTACTGTCTTGAAAGAGGATATTTCCAGCGCAATAGATCTACTTGTTGAACTCTCCTTTAGATCAGTTTTTCCTGAGAAGGAGATAGAAAAAGAGAAATCTGTCATCATTGAAGAGATTAATTCATATAAGGATTCCCCCTCAGAGCAGATTTTTGATGATTTTGAGGAGTATCTTTTTGAAGGCTCTTCTCTTTCTATGCCTGTTTTGGGAAAGACAGCATCTGTAAAGAGGATAAAAAGGGATATTATTTTGGAGTATTACAATAGTCGTTTTATCCCTGAAAATATGGTTTTTACCGTAGTGGCTGATCTGGATGAGAGGGTTGTGATGAATAAATTATTGAGGGCAATTGCAAAATATGAGAGGGGAGGGGGTAGTAACGTCAATAATGTTTTTCAGAAAGGGGAGGCGGTGAAAGTGGAGATACACAGTACTAAAAGTTTTATAAAAGAGATCTCAAAAAAGAATCATCAAGCTCATTGTATTATAGGTTCGACTGCTTATTCTCTCTATGAAGATAAAAGAATTCCACTTATCTTATTGATTAACCTTCTTGGAGGGCCTGCTGCAAATTCAATACTTAATATTCTATTGAGGGAAAAAAATGCCCTTGTTTACGGAGTTGAGTCTTCATTTAGCCAATACACAGATATAGGTGTTGTCTCTATCTATTTCGGATGTGATAAGGAAAATCTCGAAAAGTGTATCTCTCTTGTGTATGGAGTTCTTTCAGATCTGAGGGACAAGACAATGTCTGATAGGATGTTGCGCAGTGCTAAAAAACAGTTGCTTGGTCAATTGGCAATAAGTTCAGATAATGGTGAATCTCAGGTGCTCTCTATGGGTAAAAGTATAATGACCTTTTCTAAGGTGATAGAGATGGACCGAATAAGAGAGATGATAGAGAAGATCACCCCAGAGGATATTAAGTTAGTTGCACAAGAGGTTTTTTCCCAAAATAGATTGTCAAGATTGGTATATAAATAGTTTATGTCAAAGTTGTCTGTAAATATTAAAGAAGCACTATTGTGGGTGGAGCGTGAAAGTAATTTGCGTACACGTCAAGCAAGGATGTTATCAAATGGGGTTCAAGGGGAGTTTTTACAAGCTTTTTCTCTTATGATTAAACCTAAAAATATCCTTGAAATAGGGACATTTACAGGTTATTCAACACTATGTCTTGCACGTGGTTTGTCTGAGGGGGGGCATATAGATGCAATAGAGATCAATGATGAGCTTGAAGATATCATTATGGATGGATATGCAAGAGGGGGACTTATAGGTGGGGACAAGGATGTTGTATCGTTTAGGTTGGGGGATGCAAAGGTGATAATACCCACTCTAAATCGCGAATATGATCTCGTTTATATAGATGCTAATAAAAGGGAATACTCTGATTATTATAATATGGTTTTCGATAAAGTTGTATATGGAGGGTATATTTTGGCAGATAATTTGCTTTGGAGTGGTAAGGCGATGATGGAAAACCCACCCGAAGATGAACAGACTCGTTCTATAATTGCTTTTAATAGATTAATATTAAATGATTTAAGGGTGGAAAGTATTATTTTACCTATCAGAGACGGGATAGGTGTTA
This sequence comes from uncultured Muribaculaceae bacterium, assembly GCA_964397445.1. Lineage (GTDB taxonomy): Bacteria > Bacteroidota > Bacteroidia > Bacteroidales > UBA932 > CAYNHZ01. Next base: position 115,518 of record CAYNHZ010000004.1, on the reverse strand, counting down.
TATATAAAAAGAATGACCACAATCTGTAGCACAATTGTGGTCATTGCAAAAATCTAAGTTAGTTTTTTCAATGGTTAGATCGTAAGTACTATTTATTTTACACGTTCTCCGTAAGAACGATCTTCTGTGTTTACTTTGATTCTGTCCCCTTGATTAATAAATAATGGAACCATTATCTCCGCACCTGTTTCAATAGTAGCCGCTTTCAATGCATTGGTAGAAGCGGTATCCCCTTTTACAGCAGGTTCTGTATAAGTAATCTCCATCTCAACATATGTAGGAAGTTCACAGGTAAGGCATCTCTCTTCGTCTGCAAGAAACATCATTTCCACTACCTGTCCCTCTTTCATAAGGTCAGCATTATCAACCATCTCAGGCTGTAAGCTGATTTGTTCAAATGTCTCAACGTGCATAAAATTAAATCCCATATCGTCTTTATAAAGATATTGATAGGGCCTTCTTTCAATATTTATCGGCTCTATTTTTTCACCTGCGGTAAATGTGTTTTCAAGAATTTTCCCATTCTCAAGATTACGAATTTTTGTCTTTACGAATGCGCCACCTTTACCTGGCTTAACGTGCTGAAACCAAATTATAGAACAAGGTTTGCCATTGTATTTAAAATAATAACCGTTTTTGAAATCTGCTGTAGTTGCCATAACCTATAATATTATTAGTCTTAATTCGAGCAGCAAAGATATATAAATATTTTTATTTATAATTAAAGCCGCTTTTATTATCGATAAAGCGGCTTTATTAGAAAAATTAAGTATATTAAATAAAACTATTTAGTATACTTAATTTTAAACTCATGTTTTTTCAAATCATCAGTATAAAGGATTACTGTAATATTGTATTCTCCATCGTTTTTAGGTTTCTTTGCGTAAAAATTGATTTCAGAGGTGCGATCCAATAGCAGCAGGTCGGTTTTACTTAATTCTGAGAGTGGTTTTTTTGTATAAGTTAGATGATAATCATTATTTAAATCTAAAACTTTTAAATTCTCTTGATAGCCACTTTTGATATATGGATAATGAGAACAGAAACGAATATCAAATAGATTATTTAATAAACTATTTTTAGGGTGGTTAGGGTCCCAATCAACATCGCATACAATTTCTACTCTCTCGATGCCACAATATAGAACTCCTGGATCAGTCGTAATAGAATATGAACTTACTCTACTCTTAGCAGGATAACTTAAATCGTTGTACTTCTTTCTAAGAGAGTCATAAGCTTCAAAATTTTTCGGTGATGCATCAACCATAGAACCATAACCATCTTTCCTGAGCGATTGAGCAGAACAGAACGGTAATTCTTCAGTAATTCTGTAAAGTGTACTCAAGCATACGGAATCTGATATATTCTTTGCTTTCATTCTCATATTATCATTAAATTGATAATATGAGAGAATATATTGATCAATAGAAAGAATATTATAGATTTTGTTACAAGAGTATATAGTAACAAACACCGATAAAATTAGTAATATTTTGGAAAATTTTGCTTTCATAAAGATTGATTTTAATAGGTTATGATTCTAAAACACCAAGTCGCTTTATAGTCCCTACCAAAACTAGGCGTATCATTCTCATCGTATTCAATAGGAAAAGACACTTGTTCGGCAGATAAACTACCTTCGTTAACAATAGCAATTACAGGTTCTATATACATCAACTGACTAGTATCAGAGTGCTCATTTGATTTTGTTCCAAAACTATAAATATCACAGCTTGAAACGACAGAAATATTTGATACTACTTTATTAGAATAAAGTCCTTTTGTCCCTCCATCAATATATTCAAGCGTGGAATATAAATTGTTCAAGGCAGTTTCAATAGAGACTTTATTTGATATTTTATTTTGGTTAATTAGTTTCATTAATAGTTTTAAATTAGTTAAATAATTATGCGAATATATGTATAATTGTTTATTTATAAAGGATTACTGTAATATTGTATTACTATTCACTAATTTAGGCAAAAGTCGGAGTGGGGCGAAAAGTCGTGTTAAAAGTTTAGTTGAAATCCGAGTAAAACATTGAGCGGTCTGATTGTGTGTGAGCTATGGGTTGTTTGGAGAGGATTTAGATAGGTGAATGAGTATGAGTGTTGATTCAGTAGGTTTTTTGCACGAAGATATATTTGAAACTTCTTTGTGATGAAATACCAGGCGGATGCGTCGAGAAAGATAGTTTGTTGTGCTTTTTCTCCAGAATATTTGCTAAAATAGTGCTCGGCTCCAACCATTAATTCAATTTGAGGAGTGATAAAAAAGTTGATAGAGAGCGTTTCGAAAAGGGAGTGATTGTCGTTGGGATCCCATACGCCTGCTGTTTTGTATTTTGTGTATAAGTACTCACCAGAATACTCTAACCCGATCCAACTAGCAGGAGTCATAATCAATGAAAGGTTTGTAGTACCTGTATATCCGATATAATTTGTTTTTATCTCATTTTGGTTAATATCTGTCTCAACTCTACTTCCACCTATTATTACAGTGGCTTTTCCGTTAATGCCAAAAAGGGCTTTTGAGAGTTCAAAGTTGAGGTCTAAGTTGGAATAGTCGGTAAAATTATTGGTATATTTATTAACAATGTAGTTGTCAATGAAGTACCTGGTGCTAATAAATGATTTACTTGCTTGCCATTGTGTATTCAGTTTGAAATACCAACCAGAAGTGGGATATCTGAAGTCCAAATTGAGAAATAGGCTATAATTGGGATTTTGAACTAAGTCGTTCTTACCCTGAACCAAATATTTATAACTGTTCATTATAAGCCCTGAGAAAAGTTGCTGCTCATTAAGTGATGACCTTGAAAAAGATCCCCCTAATTCCCCAGATAGTCTGGCAGAAAAGTCATATTTAATAGTTAGATTGGGATTTGCAGCAAATGCGTGTTTTTGAATTGTATTAATGTATTGATACCAGAGATCGACATTGAGATTGGCTTTAAAACGGTTTCTCTTATATTCCAAGTCTAAAGCTTCTACCCCTTTTAAATACCACAAGTGGATGTCATTGACCAATCTAATATCATCATTTTCAAAAGTATTGCCTATCAGAGAGGTCTTAAATTTGCGATTGAGAAATTGGAGATTTGTATAAGAACTAAATGTAAAATGTTTGGCAAATTTTTTAGAATAATTAAACTGGAAATCGTTATAGAAATGTTTTCCATTTATTGTTTGGTTTGCTGTATCACCTTCTGATGATGTTATTCCCATCTTCTCAAAATTGTCAACATAGTGTGTAATCATAGTGAAAGAGAATGATCTTTTTCTCTTTTTCCCTGTACTTATAAAAGAAATATCATTTTTGATATTAACTTTTCCGGTTTGATTTTGTTCATCTACCTGTGTGGTGCCACCAAGATTGTTGGATGATCTGTCTCTCGATATATTAAATTTTAAATTATCTTTGAAATAGACCTTAGATGTGTTTAACTCAGCAGAAATTTCTGCGGATCCGTGGTGGGTGTTAGTATTTACTTTATTTAACTCTGTAAATGTATTTGTAGTACCGTTTTGCATATCGTAAATCTCAGTGGTGGAACTTTCAGATTTGAGCGCTTCGTTGTAGTAATTTCCGGAAACACCCATTTTTAGATTTTTGTAAACGGTAAATTTATGATTGGTTGATGCTGCGTATGAGGTGTTAAATTTGGTCCTTTTTTCTTCTAATGGTGCACTAACGTGACTTATACGTGTGTATGTCTTTGGAGTGTAATAATAATCATATAAATTGTGAACAATTCCACCAGTATTAATAGGGCCTGATATATCATTTCCGGCTGCATCTGTTTGAAGCGAATTTATTGTTTGATACTTCTTTCCGATATTCATTATCCAAACACTTGCAGAGTATGGAACATATGGTTTTTTGGTACTTCCACCTACTGAACCTTGAGCATTTCCTAACCATTTAGATTTTGCTCCCTCTTTTAAGACAATATTAAGAGCGGCTGTATTGGATTCAATCACGCCCTCTAATGCCCTAATCGGTTGGTGGTCTTCGTAAATATCTATCTCTTTTAACATTTTGGGGTCAATATTCTTTGTAGCTAAATTATATTTATCCTCCAAAATGTCGTGACCATCGATATATAATTTATTTATTGATCTACCTTGGTATCTTATAAATCCATCTTTTGTAACAGATATCCCCGGAAGCTTTTTTAGAACATCGCCCAAGGTGCGGTCATTTTGAGAGAGTAGTGCAGGAACAGTATATTTAATCGTGTCGCCAGACTGCTTTACCTTAGATGCCTTTACAACAACTTCTTGAATTTGTTGTGGACTTATTTCCAATTCGATTCTGATATTCGTTGGAAATGGTGGAGTAAAAGTGACAGGTTTGTATCCCAATAAATTTGCTTCCAATGTCAATCCTGCTTTACTGCTATCATAATTGATAGTGAAGTTGCCGTTTTTGTCGGTAGAGCAGTATTGAATAGGAATATTCTTTGCATTTTTAATATAAACGATAGCACCCATAATACCTTTTTGGTTCTCTTTATCAATAATTACCCCCTTTATCTCATCAGCAAATACTATTGATACATTGCAAATGAAGAACATTGATAATATTGTGATAAACCTCTTAAATACCATAGTTGTAAATCATTATGAATTTATATTATGGATTTTGAATGTCATATTTGATTAATGAAATGCTCCTATCTTGATTGATTATTGATAAATATAGATATTTGCAATTGTCGGAAACTGAAGCTGATATTACCTCTTTGCCCAATTGTGTAAAGTAGCTTTTTATAAAATTACCGTTCCAGTCAAATTTGAAAATATATATCCTATCTTCACTTTTACCTTTGTATGTGGCAAACACATAATCTTTATTTGAAGAGATAGTACCCATCAAATATGTGTCGTAACCATTTTTTATTATGTTTGCAACAAGGGAATTATTACAGTCACCTATTTCGTATTCAGGTTGAATGTTGTCTGGTCCAACAACTTTTTTGATAAGATGCAAATTGTAATCGTAAATCTCAATAATATCCATATAATTATCAAAGAATAATATTCTATCTTTTTTGTGATTTACTGCAAACATGCCGCGAGTCACACTTAATGTTTCCAATCTCTTTATTTCTCCTATTTCATTGAATTCGTCATCTGTAAGTAGAAATTTGTCGCCTATTTCGTTTTTGTATTTATCAGGTGGATTGTTCATCCAATATGGGCTTAAGTATAAAAATTTACCTCTATATGGTAAGATGCTATTGGTGCAAATATTTGATTCTACTATTGTTGGAGTATATTCAGGAGACGAAATTAATTCAGGTATTGAGAGCACAGCTATTTGTTCTCTTATTATATCTTGAATAACAAGAGTATCAGAATATATGAATGGCATTGAAGTGAGAAAGTCTGAATCGAAACGACCATGAGTAAATAGTGAACGTATAGGTTCGCTGTTCCCAATTTTATATATATTCAAATGTTTTTTTCCATTTTCTGGTTCGGAAATAGATATTTGTATAATGGTACTGTCTTTATAGACATAAACTGCACATTCTTCATTGTATTTGCCAATCAATGTTTGGTGATTATCCAAGCAAATTGCGTTCTCTTTTGCACTCTCTTGAATAGTAATCGTAGTATTTTTTGTGCTACCGCAAGAATAGAGGATAGCACAAAGTGAAATAATTATAATTGTTCGCATATTATTTGTTTTTATTGTCTTTTTCATCCCAATTCCTCCTTACTCTATTTCGATAAAGTCGTTTCCTAAAACCTTTATTTTTCTTTTTTTACTTAGTGTAATGAACCAATCGGAATTGACCAAATATGTGTATTCAGCTAATGCTTGATCTGTAAAAAATAACTTTTTAGCTTTCATATACTCTTTGTTGTTTTTGGAATTGATATACAAATATTTCTGCATATCTATGCTACCGTATGACGGATATACTTTTGCAATTTCAAAACGATAAAACCCTCTTGTATCTTCAACTTTAAGAATCAGTCCTGGCAATCCTGAGAATTTCCAAGGTCCGCTTGATACAGGTATTTGTGGTGTGAACCAAGCCACATAGTCCCTTCCCTTAAATGAACAAGTAGCCATTACAGAGTTGTATCCCAATATTATAGAGGTGCTATCTTTTATCTCCCAATTAAATACTGGCATCTCTTCGACAAATTTGAAATTCTGTGTGGAGACTCTCCCCGTGCAGGTAATTATTTTCTTTTCTCTGTCTTGAAAAAACATCTCATAAAGTGATAATTGAAATGGTTCACATTTCGGCAAGCTTTTATTAGATATAAAATTCTTTATTGCTCCGCACTTTAGAAGAGAGTCTGTTTGAAAATATAGATAATGACAATATTTTGATAGGCGTCTTCCGATATCGAGGATTGTGCTATCTTTCTCGATTGTATTTGTGAGTGTATCTGTAGTGAAGAAATATCTATAAACCACCCTCATTTGCGAAGCATCCAATGAGTCTGCCTCATAATATTGGCTGTCGCAAACTAAAGCCTCGCCATTTTTGTAAAAAATTATTGAACTTTGGGCAAAAGATTGGATGGAAATTAATATAGATACAAGTATGAAAAAGATCTTTTTCATACTTGTATCTATATTAATAACTTGTATAAGCGCTCTCATAGCAATTTATTCTGTAGGTAGTCCATCTTTCATCAGTGCCCCTATGGCAAGTGCCGAATTTTCCAGAACAGGTGTATACTTTTCCACCCGCAATGTAGTCGCAGATACCCGCTTTAGCAACTTTAGCATCTGAGGTTTTAATGCTTAGAAAAGCGAATGATGTCATAACCGTTAACACAAAGACTACTGTTGAAAAAATAATTTTTCTTTTCATAATAATGTTTTTTAAAAGTTAATATTAAAAATAGTTGTGATGTGAATCGCTATCTTTGGCAAAGATAATATTTATTTATTGCTAATACAAAAGTTTGGCTACTCTATTTCGATAAAGTCGTTTCCTAAAATCTTTATTTTTTTGTGTCTAATATTTGGGTCGCAGTACAATAAAGTATCTTGATAGTTTAGTAGAACTTTTATCAGAATTACTGTTATCCCAAACATATAATGTGAGCTGTTCGCTTTTTGCGACTTCTAATTATCCCACTATCGGGGTAAATTTCGGAATTAAATTTTAATTAGAATGTATATATGCGGCGATCTCTTCCAATTGCCATTTCGGAGTTGATGTAGCACCGCAAATACCGACGCAATCATCGTCTGATATGAGGGATAGATCTATCTCTGATTTATTTTCGATCATATAACTTTTGGGATTGTGATTTTTGCACTGTTCAAATAGAATCTTGCCGTTTGAGCTCTCTTTTCCGCTCACAAATAAGATGACTGTGTGTTGGTTTGCAAACTCTGCAAGATGAGGGTGTCTTGAAGATACCTGTCCGCATATAGTGTTGAAAATTTGCACATTGGGACATACTGACTGTAGATGTTTGCAAATTTGCCGGTATTCGTCGATCCCCTGTGTCGTTTGTGAAAATAGGGCTATTGGTTTTGCGAGTGATATTTTGCCTGAAGTGATGAGTTCTTTGATGCTTTGAAGATTTTCTACTACGTGAGCGTCTCCATTTACTTGACCTATAAGTCCGTTAACCTCTGCGTGTCCGGCTTTTCCAAATATAATTATTGCTCCTCCATCTTTTTTAATGGTTTGATATGTGGTTGCTATCTTTTTTTGCAGCTTTAAGACAACAGGACATGTGCAATCTATAATTGTTATTTGATTTTCTTCTGCGGTTTTGTATGTGGAGGGTGGCTCTCCGTGTGCTCTTATTAGGACTGTTTCATTTTGAAGAGTCTTTAGTTTCGAGTAATCTATTATTTCCAACCCTTTGTCACACAATCTTTTAATTTCAGTATTGTTGTGAACTATTGCTCCTAAAGAGAAGAGTGTATTGTGTTGTGAAAGATGTCTTTCTGCCCCCTCTATAGCTTGGAGTACTCCATAGCAGCAGCCGGAATTTTTATCAATCTCAATTTTCATCTCCTTTAAAATTGATCTGATTAATAATTGAGTTATCTCTGAGAATCTTAAATACCCAATTAAGTTGCTCTTCTATTGTCAAATGGCTGTTGTCTAATATAATAGAATCTTTTGCACGTGTTAGGGGGGCGATTGCCCGATGTTCGTCTATATAGTCTCTTTCTAATATGTTTTTTAGAACATCATTAAAGTCAGCATTTATCCCTTTTTCATTCATCTCTTTTAGTCTCCTCTCTGCCCTTATGTTTGGGTCTGCCGTCATAAAAAGCTTCAATTCTGCTTCAGGAAACACAGCTGTCCCGATATCCCTTCCATCCATCACAACCCCTTTATTTTTACCAATCTCTTTTAGAATATTATCGACATATTCTCGAACAAATGGGATTGTAGCTATGTGGCTTACTTTATTTGAGACATCGAGAGATCTGATATCCTTTTCAACATTAATGCCGTTAAGATATGTTTGGCTCTCCCCATTTTTTCCTGTAGCTTTAAAAGATACTTGTGACTTGTCACTTCCAGAAAGGAGTTTTAAAAGGGAGTCTTTATCTACGATGTTATTTTTTGAGATTATATGATTTTGGATAGACAAAAGAGTTACAGCTCTATATATAGCGCCTGTATCTATATGAATATAACCCAATTTAGAGGCGATAAGCTTGGCAAATGTGCTCTTTCCTGTAGAAGAGTAACCATCAATGGCAATAATAATCTTCCCTTTCATAATTACAAAAGTAGTATAAAAATTGTATATTTGCCCCATTAAGTAATTGTACATATAAAATCAATAATGAAAATACTTATTATAGACGACGAAAGGAGTATAAGGAATACCCTAAAAGAGATTCTTGAATTTGAGGGGCACGAAATTACCCTTGCGGAAGATGGAATTAGTGGGGTTGATAAGGCTTCAAATGCCAATTTTGATGCGATTTTTTGTGATATAAAAATGCCAAATATGGATGGTGTTGAGGTGCTTGAAAAATTGGAATCTTTGGGGTGTGAATCGGCGATTATTATGATATCAGGACACGGCTCGATAGATACCGCTGTGGAATGTATTAAGAAAGGGGCGTTTGATTTTATTCAAAAGCCCTTGGATCTCAATCGAATATTGATTACTCTTAAAAATGCGACAGAGAAAAATGAATTAGTGAAGGAGACTCGTATTTTGAAGCGTAAAGTCTCAAAAATTCCCGAAATAGTTGGTAATTCTTCTGCTATAATGAGGATAAAGGAGATGATAGAGAGGGTGGCTCCTACCGATGCAAGGGTTTTGGTGACAGGCTCGAATGGTACAGGAAAAGAGTTGGTGGCGCGTTGGATACACGAGTGTAGTGATAGGGTTTCAATGCCTTTTATCGAGGTTAATTGTGCAGCTATTCCCGGAGAGCTTATTGAGAGTGAATTATTCGGTCACGAAAAGGGGGCTTTTACCTCTGCTGTAAAACAGCATAAAGGTAAATTTGAACAAGCTGATGGAGGTACCCTTTTTCTTGATGAAATTGGAGATATGAGCCTCGCAGCTCAAGCGAAAGTTCTTAGAGTTTTGCAGGAGAATAAGCTTACGAGGGTGGGGAGTGATAAGGATATTAATGTTAGAGTGAGGGTTGTGGCTGCGACAAATAAGAATCTGAAGGAGGAGATTCAGAAAGGAACTTTTCGTGAAGACTTATATCATCGTTTAAGTGTCATCGTTATACATGTTCCTTCCCTTTCTGAGAGAATAGATGATATTCCCCTTTTAGTGGATCATTTTATCACTCAGATATGTGAGGATTCGGGGAAAGTTAAGGTGCAGATAGATAGTGATGCTATGGATGAGCTCAAAAAATACTCGTGGGGGGGTAATATCAGAGAGTTGAGAAATGTTGTTGAGCGCCTTATTATTCTCTCAAATGAAAAGATTACTAAAGAAGATGTCCTTCTTTATGCTATCCCTGCAAATGAATAGGGAGCTCTATTACGAAGTTTGCTCCTCCCAGTTCTGAAGGAAGATAATATATCTTACCATGACTTTGGTCAACAATATTTTTACTAATAGCCAAACCTAACCCTGTTCCCCCTGTTTTCGTGGTGAAATTTGGTTTAAATAGCTTGACGAGATTCTCCTCAGTAACTCCATTACCATTGTCTTCAATCTCGATTTTATAGTATTCCCCATTTTGAGAGAGAGTTATTTTTACCAATCCGTTTCTTTTATACTCAATTGCTTGGATAGCATTTGAAATAAGGTTTACCAATGCCCTCGTGATTTGACTCTTTTTAGTAAATACAATTGCACTGTCGAAGAGGGTTTCGAATTGAATAGCGATGTTTTCTCTATTGTCAAATAAGACAAATTGCTCCTTTATCAACTCTATCAGATCTACTGAGATATTCTCTTCGTTATAAAACTTGGCAAAACTCGAAAACTCCGTAGCAGTTTCAGATAATATATCTATCTGTTCTATCAAAGATGCAGACAAAGAGTCAAATCTGTTTTGCCAATTAGGAACATTTTGCCTTTTGAGTCTCACGAGATGTTGAATGCTAAGCCTCATAGGGGTTAGTGGATTTTTGATCTCGTGAGCTATTTGACGAGCCATCTCTCTCCAGGCCTGCTCCCTCTCTGATTGGGCTAATTGTTTTGTGCTTTTATCTAAATCATCCACCATTTTATTGTAGGCTTTTACAAGCACTCCGAGCTCATCGTTACTTTTGTAATTGATATGTTCAGGTTTTTGTGAAATATCCATCGCCTCCATTTTATTACTGATCTCAGCAAGGGGTTTTGAGAGGGAATTTGATATGGCTATTCCACCTAATATTGCAGCAAGGAGGAGTAAAAGATAGAGATTGATGATCGCAGCTATGATTGACGAGGCATCTTCCCTAAACTCATTTGTATTTTGGAAATAGGGGATGTTTGCGATGGCTATCATCGTGCCATTAATGTTGAATATCGGTGCGTATAGGGAGTAAAATTTCGCTTTTGCGATCGCCTCTTCTTGAATAAATTGTGTTTTATTTTCGTAGATCAATTTGTAGTATGCTTTCGGATTGATCCTTGAACAAGCCAAATATTGATCGAAGACCTCAGGTTTGGTGGATCTTATTAGTCTTCCAGTGGGGTCAAACAGATTTATATCAACTTTAGTGTTGGCGGCAACCCTGTCCATTGCCATATACATATCTACATTATTTATCTCATTGTACCGCTGTGCATATTTGCACATATCTGAGATGGTAGTCTGGACAGATTGGAGTTTTTCCTCCATTTGTATTCTGTTATTTTCATTTATCAACCTTATTGTGAAAATAACACTTCCAATACCCATCGCAATCAGTGAAAAGACCATTGAAGCGGTCAGTAGGTAGGTGATTTTCTTTCTGAAAGAGTGTTTAGGAAGGTTAAAGACCTCACCTCTTCTTCGTCTACTGATTCGTGTCAAACCGAAAATTATTGCAGAGAAGAAAAGATAAATATATGAGAATGAGACGACATAAGGGATAATGTTCCGAGTTTGCCTGCTTACTACAATTATATTCTCTTTTGAAACCTTATTGAAAAAATGGATATAACCATTTATAGTCTGGAATGAAAATCCGTTTTTAACTTTTTGTGTGTCAAAATATACGGGGTAATTGTATCTTCCCCTTGAAGAAGTCAACCTCCTATCAAAATATTTTGCATAAGAATAATTTTTGTGAGCATCGTTGATCTCTCTGTAATCCAGTAAAAGAGATGGGTATCCAATAGCTTCGCTTGTAGGCTTTGAGTCAATCTCAAGGTACATATCATATCGAATATTGTTGCCGAAAAAACTAAATGCTCCAATGTAGCTTATAATGTTTTTATAATTATTGACATAGTAGAATGCAGAGTTTTGGGCGAGAGGAATCCCGTATTTTTGGATTATCTCATTTTTGAAAAAATTGTAACAATCGACGGGGTATGGATAATTCCCCGTTATGAGTTTGTCCCCCTCGCCACAAATTGTAATTCTGATATCATACTTTTGGGACATATTCCAAAAATATAACTCAGCAAGTCTGTTTCTGATCAGATCTTCCCCCTGTTTCATCCCTGCAAATATTTTGATGAGCGGATCTGAAAGGATCCGACTCTCTATATTTCTAAGTTGAAGTTCTAACGAAAGATCTCTCTCTATAGCGAGTTTTTCTGTCCAAACTCTGTTGTTTTCATACTCTTTTTTAAAACCGAAATATCCGACAGTCGCATTTGAATAAATTGTAACTATTAGTGTGTAAAAGAGCATTGATCTGATAGAAAATAGGGATCGTCTCTTATTTCTCTTATATACTGCATATACTATGTGTAGGCAGAACAATAAGGCCATAAAAAGGAGTGCATAACATATATATACCAATATCGAATAAATAGATATTTCATCGAGTTTATATAACTCAAGGGTAATGTTTGAATTGAGTATTAGCGATTTAAGAGAAAAGTGGATATATGTGGCCAATAGTATCGGAATAAGGATGATTCCCCATTTTTTAATCCGTCTTCTCCACCCGACGGAGGAGTAGAGATTTTTGATAAACCCTTTTCTGCACATAAAAAAAGTTAGAATTCCGAGGAAAATGAGTATATGATTGATCAATAAACTCCCTAACGAATTGAAGAAATTGTTGTCTGCATAAAGATTTGGTGAGAAGAACATATTATCCGGTGAAGCATCTTTTGAGAGGAGTAATGTCCCTATTCGTACCAATGTTATTCCGATTATGGAGAAGATGAATGACTTTAGATCTCTCCTTGAATTGTGAAAAGAGATTATTGAGGCAAGAATCAAAAGAAGTGCGCACCATTTCAAGGGATAGCCGGACTTGTCGTAACTCGGAGAGGCATTGTTGTTTATTGAGAAGAGGGCATCTCCGGATAGACCGAAAATTGTCATACCGTTATCTGCGTATATCGGTGTAGTTGTGAATTTTTTATCAAGTCCTAATTTTCTATTTACACTATTAACTAATGCGGAATTTGGAGAGAGGTATTCAGTTCTAATCAATATTCCTGCAATAATCTTAACATCCCTCTCTTTATATGTTTTTACGACATACCAAGAGGACCCGAGATTGACATATTGCTCACTATTACCTATATATGCGAGTGGAGTATTGTAGAGATTTCTATTATTCATATCGTGGATACGATACCATAAAGGGATCAAATCCACTTCGTCATTACTTATAGGGAATAGATTTATCCAACTCTGCAATGTGTCTGCATTGTATTTATAGAGTACCATATCGTCAGGGAAAGATTCGAATCTAACCCATTCGGTAGGAGAGATTGTTATCGCCCTTTTTGCATAGTTGTCAAGAATTTTTAATTTTTGAAGGAGATTACGTTGGACAATCCTTGTCTCTCTCTCTATTGAAAGGGTATTAATTTGGATAAACGAAAGGGAGAAGGTTAATACTCCGAGAAAGAAAAGGATTGTAGTTCTTCTCTTTCTAAGACACTCCCGTAATGATGACAACCTCTGTTTCATTGTATCTCTATTTGTATGCTGTGTGACTATTCGTTGTGATAAGGTTCCCCTTTTATTATTGTAAATGCCCTATAAAGCTGCTCTGCAAAAAATAGTCTGATTATCTGGTGAGAATAGGTCATCTTTGATAAGGATAATAGTTCATTACCTCTTTCATACATCTTTTTCGAAAAACCTCCTGCCCCTCCAACTACAAAAATAATATTTTTGGAGCCGGAAATGAGTTTATCTTCAATATTTCTTGACCACTCTATAGATGAATACATTTTCCCTTTTTCATCTAAAAGGATGACATAATCATTAGGTTTTATCCGTTTCATCAACAAATCATACTCCCTCTCTTTTACCAATTCAACTGGGGTTGAGGAGGTACATTTGGCATCCGGAATCTCAATGATTTCAAAGGGAATATAACGTATTATCCTCTTATAATATAGAGAAATACCCTCTGCAACAAAGTCAAAAGATGTTTTTCCTATGAGTAATAAGGTGATTTTCACTCCTTTATAGAATTAATTAAAAAATGTTTTACAAAGTTAGCAATTTTATCATTATCAGATAGCTATCATATATCTGTTATCTAAAAATCTATCTCTTATGGCTTGATTTTTGTATCTCTTTCAATCCTCAATAAATAGTATGCGTAGGACATTGTTTTTCATAAATATAATGTTGTTTTCGACAAGTTTGGCTTTCTCTCAAACTGCAAACGATCAAGATGTTTTTGTTCCAATAGCTAAATATTTGCAGAAAGGGGATGCAGATTGTTTGTCTGCTTGGTTTGCGGATAATCTTGAGGTTGATATTTTATCAAACTCCAATAATTGTAGTAAAAATCAAGCAAAACAAATTATCAAATCATTTTTTATCAACTACACCCCGAAGAAGTTTGTAATTGTACATAAAAGTGGAACATATCCAATGAAGTATGCAATCGGTAACTTAGATGGCGGCGGTAATAAATTTACAGTCACTATCTATGTGAAAACCTCTGAAGAGGGGAATACTATCCAACAAATTAAAATCGAAAAACAGTAAGGGTGTATATTCTGTTTTATTTTTGTCTCATATAGATCTGAATAGGACAACCGTTAAAATCAAAGTGCTTCCTCAATTTGTTTTCTAAAAATCTTTTGTAAGGATCTCTTATATATTGTGGGAGATTGCAGAAGAATGCGAATGATGGTGATTGGGTAGGTAGTTGGGTGACGAATTTGATCTTCACATATTTACCTTTTATTGATGGGGGAGGATAATTCTGAATTTCCTCAAGCATCACCTCATTTAGTTTTGATGTTGGTATTTTTTTCGAGAAATTATCATAAACCTTAGAAGTAGCGTCTAAGACATCAAGGATACGCTGCTTATTGATTACCGATGTGAAAATAATAGGGATATCGGTGAAAGGAGCTAATTTTTCAGTGATGACTTTTATATGATCCTTCATCGTATTGTTTCCTTTTTCTATTGTGTCCCATTTGTTTACAACCAATACACAACCTTTTTTATTACGTATCACTAAATTAAATATCGCCATATCTTGTGCCTCAATGCCTGTTTTGGCATCTATCATCAAGATGCAGATATCTGAGTGCTCAATTGCTCTTATAGAGCGCATTACAGAATAAAATTCAAGATCTTCGTTAACTTTTGTTTTTTTCCGAAGTCCGGCTGTGTCGACAAGCATAAATTCGTGACCGAATTTATTGTAGTACGATTCGATAGAGTCCCTTGTCGTCCCTGCTATAGGGGTTACAATATTTCTCTCCTCTCCGAGTAGGGCGTTTGCTAATGAGGATTTGCCGACATTTGGCTTGCCTATTATAGTCACCCTTGGGATATGTTTCCCCTCCTCTTCAACCTTCTGGTTTTCGTCTGGGATGAGTTTTACAAGTTGATCCAACAAATCGCCTGTTCCGCTTCCGTTAGCAGAAGAGATACTCCAAGGCTCTCCTAATCCGAGTAGGTAAAACTGGTAGGAATCATATTGTTTTGCCCCTGAATCTACTTTGTTTACAGCCAATAAGACAGGTTTATCTGTCCGCCTAAGAATATTTGCAATCTCTTCGTCAAAATCGGTAATTCCTGTCCCGACTTCAACAAGAAATAGGATCACATCTGCCTCTTCGATTGCTATTTTTACCTGTTTTCTGATCTCCTCTTCAAATATATCTTCACTATTTGAGGTATATCCGCCGGTGTCAACAACGGAAAATTCTTTTCCGCACCATTCACACTTACCATAGTGGCGATCCCTTGTTACCCCTGCAGTTTCATCGACAATTGCTTGTCTCATTCCGACAAGACGATTGAAAAGTGTTGATTTGCCCACATTTGGGCGACCTACTATTGCTATGAGAGACATATTGTTTATTGATCCGAAATACGGACATTTTAATTAAATTTAATACTTAATTCGCACCCTTTTTCTTATTTTCTTTTTCAAAGCAGACCTCGCTACAACTTGCACAAGAAAAATCGTCACATCCTGCTGCAGAGTGTTTTACACCCTTTTTCCAGAGTTTTATCTCCTCCTCTTTTGCACATATAATTCCCTTTTTTCTTAACTCTTTATTGTGTCCTATCTCACCATCTGGAAATGATTTCCCTTTTCTGAAAATGATATTGAAACACATAAAGAAAACAGAGATCCCAATAAAAATTAAAGCTGCTACAAATACTTCCATTATACTACTATCCATTTACCTTTTTCAAGGAGCGGTTTATCACTGATTTTTATTATTTGGGGCATTTGGTGTTTTTTAAATTCCGAACATTTTTTCAATTGAACTATCCTATCCAAAAGCTCCTTATCTACCCCCTCTTTCAATAATTGTTCCACTTTCTTACCCCCCTCATTAAGTGAATAAAGTATTGGATCCAATACATTGTAAGGTGGAAGACTATCTGTATCTTTCTGATCTTCCCTCAACTCTGCTGAGGGGGCTTTTGTGATGGTAGATATGGGGATAATTTCACTTTCTCTATTTATATAATGCGCAAGATCATATACTTGAAGCTTGTAAATATCTGCTATGACCATCAATGCACCTGCCAGATCACCATATAAAGTACCATAGCCGGCTGAGAGTTCGCTTTTGTTTGAAGTGTTTAATAGTAGAGCTCCGTTTCTGTTGGAGTAAGCCATCAATATCGTCCCTCTGATCCTCGCCTGAATATTCTCTTGGGTGGTATCCCACGATGTGTTTGCACCGAATACCTGAGATATATCTTTTATAAATCTATTGTATATCTTCTCAATAGGAATAATATGATATTTAATACCAAGATTTGTGGCAAGATCCACTCCGTCGCTGATGGAGTGGAGTGTCGAAAAAGGGGAGGGCATAAGGATCCCTATAACATTTTTGGCCCCTAATGCCTCCACAGCCAACGAAGCAACAACAGCAGAGTCAATTCCCCCTGAAATACCGATAACTGCCCTCTCTCTCTTGGCATCTTTGAAGAAACCATTTAAGGCGGCAATGATGGTGTTGTGAACTTGCTCAGGAGGTGTAAAGTTGATTTTCATAAGGATTGTTAGAATATGAAACTTGTGCTTATTGATTGGTAGTTGTAAACTTTGTTTATAACATCTGCAAAAATATCTGCTACCGATAAAACTCTGATTTTCGATACATCGGTCCCTTCGCAGTATCTTAGGGGAATAGTATCCGAAACGACAACCTCTTTAAGATCGGATTGTGCGATCTTTTCATAGGCTTGACCAGAGAATAGCGCGTGTGTGGCAAGAGCTCTGACACTTATTGCACCTTTGTCCATCAACATATTCGCAGCTTTTGCAATAGTTCCGGCAGTGTCGATCATATCGTCCACGATAACAATGTTTTTCCCTTCAACATCCCCGATGGCTGTCATAGATCCAACCACATTTGCCTTTTCGCGCGATTTATGACAAATAATCAGGGGACAACCGAGTATACGAGAGTAGGCGTTAGCCCTTTTTGCCCCACCCATATCAGGTGCAGCGATGGAGAGATTGTCCAATTTTAATTCTCTTAAATAGGGTAAAAACAGAGAACTTGCATAGATATGGTCAACAGGAAAATCAAAGAAACCTTGGATCTGGTCTGCGTGCAAATCTGCTGTCATCACTCTATCGCATCCGGCAGCGTGAAGGAGATTGGCTACAAGTTTTGCTCCTATTGATACCCTGGGGCGATCCTTTCTGTCTTGCCTTGCCCAACCGAAGTATGGAAGGACAGCTATCACTTTGTATGCGGAAGCCCTTCTTGCAGCATCTATCATAAGAAGAAGCTCAAAAAGATTCTCTGTTGGGGGGTATGTAGATTGTACAATGAAAACGGTTGCCCCTCTAACCGATTCATCAAAAGCAGGTTGAAATTCTCCGTCGCTAAATTCGGTTACTATAGATTTTCCGAGTTCCATATTGAGAGAACGGGCAATTTTCTCTCCAAGATAACGGGATCCTCTGCAGGAAAAGATTTTAATTGTATGTGTGTGATCCATTTTGTATTATATGTTTTTGAGTATTATGTCGATGTAGTCAAGTAACTCTTCTCTGCCTATTTTTTTCTCAGCAGATGAGATAAAAATAGGGGGGAGTTGTTCCCAATATTTTTTAAGCTCTGTTTTATTCTTTGTGATTTGTTTCTCGAGTGAATTTCTTCCGAGTTTGTCACATTTTGTAAAGACTATTGCAAAAGGCACCTCTGCTTTTTGGAGGGCAAGAAGAAACTCAAGATCAATTTTCTGAATGTCGTGACGTGAGTCTAACAAGACAAAGAGGATGGCTAACTTTTCTGATTTCCCGATATAATCAAGCACCATTTTCAAAATCTTCTCTTGAGCTGTTTTTGAAATCTTGGCAAAACCATAGCCGGGCAAATCGACTAAGTACCATTCGTTGTTGATTAAAAACCTGTTTATTAGCAATGTTTTACCGGGTGTAGACGATGTTTTTGCAAGTGCCCCTTTGTCACAAATCATATTGATCAGTGAAGATTTTCCAACATTTGATCTTCCTATGAATGCAAACTCATAGCCATTTGTTTTTAGCTTATCATCAATACTTTGACTGCTACCTGAGAAGATGGCTTGAGTAATTTTCATAAAAATTAATGATTTAATTGCAAAAGTACGAAATAGTAAACAATATAGGGCAAAAAATATTATTTTTGTAGAATGAGCCAGACAAAAGGGATAACCCTTTCCCAATTACAGAACAAAATAAAAAACACTATCCAATCCTCTCTTCCAAACAGAATATGGATTAAATGTGAGGTTGCAGCTGTAAAAGAGAATATTTCAGGGCATTGCTACATAGATATAGTAGAGAAACAGTCAGAAGATGATTACATTATTGCTAAAGGACAAGCGGTGATTTGGGCATCTTCCTGGAGAGTTATTCGCCCATATTTTGAGAGTGGAACTGGGATGTCACTCTCTCCCGGGATGAAAATCCTGCTCTTTGTTCAAATACAATATTCGGAGCTGTATGGGGTGAGTCTCATCGTTAATGATATAGATCCCTCATTTACAATCGGAGAGGCTGAAGTTTTAAGACGGAAGGTTATAGAACGTCTCGAAAAAGAGGGGATGATTGGGCTCAATTCAGCCCTCTCTTTACCCACTTTACCACGAAGATTTGCGATCATATCATCAGAAAATGCTGCGGGCTATCGTGATTTTATGATTCATATCTCTGAAAACACATTGGGATTTAAATTTTCAACAACCCTCTTTCCCTCCCCTATGCAGGGGGTGTCATCTCCAGCTGGAATAATAGCATCTCTTGAAAATATTGCAGGATTACTCGAACAAGGGGTGCCTTTCGATGCAGTTCTTATAATTCGTGGTGGGGGTTCTTCAACAGATCTCTCTTGTTTTGACGATTACGAAATGGCGATAAATATTGCCCAATTTCCTATCCCAGTCCTCACAGCTATCGGACACGATCAAGATTACCACATTGCGGATATGGTGTCCCACACGAGTGTTAAAACTCCGACAGCACTTGCTGATTATCTGATAGATATTATTGAATCGGCTGATGCGGAGATCTCCTCTATCGCATTGAGATTGTCTATTGCTTTGTCAAATAAATACAAAATGGAGGAGGTGAGGATTATGAATTACTTAGTCTCCATCCGCTCTTCATTTGTTAAATATTTTCTTAAAGAGAATGGGCGGTTGGATCTGATTGAGCAAAGGGTAAGGAGGGGTGATCCTAAAAATATATTATTGTCAGGGCATACTTTGGTAATGAAAAGCGGAGACCGAATCAGCTCAATCAATGGGTTGAAGGGGGGGGATCTTATAAAGGTTGTTTTTAATGACGGAGTGGCGTTGTGTACTGTAAATGAGACAGAAATCAATAAATAATAGGCAATATTATCACTTATGAAAGAATTAAAATATGAAGAGGCCTTAGGGCAATTGGAAAAACTTGTTGCAGAGATAGAAAATCCTGATCGCTCTTTTGAAACTGTTTCGAAAGATGTCGAGAAGGCGGTAAAACTTATCCAATATTGCAGAAAAAAGCTTAGAGATAATGAGACGGAGATGAATAAAATTATTACCTTTGAGAAATAGTATAATTATATGAACTCCATCATTGATAGCGATCCTTATTTGCTCCCTTTTAAAGAGAGGATTGAGAAACGCACTCGCGCTATCATTTCAAAGAAGATTGAGATAGCAGGGTACGATAAAGGGCTGTTAAATTGTGTTAATAATCACCTCTACTATGGGGTGCACCGAAAAGGAAAGAACACATTTATCAGAGAGTGGGCCCCAAATGCGACAGCTATATATCTGATAGGGGAGTTTAATTCTTGGAAAAAAAGTGATGAGTATGTTTTCAATAGTGTCGGGAATGGTAATTGGGAGATTAAGGTCTCTTCTGATATACTTCCCCACAAAACCCTTTTTAAACTCTATATAGAGTGGAACGGAGGGGGAGGAGAGAGACTACCATCTTATGCAACTCGATGTGTGCAAGATCCTATAACGAAGATTTTCTCTGCTCAGATATGGTCTCCTTCAATAAGTTATAAATGGAAACATATAGATAGGGTAAAGGTGAAAAACCCTTTGATTTATGAAGCTCATATTGGGATGAGTTCGGAGAGGGAAGAAGTTTCGACCTTTACAAAATTTAAAGAAGATGTGTTGCCGAGAATTATAGACTTAGGCTATAATACATTGCAAATTATGGCCTTACAAGAGCATCCCTATTATGGTTCTTTCGGGTATCAAGTATCCAATTTTTTTGCGCTGAGTTCGAGATATGGAACCCCGGAAGAGTTTAAAGCACTTGTAGATAGCGCTCATAAAGCAAATATTGCGGTGGTGATGGATATTGTTCATTCACATTCGGTTGATAATGAGGTTGAGGGGATAGGTAAATTTGATGGTACCGATTGTCTGTATTTCCACTCCGGAAGCAGAGGTCGCCACCCCGCTTGGCAATCCCGATGTTTTAATTATGGCAACACTTCTGTTTTGTTTTTCCTCCTTTCAAATTTGAAATATTGGATGGAGGAGTACCATATTGACGGTTTCCGCTTTGATGGTGTTACAAGTATGATCTATCTTGATCATGGTTTGGGCAAGAATTTTACAAATTACTCTTGTTATTTCGATGACAATCAAGATGAAGATGCGATTACCTATCTTGGTCTTGCCAATATTTTAGTGAAGGAGATAAATCCTTTCTCGATCACTATTGCTGAGGATGTTAGTGGAATGCCCGGGCTTGCTGCCCCTTTAAAATTGGGAGGCATAGGATTTGATTACAGATTGAGTATGGGTATTGCAGACCATTGGATTAAATGGATAAAGGAGAGGCGTGATGAGGAGTGGAATATGGGTGAGATTTATTATGAGCTCACCAATAAGCGTTCGGATGAGAGGACAATCAGTTATGCTGAGTGTCACGATCAGGCAATGGTCGGTGATAAAACTATAATATTCAGGCTTATAGATAAGGATATGTATACTTCTATGAATATTACATCTGATAATCTTGTCGTCGATAGGGGGATTGCTCTGCATAAAATGATAAGACTGATTACTATTGCGACTGCGGGTGACGGCTATCTAAATTTTATGGGAAATGAGTTTGGCCACCCTGAATGGATAGATTTTCCCAGACAAGGTAATAATTGGTCCTATTTTTATGCTCGCAGACAATGGTCTTTAAGTGAGAATGAGTCTTTACGTTATAATTTGTTACTTAGATTTGATAAGGCTGTTATAACCCTTTTTGCAAAGGGTAAAATATTGATGGATAGATTATTTCACATATTTACAGATGAGGAAAAAAAAGTTTTGATATTTGCTCGTGGAAGTTTTATCTTTGCATTTAATTTCAATCCATTACTTTCGATTGCAGATTTCTCTTTTAAGGCACCTGCAGGGAGATATAGAGTTGTGCTTGATTCCGACTCGAAAGCATTTAATGGTTTTGGAAGAAATGATGATAGTGTTATCCATTATACAAATAACAAAGTTGGTGGCGATTTTCTTTCACTATATTTGCCGAGTAGATCCTCAATTGTCCTATTAAAAGATTAATACAACTGATATGTCATATCTTAAATTTAATAAATCGGAATTGGTAAATTTGGAATATTCTCTCCAAAGAGAGGTGTTATCCACCAATAGAAAAGGGGGTTATTGTAACACTACGATTGTAGGGTGCAATACGAGGAAATACCATGGACTATTTGTTCTCCCTATAGAAAAATTTGGGTGGGAGAGATATGTTTTATTATCATCTGTAGATGAGACCCTTATACAGCACGAGCAGGAGTTTAATCTTGGGATCAAGTGTTATGGAAGCACTATTTACGAGCCGAGAGGTCACAAATATATTCGAGATTTTGAGCTTGATCGCTCTTGTGATATTATCTATCGTGTTGGAGGGATGATATTTAAGAAATCTCTTGTTTTTCTTCATAATAAAGAGCAATTACTCATAAAATACACTCTGATTGAAGCTCATTCGCCAACAACTTTAAGGTTGAAACCTTTCCTTGCTTTTAGAGATATTCACTCTCTGACAAAAGCAAATTCTGTTGCAAATACCTCATTTGAGGAGGTTGATGGTGGGTGCTCTTTTAAAATGTACGATGGATTTCCAAATCTTGTGTTGCAGATAAGTCGCAAGTCTGATTTTATCCCAGTCCCAGATTGGTATTATGATGTTGTTTACAAAGAGGAGGAGAGGAGAGGTTTTGACTATAAAGAGGATTTATTTAATCCCGGATATTTTGAACTTCCTATTAAAAAGGGTGAGTCTGTGATACTCTCTATTTCGACACAGACAATCTCCCCTAAGGGGCTCTCAAAGGTGTTTGAAAACGAAGTTACGGGAAGGATGAGCAGAGGAAGTTATGAAGATTGTCTTAAACTTGCTGCAAAACAGTTTGTTATCAAAGCCGATGGGATAAAGGAGCTCTATTCTGGTTTTACTTGGTTGGGGAGGGGGCTTAGAGAGACTCTTCTTGCATTGCCGGGTATAACGATAATGAATGATGGTGATACAAAGACATTTGACGAACTAATATCAGGGGTTTATAAAAAATATGACCATCAACTTTTTTATGGGTCTAAGCAAGTTGATGCCTCCCTTTGGCTTTTCTGGGTGGCACAACAATATTCTTTTTTCTCAGGTGATGAAAAATTGGCGTGGAAGAAGTTCTCAAAGGTGTTGAAACTCATTATTAACAGCTTTATAGATGGGGGGAGAATGGGAGTCAGCTTAAATGAAAACGGACTGTTATGGGCACAGATGAAGGATGTTTCTATGACTTGGATGAATGCCTATAGTGAGGGGCTCCCCATAACTGAGAGAGGAGGCTATCAAGTTGAGACCAATGCTTTGTGGTACAATGCTTTGTCTTATGTGATAGAGATGGAATCCAAGTATGGTAAAGATAAAAAATCTATTTTGAAATGGGGTGAGATAAAGTCTCAAATCGATAAATCATTTCTCCATATGTTCTGGGTGGAAAATCCCGGTTTTCTTGCAGATTATGTCGATGAGAAGGGGCAAAATACCTTTGTCAGACCAAATCAACTATTTGCCTGTTCTCTAAATTATTCTCCTATTTCTGATGAGGCTAAGGCGAAGGTTTTATATACTGTTAAACGGGAATTGCTTACCTCTCGAGGGATAAGGACTTTGGCCCCTAAAAACCCACTATACAAGGGGATATACGATGGAAATCAGTATCAGCGAGACCACTCTTATCATCAGGGATCGACAAGGGTATGGTTGTTACAATTCTATATTGAGGCCTCTTTAAAACTTTTTGGTTCTGTATTTGTGAACAAGGCAGAGGAGTTGGTGAATGCTTTTGAGGAGGATATTACTGTTCATGGTGTTGGCTCCATCTGTGAATTGTACGATGGAGATCCTCCACATTTTCCTCACGGAGCTATTTCTAGTTCGGTTGCAGTCTCAGGTATTCTGAGAGCTAAATATTTTATTAAGAGATATAAAGAAGGGGGTGAACAATGAAAGTTTTAATGTTTGGTTGGGAATTTCCTCCCCACATATCGGGTGGATTGGGAACAGCTTGTTATGGTATGGTAAAGGGGTTGGTCAACAATGATGTTAAAGTCCTTTTTGTTATGCCTTCTGCTTCCGGAGATGAAGATAATAGTGTTGCTAAAATTATCAATGCCAGTGATATAGAGGCTGCTGATATATCTATCAATTCGATGGAATTTTTCAATAAGGTTGAATTTTTGAGAATAGGTTCAAATATGGTCCCTTATATGGACCCGATTCTGTTTTCAGAGTTAGCCTCAAGTGAGAGAAGGGCTAATGTGAAGAACTTCTCGCTCAATTTTAAAAAGAGATACAAGTTTTCAGGTAAATACGGGGCAAATCTTATGGAGGAGGTTGCTCGATATGCTCTAATTGGAGGGACGATTGCATTAGAAAATGATTTTGATGTCATTCACGCCCACGATTGGCTCACATATCTTGCAGGTATAGCTGCAAAACGACTTTCTGGGAAGCCCCTTGTTATTCATGTTCACGCTACCGAATATGATAGAAGTGGAGAGAATATCAATACTGAGGTTTATAATCTCGAAAAAATGGGGATGGAGGCTGCAGATAAGGTAATTACAGTTAGCAACTTAACTAAAAATATAGTAATCAATAAATATGGAATAGACCCAAATAAAGTGGTTACGGTGCATAATGCGGTGGATTTTGGAGGGCGTGATGAGATGGCTGTTCAGCGGGGTGTTCCAGAGAAGGTTGTTACTTTTTTAGGGAGGATAACATTTCAAAAGGGGCCCGAATATTTTATCGAGGCTGCAAATAAAGTGCTAAAAAAATACCCCAATGTGAGGTTTGTTATGGCAGGCAGCGGTGATTTACTGAATCGCTCCATAAGGAGAGCTGCCAAACTGGGAATAGCAACCAAATTCCATTTTACAGGATTCCTTAAGGGGGCTGAGGTTCAGAAGATGTTTAACTATTCTGATGTATATGTAATGCCCTCTGTTTCTGAGCCGTTTGGCATATCTCCATTAGAGGCAATGCGTTCAGGTGTGCCAACAATAATTTCAAAGCAATCTGGGGTAGCTGAGGTTCTGAAACATTCAATTAAAGTGGATTTCTGGGACATAGATGCTATGGCAGATGCTATTTATGCCCTCCTTGCTTATCCTGCCCTTTCGTCTATGGCATCAAAATGCGGTTTAGATGAGGTCAATTCCCTTAAATGGGACAATGCGGCAAGAGCCATAAAAGATGTATATTTATCGACACTAAAATAATAAGCCAATGAAGCCTTCTATATGTATTTATTTTCAAGTTCATCAACCCGATAGGTTGAGACAATATCGTTTCTTCGACATAGGTAACGATTCACACTATTTTGATGATTTTTCAAATAGAACGATACTGAAGAGGGTAGCAGAGCGGTGTTATCTTCCGATGAACAATCTTCTGCTTGATTTGATAAAGAAAAACGGCAAACAATTCAAAGTTGCATTCTCCATATCTGGTGTTGCAATCGAGCAATTTGAACGATTTGCTCCGGAGGTTTTAGAGAGTTTTAAAAGGCTTGGTGATACGGGCAATGTCGAATTTATTGCTGAAACCTATTCTCATAATCTTTCATCCCTAATCTCCCCTTCAGAATTCAAGAAGCAGGTAGAACTTCATACCTCTTTGATAACTAAACACTTCGGGAGTAAACCTAAATCGTTCAGAAATACAGAACTTATCTACTCGGATAAGATAGGTGAGATGGTTTACAAAATGGGATTTCACACTATGTTAACAGAGGGGGCAAAACATATCCTCGGTTGGAAATCACCAAATTATATCTATACAAATGCTATAAATCCACGATTGAAATTGCTCCTTAGAAATTTTATTTTGAGTGACGATATTGCCTTCAGATTTTCCGACAGATCTTGGGGAAATTGGCCTGTTGATTGTGATAAATTTTCCAATTGGCTCTCTAACTCGATAAAGGATGGTGAGATAATAAATCTTTTTATGGATTATGAGACTTTTGGAGAACATCAAAATAAAAATACAGGAATTTTTGAGTTTTTCGCAAATCTTCCAAATGCCATCTTGAGTCGTACCGATTTTGAATTTTGCACCCCATCCGAGGCCACCACTAAACATAAGCCCATTGCTCCGCTAAGTGTTGCATTTCCAATATCTTGGGCAGATGAAGAGAGGGATACTACCGCTTGGCTTGGCAATGAGTTGCAAAATGAGGCGTTTTCTAAACTCTACTCCATAAGTGATAAGGTTATAGCTGCGGAAGATTCAAAGATAACAGAAGACTATATGAAGTTGCAGGAGAGCGACCATTTCTATTATATGTGTACTAAATTCTTCTCTGACGGGGTGGTACATAACTATTTTAACCCATACGATACCCCTTATGAGGCTTTTATTAATTATATGAATGTCCTTAGCGACCTTATTTTACGTGTCGATAAGAGATTAAAACAAGAATAAGTTTATCAACTAAAAATTATATGACATCAGACAAAATGATTATGCCTGACTACCTTTTTGAGGTGAGCTGGGAGGTTTGTAATAAAATCGGCGGAATTCACACCGTAATTGCAACTAAATCTTTAAACCTATCGAAAGAACTTAAAAACAATCATATACATATCGGACCTGACGTATGGATGGATACTCGTCAAAACCCGGAGTTTACAGAAGATCAAATTCTTTTTAGGACTTGGAGAGTGAATGCTGCAGAGGAGGGCTTGAGGATAAGAATTGGACGCTGGAATGTTCCAGGTAATCCGGTTGCTATTTTGGTAGATTTCTCCCAATTTATCTCAAAAAAAGATGAGATTCTTACCGATTTCTGGAAACGATTCAAATTGGATTCTATCAGTGGTCAATGGGATTTTATCGAATCTGCCCTATTTGGTTATGCTGCAGGGAAAGTTATAGAGAGTTTTATGAGATTCAATCTCAATCCGCACCATAAAGCTGTAGCTCAGTTTCACGAGTGGATGACAGGTGCAGGGCTTCTATACTTGAAGGAGACAGACCTTCCTATTGCAACTGTTTTTACTACCCACGCAACTGTCGTTGGAAGGTGTCTTGCTTGCAATAATGTCCCTCTTTATGAATCAATGGAGAGTTATAATGGGGATGAAAAAGCAAGATATTATAATGTTATGGCGAGACACTCCCTTGAGAAGTGTGCAGCAATATATGCAGATGCTTTTACCACCGTAAGCGAAATTACATCAAGAGAGTGCAAGCAATTTCTCGAAAAAGCACCTGATATCATCACCCCTAACGGTTTTGATAATAGTATAACCCCTGATAACACAACATTCTCAGAATGTGCTTCGAGGGGGCGTGAAAAGATGATTGAGATCGCTTCGGTAATGTCGGGGGAGAGTTATGTCGATCCAATTATTGTGGGGATAAGTGGAAGGTATGAGTATAAAAATAAAGGGATTGATGTATTTATTGATGCTATGGGGAGGTTAAAAACCTCAGGCTACAACGGCAAGACAATTTTGGCATTTATTATGATTCCCTCTGCCCATAATGGTCCCAATAAGGAATTGTTATCAAAAATATCAAATTTATCTTCAAAAGAGGGATCTGAAAGTCTACTCGGTTACCGAACAAACACAACACACCTCCTTGCCGATCCAGAATCAGATGCAATATTAAATAGGTTGAAAGGGTTGAATATCAACAATGAAAATGGAGATAAGGTCAAAGTGTTTTTTGTCCCTTCATATTTGAATGGTAATGATGGTATCTTTAATATCAAGTATTATGATCTTTTAATAGGGATGGATCTTACGATATTTCCATCTTACTATGAACCTTGGGGTTATACTCCATTGGAGTCTTTAGCTTTTAGGGTTCCGACTATAACTACATCTCTTTCAGGCTTTGCTGCTTGGGTAGATGATCACTTCAGTATGTCGCACCCCTCTATTTCTATCGTTAAAAGGGATGATTCCAATTATGACTCCGTAGTTAAAGATGTTGCATCAAAAGTGATTGAGATTTCGACACTTGACGATAAGAATATGTTGAATTATAAGAAAAATGCTGTTGATGTTTCAAAAATAGCTTTGTGGGAGAATAATATTAAGTATTACAAAGAGGCATATTCTATTGCAATATCAAAAATTGTTAAGAGTAAGGGGGAGTTTCCAGAATATAGGGATGAACAAAATACCTCATATAGAAAGGTGGAGACTAATAGGCCCTCCTGGAGTAGAGTTTTGGTTACGAGGATGATCCCTGACAGGCTCAAATATCTTGATATAATCTCTAAAAATCTTTGGTGGTGCTGGAATCAATGTGCTATGGATCTATTTACAAGGATTAATCCTCAGCTTTGGAAGACGGTTCATAAAAATCCGATAGCACTCTTGGATATGCTCACATTAAGCGATTATCAAAGGTTAGATAATGACCACGAGTTTCTCAATGAGTTGGATAGGGTCGCGTCTATGTTCAATGAGTATATGTCTGAAAAGGATCAGAGATCGAAACCCTCTATTGCATATTTTAGTATGGAGTATGGTTTGGATACCTCTTTGAAGATCTATTCAGGGGGATTGGGGATCCTCGCGGGGGACTATCTTAAAGAGTCGAGCGATATGAAGGTAAATATGACAGGTGTAGGTCTCTTGTACAGATATGGATATTTTAAACAAATGCTTACAGCACAAGGGGATCAAGTGGCAGATTATGAGGCACAAGATTTCTTGAAGATCCCGGCTATCCCTGTTCGTGACAAGGAAGATAAATGGATTACTGTTTCTGTGGCATTTCCCGGGAGAAATGTTTATGCACGGCTTTGGAGGGTAGATGTTGGGAGGACGGAACTTTATCTTATGGATACAGATTTTGAGGATAACCTTCCCGAAGATCGTAAAATTACCCACCACCTCTATGGAGGGGATTGGGAAAACAGGTTGAAGCAGGAACTTCTCCTTGGAATAGGGGGTATTCGTGCCCTTAGATTGCTGGGTATAAAAGCGGATGTTTATCATTGTAATGAGGGACACGCTGCTTTTATCGGAATAGAGAGACTTAGAGAGTATATTGTTGATAACTTTTTAACATATGGAGAGGCGTTGGAACTTGTAAGATCTTCATCTCTATTCACCACACACACCCCTGTCCCTGCCGGGCACGACGCTTTCAGTGAGGATATGCTCCGTACCTATCTTTCTCACTATCCACCAAGGTTGAAGATAGACTGGGACACCCTTATGTCACTCGGGAAGGTCAATGAAAAAGATTGCGGAGAGAAATTCTCAATGAGTAATCTTGCTTGTAATCTTTCTCAAGAGGTAAATGGGGTTAGTTGGCTTCATGGAAAAGTGAGTCAAGATATTCTTGGCTCTTTATGGCCTGGTTATTTGCCTGAGGAATTGCACGTTGGGTATGTAACTAATGGTGTTCATTATCCCACTTGGACAGCTCCTCAATGGAAGGAGATACACTCACAAGTTTTCGGTAGCGATTTTTCATCACATCACTATGATAAGAGTTGTTTCGATGGAATTTATAAGGTTGAGGACAAAACTATTTGGAATGTCCGTCACGAGTTGAGAGGTAGATTGATGGAGGCTGTGAGAAGACGTATTTCAGACCCGACTGCAGCAAGTCATTATTCTCCTCATCAGATAGTAAAGATACTTGATACATTGAGGGATGATGTTCTTACTATCGGGTTTGCAAGAAGATTTGCAACATACAAAAGGGCACACCTTCTCTTTAGAGATTTGAATAAGTTGGATGAGATAATTAATAATCCTAAGCAGCCGATTCAGTTTCTATTTGCGGGGAAGGCCCATCCTGCAGATATGGCGGGTCAGGAATTGATAAAAAAGATTATAGATGTATCAAAGATGCCTCAGTTTATAGGAAAGATTGTATTTATTCCAAATTATGATATAAATCTTGCTAAATATTTAGTTCAGGGTGTGGATGTTTGGATGAATACCCCAACAAGGCCATTGGAGGCTTCGGGTACATCAGGTGAAAAGGCAGTTATGAATGGTGTTATGCATTTTTCTGTTTTGGACGGATGGTGGGTAGAGGGGTATAAAAAAGATGCAGGCTGGGCATTGCCGATGGAGCGCACTTATGATAATCAAGATTTTCAAGATGAGCTCGATGCAGCTACGATATATAATATTTTGGAGAACGACATTGCCCCTAAGTTTTATAAAACTGAAAAGAGGAGTGGTTTGCCAGTAGGTTGGATTCAAATTATAAAAAATACAGTGGCTAAGGTTGCTTGTGATTTTACAACAAACAGGATGTTAACCGATTATTTGAACAAATACTATTATCCTTTGTATGAGAGATCTAAGAAGCTTCTTGCGAATGATTTTGCTATGGCAAGTGATATTGCACTATGGAAGAGGAAAATGCGTAAAGGTTGGCCACATATCGAGGTGGTAAACTATTCTCGCCCGAGTGATTCACAAGAGCAACTTATGCTCGGTAAGGAGTGTTACTCATATTTGGATCTCTTCTTAGGTGATATTGATCCCGGTGATATTGGGGCAGAGATACTCTATACGACTCAGGATCAGAAAGGGAGGTATCATGTTGAGGGGAGTTACAGATATGATTTTGTCTCAATGAAGGAGGGGGTTGCGACCTACAAGTGTTGTATAGTTCCTAGCACGACAGGGGTGTATCAAGTGGCAGCTCGAGTGTTTGCAAAGAATGATCTTCTTCCTCACCGTCAAGATTTTGAATTAGTAAAATGGTTGTAGCAGCTACAGGTTTTTTTGATGGAGTCCACGCCGGACACAGAGCTGTTCTTGGGATTCTTAAAGAGAAGGCAAAAAGGGAGGGGAAAGAGAGTGCAGTCATCACTTTCTGGCCCCACCCGAGAAATGTCCTTCAACAAGATGCTTATGCTCTACGATTATTGAACTCGTTGGATGAAAAGAGGGAGTTGATACTCTCTTTCGGAATTGACCATTTTATTGTTGTCGATTTTAGTAGAGAATTTAGCAAATTGAGTACTTACTCCTTTCTAAAAGATTATTTGATAGATAAATATAATGTCTCCTCCCTAATTATAGGATATGATCACAAACTTGGAAGTGCAACAGATCAGACCCAGGATGAGTTGCGAGGTATAGCTACATCGCTTGGTATTGACACAGAGGTTGTCGATGAGGTTATAAAGGGGGGGAATATGGTAAGTTCTACAAAAATTAGGCGGTTGTTGGATTGTGGAAATGTTGTCGATGCTAATGAGTTGTTGGGATATTGTTACTCTCTTTACGGGGTGGTTGTCTCCGGCAATATGTTGGGGAGGACTATTGGGTTTCCAACAGCTAATATGCAACTTTATGAGCCATTAAAACTCGTCCCTTGCAACGGGGTGTATTATGTAAAAGTCAAGGTTCTCGGTGACGTTTACGATGGTATTTGTAATATTGGAAACAGGCCGACTGTATGTGAAGGTAATCAAAGGACAATAGAGACTCATATTTTGAATTTTAATGATGATATATACGGATTAGATATGAAAATATCTTTTATTCATCGAATTAGAGAGGAGAGAAAGTTCACTTCGATGGATATGTTAAAAGCTCAAATCAATATTGATAAGGGAAATATCAGATATATTTAATAATCTTAACAAGAATGAAACATCTTGTGTTTATCTAATATTTAATTTTGTGTTTATTATTGTTATTGTAAATATCTGAATATAAATTAAATAAATATTATTATGAATAATTCCTTTTTTAGTCGTTTTGCACCAAAAGAGACAAGGTTTTTTCCACTTTTAAAACAATTATCTGAAGTTTTATTCCAGTCCTCAGCTATATTTTTGGAGGGATTGGATTATAGTACGGCTGAAGAGAGAATGAACTATTATAGGAGGGTAAAAGAGATGGAGCGTGAGGGTGATAGATTGACATCTAAGATCTTAGATGAATTGAGTAAAACTTTTATAACCCCTATCGATCGGGAGGATATACACGATCTTGCCTCACATCTTGATGATGTTATAGACGGTATCAACAGCTGCGCAAAAAGGATAGCAATTTATAATCCTCATCCCATCTCCGAGAGTGGCAAGGAGTTAGGTAAACTTATCAATGAAGCTGCATCATATATTCGTAAATCTATGGATGAACTTGAAGACTTCCGTAGTAACTCTTCAGTATTGCGTAAATATTGTTATAGTTTGCACGATATTGAAAATAAGGCAGATGATGTATATGAATTGTTTGTTAAAAAGCTTTTTGAAATTGAGAAAGACCCGGTTGAGATAATGAAGATTAAGGAGATTATGCACGAAATGGAGCAAACTACAGATTCCGCCGAATATGTGGGTAAGATATTAAAGACCATTATAGTTAAGTATGCATAATTATCATAATCTCTCATAATTTATCATAACTATATGGAATTATTAATAATCATTATTGTCCTTGCCCTCATCTTTGACTTTATCAATGGGTTTCACGATGCGGCAAACTCTATTGCAACAATAGTCTCTACAAAGGTTCTTACCCCTTTCCAAGCTGTGCTTTGGGCTGCATTCTTCAATTTTGTGGCGTTTTTTATTGCAAAATTTATTATTGGTGGGTTCGGTATAGCAAACACTGTTTCAAAGACAGTTGCTGAGGAGTATATAACCCTTCCTATTATCTTAGCAGGAATAATAGCTGCAATAATCTGGAATCTTATCACTTGGTGGAGAGGGATACCCTCTTCATCCTCACATACTTTGATAGGTGGTTTTGCCGGTGCTGCAGTGATGGCAAGTGGATTCGGTGCTATTCAAGTGAATATAGTTTTGAAGATAGCAGCATTTATATTTCTTGCTCCCCTTATTGGTATGGCTATGGCTTTTCTTATCTCATTAGCAGTATTATATGCTTGTAAAAAGGCTAATCCTCACCACGCAGAGGTGTGGTTTAAAAAATTGCAATTGGTCTCATCTGCCCTTTTTAGTGTTGGACACGGACTTAATGACTCTCAGAAAGTTATGGGAATTATTGCGGCAGCTATGATAGCATCTCACTCTTCAGGAATTGGTATGGGTATAAATAGCATAGAAGATCTTCCCGATTGGGTTGCATTTGCCTGTTTTACAGCGATATCTTTAGGCACTATGTCGGGTGGATGGAAGATAGTTAAGACAATGGGAACTAAAATCACGAAAGTTACCCCTTTTGAGGGGGTTGTTGCTGAGACAGCAGGAGCGTTGACACTATATTTAACCGAATTACTCAAAATTCCTGTAAGTACAACACATACAATTACCGGAGCCATAATAGGTGTTGGGGCTACAAAACGTCTTTCTGCTGTCAGATGGGGTGTTACAAAAAATCTTTTAATCGCGTGGATACTTACAATTCCTGTGAGCGGATTATTAGCGGCAGGTGTATATTGGACTCTCTCTCTATTCTTATTATAATTAAATTTTATTATATTTGCGTCGATTAATCAGATTTATTAAAAAATTTAAATAAATATATTATATGGATTCTTGGATAAGTACATTACTGACAGTACTCCTTTTGGTCGTCGCCGGCTTCGTCAAGATGCAAGGGAAGAAAATCAAGCAACAAGAAGAGGCTCAACATCTTGAATCTAATGAACGGAAGTTCCCTGTTTCAGTAGATTGGGATGAAACAATAATCGATGAAGAACAAACTCCGGAGGTTGTGAATGTTGCTCAATCTACTATTCAAATAGAAGATCCTATTGAGATAGAGGACATTTCCTCCAAAGGAAAAATAAAAATTGATGCAAATAAATTGATCATCTATTCTGAAATTATGAAACCTAAATTTCAAGAGATGTAAATTAGTAACGACTTATAAATAATAAAATAATTTTATTTCTAAAAAAATAGTATCTTTGCACTAAAGAGTCCCGTAATGGCGGGATTCTTTTTTACATTTAAAATAACCAATATGAGTGAATCGCATTATATAACACAAGAGGGTCTTGAAAAGTTGAAAGTTGAGCTTGCACAATTGATTAGCCAACGACCTATAATATCCAAACAAATTGCAGAAGCACGCGATAAAGGCGATCTTTCCGAAAACGCCGAATATGACGCTGCGAGAGAGGCTCAGGGTTTGTTGGAATTAAAAATATCAAAACTTGAAAATTTAGTGGCTAATGCTAAGATTATTGATGAGTCTAAGATCAATACCGAAAGGATACAGATACTCAATAAAGTCAAGTTGAAGAATTTGAAGGATAATTCGATAGTCGAATATACCTTGGTAGGGGAGAGTGAAGCTAATTTCAGAGAGGGTAAATTGGCAGCTGCGACCCCTATTGGTAAAGCGCTAATTGGGAAGAAAAAAGGGGAAATAGTAGAAGTTGTTGTCCCTTCCGGGTTGCTTCGATTTGAGATATTGGGGATTTCTATTTAAGAATTCTAATTGTAATATTTATACTTATGCCTTCAATTTTCACGAGAATTATCAGCGGAGAGATTCCCTCTTATAAAGTTGCGGAAAATGATTCTTTCTATGCTTTTTTGGATATTAACCCTTTAGCAGAGGGGCACACATTAGTTATCCCTAAGAAGGAAATAGATTACATCTTTGATATAGAAGATGACTTATATCGTGATTTTATGCTATTTGCAAAGGGTGTTGCTAAAGCTGTTGAGGACTCTATCCCTTGTAAAAGAGTAGGAGTTGCAGTATTGGGAATGGAGGTGCCGCACGCACATATCCATTTGATTCCACTCAATTCGGAATCAGATTTTGATTTTAAGAAGAAGAAACTTTCAATTACACCTGAACGATTCAATGAGATAGCCAATACTATTGCAGAATCATACAATAAACACACACATATTTAATTCACTATTATGAAAAAATTGTCCTCTATTTTAATCGCTGTAATATTTTTTTATTCTTGTAATAACAGTGATAAAGCAGTAATTTCTATTAATATTCAAGACGCAAAGGACAGTAGTGGGGTTATTGTTTCTCAATTATCGCTAAATAAAATAGTTCCAATAGATACTCTCTACACTAAAAACGGAAAAGCTGTGTGTAAAATGGAGTGTGATAAGGCCTCTCCTAAGTTTATCTACTTTGGTTATAATGGGAAGAATACTGTTTCTGCTGTTGTTCTCAGGGGTGATAAGATAGTTATAAATCTCAATTCTGAAGGAAAACTACTATCATTAACAGGCTCCCCCGAAAGTGAAAAAATGCAGGAATTTGAGATTCTATCATCTAAATTTAATTTCCAATTCGATTCTCTCTCTACTGAGTTGCTCTCTGCAAATCAAAGGGGAGATATTGAGGTTGAAGAGAGGATAAATAAAGATTTAGGAGCACTTTATATTGCTCATAAAAGACAATCAATCAAGTATATATTTGACAATCCAAAATCTATTACATTGATTCCTGTTATCTATCAAAATATTGCTTCACAGCTCCCTGTTTTCGCGGAGTTAAATGATGTCTTGATATTTAAAAAGGTTTACGACTCTTTGCAGCCGCTTTATCCAAATTCTCCTTTTATTATCTCTTTAGCAGATGATATCTCTAAGCGGATGAATTTATTGGGGATGAATAATAAAGTGCAACAAGCACAACATATTAATTTCCCGGATATTAGCCTACTTGATATCAATGCAGATGTCAAAACACTTTCTAAATCGTGTTCAAAACTTACAATACTTTTGTTTTGGACCGCTGCAGATGTGAATCAAAGGCTTTTCAATTCAGATTTGAAGGGGCTATACGAAAAATACAATGACAGAGGTCTTGAGGTATATCAAGTATCTTTGGATTCAGATAAAACATATTGGGCAACTCAAGTTAAGGATCAAAATCTTCCTTGGGTCAGTGTATGTGATAATTCCGGAGTTAATTCACAATATGCAGCGTTGTACAATATTACCAAATTGCCGAGTATGTTTTTAATTTCAGGGGAGGGAAATATTATAGGGAAAGATATTTTTGATATTGCAAAATTGGAATCTACAATTAAGCAAAATATCAAATAATCTATCTGCATTAAAATAGACCTTTCTTACTCACCCCTGCTATAAAATCTTTTAGGTAGAAGGGTTCAAAGTAGGCAGTATCTTTATAATCTCTGTTTAACCAAGAGTTATATGTGGGTGTTGCCATCCCCTCGACAGATGGATAACATTCAGCGAAAAGACATTTTGAAAGGGACTCTTCAGGGATGATTGTCTTATATTTTGTTACTCCATCACCTATGAATATCAGTGAATTATAGGTATTAAACAACTCGTTATAACTATTTTGATCTAATATAACCGCCGATGTGTCGGCTATACAGTGTCCCATATAATCAAAAGCTCCCGAATAGACCTCCATCCTTCTGGCATCTATCATCGGTATTATCACACTTCCTTTATCAGGTTGGAATTGTTTAATGGCCATTTGGGTAAGAATCTCCATAGTGCTTATCCCTATCAGTGGTAAGTTTGCTCCAAAGCAAATCCCTTTGGCGGTCGAGACTCCAACTCTTAGTCCTGTGTATGAACCGGGTCCTTCACTAACAGATACAGCCGAACACTCTTCAATAGAAGTTTTTCCCTCTTTTAGTACCTCTTGGATAAATGGAGCAATAACTTTTGCGTGTGCTTTTGGCTCTTTTATCTCTCTGAGAGCTATTATACTATCTTTATAAGATAAAGCGATAGAACATTCTTGTGTACTTGTTTCAATAAGAATAAACTTACACATTAGCTATTTATTTTTCTCGTTGGTAGTTACTTTGGCTCCGTTGGTCAAAGTTTTGTTTATCATATTATAAGGTCCTGTAACTATTTCAGCATCTTTGTCCAATCCACTTATCACCTCTATTATATTCAAATCTTGAATACCTGTTTTGATGTTTACCGCTTTTACAGTGGAGGTAGCTTTATCATATACAAAAACGAACTCATTATACCCTTCGGATGATTGTTTTGAAATAGAGTCTGCTAACTCGGATCTTGTAGTAATCGATTGAATAGGTATTGTGATGGCATTCTCCCTTCTTGATGTTTCGATCTGAACAGATGCAGACATACCCGGTCTGAATGGGATTGGGTTATCTTTAAGGAGATTTGCATAAGATTCGGGTAATATTTCCACCTTAACCTCAAAATTTGTCACTTGATCTGTCGAAGTGCTTACATTTTTTGAAGAGTTAGCCACTTGAGTAACCACCCCCCTAAATACGACACCGGGATAGGCATCGACATCAATTTTTGCAGTGTCGCGATTCTTGATACGAATAATATCATTCTCGTTTACGTCTACCAAAACCTCCATTTTATCAAGATCTGCTATTCTCATCATCTCAGTACCTGCCATTTGTGAAGTTCCAACTACCCTTTCACCCCTCTCTACATTTAATTTTGAGACAACTCCATCCATAGGGGAGTAGATAGTGGTTTTTGTAAGATTTTCTTCAGCCTCTTTTAGAGAAGCGTTTGCGCTCTGGATATTGTATTCTGCAGCTTTAAGTTGTTCTTTAGCAACCTCATATTGAGATAAAGATGTCTCAAATTCAGATTCTGAAATAGCCTTTTGCTCAAACAATTTCTTATTACGATTGTGATTGAGTTCTATTTGTTTGAGTTGAGATACTTGTTGAAGATATTGTGCTTTTATTGAATTTAATGAAGCAATAGCCCTATCTCTAAGAGAGATATAGACATCTTGTTTTATTTTTATCACCAGATCCCCTTTCTTCACCCTGTCTCCTTCTTTAAAATTGAGCTCAATAATCTCGCCGGAGACGTCAGGACTTATTTTAACCTCGGTTACAGGCTTTATTTTTCCGTTTGAAGGGATGGATTCAATTATGTTTTGGACCTTTGGCTTAGATATTTCAACCACAATATCTTTTTCTTTTTTAAATTGAGAGTAAACAACCAAACCTGCGATGATGATGAGGGCCGCACTAATTAGCCAAATGGACTTTTTATTTTTTTTCTTCTTTGCCATAGATTATAATGTTATAGGAATCCCTTTGTAAAAATCTAATATTTTTAATTGAAAGACGAATTGATACTTAGCTTGATAGTAATCCGATTGAGATTTGAATAGATTTGTTTTTGCAACTACATAATCGGTGGAGTTGAGTGCTCCGATATCAAATTTCTCGGATACATATCTAAATGACTCCTCCTGTGCTTTGAGATTGCTCTCAGAAGCAAGGAGTTTCTGGTAATATGAGTTTGCATCGTTCAATGCACTTTGAATCTCTTTGTATAGAGTTTGGTGTTTGTTTTTCAACTCTAACTCTTTACTCTTAACAGATAACTTAGCGTTTTTGACATTTGTTTTTGCTTGCAAACTGTTGAAAATAGGGATATTCATACTAAGTCCGATGGATGGATTTCTATTGTCCCCAAATTGAGAAAAGAAATGTCCTGAGGAGTTGGAGCTGAAAAATGTACCGTACCCTACTGATAATGATATTGTTGGGTAGAGTCTTCCCTGAGCGAGTTTAAGATCGTATTTCGATCTTTCAAGGGAGAGCTCAGAGACTTTGACAGTAGGAAGGATTAAAGAGATCTTATACAGACTGTCAATGCTTTCAAAGTGATATTGATTGATCGAATAGTCAATATTCGGGGTATCTATCTCAAAACCGGTATTGTATTGAAGATCCAAAAGCTGCATCAGTGATAAGAGGGAAGAATTTACTTGATTTTCTGCCGATACGACCTGTACCCTCTCTGAGGCTAATTGAGACTCTATGTCAAGAAGGGTTGTATATGGTTTGCTTCCAGCATCAACTAATTTTTTAGTCCTATCTCTTTGATTTTGTATTGATTTGAAATTTTCTTCGGATGTTATCAATATTTGTTTTGAGAGAAGAACTTGTAAGTATGCTTTAGTGATAGAGATAGATATTTCATTTTTTAATTTCTCCACCTCCTGCAATGAGAGTGCAACATCTGTTTTTCCACCCCTAATATTATTGTACTTTGATAATCCGTCAAGTAAATTTATTGAGGCACCTATCGAGGCACTTGTACTATTGGAAAATTTATGAATTACCTCAAGATTATTCATATCTACAGATCTTCCCCAACTCATATTTTCACCTATTGAAGCATTTATATTTGGAATAAAACTCAACTGTGATTGAAGAAGGGAGTTTCTGCTCCTTTCGATAGATATGTTTTGTTGCTGTATCTGTAAGTTATTGTCCCACGCGTATTTAATACATTTTTCAAGACTCCAGTTATCTTGAGCATTTGAAACAATGGGAAAGAAAAATAGGATTAGAAACAATTGATATCTTTTAAACATATTATCTTTTTATTTTACAAAGGTAATTTTTTTACAACATTAGTGAAGAATTATGAAAAATTTCTATAAAATGTTCGGGAAGATTATTCCCGAACATAATTAAATATTTACCGAATGGTCGTGTTAATTTTCTAACAAGGACAAGTATTCGGTGTAGTCTCTTTCCCTTTAGGTTTTAGGATTTTTCGTATCAAAGAGCCAATCAATCTTCCTACCTCTCTTATTATGTCGGCGACCTCTTCAGATCTGCCACCTGCAATTGAACACGCTTGAGCAGTGCTAATCACTTCAAAATTATTTAAGTTATTCATAACAATTTGTTTTAGTATTATTTACCTTCGTTCCAACCCTCTTTGAAACCCTCTTTAAAATCCTTGCCATATTCATCAATCAGTTTCCCGATTAAGCGTAAGACTTTTCGTATCCAGGTCCCGGATATTCCACCTCTGACTGATACTAAAACGGAAGAATCAATAGATTCAAACCCTTCATACCTTCTAAAATCAATTCTTTCCATAAATTTTATTATTAAAATGATACTGCAAAATTAGGTGTGCAGTTTTCCACCTTCGAATGCGCATTCGTTTTTATTTCAATTATTTTATTAGCTATTTCAATACTCTCTTTCTCGTGACTTATCATTATAATGGTGATGGATTTATCAAGACAAATTGACCTAATTGTGTCAATAAATGAAGATCTACTTTTATCGTCGAGAGAGGTTGTGGCTTCGTCTAAGATCAAAATCTCTGGCTCTCTATACAGCGCCCTTGCCAATGCCACTTTTTGTCTCTCACCACCTGAGAGTTTGCATCCTTGTTCCCCTATGTTACTTAACAGACCATCGGGTAAATTGCGTATCATCTCTATCAACCCTGCGATTCTACACATTGAGATTACCTTATCGATATCTGCTTCCTCCTCCCCAGGGACAATATTCTCCATTATCGTTCCATTGAACAAATCTCCCTTTTGGGGAACAATCGATATAAATTTTCTCCATTTATCGATAGAGATATGGTTGATATTTGTCTCTCCTATCCTGATCTTTCCGTTTTGAACTTCGTAACCTCTCATTAAAATGGTGGCAATCGTGCTTTTACCGCAACCATTCTCTCCAACTATTGCATTTATTTTACCTTTCTCGATCGCAAAAGATATATTCTCAAGTAATTTTCCCCTCCCGGGATAGGAGAATGAGAGATTTTCTACCGTCAAATTATCCCACACTGGAATATCGTAATTCCCTTTTTTGTCACCCTCCTCCGATTTCAGATCTAATATTTCGAATAGCCTCTCAGCCGCAATATTTGCCTCTGTAATTTCGTTATTACTCTCAATAAGAGCCATAACGGGGGAGGTGAAAAATGCTGTGATTGAGAAGAATGAGACCATCTCTCCTATCGTCAATTCGGAATTTATGACAAAGTATGATCCTATGATTAACACTGTGAAAGTTAGTGCTTTAGTTACTCCTTCCGACCCCATTGAGAAGAGAGATGCGTATTTTCCCCCACTATACAAGGCCTGGGACATTTTTATGTATTGCTTCTCTAATTTTCTTGAAGCTATGCTTTTAGAACCGAAAAATTTGATTGTTTTTATTGAGGCGAGGGTCTCGATGTTTTTTTCCTCAAACTTTGCACTCTCAACGATTATTTTCTTATTTATCTTTCTGTTTATTTTGTCTGAAATAGTGTAAAGCAGATAGTATAGTGGTATAAAGGCGAGAACCAATAGTGCTAATTTCCAATAATATGTAAATAATATTGATATAGAAATCAAAATGGAAATGGTGCTTATTGTCAAGATTATCAACTGAATGGAGATAAATGTCCGTATTTTATATACATCTCCGATCCTTGCATTTAATTCTCCACTCCCCCTTGAATTGAAAAACGAGATAGGCAATTCTATGAGCTTATTAATGTATGAAATAACAAGCCTCGCATCTATTTTTATACTTGCCCTTATGGTCAAAAGGGAACGGATATATCCTATAAATAGACTCAACACTAATAATATTATCATTAGTATTGCTGTGAATATCAATGATGTGGTGTCTTTTTTCGGAAGTATGTTATCGATAATATGTTGTAAAAACAACGAAGTACTTAACCCTATAATAATATAGACTATTGATCCTAAGAGGGATAATATCAAC
Source organism: uncultured Muribaculaceae bacterium (assembly GCA_964397445.1). Lineage (GTDB taxonomy): Bacteria > Bacteroidota > Bacteroidia > Bacteroidales > UBA932 > CAYNHZ01. The sequence goes on along the minus strand of CAYNHZ010000004.1, from coordinate 74,036 downwards.
TCTCTCTTATGGCTCATAAAGAGCTCTTTAAAGCGAAATAAATTACTCTCCCTTTCATCTCCCTTTACAAAGGTCGGAGAGGGGCTCATTATTACTATGTATCCGCTCCACTCCTTTTCAAGTTCTCTGATCTCAACTCGGTGATAATTACCATCTTCAGGGTCGAGAATCATCGCCCTCTTCCCTTTTATCTCGTATAGTACCACAAAATGAAGCCACCCATTCTCCTTTTTTAGATGGAGGATAATCGGCATATCAATATTTTTAAGCTCCTCAATGTTATTGGTTTTGGATTTTAATCCTTTTGCCGACATCCCTATTTTTTCGGAGGCATCCAATATCCCTTGGATACTTGTCCCTTCGTCTGAGGTCCCGCAAGCATCTCTTATAGTAATGAGTGGGAGGTGAAGCCCATAAAATGAGCATATTGATGCTATGCAGGCAGCTGCGCAATCTTGCTTGTCGTGTTGGCGTATTTTACTTTCCCTCTTCATACTTCCCCTCGATTAATAGTTATAAATGGTTATAGAAAATAGATAATAATCGGGACAGATGATATGATAATCGATACCAATAATAAACTCTTATAAATGGATATACTCTCTTCGCTCATACTTGGAAGCATCCCCTCAATTGTGCTGTTGATCTCCTCTTTTAAATTTTTCATCCCTTTTTTTCTACAAAGTAAACCCCTGTTTTGAAAAAATATGCCCCATTTTAACAAAACCTTATGGATCTATGTAAAAAGTTTAAGAGAATATTTAAGAAAGCTTGAAGAAATTTTTTAAATACGGAAAAACAGTGTCGGTGATTTTTATAAAAACATCGACAAATTTTGATTCGGATAATTTTTCATTGCTTATTATTGTAAACCACGCATCGTTTATGTAGTGGATTAGTGAAAATAGGATTCCGAGGATCAATATTGTTGTGAAAATGGCGAAGAGCACTCCCACTAATCTGTTTAACCAGCCGAGGGTTGTGATGTTTACGATCTTTTGGACTATTTTGCCAAGAAATGCAATACCAATTATGGCTGCTATTGAGATAATAGCAAATGATATAATTTTAACGATCGATTCCGATACATTGATCCAATTATTTAACCAAACCGATAGGAGTGAAGAAAATTTGTAGGAGAGGTATATTCCGAGGATCAGACCGAGTATCCCGGCAATTTGTTTGATAAATCCATCCATAAGACCTTTTATGATGGCTACAAAAAGAATGACGAGTATTACTATATCAATTGTCGGCATAATTTATTAGGTTAGTCAATTTTTCTCAAAAGTAACTAAGTTGTATTATATTTGCAAGTTAAATATGATTTAGATGAAATTCAAAGAGTATAAAGGATTAGATTTGGTAGAGACAAATCGTTCAGTATTAGAGAAATGGAATAAAGAGAACATTTTCAAGAAATCGTTGGATCTTCGAAAGGGTGCTCCAAAGTTTGTGTTTTTTGAAGGGCCACCTTCGGCTAACGGAATGCCGGGGATTCATCACGTTATGGCTCGTTCGATAAAAGATGTTATTTGCAGGTATAAGAGTCAAAAAGGTTTTTTGGTTGAGAGAAAGGCGGGATGGGATACTCACGGTCTCCCTGTGGAACTTGGTGTTGAGAAGATGCTAGGAATAACAAAGGAGGATATTGGGACAAAGATCTCAGTGGAAGAGTATAATAACACCTGCAAGAGGGAGGTGATGAAATATACCAAAGAGTGGGTAAATCTTACGGAACGAATTGGCTATTGGGTAGATATGGATGATCCTTATATCACCTACGATAATAGATATATTGAGACACTTTGGTTTTTATTGAAAAATATTTACAAAAAAGGTCTTTTGTATAAGGGATATTCCATTCAACCCTATTCACCTGCGGCAGGAACCGGTTTGAGCTCTCACGAATTGAATCAGCCGGGATGTTATCGTGATGTTAAGGATACCACTGCAGTTGTTCAGTTTGAGGTGATAAGGGATGTGTTTTCGGAAAAATTGTTTGATGTTTCTAAAGGGGAGCCCCTCTATTTCCTCGCTTGGACCACAACACCTTGGACGCTTCCTTCTAATACTGCCCTTTGTGTCGGGCCTAAAATTGAATATTCAATAGTTAAATCTTTTAATCCGTATACTGGTATTCCTGCCTTCTATATTGTTGCTAAGGAGTTGATTAATAATCATTTCAATCCTAAAGCAGCTGACTTGAAGTTGGAAGATTATAAGGTGGGTGATAAACTTATCCCCTTTGAAATAGTTGAAGGGAGTTATAGCGGTAGGGATTTAGAGGAGATCTCCTACAAGCAATTGATCCCTTGGATTACTCCGGAAGATGGTGCATTCAGGGTGATTACAGGTGATTTTGTGACTGTTGAAGATGGTACAGGGATAGTACATATAGCTCCCACTTTTGGTGCTGACGACGCTAAAGTTGCAAAGATAAAAGGGATACCACCACTTATGGTTAAAGATGCATTTGGTGTGATGCAAGCGCAGGTTGACAGAATGGGGAAAATGTATAGGATAGAGGATTTGGATGGTGATTTTGTGCGTGAGAGGGTAGCTGTGGATTTGTACGGATCTTTCTCAGGGCGTTTTGTAAAGAATGCTTATGATCCTGAAGCAAAGGAGGATACACCTACTCTTGATGTTGATATTTGCGTTATGCTCAAGCAGAACAATAAGGCATTCAAGATAGAGAAACATACCCATAATTATCCCCATTGTTGGAGGACAGATAAACCTGTTTTATACTATCCGCTTGACTCTTGGTTTATTAGGACTACCGCTGTTCAAGATAGGATGATAGAGTTGAATAAAACTATCAATTGGTATCCAGAATCGACCGGAAGCGGCCGTTTTGGAAAATGGCTTGAAAACTTACAAGATTGGAACCTCTCACGAAGCAGATATTGGGGAACACCTCTTCCTATTTGGAGGAGTGAAGATGGTAAAGAAGAGAAGTGTATAGGCTCTGTATCAGAGTTGTATGATGAGATAGAACTCTCGTGTAAGGCGGGTATTATGAAGGAAAATCCATTAAGGAGACTCCATTTTGACCCCTCTGATTCAAGTGCTGAGAATTATAACAAGATAGACCTTCACAGGCACTATATGGATAATATTTTCTTGGTATCCGATAGTGGTAAAAGGATGGTAAGGGAGTCAGATTTGATAGATGTGTGGTTTGATTCGGGGGCTATGCCTTTTGCTCAGGAGGGGCTTGCAAAAAAAGATACACCATCGTTTGGTCAAACTGCCGATTTTATTGCAGAGGGGGTGGATCAGACAAGGGGCTGGTTCTTTACTTTACACGCGATAGCTACTATGGTAGCCGATAAAATTGCGTTTAAGAATGTTATTTCCAACGGTTTGGTTTTAGATAAAGAGGGGAATAAAATGAGTAAGAGGCTTGGAAATGCGGTTGACCCTTTCAAGGCTTTAGATGAGTATGGGGCGGATCCGTTGAGGTGGTATATGATGACCAATTCTCAGCCTTGGGACAATCTTAAATTTGATGAATCCGGTGTGGATGAGGTGCGTAGGAAATTTTTCGGGACTTTGTACAATACCTATTCTTTCTTTGCTCTCTATGCAAATGTTGATGGATTTACAAACTCTGAACCTCAAATCGATGTGGATAGAAGAAGTGAAACAGATAGGTGGCTTATATCGTTGCTGAATACTTTGATTAAGGATGTTTTAGAGAGTTATGAACGATATGATGTTACCTCTGCTGGTAGGATGATTCAAGATTTTGTTTGTGACGGATTGAGTAATTGGTATGTAAGGTTGAATAGAAAGAGATTTTGGGGAGGTGAGATGAATTCGGATAAACTTGCCGCTTACCAAACACTTTATTCTGCCCTTGAGACAGTTTCAATACTTGCAGCACCGATTGCTCCATTTTATATGGATAGGTTGTTCTCAGATCTTAATGCGGTCTCTGGCCTTCATAAAGGATTGTCTGTTCATCAAATACTTATGCCTGAATATGATGAGAGGTTAATTGACAAGAATCTCGAGTCGAGAATGGATCTCGCTCAGAAGAGTTCATCGATGGTGCTTGCCCTCAGAAGGAAGGTTAATATTAAGGTTCGCCAACCTTTGAACCGTATTATAATCCCAATTCTTGATTCCACTATCGAGGAGCAGTTCAGATTGGTTAAAGATATTGTTTTAACAGAGGTAAATGTTAAGTGTGTTGAATTTATAACAGATACGACAGGTCTGATTACTAAAAAGATAAAGCCAAATTTTAAAACTCTTGGTAAAAAGTATGGAAAGCAAATGAAGGAGATCTCTTCCTCTTTCGGTACGATGTCGCAAGGTGATATTTCCCAGATTGAGATGAGTGGGATGAGGGGTGATAGTTATATGTTGAAACTCGATTGTGGAGATGTTCTTATAGATGTTGAAGATTATGAAATCATTTCAGAAGATATGCCGGGTTGGCTTGTTGCAACTGAGGGTAAACTCACTGTTGCTCTTGATATTACAATTACGGATGATCTCAAAAATGAGGGTGTTGCACGTGAATTGATAAATAGAATACAAAATCTAAGAAAAGATTGTAACTTTGAGGTGACTGACAAAATCAATGTGTCGATTCTCTATAGAGATGAGATTGCGGAGGCTCTGAAAGATTACAAAGATTATGTGTGTTCCCAAACACTTGCGTTATCGATTTCTCTTTTTGATTCTTTGGATGAGGGTGAGGATATTGAGTGGATTAATGATGATTTTGTGAGGATCAAAATTGAAAAAAATATTATTTAATAATCTAAAATGGATATTAACGAAAAATTTATTGAGAAAGCAATAGAGATTGCAAATCATAACGCCTCATCTTATAGTGGAGGACCGTTTGGAGCAGTTATTGTGAAAGATGGGGAGATAATAGCGCAGGCCTCAAATAGTGTAACAGTAGATAATGATCCTACTGCACACGCTGAGGTGAATGTTATAAGAAAAGCTTGTAAAGTTCTTAATACTTTTAATCTTTCAGGCTGTATATTGTACACAAGTTGTGAACCTTGCCCTATGTGTCTTTCTGCAATTTATTGGGCTCATATAGATAAAATTTATTTTGCTGCTGATAGAAAAGATGCGGCAAAGGCTGGTTTTGATGATGATTTTATCTATAAAGAGTTTCTCATTCCCCAATCTCAGAGGGCAATTCCGATTGAGGCGATATTGAAAAAAAGGGGGCTTGAACCATTCGAAAAATGGATCAATAATGAAAACAAAATAAGGTATTAATTTATTTTTCAATGAAACGGATTAGATTGATTACTTTTGTGTTTCTTTTTTGAAAATTAAATATATTTTAATTATATTTACGCATTAAAACTTACGATTATGGCTAAATTAGTAAAGGAAACAGCAATGGAAGTAAAAGATGAAAATCTTGAGAAAGTCCGTTATAGTGACGAGGAGCTTCAAGAATTTAAGGAGATTATCTTGCAAAAACTTGAAAAGGCCAAAGATGATTATGAGCAGTTAAAAGCTGCGATAACACACAGTACGAGTAATGATACTGAAGATACCTCTCCAACATTTAAGGTTTTAGAGGAGGGGGCGTCTGCACTTTCAAAGGAGGAGGCAGGGCAATTAGCCCAAAGACAATTCAAATTTATCCGTTCTTTGGAGGCTGCATTAGTGCGAATCGAAAACAAAACTTATGGTATCTGCCGTGAAACAGGCAAGTTGATACCGAAAGAGAGATTAAAGTTGGTTCCCCACGCCACTTTGAGCGTTGAGGCTAAGCTCAATTCTAAAAAATGAAAAAATCATATAGAGCTCGAATTCTTTTCACTATTTTAGTGGTAATGTTGCTTATTGACCAGATTACTAAAATTTTGGTTAAGACAAATATGTGTATTGGTGAATCAATTCCTGTATTCGGTAATTGGTTTCAAATTTATTTTATTGAGAACGAGGGGATGGCCTTTGGGATGAAGTTCGGAGGGGCGGTAGGTAAGGTGATTCTTACACTTGCAAGGGTTTTGTTAGTAGGGTTTCTTTACTACTACATTAAAAAAATGTATAAAGCAAATGCACCATTCGGGGTTCTCGTTGGGTTTACCTTGATAATTGTCGGTGCACTTGGTAATATTTTCGATAGTCTTTTTTATGGTTTGATTTTTAGTGAATCTACATTTACTCAAGTGGCTCAGTTTATGCCTGATGGAGGTGGGTATGCAAACTTCTTTATGGGTAAAGTAGTAGATATGTTATATTGTCCGATTATCAGCACTACCATTCCTCAATGGGTGCCGATATGGGGTGGTGATCAATTTGAGTTTTTCCGTCCTATTTTTAATGTTGCTGACTCTTGTATTTCAGTAGGTGCAATTTATATTATTATATTTAAATGGAAATATTTCTTTAGTAAAGAGTCAAATAAATAGAAAATGTCGAAGAACTATGAAAGAGAGAGATATATGTAATATTATTTTTGGATTATCACCTGTTAAAATATCAAATGATCAAATACAAATAGTCGAAAAAGGATTTAATTTTCTATCTGATTATCAGAAAGATAAAGTTATATATGGAATAAATACTGGTTTTGGTCCTATGGCCCAATATCGCATAAATGATGATGACCGTAATCAATTACAGTATAATATTATTCGTTCTCATAGCTGCGGGGCAGGTAATCCCATTCGAAAGGAGTGTGTAAGGGGGGCAATGTTATCCCGTCTCTACGCTTTTTTATCGGGTAAATCAGGTGTTCATCTTGATACAATTAATATTATCAAAGAGTTTCTTAATAATGATATTATCCCGTTTGTCCCTGAACACGGAAGTGTCGGGGCAAGTGGTGATTTGGTTCAGTTGTCTCATATTGCGTTGACCTATATTGGAGAGGGTAAGGTTTTTTACAAGGGCTCATTGTCAGATACTCGTGATGTGCTTTCAGAATGTGGTATTACCCCTTTGAAGATGTATATTAGAGAGGGATTGGCACTTACGAATGGTACAGGGATGATGACTGGAATTGGTTTGGTCAATCTTATAAATGCGAGAAAACTCCTTGGAGCATCTATTGTTGCATCTGTGATGATGAATGAGATAGCTTCCTCTTATGATGATTTTATGTCTGAGGTGTTGAATGATTTGAAATTTCATAAAGGACAATCACAAATAGCGGAGGTTATGCGTGATATTTCATCTTCAAGTAAACTTTTACGCAAACGAGAATTGGATTTATATAGCGGTGTTGAGAAAAATAAAAAATTATTCACTCATAAAGTTCAGCCGTTTTATTCGTTACGTTGCATTCCCCAAGTGCTCGGTCCTATTTTAGAGGTGATAGATAATGTGGCTAAAGTACTAATCGAAGAGTTTCATTCGGTTGATGATAATCCGATCGTTGATCCTGAGACTCAATATGTATATCACGGTGGAAATTTTCACGGGGATTATGTCTCTTTTGAAATGGATAAGTTGAAGATAGCCATTACAAAAATGACCTTACTTTCGGAGCGACAGTTAAATTACCTTTTCCACGATAAGGTAAACGGTATTCTTCCACCTTTTGTCAATTTAGGGGAGTTAGGGCTCAATTATGGCTTGCAAGCTGCCCAATTTACTGCTACATCAACAGCGGCTGAATGTCAGATGTTGTCAAATCCTATGTATGTTCATACTATTCCAAACAATAATGATAATCAAGATATTGTAAGTATGGGTACAAATTCAGCATTGATCGCGGAGAGGGTTATTGATAATTGTTTTCAGGTCTTGGCAATACAGATGATCGCTTTAGTGCAGGCTGTAGATTGTCTTAAAATTGATAATCAGCTCTCTGATAAAACTAAAGAACTTTATAATAATATTCGCTTAATCGTTCCAAAATTTATCTCCGATTCAACAAAGTATGAAGAGATAGCGAGGGTTATTGAATTTTTACGAAAAAATACAATTTTACATATTTAATCACATTTAATGGTATTTTAAATGAAATATGCATTAGTTACAGGAGGAAGTAGAGGTATTGGTAGGGCTATTTGTCAACGATTAGGGCAAATGGGATATTATATTTTGGTTAATTATCTGTCTAATAAGGCGGAAGGGGAAAAGACATTGGAATTGCTAAGGGAGTGTGGAGCTGATGGTGAATTGATGCAATTTGATGTGTCTGATTGTAATCAAGTTAGTTGTGTCATATCTAATTGGCAAGAGAATCACAAAGGGGAGTATATAGAGGTACTTATTAACAATGCAGGCATCCGGAGTGACTCTTTGATGATATGGATGGAGTCTAATAATTGGGAACATATTATCAATACAAATCTCAGTGGTTTCTTTTATGTTACTAAACAACTTCTTCAACCGATGATTGTTGGTAGATATGGAAGGGTGGTAAATATCGTATCTCTTTCGGGGATAAAGGGGTTGTCGGGTCAGGTTAATTATTCGGCAGCAAAAGGGGGGCTGATTGCAGCAACCAAGTCTCTTGCTCAAGAGGTCGCAAAGAAAGGAATTACAGTGAATGGGGTGGCTCCAGGGTACATTTCTACTGAGATGACAAATGATTTGGATGAAAAAGAGTTGAAGAGAAGTATTCCAGTGGGACGATTTGGAACGCCTGAAGAGGTAGCAGAAGTGGTGGCCTTTCTCTCTTCCAAGAACGCATCATACATAACAGGTGAAATTATTTCAATTAATGGAGGTTTGTATACATAATTTTTATTGTAATAATGAAAAATAGGGTTGTAATAACAGGAATGGGGGTTTATTCTTGTATTGGAAAGAATGTTATAGAAGTTAAAGATTCTTTATTCAACGGTGTTTCAGGGGTAGGTATTGATCCACATAGAAAAGAAATTGGTTACAGATCCTCACTTACAGGTATTTTGGAGCTTCCCGACCTTAAAGAGGAATTGGATAGAAGAAAAAGGATGTCTCTTCCCGAACAGGGGGCATACGCGTACATTGCCACTAAGGAGGCACTAAAAAGTAGTGGAATTGATCAGAATTTTCTTTCATCTCGAGAGGTTGGTATTTTGTATGGTAATGATAGTTGTGCTGCCCCTGTTATTGAAGGGGTGGATATAATAAGGGAGAAAAAAAATACTGCTCTTGTGGGGTCAGGTAATATCTTTCAATCTATGAATTCTACAGTTACAATGAATTTGTCTGTGATATTTAATTTGAGAGGGATTAGCTTTACTGTTTCAGGTGCATGTGCAAGTGGTTCTCATTCAATAGGTATTGCCTATTTTCTTATTAAGAATGGACTCCAAGAATGTATGGTTTGTGGTGGGGCTCAGGAGATAAATATCTATTCGGTAGGGAGTTTTGATGCCCTAAGTGCTTTCTCGATGAGAGAGGATAATCCCACTGCTGCTTCAAGGCCATTTGATAAAAACAGAGACGGATTGGTTCCGAGTGGTGGGGCGGCAACATTGGTGTTGGAGAGTTATGAGTCTGCAAAGAGAAGGGGGGCAAATATTATTGCTGAGGTGGTTGGATATGGTTTCTCTTCTAACGGAGATCATATTTCGGTGCCGAGTGTTGATGGACCTATCAGATCTCTAAGAATGGCAATAGAATCATCAAAAATAAACCTAAAAGATATTCACTATATAAATGCCCATGCTACATCAACCATTGTTGGGGATTCTAACGAGGCATTAGCTCTTTCTGAGGTATTTAAAGGTTATAATCCATATGTTACATCTACTAAGTCTTTGACAGGACACGAGATGTGGATGGCAGGTGCGAGTGAGGTGATATATTCTATCCTTATGATGCAGAACAATTTTATCTCTCCAAATATCAATTTTGAAGAGGGAGATGAGATCACATCAAGGTTAAATATTCCAAATAAAAGGGTTGATATCGAATTTGATACTTTTCTATCTAACTCTTTTGGATTTGGAGGGACAAACTCAACACTTATAATAAAAAAATATATATAAAATATGAATAATCAAGAAATTATAGATAAGATCAATATTGTCTTGGCAGAGGAATTTGAGGCTGATTCCTCTAAGTTTTTACCTGACGATTTATTAATGGATACCTTAGAATTAGATAGCCTTGACCTTGTTGATGTTGTTGTGTTGATTGACAATACTTTTGGTGTAACCTTAATTAGGAAAGATTTTGTTGAGATAAAGACATTCCAAGATTTTTATGATCTAATCATTCGTAAAATTAATGAAAAGTGAAGAAAATGGGTGGAGTGGCAAATCCCGAGGAGGTTCATTTGGATATAAATTTTTTATATTCTTGATCAGTCGTGTAGGGATTAAGTTCGCATATGCATTTTTATCTATTGTAGTCCTATATTTTATCCCCTTTGCACCAAGATCGACAAGGTCGATATGGCGGTATAATAGGGCAATTCTTAAATATGGAAGATTTAAATCGATTATTATGTTGTATTCCCACTACTACATATTTGGTCAAGAGTTAATAGATAAAATTGCTGTAAATAACGGATTGTCAGATAGATATAGTTTTGAGTTTGAAAATTTAGATCGGTTTAAAGAGTTATATGATAAGGGTGCAGCTATTATGATTGGAGGACACATAGGGTGTTGGGAGATTGGTTCTGTTTTCTTTTCCGAAGCCCCTATTAAGCTGAATATTGTAATGTATGATGGAGAATATGACAATATTAAAAATCTTACTACTGCTGCTGAAAGAAAATATAATGTTATCGCTCTTAATAATGATAATTTCGATTCTATTATTAAAATAAAGAAAGCCCTTGATGATGGAGAGTTTGTCTGTTTTCAAGGGGATAGGTATATGGATAAAACCACTGCTTGTAGAGTGAATTTTATGGGGAGAAGTGCATTATTCCCAAAGGGACCCTCTTTGCTCGCTTCCAAATTCAATGTCCCTGTTGTATTTTACTTTGCTATGAGGGAGAGGGGGATGAAGTATCGTTTTATTTTTTATAATATAGAGAAGGATCTATCTCAGACCGAGATACTTAATAGATATTTGACCTGTTTTGAATCTACTATTAGAAGATATCCACAACAATGGTTTAATTTTTTTGACTTATGGGAAGAAAGATAGCTATCATATCGACAAATAGATTTACAGAACCCTATCCTGTATATCCTCTCGGTACAGCATATTTGAAGTCATATTTACTTGATAATTTAGAGGGTTACGAGGTTGAGATATTGGATCTTAATCTCATCTCTAATGAAGAGTTATCTTCGATTTTAATGGTTGAGAATTTTGATTTCGTATGTATCTCTATTAGAAATGTTGATGGTATTAATTCTTTGGATAATAGAGGTTTTATTAATGACTATAAAATAATAATCAATTTTATCAGGGGTATTACCAAAGTACCATTTATTGTTGGCGGTTCAGGGTTCTCTATTTTTCCGGAGCTTTTTATGAGAGAATTGAATGTTGATTTTGGGATCAAAGGTGAGGGAGAACAAACTCTATGTGAGCTTATTAAGCGGTTGTCTCAAAGGAGAGATGTCTCAGATATTCCCAATCTTTATGGGAAATCTAAATTTAATAATAATGAGCTAAAATACTTACCATCTCCTCAAGCTGTTTATGAATCTAATTTGGTGGAGTATTATTGGAAAGCGAGTGGTATGTTGAATATCCAAACTAAAAGGGGATGTCCAAATAAATGTATCTATTGTACATATCCACAGATAGATGGAACTTGTGTTAGGTGTATGGATATTGATTTGATAGTGGAAACAATAGCAAAGATTAAACGGGATTTTGGCGTAAATTATTGGTTTTTCACAGATTCAATTTTCAATATTCATAATAGTTATAATGAGAAACTTGCTCAGGCATTGATTGATAGTAAGGTCAATATTTCTTGGGGTGCGTATTTTTCACCATCGAATATCAATGATGAGCAGATGTCGCTTTATAGTAGGTCAGGTCTTACCCATATAGAGTTTGGTACTGAGTCGTTTTGTGATGAGACTTTGGAGGCTTATGGTAAGAGGTTTACATTTGAGGATATTTTGTTTACTTCTGAACTCTCATTGAAATATAATGTATATTACTCTCATTTTATGATACTTGGAGGCTATGGTGATACTAAAGAACAACTCAAGAAAACTTTTGAAAACTCTAAGAAATTGAGATATACGGTGATATTTACGTATGTAGGTATGAGGATTTATCCGAATACAATAGTTTATGATCGTGCATTGGAGGAGGGGGTTATTGATAAGAGTGATGACCTTTTGGATCCTAAATATTATGTTGTAAGAGATTTTGATTTGCAATGGGCAAAGGAGGCTGCCAAAAATAGTGGCAAGAGCTGGATTTTTCCTGATGCACCTAAGGATAAAGTGTTAGATTATATAAAGTATAAACTCAATAAGAAAGGACCATTATGGGAATATCTGAGAAGGCCATAGTTGTAAATCAGGATATTTTAGAATATATTCCACAAAGGGGGGAAATATTGATGGTGGATGAATTTTTCGGAGTGGAGGGGAAAAAATCGATAAGTGGTTTGACGATTAAAAGTGATAATTTTTTTAGCGAAAATGGACTTTTTAGCGAATGTGGTGTTATTGAGCATATTGCTCAGTCCGCAGCACTACGCACTGGATATATTGAGAAGATGGGGGGAAGGGATATTCCTTTGGGATATATAGGATCGGTTAATAATTTTGAAATCAACGCATTGCCAAAAGTTGGTGATCGTTTGCGTACTGAGATTGTTTTGGAGCAGGAGGTTATGAATATATCATTGATCTCAGCAAAGATTTTTATTAATGGTATTGAGAGTGGAGGGTGTAAAATGAAAATATTTTTAGAGAGATAGGTTATGGTAAGAGTAAAAGATCAAAATGTAAAATTGACATGTAAATCTAATATTAGAGTTCGCTTTAGCGATGTCGATTCAATGAAGATCGTTTGGCACGGTGAATATGTTCGCTATTTTGAAGATGGGAGAGAGGCTTTCGGTTTTGAGTACCCCGGATTGGGCTATTTGGATATTTATGAGCAGGGATTTACCGCGCCTATAGTAGATCTGAAGCTTCAATATAAGCGTCCTTTAAGATACAATGACATAGCAACTGTGGTGACTAAATATATTGGGAATGATTCTGCAAAGATTTGTTTTGAATATGAGATAAGGATGGAAAATGGTGAAATTGTTGCAACAGGTTCGACAGTACAGGTTTTTCTTGATAATAAGGGTGATCTTCAATTATTGTCCCCCGATTTTTATATAAAATGGAAAGAGAAATGGAATATCTAAAAAGAAAAGTATTTTGTGGAACAAATCGCATTATCAGCTCTTTAGGAGTTACAACCGAAGAGAATTACAGAGGAATCGAGAACTATGTCACAAATATAACTAAGTTTTCAGATGGTACGCCGGTTTGTAAAATCGATAGACAAAAGATAGATCTCAGCCAACTTGATGAATATACTTTTGCTGAACAGCTATCGATAATTGCTTTGTCAGATGTGATCAAAAGAGGCTCCGTGGATATTTGTGATGGGAGAACTTTAGTGATTATTTCTACAACAAAGGGGAATATCGAGTGTGCAAACAGCGATATAGATCGGTGTTATTTATGGAGAATGTCTGAAAAGATAGCCTCCTATTTTCATTGTGCAAATAGACCTTTGATTATTTCCGATGCCTGTATTTCGGGAGTTGCGGCTGTAGTGGTGGGTGGAAGATATATTGAGCAGGGAGATTATGATAATGTTTTGGTGTTAGGAATTGATGTTATTAGTGATTTTGTTGTTAGCGGATTTAACTCTTTCAGATCTATTAGTCCCACAATCTGTCGACCTTATGATATTGAACGGGATGGGCTGACCCTTGGTGAAGCGTGTGCCGTATTGTTATTATCTGCCGATGATAGACACGATGAGATTAGCGTCGTAGTATCGGGAGGAGCCCTTTCAAACGATGCAAATCATATATCCGGTCCCTCAAGAACAGGTGATGGATTACACTTTGCGATTGATGCAGCTCTGAGAAAGGCCTCTTTATCCCCTTCTGAGGTATCATTTGTCAATTTACATGGAACAGGGACACTGTTTAATGATGAAATGGAGAGTAAAGCAATGGAACTATCCTTATTAAGGGATATTCCTACTAATTCATTAAAACCATATTTTGGACATACACTTGGTGCTTCCGGTGTTATGGAGGTTATCCTCTCTATCGAGCAATTACGTCATAATCATATTTTCGGAGTTAAAGGGTATCACAACAGTGGTCTTAATTTTGAGCTTAATGTCTCTGGAAATCACCGTGATAAAGCATTATTTCATTGTCTAAAGACTGCATCTGGATTTGGTGGAACAAATGCAGCAGTAGTTTTATCAAAACATAATTGTCTGAAAATATCTCAAGTCTCAGAGGTGGAGATTATTCAGGGAGAGATCCCTTTTAGTGTCTATATTCGAGAAGAGTACAAATCTCTTGGGGAGAATTATATGAAATTTTTCAAAATGGATGATCTATGTAAACTTGGATATATTGCATCTTGTAAGTTGCTGAAAGGGATAAAGATAGATATTCCATCAAATAGAATTGGAATTGTATTGTCTTGCAGAAGCTCATCGATGGAGAGTGATTTGACTCACCAAAATCTTGTAAATCAGAATTTGCCTCAAGGGGCTTCTCCATCTGTTTTTGTCTATACCTTAGCAAATATTGTTGCAGCAGAGATTGCGATTAGGCATAAATTTCAAGGCGAATTGATGATGTTTGTAAACGAAGAGAAAAATATCGAATTTTTGAAAGAGTATTCATCCAAACTGATACAGCAAGGGGTGTGTGATGGGGTTCTATATGGTTGGTGTGATTATTTCAATAATAAATATAATTGCGAAATGAAATTTTTAAAAAAAATATAATGGAACAACTCAAACAAGAACTAAAAGAGAAAATTATAGAATCTCTAAATTTAGAGGATATAACCCCAGATGATATTAAATCTTCTGAACCCCTTTTCGGCGAAGGACTTGGCCTTGATTCTATTGATGCATTGGAGATTATCCTAATCCTTGAGAAATCTTACGGGATAAGGCTTGAGAACCCGACTATTGCCAAAGAGATTTTTTACTCTATTGATTCGATTGCAGATTTTATCTATAAAAATCGTAAATAGATATTATGATTATCAAGGTTTGCGGAATAGGTGTTATCTCATCACTCGGTGTCGGATGTATGGAAAATTTCCAATCACTTGTCAATAGACAAGCTCGGATAGGATCTCCTTCTTTTTTAGAAACCCGACTGTCAGTTCCTGTTGGTGAGGTGCAGCTCTCAAACCCTGATATGAACCAAATGGTGGGATTAGGTAGAGATAAAGTAATGACTCGAACTTCACTATTGGGTGCGATAGCTGCTAAAGAGGCTTTGGATAGAGCTTCAATCCCTATTGGTAAAAGGGTGGGACTTATATCGGCAACAACAGTGGGGGGAATGGATTCAACAGAGGTATTTTATAGACAATATATGCGTAATAGTACCAAAGGGAGATTGAAATATATTATCAATCACGATTGTACTGCAAGTACCGATTTTATTGCTAAGTATTGTGGAATAAAAGGGTATAGTACCACCATTAGTACTGCTTGTTCTTCAGCAGCAAATGCTATCTTGCTTGGGGCCGAAATGTTAAAGGCTAATATGTTGGATTATGTAATTGCAGGGGGGACAGATGCTTTGTGTAAATTTACTTTAGAGGGGTTTAACTCTTTAAAAATAGTTGACCCCAATCTGTGTACCCCTTTTGATAGGAATCGCGCCGGTCTCAATCTTGGTGAGGGGGCAGGTTATGTTGTTCTGACAAATGATAAGGATTGTAATGAGTATCTCTGTACACTTGCCGGGTATGCCAATAGGAATGATGCTTTCCACCAAACCGCATCATCTGAGTGTGGAGAGGGAAACTATTTATCTATGAAATGTGCCATCGAAATGGCCAAAATAGATGTGAAAGAGATAGATTATATCAATCTTCACGGAACAGGAACTTTCAATAATGATTCCTCTGAGTGTGCTGCCATAAAAAGGGTATTCGGCTCTACACCGCCTCCGAGCAGCTCTACCAAATCATTTACAGGTCATACACTTGCTGCATCTGGTGGAATAGAGGCTGTTTTTTCAATTCTCGCTATTATAAACCGGGTAAGATATGCAAATCTTCGTTTTTCGCAAGAGATGGAAAATGGATTTACACCTATTCTTTTGACTGATAGTGATGTTGATATTAATTATGTTCTCTCAAATTCATTTGGCTTTGGGGGAAATTGTACCTCATTAATTTTTAAGAAATAATGGGCTTGTTTATCAATTGCATAACACAATCGGAGACTTTAAGTAGGGATCTTAAAATTTTAGTCCCCGATATGAATATTAGGAGGAGGATGAGCGGGATTGTCAAGATGGGGGTCTCTTCCGGAATTGAATCGTTGCTTGATTTTGAGCCTTTCGGGAATGTGGACGCTATTATTACAGGGACGTGGATAGGATGTATATCGGATAGTGAAAAGTTTTTAAAGAGTATCTCTTACGAGGATTATTCAACCATATCGCCTACCCCTTTTATCAATTCTACTTTTAATACGGTAGGTGCTCAAATCGCTTTATTGCGCTCGCTTCATTGTTATAATAACACATTTGTCAACAGATTTCATAGTTTTGAAGATGGGGTAATAGACGCTCAATTAAAAATAAATAGTGGTGAATCTCAATCTGTTTTGGTAGGGGTATTTGACGAGATTACCCCCACTTCCAAAAATATTTTATGTAGATTAAAATTATTCAAATGGAGGAGGATTGGAGAGGGGGCTGTTTTTCTCATTCTTACAGGTAATAGATTTCATTGCTCTGTGGCTGAGATCACAGATATTTCGATCGATAGTAAAAATGGAGATTATCCGAATGAAGATCCAATTTTTGTCTCTAAATGTGCCGAGTCTGTTTGGTCGGGGTCATCTGCAAAATTGTTGGCAGATATGATTTCAGAGAATAGATCTGGGCTTATAATCAATGATTTGGATAATAAATTTAATATATCATACAGAATAAAATGTTTGCAGTAATTATTGTTTTATTTGTTGTCATTATATCTATGTTAATCTATGCATCTTTCAGTATAGGTGCCGGTTTTTATATGAAAAGTTTATGTTGCAACGAAGAGGTTAAAGATGCTATTTCTATAACATTTGATGATGGGGTCAATCCCGATATTACCCCAAAAGTTCTCGATGTTTTGAGAAAACACAATGTTAAGGCGACCTTTTTTGTGATAGGTGAAAATGTTCGGGCAAACGGAGATATATTGAAAATGGTGGTTGATGAGGGGCATCTTATAGGGAATCATTCTTATTCTCATAAATGGAATCTCCCTTTTAGGAGCTCTTCGTATATTCTCAATGAGATCCGAATGTGCAATGATTGTGTAGAACCTATCTATGGAGAGAAGATAAGATTTTTTCGTCCGCCATTTGGGGTAACAAATCCAAATATTGCCAAAGGGGTGAGAAGGGGAGGATTGATCTCTGTTGGCTGGAGTGTACGCTCTTTGGATACTACTCGTATTAGTAGGGAGAGAGTCAAAGAGAGAGTTTTGGGTAGAATAAAGGGGGGTGATGTGGTTTTATTGCACGATAATAGGGAATATGCAGATCTCCTTTTGAATGAGATTATTTTAGGCGTTAAAGAGAGAGGGCTTAGAATAGTTACTATTGATGAACTTTTTAATATTATATAAAGGATAAATGTTTATTTTTGCCACTGCTATCTTCAATTTTACTAATCATATATTATGTTATATTTTTTTAAAATAGTTTCTACTATCATAATTACTATGCAGATAGCCTTTCAGCCTGATGGTGTGGTTGAGAGTGAATTCGAAGCTAAACTTAAGAAATTCAGTACTCTAAATAGAACTATCTCTTGCGATTTTGAACAGACTAAAAAGATCCCTAAAATTAAGAATAGTATCTCCTCAAATGGGATTTTCTATTATGATAATTCTGGTTTGATGGCTTTGAACTACACCACTCCGAAAGGAGATAGGGTTGTTATGAATGGAGATGCTTTTACTATTGTCACCTCTGGGAAAATTGTTAAGTCTGATTCATCATCGAATCCCGGTTTATCCCAATTGTCTCTTATGATGCAAAGTACTATGTCTGGGGATATTACAAAGTTGGGACGGGGTTGGAATAGAACAATTGTGAGGGTAGAGGGTGGATATAAAGTGTTACTCTCCCCATCAGATAGGATGGTGAGAAAATATATTGATTTGATGACAATGTTTTTTGACGATTCGGATCTAACTCTCAATATGTTAAGAATTGACGATAAATCGGGTGGATATATAGTTTATCAGTTTAAAAATAAAAAAGTTAATTGTGAAATAGATCACTCTATTTTTGTTGTGGATTGATTATGAAAGAGAATATTTTCAATATCAATAGGATAGGTGTAGAAGAGGGAACGCTTTTATATGAAGCAGGCATTGTAGAAGATCATCCAATATTTAAGGGACATTTTCCGAATAATCCGATTGTTCCCGGGGTGTGTACGATGGAGATGATAAAAGAGTGTATCTCAAACGAGTTCTCTTGTAAAGCTATGTATGTCTCTGTTAAAGAGTGTAAATTTTTATCTGCATTGATCCCAACAAAAGATAAACTTTTAGGTGTCACCTTACATATTGCCCCTCAGGTGGATAATTGTCTGAATATGTCGGGAGAGGTGGTTTCAGGTGATCTAAAAATAATGAAAATTAAGGCTATATTAAGGCTGAATAAATGATACGGTGATAGATACTAAACAAATATTAACCAACCATAAAGTTATTGTCGCAATACCCACTTTTAATAATGGAGGTACGATAAGATCGGTTATTGAACAAACACATAATTATACGGATGATATAATTGTTGTTGATGACGGCTCTACTGATGAGACCCTCTCTATCTTAACTGAGATGGGTGTTTGTTATATATCTTATCCAAAAAACAGGGGAAAAGGGTATGCGATAAAGCAATCTTTTAAATATGCTATCGAACACCAATTTGATTATGTTTTAACTATAGATTCTGATGGACAACATTTCCCTTCGGATATCCCTTTGTTTGCTCAATCTCTTGAAGATAACCCGAATAGTCTGATTGTAGGTGCAAGAAATTTTGATTCTGAAAATATGCCTTCCAGAAACACTTTCGCAAACAAATTCTCTAATTTCTGGTTTTTTGCAGAGACAGGGAAGAGATTGTCGGATACTCAATCTGGATTTCGCCTCTATCCTATCAAAAGACTTGAGGGGATAAAATTTTTTACGAATAGATATGAATTTGAGGTTGAGACGATTGTCAGAGGAGCTTGGAATGGTGTTGAGGTACTTAATATACCGATTCGTGTCTATTATCCCCCAGATAATCAGAGGGTATCACATTTCAAACCGTTTAGGGATTTTGTAAGGATAAGTACCTTAAACTCAATACTTCTTATCATTTCTCTGTTTGTCTATTTCCCTTGGAAATTTATTAAATCTTTGAAAAAAGAGAATATTAAAAGATTTATTCAAGAAAATATAATTAATTCCAAACAGTCTAACAACAAAGTGGCTGCCTCAATAGGATTGGGGATTTTTTTCGGTATTTTTCCTATTTGGGGGTATCAAATGATAGTGGCTGGAGTGGTCTCCCATTTCCTGAAACTAAACACTATTTTAACAGTAATATGTTCAAATATAAGTGTTCCGCCAATGATCCCGTTTATATTGTACGGAAGCTATTACACCGGAGGACTTCTTCTTAGTACGGATTCGAATTTATCGCTCTCTACTATCTCGTTTGAGAATGTTTACAACAACCTGTTTCAATATCTTTATGGGGCGGTAGTTTTCGGAGCTGTTTGCGGAATTGCTGTCTATATTGTATCATTTTTAGTATTGTTATTATTCAGGGGGAGAAGGAATGGATAAAATATTTGTTAGTATATTTGATTTTTTCAGCCGTAACAAATTGGTAATGTGGATAGTATTGTCTATATCTACTATTCTTTTTGCTTTTGCAGCTTTAAAGGTGAAATATGTTGAGGATATAAATACTTTCTTTCCCGATGATAAAGATTTCTCACTTATTTATGATTGTTTGTCTGTAAAAGATCGATTTGTGGTGATGTTTTCATCAAACTCTCAAGATCCTCAAGAAGAGGATTTGGATAGGATGATAGAGGCTGCAAAACAATTCTCTGTCTTGGTGGGGAGTGATGAGAAGTTTTCAGATGATGCAGTATTATCAGTTCAAGTAAATGATACATTGATAGGTAAATACACATCTTTTATATATGACAATCTTCCCATTTTTCTCGATGATTCGGACTTTGATAGATTGGACACCCTCCTAAATGATAAAAATATTGAATTAAAAATGGGGCAGAACTATAATGCCCTCATATCACCCATAGGAAATTATATATCAGATTTTATCTATAAAGATCCTCTGTCGATCGGGACAAGTAACCTTCAGAAGCTTCAGAGTCTCGGTAATAATTTCAATTATGAAATTATTGATAACTATATATTTTCGAAAGATAGGGGGACTTTGCTGTGCACAATCCAACCGACTCATCTCCTTTCTAATAAGGAAAATAGACACATAATTGATGTGATAGAATCCTCTTTGAAGGTGGTTAATAAGGGTGACTTATCTGTGAATGGGGAGTATTTCGGTATCCCTGCAATAGCTGAGTATAATGCAAAACAAATCAAGAAAGATAGCCTTTTTACATTGAATGTTGCTATTATTATTGTGCTGATATTCATAACATTGGCTTTTAGAAACAGATATAGTGTCTTTTTAGTCATAACCCCTGTAATCTATGGTGCCCTTTTCTCACTTGCCTTTATTTATCTATTTGTAGGTGAGATCTCTTTAATTGCTGTTGGTTCGGGCTCTGTGATTTTCGGAATTGCCCTCAGTTACTCTTTGCACGTATTGTCCCATACAAATCATTCTACAGATATAAGACAGTTAATCAAAGAGTTGTCTTATCCTCTTACCGTAGGGAGTTTTACCACAATCGGGGCATTTGCAGGGCTACTCTTTACCAATTCTAAGTTGTTGCAAGATTTCGGACTCTTTTCATCATTAACATTGGTGGGGACTACCCTTTTCTCTCTTATTTTCTTGCCCCATTTTCTAACTGTAACTAAAGGGACAGAGAAAAGGGGAAAACTGTTAATGTTTGTTGAGAAATTATCTGATTTGCACCTCGATACATATAGGCCTCTTGTGTGGGCGATTATAGTTATTTCTGTGGTGTTGGGCACTCTCTTCGGAAAAGTTGGTTTTGATAGTGATATGATGAAACTAAACTATGATGAACCAAATTTGAAGATGGCAGAGGATAGACTGAATTCATTTACTAAAGGGGACTCATTGAAATCTTCGGTGATGTTTATTGCATACTCAGAAAATATTGATGAGGCCATTGTAAACTATTCAAATCTGTGCAGATCCCTTGACTCTTTAGAGGATAAAGGGTGGATTGAATCTTATTCGGCGGTAAACGATTTTTTGATTTCAGATTCGTTGCAGAGTTATAGGTTAGAGAGGTGGAACACTTTGATTGATAAGTATGGTGGAGAGCAAATTTATAAAAAAATAGACCAAATAGGGTTAAAACTCGGATTTGACGAGGGGGCTTTTTCAGATTTTGAAAAGGTGATAAATAAAAAGTATACAAAACTGCTTTATAACTCTGACGGTCAATATTCTGATCTATTGAACAATTGGGTTTCCGGAACAAATTCTATGAACGCTCTAATTGCTCAAGTCAATCTGTCGGAGTCAGATAAAAATTACTTATACTCCACTATAAATTCTCAAAATGGGGTAATTATTGCTGATAAAGCATTCTTTGCAGGTAAAATGGTGGAAGATGTGAGCAATGATTTCTATTTCATCCTTTATATATCCGGAATTTTGATTTTTCTTGCCCTTATGTTCTCTTACGGAAGGATAGAATTGACGCTGATCTCTTTTCTGCCTATGTTTCTAAGTTGGCTGATTATCATAGGAGTAATGAATATTTTGGGGATAGATTTTAATATTGTTACTATCATTCTATCCACTTTCATTTTCGGTATAGGGGACGATTTTAGTATCTTTATAATGGATGGACTGTTGAAAGAGTATAAAGATAGATCAAAAGTGCTTGCACATCATAAGACTGCGATATTCTTCTCTTCTTTTGCGATAATTGTTGGGATGGGTGCACTCATCTTTGCAAAGCACCCTGCAATGCACTCTTTGGGGCAAATCTCCCTTTTGGGGATAATAGTTGTTGTTTTTGTGGCATTTATAGTGCCACCATATATTTTCAGGGTTCTAATAACATCTCAAACATCTAAGGGTGGTTTTCCATTTACTATTTTGAGTTTATTCTATACAATATATGCTTTCTCCCTCTTCCTCTTGGGATGCTATATTATCCAATTTGCTATTTTATTATCGTTTTTGCTTCCGATCTCAATGAAAAGACGAAAATCGATCATCCATAGTTTCACAAGTTGGTCGTGTCGCTCTTTTCTAAAGATGATGTTGCTAAATAAGGAGATATATATCAATGAAACGGGTGAAACTTTTGAGACGCCTGCTGTTGTTATTGTCAATCATCAATCTTATATTGATACATTGAAATTATTAGTATTGAATAAAAAGTTTATAATGGTTACTAATAGTTGGGTGTGGAACTCCCCTGTTTTGGGTAGGATTGTCCGTTTTTTAGATTTCTACTATGTTGGAGAGGGGTTCGATGTTATCCCACAATCTCTTATTGATAAGGTTAATGATGGATATAGTGTTGTTGTTTTTCCTGAAGGGACCCGTTCACCCTCCTGTAATATTCAACGTTTTCATAAAGGGGCTTTCTTCCTTGCAGAGAGACTTAAACTCGATATTGTCCCGATTATTTTGTATGGACCTGGTCTTGTTTCATCAAAAAAACAGCCGTTCTATATTAAAAAAGGGTTGATTGTTTCAAAGATTTTAGAGAGAATTCCCTATGGATCTGATAAATACGGGACAACATACCAAGAAAAAACAAAATCCATATCTGCCTTTTTTAAAAAAGAGTATATATCTCTCTATGATCAATTTAATAGAACATCCAATCCATTTTGCAGAGATGCGATCATAAAGAATTATATCTATAAAGGACCTGTTCTTGAGTGGTATATGAGGGTTAAAATGAAACTTGAAGGGTGGTATGATAGATATGATAGAGTTTTACCGAGAGATGGGTTTATAGTTGATCTCGGTTGTGGTTATGGAGCAATGAGTTATATGTTATATATCCTCTCTAATAGGAGGCGGATCGTAGGGGTTGATTATGACCAAGAGAAGATTGCAGTTGCAAATAATTGTTTTTCGAAGTGTGAAGACATTGAGTTTCTGTATGGCGATATTAGGACATTTCAAATTCCTTTTGCGGACGGATTTATTATTAGCGATGTGCTGCACTATATTGATCAGGACTCTCAAATTGCTGTGATTGAACGTTGTATTAATCATCTGAATCGGGATGGAGTGGTTGTGATTCGAGATGGAGACACCTCTATTGTCAATAAACATTCTGTAACGGAGAGGACCGAGAAATGGTCGACGAAAATTATCAAATTTAATAAGACTGATGGACCTCTGTGCTTCCTCTCAAGGGGGATGATCTATTCGATAGCTCAAAAAAACTCTATGAGTGTTGATGTTATAGAGGGGACTACTACAAGTAATACACTTTTTATTTTAAAACATATAAATGTATAGTGTTATGGAGAGTCCTTATGATATTGTTATAATAGGTGGAGGGTTAGGGGCCTTAGAGTGTGGCGTTATTTTGAGTAAAAATGGGTACAAGGTCTCTATTTTTGAACAAGATGCTAAATGTGGTGGTTGTTTACAATCCTTTAAAAGGGGAGGGGTGACTTTTGATAGCGGTGTACATTATGTTGGTAGTTTGGCAGATGGGCAGATAATGAATAGGTTTTTCCAATATTTTGGGATTCTTGATAAATTGTCTCTTATGAGATTAGATGAAGATTTTGATGTCATCACCTTTATGGATGGAGAATCATTTTCGTATAAAGGGGAGTATGATAGGTTTATCTCCTCTTTGATTGAGCAATTTCCATCTCAGAGGGGGGGGATTGAAAAGTATTGTAAGAGAATTAAGGAGATAGGTATATCTATTGATATTGATCCCGAATTGATAGTAAAAGAGCCTTATAGATTTACAGAGGGGTCAAATGCTTTTTATGATAATATCGGTATAAGTGCTTCTGACTTTATAGATCAATGTGTTTCAGACACCACTTTACGCTCACTTCTTGCTGGGACAAATCTCTTATACGGAGGGGTTCGCAATTCATCGACTCTTTATCACCACTCAATGATTAATCACTCCAATATAGAGGGGGGGTATAAAATATTGGGGGGGACTTATCGTGTTGCCGATCTACTGGTTGATCAAATAAGGGCAAATGGGGGAGAGGTATTTCTCAACTCGAAGGTAACATCAATAAATGCCAATGGGGCTGTTGTAGAGAGTATAGATATAGATAATTCAAAAAAGGTTTTTGCCAAAAAATTTATCTCGAATCTCCATCCAATGAGAACGTTTGAGATCCTTTCATATACCTCTGTAGTTAGAAAAAATCTTAGATCTCGGTTGGCATTATTGCCAAATACCTATGGACTGTTTTCTGTCTTTTTTCAAATGAAACCAAATACTTTCCCCTATCTGAATAAGAATTTTTATTTCTATCGCACAAAGGATGTATGGGATAGTGTTATGGAGGGATCGAATCTCCTTCCTAAGGCTATTATGCTCAATACTCAAAACTCTTCACTCACACAGAAATACAGTGATGTAGTAACCATTATTTCCCCTATAAATAGTTCCATTTTTGAACGATGGAATAGCACTCGTAGCGGTGATAGAGGAGATGAATACAATCAACTCAAAGAATTGATATATAACAATATATTAGATTTTACAGAACATTTTATCCCTATAAAAGATTCAATTCTTCACCATTATACAGCCTCTCCGCTAACATATCAATCCTATACAGGGACACCTATGGGATCAGCTTACGGATATTTAAAGGATTATAAAAATGGGATCGCCTCTTTTATACCTACCAGAACAAAATTGAATAATCTGTTTTTGACGGGACAGAATAATAATGTTCACGGAGTTATAGGTGTTACAATGACTGCTGCAGCAACTTGTGCGGAGATAGTTATATCGGATAACCAACTTGATTCTAAATTTAAAATTATATGATTAAAGTAATTCTTAAAATTCTTTTGACAATTGTATCGTTGATAGTGCTTCTATTTGGAATTTCTGTTTTTTTATATACAAGTGCAGATCTTGGAGATCCGAATGTTATGATTAATGTAGATGATTATCATACATATTATAAGGGAGATACACTATGTGTTGAAGATTCGTATATTCATAAGGATTCGAGTGGGTTATGGGAGTTATATGTCTCTGGATCCGGCATTTCGAGGGGGGCAAAACAAGGGGTGTTGACAAAAGAGCTTATGAGATACCAAGAGGATGTTTTTATCAATAAAATCAAGGATATTGTTCCATCGGATAGCTATCTTGGTTTTCTAAAGAGGTTGATTATAATTTTCAATAGAAATCTTGGAAAATATGTACCGTTTGAATACAGGGAGGAGATTGCAGCTATGTCAAAATTCTGTACTGAGGATTATAATGCAATCGGAACACCATACGAGAGACAATTGAATTACCACGCAGCTCACGATATAGGTCATGCTATGCAGCAATATATGTTGGTGGGTTGTAGCTCATTTGGGGTTTGGGATGATAAAAGTGCCGATAGTACTTTGGTGGTTGGGAGAAATTTTGATTTCTACCTTGGAGATGATTTTGCTGAGAATAAGCTTATAACTTTTGCTATGCCTGATAGCGGATATAAATATGTGAGTATTGGATGGGCAGGGATGATAGGAGTCCTTTCGGGAATGAATGAGTGTGGACTCACTGTAACAATTAATGCTTCAAAAGGGGCAATTCCAACTTCAGCTGCAACTCCAATATCTATATTGACGAGGGAGATACTTCAATATGCATCAAATATCGAACAGGCTTATTCTATTGCTTCGTCCCGTACTACATTTGTAAGTGAATCGATATTAATAGGTTCTGATAGTGATAATAGATGTGCAATAATTGAGAAAACACCATCGGAAACAGTTTTATATATGCATAGGGGGGATGTAATTATATCAACAAACCATTTTCTCTCTGAGAGGATGTCAAACAATAGTTATAATGAAGAGAATATTGAAAATAGTGATAGTAAGTATAGATATGACCGTTTAGAGCAGTTACTTGAGCAAAATTATCCTATAGATCTGATTAAGTCTGTTTCAATTCTAAGAGATAGATTTGGAAAAGATGGAATAGATATAGGAATTGGAAATGAGATGACTCTAAATCAATCTATTGGTCACCATTCGGTGGTTTTCAAACCATCAGAGAAAAAGATATGGATCTCTACTAAACCCTGGCAATCAGGGCAAATAGTCTGTTATGACCTTAAAGAGTTTTTTGAGGGGACATCTAAGCCGATTAGGAGATATGATCTTGACATTGAGGAGGACAAAGAGTTTATAACTAATGATCTTCAGAGACTTTTGTCATATCGAGAGGGGATTGAGTTGATAAATAATGCGATAGAAGAAGAGAAGGAGTTGGATAGGGCATATATTCTCAAATTTTTGGAGTATAATCCAAATCACTTTTTCACATATAAAATAGTAGGAGATTATCTCTCTTGTTTTGGAGATAATACTAAAGCTATTATGATGTATAAACACGCTTTGCAATGTTCGATACCATATAAATCTGAGCGGAAGGAGATAGAATCTATAATTAAAGAGAGAGAAAAATGAAAAGAGATCCCAAAATACAATTTTCAAGTGCAGATGAGATAAGAGAGTTTCAAAACTGTCGATTACGTGAGGAAATTCAATATATCTCAACAAATTCACCCTATTACAAAAGAGTTTTTCAAGAAAACAGAATTAACAAAAGTGATATTGTTACAATCGATGATCTGAAGTATCTTCCTGTTACTGTAAAAGAAGATTTACAACTCTCGAATAATTATTTCTTTTCTGTCCCTGCAAATGGGATTATTGATTATGTGACCACTTCCGGAACACTTGGAGATCCTGTCACTTTCGGTCTTACAGAAAATGATCTTAACAGATTGGCTTACAATGAATTCCTCTCTTTTTCTACTGCCGGGTGTACAAAAAATGATATTTTACAGTTGATGACTACTATTGATAAACGATTTATGGCAGGATTGGCTTATTTCCTCGGTGCGAGAGAACTCGGATGCGGTGTTGTCAGAGTTGGTAATGGGATACCTGAACTTCAGTGGGATACGATTAAGAGGATAAGACCTACAGGGTGTATTGTTGTCCCCTCTTTCCTTATGAAACTTGTAGAATTTGCAATAGATAACGGGATAGATTACCATAACTCATCTATTCGTAAGGCGATATGTATCGGGGAGTCATTAAGAACTCCTGATGGTGTTTTAAGTGCTCTCGGTTCAAAAATCAATAAAGAGTGGCCTGAGATCGAACTTTTCTCCACATACGCTTCGACCGAGATGCAAAGCTCATTCACTGAGTGTGGATTCCATTGTGGTGGACATATTCCAGTCGATCTCATCATTGTTGAGCTCTTAGATGATAATAATAATCTCGTTGCTCCAAATCAGCCGGGAGAGGTAACAATTACCACATTGGGGGTTGAGGGGGTCCCACTGTTGCGATTTAAAACCGGTGATATTTGTTATGGTATCTCGGAAGGGTGTGAGTGTGGTAGAAATTCTATGCGATTGAGCTCTGTTATAGGGAGAAAAGGGCAAATGATAAAATATAAGGGGACAACTTTATATCCATCAGCGTTATACGATATACTCGATAATGTTTCGGATATTGTGAATTATATAATTGAGGTATATACCGGAGAGCTTGGAACAGATCAGATAGTTATAAAGGTGGGGAGTAATAGGACAGATGAGTATTTCGAAAAAGAGATAAAAGATATGTTTCGCTCTAAAGTGAGGGTTGCTCCTGAGATAGTTTTTGAACCGATCGATTATATTTTAAAGAAACAGACCCCATCAACAGGGAGAAAGCAGATCAAATTTGTAGATTTGAGATGATATACTTTTATCGTGAATGCTTGTCATTTAGTAGTTGTATTATTTCATTTTTGTCTCTCAGAATAGATTCTAACTCTTTTATCCTTAATTCTTTCTCTTCAATCAATTTGTCATAGGATTGATTAAAATATATATCCCTGTTTGCATAATAGGGATACATCTCTCCAAGAATGTGTCTATTAGTGGTATCCGATATGTGCCCAAAAATGATCTCCTCCTTCGTAACTCCAAGAATGGTTGCTATTTGTTCGAGCTTTTCACTAATTAAATATGTACTCCCTTTTTCAATTTTATGATATGATGTTTGTGAGATATTGAGTAATGAAGCGATCTCTGCTTGCGATAGACCATTTTCTACCCTTTTATGTAGCAAAAATTTTTTAATAGATTCATTATTCATATCAGCAAAATTATTTTAAATACATTTAACCGATATTAAACAGATAGCTATTTAATATAACTAAATAAGGATTTAATGCCGTTAGAAAGCATTAAATGGAGGAGCTCTTAATAGTGGATTTTTAAGTCAGAAATTATTAATCGAATTTAGGTTTCTTCCTAAATTGAGATGGTGTAACACCGCAATTTGCTTTAAATGTTCTTGAGAAGTAGGCGATGTCATCAAATCCACAGGTGTCAGAAATCTCTCCAATAGGCATTGTAGATGATGCCAATAATCATTTGGCTTTATCAATCCTAACTTGTGAAAGATATCCTGATGTAGTATATCCTGTTATTGCAACCATTTTTCTATTTAACTGTGCAGTAGTCATATTCATCTCATTTGCAATATCTACTGCAGATAATATTGTGTCATTTATCTTTTTGAGGATAAAGTCTGTAATATGCCTCACAAATTTACTATTTTCATCTTCGTTCAACAGCAACGAATTATCCCCTTTGAGAATAGATCTACAATATTTTTCTTTGAGTAGTTTTCTGTTCTCAAGTAGTGAAGTTATCCTAATATGAAGCTCTTCAGTGTCAAATGGTTTTGTAAGGTAAGCATCTGCCCCTGAGGTTATTCCTTGGAGCTTGTTACTTGTCTTGCTTTTTGCAGTTATTATTATGATAGGTATGTGGTTTAATATTTTAGAACTCCTGATTTGTTTGCACAATTCATATCCATCCATCTCAGGCATCATAAGGTCTGTAATAATAAGATCAGGGACAATTTTATTTGCTTTTTCCAACGCTTGTACCCCATTGAATGCAGTAATGATATTGTAATTCTCTTTTAAAAGAGCCTCGATATATAGGGCTACATCTTCATTATCCTCAGCCAGAAGAATAGTGGTGGCATTATTATCTGATTTCTCCTCTGATAATACTATCACCTCTTTTTGAATAGGTGCTGTGGAGGGGTGTCTCTCGACAATTGGTATGAATGATGAATATTCAGATTTGCCGTGTTTCTGTGGCAATGTTACTGTGAAAGTTGAACCTTCATCCAATTTACTCTCTATCACTATATCGCCTCCCATACTCTTAACTAATTGATATACAAGAGATAGTCCAACGCCTGTTCCGATGTTGATATTGGAATTTTCCCCTTGAAAGAATGGTTCAAAAATATATGGAAGATCTGTTTCGGATATTCCGATTCCGGGGTCTTTAATTGAGATGATGATATTATTTTTATCCAATCTTAAATTGACAATAATATCTCCCTTATTTGAATATTTGATAGCATTGTTTAGGAGATTACCTATTATCTTTTCAAAATAGGATGGGACAGTATCTATTATGATCTCCCTTTCAGATGAGTGGAATTTGATTTGTAAATTTTTATCCTCAGCGAACAGGCGGTAACTATCAACGATCATCTTGATGTAAATCACTGCTTCACAACTCTTCCACTCAGGATTTCCTATTTGGGATCTCACTTTAGAAATATCCATAAGTTGATTGACTAAAGAGAGGAGGTTGTTTCCTTGGCGAGAGATAGCATCTAAATAGAGAGAGATGTTTTTCTGATCAAGAAATGGTTTGCGCAGATGTTCACTCAATCCTAATATTACGCTGATGGGTGTCCTAAATTCGTGTGTGATATTGGTGAAGAAATTGCTTCTCATTTTTTCGAGCTTCTCTATCGTTTTGCGCTCTTTAATCTTTAATCTTAACCCGATTACAGCTACTACAATTATGGAAATCAGCAGTATCAAGACAATAGAAGCTACTATCAAAATCATTTTTTTCGACCTCTCTTGCAGTTGATTTTGTGTTTTCAAGAGGGCTATCTCATACTCCCCTTTCTGCTTTTCATACTCAACCCTCGTGTCGGAGAAGCTACTAAGTTTTTTATCCCCATGGATGCTATCTTTATAGGAACGGGCGATAGTCAACTCTTTGAACGCCTCTTTATACCTCCCAGAATTGTATAATGATTGGGATAGAAGATCGTGTACTCGCATTATGTGCTCTTTTGATTTGATCTCATATGAGACCTTTTTTGCCTCATTTAGGTACTCATTTGCTTTATTGTTTTGATTTAAAGCAATAAGAACCCTGCTCAAAGGGATACAAGCCTCTAACCAGTGCCATTTATCGTCCGAATGGAGCATCGTATTATAGGCATTTAGAAACTCATCCGATGCTTTTCTCAATTCCCCTTTGGATTCGTAAATGTTTCCGAAATGAATATAACACAATGCAATACCAAGCTCCGACTTGCAGAGTTGATTGTGATGCATAGAGATTCGATAATAGGTCATAGCAGAATCTAACATCCCCTGAGCCTCAAATATAGAACCTATATTTGCATAGTTTATAGCAAGACCTAAGTCGCTTTTCAACATCTTCTCTATCTCAACTGACTCAAAGAAATACTCTTTTGCCTTCTGATAATTATCAAGTGTAAGGAAAATATTCCCTATGCCGTTTAACGATATTGTGCGACTTTTTAGAACATCATTACAAGATTTTTTGGAATATTGTTCACAGATAGTCAGTGCTTTATAATGAAAATATGCACCTTTGTCAAAATCACCCAATCTGCGATAATTTGTGCCTATATTATTGAGAGCTTGAACTATCTCAATAGTGTCGTGATCGGCTTCTGCAACATTAAGCCCTTTTTGATGGATATCGATTGCATTTTTAAAATCGGTTTGTTCTCTGTAATTCTTTCCAAGAGTCTTACAAACCAATATTATTCCGATCGAATTGTGTTCAATCGTGTACCCAGTGAGGAGATTTTCAAGGTATTTGTTCTCTTTATTTTTATGTATAATCCCCTCAATGCTATTTTTAATAGAGTCTCTTTCTGCCCCTGAGATGATATGTTTTTTTGAGAAATAATCACAAGATGTAGTGGTAAAGGTAAAAGCAACAACAAAGCAACACAAAAGGAGTGTTAGCGTTTTAGTAGGAATATGTTTAAAAGTAAGGATTTTATAAAAATTATAAAATCCTACATGATCAGTGTTGTTGTTTACCATAATGGTTTGGAATAGTGATATCCCTACGCAAATGTATAGATTAAAAATAACAAATCAAAAAAGATTTATTGAGAGATTATTTTAATGATGGTTTAGGAGTGTTTACTATTTCTCTTGTAACTAATACTTTATCAATCCTTGCACCATCCATATCGACAATCTCAAATTTAAAATCGTGCCATTTGACCTCCTCCCCTGAGAGGGGGATGTGTTCAAGCAATTCTAATATCAATCCTCCAATGGTATTGTAGTCGTTGTCGACTGCAAGTTCCTCCATATCAAAGTGAGAGAGAAAGTCGTAAAACGAACACTGGCCATCTACTAACCATCCACCATTTTTACGCTCTATGATATCGGGTTCATCTTCATCGTCAGAGATGTTTCCAACCAACCCTTCTAAAATATCCTTATGTGTCACAATGCCTTGACATACACCGAATTCATCACATATCAACCCGTAGCCTACTTGCTTCTCCTTCATTTGTTCAAGCACTTTATACACATCTGTGTATTCGTGGAAATATTGCACAGGCTTAATGATTTGAGAGATATTAAAATCGGATTCATCAAGTTTTCCGAACAGGTCTTTTAGATAAACTACCCCTACAATATCGTCCAAACTCCCCTTGCCGACAGGATAGACTTCAAAAAGGTTCTCTTTAACTATCGAGTTAATCTCCTCATTATTCATATCTTTATCAAGCCACACTATCTCGTTACGACTTGTCATTATAGATTCGATTTTTCTATCTCCCAAGGAGAAAACCCTCTCCATAATATCTTGTTCAACTTCCTGAACTTCTCCATCCTCTTTTCCCTCTTTTATCATCGATTTTATCTCCTCCTCTGTCACTTTTGATTCGGTGTTAACTATGCCGAAAAGGTTTACAATCCCTTGAGTGGATTTTCCAAGTATCCATACAAATGGGGAAGCGATCCAAGAGAGGATATACATTGGTCGAGAGACCACTTTAGCTATCTTCTCAGCAGAACCCATCCCGATTCTTTTAGGAACAAGCTCCCCGAAAACAAGTGAAATAAAGGTGACTATCACTACAATAACCCCTTGAGCCAGAGGGTGAGCGATGGTGGAGTTTACCCCCCATATGATCAATATTTGCGAGAAATCGTCTGATAATGTTGCCCCTGAGTAGAGACCGGTGAGGATCCCGATAAGGGTTATCCCAATCTGTACGGTAGATAGAAAACGATTAGGTTCATTTATAAGACTTAATGCTGTTTTTGCAGATTTACTTCCCCTCTTCACATCGGCATTTATACTTGTTTTCCTTACACTTATAAGAGCTATTTCGCTCATTGCAAAAAGTCCGTTTAAAAAGATAAGGAGCAGAATTATTAATATTTCCATATAAAGTATTATAAACACACAAATTTATACAAATTTCCTATCTTTCCAACATTTTATACTTTGGTAAACAATGGTGAATATAATAATAGTCAGACCAATGTAGAAATAGATATTCAACTCTTTGGCTTCATTGAAAAATATAAAGGCAATAAGGATACTATATAGTGGTTCTAAATTGTAGGTCAGATTTACGGTAAATGCGGATAAATCTCTCATACATTGAATTTGGAAAAGCCAGGGGACAATAGTGCATAGAACAGTTAGGATGAGAAGATATATAAGATCAATGGATGTCGGTGAAAATGAGACAGATGGGAATATATATAAGTAGAAAGGAATAGCTATGGTTATTGATAGAAATCCGGAGAGCATCTCGTAAAAAAGGATATTTGAAGAGGTGGTGAGTCCGTAGTATTTCTTGTTTAGGACGGTGAATAGGGAGGCAAGGAGGGCAGATACCACTCCGAAAACGATCCCTACTCTGTATTGTGTGTCAAATGAGAATATTAAAAGTAATCCAAAAACTGTAAGTGTCCCCAATATAAACTCTCTGATAGAAAAACGTTTCTTTAATATTATCGGTTCTAAGAGGGCGGAGAAAAATCCGCAGAGGGAGAAGCAGACTACACCTATTGAGATATTTGATTTGATAACACTCCCATAAAAAGTGACCCAATGTATCCCAATTACTGTCCCTACAAGAAATAATTTCCATAGTGACTTAATATCAGGAAGTTTTAGCTTGCCTTTAGCACCCAATATTACAAAAAGGATAATGGATACAAACATTAGCCTATACCAGACGAGAACAAATTCATCAAGATTGATGAGTTTGCCAAACATTGCTGTAAATCCGGCAAGAAATACAGCAATGTGTAATTTGATCAGAGAATCTCTCATATAAGATATATTGTCGAAGAAAGACTCCGGCAGGAATATCAATTATCCTCTTTGGATAATTTGTAAAGTTTGACAGAGTTGTCTATCGATTTCTCTTTTGCCTCATTACCATACTTATCAACATCGAAAACATTCTTAGGGCTATGTGTTATACACAAAGCACCATTTACGCACCCCCCCTCGCAAGCCATCCCTTCAAAGAAGTTTTCTGTAGCTTTGCCCAATTTTAGTCTGAGAAGCGCCATCTTACACTCGTCAATACCGCTCATTATGATGGGGTGTATCCCTGTAATACCCAAGCTTGATCCAACATCTGTAACCCCTTTTGCAATACCTCCAGATTTTGCAAAAATTCTACCATAATAGGAGGCGTTGTCCAATGCAGTATCCTCCATTTTTGTGGTATCTATATCCCTTGCATCCACAAATGCTTGAAGCTCTTCGAATGACATAACACTATCTATTGCTCCGTGGGTTTTTGCCATCTTAAACTCCATTTTCTTAGAGCTGCACGGTCCAATAAATACGACCTTTGCTGTTGGGTCTGAGTGCTTTATAAGCAATGCGGTCTCGATCATTGGAGATACGGAATGGGAGATATATTTCACAAGTTCGGGGAAATTTTTCTCGATATACATTACAAAAGAGGGGCAGCAAGAGGTGGTCATTATCCCCTTTTCCTGCCACTCGTGGGCTTCGTGATACAATGTTATATCTGCACCGAGAGCAGCCTCCACAACTTGGTGGAATCCAAGTTTCATAATGGCAGTAACCACTTGTGTTACACGACCATAAGCACATTGACTTACAATAGCTGGGGCAATAACAGCATATACTCTGTATTTTGTATTGTTTTCAGATCTCTTTAAAATGTCAATAATATCCAATACATAAGATTTGTCGGCGATAGCCCCGAATGGGCATTTATAGATACACGCGCCGCAAGAGATACATTTATCATTATTGATTTTCGCCTTTTTGTTTTCATCCATTGTTATGGCTTTAACCTTACAACTCTGGATACAAGGTCTATGTTGAGCGATGATAGCTCCATAAGGGCAAGCTTTTGTGCATTTTCCACATTCAATACATTTCTCTTTATCTATCACCGATTTATGATTGATGATTGTGATGGCATCCTTCGGACACACCTCTGCGCAGCTATGGACTAAACACCCTCTGCAAGCCGGAGTAACATACATTCCGTCAATCGGGCACTCGTCACAGGCCATATCTATAACCTCAACAGAGTTTGGATTGTTGGAGTCACCTCCCATTGCGACCTTGATCCTCTCTTGAATTATAGCCCTCTCCTTATAGATGCAGCACCTTATTTCTGGTCTTGGACCGGGGGCTATTATCTTAGGAAGGTCTATGTAGGCATTTTCAAGCCCCCCTTCGTAGGCTCGCTTTATTATCTCTTTAAGTACCCTGTATTTGATTAGTTGGACATTTGTATCAAAAACTCTCATATTCTATCAGTTAATTATAATATATTTCAACATTTTTACCTATTGACCTGAGATTGGAGGCGAGATGCTCTATCAGTTTGAGTTTAAGAGTGGTGTCAATAGGCAGCCCTTGGTGAGCCTTGTTTACACTCTGCCCCACAAAAAAAGTCACCCCCGAAGATTCTTCCAATAATAATTTTGCCAATAGTGATGCCCCATCTTTTTTAGTGAAAGATTTCGGGGTAAGATCGCCTGGAGAGATATACTTCTCACACAAATCTATCAATTTTCTTAGGGTTATAACCCCCTCTGTTGTCAGATCGATACCGTC
Organism: uncultured Muribaculaceae bacterium; assembly: GCA_964397445.1. Taxonomy (GTDB): domain Bacteria; phylum Bacteroidota; class Bacteroidia; order Bacteroidales; family UBA932; genus CAYNHZ01. Next base: position 38,283 of record CAYNHZ010000004.1, on the reverse strand, counting down.
AATAAAGCCTATTGGCGGAACATCTTTATCGGGAAAATCGAAGCTAGTTCTCAGAGGTTTTTTAAGATATCTTGCCACTATCTGTGAACTTGTCCCTCCGCATACAACCTTTTTAGTATCCCCCTCCATGAATTTCGCAACATATAAATCATCCTTATCCTTATCAATAGGGGGGCCAACCATTAGATTGACAGTCACAGCTTTCCTCATTTTAATAGCGGCAACTGTGGTATCATCACCGGGTTTATCAAGATATAGATCGTTGCACGCAGAGGCAAGAAGACACGCAGCACTCCTTGCAGACATATCTTCCTTGATATTTCTGTCCAAATGCTCCATTATCTCTTTTCTGTCCCACCCGAAATTTAAAATCATCCCTATCCCGGCGTGAATTGTACCGTCTGACATCAAAAAGACAATATCGTTCTCTTCTAACGAAAGGGCTGATTCGTAAACTTTTTTACCAAGAATATTCAATTGTCTCCTCTCAAAATCAATACATTTGCCATTGTGGTAATATATTGCTTGGGGATTGTCAAATTCAAAAAGATACCCTTTCCCCTCTTTATCGATATGAATTACCGAAAAAGTGGAGTAGGCAACACCTCTGACTTTACACACAGGCAACGACTGAATAATAGTCTCAACACAATCCTCAATGGGGATCTCATTTGAGACCATCGTACATAAAATCTTCGATGTCAGAGTTGATAAAATATTAGCTTTAACCCCACTACCCAATCCGTCAGCAAGTACTAAGGTTGTGTAATTGCCCATTATGCTACTCTCAACCTTATCTCCGCAGAGCTCTTCACCGTATTTATTTAGTGAAGTGTAACCATATTCCATACAGAGTTTCATTACTTATCAGATTCCTCCTCCTCTTGTAAAGTTTTTTTCAATTTGAGTAAAGCCACTTTAGTCTCCGCTGTCGTCTCTCCCAATAGAGATGCTATCTCTTGAGCAACACGCATTTGCTTTTTGATGACATTATCAGTGGTTTGAAGAGTTTCCAACTTCACCTTACCCAATTTCTCATTATAGCATACCATATCGGTAATATCCCTTAATATCCCAAATAGAGCCTCATTGCCCTTTAAAATGGTGATAGAAAGGTCAATGTATTTCTTCGTTTCAGAGACATATATCCGTTTATGACTCAATGGTTTATTGTCTGTATAGGCGAGAAGAAAATCGGTGGGGTTGAAAAAATCGACTGCAGGCATCCCTTTTAGGTTAGCTCCTTGAATTCCCAACAACTCTTTTGCCCTGTTATTTATGTCAATAATTTTCATTTCGGGATCCAAAACGACAAGGCCGTCTGGACTGCTATGGATAATCTCATAGGACATAGATTCTGCCCGTTCTCTCATAAATGGGAGACAAATATCTATATCTGCATATCCGTTAAGGACTGCCCAAGCCTTTTCACGACAAGTGGAGTAGCCGCAAGCACCGCAATTAAGCTCATCTTCTGGTTTGGTTTTCCCAGTTTTCTTTAATATCTCAACTATCTGACTCTCTATAGGAGGAGTGCTATTGTTTCTCATTCTGGGATAGACATTTCTTATATCTACATCATCAAAAGAGACATTTCCATCTTCAGGAGGAAGGGTGGAGATCTCCCTATTGACATATTTTCTTATATCCATTGTTGCCCTTATACCATCTCCGCTATACATCAAACTGCAGGGGCCGTTGACACAAGCATCTTGACACATATTCATCTCAAGGAAAACTCCCGAGAAGCTTTCGATATTATCCAAAACCTGAACACATCTATCGGGGCCGTCCACTGCCATATATTCATAACCGGCTGGGAGAGAATCGAAAGATTTGATGATTCCGTGGCTAATAGGGTAGGCTTTTGCAAGATTTGCATATTCTTTTTTAGTCCCCATTTTTAGATTGGTTATCTCTTCGAGAATGATATTTTTCTCTTTAAACATAACCTCTATATCTTCGAAAGTGAGTACTCCGTCAAAAATTCCACTCTCTTTTGCTTCCCTTTTTTTGGCAATGCAAGGGCCGATAAAAATTATCTTAGCATCAGGATATTGTTTCTTTAGAATCTTTCCGTGTGCAATCATTGGGGAGTCCACTTGAGCAAGAAACTTCAATGCTTTAGGAAAATACTCTTGAATCATTCTGCAGACTGATGGGCAGGCAGAGGTGATAAAATTGTCGTAACCACCAGCCTCCATAAGTTTTTTATACTCCTTAGTAACTGCATTTGCACCAACTGCGGTCTCCTCCGCAAAAGAGAAGCCGAGTTTTCCCAAAGCTATACGAAAAATAGAAAAATCTTGAAGACCGAAACTTGAAATGAATGATGGAGCAACACTTGCAATTACTTGAGTGTTATTAAGGAGAATCTCCTTAATGTCAGACATTTCGCTATGAACTATCTTAGCATTTTGTGGACATACAATAGTACATCTTCCACAGAGGATACATCTCTCAGGGATGATTTTAGCTTGATGGTCTTTTACCTCAATCGCCTTTACAGGACAATCTCGAAGGCACTTATAGCAATCTTTGCATCGAGCCTTCTTAAATTCGAGATACTCTATCATAATTATTATTTTTTCAACAAAGGATAGACCTCTTTAAGAAATTTCTCCTCAGCATTATCTTTATTAACATTATGAATGAATATTCCGTTCTGTTCACAATTATCCTCCTCAGCCCTTGCAGTGACACCTTCTGCGCAAAAGCCTAAGCAAAAACTTGCTTGAAGGTTAACGAGATCTTCAACATCATATTTTTTTAAAATCCCTTTCATCTGTTCAATAACATCGTACGAACCTTTCAAATGGCACGAACTGCCAACACAAACTTTAACTACCATATTATTTTTTAATAAAATATTACAAATTAAAAGCAAAATTAAGAATAATATTCTAATTTATAAGAAAAATTACCTCATTGCTTCAACTTCATCGGCGGTCATAGGGACATATTTTCCTAATCTCCTTTTTCCGTTCTCAGTGATAAGATAATCCTCCTCATTTCTAAGACCTCCGAAATTCTTAAATTTTTCAATTTCAGGATAATTTAAAAATTCACAAAATCTCTTCTCTCCCCTCCACATATCTATCAATTCAGGTATAAAATAGATGCCTGGTTCGATAGTAACTACAAATCCGGGCTCAAGGTTACGGGCAAGTCGTAATGACTTAATACCGAAGAGAGTACTTTTTGGGACACCGTCATAACCAACCCACACTTCACCAAGATTTTCCATATCGTGAACATCGAGACCCATCATATGTCCAAGTCCGCAAGGGAAAAAGAGTGCGTGTGCACCTGCATTTGCAGCCTCTTCACTATCACCCTTCATCAATCCGATACTTTTCATCCCATCCACAATAGCAGCAGCAGCTTTTAAGTGAACATCTCTGAATTTCACTCCCGGTTTAAGAGACTCAACTGCAGACATATGAGAATTGAGAGCAATGTCGTAAATAACCCTTTGTTGTGCAGTAAAGTGTTTACCAACAGGGCAAGTAGAAGATAGGTCGCCGCAATAATGCATCCCGTTCTCTGCCCCTGCATCTAATAAAAACATCTCCCCTTCTTTGGTTGTATTGCCGTGATAGTGATTGTGTAGAGTTTGTCCGTTAACAGTCGCAATAACAGGGAAAGAGAGGTTTCCACCATTTCTGAGGGCAATCTCAGTGACCAAAGAGGCCATTTCAGACTCTTTCATCCCTGGCCTTATAGATTGCATCATCTTGATATGCATATCAGCAGATATATTTACTGCCTCTTCTAACTGGATTATCTCCTCTTCAGATTTATAATTACGTTGATTTACAACCGCTTTAATAAACTCTACAGATGGATTGATTTGAGAAAAATTTATTCCGAGAAGGGAGGTGAGTTTGATTCTGTGTTCATCTCTATAGGGGGGAAGGTAGTGAACTTTTCTCCCTTTTGATATGGCTTTTCTTAGATACCCCTCCAAATTGTTCAAACTCTCTGTAATGTTGATCCCAATCCTCTCACTTTTATCTTTTATGGTAGGCTGTGTTCCCATCCAAACAACATCTTCGATTGTGAGTTCATTACCAAAAATGATCTCTTTATCGTTGTCAATATCTATAATAGCGCTTAGTCCCGGAAAATCAAGGCCAAAAAAGTATAAAAAGGTCGAATCTTGTCTGAAATGGTATGTGTTGTCTGTATAATTCATACCGACCTCGTCGTTGCCTAAAAATAAAATAGTCCCACTACCAATATCTGTAGCGAGCTTTTTCCTTCTTCGAATATAAATTTCTTTTGAAAACATTGTAATATGTGTTGTGTTGATTTTTATTAGCAACAAAATTAAATAAATTTCATATGAAAATGATATTTTATTACTTTTGTTGAACTATTGTTCCCAACGACCTAAAAAATGAAACGGATATTTTTCTCTTTATTTGTGTTAATTCTATCTACCGTATGTATAAATGGGCAAGATGATACACATAGCATCAATAGATACAATATCGAGAAGGGTGGTCACGACTATATCTTGATGCTCAATTCTACCGATATTTACAACTCAAAATCTATATTATTTGCAGAAAAGTTAGCTGATGTTTTGAAGTCAGAAAACATATCAATTGAGAATGAAGATCTCTCTATCCCCTCTATTACATCAATCGAAGTTGCCCAAAATAAAATGAGGAAGATAAAGGCTAAATATCCAACCCCTCCTCGCTTATTGATTTCTGTCGGAGAACCGGCTTGGCTAATAGTGAAAGAGTTGTTAGATGGAGAGTGGAAAGGGTTACCTACTATGATTTATATGGGGAATGGACAGATGGTTAGTAATATTTCGGATGCTATATATTACATGAACGGAGATGACGATCCAAAAGTGAAATATGATAAGATGAAGGGTAAACTCCTAAATGCAAAGGATGTTATCTCAGGTTACAATGCCACTATGATCGAGTACAAATGCTATATCAAACCTACAATAGAACTTATTAAATCTATTATTCCCAATCTAAATAAAATTGCTTTTATATCAGATTCAAGATATATTAGTAAAGTATTGAGATTGGAGATTGAAGATATAATGTCGAATGATTTCCCCGAATTAAAATTAGAGTGTCTATCAAGTGAACAGATGAGTACTCAAAATCTTATTGACACTATATCAAGTTACGATAAAAATGTCGGTGTCATATATCACTCTTGGTATATCTATACAAATCAAGATCAGAATTTATATGGTGACAATATACAAAAGGTCCTCTACGCATTTTCAAAATCTCCTATTTTTAATATTTGGGATAAAGGGAGTAATGATGTGGACTTTGCAGGGGGTGTATATATCCCATTGAATCAGATGGTGTATAAAGGGGTGTTGATGGTGAAGGAGATATTAAGTGGTAAATCCCCAAAAGAGATCCCGATCGAAATAGCCGGAACACCGGGGACTTATCTCAATTATCCCCATCTTTTGTATAATGGTATTTCACCGGATAATATGCCTCATAATGCTATATACATCAATATGCCTCCCTCTTTCTATGAAAAATACAAAGTTCATATTATCTCTATATCAATTATTCTTTTCTTGATAATAATAATTATTATTACATTTCTTATTGTAAAAGTGCGTAAATCTGAGATAATTAATAGTCACGCAAAGACAGTAAATGATCTTAATAATCGGCTAAGCTTGATTATTAATGCGGGAAATATGGAGACTTGGTCCTATGATATTGAAAAAAAAATGATATTTTTTGATACGAAACAAATAGGTGGATATCATTTCGAAAACAAGAGTGATATGCATACATTAGAGGAGCATGTTAAACTTATTCACCCAGATGATTTAGAGGTGGTTACAAATATTTATAATAGAATAATCGATAAGAAAATATCAAAATTTATCTCTGAATACAGACTCTATTCTTCAGACAAAAAAATGTATCACTGGATGGAATCATTTGCAATATTAAAGACAGATGAAATATCAGGGCGGCCCATCTCTATTGTTGGTGCATCAAGGGTTATTGATCAACGGAAGATGATGGAAGAGGAGATTAGGGAGGCGAATTTCAAGGCTCAAGAGTCTATACGACTTGAATCGATCTTTTTAGCCAATATTAGTCACGAAATAAGGACTCCGTTAAATGCTATTGTGGGTTTTTCAAAATTTATTACAGATGATAATTGTACATTGGAAGAGAGAAAAAAATATATTTCAATAGTAGAAAAAAATTCAATGTCTTTACTTAAATTGGTTAATGACATTCTGGATTTTTCTGTTTTAGAGGCTGGTAAACCCAATTTTATTCTTGAAAATATATCATTAAACAAATTTATTATAGAATTTATAGATACCCATCACTCTTTAGATATTCCTGAGGGAGTTGTTATTAAGTACTCTATTCCTGACCAGGAGGCCACTATATTATCGGATAGGGAAAAGATCATACAGGTGTTGAATAATCTCTTATCAAATGCCATTAAGTTCACTACAAAAGGGTCTATCACAATCGGATATAAACTTACTCAGAACAATACGGTTTGTTTCTTCGTTTCAGATACCGGAATTGGGATAGAGGAGGAACAACTAATCAATATTTTTGTCCGTTTTGTAAAATTGGACACTTTCAAACCGGGTACGGGATTTGGACTCTCTATATGCAAAAGTATAGTCGAAGGGTTAAAAGGGAAAATATGGGTAAATTCTGAAGTTGGTGTCGGAACAACAATATATTTCACCCTCCCTATGATAAACAATTAGTTTTGATTAACGTTGGTAGTGTGGCATCTCTTCTGGGATGACTATTGAGAGTTCTACCAATCCCCCAATTTTATCCCCATCATACCAAGGGGTTTGATAAATTAATTTTTTGACCCCTTTTTTATCGATTGTATAGGCATTGGAGCTCCCATTTTTCATCATATCTATAATTTTGTTCCAAGATGCCTCTTTGTGGCAGCCGAATAAATTTTTACCAATAGCATTACCATTTGTGTTTATTGATTTATCATTCATATAGATAACAATACCATCAATATCACAGACAGTTACTGCACAATTCAAACTTTTAAACCAATCGTATTTCTCCATTATTATTTATATTTTATTTGTAGATTATTTTCCTCCTGCATAGAGATTTTCCATCCAATATTTATACATACTTCTATAAAGATGGAGAGTCGTATTTTCCCTTTCGTAGATGCTGTGACTTCTCATCGGGTATGAGAGCATAGAGAACATTTTATTTTGCTTAATTAATTCATTTACAAGCATTTCACAACTTTGGTAATGAACATTATCATCTCCTGTACCGTGAATCAACATAAGATTTCCTTCCAATTGGCTTGCGAAATTAATCGGAGAGCCATCCCTGTATCCCTCTTTATTTGTAGAGGGAAGCCCCATATATCTCTCTTGATAGATGGTGTCATACAGGTATTGTGACGAAACAAAAGCAACCGCAATCCCTGTTTTGTAAATTTTAGGGTATTTAAACATAGCGTGAAGGGTTGAAGAGCCTCCGCCACTCCATCCCCAAATGCCGATCCTTGAGCTATCTATAAATGAAAACATCTCCTGAGCTTTGATAACAGCTGCAGCGTGATCTGCCGGGGCAACAATCCCCACTTTGCCATAGATCGATTTTCTCCACCCCCTTCCTCGAGGATTGTTTGTCCCCCTTGGATCAATACTCATAACGATATACCCCTGCTCTGCAAGGAATTGATTCCATAAATCTCTGCTTGACCAACTGTTTTGAATTGTTGAAGACCAAGGTTCGCCATATATGTAAAAAATTACAGGATATTTTTTAGATTGATCAAAATTAGATGGTTTGATCATCCAACCATCCAATACAACCTCCCCGATATCAACCCTGAAATACTCCCTTTTATTTAGATTGAGTGAGGCATATTTTGCTTTCAATTCGTGATTGTCTTCAAGTACCCTTACAACCTTATGGTTTTGCAGAGAGATGATCTCGTAAATTGTTGGTGTGTCGCTATTTGAGTAGGTGTGAAGAGCATACTCGGCATTTGGGGTGAGTTTGTAATCGTGTTTACCAACCTGATCCTTAGGGGTTATCCTTTCAGCTTTCCCTTTCCCATCAATTCTACTTTTGTAAAGATATTGATCAACTGCGCTTTCCGGTGATGCCAGATAGTAAACATATCCCCCTTTAATATCTATTTTTACGATCGAGATAACATCAAAATCCCCTTTTGTTATCAAGAATTTACTTTTACCGTCACGAGATACTTTGTATAGGTGTCGCCATCCATCCTCTTCGCTTGTCCACGTAAAGAAACGCTCCCCGTCAAGCCAAACTATATTGTCATAAATATCCAAAAATGCCTCATCTTTCTCTACAAGGATGTTATTCAGACTCATAGTAGAGGCATCCGCCATATAGACTTTATTACAATTTTGTAGTCTGTTGAGTTGTTGAATCATCAATTCATTGGAATTGGGGACAAACTCCATCCTTGCGATGTAGTTATTTCTCGGATCTCCCTCTATATCAAACCATCTTATATCTCCATTTCCAATCTCCACTACCCCAACTTTTGCAGCTGAATTTGGTGTCCCAACCTTTGGATAGGGGAAGGGGATAACTTTAGAGTAGATAGAGTCGATGTTATTGATAATATTGAAAACCCCTGTTCCAGAGGTGTCAAACTGCCAAAAAGCAATCCTTTTGCCGTCAGGGCTCCATCTAAACCCATCTTGTTGATGTAATTCCTCTTCATATACCCAATCGAAATTGCCGTTTATTATCACATTAGAGCCGTCAAAAGTGAGTTGAGAAATCTTCGAGTCTGTGAGATTTTCAATATATATATTGTTTTTATACACGAATGCCACCTTTGTCCCATCAGGCGAAAATTTTGCAAACATCAATTGGGAGGGTTCAAATCCTTGCCCCACTTGGGTGAGTGATTTGGTTTTCAGATCCAATACCCAATAATCCCCTCTTGTATTATCTCTCCAAACCCTTTGTGAATTGGTGTATATCAGGAGTTTTGAGTTATTTGACGAGTATGTGTAATTTTGAATGGCTATCGGAGTGTTTCCTCCATTTGGAATGAGGTCTGAGGATGAGACCAATATCTCTTTATTACCCGATTTTATGTCATATTTCACAATATTTATCCCTGAATTTTCCATCCCCCTCTCTAAAACAGAATATGATAGATTATCATCCATCCATCGCAGTGCGTTTATCCCTTTTTGGGCATAGACATTTTTTGAATAAATATCTTCGAGTGTCAATTTAGTCGATTGAGAAAAGAGAGATATGAAATTTGTAAATATCAACGTGATAATAAGTAAGATAGATATGGAATAATGTTTCATATGTGTTGTTATTTATAATTTTTTCAAAGTTAGTAAAAATTCATATCAATAATATGTACTTTTGCCCCCAGAAAGGGAAATTGTAGAAATTAATAATGAAAGGTCTTTACACAATATTATTGTTAGTTGTATCAAACATATTTATGACTTTTGCTTGGTACGGACACCTCAAACTTCAACAAATGAAAGTGATAAATAATTGGCCTCTGTTCGCTATTATCCTTTTATCTTGGGGAATAGCGTTAGCTGAGTACTCTTGTCAAGTCCCGGCAAATAGGATAGGCTTTTCGGGAAACGGAGGGCCGTTTACATTGATGCAATTGAAAGTTATTCAAGAGGTGATAACCCTTGCAGTTTTTACGGTTTTTTCCACCTTGTTATTTAAGGGGGAGAGTTTTCAGTGGAACCACATAGCAGCATTTTTATGCCTTATACTTGCCGTATATTTTGTGTTTTTGAAGTAATAATCATATCCATCTTATAATCAAACTCTTCAACAGGAATAGTGTCGAAAAGTTGAAAGTCGAAAGCTATCCCTATAAGTTTGCAAGACAGTGAGGGCAATAATCGATCATAAAACCCCCTTCCTCGCCCCATTCTGTTGCAATTGCGATCAAAGGCAACTCCCGGAATAATAGCAAGATCTATATCGGATGGTGAGACAGTCACTGCATTTGGAGTTGGTTCGATGATTGACATATAGCCCTTTACAATACGATCTGGCTCATAGAGTTTGAGAATAAGATCATCTCCTACAACCAAAGGCAATACGATATTTTTTTTGCCATACCATTTATTGATAAAGTCTCCGGTTTGAACCTCGTCAGGGAGAGAGTAATATATTAAAATGTTTTTTGCATTGATAAAAATGGGAGAAGATTCGAGATTGTTTAAAATTAATTCTGATTCTCCCTTTTTCCACCCATCCGAATATTGTTTTTTAATAGAAGAGACTAACTTTCTGAGGCTCTGTTTCTCTGCTTTAATCTCAGACATATTGGTGTTATTTCTCGTTCAAAAGGGTATTTATCAGAGTTATCATTGTGTCAAACTCTTCTAATTCAAACCCTTTAGATGTAAATACAACCTTTCCCTCTTTATTAACCAAAAAGTTGCGAGGGATACCTGATGTTGCATATTGTTTAAAGATGGAGCGATCTTCATCAAGCCCTACGATAGGGAGGATAATCCCCTCTTTTGCGAGGTTAGATATCTTTTTTCTAACCACATCTGGTTTCTCCTCTCTTGAGATAAGAAGGGGGACAAAATCTTTTCCTGCCAATGGCTTCATTATTTTCTCAGGATATATCCTAAGCTCCTTATTGCAAGGACCACACCAAGTTGCCCAAAAAGTGATTAAGACCACTTTCCCCCGAAGATCGGAGAGTGTCACTTTTGTGCCGTCTAACATATTTAAGGTGAAGTCTATAGCCATATCTCCCTCTTTTACGAGGGTTGTTGAATCATTTTCAACAGATGTTGTGGGGTCTAAAGAGATGTTGCCGTATGAGAGTCCCATTACTGCAGATAATAGTATAGTGAGTGCTATGTGTAACATAATTATTTGTTTTAAAAAGTTTTAACTGGGTCGGTAAGGTTTTCTTTGTAATAGATCTCATAATGGAGGTGATCCCCGGTGCTGCGCCCTGTCGAACCGACATATCCGATTATATCCCCTTTCTTTACAGATTCATTCTTGTCGACTTTGATCTTATGGAGATGGGCATAGGCAGATTTATATCCGCTTTGGTGATTAATCTTTATAAAATTTCCATATCCGCTCATCCTATCTGCATATACTACTATCCCATCCGCTGTGGCATATATCGGGGTCATCTTTGGTGCTGCGAGATCAACCCCTTTATGCATCTGATAGCGGCGAGTTATGGGGTGAGTCCTTTTGCCAAATGGTGAGGAGATTCTTTTATATGAAGTGGGCTTTCCTTTTGGTACATAATTAATAGGTTTAATACCTCCGGTTACTTCGGTCTCTTTCTTAGCCACTTCGGTCTTTTTCTCAGCCACTTCTGTCTCTTTCTTAACTACTTCGGTCTCTTTCCGGTTTTTGATCCTCTCTTCCACCCTTTTATCATCCTCTTTTATAAATTCCCTCTCTGAATCATATTGATCGTTTTTGGCAAACTCCTCATTTATCGTTTCTAAAGCAGAAATCCCGTCTTTGATTTGTTCAATTTTATCTTTTGATTTACTCAATTCATTCAGTAGAGTATCGCTATCTAATTTAATTACGGCGATTTTCTCTTTATCGATTCTTGCTATTTCAGATTTGGAATTTCCTATCACACTTGAGGGCTCATAGATTTTATCTAATTTTTTGATAGGAATATTGTCATCCGAGCTCATAAGGTTTACCACTGAACGTTCGTCTTCAAGAAACTCTATGTAGTACCTTTTATATTGTTCAAATGCCTCTAAGTAACGCTTTTTAAATTTGTCGTACTCCTCTTTTTGTTCCTTGGTAAATTGGTCTTTGTTAGTCTCGGTATAGCTCTCTTTCTCTTTTTCTCGGTTGTTTTTAAATCTCTCATAGCTTGTCCCCCCGTTTTGAGCATAACAAGCAACCATAAAAACCAATGGCATTGTCATTATCAATAAAAATCTTTTCATAGGTGTTAATTTATATTTGATGATACGATAGCTTTATTGAAAGTGTTTTCCAATGAGACAAAGATTGTATTCACCATATCGATTGTTTTAACTCTGAATTTTCCTGAAGAGAATGAAAGTTGTGTGTTTTTCTTTGTTAAAGCCTCTTCATCTGTGATCCAAGTTTCTGCTCGATATAGTGTTGGCTTGCTGCTTTGAGCTTCGTAGTAGAGATATTTTATCCCCTTAATCTCTACCGTGCATTTACCCTGGATGATTTTAAACTCTATTCTGTAATTGATTGTCGTTCTGTCTATGCTTAATGCTTTTGATGAGAACAATAATGTTTGCTGATTGAGTGCAACTATACTCCCTTCTGCTGGGGAGGAGATTACGATTCGGCTCTCTTGATTTTTTTCAAGATTTTCGTTCAGCCAATTGGTGGCAGCATCAAAAATGACAGAAGGGGAGAGGTTTAACAGATTGTAACTCTTAGAAAAAACCACTTTTCCATCAACTACAGGGACTGCTCCTGCTAAATATTTATCAGGTGTGGTACCCTCTTGTGCAAATAGAGAGAGCTGAAAAAGTGAAAACAAAATAATTAACAACTGTTTCATTTTAATTCTTTTTTAAATAATGCGTTTTTACCATTTTGTGACAATTATACTTCTCACAATTATATTTACAAATATACAAAACTGTTTTTAAGAATATTACTCTTATTCTATAATTCGTTAAATGTTAAATAATAAATGATAATAATAATTATAATATTTTTTAATTTTGTGCCGTGATTAACCCTACTAATTCGACAGAAGTTTATTCTCCTAATTTATGTTGGACAACTTACTTAATAATAGCACTTGGAGTCTTAACCCAAACTCTTATGATGAGCAATATCGTATTTCGAATGCTATCATCGAAAATATTCCGATAGGAATAGAGATATATGATAGTAATGGCATTCTTAAAAACATAAACGGTAGATCACTAACAATATATGGGATTGATAACAGAGAATCTGTAATCGGTAAGGTCTCTCTGATGAGTAATCCCTATATGACGCAAAATTTAAAAGATACTATTGAAAGTGGAAAGGAGGTCAAAACACAGATAGAGTATGACTTTGATGTTATCAAGCATCATAATCTGTTTGAAACCTCCCGTAGCGGAAGTATAATATTAGAGATAAGATTATTTGCGCTACGAAACAATGAAAATGGGATAATCTGCTATATAATTATCAGCGATGATATAACCGGGGTGATCAAAGATAATTTCATCCTCAATGCTTCAAATAAAAATTTGGAAATGGTTCTGAAGATTGGAAAAATAGCCTCTTGGATTTATGATGATTCCACAAAGGTTTACCATTCATTGCAGGGTGACGCATTGTCAAAAGGGGGGATGACATACGACAATATGTTAAAGATATTACACCCCGACGATCACGAAATAACGAATAAAACCATTAAGGGGGTGCTTGATGGATCGATAAAAGAGGCCAATTTAACTATTCGTTTTTTTCTCAAGGAGGATAATCAATACCACTACTATGAGAGTTATTTTAAACTCATTGATAACTCCCCATATCGAAAATTGATAATCGGGACACAATTGGATGTGACAGAGAAGGTTTTAATCCTTGAAAAATTGAATAATACTATCATTAAGCAGAACTTGGCGATTCAGATCAGTAATATAATTCAATGGGATTTTGATGTTGAATCAAGGATGTTTAAATCTTATAATGAGCCGATAATCAACTTTGATCCCGATAAGGAGATCTCTCCGGAAAGGTATATGGCTTTGATCCATCCAGATGACCGCCCTTTAACCGATTCGGTGTTTAAAAGGATGTATAAAGGGGAGTATTTTAAAGAATCGAAAAATATAATGATGAGGTATGGAGATGATGAAGAGTGGCAGTATTTTCACATCACCTTACAACCCCTCACAGTCGATACCAAAGGGAAGGTGCTCAGTTATACAGGATACCGACAAAACATCACAGAGTTACACACCCTTAATCAAAAAATTAGCGACAACAACAGGAGGATGACACTTGCGATCAAAACCACCGGAATGTCCTATTGGGATTATGATGTAAATACAAAATCTTTTTACTCATTTAATGATAAAGTCAACGATTATGATAATACTATTCCACTAAAAATGGAGGATTATATCGCAGTTTCCCATCCTGACGATGTAGGTGAGGTCATTAGATATATAACTCAAATGGATCTAAGGGTGGATTCTGAGCTCCATCTTAAATATCGTTGTAAAACAAAATATGATAAGGTGTGGCAAACGATGTTGATAACCTCTTCTCCATCAGAGAGGGATAAAAACGGAAACATCAACCGCTACATAGGGCTGAAGTATAACAATACAGAGTGGGAGGATATTGTTCTTAAACTTAGAGAGATGAAGGATAAAGCTGAGCTCTCGGACAAGCTAAAATCTGCATTTCTTGCTAATATGAGTCACGAGATCCGGACGCCTCTAAATGCAATTATTGGTTTTTCAGAATTGATGAAAGATGCTGTTGATGAGGGGGAAAAAGAGGAGTACTTCAATATCATCAGTGCCAATAACGACTTGCTTCTCCACTTGATAAACGATATTTTGGATCTCTCTAAAATCGAGTCAGGGATAGTGACATCTAAAAGGGAATATTTCAATCTTAATATTCTAAGCCAAGAGATATATGCGACTATGTTTCAACGTGTTGCTAAAAAAGATAATGTGGAATTTGTTATCGATACCCCTTCTCAGGATTGTGAGGTTTTTCTGGATAAGAACAGACTGAAACAGGTGTGGATTAATTACATTTCAAATGCGATTAAGTGTACTCAAAAGGGGTATATTAAGATGGGATATGAGGTTCTTGAAAATGGATTGAAGATCTATGTTGAGGATACAGGGATAGGTATTCCTAAAGAAAATCATAATAAGGTATTTACCCGTTTTCAAAAGTTGAACGATTTTGCACAAGGGACAGGTTTGGGATTATCAATTTGCAAGGCTATCATTGAAAACGCGGGGGGAAAGGTTGGTTTTGAATCTGAGAGTGGAGTGGGTTCAACATTTTGGGCATATATCCCGTGTAAAATCAGTAATGGTTACAATAAAGTTGCAGATTGTCAAGATGAGGAGCTTAAAGAGGAGAGAGTAATAAAAATGTTGTCTGATAAAGGGGACTTAAAAATCCTTGTAGCAGAGGATAATGATAGTAATTATCTATTGATTCAACATATACTGAAGAGGTATACCCTAACGAGGGCAATAAATGGAATAGAGGCTATCAATATGGTAAAGGTTAACACTTTTGATGTTATTCTAATGGATTCTTCTATGCCGATTATGAATGGGATAGAGGCTACAAAAGAGATAAGACTCTTTAATCAGAGTATCCCAATTATAGCATTGACGGCAAATTCTTTCGACTCGGATGTTAGTGATGCTATGGCATCAGGATGTGACGCTTTCCTTAGCAAACCTACAAAAAGGTTTGATTTATTAAACACCTTGTATAAAGTTCTTGATAAGTGATATATCCCAATTTTGGCACCGTATTTGTCATTTTAAATTTAGGAGGATTTCTATGAAATTATTATATTTTTCAGTTTTATTTGCATTGCTTAGTCCCGGATTGGTTGCTCAAGATGTTGTACAACCATATTTTTGTGCCACACCAGGGGTGGAATTGACCTATTCCAATTATGATGGGGATGGCGATTTTGATGGATCTTTCTCTATGTTGGTGATTGATTGTATTGGGGATATGACAAAAGGGAGTGTTAAGTATTCTCATAAGTTTTTTGATGATGATAATAAGCCTCTTTTTAATGGAAAAGAGTTGATAATGGATGTCTATTTAGATAAAGGGGAGACCTTTTCTAAAATGTATGAGTTGAAAAAAGCCATTAAAGTTCAAGATGTCTTTTCCAAAGGGGATGCAAGTAGTCTGCCGTTGGAGATGTTTGTTGGGATGAAGATCAGGGACGGAGAAATAGTTGTTCAAGTGAATAACATTAAATCAACTGTTAAAGTATCGAATAGAAAAGTAACTTCAAAGGATTTGATAACCACAGATGCAGGAAGTTATGAATGTTTCAAAATTGAGGAGCACCAAACAAATACGGTTATGGGGTTCTCTAAAGAGTGGGATGTGAAAACCTGGTACGCCAAAAATATGGGTTGTGTAAAGCAAGAGACTTATAGGAAAGGCAAATTGATATCATCTCAGATACTAACCAAGTATAAGATGATTAAATCCAAATAATTAATTCTCTTTTTTCTCCATCTGCATCAGTTTATCGAAGCAGTGACGACAGATGGGTTCGTAAATATCTTTTTCCCCCAATTCTACCAATTTTTCACTTTTTGATAGGCGATGAGAGTGATGAGCAGGATCTCCGCACCTTACACATATTGCGTGTACTTTAGTAACGTGTTCGGCAACAGCCATAAGTGATGGCATTGGACCGAAAGGTTTTCCGAGATAGTCCATATCCAGACCTGCAACTATTACCCTGACACCATTAGATGCCAATTGCTGACAAACATTAATAATGCCGTCATCGAAAAATTGTGCTTCGTCTATTCCGACAACATCTACATCTGTTGCAAGCAGCAAAATGCTACCCGATGAATCGACCGGTGTTGAGAGGATGGACTTGGAGTCGTGGGAGACAACTTCTTCTTGCGAATAACGTGTATCTATCGCAGGCTTAAATATTTCCACTTTTAGATTTGCGAATTTTGCCCTTCTAAGTCTCCTGATAAGTTCTTCGGTCTTGCCGGAGAACATCGATCCGCAAATTACTTCTATCCATCCCGGTTTTTTTGCGTTTTCTAAAAACATTTCCTTACTTTTGTGTGATACAAAGTTAAACAAAATCTTGTGATGGAAGAGAGAAATATTGAGATAAAACATTTGATTGAAAGGGTGTCGGAATTGATCGACATCGAGAGGGAGGATTTGAGAAGGGAGATAGATACTCTCAAGGAGGAGTTATCTGACCTGAGATCTCAGTTGGAGGAGATTAAAAAGTCGGGAATCAAGTCGAGAATTAATTCAGAGATTGAGGCAACTATACCCGAGAGCATCCCAGATGTACCGATTGTTAAAGAGGAGCCAAAAAAGGTGATAGGCTTTTCTATCGACACAGAGTTAAATTCTGATTTTGAGATAATTGATTATTCTTCAAAAGAGAATAGGGCACCTATTTTAGGCGATTTATTCTCAAACCCGTCTCGTAATGATCGATTTGCAAAGGGGGGATTTAGATGGGAAACAGATATTCCAGGTTCGAAAATAGACGATATATCTGATGCTATGTCACTCAATGACAGATTGTTCTTTACCAGAGAGTTGTTTTCAGGTGATGATGAGCAATTTATGTTAACTATTGACAGAATCAATACTACTACCACTTTTAAAGAGGTTTTATCCGATATGAGAGTCGCATTTCCCGAGTGGAATGAGGGTTCGGACGGCGTTTATAGATTTTATATGGTAGTAAGGAGAAAATTCAGAGATTAATATGGCTAAGTTATATATAGTGCCGACTCCGATTGGAAATATGGAGGATATGACCTTTAGGGCAGTCAATGTTTTGAAGAGTGTTGATATTATATTTGCCGAGGACACCAGAACAAGTTCTGTTCTCCTAAAAAATTATAAAATTTTTACCCATATGGAGTCTCATCATAAATTCAATGAACACAAAAACGCTGTTTCTATTTGTGATAAGATATTATTGGGTAGTGATGTCGCATTGATCTCGGATGCTGGGACTCCGGGTATCTCAGACCCCGGTTTTTTCCTTGTAAGGAGTTGTTTGGAGAGGGGGATTGAGGTAGAAACCCTTCCGGGAGCGACAGCTTTTGTTCCGGCACTTGTAAATTCTGGTTTTCCGACAGATAGATTTATATTTGAAGGTTTTTTACCATTAAAAAAAGGGAGACAAACCCGATTTAATGAACTTTCAGAGGAGAGGAGGACTATGATTTTCTATGAATCTCCGTACAGATTGCATAAAACCCTTTCACAAATGTGTGATTTTTTTGGGGAAGAGAGAAGGTGTTGTGTGACGCGGGAGATCTCGAAATTATATGAGGAAAATAGGAGAGGTACTTTAAGAGAAGTTACTGATTGGTATGGAGTTAATGAGCCTAAAGGTGAAATAGTAATAATTATAGAGGGGAGAGATTATGTGGGGAAAAATGAGAAAATCGAAACTATCTGAAACTTTTTCTAAAGGGGTAGTTTTGTTAGTTTTTTTGATGCTGCTGTCGCAGTTTATCTTTTTTGCAGTTAAAGTTATCGATAATTATCGGACTGATCTTTCGGAAGTTAGTCCGATCACACCTATTAATGTTGAGATAAGGGGAGAGATAAAGGAAACTGGGCAAACAAAACAAAATAAGAAAATTAGAGCAAGCGGAGAGTTGAAAATTAGTGGAGATAGTGTGAAAAAATATCCACCGGAGGTGGTGGTTCAGAAAAAAGATGATGGGTGGAAGTGGGATATTGTAGAGTTAAATACGGCAGACAGCTCCGCTTTGGTATCTCTTCCGTACATTGGTCCCTACTATGCCAAAAAGATATTGGAATATCGGGAGAGGCTGTGGGGGACATTCGCAGATATCGAACAACTGCTTGAAATTCGCGGAATTGACTCTGTGACATTTGGGAAATTTAGTTCAAGGGTATATATTGATACTAACTATATCTCTTTTATCGATCTTTACGAACTTCCTCAGGATTCTCTTGCCATTCACCCTTATGTTGGCACATATGCGGCAAAGGGGATTGTAAGATTTAGGGGACTTTGTCCAAAAAATCATTTTTCGGTTGATACATTAGTAGCTTGCGGGGTAATATCAAAAGATCAGGGGAGGAGACTGAAAAGATATATTAAAAAATAATTTTAACTATCTTTGCGCCCTATAAATAAATATTAAACAATGAACGCTGTTTCGTGTAAAGATGTGGTGAAGAAATTTGGAGATTTCACTGCATTGAATTCTGTTTCAATAGATGTTCCTAAAGGGACAATTTTTGGGTTGCTTGGGCCTAATGGTGCTGGTAAGACTACTCTGATTAGAATCATCAATCAGATTACAATTCCCGATTCGGGATCTGTTTTTCTCAATGGTAAACCTTTATCACCAAATGATATTTATAAGATAGGTTATCTGCCGGAGGAGAGGGGACTGTATAAGAAGATGAAAGTTGGTGAACAGGCTCTCTATCTGGCTAAATTAAAGGGGCTTGGTACGGCTGAAGCTACGAGGGAGTTAAAACAATGGTTTATTAAATTTGGGATTCAAGCGTGGTGGAATAAAAAAGTTGAGGAGTTGTCCAAAGGGATGGCTCAGAAGGTACAGTTTATAACAACTGTTTTACATAAGCCTGATTTACTGATTCTTGACGAGCCTTTTTCGGGATTCGATCCGATCAATGTTCAATTGATCCGTTCAGAGATCATAAAAATGAAAGAGAATGGTACAACTATCATATTGTCAACGCATAATATGGAATCAGTAGAGGAGATGTGTGATAATATTGCCTTGATAAATAAATCAAATCTTGTAGTAATGGGAGGGGTGAGTGATATAAGGAGAGATCACGGCAACAATCAGGTTGAGGTTATTTATCGTTCTTCCGATCCTTGCAATTTTAATGGATCTCAGTTTTATGAGATTGAAAACGATGTTGAGTATAAAGGGGCAAGGCGTGCTATATTAAATGTTGTTAAAGGGACCCCAAATAGGAGTGTTATTTCAGATGTTATGAGCAATCCTATCGATGTTATCTCTTATCAAGAGTTAATTCCGAGTATGAATGATATATTTATTAAATTAGTAAAAGGGGAGGGTAAATAGTATGGACTTAAAGAAAATAAAAATAGTTTTAGGACGCGAATTCTCAATCAGGGTTAAAAAGAAATCTTTTATCATAACAACAATTGTAACCCCTATTCTTTTTGCTGCTATGATGTTAATCCCATCACTTATAATGATATATGGTAGTGATAATGAGGTTAAAAACATAATGATTGTAGATAAATCAGGCATTGTGGCCAACACCCTTACAAATACAAACAGTATCAAATACATTATAAACAATGAGGGGTGTGTAGATTCTTTAAAGAATCAATTTTCCGATTTGAATATTTATGCTTTGGTCTCTATCTCTTCGTTGGACTCATCTAATAATGTATCTGTGGTTGCTATTTCTCAGAAACAGATGAATATGGATATTGAGAATGGGATAAAAAAGGATGTAGACAAAGCTGTTGAGGGGTATAAACTTACCAGATACAATATTTCAGATTTAGATACTATTTTAGAGGATGTAAAGTCAGATGTTAAGGTAGATACATATACAATAGGAAAGGATGGCAAGGAGAAAAAGAGCGTTGTTGAAATAAGTATGGCTTTGTCATATATAATGAGTTTCTTTATCTATATTTTCGTCCTTATGTTCGGAAATATGGTGATGCGCAGCGTTATTGATGAGAAATCAAACAGGATAGTTGAAGTGATTGTCTCTTCTGTTAAGCCTTTTGATTTGATGATAGGGAAGATTCTCGGGGTAGCTTGTGTAGCAATTACTCAGTTTGTGATATGGATTGTCTTCACATTGGTTCTTGTGTTTGGATTTCAAGCAGTTGTAGGTCAGGATTTTATAAAAGAAAAATTAGGTGCCGGAACTGAACAAATGGCTGTACCCGGTGTTAATACAGATCAAATCGCAACAACTATGGCTGACTCTTCGGAGATGGGTGGTATTTTATCTGCCCTCTCACAGATCGATTTTCCATATATTTTAGGATGTTTCTTTATCTATTTTGTATTGGGTTATCTTTTATATGCAGCGATGTTTGCAGCGATAGGCTCTGCGGTTGATAATGAGGCAGATACACAGCAGTTAGTGATGCCGATAACTGCCCCTATGATAATAGGATTGTTTATTATGATCCACACTTTCCAACACCCTGATAGTGCATTGTCGTTTTGGGCATCAATTATCCCTTTCACCTCACCTATGGTTATGTTGGCAAGGATACCGTTTGAGGGGGGAGTACCTACTTGGGAGTTGGCTTTGTCTATAGGTTTATTGTTACTGACATTCCTAATTACTGTTTATATTGCAGGAAAGATTTACAGAGTAGGTATCTTAATGTATGGCAAAAAAGCCTCGTGGAAAGACCTTATGAAGTGGATTAAATTTTAACAAAATATAAAAGAATGAAAAGATTTTCATCTGTTTTTTTATTTATCTTTTTTGCTTATTTTCTTGGTGCACAAGGATTTACATATAAATGGCAAAGGGTGGCAATGGATACTACATTGGAGGGACTCAATATTTTAAATGTTGATAAAATCATCAATAAATATAGTCCTGGGATAGATTCTTTAATGGAGATTATTGCCTATTCTGAAGATGAGATAACCAAAGGAAAGCCTGAAAGTGCTCTGTCAAATCTTGCTGCAGATGTCATTTTACACACAGCAAAAGGGTATTTGAAGAGCGATGCAAATGTTTTCTCTTTGACAAATTTCGGTGGTATCAGGACAAATCTCCCTCGAGGTGCAATAAGAATTTATGATGTTTATTCAGTTTTCCCTTTTGATAACTCGATAGTAATTGCTACAATAAAGGGATCTGAGGTTAGGAAGATTATGGAGCGTTTTGCGTCAAGGGAAAATTTTGAGGCGCTGGGAGGGGTTGAGATTTTTGTCGAAAATAAAGAGTTGAAGAAATGCTATATAGCCGGGAGTGAATTGGATGATAATAAAATATATCAACTTGCAACTATCGATTTTTTGCTTGATGGCGGGGATAAGATGAAAATCAGGAAGAACTCTTTGGATGTTAAGATGTCCGGCATTTATATTAGAGATGCTGTGGTGGATTACCTTAGGGAGATTACAGCGAAAGATATAAAATTGGATAACAAGGGGGATGGCAGGATAATAATTAAAAAATCAAATCAAAATGAAGAGGATGAAGATTAGTATTGCTTCTCTATTTGTAGCGGTTGTTTCCACTTTACTCGCTACGGGAGTTAATGGGCAGGATCTTGTGATTTTACACACAAATGATACCCACTCTCAGATCGAACCCATCAGAGTAGGTGAGGGGAAGGGCTTAGGTGGTATTCATAGGAGAGCGCAATATTTTATCAATGTAAAAAAAGAGTGTAAAAATGTTCTTATTCTTGATGCAGGTGACTATAATCAAGGGACCCCATATTTCACTATTTTTAAAGGTGATTTGGAGATAGAACTTATGAATACTATGGGTTATGATGTGGTTTGTATTGGCAATCACGAGTTTGATAATGGTCAGGTGGAGTTGGCAAGGAGACTCTCTAAAGCTAAATTCAAGACTGTATGTGCAAATTATGATTTTTCAGAAACCCCTTTGGCTAAATATATTAAACCATATGTGATTATTAATAGGGGGGGGAAGAAAATAGGGATTTTCGGTTTAGTGTGCAATCTTAACACCCTCGTTTCTGCAAAGTCATTGGAGGGGATGGTGTTTCAAGATCCTTTTAAGGTAGCTCAACAGATGGCTGACCTTTTGAAAAACGGTAAGAAGTGTGATATTGTTATCGCCCTTACCCACGTGGGTTATAGTGCCCCTTATCCAAATCAGGTATCTGATCTCGCCTTAGCAAAGGCTTCAGAGGATATAGACATTATTATCGGCGGTCACTCGCATACAATATTAAAGAGTGAAAAAATAGTCGAAAATGAAGAGGGTAAAGATGTTATAGTCGTTCAAGACGGGTCACGCGGAGAGTATGTAGGCCGTTTTGATATAACATTTAAATAGTCTATTCTTTCTCTTTTTTAGATATGTTTTTACTATTATTTCGAGTATAGAGGTATCTCTTTATTTTTTGGGTTGCAGTCTTTTCAAACTCCTCTTTTTGTTCATCTACATCGTTGATGCGGGAGAACTTATTCACCTTTTCGTTGACATACTCCATTATCTCTTTCTTGAGATTTTCGTATTTTTCCTGGGTAGTTGTGGACTTTTTAGAGTCCTCCTTGCTTGATAGAAATGATTCGAGTTTCTCCTTATTGAAGTGAATAAGGGCTGTTAATTTGCCTTTGTATTCTGTTACAATAGACTCATTTACCATTGAGTGACTGTTTATTACGCTCTCTATCTCTTCGGGATAAATATTTTCACCACTTGGTCCTATGATGGTATTGCTTGCCCTCCCTTTTATATATAGCCATCCGTCTTTGTCAAACTTTCCGAGATCTTTTGTCCGGAACCAACCATCTTCAGTGAATGCCTCTTTTGTGGCTTCAGGGTTTTTGTAATACCCCATCATAACATTATTCCCTTTTGCTACTATCTCACCAACCCCGGTTTTTGGATCGGGATCAAGGAGCTTAATCTCAACTCCATATACAATAGGGCCTGTCGATCCGAGCCTAACCTTCTCCGGAATAGCCCCGGCAAGGAGAGGTGAGGTTTCGGTCAGTCCATAGCCAATTGCATAAGGAAATTTTGATTCGAGTAGGAATTTTTCAACCTCTTTATCAAGTTTAGCTCCACCTATTCCGAAAAATCTTATCGATCCGCCAAATTTCTCCATTAGTTTCTTCCCTGCTGCACGATTCATTAACTTCCTGAAAGGAGGTATTTTATAGATAAATGCTAAAACGAAATTCTTTTTAAGCTGTGGGAGGATGGTCCCTTTATATATCTTCTCAATAATCAATGGGACTGAGAGCATTGTCGTGGGGTGAACCGTTGAGAGTGCCTTCATCAGTATAGTTGGGGTTGGTGCTTTGTCTAAGTAATAGATGCTTCCCCCTCCGTACATTGGTAAAAGGAGTGACAGGCTTGATTCTAAGGTGTGAGACAATGGTAATATCGAGAGCCATATATCCCATTCATAGCTTGGTCTTAGCAATTGAGCCGAATAGAGATTGGAACACATATTTTTATGACTCAACATAACCCCTTTTGAGCTCCCCGTGGTGCCTGATGTGTAGATTATCGAGGCGAGGTCCTCTGTGTTTATCTCTTCCGGTTTGAGATGTGCGCTCGGAGCTTCATCTATATTCCCTTTGACAATAGAAAAATCATCAATTAATATGATGAGTGAGAGTCTGTCTTGTGCTTTTTCTTTAACTTTATGCAAAAGTTTGGCAGATACAAATAGCGCTTTGCTCTCAGAGTGTTTGAGAATATGCTTTATATCACTCTCTGAAAAATCCGGCAACATAGGTACTGTGACCATTCCGTATGATGAGATGCTGAAAAACGCAACTCCCCAATTAGGCATATTTTGCGATACGATGCCAACTTTATCACCCGGTTTTATACCATATTTCAAAAGTAGGTCATATACTTCATTTGTTTTGTCACGAAATTCTTTGTATGTGTATCCCTCGCCGTTCAAATAATAAAGAAATTTATTATCGATAAATCTTGATGTGCTATCGTCAAATAGCTCGCGAAGTGTTTTATGGGGTATATTATTAATCATTGTGTAATCAATTATTAAATTAAATCGTTACCTGGAGTGAACTTTTCAGGGTGTTTCCCGACTACCCCCTTGTCCTTATACCATTGGCGAATCCTTTTCAAATCCCCTTTCATATCGTCTGTCAAGTCAAATTTTTCACCCCTCCCAACCTGTTTTGTTTTCCAATCAAAATATCCGAGGTAGACGGGGATATTTGCGGCTTTGGCGATTTTGTGAAATCCCCCCTTCCAATTCTCTACAGGGCGACGAGTTCCTTCCGGGGCGATCGCAATGTGGAGGGTTTCGTGTTCGTCATAAGCCTTTATCACCTGTTTAATAAGGTGTGCACCTGCACCCCTTGAACGATCGACAGGTATTCCTCCGAGTGATAGTAAGAGTGGTTTTAGGGGACCTTTAAAAAAGTCTTTTTTTATCATCACATAGGCTTTTCCACCAACAGATGTGTAATAAAGATAGGATATTACGAAGTCCCAAACAGATGTGTGCGGAACTCCGAGTATTATACATTTTGGCTCGGGAACCATTGGTTCCATTGCCTTCCAACCAAGTAGGTCTAAAAAGAATTTAGCCGTTTTTTGTTTCATCTCTGTAAACTTAAACAATTTCAAGAATAAGATCTGATCTGAGGTTGTCTCTGATAAAATTTTGTCTTTCGTATGTGTTTTGACCCATATAAAACTCCAGAAGGTTAGCTATATTGTCATCCGAACTGATTCTAACCTGATCCAACCGTATGTTTTCTCCAATAAAATCTTTGAATTCGTCGTGAGAAATCTCTCCCAATCCTTTAAATCGGGTTATCTCAGGATCTTTTCCGATCTCTTTGATGGCCCGCTCTTTTTCCTCTTCACTATAACAGTAAAGAGCTATTTTTTTATTTCTTACTCTAAATAGCGGAGTCTGAAGGATATAAACGTGTCCTTGACGGATCAACTCCGGGTAGAATTTTAGGAAGAATGTGACAAGTAAAAGTCTGATATGCATCCCGTCAACATCCGCATCTGTTGCGATAATCACTTTGTTGTACCTGAGATTTTCGAAATCTTCGTCTATGTTTAATGCTGCTTTAAGGAGAATAAGCTCTTCATTGCCATATATTTCCCTGCTGCTTTTCTGATAGCTGTTGAGGGGTTTGCCTCGAAGGCTGAATACAGCCTGAGTGTTGACATTGCGTATCTTTGTGATCGAACCACTTGCGGAATCCCCCTCAGTTATAAAGAGGGATGAATCCTCTGCTAATGGACTTTTGGTATCGTTGTAGTGAACTCTACAATCACGTAGTTTTTTATTGAATAGACTCGCCTTTTTTACCTTCTCCCTTGTGCTCTTCTGGATACTTGATATTGCTTTTCTCTCTTTTTCAGACTCTTGAACTTTCTTTTGAATAGTATCAGCTGTGTCTGGATGCTTGTGTAGATAGTTATCCAACTCCTCTTTGATAAAGTCACCCACGAAATTTCTTATCGGCAGGTCATCCTCAACATTCTTTGAATTTAATTTTGTTTTAGTTTGATTTCCGAAAATTGGTTCTATTACTCTGATACTTATGGCACCAACCATAGATTGTCTTATGTCCGAAGGATCGAAGTCCTTTTTTAGAAAATCTTTAATGGTCTTTGCCACAGACTCTCTGAAAGCAGCAAGGTGGGTCCCCCCTTGTGTAGTGTTTTGTCCGTTTACAAATGAAGCAATATTCTCTCCGTTACTCTCTCCGTGAGTTATAACCAACTCGATATCATCACCTTTTAAATGGATAGGCGGATAAAGAGGCTCAATACACATATTTTCATTTACAAGATCGAGAAGTCCATCTTTGGATTTATATTCTATTCCATTGAATCTCAAGGTCAGCCCTGTGTTGAGATAGGAGTAATTTTTAATCATCTCCTCTACAAACTCCGTATTGTATTTGTAGCCGGGAAACATCTTGTCATCAGCAATAAACTTCACCAATGTGCCATCTTTGGCATTTGAATCTGTCTCCCCCCTCTCTTTTAGGTAACCGCAATTGAAAGTTGCATTTTTTGAGTGACCATTTCTAAATGATTCTATGTAAAAAAATTCAGATGTGGCATTTACCGCTTTAAGACCCACTCCATTTAGCCCTACGCTTTTTTGAAAGGTCTTATTATCGAATTTTCCCCCTGTCATCATCTTACTTGAGACATCGATTATGCTTTCAAGGGGAATTCCCCTCCCATAATCACGGATGGTGACGAGTCTGTCTTCTATCGAAATGTCAATCATCTTGCCATAGCCAGATGAAAATTCATCAATGGAGTTATCAATGACCTCTTTTATAAGAATGTAAATACCATCATCCGGTAATGTTCCGTCCCCTGTATTGCCAATGTACATACCAGGCCTCTGCCTGATATGCTCATTCCATTCGAGTGTCTGAATCGAATCTTTAGTATATTCTTTTCCTATATCTCCCATACCCAAAATCACATAAACTTTTGAATTACGCAAAAGTAAGAAGTTTTAATTAATAAAGGTACTCCCATTCAATTTTTATTGTGAAAAACATCAATGGAATGGATTTTATACTATCTTTGCCGAGATTGTGTATAAACATTAATAGAAAAAAATATTTTATTATGAATA
Source organism: uncultured Muribaculaceae bacterium (assembly GCA_964397445.1). Taxonomy (GTDB): domain Bacteria; phylum Bacteroidota; class Bacteroidia; order Bacteroidales; family UBA932; genus CAYNHZ01. The sequence continues at coordinate 11,166 of CAYNHZ010000004.1, read as the reverse complement.
AGAAATATTTGATTCTCAGCATAGTAACCCTTTTATTTCTTGTTGGATGCAATAGGGATGATACCTTTAAGTATGAGAAAGGTAAGGGTGCAGTGGAGTTCACCATATCTTCAGATATATTTTCTACTAAGGCTGATGCAAAAAATGCTAATATAAATCCTGATGATTTTAAAATAGAGATAATTAATAAATCAGGAGTTATTTTCAAGAGGTGGAATAAGTATTCCGAATATAAAGCGCAGGAGAATAAAAAAATTCTTATAAATGCAGGTGGCCCATATACAATAAGGGCTACATATGGAGATTCCACAGCGATGGGTTTCAATGCCTTTTATTTTAAAGGTGAACAAACTTTCACAGTAGTGCCTCAACAGACTGTAACATTGTCGGTTGTTTGCAAGCAGGCAAATGCAGAGGTTGCTGTCGTTTTCGGAGATAACCTCAAGGTAGAGTACCCCAACTATTGGGCAAAAGTGGGAAAATCAATCTCCCCCTCACTTCTTTTTGAAAAGGAGACCAAAGAGTCAGGATATACAATGCCGAGTGATTTGTTCTTGTGGTTGTATGTGATTAACGATAAGTCTGACACCCTTTATTTTAAGAGTAAAACACCTGTCACTGCTGCTGCAGGCGACTCTGTTACCTTTAATGTAGATACTAAGAAAACACCAACAATGGAGGTGAATATTACCGTATCCATTAATACCGATACAGATGATAAAGAGATAAATATTCCCATAGGGATTTATATGCTTCCTAAAGATGCTCCGACCATTTTGCCTGAAGGATTCGATTCGAATAGTGGTATTTTGAGCTATACAGAGGGAACTAAGCCATCTAAAGCTGCTTTAAATATAAATGCTCCGTCTGGGATAAAAAAATGTGTAATGACAGTCACCTCGCCATACCTTATTAATTCTTTGGGCTGGCCATCTCAGATTGACTTTTTAAATATTCCAACAGATATAAAGTCGATATTAATTAGGGATGGGTTGTTGTGGACAAACTCTATGAGTGGGCTTAAACTCGCAAACATAGATTTCTCTGCGGTTGCAAAATTGATTAAATTTAGTGATGATCCGGCTGCAAATACAAATCCTATAACTTTGGAAATAAGCGATTTGCTTGATAAAACTATTAAAGCTACCTATAAAATGGTGGTTACAAAGTCAGATATATCTATCTCGAATGTAAATAATTTTGATATTTGGTCTTCATCTCTCTCAGTTAAGATGACTGCAAATCTTGGAGATCCTGCACTTATCTATCCAGAGGTCAAGGCTGAGGGTGCATCTACTTGGGTGAAACCCTCATTTACAACATCAGTAGAAGGAAATTCAAGCACTATTTCGATTACGGGATTGAACTCAGGCACAAATTATTTTGTTAGGGGGCGTTATTATAATAATTCGTCCGAAGGGAAATCGTTCACAACTGAATCTGCTGCTCAAGTTGGAAATGCAAGTTTCGAGGAGTGGAGAGATGGCACGAGATATAATCAACCGATCTATTACCCTTGGACAGGAGAGCAATGGTGGGATACAAATAGTAATGCTACAATGCCTGAATCAATTACAGCCGCTTATATAGATTTTAAAAGGTTTCCCACAACTTGGTACACATCAGATGCGAGGACAGGATCGAAAGCTGCGCTAACACGGAGCATAGCCGTAAATAATGCCAATTCGTTAATAGGTCATTGGGGCAATACTCAAGGGAAATTATTTATCGGGACTGCCGATAATTCAGGTAATTTCTCAAATGCAGGTCACACTTTCCCATCTCGCCCTACCAAAATGGAGTTTTATTATAAGTATCTTCCACAGGGGACAGATGAATTTTCTGCCATCGTGGAGATAAAAGCGGGAGATGTTGTGATAGGTACAGGGACATTTAAGTTGAGTACAGGCACTGCTGTAAGTTCATATACTAAGGCTACAGCAGATATCACCTATTCAGATACATCGCTAAAAGCTACATCCATATATATTCTATTTCTCTCTTCTACTAATTCCTCTCCGGCTTGTAAAAGACAAGATATTACCATCCCTGCCGGTGTTAGAAATGTTTATGCAGGGAGTGCTTTGACAATAGATGATGTAACAATGATTTACGGAAAATAATAAAGAAAATAACAAATAATATGAAGAAGATTCTTGTATTACTATCCCTTGCGGCATTGGTTCTTTCTGGCTGCAATAAAGAGAAGATAGAGCTTAGGAACAAAGGCAAAATGTCTATTAGTGTCTCTTCTGAAGGGGAATTTACTACTCCTGGTACTTCAAGTGCTCCCGGTACTCCCGGTACAAAGGCTGACGAAGTCGATATTAAGGAGTTTGCAATAACTATAAAAAATGCACAAACGGGTGCTCAAGTTCAATCGTGGGATAAATATTCACAAGTTCCATCAGTCATAGCAATGGATCCCGCCGCTTATATTATTTCCGCAACATCACCTGGAACAAAGGATGTCGCTTGGAATCAGCCAGTTTATAAAGGATCTCAAGATTTTACGGTTGAGGCAGGAAAAGTGGTCAATATCGATCTTACTTGTAAACTTAAAAATATGAAGGTCACTATTAAATGTACCGATAGATTTTTTCAAGAATTAAATCCCGATTTCACAATCACTGTAACCACTGATTTTGGTTTCCTTGTTTATACCAAAGAGATCATAGAGCTTGGTACAGCTGGATTCTTCTCAGTTGCCCCTCTCCAGATATTTATTCAAGGGACAAGGGTAAAGGATCCTTCCAAAGTTGTAAATCAATTGGTTAAAGTGACTAATGTTGCAGAAAGAGATCACCACGTATTCACTATCGATGCTAAAGAGACCGGTGAGGTTCAGATCGGTGAAAACGGTATAAAAGTGGACTATTCCGTAAATAATAAAGATGTGGATATCATTGTTGATGGGTTTGAAGAGGATCCTATCGAAGATGATAATACTGGGACTCCTGTTCTTCAGTCAGCTTCAATCTTATCAGGGGCTGTTGTCGATAAAACACTTGGGTCGATAACATTGACCTATTCGGTTCCTGTTAAACTCGCAGAGGGTGCAAATATCACTATGGGTGATGTAACCCTTACAAAATCGGCTTCGGGAAAGGTTGTCACATTAACATTCGGAACCCTTGCCCCTGCGACAAATTATTCATTAAATGTTGCAGCAGGTGCTGTATTGAATGCAGCTGACAACACACCAGCAGCCCTCTATACTCTCCCTTTTTCAACCAAATCAGAGGGGACAACGAACAATATAGTAATAACATCTCTTGGTATTGATTCCCCTGTTTCCTATCCTTTTGGAGCTTCTGGGGTGACTTTTAATATAGATATTGCGGCACCAGATAAGATAGAGGAGTTGTGGTTTGATATTCAATCTGAGTCATTGAAGGCAATAATTACAGGTATGGGCAACTCTACAAAGGTTGATTTGGCACATATGTCTCCTGAAGAGGAAGAGTTTTACGGAGGATTGTTCGGACTCACTTCTGCAGATGTTTATGGCAAAACTCAAAAAACATTCTCTATTGGTAGTTTTATAGGACTTATGCCTGAGGGGACACACCCTTTCTTGGTTACTGTAAAAGATCAAAAAGGGGCTGAAAAGAGTGCAACAATTACAATTATAATAACCCCTGCTTCATAATAAGAATAGAATGAAAATCAATACTATAAAATATATAGCGTTATTGGTTCTTTCCGTTCTTATCCTTTCTTGTAAAAAGGATATAGATCGAGATCTCCTTTCAAAGGGGGAGGGCGTTCTTAGTCTGAAATTTGGTTACAATCTTGATGCAAATGTGGTGACAAAGGGGGGAGATCCTATTTTCACCATCTCTGTGATAGATTTTAAGACAGGTGTTATCATAAAGACAATTGAAGATCATAATAGCCTTAAAGACAATCCGCTAACCCTTAAAGCAGGGAAATATATCATTGCAGCGGCAAATGGTATAGATGTAACTGCTGGTTTTGAGTCCCCTTATTATATGGGGAGAGATACTGTAGATGTTATCGCAGGCAAAGCGGCTGCGGCATCTATGGTGTGTACACTTGCAAATGTTAAGGTTTCTGTCAATTTTTCCGATGCTGTGACCGCTAATTTCTCTAATTATGATGTTACCATAACAAATAACCAAGGTGGTAGCCTTATTTTTGATAAAGGCCACATAAATACTGCCGGTTATTTTAAATGTACAGGCTCTCTAAAATGGACTATCAACCTAACAAATAATGATGGGAAGACTTTTGAAATATCAAACAATATTACAAATGTTAAACCTCGAGAGTATTATAAGTTAAATTTTGATGTCGATGGAAATACAGGCGGCGATCAAGGTGGTGCCTCTCTAAAGGTCTCTTATGACAACTCTATGAATGTCAAAGAGTATTCGATAGATGTATCTCTTAATAAGAAAGCTGTTCCAACAATTCTCGAAGCTTCGGGCGTAGATCTTTCCAATACTTTACGTATTCCGCAGGGGGCAGGAGTGATTGGGCTATTTAATATCAACTCTGCAGCAGGTGTTAGTGAGGTAACTATATCTCACAATAACAGTTCTTTGACTAATATTGGCATCCCTAACTCATTTAACCCTCTGACCGCAGATAAAGCTGCCTTATTATCCAAAGGGATCACTTGGAGTGATTATACAGTCGGAGCTAATTCTCTATCTGTTGATTTTCGTAAATTATTTTCTGATATTCTTCCATTGGGTACATATAATCTAAAAATTGCTGTGTTGGATAAACAATCTCAGTTTGTTGAAACTCAGTTAAATGTTGTTATTATACCGAATGTAGAGGTCTCTACAATAAGGATTGATGCTTGGGCAAAATATGCTTTTGTCTATGCTCAATACAGTACTGAGTCTCAGCCTAACGGGATGGCAATTCAGTATAAGAGGAGTTCAGATAGTCAGTGGAGTACATATTCAGGGGCACTAACAATAGATGGAAGTGCATTTTCTGCTAAGATTGAGGGCTTAATCCCTTCTACATCATACGATTTTAGAGCTGTTTCTACTAAAGATTTGCTCGAGGATAAAACTTTCACACTCTCTGCAACTACTGAGGCAGCGGCTCAATTACCTAATTTGAGTTTCGATGCTTGGTTTAAACAGGGTAAAAATTGGTTTCCTAATGCAGATCTCAGTGAACAAAATTATATTTGGGATTCCGGTAATACCGGGGCAAATACCATTTCAGAGATAAATCCAACCTCTCCAGAAGAGTCATTTGTCAAGAGCGGTAAAGCTATCAAACTCAAGTCTTCATCTGTGTTCGGCATTTTGGCAGCAGGTAATGTCTATTCAGGTTACTTTGTTGGTACATATAACACTACAAATGCCCGTATCAGTTTTGGCCGTCCGTTCACTTCTCGTCCAGTAGCAATGAAAGGATTTTATAGTTATGCTCCTGTTGCAATTAACAAAGTGAAGGATCCATACACATCATTGAAGGGGCAGAATGATATTGGTCAGATCTATATTATGTTGACCGATTGGAATCAACCATACATTGTCGATAGTGGACTCAAGAATTTTATTAATCCTGGAACAGATCCTAATGTTATAGCGTATGGTGAGATTACTGAAAACACCAATACAAATGGTTATAAGGAGTTTACAATTAATCTCAATTATAAAAACGATAGAAAACCAAAATATATTGTGATTGTTGCCTCTGCAAGTAAATACGGAGACTATTTTACAGGTGGTGAGGGAAGTACAATGTATCTTGATGAGTTGGAATTATTGTATTGATAATGAAACATTGTCGTATAATCTTAATTTTGAGCCTCTTTGTTGCTTTTTCATTTGCAGCAGAGGCTCAAAAATTTGATAGAGGTATCAGCCTTACAGACGGACCTGTCTTTATTCCCAAGGGGCAATTAATGTTTGGTGGTACTATCTCGTATCAGGATTATAAATTTTCCGATTTTAATTTTTTGATTTTAGACAATATTAATGCAAGTGCCTATACTTTTAAAGTCAGCCCTTTTATCTATTACACTTTTTCTAGGAATATGGCTGCAGGAATACGATTTGCATACAACAGGACTCTTGCTAAATTAGATGCTATCGATTTATCTATTTCTGAAGATTTAAAATTTTCAGTATCAGATTTATATAGTTTACAGCATACCTATTATGGATCACTTTCTTATCGTTATTATATTCCTATTGGCAACAGCTTGCGCTTTGGACTTTTTAGCGATATTATGTTGAATGTCGGGGCAGGTCAAGGGAAGCTTGTTACTGGAAAGGGAGAAAATATAACCGGAACTTTCCAAGATATTTTCGAGGTAGGGATAGATGTTGTGCCGGGTATAGTTGTTTTCGTAGCAAATCAGATGTCGGTTGAGGCCTCAGTTGGGATTCTTGGGTTGTCTTATAAAAGGACAAAGCAGACCACTAATCAGATCTATGAGGGGATCTTAGAGACGAGCTCTGCTAAATTTAAGATAAATCTACTCTCAATAAATATTGGTGTTAATTTTGTTATACCGATAATAAAAGGGAAAGGTATTTCAGCGAAGCCAAGTGGTACTTAGATTACATTTAATGACTTATGATCAAAGGTTTTTTAAAATACAGTCTCTTCCTGTTTTTAGCGCTATCACTCTCTTCTTGCATAGAGAACGATATCCCTTATCCTAAAAAACTTGGAAAAATAACGGCATTTGAGGTGTCAGGTCAAATTGGTGCTTCGGTTATTGACTCCACAAAACTTACAATCTCTTTGGAACTCTCAGATACTGTTGATGTAGAGAATGTTAGGGTGATAAAGATGGAGGTTCCGGATAAAACTACTTTCACACCTGCCCTTTCGCAATATATAAATATGTTGCAGCCTGTAAAATATACCTTAAAGACCTATCCCGATCAAGAGTATTTATGGACTATCTCGGCTAAACAAGTTATTGAGCGATATGTAAAAGTTGATAATCAGGTGGGGAAGGCCGAATTTGATGTTGATAATAAGATTGCGATTGTTTTTGTCACTAAGAGCCAGAATCTGAAAGATATGAAGATCAATGATGTCAAACTTGGTCCATCTAATTCTGTCATTGAACCAGATCCTCGCACAATTACCGATTATTCTACACTTCGATATTTCACTGTCTCTTACCGAAATATAAAAGAGACTTGGGCTATTAATGTTGTTATTAAAGATGTTGAGCTTATTACTAATCCTGCAGATGCTTGGGCTACACATTCATTTCTTAGTGGGAGATATGTTCAGGGGATGGGAAATCCAACTTTCTCATACCGCAGATCTGATGATACTCAATGGACATTGATACCGGAAGGAGATGTGAAGATAACAGATATTGATTTTTCGTACCATTTGACAGGATTGACCCCAAATACAAAATATCTTTACAAAGCGGTGGTTGGAACCAACGAAGGGGAGGAGGTTGAGTTTATCACTGAAAAAGATACTCAGATGCCTAATATGAGTTTTGACGACTGGGTTTCAAATATTATTGGAGGTAAAAAAACCTGGTTTCCAAATCTTGATACCGATGCCAATTATTGGTGGGATTCGGGTAATATTGGAGCTAATACTATAGGGGAGAAAAACCCTACAACCCCTGAGGAGACTTTTGTGAAAAAGGGGAAAGCGGCAAGGATGGAGACAGTCTCTGTTGTTGGACAGATGGCAGGGGGAAATGTTTTTTCAGGTAAATTTGTGGAGACAATACTTATCCCTCGTTCTGGGGCAAAGGTGGATTTTGGAAGACCATTTACCACCAGACCATCCAAATTGCGTGGATATTATAGTTACGAACCTAAAGAGATAAACAAGGTTAAAGATCCCTACAAATATCTCTTAGGAAAGTCGGATAGATGTCATATTTTCTTAATGTTATTTGATAGAAATATTCCCTATTCTGTCAATACTGCGCAGGGGACATATTTACCCCCTTATACTGATGATAATGTAATAGGTTATGCAGATTTAGTGGATAGTGTCGGTACCGGAGGGGCGTATAAGGAATTCTCTCTTGATATTATCTATAAAGATAAAAGGAAGCCCGGCTATTGCGCACTTGTTGCTGTTGCAAGTTATTATGCCGATTACTTTACCGGAGGTGTAGGAAGTCTTCTATTTGCTGACGAATTTAGTTTTATTTACGATTCAGAAGTTAAGTGGAAATAGGCTATTTGCACTTTTCGAACACTGATTATTAAGGTGTTATCCATTTTTTGTTTTATTTATCCAAATCTTTTGCTTCAGTTTTTTTAAAATATCCAAATTATTGTTTCAATAGTTCAAATTATTGATATCAGGTCAAGATACTTTTGCAACGTAAATAGTTGTCGAGATTGATTAAAATTATTTAATAATAAGAATTATGAAGAAAATTTTTGGATTTATTACTGTCATTCTTCTGGCAGTGTTTTTTGTAGGGGTCATTAGTTGTGGCAAAAAAGCGGTCAGTGTGAAGAGTGTGACTTTGAATAAGACCACTCTATCTATTGAAATGGGGGGTACAGAGTCCCTTGTTGCAACTATTCAACCTACTAATGCCACAATCAAAGTATTGATGTGGAAGTCGAGTGACTCTACTGTTGTATCTGTTGATCCGACAGGTAAAATTAAGGGATTAAAGGTTGGAAAAGCTACTATAACCGTTTTAGCGGATTTAGGTAAAAAATCTGCTAAATGTGAAGTTACTGTCACAGGTATGATGATACCTGTAAAAGGGGTTTCTATTAAAGAGGAGCTCTCCCTGTTACTTGGTACGACAGAGGTGCTTGTTCCCACTTTCATTCCCGAAAATGCTTCAAATAAAGAGGTTAAATGGGCATCGCAGGACAGCACAATTGCTTCTGTTGATAAAACTGGTAAAGTCAAAGCCCTTAAATTAGGAAAGACTAAGATTATCGTTACCACTGTAGATGGTGGTATGAGTGCAACTTGTGCGTTAATAGTTGTTGATAAAAAAGTGTCTGTGACCGGAGTCTCTATTAATAAGACAGCTGTTAATCTTTTGGTAGGTGGTACAGAGATCTTAAAAGCAATAATCTCTCCTGAGAATGCTACAAATAAAAATGTAGTGTGGTCATCGAGTAATGAAGAGATCGCAACGATAGACAAAATGGGAAGGTTACCGCTATAAAATTGGGAAAAACAAAGATTACAGTTACTACTGAAGATGGAAAGAAAACAGCTAATAGTGATGTGACTGTTACTGCAACATCGGTACCTGTGACCGGTGTGAAGCTAAATAAGACAACACTAACTCTCGTGAAGGGAGATTCTGAAACCTTAATTCCAACTATTGCTCCGGCAAATGCTACAAATCAAAATGTTACTTGGATTTCGAGTGATGCCTCGATTGCTTCGGTTGATAAAGTGGGAAAGGTGACAGCAATTAAAGAAGGGAGTGTAAATATTACAGTTACCACTGACGATGGGGGTAAAAAAGCTGTTTGTGCAGTTACTGTTGTTGAGAGTAATATTCCTGTTGTGAATGTAAAACTCAATAAGCAAACTCTTAATCTATTGATAGGGACATCTGAGGCTCTTCAAGCTATTATTGAACCTGAAAATGCAACAAATAAAAAAGTGACATGGATATCAACAGATGCTTCTATTGCGTCAGTTGATGCAACAGGGTTGGTAAAGGGGTTGAAGGCAGGGAGTGTAAAAATTACCGTTACTACTGATGATGGAAAAAAAACCGCAACTTGTAATGTTAATGTAACAGAAACAACTGTAGCAGTTACAGGTGTTAAACTAAATAAGAGTACTTTATCTCTTGTGGCAGGTTCAAGTGAGACGCTTGAAGCAATCATTGCCCCTGCAAATGCTACAAATCAACAAGTTACCTGGGCATCTGATGAACCAACGATCGCTGCTGTCAATGAAAAAGGAGTAGTGACGGCAATTAAACCTGGTAATGCAAAAATCACAGTCACCACACAAGATGGAGGGAAGACAGCCACTTGTGAAGTGATAGTTACTTCCGATGTTGTTCCCGTGAATAGTGTGAGTCTCAACAAAACTACCCTATCTCTTATAGAGGGTGCAGGTGAGACACTTACTGCTACCATTGCTCCCGCAAATGCTACAAATCAAAATGTTTCTTGGTCGTCAAGCGATCCCACAGTCGCTTCTGTAGATAGTAAAGGGAAAGTGACTGCAATTAAATCCGGAACATCCACTATAAAAGTAACTACTGAAGATGGAGGGAAGAATGCTACTTGTGAGGTGACTGTTATTCAATCTTCTATAGCTGTTACAGGTGTTACTATTAATAAAGCTACTCTCAATCTCTTGATTGGAGGGAGTGAAACTTTAAAAGCAATCATTACACCAGAGAATGCAACAAATAAAAATGTGACTTGGGTCTCATCAGACGCCTCTATCGCATCAGTTGATGCTTCAGGATTGGTGAAAGGGCTGAAAGTTGGGAGTGCTAAGATTACAGTTACCACAGAGGATGGAAAGAAAACGGCTTCATGTGATGTAACCATTACAGAATCAGCAGTTCCTGTTACCGGTGTAAAACTTAATAAGAGTGTTCTATCCCTTATTGCCGGTGCAAATGAGACACTTGTGGCAACCATTGCCCCTGCTAATGCAACAAACCAGAATCTAAAATGGTCGTCGGGTGATCCTACAATTGCTGCTGTAGATGATAATGGAAAGGTGATGGCAATTAAGTCGGGTAATACAATAATCACAGTTACCACCGAAGATGGTGGAAAGACAGCTACTTGTGCAGTGACAGTGACCTCTTCTGCAGTATCTGTAACAGGAGTTGCTCTCAATAAGAGTACCTTATCTCTAATAGAGGGTAGTGGTGAGACTCTTACTGCTACCATCACCCCAGCCAATGCTACAAATAAAAATCTAAAATGGTCGTCAAGTGATGCAACGGTTGCAACCGTTGACAATACTGGGAAAGTAAGCGCAATACGTGTTGGAAATGCTACTATTACCGTAACCACCGAAGATGGCGGTAAGACAGCCACTTGTGCAGTGACAGTGACCTCTTCTTCAATAGCTGTGACAGGAGTTACTCTCAATAAGAGTACCTTATCACTAATGGATGGCGCTGGTGAGACTCTTACTGCTACCATCACCCCAGCCAATGCTACAAATAAAAATGTAAAATGGTCGTCAAGTGATCCTACTGTA
>CAYNHZ010000003.1:0-186827 GCA_964397445.1 uncultured Muribaculaceae bacterium | reverse complement strand
TGCTTTTGTAAATAGCTGATTATAAATTACATTTACATTTGAAGAGGTAAAATAACCATCAAGACAAGTGAAGTAAGAGATCACATCGATATAAACTTCAACTATCTCGACAATACGATTAAAAAGGTGTTCAAGCAGATGCTTGAACACCTTTTATTTAATCATTATCTTCTATCTGAAAGACTGATTCAAAATCCTTCCCAAAATAATGGGCTATTTTTAGGGCAAGTAGGGAAGATGGGACATATTTACTAGATTCTATTGCATTAATAGTTTGTCTGCTAACTTTCATAGCATCAGCGAGTTCCTGCTGCGTGATCTTAAGTAAAGCTCGCTCAGCTTTGATATTGTTTTTCATTTCTGTTCCTCCCCTTCTTTGTGAAAACACATCAATTCATAATTGAATTTTGCAATAAAAAATAAAAATATAAAGTAAGGATAAACAAAACAGAAATACATAAAATATAGGTCGTATATAAACATTATACCAAATATAAAAATCACACTACTCACCAATAATGCCCAAACAAGGGATTGTAATCTAATCTGTAAAATAAATTCATCTTCATCTTTCTCTTTAGAAAAAGAGATGAAAATCAGCGATATAGTTAATCCAATCATACTGATTTCATCAAAAATTCCCTCTTCTTTGATGAATGAAAACCATTTTACACCTCCGAATCCAAAAAACTCTCTTGAATCACAGATAATTGAAAAAACTCTACACGTCCACATCTCTGCACCTTCGCCAAGGAGCGAATAAAGAGATCCTGCAAGAAAGGGCAAGACCATCCATAAACCAATTTTCTTAAAAATGTTTGGTAGAAGATAATTTTTGATCATAATATTAATTTTTCGACACTATTAATAGCGTCAGTTTATAATGGTCAAATGTAAGGTTTTTTTTACATATGTCAAGTTTCTTTTACATATATTGATATCGGTAATCGGTAGGTGAGTCCAGTGTCTCCTTTATAGTACGAGGCAATACCCAGCGAATAAGATTAAATTCCCCACCTGCTTTATCATTTGTTCCAGAGGCCCTTGCACCGCCAAATGGTTGCATACCAACAACTGCTCCGGTAGGTTTGTCATTGATATAAAAGTTACCGGCAGCATAAGATAATTTTCTTGAAATCTCCTCAATGGCAATACGATCTCTTCCAAAAACTGCGCCCGTAAGTGCATATGGAGATGTGGTATTACAAATTTCTATTGCTCTTTCAATATCTTGATCTTCATAAACATACACCGTAAGAACAGGGCCAAATATCTCCTCTTCCATAGTTTTAAACTTCGGATTTGATGTCAAGATTACAGTAGGTTCAATATAATAGCCTTTACTTTTATCGCACCTTCCACCCAACACAATCTCAGCATCATCTGCCTTCTTAGCATATTCGATATAACTTGAGATCGAATCAAAAGAGGCTTCATCAATTACAGCATTGATAAAGTTATCAGAATCAGACACATCTCCCATTTTAACCTCATTGGCAATCTCTTTTATCCTGCAAAGGACAGAATCCCATAAGGAGTTAGGAACATACATTCGAGATGCGGCGGAACATTTTTGTCCTTGATATTCAAAAGCTCCGCAATATGCAGCTGTTCCAACTTCAATCGGAGAGGAAGAGGGATGGACGAAAATAAAATCTTTGCCGCCTGTCTCCCCTGCAAGACGAGGATAAGATTTATACTTTCCCAATCTTCCGGCAACGCCTTTCCATATAGTATTAAAAGTGTTACAAGAACCTGTAAAATGCACACCAGCAAGATCTTTAGACTCCAACACCACATCCCCAATGAGAGCACCGCTGCCACACAAAAAATTTACAACACCATCTGGAAGTCCCGCCTCCATATAGATTTTCATCAAATAATAATTTGAAAGAATGGAAGTTGTAGCACTCTTCCAAACCACTGTATTTCCCATCAAAACAGGAGAAAGGGCAAGATTTGAAGCAATTGATGTAAAGTTAAAAGGGCTCACTGCAAAAACAAACCCTTCTAAGGCCCGATACTCAATACTATTAATTTGTCCAGGGGCACTTTTTGGTTGAAAACCATAGATTTTAGAAGCAAATGAAACATTATATCTCAGAAAATCAATTGTTTCACAGGCCGAATCAATCTCTGCCTGGTAAATATTCTTACTTTGACCTAACATATTTGAAGCATTCAATACTGCCCTATATTTACCTGAAATAAGATCTGCTATCTTCAACATAATAGAGGCCCTTATAGTCCAATCCAACTCTGCCCATATCGAATGTGCTTTAAGGGCTGCATCAATAGCCATTTGGATCTCTTTCTCACATGCTTTATGGTATCGTGCCAAGATATGGTGATGATCGTGAGGCATCACAATTGTGCCAATATTGCCGGTTCTAACCTCCTTACCCCCAATAATCAAGGGAATATCTATAATAGTTGAACTTTGTTTTGCTAACTCAGCATCAAGGGCCCTCCTCTCAGGACTATTTTTTAAAAAAGTTTTTACAGGTTCGTTCTTAGGGAGTGGAAAAGAGAAAATCGCATTTTTCATATACTTATTATTATTAATTTCAACACTATAACTTCGCAAAAATAGTTATTTAATATTCTCTTCAACATATTATGTATCAATTTATTATATAAATTTTTAAAACATTTTTCAATGCCAAAAGATTTTATTTATTGGTAAAATATAACTTCATTTAACATTGAGATACTAATATTACTTATTACTTTTGCTCAAATTATTATAAATGATCGAAATATGAAAAATCAAACCACATACTACATACAGTTACTGATAAAAATAGTAATAGGAGTAATTTTTTCGATTTCCGCTATATTGAAACTCATCTCTATAGATAAATTTGAAATATACATTTTCAGTTATCAGTTCTTCAACCTATATCTCTCATTCTTTGTAGCAAGGTTGATTATAATAACAGAATTATTTATTGGTGTAGGTTTTTTATTAAATGTTTGCAATAAATTTTTTAATATTTTATACATCATTGTCCTACTGTCTTTTACAGGGTTTCTTATATATGCAACATCTATCGGAAGGGGAGATAATTGTCATTGCTTCGGAGAATTAATGAATCTCAATCCTCTCCATTCAATTATAAAAAACATAATACTCATATTATTAATTATCCCAATCAGAAATATTAAACCTTTCAAAATAAAAAAAGAAATTTTAATAATTTTTATTACTGCTGTAGCCTCTGCATTAACTGTTTTTATAATTTCTCCACCGGATAATATTTATAATATTTTCAATAAAAATCCGAAAAATCTCAATAGAGAGGAATTCTCAAATATTATCAGAGACTCTGCAGCACTCGCACCACTAAATAAAGGGGTAAAGATCGTTGGTATATATAGTACAGAGTGTGAATATTGTAAAATCACCTCAGAAAAAATCGCTTTTCTCTCAAAATACTATTCAATTCCTAATGAGACGATTTTCAATATATTCTGGGGAGCATCATCTGAACAAACAATTAAAGATTTCTACAAATCAACTTTTTCCCCTTCTTACAGCTACTCAATAATTGACCTATTGACATTTATGAAAATGACAAATGGGGTTATGCCTATTGTCCTTATTGTTAAAGACGGAGTTGTTATAAATGAATTCACCTATAGGGATATAGACCAGAATGAGATAAAAGGTCTTATTAATGAATTATAACTGGCTGATCTTCCCAACATCTACAATTGAAGCTCCTTCGGGTGCTATGCAACCTTTAATCACATATTTATCGGCTATTGAGAGATAAAAATCTATTATAGAAAACCTTTCATTCCACCCTTTCATAAGGTCAAAGACTTTTGGAGACAAAATATGGATCCCTCCAAAGGCAGATTTCCTATACTTTGACACATCTAACTCCCCGAAAGGACTTTTTACCTCACCGGTATCTATATTTGTCCAACCTACAAGTCTATCATCCTCATCAAAAAGGAGATAACGGGATGTTTTTCGATCACTCACCAATAATGTAGCGATGAGTCTATCACCTAAAGTACTATAATTCTCATCCCATTTTTCATAGAGCCAATTAATATCTATATTTGAAATAATATCAACATTATGAACAAGAAATGGTTGATTATCAATACATCCATCTAAAAAAAACTTCTCAATATGTTTAATTCCACCACCTGTCTCCCTTAGAAGGTCCCTCTCATCTGAAAAAAATATCTCTATACCGAATTGTTTGCTGAAAACAAAATCCTCAATCATATCGGCAAAATGGTGAACATTTATCACTATTTTAGTAAAACCGAATAGCTTTAAACGATTGATAACCTGCTCAAGGAGAGGAACTCCTTTATACATCACCAATGCTTTCGGCATTGAATCCGTTATTGGTTTCAACCTCGTGCCAAGTCCGGCTGCAAAAATCATTGCAGTTCTATCATTGTTTTTTGCCATAATACTATGAATACTCCTTCTCAATATTTTGCTCTCTGTGATAAACACTCACTTTTACATCATATTTCGCTCGAATATGATCTGCAAGATGCTCTGCGCAATAAACAGATCTATGTTGACCACCTGTACATCCGAATGAGAACATCAAATTTGTGAATTTACGCTGAATATACCGCTCTATATGGGTATCTGCAAGGGAATAAACATTGTCAAGAAATTTAAAGACACCACCATCATTCTCCATAAACTCTATAACCTCCTTATCCATACCGGTAAAATGGAAGTAATGCTCATATTTTCCAGGATTTAATAGCCCCCTGCAATCAAAAACATATCCTCCCCCATTGCCGCTATTATCCTCTGGAACTCCTTTTTTATATGCAAAACTGTAAATCTTGATTTCCAACCTTTTGTCAACATTTATATCTGAAAACTGTTTCAATTGTGTTAATTCCAAAAGGAGATTGTACAGATATGGATACTCAGAGAATGGCTCTGTTAAAAGGTGTTTGAGATTGAATATCGCAAACGGCACACTCTGGAGAAAATGTGGTTTTTTCTCAAAATATCCTCTAAAACCATAGGCCCCAAGGACTTGTAATGTTCTAAAAAGAACAAAATGTCGCAATTGATTATAGAAATAACTCTCCTCGATAGTTACATACTTCTTTAATTCAAAAAGATATGTCTCTATCAACTCCTTCTTTAATTGTTCAGAATAATTTGATTTTGCCTGCCACACAAATGAAGCGAGGTCATAATATATAGGTCCCTTCCTTCCACCTTGAAAATCTATAAAATAGGGATTATTTTCAACAAGCATAACATTTCTCGCTTGAAAATCCCTATAAAGAAACGTTTCGTAGCTATCCCTAAGCAATATCTCACCCAACTTCTTAAAATCATCATCCAAACGCACCTCATTAAATTCTGGACCAGTAGCCTTTAAAAAACAATATTTAAAATAATTCAAATCAAAAGAGATCATCCTTTCATCAAATTCGGGTTGGGGATAACAGACACTGAAATCCAAACCTTGTGCCCCTTCAAACTGAAGTCGCGGTAACATTGCGATAGTCCTATTAAGTAACTTTCGTTCAGCATCATTATATACACCCCTCTCCCGACCATTACTTACAGCATCATATAAGACCTTATCACCAAGATCTTCTTGTATATAACAAGTAAACTCTTCATTATGAGCCAAAACTCGAGGAACAGGTAGCCCTTTTTCGGTAAAATGTAAAGAAAGTTTGTAAAAAGCCATATTCTCCTCAACTGAGGTCCCTTTTACACCGATTAAACTTAAATTATCCGAAAATAATCTAAAGTATCTTCTATTGCTTCCGGAAGATGGAAGTTCAGATATCTCTGAGGGAGTTTTACCTGTAAATTGGTTAAATAACTTAGCTAATTGTTCCATATTTGCTCCTCAATTCTATATTTTACGCAAATTTAACAAAATATAATACCTTTGTATGTTTTATGCGAATCAAAGTATTCAAAATATCACTTATATTGTGTATAATCTCCATTGTTGCATCAGGGATATTATACTCAAAAAATATTGCATATACTTTTGATAATAATGGGACATATCACTCTATAAATACATACAGAGACACCATCAAAAATGCCCCAAAAGACACCATCAAAAACGCCCCAAAAGACACTCTCGGTACCCCAAAAGACAGCACCATAAAAGTTTATACTCCTAAGGAGTTAAAGCGGATGGCAAGGGACAGCATTAAACATATTCGAGACAGCATAAGACTTGTTACACCTCGTATTCTAAATACCTCTGCAATACCAGATTCTTTGTTTTTCAAAAGGATGATTTCTTGGACAAGCAGTAACACTAACAATGATTTGAGTCCGGCCCGCATTGACACCACAATGAATGATTGGTATTCTGAATATCCATTCTTTAAAGAGGATCTAAACACTACATACCTCGGCACCTCAGGATCTGCCTCCTTAAATCATAACTACTTCAAAAGAAACACTTTAGATCTTTTTCCTTCTTTTTCGCCATACCTGACCTACTCTTACACCCCTGAAACTATGCCTTTTTACAACACCAAATCACCCTACACTGAGTTGGCATACTGGGGAACATTTCTTTCATATAAGGATAAGGAAGAGACCAATGTCAAATTTCTTCACACTCAAAATATTACACCTGCTCTTAATCTTTCTATATTGTATGTAAAATGGGGGGCAAAAGGGCTATTGTCGAAGGAGAATACAGATAATAGAACATTCACATTTTCAGGAAATTATTTAGGTAAGAAATATATAATGAATAGTGGTTTCATACATCAAAATGTAAGAAGGGAGGAGAATGGTGGGGTGCAAAACACCTCATTGATTAGGGATACGACTATTGATGGTAAAATTATACCTATAAATCTTAAAGATGCACATAATAAACTCTCACGAAACACACTTTTTTTAAATCACCACTACAATATCCCAATCCGGTTCAAGAAAGATAGTGCGAAAACAATTGCTGCTGACGATGGAACAATGATTTCTATCGGCCATATAGGTGAGTTTTCGAGATATTACAGATACTATACGGATAATATATCTGAAAGCGATAATGTAGGAAGGGCATTTTATAACAATCAATTCTACATCAACCCTGTCTCTTCTTCAGACTCAATTAGAATGGTCAGGCTTGATAATAAACTATTTTTCAGGCTTCAACCTTGGGCAAAAGATGCTGTAGTATCAAAAATTGATGGAGGTGTAGGGCATAGATGGCTTAATATCTACTCATTTAACCCTGAAACATTTATTAAAGGTAACTCTAACACCTCTCTAAACAATCTATTTGTATATGCAGGTGCTAATGGTCAGTACAGAAAATACTTAAAATGGTCTGCTAAAGGTGAATACAATTTCGCTGGATACAATGTCAACGATTTCTCAATTGATGCGGACGTAAAAGTTTCGTTCTATCCATTTAAGAATAAAAAAGAGGGAATTGATATTATTGGAAGAATCAGTACTGCTATGAAACGCCCGGATTGGCTTTCAAGTAATTATTACACAAATCACTATGTTTGGAACGACAATCTTTCAAAAATTTCTGACACCAAAATTGAAGGGGAATTCAATATCCATAAATGGAAACTATCATTGTTTTTTGGCTATTCGCTAATCAATAATTACACTTATTACGATACACTCGGCATTATCAGACAAAAAGGGAGTCCGATAAATGTTATGAGTGCCTACCTGAAAAAAGATTTCAAATTGTGGTACTTTCACTTAGACAACAAAATCTTATTTCAACTCTCATCTGATAAAAATGTTCTACCATTACCTATGTTATCTCTCCATTTGAGATACTATTTTGAATACGAACTCGTCAAGAACGCCTTAACAATGCAGATAGGTGCAGATGCCACCTACAACACATTATACTATGCTCCTGCATACAACCCCTCTCTTGGCACCTTCCAAAATCAAAATAAAGAGTTAATCGGTAACTGTCCATACATTGATATATTTGTAAATATGCAATGGAAAAGGGCAAGCATATTTCTCAAATGCACCAATGTCGCCCAAGGGTGGCCTAATGGTGATTATTTCTCCGCATACGGATATATAAAACCTATGAGGACATTTAAAATCGGTATTCATTGGCCGTTCTATATACATTAATAGCTATTTTATGAAGCAGGCAATCAGATTTATTATAGTCATTGCTGTGTTGTTTTTAATATTTTTTCTGCTAAAAAGATCAAATGGAAGTGGAGAGTACTATCATAGACAATTAGCTGGAGATTCGCTCGTTGCAGCAATTAATATCCAAAGGAGTATGTTCTCCTCAAAAGGTTTTCCTATTGGATTTCAATACCAACTACTCAATGAGTATGCTGTAACACAAAATTGCAAAATCAATATAACAACAGCAATCTACGAAAACGACTACTGGAAAATGTTGGTTAATAAGGAATTGGACATCGTCGTTATGGAGACTTGTGATTCAATCCCCTCATTATATTCAGATATGATAAAATTCAGCAAACCTATCAATGATTACCAATGGGCTGTAAGGGGAGATGATAAAAGATTATTGGATAATATCAATTCGTGGCTCTGTTATTATATGCAGAAGAAAGAGTATAATACACTCAAAAACAAGTTTTTCCGATCGTATAAGATAGATTCTCATATTAAAAATATGACTCAGACAAATGTTCTCTCTCCATACGATGATATAATAAAACGTCAGAGTAAACAGATCGGCTGGGACTGGCGATTATTAGCCGCTATCATTAATCAAGAATCCAATTTTTCTATGAGCGCCCATTCTCGTAGAGGGGCGACAGGACTTATGCAAATAATCCCCTCTACTGCAAAACATTATGGTGTAAATGATATTTACAATCCGGAAGAGAATGTAAGGGCGGGAGTTTTGCACATTAAACATCTTCAAAAAATATATAAAGAAGAGGGGATGGATTCTGTAAATATTGTAAAGTTTACCCTTGCTGCTTATAATGCAGGAGAGGGGAGAATTGATGATTGTATGAATTTTTCTATAGAGAAAGGGAAAGATTACAAGAATTGGGAGGAGGTTTCAAGAGTGATACCTTTAATGAAACACCCTGATCATTATCTAAATGCCGATTATCTGAAATTCGGTAAATTTAACGGAGCAGAGACCATCAGATATGTTGATAATGTTATCTCAAAATATGAAGAGTATCAATTTGTTGTGAAGCCTTAATTAACTTTTATCGTTCTATCAGGTGAAACTTTAGATATAAACATCACCGGGACAATAAGTACAAGCATCATTAAAATAAAAGCTGCCACATTAAGAAGAATAATAGTTGTAATACTTATTTGTATCGGAATATAATTAACAAAATAGTTGTTCGGATCCAATGTTATTACCTTAAAATACTTCTGTACCAAACAAATAACCATTGCACATATATTACCGATAGCCATCCCTTTCAACACAATCAATCCACCTCGGTAAATAAACACTTTACATATCTCTTTTGTCCTCATACCAAGAGCTTTCAATAGACCAATCATTGATATTTTCTTAAACAAAATAATCAACAATCCGGAAATCATATTGAAAGAGGCCACGACGACCATCAGTATCAACACCACTAACACATTGAGATCCAAAAGTGAAAGCCAATCAAACAAATGTCCATATACATCGCTAATCTGCTTAACGACCACAGGGGTATCCTCATCAGAGCTCTTTTGAGCAACAATATTATCAATAATTGAAGCAACCTCATTACGTCGAGCATTATTCACAGATGTTCCATCACCCCCTAAAGCAATCTCCACACACGAAGATTGAGTATCTCCCCACCCATTGAGTTTTCTTATGTGACGAATATCTATCAATGCAAGTCGTTGATCCATATTCTCAAGTTGAATGCTGTATAACCCACATATTTCAAACCTTCTAACCCTAACATTGTCATCAATAAAATAAGCAAGAAGCTTATCTCCTACCTTATATCCCAACATCTCCGACAACCTTTGCGAAATAAGAATTTGATTACTATATCCTTTTTCGGAAAAATCGGGAAGAGCCCCTGAAACAAGATGTTGTGCGAAGAAATCCAAAGAGTAAGTCGAATCAACACCTTTGAACAAAAGGCCATGCACACTCTCATCAGTTTTTGCCATTCCTGGCTTATAGGCCACACCTGAAACACTTTTAACTTGTTCAATTGACTTAATATCTGAAATATATGAAAGGGCACTCTCAATAGGATAGAGATCATTTGTTATATCCTGACCAGGAGCAGTCAATACTATCTCGCCCGAAAAGCCCACCGCCTTTTGACCAATTTCCCTCTTAAAACCATCAGAGATAGCAATAGCAACAAACATTATAGTAATACTTATCGCAATAGAAAAACAAGCGATTGCACTATTACCTCCAATTTTTTTAGCAATAAATAAATTTAAATCCATATCTTTGCAAAGGTAAATAAAAACTGCGGAAGTAGCTCAGTTGGTAGAGCATTAGCTTCCCAAGCTAAGGGTCGCGGGTTCGATTCCCGTCTTCCGCTCAAACAAAAAAGCCTCTGCATTCACTTGCAAGGGCTTTTTTATTGTTATATCGTTTATTCTTTCTACTCGTTCGCTATCTGTGGCAGAATGGAGACAAATCACTCCTCTTCCGGATCATTTTCCAAAAACCTTTCATCTCCAAATAATTTTAAAGCTTTGTCAATGAGAGTGATACGATCTTGATCCTCTTTTAAGGTATAAAGCATAGATAAGGATTCTAAGTATATACTCAATATAGAACTATCGCCGTTTATATCCAAGTTTGGCAAAGAGTCATCAAAAAATATTTCACCCTGCTTGAGAATGTCTATGTAAAACAGAGGGTGTTCATTCTCAATATAAGCGGTAATAAATCCCCCTTTGAAACAAAGGGGAAAAATAGTTATTCCGGCAAATCGGGCAAACATAAAATAGAGGATTGAGATTGAGAGGGGAGAACCATTTCTTGATGATAAAATAGGAATTATATCAGAGGTGCTCTCACGATTGAACGGAAAATCTCCCGATTTAAAAAGCAGTCGCTTGAAAAAAATATGATTTAATATTTCAACCTTCTCTACAGCAGTATGATTTTCAGATATTTCCACCATAAGATCTCCACATAATGATATAAATAACCTATCAAAATAATCCCTTTCCAAAGAGGGAGTTATTAACTTTGATATTAAGAATATTCCGTTCACAAGATCGGGATATTCTAAACTCACCTCTTTTTTTAACTCATTGAGGGTAAACTCAATAGATAAAAATTTTATTTTGTCGGAAATAAGACACCTCATCTCATCGGGAAAGTCCCCATCCATTATCTGTTTTAGATCATCAATGACGGCCGGTCCTCTCTCTATAAGCCTGCTATTTACCCCATTAACAACAATCTCGTTGTCATCCTCAAACAACACAGCCAAAGATCTAAGCTCCGAATCTACTCCCATAAAATATCACTTTATTGAGTGAGTTTGTCCAACGATAGTTTTATTAATTTTTCCATTAGTGGTGGATAATTTGTGTTACTCTCGCCGATATGCCGGTTTGCAATAATAAGGCAAATTGTAGCTGCGTCGTGTCCAAGCTTTGTTGCAAGAGCTGCAAGTGCTGAATTTTCCATCTCCATATTGGTAAATTTTCTCCCATTAAAGTTAAAAGACTCTAACTTATTCATCAAATCAGGAATCACTATCGGAAGTCTGATAACTCTGCATTGTGGGCCATAAAAACCGGAAGCGGCTATTGTCATCCCTTGAATCGCTATATCACTAAAGAGTTTGGAAAGCCTTTCACTCCCCTTTACAAAGTAGGGAATTGGGAGATATTTATTCCAATTGACATATTTTAAAAAAGCCTCCTCAATATCCTTTATTGCAATATCATCCCTCCCTGCATACCAATTCAATACTCCGTCAAATCCGACAGAAATATTTGAGAAAACAAATGATCCGAGTGGAATATCAGGCTGTAAAGCACCTGAAGTGCCTATACGAAGTATAGTCAATTTTCTTTTTTCCTTCTTCTCCTCTCTTTTTTGAAAATCTATATTTGCCAAAGCATCAAGCTCTGTCATAACAATATCGATATTATCACACCCCATTCCTGTCGATATAACGGTAATTCTTTTTCCGTGATAGGTACCTGTTATGGTATTAATCTCTCTGAAACTTACAGAAAACTCTTTGGTATCAAAAAATGAGGCAACAAGTGACACCCTGCCTGGATCACCAACTAATATTACCGTATCTGCCAAATTTTCAGGCTTAATATGAAGATGAAAAATGGTTCCGTCCCCATTAATTATCAATTCTGACTGTGCAATTCTTCCCATAATAATTATTTTAAACCCAAATTTAAGAATAATTATCTATTTTTGCCCAATCAAAAACAAATTAAAATGATTCAGCGGATACAAACTTTATTTTTATTAATTGCATTAGGGGTGATCATCTCTCTGTTTTTTTTACCGATGATCTCTTTTGTTGGGAGCGATGTCGTAATCAAATATACCGATTATAATCCGACTCTAATACTCAATATTTTCGCCTCATTGATTTGCATTGCATCCATCTCCACATTTAAAAATAGAATATTGCAAATAAGATTATGCAATATGAATTCATTGCTACTCATTGGCTTTCAAATACTTCTTGCCGTAAAATTTTTCACTAAGGAAGATGGGATGATATTCTCAGTCACAGCAGTATTTCCGATAGTCGCTGCAATACTCTCATTTATAGCTATGAGATATGTAGCAAGAGATGAGGCGATGGTAATAGCTGCATCCCATTTACGCTCCCCTAAGAAAGGTAAAAGCAAATAAGGGATCAAATCTTAGTTCTCCCCTTTACAATACTTTTTAATTACGCTGTAAGCATCAGTAATTCCAAGCTCTCCAGCTTTACTCAGATCTATACACCCTTTTTCCTTATCTTTCAGATAAATAAGTACCAAGCCTCTATTATAATAGGCCTCACCTATATATGGATATAATTTGATAGCTTGCGAATATTGGAGGATAGCCTCTGGAAGATCGTTTGAGAGACAATACAGATTACCGAGATTGTAATAAACATAAGGGAAATTTGGCAAGATTTTGGCAGCCATTTTCATATCATGAATGGCTGCTGTATAATCGTAACTCCTTGAAACTTGTTCCTTTACACGTGCTCGAGTCGTACCTACATTGTCAAGGGTCAAGACTTGAACATTGTTCTCGATAGATGAGATAAAATCAATCATCTCCGATTGTAAGACACCCCTGTTTATGTAGAAGAAAACCTCATTGGGATTTGAGGTAATAGCATCCCCATAACAAGCTAAAGCAGTATTGAACTGTTTATTTTCAGACTCTAAGATAGCCTTTGCAAAAAGTTTTGATGGATCTTTAGAAACTTGAAGATCTTTATTTAAGGCGTCAATAAGCCGTTGATTATCAATCGTAGCGCCACTATTATCCTTTGATGAAAGCGCTATCTTAATCGGAATAGATGACACAAATTTATCCATCTCCTTATTCTCATATTTTCTTTCAAGAATAGCTAAAGATTTATCATCAGAGGTTGCT
Source organism: uncultured Muribaculaceae bacterium (assembly GCA_964397445.1). GTDB lineage: Bacteria > Bacteroidota > Bacteroidia > Bacteroidales > UBA932 > CAYNHZ01. Next base: position 173,265 of record CAYNHZ010000003.1, on the reverse strand, counting down.
ATAAATCGAAATAATGGCTTTAAACGGATATCTACACTCTTATTCTGGAGCAATTCATCATTGAAATTTTTCTTGGCAAAATCGGCATCCAAAGCGAGTAATCGATCATATTTTTTTGTTGTGTCGGCGAAATCAATATTTTTGGTACTATCGGCCGATATCATCTTGTACATTTGCACTTTTTGTTGAGCAATATTATAATCTTGTTGGGCAGATGTATATTGTCCAAGTTTGCTCTTAACATAAGATCTATTCATATAGGCTTTTGCAAAATCCGGGTATAAATTGATAGCTTGCGAATAATCATCCATAGCATCTCTATATCTGCCGAGTTCGAGGAAAACATAGGCCCGATTGAAGTAGGCCAACACATTGTCTGGATTGATATTCAACACTCTGTCATAATCTTCGAGAGCATTATTGTAATCCCCTATCTGTGCCCGTATTAAAGCCCTGTTATAGAGGGTCAAAGCATTCCCCGGCTCCACATTCAAAACCATATTCAGATCAGCAAGGGCACCATTGATATCCTTATTATCATACTTCATCAAAGCCCTATTGAAATAGGCAAATGTGTTTAAAGAATCTAAGCTTATAGCAACATTTAAATCTGCAATTGCCTCATCCATTTTGTGTTGCAATTGGAAAATCCTGGATCTCCTCACATACCCCTCAGGTTCGAATTTATTGAGACTTATAGCTTTATCGTAATCGCTAATAGCTTTAAGTGTATCTCCTGTAAATAGATATGATGCTCCCCTATTTAGGTAAGCATCCGCCTCTTTCGGTTCTTTTCTTAAAAACCTATTAAAATCCTCTATTGCACGATCAAATTGTTGTGATAGAAAATAGGTAACACCTCGACTAAAATAGAGCCCTGTATAGCTCGGTCGAAGATCCACCGCCTCTTCAAGATCTTTTAGAGCAAGATCATATTTACCTATTCTACTCAGAGTTATAGCCCTATAATGGTATGCCGGGGTATAAATGGGATTGATTTTGAGAGTTTCATCGAAATCGAGTTGTGCCCCGGCAAAATCGCCAAGATTATATTTTGCTATCCCCCTGAAAAAATAGGCTTCGTATAATGAATCATCAAGGCGAATCAAAATATTGAAATTATCGATAGCATTTGCATATTTCCCCTCGATCAAAGACTGTCTGCCACGATAGAAAAATTGATTTATATCATATTGAGCTTTGGCAGGGAAAAATATAAAAATAAAAAAAAGTAAAAATATAAGTTTACTTACTCTTGTCATATCTTTTTTTTATTGAATTATTATTAGTTCCTACTGTTTTCCGCCACTCCGAGACCCCTATCATAGACATTAACTCCATTATTTCATATGCCCGCTTCTCCATATAATAAGAGGGTCTATTGACCTTCCTCTTTAATGGAGAGGGTAAAGCAGATGCAATAAGCGCGGATTCATACCTTGTCAATCTTGATGCTGGTTTAGAAAAAAACAGAGATGAAGCAGCCTCAACCCCAAAAACCCCATTTCCAATCTCAATCACATTGAGATACACCTCCATAATCCTCTCTTTACCCCATATTAGCTCAATAGCTATTGTAAAATACACCTCAAACCCTTTTCTAACCCAACTTCTGGTTGGAAATAAAAATACATTTTTTGCAGTCTGCTGAGAAATAGTGCTTGCCCCTCTGATCCTCCTCCCCTTCTTATTCTCATCGATTGAATTTTTAATCTCCTTCCAATCAAAACCATGGTGATAAAGAAACAGATTATCCTCAGAAGCCATCACTGCAAGTGGCATATTTTCAGATATTTCATCAATAGATTTCCAAGTTTTATGGATTTTATATTTTTCATTTCCTATATTTTGGATGCTTCTTAAAGCCATCAAAGGGGTATAAAAAGTAGGGACCCATTTTAACATTAATACCCAAAATAGAGTAAGGGCAAAAAAAGATATCGGAATATATAAAAATACAATCTTTAGTATTTTTTTTAAACATTTATTTTTCTGCTTCATTGTATCACTAAAAAAGAGTAATTTTGCGCAACAAAGATAGTGTAAACCTTGAGAAAAATAGTCCTTTTTTTATCATCCATTATATTTCTGTTTCCTTTTGCAATCAATGCTCAAGGGGATCGTACGCTCGGCCCCTATAAAATGATAGAACAAATTATCTATCAGAAGAAGCAATCCTCAATCCTCTCCTTTATATCCAATGATTGTGCCAGAGGACGTTCAACCGGAACTATTGCAAATCAAATGGTTGGTAAGTATATCAGAGACCATTTCGAAAGCTATGGATTAGAGCCTTTTTTTGATGGATATTATTATCAAAGATTTCACTGCGATTCCGTTATAAAGGGGGCAAATATTGTCGGAATGATAAGAAGCATAATCCCTTCGAACAAATATGTAATAATTTCAGCCCATTATGATCACATCGGAGCAATCAACGGATTTGTTTACAATGGTGCCGACGATAATGGATCTGGGGTAACATCCCTACTCAATCTCGCTGAGATTTTCGGAACTATGAAAAAAGCCAAATTGGGTCCTGATAAGAACATAATATTTGCTGCATTCGATGCGAAAGAGTTAAGTATGAAGGGTTCTAAGTATTTTGTAAATAATTTAAAAATAGACAAAAAGCAGATCGAGTGCGCCATCAATATCGATCAGATTGGCTCAATCCTTGAACCTGTTCATAAAGGTGATACCAATTATGTAATAGTTCTCGGTGAGAAAACACTGAAAAAAGAGAATATCGGGAAACTGAGGATTTGCAATACTTTTTATAATCTCAATTTAGATATAGATTACACATTCTACGGAAGTGATACTTTTACCAATCTATACTACAAATTGTCAGATCAATCACCTTTTATAGAGGCAAAAATTCCTGCTCTACTGTTCACGTCGGGTTTTAATAAACATACATATAAAATATCTGATGATGAGAATATCATATCATATCCAACTTTAAAAAAGCGGACTCTTCTCATATTTTATTTTATAACAATGATATAACGATATGCCATTTTCATTACAATCGCCATATAGTCCTACGGGAGATCAACCCGAAGCGATAGAGCAAATGTGCAGCGCCATAAATAATGGATCTAATGCCATCACCCTATTAGGGGTTACAGGGTCTGGTAAAACATTTACAATGGCAAATGTTATAGCACAACTACAAAGGCCTGCATTGATTTTAAGCCACAATAAAACACTTGCTGCTCAACTATATGGAGAGTTTAAATCATTCTTCCCCGATAATGCAGTTGAGTATTTTGTCTCTTATTACGATTATTATCAGCCTGAAGCTTATCTACCTGTTACAGATACATATATAGAAAAGGATCTGAGTATCAATGACGAAATAGAGAAGTTACGATTGAGTGCCTCTTCTGCACTCCTTTCCGGAAGGAGAGATGTGATCGTGATATCGAGTGTCTCCTGTCTTTACGGTATAGGTAATCCACAAGATTTTCACGACAATACAATAATTATTAAGAAAGGGGAGAGAATAAGTCGTACTAAATTGTTGTACAGACTTGTAGATGCTTTATACTCTCGAAATGACATAGAGTTTAAAAGGGGAACTTTTAGGGTTAGGGGAGATAGTCTTGATATCTACCTCGCCTATGTTGACAGCGGTTGTCGCATTATTTTCTTTGGGGATGAGATAGAGGGGATAGAACTTATTGATCCACTTACAGGTGGCTCTTTAGAGGAGCTTACCGAGATTTCCATTTATCCTGCAAATATTTTCGTCACGACTAAAGAGAGGACAAAACAGGGTATCCATCAGATACAAGATGACCTTTATATTCAAAGCGAGTATTTCAATGAGATTGGTAAATACCACGAGGCCAATAGGTTGAAGAAAAGGGTCGAGTACGATATGGAGATGATAAAAGAGATGGGATATTGCCCAGGAATAGAGAATTACTCAAGGTATTTCGATGGTAGAAAAGCGGGAGAACGCCCTTTCTGTCTGATAGATTATTTCCCAAAAGATTTTATCACATTTATAGATGAGAGCCACGTTACCCTTCCCCAAGTCAGGGCAATGTACGGAGGGGACAGATCTCGTAAAGAGACCTTGATCGAATACGGATTCAGACTTCAGGCAGCTGCAGACAATCGTCCGCTAAAATTTGATGAGTTCGAAAACATAATAAATCAGAGGGTTTTTGTGAGTGCCACCCCCGGTGATTACGAATTAGAAGCCTCCGAAGGCCTTATTGTTGAACAAATTGTAAGACCAACAGGGTTATTGGATCCCCCTATTGAAGTTCGTCCGTCCAAAAACCAGATTGACGATCTTCTTGAAGAGATAAATATCAGAGTGGAGAAAGATGAGAGGGTACTCGTTACAACCTTAACTAAGAGGATGGCTGAGGAACTTGAAAAATATCTTTCACATTTGGGGATCAGGACGAGATATATCCACTCAGATATCGACACACTTGAGCGGGTGGAGATAATTGAAGATTTTAAAGCAGGAAGATTTGATGTTCTTGTCGGGGTAAATCTTTTAAGGGAGGGATTGGATCTTCCAAGCGTATCTTTAGTTGCTATAATTGATGCCGATAAAGAGGGTTTTCTCCGCTCAGACCGAGCCCTCACCCAAACCGCAGGGCGTGCGGCACGGAATCTGAATGGGTTAGTAATAATGTATGCAGACACTATAACCGGATCGATGAGGAGAACCATTGATGAAACCAATCGACGGAGAGCAAAGCAGGAAGAGTATAATATCGTTAACAATATTACCCCTACTCAGGTAAAAAATGAGAGCAAAAATTCATTGGCATCCAATTCATCTAAGTATATGGAACCCGATGAATATCAGAGAAGAAGATATGTTGCAGACGAACCTATACTCGCTAAGATGAGCCCTAAACAACTCATTGCTGCCATAGATTTAGCCAAAAGAAATATGGAACAAGCTGCCAAAGATTTAGATTTTTTACGTGCTGCCAAATACAGAGATGAAATGTACGAACTTAAAAAATTACAGCCTTGAACAACGAAGAGATATTATTGAATGATATTTTAAGTTTCTATTCTCCAAAGGAACAGGAACAAATATTGATTGCATATAATATTGCTAATGAATCGCTTAATGGTAAACTACGGGAAAATAAACACCCTTTTATAGAACATCCCTTAGGGGTAGCTCAAATCGTAGCGAAAGAGATCGGTTTGCAATATGATGCTATCATTGCCATTTTCCTACACGAATCAATACGGTTCAATCCCGATCTTTTACAGAAAATACCAAAGAATCTTTTTTCTGATGATATTATAACAATCGCAACAAGTCTTATAAAGATTGCTGCCATCAAACCCAAAGAGACCAAACTCGAAGCCGATAATTATAAAAGGCTAATCGTCTCATACTCAAAAGATCCTCGTGTCACCATTATTAAATTGGCTGACAGACTTGAGGTGATGAGAAATATATATCTCCTTCCTAAATCTTCTCAGGAGAGGAAAGCGACAGAGACCATCTTATTGTATATTCCTATTGCTCACCAACTTGGATTATATAAACTCAAAAGTGAATTAGAAGACATTTTCTTTAAATACACTGAACCCGAAAACTATAGGATGATTACAAATCTTCTATCAGCTTCTGAGTCAGATAGAAAAAATCTTGTAACCTCCTTTATAGCACCCCTCACAGATAAGATTAAAGGGGCAGGGATCAATGCTATCATAAAAAGCAGAACAAAAACCACCTACTCCATTTGGAAGAAGATGAAAAAGCAGAACATCCCATTTTCTGATGTTTATGATGTTTCTGCCATTAGGATAATTATTGATTGCCCACCAGAAAAAGAGAAAGAGCACGAATTGTGCTGGAAAGTATATTCTATTGTTACAGAGGATTATACACCAGATACAACTCGGTTACGTGACTGGATTACAAAGCCTAAGACAAATGGATACGAATCGCTACACACCACTATTTCAGACAAAAAAGGGAATATAATCGAGGTGCAGATCAGGACTGTAAGAATGGATCTGATTGCTGAGAACGGACTCGCATCCCACTGGTCATATAAAGGGATCAAAGGGGATGATAGCTTAAAACAATGGCTTTCATCTGTCAGAAGTATTTTGGAAAGTGAACAAAAGAGCGGCTACGAACACACCTCAGCATTTATCAAAGATGAGGTATTCGTATTCACCCCTGAAGGGGAACTAAGGAGACTTCCAGAAGGGGCTTGTGTTTTAGATTTCGCATTCAATATCCACTCATCACTCGGATTGAAATGTTCCGGGGCGAAAGTGGACGGCAAGATAGTTTCTATTAGGGAAAAACTCCATACAGGGAGTATCGTAGAGATCATCGACAATAAGAATCAGAAAGCCTCTGCTGACTGGCTGAATTATGTTGTAACTCCTAAGGCTAAATCTAAAATCAGACAGGTCATAAAAGAGGAGGAGACAAAAAAGGCTGCAATCGGAAAAGAGACACTTGGACGGAGGGTAAAGAATTGGAAATTAGAATACAACGATGAGGACCTCGCATATTTCTGCAAAAAATACAAATTCAAATCTAATAATGAGTTTTTTGCCACTTTGAGTGAGGATAAAATCAATCTCACAGAGATAAAAGAGTATCTTATCTCGAAAGGAAGCCTACCTCAAAATGCTGAGATTAAAGATATTACCAAATTATCCACCGACCAGATACAAATTAATAAGAAAAAAGAGGATCAAACAAATTTTCTTATCATAGATGGAAAGCTGAGGGATGTAGGGTACAAAATGGCCAAATGTTGCAACCCCATTTTCGGAGACGAGGTATTCGGATTTGTTTCGATAAAAGATGGAATCAAAATTCATAGAATCTCTTGTTCTAATGCAGCGAGATTGATTGAAAAATATCCCTATAGAATACAAAAGGTTAAATGGAAAGATAATTCACAAACAAGTAGTTTTCAAGCAAGTCTTAAAATAATTATTGACGACTCCTCTGTATTTTCTGCTATTTTAAACACAATCAATAGCTTTAATATCCCTTTACGATCCTCAAATCTCACTCAGAGGGAGAATAAAAATAAAGGGGATTACAATGCGACAATACAGATTCTTGTTGTAAATAATCAACAATTGGACAAAATTCTATCAGCTATAAAGAAACTAAAAGGGGTAGAAACAGTTCTCCGGGGATAATTCTTAATTTTGCAAAATGTCAAACAGCGATCCATACATAAAAATCAAAGGGGCGGATGTCAATAATCTAAAGCATATAGATATTGATATTCCTCGAGATAAATTGGTGGTTATCACAGGTGTATCCGGATCCGGAAAATCATCATTGGCATTTGACACCCTATTTGCAGAGGGACAGCGGAGATTTGCAGAGAGTCTCTCATCATTTGCCAGACAATTTTTGGGTCGAATGTCCAAACCCTCAGTAGAGAAGATTTCCGGTATTCCACCGGCAATAGCAATCGAACAGAAGGTAAATACACGCAATCCCCGATCTACTGTCGGCACAAGTACGGAGATTCTTGATTATTTAAGGGTGCTTTATGCAAAAATAGGAAGGACCTACTCCCCAATCAGTGGAGATGAGGTCAGGTGCGATAACACTGAGAATGTTATTGACTATATAAAAGGACTTCCTTCAGAGCTGTATGACAGAGCATTATATATATTGTCAGATATAAAATGGGAAGAGAAAGAGTATCGCATCGAACGCCTTCTATCACTCAAAGAGGGGGGCTTTTCAAGGATATATACAGATAAGGTTGAGAAAATAGACACACTCCTATCACATATGGAGGATTTTGCCGACAAAAATGTGATGTTGTTAATCGACAGATTGAGTGTCAGAGAGATAGTATTTGAGTGTGAAGATCATATCAATAGGATTTCCGACTCTATCCGAACAGCTTTCGAGAAGGGGAATGGCCACATAGGATGTGCAGTAGAGGGGATAAGTGAGATAAAAAGATTTTCAGACTCATTTGAGGCGGATGGGATAGTTTTTAGTAAACCTCAGGAGTGGCTCTTCAATTACAATAGCCCACTTGGTGCGTGTCCTGTTTGCGGAGGTTACGGAAAAATTATTGGGATTGATGAATCTCTTGTCGTTCCAAATCAGGCTCTCTCCATATATCAAGATGCGATCGCCTGCTGGAAGGGGGATGTTATGAGATATTTCAAAGAGGAGGTTATTTTCAATGGTGAACAATACGGATTTCCCATCCATATCCCATATCACGACTTGACAAAGGGACAAAAAGAGCTTATCTGGAAAGGAAACGAAAAAATCACAGGGATAACTCGGTTTTTTCAGGAGATCGAGGCAAAAAGGTATAAAATCCAAAACAAATATATGCTCAGCCGCTATTCTGGCAAGACAACTTGCTATGAATGTGAAGGTTGTAGGTTAAAAAAAGAGTCTTTATATGTCAAAGTAGGGGGAAGAAACATAGCAGAACTGATGGCAATGCCTATTAGCGAACTGATCACTTTCTTAGACAATCTCGTCCTATCTGATTTTGAAAAAACAATCTCTTCAAAGGTCTTGAAAGAGATCTCATCAAGACTTTCATACATAGAGAATGTCGGACTTGCATATCTAACCCTCAATAGGGCTTCGAACACATTGAGCGGAGGGGAGAGTCAAAGAATAAATCTCGTCAGCTCCTTAGGCAACAGTCTGACAGGTTCGATGTATATCCTTGATGAACCAAGTATCGGACTTCATAGCAGAGACACAAAAAGATTGATCAATGTTCTCAAAAAATTGAGAGATATAGGGAATACTGTTATTGTTGTGGAACACGACGAAGAGATAATTCGATCTGCCGACTATCTCATTGATATTGGTGAAGGTGCAGGGATCAACGGTGGCGAAATAGTGTATACAGGAGATCCCATTCAAACAAATATCAATATGAATGAGGCTAATAAAATATTAGAGAGCTTTCCACACTCCCTAACCATCAAATATCTACTCGGGAAGAAAAATATTGTTATTAACGATCAAAAAAGGGACTCAAACTCTTTCATAGAGGTTTGCGGTGCTTGCGAAAACAATCTTAAAAATATTGATGTTCGATTTCCCCTAAATGTTATGACAGCCGTTGTTGGGGTAAGTGGTTCAGGAAAATCGACATTGGTTGGTGATATTCTATTTCCTGCTCTTTATCGCCAAATAAATCAATTTGGGCAGAAGCCTGGGGCATTTAAAGGGCTTCGGGGGGATATTAACAGAATCTCCTCTATTGAGTATGTGGATCAAAACCCCATTGGGAAGAGTTCAAGATCAAATCCTGTCACATACCTAAAAGTATATGACGATATCCGTAAACTTTTCTCAGAACAACCCTACGCAAAATTAAATGGATACGGACACTCCCATTTCTCCTTTAATATTGACGGAGGAAGGTGTCCAGAGTGCCAAGGAGAAGGGGTTATAACCATCCCTATGCAATTTATGGCAGACATAACTACAGTATGCGACTCTTGCGGTGGAAAAAGATTTCTCCCCGATATACTTCAAGTGAAGTATAAGGATAAGAACATAAGTGATATTCTTCAAATGAGTGTAGATGAGGCAATATCATTTTTCTCATCGCAAAGTGAAACTGCCGCAAAACGGATTGCAGACAAATTGCTTCCTCTTAAATCTGTGGGACTCAATTATATAAAACTCGGACAAAGCAGCAGCACCCTAAGCGGAGGGGAGAGTCAGAGGGTAAAATTGGCCTCTTACCTAAATAAAGACTCAGGGAATACTTTGTTTATTTTCGATGAACCTACTACAGGGCTACACTTCGATGATATTCAAAAACTAATCAATTCATTTAATGCCCTTTTAGATAAAGGACACACTATCATCGTTGTAGAACACAATCCCTATATAATCAAAGCCGCAGATTATATCATAGAGCTCGGACCTGAGGGGGGAGACAAAGGGGGATATTTAATAAGAAATAGTAGAAATGGGGATTAATCCTCACTTTTAAGACGTTCAGCATTTTCCGCTATTTGCAATTGATCTATCACTTCACCAATAGCACCATCCATAAAAACAGGAAGGTTATACATTGTATAGTTGATACGATGATCGGTTACCCTTGATTGGGGATAGTTATAAGTACGAATTTTCGCAGAGCGGTCACCTGTTGAAACCATAGTTTTACGCTTCTTTGACATCTCATTGAGATATTTTTCGTACTCCATATTATAAAGCCTTGTCCTCAATTCGGAGAGTGCTTTGTCATAATTTTTCAATTGCGACTTCTCATCTTGACACTGAACTACAAGTCCAGTGGGTATGTGGGTCAATCTTATAGCTGAATAGGTTGTATTTACCGATTGTCCACCCGGTCCTGAAGAGCAAAATGTATCTTTACGAATATCACCCATATTAAGCTCAATATCAAACTCATCTGCCTCCGGTAAAACAACTATTGATGCAGCTGAAGTATGTACCCTCCCCTGCGTTTCAGTTTGAGGAACACGTTGAACCCTATGCACACCACTTTCATATTTAAGCACACCGTACACCCCTTGACCGGAGATTGTACAGATCAACTCTTTAAATCCACCTGAGGTCCCTTCTGACTGGTTTGTTATCTCGATTTTCCACCCCTTTCTCTCAGCAAATTTTGCATACATTCTAAATAGATCCCCTGCAAAAATAGCCGCCTCATCACCGCCTGTACCACCTCTGATCTCCATAATAGCATTTTTGCCATCCTGAGGATCTTTAGGGATTAGTAACAGCTTAATTTCCTCCTCCTTAGCTGGTAATTGTTCTTCAATATCAGCTATCTCATTTTTAGCCATATCACGCAACTCCTCATCCTTCTCTTTTTGAAGAATCTCTTTTGCCCCCTCCAAATCGATCAACATCTTATGGTACTTCTCACCAGCCCCTATAATAGGCTCTAACTCTTTGTACTCCTTACTTAATTGTACATATTTTTTCATATCCGACATAATATTCGGGTCAGCTATTTGAGCCGAAAGTGAGTCGTATTTTTTATGAAGACTTAATATCTTCTCTAACAAACTGTTATCAGACATATTTTCGTTTTGTCAATTAAATTGACTTTTAAATTCATTTTCCCTATAATAACTTCAATTTATATCCCCAAACTCAATTGAAATCAAGTTGCAAATATATACATTTCTATATAAATGTTGAATAAGTTATTTCATCGTGGTTGAAAATCGGACAAAATTAAACAGCCGATTCTGATCCGCAAATAAGTGATTTTCTTAATTCTCCGGGTGTCATACCGATATTCTTCTTACAAAATCTTACAAAATGGGGAAGTGATGAAAAATTCAATTCATCGATGATCTGTTTCAATGGAATATCCTTATCTGCCAATCTGAATTTGATCAAACTTACACGCCTCTTTTGTAGCCAAGAGTAGGGAGGTTCGCCAAACTCCTCTGTAAATTGCCTTTTGAAAGAGACTAACGAAATGCCGCAAATCTCTGCCAGCTCCTGAACGGTAGATGCTCGAGAATAATTGTGCAAAACTTTATTCCTAAACTCAAGAGAGACACCTATCAAAGTGTAGAGCAAGGAGGCCAAAGCCTCCTTAGTATAATATGCCCTAAAATACCAAAATAACTCTTGTAACTTAATGTCGTGCAATTGTTTACAGTTAGCACCATCTTTCAAAATTATCGAAAGGGGTTCAAGAAAAGAAAAAAGCCTATCATTGATAGGAAATGTCTTAACCTCATATTTAATGAGTTTTTTATAATTGACCAACTCTAAAAGTGAAGTTTTAGAACATAAATTTGTTATACTCTCAAACACTGCAACCATAAACCTTCCACCCTCAAAAAGCTGGTATTTAATGGTAGAATTTCTACTTACGAAGAACATCTCACCTGAGGAGTCACAGAAACTGAACTCATTAGACACAAAGTTTATCTTTCCTTGAAGGATAAATACAATATAGTTAGTCCTTGCAATACCCTCCTTCATACCCACAATCTCATCAGATTCATAGTATCTAAAGCCGGCATCAATTAACTTTGCATAATAGTGACACGAAGTATGTTCTTGAAGATAGAATATATTCATATATTGTATTGATATAATAACAAGTTTGTCAAAGATAATAATTTTTTCTAAATAATAGTATTTATTAATCTGCATTTAAAAAAGGTGGTTTAAAGCAAAAGCCTTAAACCACCTTAACTATTCTATATCGCTTTAAAAAGCGAATTCCTATTCGTATTGAGCTAAGATCCCTTTGATCATTCCAGGTTCGAGACGACCATAAACCTTATCCCCAATCAGCATAACAGGGGCTAATCCGCAGGCACCTACACAACGTAAACAATCTAAAGAGAATTTACCATCATCTGTAACACCGCCAACTTCGATACCCAACTCTTTTTTCAATTCATCAAGTATCCCTTCAGCACCTCTAACATAACAAGCAGTTCCTAAACATACAGACACACTGTATTTTCCCTTAGGTTGCATAGTGAAGAAAGAGTAGAAAGTTACAACTCCGTAAACTTTTGAAACAGGGATATTCAGCCCCTCAGCTATCTCGCGTTGTACCTCTTCGGGAAGATAACCAAAAACACCTTGGCATTTATGGAGTACATTAATCAACTCACCTGCATTGTTTCCAAATTCGGCGCAGATCTCTGCGATTTTATCTTTTTGACATTTATTCAATTCTATTTTACTCATAGTTTTCAAATATTAATTACGTTTATCAAAATAGTGAGTATGAAGCAAATGATGAGCTTTTTCACTCATTGGCCTTCCAAGAAACTCTTCATAGAGCTTAATAATGTAAGGATTCTCGTGCGATTTTCTTATCTTTTTACCCTCATCTTCTCTATATATAGCCTCATAACGAGCTTTAATAACCTTAGAATCACCGTGATGCAATGGTTGTCCGGCACCTCCGATACATCCGCCCGGGCAAGCCATAATCTCAATTGCGTGGAAATTGTACATTCCTGCCCTAATTCCGTCTAACAATTTACGAGCATTTCCGAGTGTATGAGCTATACCAATATTTATCATTGTGCCATTGAAATTAATTGAAGCTTGACGAATACCATCAAGACCCCTCAACTCTGTAAATGCTATCTTTTCAAGTTTTTTACCTGTAAAAAGTTCATAAGCAGTCCTTACAGCAGCTTCAATAACACCACCTGTAGTACCAAAAATAACAGCAGCACCTGTTGACTCTCCGAGTGGATTATCAAAATCTTCATCAGGAAGAGAATTGAAATCAATATTTGAAGCCTTGATCATCGATGCAAGCTCCCTTGTTGAGATTGAGAAATCTACATCTGGATTGCCATCAATCTTAAACTCATCTCTCTGACACTCATATTTCTTTGCAAGGCAAGGCATTACAGATACAACAACAAGATTTTTTCTATCAACACCTATTTTGTTTGCAAAATAGGTTTTTGCTATTGCACCAAACATTTGTTGGGGTGATTTTGCAGAAGATGGAACATCCAACATATCTGGGTAGTTGTGCTCGAAGAAATTTACCCACGCAGGACAACAAGAGGTTAGAATAGGAAGTTTAACATTCTTATCACCGCTTAGGAATTTGCCAATACGATCCAACAGTTCGGTTCCCTCCTCCATAATGGTAAGGTCTGCTGCAAAATCTGTATCAAAAACTCTATCAAATCCAAGACGGCGAAGTGCCGAAGCCATTTTTCCTGTAACAAGTGTTCCTGGCTCAAACCCAAACTCCTCTCCAAGAGCTGCACGAACAGCTGGTGCTGTCTGAACAATAACTGTTTTTGAAGGATCTGTCAAAGCTTGAATAATCTTAGGAGTATGGTCTATCTCTGTAAGTGCACCTGTCGGACATACAGCTACGCACTGACCACAGAAGGTACAATTTGAGTCAATAAGATTTTGTTCAAATGCAGGGGCAACAACAGCTGTAAAACCTCTGTTTATTGCGCTCAATGCTCCAACTGTCTGAACATCATTACACATTGTCTCACAACGACGACACATAACACATTTATCCATATCCCTTTTTAGTGAAGGGGATGTATCTTTTTTATATGTGGACATAGCAGCGTTCTCAACCGAGTGGATCTCCCTCACTCCAAGACGGGCAGCAAGGTTTTGAAGATCGCATCTTCCATTTTTCTGGCATATAAGGCAATCTTTTGGGTGATCGGAAAGGATCAATTCCAAAACAGTCTTACGTGCATTAAGAACTCTCAAGGTGTGGGTATGAACCACCATACCGGGGGTACAAACTGTTGAACAAGATGGGGCAAGATTACGCCTCCCCTCTATCTCAACTACACAAATCCTACATCCGCCCGGACGATTTTCAACTCCGAGATTTTCAAGATTCATATAGCAAAGTGCCGGAATATCAACACCTATTCCTTTAGCGGCATTGAAAACGGTTGTCCCTTTTTCTACCTCTATCTCTTTATTATCTATTATAAGTTTTATTTTATCCATAAGTCAGATTATTGAACGGTTACTGCATTAAATTTACATTTCTCAAGGCAAGCTCCGCAACGAATACATTTATTATTGTCTATTACGTGAGGCTGCTTAAGTTCGCCTTTGATAGCCTTTGAAGGACAAGCTTTTGCACAAGCTGTACACCCCTTACATTTTTCAGGGTCTATTGAGTAAACTTTCATTGCCTTGCATCTGTGAGCAGGACATTTTTTATCCACAACGTGGGCAACATACTCATCCCAGAAATGCTCTATGGTAGAGAGAACAGGGTTTGGTGATGTTTGACCAAGTCCGCAGAGTGCTGTATCTTTAATAACTCTACTTAGATTCTTCAAATAATCCAGGTCATCCATTGTCCCTTTACCTTGTGTTATCTTTTCAAGTATCTCCTCAAGACGCTTGTTTCCTACACGACAAGGGGCACATTTACCACAAGACTCTTCTACTGTGAATTGAAGATAAAATTTGGCTACTGAAACCATACAATCATCCTCATCCATAACAATCATTCCACCTGAACCCATCATAGAGCCAGCAGCAATAAGGTTGTCATAATCAATTGGGGTATCAAGGTGTTTAGAGGTCAAACATCCGCCTGAAGGGCCACCTGTCTGAACAGCCTTAAACTCTTTACCATTTTTAATACCACCGCCGATCTCATAAATAACTTCACGAAGAGTTGTCCCCATTGGAACCTCTATAAGTCCGACATTATTAATCTTTCCTGCAAGGGCAAAAACCTTTGTCCCTTTTGATTTATCTGTTCCAATAGATGCAAACCACTCTGCTCCTTTAAGGAATATTACAGGAATATTTGCAAAAGTCTCAACATTATTCACATTAGTAGGCTTTCCAAGATAACCGCTCTCTGCTGGGAAAGGGGGCTTAACTGTAGGTTCTCCCCTATGTCCCTCCATTGAGTGTATCAAGGCTGTCTCTTCTCCGCATACAAAAGCACCTGCACCATAACGGATATCTATATCGAACGAAACTCCTGTGCCAAGGATATCTTCTCCGAGCAATCCATACTCACGTGCTTGTTGCATAGCTATTTGAAGACGCTTTACAGCAAGAGGATACTCTGCACGAATATAAACCAATCCTTTAGTTGCCCCGATGCAATAACCGCATATAATCATCGCCTCAATAACCGAATTAGGGTCACTCTCCAAGATAGATCTATCCATAAATGCACCAGGATCACCCTCATCTGCATTACATACTACATATTTTTGATCAGCTTTACTTTTAGAAGCAATCTCCCATTTGAGACCTGTAGGGAATCCGCCACCGCCTCTACCCCTAAGACCGGACTTCTTAATCTGCTCAATAGCCTCAGTAGGTGTTCCTTGTAAAACTTTTGCAAGGGCTTCATAACCATCACGCGCAATATATTCATCAATATTTTCAGGATTGATAAACCCGCAGTTTCTCAATGCTATACGAAGTTGCTTTTGATAGAAACCCATATGCTTTGAGTCACTGATATGGGATTGTGTTTTTGGATCTTCGTATAAAAGCCTCTTAACTTTACGCCCTTTCACTACATGCTCTTTGACAATCTCTTCAGCATCAGATGGCTTCACACTTGTGTAAAATGTATTATCAGGAATAACTTTTACAATGGGTCCTTTTTCACAAAAACCGAAGCAGCCGGTAACAACCACCTGAACTTCGTTTTCCATTCCCACTTTTTTTATCTCTTCTCTAAGACTTGTAACTATCTCAGCGCTTTCGGAAGCCCTACAACCGGTACCCCCGCAGCATAATAGATGCATTTTGTAATTTGCCATAATTGTCTAATTTTTCTCTTTAATAGTCTGATAATTAACAGGCAAGATACCATCAATAAGCTCCCCTTTTTGGATGTATTTCTCCACTATCTCGATAGCTTTCTCATTATCTACATAGCCGAAAACAACGGGGTCCTTACCTGGCTTTTTGACTTCAAGTGTAGGCTCTGCATAGCAATATCCCATACAACCACCTTGAGTTACAATAACAGGAAGTTTTTCCTTTTCAACTTTTTCAATAATCGTATTCATTACTGTACGGGCCCCGGCAGCTATACCGCAGGTAGCCATTGCAACACGAATCTGAATCAGACTTTCGGGATTGTTACTCTTCTCCCTAATATCCATCTCATTCTCGAGTTTATGCTTCATTTTTCGAAGCTCGTCAAGCGATTTAATTTTATTCATAGGACTTTAGTTATGTATTATTAAGTTTTGTATCAATTTACTTTTAAATCAAAATAAATATCTTGCAAATATATATAATATTTTAAGATTTCTTAATCGATTCTATATTTTCCTTAACCATTTCATTAAGATATTTTACAACAGTCGGATTATTAACTTTAAGATCCCCTAAAATCTCCTTAACTTCAAGTGTATCAAATATATATTCTTGTGAGTTGTAAATGTATCTGAAAACAAAATCAATTGTAGGATTTGAGCTAACAAGCAATATTACTGCATTGCCAACATCGCCAAGCGGCGGACGGTCGATATTCGAGTAAATAAATGTAGCTTTAACTGTAGTTCCGCTACCCAAAACAGAGGTAACAACAAGATCTCCTCCACTCTGTTTAGCAGATTGCTTGAACAAAGGGATGCCCAATCCAACTTTCCTGGTTGTTCTCGATGTGAAGAAGGGATCGGAGAGTTTATTGACTTGCTCCAAAGTCATCCCCTTTCCGTTATCCTCTATTTTGATTATCAAAATATCACCTTCCACATTTTCCTCAACGACTATTGTTATCAAGGTTGCCCCGGCACTTATCGAGTTTTGGACAATATCCAATATATGTAACGACAAATCATTCATATAATAAATTATAAAAATTGTATCTCCACTGATCTACCCTCTTCACTGTGTAACGCTTTTTTAAATTCGTCAAAATTTCTGTTTTCCATATTAAAAATCGTAGTACTTGTACAGAAATCTTGTGGATAATGGGCATCGGAAGAGCGTATATATGAGCTTTTTAGTTTGTTTAAATATTTATTCTGAAGTAAAAATTCTTCAATATTTACCCTTTTTGAAAATTCCAAGGCATCAAAATCCAGATCGGGAGGGATAAAACCGAGTTGAGAAATAATTGAATTTTGCTTCTTGTCTATATGGGCAGGGATAAAGATCCCTCCAATGGAATGGACAAAAGCGGAGATTTGCCCGATGCTCTGATCGATAGCAGAGATCAAAAGGTATGGTTCCTCCTTTAAAACCTCCTCTTCTATATTGACAAGCAATTGATAACCAAAAACATCTACATCGTTTGGGATCTTTGGCAAATGTTGTTCAAGGTAATTTTGAAGCTTATCAAGATTCTCCTCCCCATCCACAAAAGCGAGACAGTGAGCCTCTTCCTTTGATGTTATCTCCGCACCACATAAAATATAGGGCTCTCCATCGCCTACGACTCGCCTGATCTCTCTACCTTGAAGTGTTGTGTTGTGGTCTGTAATCCCTATTATATCATATCCACTCCTCAAAGCTGTCTCAATGATAAATTTAGGTGTCATTTCAAGGTCGCCACAAGGAGATAGCACTGTATGATTATGCAGATCAGCCTTGTAAGGATTCATTTTATTTTGAGATGATATTGTATATTTTACCTGTCAATTCATAAGTTTGCTCTTTTGAGCCGAGAATAGGAATATTCTCCTCATTTGAGACATCTATTGCATCTTGTTCAGGTTCAAATCCTTTGACAAGAATTACTGCTGACAACTCCTTTAAAGTTGCTATTGCCATAATATTTTTATGGGTCTGGAGGGTAACCCAGATTGAGCCCTCCTGTGCAAAACCCATCACATCGGACAACAAATCGGATACATATCCCCCTGTTATCTCGTTATCAAGTCCTTTCTCTCCTGAAAAAACTTTTAGGTTGAGCTTCTCAACAATTTCTCTAACTGTCATCTCGTTTATCTTTTTCTTTATTAATAAATCTGTCCTTACCCCATACACCCTCCATCAAATCAATTGCCTCTGAAAATGGGAGTGATCCCTCTCTTTCAAAACGGGCTTGCATAAAAATACAATTATTCAACGAAGCATCATCTCTGACAATATCTGCCGCAAGAGCTTCGCAACTTGGGGCACCACAAGCACCACAATCTATATCGGGTAAAATCTTTTTCAACATATTGGCAGCCTCCATTTTTTTGATTGCCTTGTTAATATCTCTATCGTATTTGACCATAGAGCGAGGTTCTACTGCATCAATATGAATATGGGTTGAGCAATACTTTGCATACTCCTCTTTAAGATGGTGTTCTGAGGGATATTTCTTTGATTCTGTTCGAAGATAGTCTGCTATCAAAAACCTATTGTTCTGCGTAAGTATTCCTCCTGCACAAGACTCGTCACAAGCCCTTAGCTCCAAATAGTCAATCCCTTCTCCAACCTCCTCATCTTCGAGTTTTTCCAAAAACTCTATCACATTTGCCATACCATCTATAGCCAAAGCCCTCCCCTCAATTATAGAGGCCTCTCCACCTGTTGTAGGCCACAACATCCCCTTAGAAGAGATAGCTGAACTCACCTGCATTTTGGTATAACCGTAGTTTTTGTTTTTGTAGGCAAGAAGCACTTTATTATAGATGTAGTCCATATTGATAACACCGTTTATTGGGGAGACATAACCTCCGACAGGGGATTTGACAGAGGCTATTTTACCAACACAAGGGGTTAGGTAAAAAATCCTCATTTGAGATAAATCCTTTCCATCCATCTCTGCCTTCCTAACATAGTATTGTGCAGTCGCCTCAAGAGGTGGAATAAGCAACATTATTCTATCGATTAAAGCGGGAAATCTCACCTGAATAAGACGAATCACTGCCGGACAAAAAGAGGAAATCACAGGCTTTTCAGGGGCATTCTTCACATATTGATTGATCTCATAGATCAGGGTATCAATACTTTGTTCAACAGTACAAATCTCAGTAAAACCAAGATCTGTCAATATTTGATTAATGGTATCTTTAGGGATACTATCTCCAAATTGGGCATAAAAAATAGCCGGAACCATAAGAACAGCCTCCTTAAAGTGGGAGATGTCGTCAAAATCATCGTCAACCACCCTGATCGCCCTATTTGGACACACTCTGAAACATTCGCCACAATCTATACACCAATCTGCATATAGGAGAGCTTTTCCATTAGACACTCTTAAAGCCTCTGTAGGACAAACCTTTATACAGTGAGAACACCCTATGCAGATCTCTTTCTGAATCTCCAATGCCTTATGATATGTATTGTGTTCCATAACAGAAATTAGTTATTTGTAAATTTTATATAGATATACAAAGTAGTTCCAACACCAACAATTGATTCTATTTTAAGGTCATCCGCATTATCTTTAATATTAGGAAGCCCCATTCCAGCTCCAAAGCCCATCTCTCTAACCTCCGGAGAGGCAGTTGAATAACCTTTCTTCATAGCTCTATCTATATCGGGAATACCCGGTCCCTCATCAGACAAAACGACATTGATCCCATCAGACTCTATATCGGCAGTGATTGTCCCCTTATATGCGTGGGCAACAATATTTACCTCAGCCTCATACAGCGCAACCACTACCCTTTTTATTATAGAGGGATCTATGCCAAGTTGTTTTAGAGCTTTCTTGATTTGAGAGGAGGCGTAACCTGCCCTCGTAAAATCACCTGCTTCAACTTTGTATTCTAATTTCATATTAATAAACAGGCTCTAATCCTGCTCCATATAAAATCCCGGAAGCTTTAAACATAGAGTAATCTGTTTCAATGACAACCATTTCATTATCATATGCAAGCTCCAACATCTCTTCAGTTATTTGTTTCCCCCTGACAAAGAGAATATAGTGTACATCCGACATCTCCGCAGTGCGAACAGATTGAATATTTGCCAAACCTGTAATCAATATAAAATTATCAATTTTAATTGTCAAGACATCGCTCATAAGATCGGAAGCAAATGCAAATTTTACCTCCTGATCCAATTTATCCTCTCCGGAGAGAATTTTTCCGTTTACCAATCTGGATATTTCCCTTAGATTCATAATATGTAGTTATTTCATTGTTGTCTGTAAAGATAGTAATTTTATTGAATCTTTTTAATGTAGCATCTCCGCCTCATAAAAAGTTCTTTCTCTTTGTAATCTTCCCACACTTTTACGGCACTATTATTTTCTATTTGAGGGTTTGTAATTGCATATTTTACCCCCTGCATAAAGAACTGATTTGCAAGATGATTATGATAAATCGCAGAGACACCTTTCGACTTCCAGATCGGATCTGCGCCCACCATCATCAGATCAATAACTTTATAAGAACGATACCCTTTTAGGATATGGTACCACCCTATAGGGAACAGTTTCCCTTTTGCTTTATGATATGCCTCAGACAATGAAGGAAAACAAATTCCGTAGGCAGCAATCCTGTTTTTATCATCCATAACAAAGCAATTCAATTCGGGACGCAACATTTTTATATATTTCTTGCCGAGCACCTCAATCTCTCTATCGGTCAAAGGGACGAAATTGTGAACATCCTTAAATGTCTCATTATAGTGTTTAAAAAACATATCAGCAACATCTGATTGCTTTTGAAGTTCCCTTATATCCACTATTCTAAGAGGATAACGTTTTAATAACACCTCATTGATTTTCTTCAACTTATCAGACACCCCTTGTGATGCCGAAAGACGATATTGTACCCAATCGGCCTCCTTCTCAAAACCCAACTCGTCCATAAATTTCGGGTAATAGTCGTAATTGTAGATACAATTTATAGGTGGCATATTGTCAAATCCATACACAAGCATCCCCTGCTTATACCAAGTATTGTATCCCAACGGACCGTGGATCTCCTCCATCCCCTCCCCTTTTGCCCATTGAGAAACTGTATCCAACAGGAGGCGGGCAATCTCTATATCTTTTTCAAATTCTATCCAACCGAAACGGGCCCTATCAACATTGAATATATCATTGTATCTTGGATTTATTATCCCTGCAACCCTGCCTACAACCCTTTTATTATCAAGCACGATCCACATTTTCAATTTACAATAATCAAGACACGGAGATTTGGTAAAAATTTCCCTTTCATCTTGACGAAGATTAGGGACATATTGAGGATGACCTTTATATAATTTATCAGGAAAACGCAAAAAACGCCTCAAATCAGAAGAGGTCACTACCTCACGTACTATAAAATTACTCATTTAAAAAAATCTAAAAATTTCATAAAAAAATAAAAATTGATAAATCCATAGTGACATCATATTTAGTTGATTAAGAACTCAATTGCTGCCTGAGCACAAATGCAGCCAAAAACAGGGGGAAGATATGAAATTGTCCCAACTTGTGATTTTTTATTTCTCTCCCCATCTATAGGAATAATAGCCTCTTTTTCTGGAAGTTCTTCCGAAAAAACAACTTTAAACCCTTTTGAAATACCAACCTTCCGAAGTTTTTTTCTCAGTATATATGCAAGTGGGCAATTGTATGACTTAGAAATATCGGTCAGTCTGATTTTTGTTGCATCGAATTTAGCCCCTGCCCCCATAGATGAGACCAAAGGAATTTTGTTTTCAACACAATAAGAGATAAGGGAAATTTTCGGAGCAAGAGTATCTATTGCATCTATCAGAAAATCTATTTTCCCAACATTATTATACTGAAACACCGAACTTATATTATTGTCTGTCAGATACTCTTCTATGATTACCAACTCTATATTAGGATTAATATCCTTAATTCTGTCACCCATCAGAGCCACTTTAGATCTGCCAATCGTAGAGTCAAGCGCAAGTAATTGTCTGTTTTTATTGGTAACACTCACAACATCTGAATCAAGAATGATCATCTTCCCGACACCTGCACGAGCTACCATCTCGGCAGCATAGGCACCTACCCCTCCAAGCCCTATCACAGCTACTGAAGAGTTCTTCAAAATTGAGATATTCTCCCCACCTACTAACAAAGTTGTCCGCTCTAACCACATACTATTTCTCTTTCTCTTTAGCCTCATCCCATATCTGATCCATTTCTGCAAGTGTCATCTCCTTCAACGAACGCCCTTTTCTAATAGTTTGTTCTTCGAGATATGTAAATCTATTGCGAAATTTTGCACAAGTTGATTCCAATGCAGTATCGGGATTGAGGTCATACAATCTTGCAGCATTTACGATTGAAAAAAGGAAATCTCCCAGCTCCTCTTCAGCTCTCTCAACACTCTTAATATCAGAGTAGTCTATTTTATTAAGTTCCTCTTTAAATTCTCCAAGTTCCTCATCCACCTTATCCCAAACTTGAGATCTCTCTTCCCAGTCAAATCCAACTGCTCTAACTTTATCCTGCATCCGATACGCCTTCAAAAGGGGAGGAAGTGATGACGGAACACCCGAAAGGACCCTTTTGTTACCATCTTTCTCTTTAGTCTTTAATTGTTCCCAATTTCTGATAACCTCTTCAGCTCCGGCAACTACCTTCTCTCCGAAAACGTGGGGGTGGCGATATATCAGTTTATCACATAGGTGTTTGATCACATCTACTATATCAAAAGTTCCCTTTTCAGAACCTATCTTTGCATAAAAAACTATATGAAGAAGTATATCTCCGAGCTCCTTTGATATATTGTTTTCATCATTATTCAATATTGCATCACTCAACTCATATGTCTCTTCAATTGTCAAAGGACGAAGCGATTGAGTAGTTTGCACTCTGTCCCACGGACATTTCTCTCTCAACTCATCCATAATGTCAAGCAACTTTCCGAATGCTTCTAATTTCTCCTCTCTACTGTTTTGAATTTTATTCATTTTTACATTGTTATTACATATTTACAAAGACTGTATGGTATCAATTACAAACGGAGAGGATGTTTCTTCAAAAAAATGGATAGATATTTCCGAAGAGGGAGATAACCCCTCGATCTCCGATACATTTCCGCAGTTTATGGCTATTTCCAAGCAATTCAATGAGTTGAATATTGCAACAAGTGCCCCCTCTTTAACTGAAGAGTATGTTTTTGAGATTGCAGGGATCTTAGCGTATGGCCCTTGTACTAAAATTTCATATCCCCTACCGGACAACATTTTATCGAAAAGTTCCTTTTTTATATTTGTAACGGCATTCCCGAAAGAGTCGATATAGATCACCTTCCCGATTATTGACGATTCGTTGCAAAGGGGACGCAATAACACTTCGGTTTTGATTTCACATTTATCAGTATCCCTAATAAAACTATTCTCGTGAATTATTTTGACCGCCTCAGCGAATTGATCGGCAGCCATAAAAGAGGAAAAATTTTCAGGGGGCCTCAACGAATAGGCGTAATCGGGCAGTTGACAAATCTCACTAAGGTGAAAAAAACGGCCATCATTGATACCTACAAAATAATAACCCGATGTCTGAAAAATAATCATAGGGGCATCCTCGGTAGATTCGGAAGCTACTGCCAAAAGGTGAATTGTCCCTTTAGGAAAATGGAAAAAAGAACTGCCAAGGACAAACATAGCCTGGATAACATCAAGAGGCTCAATACTATTCGATATTTCTACTATGTTTATTGTTTCATCATAAGAGAGTATTTTCCCTTTCAATGCCGAAAGATAATAGTCGCTTTTTGACCAATCGCTCGTTACAGTTACTATACTCATATATGAAATTATTAATCGGATACAAAGATAAAAGAAAAATAGTGCAATACTACATAGATGATGGGTAGGGAATAAAAGAATGTTTTATAACTTTGCCGACCATTAATTATTTATAAATAGAATTAAAATATTTAAAAATGCATCAGAATATTAAATTTGTATCGGCAGACGAGGCTGTAAAAGTAGTAAAGTCGGGTGACCATATCCATTTCAGCAGTGTAGCTTCGGCTCCAAAAGTATTGATTGACGCACTTTGCCGCAGAGGCGATTCAGGTGAGCTCAGAGATGTAAGAATACACCATTTACACACAGAAGGTGCTGCACCTTACACAGAGGCAAGATATGAAGGGGTTTTCTTTCATCAAGCATTTTTTGTCGGGGGCAATGTTCGTAAAAATGTGCAAGCAGGATATGCTGACTATATTCCAATTTTCCTAAGTGAAACCCAAAAGTTATATAGATCAGGGACAATACCTTGTAATGTGGCTATGATTCAAGTTTCGACACCGGACAAACACGGTTTTGTCTCACTTGGCACATCTGTCGATGCCACCCTTGCAGCTATTGAGTGCGCTGAATATGTAATAGCTGTTGTAAACAAAAATGTTCCTCGTGCTTGGGGCGATGCCATCATTCCCCTCTCTATGATTGACATTTTCGTACAACACGATTCTGAGTTAGAGCCTGCTGTATTTGCAGAACCATCCCCTATCGAGGCTGCTATCGGTAAGAATTGCGCTTCCCTTATTGAAGATGGAGCAACCTTACAAATGGGTATCGGTGCAATTCCAAACGCTGTCCTCTCACAATTGGGTAACCATAAAAATCTCGGGATTCACACTGAGATGTTTGCGGACGGAGTTCTCCCTTTGGTTGAAAGTGGTGTCATCAACGGCGCAAACAAAGCTATTGACAGAGGTAAAATGGTATCCACTTTCCTTATGGGATCCCAAAAATGTTACGACTTTATAAATGACAACCCTATGGTAGCAATGATGGATGTTGGATATACAAATGATCCTTTCATTATCGCTAAAAATCCTAAGGTCACCGCTATTAACTCTGCACTTCAAGTGGACATTACAGGTCAGGTTTGTGCGGATTCATTGGGAACAACCTTCTATTCAGGAGTTGGCGGACAAATTGACTTTATCTACGGAGCATCTCTATCTCAAGGGGGAAAAGCTATCATCGCAATGCCCTCTTCAACAAATAAAGGGTTGAGTAAAATTGCCCCAGTCCTAACTTCCGGAGCAGGAGTAGTTACAACTCGTAACCATATCCACTGGTTTGTTACCGAGTACGGAGCTGTAAATCTTTATGGAAAATCACTTCAAGAGCGTGCAAAACTCATTATCAGTATTGCACATCCCGATCACAGAGAGTCTCTTGATAAAGCAGCATTCGAAAGATTCGGGCCCCATTTCCATTTCATAGGATAATAATCGTTAATAAAATCCCGTCATCATTTGGCGGGATTTTTTATTATGCAAAATAAATATATAACACTCGAAGAGGGGATAAATCTAATTCAGCCAAAATCATATTCTATTATGATAAAAGGGGTTGGAGCAATGTGTAATCTAAATTGCGACTACTGCTACTATATAGATAAAATGAGACTCTACAATGGGGAGAAATCATTTTCCAGTGGAGAAAAACCAATAATGGCTGATTCTCTTCTGAAACGGATTATCAAAGAGTACATCGATACCAATAAAGATGAAGAAATTTGTTTTCAATGGCATGGTGGCGAACCCCTTTTAGCCGGCATCGACTTCTTTAAAAGAGCCTTAGATTACCAACAACAATTTAACCAGCAAGCAAATGGGAAGATATGCGATAGCAAACACAAGATAATCAATTCTTTACAGACAAACGGGACATTATTGAACGAAGAGTGGTGTAAATTTTTTAAAAAAAATAATTTCCTTATTGGGATCTCATTAGATGGTCCGGAAGAGATTCATAACTACTACCGAAAAAATAAAAATGGGGGTGGCACATTTGACAGAGTGATGAAAGGATTGGAGCTTCTAAAAAGGTATAATGTCGATTTTAATATACTTACCGTAGTAAACAATAAGTCAGAAGGGAGAGGGAAAGAGATATATCGATTTTTCAAATCTATTGGTGCCAAATATATACAATTTATTCCAAGTATTGATTACATTTCCAAATCTGAGAAGTACAAAGAGAGGTCGGTTATAGTATCTCCCCTCACCATTTCTCCGGAAAATTGCGACTCCTCACAAAAAGCACCTTGGTCTGTCTCCTCAGAAGGGTACGGACAATTCCTGATAGAGATTTTTGATGAATGGATCACAAATGATGTCGGGGAGATATTTGTCCAGCTATTCGATATGACCCTTTGCTCTTGGTGCAATATTCCACCATCATTATGTTCATACAATGAGACTTGTGGCAATGTATTGGCTATAGAATATAATGGAAATGTCTATTCCTGTGACCATTTTGTATATAAAGAAAATAAGATCGGAAATATTGAAGAGAGTGGATTAATAGATATGTTGGTATCAACCAACAATACAACATTCGGATTGGATAAAAGGAACAATCTATCACGTGAATGTTTAAGATGCAAATACTATTTCTTATGCAAAGGAGAGTGCCCAAAACATCGATTTGAAAACACATTAGACGGAGAAAAAAAATTTTCACTCTGTGAAGGAATTAAAATGTATTACTCTCATACAGAACCTTATATGAACTATATGAGAGATTTATTGATACGTGGAATTACCCCCTCAGAGATAATTCCTTGGGCAAGATTAAAAATGCTAAACAAAGAGTAATTAGGATAGGTAGTAGAGGTCGCGCTTGTTATAGTGAATGATATTTAAAAATATAACCTAATTGGATTTTGACATAATGAGCGATTAATTAATGGGGAGAATATGTCATCCCCTTAATTAATCGCTCATTAACCTGTTATATTATTAATCTCTGCTTATAGATAATTTATTTTGATAAAGCTTGAGACACATCCACTGCTACTGCAACAGTTGCACCTACCATCGGGTTGTTACCTATTCCTAAGAATCCCATCATTTCTACGTGAGCAGGAACTGATGAAGAACCAGCAAATTGAGCGTCAGAGTGCATACGGCCCATTGTATCTGTCATTCCATAAGAGGCAGGACCTGCTGCCATATTATCGGGATGCAAAGTACGGCCTGTACCACCACCTGAAGCTACTGAAAAATATTTTTTACCTTGCTCTAAACACTCCTTTTTATATGTTCCTGCAACAGGGTGCTGGAAACGGGTCGGATTGGTAGAATTACCGGTAATTGAAACATCTACTCCCTCTTTATGCATAATAGCAACCCCTTCTCTTACATCATCTGCACCATAACATCTCACCTTTGCACGAGGACCATCTGAGTATGCAACTTCACGAACTACTTTTAGCTGAGATGTATAATAATCAAATTGAGTCTGAACATATGTAAATCCATTTATCCTTGAGATAATCAATGCAGCATCCTTTCCAAGTCCATTCAAGATACACCTCAATGGTTGGGTTCTAACTTTATCAGCCTTTGCCGCGATCTTAATAGCCCCTTCTGCAGCTGCAAAAGACTCGTGACCTGCGAGGAATGCAAAACATTTTGTCTCCTCTCTTAACAATCTTGCAGCAAGATTGCCGTGTCCGATGCCAACCTTCCTATCATCTGCAACAGAACCTGGAATACAGAAGGACTGTAGCCCTAAACCTATTGCTTCAGCAGCGTCAGCCGCATTTGTACACCCTTTTTTGATTGCGATAGCAGCTCCTACAACATAAGCCCATTTTGCGTTTTCAAAACAAATGGGTTGAGTCTCTTCGCAAGTTTTATAAGGATCCAAACCCTTCTCTTCACAAATCGCATTTGCCTCCTCAATACTTGCTATACCGTTAGCATTCAATACTTGATTGATTTGCTTCATTCTACGGTCTTGACTTTCAAATTTTACTTCTCTTATAGCCATTTTCTTTCCTCCAATTTATTCTTTACGCGGGTCAATATATTTAACGGCACCTTGATCTTTTCCAAACCTGCCATAGGTGCTTGTAACCTTTTTAAGGGCCTCATTGGCATCTGTTCCCTTCTTAATTTCATCCATAAATTTGCCCAAATGGACAAACTCGTATCCGATTATTTCATTGTTTTTATCCAATGCTATTCTTGAACAATAACCCTCAGCCATTTCAAGATATCTTGGCCCTTTTGCAAGGGTTCCATACATTGTACCTATCTGACTTCTAAGACCTTTGCCAAGATCTTCCAATCCTGCTCCAATCTGTAGACCGCCCTCGGAAAAGGCCGACTGAGTACGACCGTAAGCTATTTGCAAAAACAACTCTCTCATAGCCGTATTTATAGCATCACATACCAAATCAGTATTCAAAGCCTCTAATAGTGTCTTACCGGGCAAAATTTCAGAGGCCATTGCTGCTGAATGGGTCATACCTGAACACCCTATTGTCTCAACTAAAGCCTCCTGAATAATTCCATCTTTTACATTAAGTGTCAATTTGCAAGCACCTTGCTGAGGAGCACACCAACCTACTCCGTGAGTCAAACCGGAAATATCTTTAATTTCCCTGCTTTTTACCCACTTTCCCTCTTCGGGAATTGGTGCTGAACCGTGATTAGCACCATTTGTTACACAGCACATCTGCTGTACTTCGTGTGAATAAATCATAATTTGTTTTATTATTTTTTTACTAAAATTCTATTAATATCTAACTCATAAATAGATTAAGAGTAGCGACAAATATAATGCCGTTTTTTATAGATTAAAATTTTATTTATATCATCCCCTTTTTTACACCCATTTTGATAGAAATATGAAATAAAACATAGCTTCTGAATTACATAATTTCTATATTTGGCTAATAAAGTAAATTTCTAAAACAAGAGACAAAATGGGAAATATTAATATTCATTTTCAATTAAAAGTACCCCTCCTATTCATATTTTTTTATCTAATATCAATTTCAATAGAGTGCTCAGCTATAGACTATGGCTCTGATATAAAAAAAGATTTCTTAACACCAGGAGTCTCTTCATCTCTTGCAAATTGGCGCAAAGAAAACTACAAAGAGGTACAATATGTAATCCATTTTAATATTCCTGAGAAAAAACAAGATAGCGTGACAGGAAGGGTTAAAATTTGTATAAATTTGGATAGAAAACAGCCCTTTATCATTGATTTCAGAGCTGATAAAAGTCAGATCAAAGAGGTAAAAATAGACACAACACCTGTT
Organism: uncultured Muribaculaceae bacterium; assembly: GCA_964397445.1. GTDB lineage: Bacteria > Bacteroidota > Bacteroidia > Bacteroidales > UBA932 > CAYNHZ01. The sequence continues at coordinate 143,857 of CAYNHZ010000003.1, read as the reverse complement.
CCGTATAAAGCAGAAGACGAACATATTATCGTAGCTTCTAAATATTTAAAAAGGGGGACAAATACAATCGATATAAAATTTACGGCAGCAGATCAATCCCTTAATAGGCGTGACGAATTTTTATATACTCTATTAGTTCCTGACAGAGCACGAACACTTTTCCCCTGTTTCGACCAACCCGATTTAAAAGGGGTATTTACTCTAAGTCTCGATCTACCTAAAAATTGGGTAGCAGTCTCAAACAGTGCTATCACAGAGCAGACAGAAACCACCACCCACTTCGCCCCCACAGAACCGCTTAGCACATATCTCTTCTCATTTGTTGCAGGCAAACTGATATGTAAAACTTACACTCGAGATGGGAGAGACATTTCCATATACCACAGAGAAACAGACCCTAAGAAAATCGCACAATGTCCAGACATAGCCTCAGAGGTATTTGATGCAATAAAATGGCAAGAGGAGTATACCGGTATCCCATACCCCTTCTCAAAATATGACCTAATAATTTTGCCTGGTTTTCAATATGGGGGGATGGAACACACAGGGGCAACACTCTATAATGACAATAAAATGTTTCTAAATCAAGCACCTACCTTAAATGAAAGGTTAGATCGCAGTTCTCTTATTGCCCACGAGACAGCCCATATGTGGTATGGGGATTATGTCACGATGAAGTGGTTTGACGATGTTTGGACAAAAGAGGTCTTTGCAAATTATTTCGCATCCAAAATAGTCCAACCCCTCTACCCTGAGATAAATCACAGACTCAATTTTATATTAGACTATTTCCCATCCGCATATTCGGAAGATAGGACTCAGGGGTCAAACCCGATCAAACAAGACCTTGATAACCTGTCAAATGCAGGTCTTATATATGGCAATATTATCTACACCAAATCCCCGATTGTGATGGAGATGCTTGTTCACATTATGGGAGAAGAACCCTTCAGAAGCGGAATAAAAGATTATTTAAAAACTTATGCCTACGGCAATGCCACTTGGGATGGTCTTATAAATATTTTGTGCAAATACACAGATGAGGATTTGAAGACTTGGAGTCGGGTATGGATAAACGAAAAGGGTATGCCTCAGATCGATATAGAGATCAAAGGTGATAGTCTGATAGTTAGCCAGAAAGATCCCTGGGGAAGAGGACTTCTCTATCCTCAAACCATTAAATTTGGTATTGCTCAAGAACAAAAAATTGACACTGTCTCTATTAAAATGGGGAGAGATCTATCGATACAAAAGGTCTTTATCGGTTCAAATAAAGTATTGATACCCAATATTGACGGCAGAGCATACGGATTTTTCAAGATTGATTCTCAACAGATGGATTCACTCTTTAAGATAATGGTACAAAATAGTGACGAAGTGGCTCGTGCCTCAATACTTATCACCCTATATGAGAATCTCCTTTCCGGGACAATTGACCCACGCGACTATCTCTCATCTATGCTCGACCATATTACAAAAGAGGATAATCCCCTCCTATATAAGCTCTCTCTCAGATATATAGAATATTGCCAAAAACATTATGCCATCTCATCTGAAAAGTTGGAAGAGGTGCTTTGGGAAGAAGTTTGTAATAGGAAAAGCGATCAGCTCCGTCTCCAAGCTTTTAGAAGTTATCGTTCAGTAGCTCAGTCGGTTCAGGCAGTAGAGCGGCTCTATTCCTTTTGGGAGAAACAGAGTGCTCCAGATGGGTGCTCGCTTAGTGAAAACGACTACATCGGAATGAGTTATATGTTGGCAATAAGACTTCCAGAGTTAGCAGATGAGATTGTTTCGGTACAAAGAGGGCGTATCTCCAACCCAGATCGGATAATGCAATACGATTTTATTTCCCCGTCGGTCTCCCCTAATAAGGAGGTAAGGGATAGTGTCTTTCGCTCTCTACTCACAGCTCAAAACAGACGTATAGAGCCTTGGGCAATTTCCGCATTAGCAAATCTGAACGATTTTCATAGACAAAGTGAAGCCATTGAATACATACGCCCTGCGTTGGAAGAGATGGAAGCAATACAAAAAACTGGGGATATATTTTTCCCTCGAAGCTGGGTTGGAGCACTGATAGGAGGGCACACCTCAAAAGAGGCATATATCCAAATCGACGAGTTTTTTAAGGCACATCCCGCTTACCCACAAATGCTCGGAAATAAGATCAAACAACAAGCAGATTATCTCTTTAGATGCTTTTCAACAATTTCACCACAGAGGTGAGAAAAGTATCTATCATCCCAAGCCCTTTTGCAGTCAAATTCATTTTAAGAATTCTTTGGCGTATAAGCTTAGATTTTTTATTAAGATCTGCTACAGCAGAGTCTATTTCTAAGATGATCTCTTTTTGGATTTTTGATATTTCAAGCCTCTCAGCATCTCTAAGGGCGCAGGCAGCATCATCTAAGAGCACCTTTACCTCTTTATCGATATCTTGAGATAATCTCTTAACATCAATCTCTTTTATTGCATTCCTTATCTCCGAAAGCCTGTCATTTTGGCTTTGTTTTGCTGTTTTTTTAGAACCTTTTTTTTCGGTTTTAATTTCAGTTATCGGGTTTGTTTTCATATATGGATAAAATAATGATTACCCAATCTCTTCACTATAAATAACCAACAATTGACGATTTCTCAAATATTATTGTATAGCTGCTTTCTCTCCTGCTCTAAAAGCCGCAATGTTTGCATTTACTATTTCATCCCCTTTACGTCCAAAAATTCTCTTTATTCCATCCACGAATTTTTCCGAATCCATACCCAATAGATGGCTGCAAGCACCTAATAATACAATATTTGCACCACGAGGATTACCGGCATCTTTTGCAATAGAATCCACATCAAGCATTATCACATTTCTCATTGATTTAAGTTCTCCGATAATAGTTGATTCCTCCGGATAATTTGATATATTCACAAATGGTACTGTATTGGTAACAATCCATCCATCCTCCGACAAATAGGGTAAATATCTCAATGCCTCCATTGGTTCCAATGATATTATAAGATCTGCACATCCGAGTGGAATCAAATCTGACGATATCTTCTCTGATGAAATTCTAAGGTTTGATTGAACATCTCCCCCTCTTTGACTCATCCCATGTACCTCAGCTTGTTTGATATATAACCCCTCCTTTAAAGAGGCTTCCCCTATCACTGTTGCAATCGACAATATCCCTTGACCGCCAACTCCGGCTAATATTATATCTTTTTTCATTTCTACTTATATTATACAATTACTAAATATTAACTACGTTTTGCATTTGCGTGCCTTTTAAATGTCTGAATACACTCCCTTCTTGGGATTATGACAGAAAGCCCTTTATATTCAATCTCCTCCTTGATAATTGATTTTATCTCATCCATATTTTTAGGAAGAGGGACAACAATGCGAATGTGATTTTCTTCAACACCGACAGCTTTACAAATTGCCTCCAATTTATTAGTTCCTGCAGAATCTTGTCCACCTGTCATACCGGTAGTAAGATTATCAGAGATCACAACAACAATATTTGCGTTTGCATTTGCCGCATCAAGCAATCCTGTAATACCAGAATGGGTGAAAGTTGAGTCTCCGATAACTGCTATTGAGGGGAATTGACCTGCATCTGCTGCCCCTTTCGCCATTGTTATAGAGGCACCCATATCAATTGTGGAATTAATGGCCCTAAATGGAGGTAATGCTCCGAGGGTATAACATCCGATATCGCTAAACACTTTATGATTTGGATACTCTTGCAAAGTCTCATTGAGTGCGGTATAAACATCCCTATGACCACATCCCTGACAAAGAGCAGGTGGCCTTGCTACCACATTATTGCTCGAAGCAAGAGACTTATAAGGATTCATACCCAATGCAACACGAACATTATCGGGAGTAAGTTCACCTGTTCTTGGAAGGGTTGATGACAAACGACCTAATATCTTGCATTTACCAGGTATCACACCCTTGATCATCTCCTCCAATAATGGTTGGCCCTCCTCCATAACCAATATGCTCTCACACTCAGCGGCCATTTTTTGAATCAACTTCCTCGGTGCAGGATATTGTGATATTTTCAAAATAGGGGAATCAAAAGTCTTGTCAATATTTTCCATCAAATAATTATAGGCGATACCACAAGCAATAATCCCCATTTTTTTATTTTTTCCATCTATATACTTATTCCATACAGACTCGGTTGCAACCTCCTCAAGTTTCTCGTAATTATCTAATACTATAGGATATCGTTTTCTCGAATTTGCAGGTAATAAAATCCAAGATGCAGGATTTTCAGGGTATCTTATTCCACCTATCTCTCTTGCCTGAGTTGAGATATCAACCACTGCCCTCGAATGCGCCATTCTGGTTGTAACACGAAGAAGAACAGGAACATTAAATCTTTCCGAGAGCTCAAATCCATATCCAACCATATCATAGGCCTCTTGTTGATTAGAGGGTTCTAAAACAGGGATGAATGCGAACTTTCCGTAAAACCTCGAATCTTGTTCATCTTGTGAAGAGTGCATTGAAGGATCATCTGCAGCTACAACAATCAATCCTCCATTTGCCCCTGAAATAGCTGAATTAACAAATGGGTCTGCAGCAACATTCAATCCTACGTGTTTCATACAAACAATTGATCGTTTACCAACGTATGAGACACCAAGAGCAGCCTCCATAGCGGTTTTTTCATTGGTGCACCACCTGCTATGAATCCCCCTCTCTTTGGTAATAGGAAGAGATTGTATAAATTCAGTGATTTCAGTTGATGGGGTACCTGGATAGGCATAAACGCCTGATATACCTGAATTAACAGCACCCAAAGCGATTGCCTCATCACCTAATAATAGTTTCTTTGCTTTTATCTCCATTTTAATATCATTTTTAACTTAATTGCACAAAAATAATTAAAAATTATTAGTAGTAAGCCATATTTTATAATTAATTAAATAAAGCTTCTCAATAAACAGAATAATATCCACATCAACTATGAAATAACAATAGAGACCGAATCTTTATCAATCCTCTCCTCAATATTATTTGATAGCCCTTTTAATATCGACATACATATCAAATCCACATTTTCATCATTTATGATAGACTTGTTGAAATTATATTGAGTCACATTGAAAATCACATTATCATCCTTTTCTGAGTATTCCAATGTTATGTTCACCCCTTTAGCGGGAAATAAGATTTGTAGTAACTCCTCCACAATATGCAATAGACTCTGTGTTCTTTGATAGGTGAAAAAATATTTTGCGGAAAAAACTTCAATCTGACTATTTAGGGAGTATAGGTCAAAATCATCACTTTCTATATTGAAAATCAGACTTCTTACTCTATTGATAAATAGTCTCGTTTTCTCTTTCTGAGGATTATTGAAAATCACTGCTGGGACTCCCTCTTCGTAAATGACCCCTTCATCCATATAAAACACCCTTGTACTTACATCCTTTGCGAAATTCATCTCGTGAGTAACTATCAACATCGTAATCCCCGTCTTTGAGAGTTGACGAATAACCCCCAAAACCTCACTCACCATTGTTGGATCAAGTGCTGAGGTGGGCTCGTCAAAAAGAATTATTTCAGGATCCATTGACATACACCTTGCTATCGCAACTCTTTGTTTCTGCCCCCCGGAAAGTTGTACGGGATAAGCATCATATTTCTCCGCAAGTCCGACCATTTTTAAAAGTTCCATCGCCCTTTTTTCAGAGTCACTCTTATTTCTCCCAAGCAATTGGATTTGACCAATAATCAGATTTTCAGATATTGACAGGTGTTCAAAAAGATTAAATGACTGGAAAACCATCCCCATTTTTCTCCTAATAAAGGGAACATTAGTTTTCTTATCTAAAATATCCACTCCATCTATATATATATTACCTCCGGAAGGCCTCTCCAAAAGGTTAAGACAACGAAGAAACGTACTTTTCCCCGTTCCTGAGGGGCCAATAATGGAGATCACATCACCTTTTGCAATATCTACCGTAATATCTTTCAGAACAGTCAGATCACCATATTTTTTGGACAAATGCTCAACTTTTATCATTGTTTAACGGTTTTTTTATTAAGTAAATCTAAGGCACGCCCAAATAACCAAGCAAGAAGAAAATACAAGATAGTTATCACTATCAATGGAAAAAAGGCGTCGAATGTCCTGCTTCGGATAATATCCGAAGCCTTTGTCAAGTCTTGAACAGCAATATACCCCACTACAGATGTCATTTTCACCAAAGAGATAACCTCCCCCTTATAAATTGGTAATACCCTCTTAACCGCTTGAGGCAAAATAATAAATCTAAAAGTTTGTGCATTTGTGAAACCCATCGCTATACCTGCCTCTTTTTGCCCTTTGTCTATCCCCTCGATAGAGGTTCGAAACATTTCACTTACATAAGCCGCAAAATTCATTGCAAATGTTAGAATAGCCACAGAGGTTGCAGAAATATCTGATTTGGCAAAAACAACATAGAATACTATCATCAAAAGGACAAGAATCGGTGTCCCCCTCATAACATCAATATATCCCATAGCAAAACGTTTTAAAATCAACTTTTTACTCATCCTTAACGAACAAATACCTGCTCCTAATAGCGTACCAAGGAGAATAGAAAAGATTGAAATAATAACAGTTTGCAATAATCCGTTCAGAATCAATAAATATCTCTTTTCAAGCACTAAATTGTTATAGAAACTCTTCTTTATCTTCTGGTACCAAGGGATCACCTCACTTATATTTTCTTTGGAATCTGCTCTGATAGTGATTAGAATTTGAGGATTTGTAAAATAACTCTCCGAAAAAGTAACAGATTTCGCCCTCTCCGGGGTAGCTGTGAAATTTGATGCTACTATATCAACTTTAGAACTCATAAGTGCAGCTGTCAAAGCAGAAAACTTCATATCAATAAATTGGATTTTCATTCCAATATCGAAACAAATCCTTCTAAGCAACTCAATATCAAGACCTCTAAACTCACCATCTTTCACAAAACACATAGGTTCCCTATTAGCAGAAATACCTACTTTTAAAGTATTTCCACTTTTCACCTCTTCCAAAACAATATTAGAAGAGGAGTAGGTAAGATCTGAATCGGTAATCCACCTTTTAATCATATCTTCAAGAGTCCCATCTTTTTTCATCCTTTTAATAGAGTTGTTTATCCCCTCTAACAATTTAGGATCACAATTTTTCGGCAACGCTACCACCGCCCCATCGTGTGTAAACTCTTTAGGAATAATAATAAGATTCTTATTCTCTCTACAAGCAGCCACCGCAGTTGTATAAGCGGTCATAACATAATCCGATTTATTGATTGACAACGCAGTAATCGCATCTGTTATATCATCATAGCAATTAAGTTTAACACTCGGATAATTCTCCTCAAGAAACATCTCTGCAAGTGAACCGGTCATCACCCCAACCGATGAAGTGGAAAAATCACTACCATCCCTATTTCCAATCAATTTATCATTTCTCCTCAATAAAGAAGAGGTAATATTGTAATATGGATCCGAAAATCCTACAGCCTTACTTCTCTCTTTTGTCTCTACAATAGAAGAGGCTATCATATCCACCTTCCCTGAGATAAGAGATGGTATCAAAGCATTGAAATTTATCAAATTAACTTCAATTCTTCTACCTAAAGAAGCTGCAAATATGGAACACAAATCTATATCTATCCCCACAAGTTTACCATCTTTTAAAAAAGAAAAAGGTAAAGATGTCCCGGATGTTCCAACCCGTAGAGGTGGACCAATCTCTTTAAAAACAACTTTTTCTAAAGACGCACCTTGAGGATCTGATTCCCATTTAGACACCAAATCATCATATTGTCCGTTTGCTTTTATCTCCTTAAGAAATGAGTTAAATTTCAATAATGTCTCTTTATCATTAGTATTGAAACAAACACCTATTTTCGATGATAACAAACTATCATTTACTACCTCAATATTATTATAATGTTTCAGCACCTCACCCACTTCATTCTTAAACATCAAAATCAAGTCACACTGACCATATAATAAAGACTCCATAAGTATTGAGTTATCTTCAAGACTTAATAGTTGCGAATTCGGAAACTCTTTCTTAATAAAATCTTCTTGAGAAGAGCCAAGCAGCACCCCTATCTTTTTACCACTCAGGTCATCTTTTGAACCATTCAATTCGGGGTTGATACTTCTATTATTACAACTAATCAGGAGGAAAAAAAACAATAGGTTAAAAAATATTTTAGTAATATTTCTCATATGAGTTTATTTATTATACAAAAATAATGATAAATATAGTATAATAAAAATTTTCATTATACTTCAAAATTAATGAAAACCACTTTAATATAATTGATACTCTTTAATATTTTTCAACCCTGCAACACCATAATATGGAGACTCAATATCTCCCTTAACAGCAACCTTTCTATTTAGATATGACGGATTAGTGAAGAGATTTAGAGCATCCCTTATCGCCCCTTTTGGAAGTTCTACAGGGATACAATCACTGATATTGATAGATGATATCCTCTGTGCAAGGGCAATATTTCCAACCTCCTCCTTTGGAATTTCAAATTTGACTGTTGAGGCACTAATATAATAGCCCACTGAGTAACCCATAGCCCAAACCTCTTTTTCTCCAATATGATCCTTCAAATCAGTGGGATAAAATGCTTTTTCGGCTGAAGAGCCATCTCTTTTTCCCCCCACAATAAACTCATCATCCAACCAAATCCTCGATGTATCAACTGCAATAGTAATTCCCCCTTCATCACCTATTGAAGCAGATAGTTTAAGTGAAAGGATCTCAGAAGAATTTAAATTTCTTGATAAGAGAATCTCCTCCTTTTCTTTGTAATAGAGACATATATCCAATCGTCCCTTTTTGAAATATGCGATCCTATTTTCATTATAGGGATACTCTAAGAATTTATTTTCTGATCGAAGAACCATTTTTCCATCATAGAATCTCCCTTTGAAAACATCTGAAAAAAAGAGTCTTATCCCCGAATTTAATTGTCTGCACAAAAATGTTACCGACACCTTATCTTCACCATTTACCTCAACTATTTGAATATCTCCGTATTGGGGAGCATTAAATTGAGGTGTATCAAACTCAAAAGAATAAACCATAACATCATAGACACCAGGAGAGACAAGAATATCATTAGGCTTATCTCCATAGAGGCCTTTATAGACAATCTCGCCATCACTTTTCTTTATAAATAAAATAAATTTATTTGTATCGGGCAGATCTATAATGTTTAGTTTTTGCCCAACAGATGATTTAAATTGTTTCATAGAAAAATTCATCTTCGAATCCCCCTTCCACTCTCTATCACAAGAGACGAAAACAATTAGTGTAAACAGAGCGATAATCCACCCCTTTAAATAATTTTTTTTCATATCAACACATTTATATTTTTAAAAGATTTTGACACTAAAATAATGATCAGAATAGCCGATTTTTCGATAAATAAAAAAACAGACAAGACTATTTCTATTTTAAAAAAAAACTACCTTTGTACAAGTCAATCTAAAACTAACAAAAAAATGTATAAAATCACTTCTCACCCCATCCTACCTATCCCGGTGGATGATTTACACGAATTTTCTTTTGAAGGAAAAAAAATCAAAGGGCTAAAGGGGCATACAATTGCTGCAGCTCTTCATCAAAACGGATTTAATGTTCATAGCAATAGTATTGATAATAGAAAAAGGACTATGGAGTGCGGCATCGGAAAATGTGGTGCCTGCGAGATGCTTGTTGACGGAAAAATCAGAAGGATTTGCGTCACCAAAGTTGACAATGTCAAGAGTGTAGAGAGGCTCACAAAAGACAATGGATTTAAAGGGGTAATAATAACCAAAGAATCTGGAGAGGAGATTTCGAGAAAGATTTATAAGACCTCTGTTGCAATTATCGGTGCTGGTCCGGCAGGCTTGGCAGTTAGAGAAGAGCTTATAAAAGAATCTATAGACAACATCGTTATTGATAATAATAGTCAGATTGGTGGTCAATTTTTGATGCAAACTCACCAATTCTTTTTCTTCGAGAAGGAGAAGAGATTTGGGGGAATGAGGGGTTTTGATATTGCTAAAACTCTTGCAGGTAACTCTTTAGATAATATTTTCCTCGATTGTGTGGTTTGGGATATTCTTGAAGGTAAAAGATTGGCAGTTAAGAATATTGCAACTGATGAGATATTCTATATTGATGCTGATGAACTTGTTATTGCCACAGGTGCTGTCCCTTTTATGCCTGCTTTCAAGAATGATGATGTTCCAGGTGTATACACAGCTGCTGTTGTTCAACGAATGATGAATACAGAATTTACACTGCTCGGCAAGAATATTCTTACGATCGGGGCAGGAAATATTGGATATCTCACCTCATATCAAGCGATGCAGGCAGGGGCAAATGTGAAAGCTATTATTGAGGCTATGCCAAATGAGGGGGGATTCCCTGTTCAGGCAAATAGGGTACGCCGTTTAGGTATCCCAATAATGACCTCCCATATTCTTCTTGAAGCGATACCTAATGATGATTATACAGGGGTTGTGGGTGCTATTATCGCTAAATGTGAAAATTTCAAACCAATACCAGGTACTGAGCAAAAAATAGAGGGAATTGATTGTATTAATATATGTACTGGTTTAATTCCTGATAATCAATTATTTATAAAAGGGAACACTGCGTTTGGAAGGAGTTGTCACGGAGTTGGTGACTCTGTAAGGATTGGAGAGGGCACTTCTGCTGTTTTAAGAGGTAAACAATGTGCTTATGAAATTTTACAAAATTTGGGTAAGAGGATAAATTATAACGACTACCTTGCTATATCAAAAGAGTATTTGGACTCTCAACAACACCCTAAGAGGATTTTGGAAACTCCAAACATCCCTTCTAACAAGAGGATGAGTGAGAAAGGATTTGTGATTATGGACTGCCTTTATGGCTTTGCCTGCAATCCCTGCTCCTTCTCTTGTAAACAAGGTGCTATAACCAAATCATCAACTTCTGTTACCCCTAATATTGATTATGATAAGTGTATCGGTTGTATGGATTGTGTCTACCAATGTCCCGGTCTCGCTATTTTTGGCTACAATACCCAGAAGAACACCCTTTTCCTCCCTATTGAATATGAGGCAAATGAGGGAGCTGAAGTATATCTTGTTGACAACAATGGTCAAAAACTCGGAACCGGAGTGATTGAAAAAATCTTAAAAAAATCAAATAAAACAAATGTTGCACGGGTTATCTCCAACGATTTAAAGGGTGAAGCGATAATTAATGCAAGGGGATTTATTGTTAAAGAGAACTATCCTACCCCTCTTCAGATCTCAAAGAGCAAAGAGGAGGATATGAAAACATATATTTGCCATTGTGAAGATATCTCAGTTGAGAAGCTTCTCGAACTCATTGGCGATAGGAAAAGTATTACCGCAGATGAATTAAAACACATTTCCCGTCTCGGAATGGGAGCTTGCAGAGGCAAAAGATGCCTCCCGAGAGCCAAAGCCGCATTACGCGCTTTCGGTATCGAGGTTAGCGGAGAATTTACTCCACGCGGACCTATGGCTAACCTTGTTGAGCTTGGAAATGTTATAAACAAAGATAAAAAAGAGATTATCATCACCCCATCATCCTCGACAAAGATTGTAAAAGAGAGAGTTGGGGCGATAGTGGCAGGGGGCGGAATGGCAGGATCCTCTCTTTTTAGATATCTTTCTGAGAATGGTTTTAAAACTCTCTTAATCAATAAAGAGAGGGGAAGTTCGTGGAGAAATATTGCCGGAGGTCGTCCTGCATTTTCACTTCCTGCATTAGCAGATATTGCCACAAAAAATCACGATATTTTCAAAGAACTTGACAAAATAGCTAATATCAATTACCAGCCAATCAGATACATAAGTTTTGCTCACGATGACGCCACTTATCGCTCTCTCGACGCTTCCCGTGCTTGGTCAAAAGCCTATATGATAGAGCCAAAAGATTTTAGAAAAGAGATTTCAGAATATTTCAATCCCAATCTCAAAAATTACACCCACGCCCTTATCTCAGATGATTGTTGGCAAGCAACACCAGGTATGACAATAGATCTTGTTCGTCATCTCGGCAAAAAAGCAGGAGGGGTTATTCTTGAAGACACCGAACTTATAAATGTATCGAGAATAGACAAAGAGTATAATGTTGTTGTTAAAAATCCAAATGGGACCTACACCGAATATCGCACAGAAATTTTTATCAATGCACTCGGTGCAAATGCCGCAAAATTTGCAAGCCAATTGGGTATCGAAACCTCACTTTTCCCTGTAAAACATCAGGCATTTATCACCAAAAGATTGCCGCTGATAGGTAAAAACGGTGCTTGCTTAGATATGTTGATTGATCGCCGTAAATATAAAGGATTCTCAGCTGTATATGGTCAGCAATTAACTGAAACAGGGCAGATTATAGGATGTGCTTCTCCTGTAAACGATGCCACAGAAGCATATAAAAATCTAACTATAAATTCACAAGAATTTTTGGAAATAGTATCAGAGGTATTCACAGATTGGATTCCACAACTCAAAGGGGTTGGATTTCAAGCAACTTGGTCAGGATACTACACTGAACCAAGATACATTGTGGATCCAAAACTTGGACTATTTATTGGAATGCGTGGTCACGGATTTATGCTATCACAATATATCGGAAAACTATATGTTGACTCACTCCTATCCAAAAATGTCCCCGACTACTTCAAGGACCTTGCATTAGGAGGACCCGGACTTAGCGAACAAGCATTCAAATAGGTAGCAAGCATCCAAATAGTTGAAGGTGACTTAAATATTCATTTAGGTCACCTTCTCTTTTATTCCCCACAAGATTATCCTCGATCATCAATAAGATTATTCGGCTTTGGATACATCGATGTGCCACACAGGGCATTCTGGACAGGATGTGGGTGTCTAAAGACATAGACAGCCATAAAAATAAACGAGAGCAGGGGGAAAAGGAAACTTTCAGGGGAAAAGGAAGAGGTGACCCAAAAGTCTTGTCGACTTTTTGGTCACCTCAATTAGTTGTGAATATATCTCAGGCTTGAAAATACTAAGCTCCGAAATTGTCAAACATAATATTCTCTTCTGGAACACCAAGATTATCAAGCATTTTAACAACAGATGAAGTCATCATAGGAGGACCGCAAAGATAATACTCAATATCTTCAGGGGACTCGTGATTCTTTAAATAGTTGTCAAACAATACTTGATGGATAAATCCTTTAGGGCCTGTCCAATTATCTTCAGGAAGGGCATCTGAAAGGGCAATATGGAAAGAGAAATTAGGAAACTCTCTTGCAATCTCTTCAAAATCACTTTCATAAAAGATCTCCCTACAAGAGCGTGCACCATACCAAAAACTAACTTTACGATTTGTTTTTAAGGTCTTGAAGAGATGGAATATATGAGAACGCATAGGAGCCATACCTGCACCACCACCAACAAAAACTATCTCATTTTCAGTTTCTTTCAAGAAGAATTCGCCATAAGGGCCTGAAATTGTGACCTTATCACCTGGTTTACGGGTAAAAATATATGAAGAACATATTCCGGGATTGACATCCATAAATCCACACTTATTTCTATCGTATGGAGGGGTCGCAATACGCACATTCAACATAATGATATTTCCCTCAGCAGGGTGGTTGGCCATTGAATAAGCTCTCGATGTAGGTTCTGTATTTCTGGCTTTAAGGTCAAAAATCTTCATTTTATCCCAATCAGAACGATATTCATCCTCTACATTGATATCTTTATAATCCAACTCATATTTTGGAATATCCACTTGAATATAACCACCTGAACGGAAATTAAGATTCTCACCCTCAGGAAGTTTAACAACAAACTCCTTAATAAATGTAGCTACATTTCTATTGCTTATGACCTCACATTCCCATTTCTTGATACCAAGAACAAATTGAGGAACTACTATTTCAATATCCTCCTTAACTTTTACTTGACAGCCAAGTCTCCAATTGTTTTGTTGTTGCTTTCTTGTAAAAAATCCAACTTCGGTAGGGAGTATAGTACCGCCTCCTGAAAGAACTTGACATTTACACATTCCGCAAGTTCCACCACCACCGCAAGCTGAGGGAAGAAATATTTTCTCATTTGCAAGGGTAGATAGTAAAGAGGAACCAGGAGTAACATCCAACTCTTTTTCTCCGGAATTGATATTGATCTTCACAGTACCCGAAGGGGTTAATTTTGCCTTCACAAATAGTAATAGGCCAACAAGGATGAGGGTTATTACCAAAAATGTAACAACCGAAACTATTAATAAAATTATAATATCCATAAATTTCTTCTCCTATAATTGAATGCCCATAAAACTCATAAATGCGATACCCATAAGACCTGTTATGATAAAAGTGATACCAAGTCCTTTCAATGGAGCAGGAACATTGGAATAAGAGAGTTTCTCACGAATAGCAGCTAAAGTAACAATAGCCAAAAACCATCCGAAACCCGATCCCAAAGCATAAACAGTTGCTTCACCGACATTTGCATAATTTCTCTCCTGCATAAACAAAGATGCACCAAGCACCGCACAGTTTACAGCAATAAGGGGGAGGAAAATACCAAGTGATGAGTATAAAGCGGGTGCAAATTTTTCAACAACCATTTCAACTATTTGAACAATTGAAGCGATTACCGCAATAAAAATAATAAAGCTCAAAAAACTCAAATCGAGATCGGCATATTTAGGGTCTATCCAAGATAGAGAACCTGCCGTAAGGAAATATTTATTGAGAAGGTAGTTTATAGGAAGTGTAACAACTATTACAAATATAACAGCCACTCCAAGTCCTGCAGCAGTTTTAACATTCTTTGATACAGCTAAGAAAGAACACATCCCTAAAAAGTAGGCAAATATCATATTTTCGATAAAAACCGACTTAACAAATAAATTGATATAATCTTGCATAATGATGTGTTTTATTGTTTTTCAATTAATTCTTTCTGGATGCTTCTTTGTATCCATATTATCAAACCGACTAAAATCAATGCCATTGGGGGCAAAATCATCAAGCCGTTATTCTCATAAAAACCTCCGTTTTTCACATACCAATCCAATGGAATAATTTGTACTCCGAAGAGGGTACCACTACCGAGTAGTTCGCGGAAAAACGCAAGGACAATAAGAATGAGTCCGTAACCGAACCCGTTTGCCAAACCATCAACAAATGAGGGGAAAGGTTTATTACCAAGTGCAAAAGCCTCTATCCTACCCATTATTATACAATTGGTAATGATAAGTCCGACAAAGACAGATAATTGTTTACTAACCTCGTAAGCAAAAGCTTTCAATATTTGGTCGATCAGAATCACAAAAAGTGCTACTACAACAAGTTGAACAATAATCCTTATACGATTAGGAATTGAATTCCTAATTAAAGAGATAAACAAACTTGAAAATCCTGTTACAATCGTAACAGAGAGAGCCATAACGAAAGCAGGCTCCAACTTAACGGTAACTGCCAAAGATGAGCAGATACCCAATACCAAAACTGTTACCGGATTGGCTTTAAAAATCGGGTTTTTATAAATATCCTTTTTCATTATTTACTTTCCTCCTTAGTGTCATTTTCTTTATCCTCAACCACATCCACTTCATTTCCAACTTGAATAGTAAGAGTATCTGTCGGGGTGAAAATTTCTACAACATTCTTTTTATTTGCCTCTTTTTGTTTTTCAAAATATGGAAGATAATACTCTAACCAAGAGGTCATTGTGTTTTGGAGAGCATGACTTGTGATTGTACCACCCGATATTGCATCAACTTCGTGCAAACTCCCTTTTTGAGCGCCGCCTTTAACAACAGCGATGGGTGTAAAAGTATTGCCATCAAACAACTCCTTCCCTTTATATTGACTACTAAAATGTGGTGTTGAGATCTCAGCTCCAAGACCGGGAGTCTCCCCTTTATGAGCGAATGTTGCACCATAAACTGTTTTATAATCTTGTTCAACAGATACATATCCCCAGATAGGTCCCCAGAGACCTGCTCCATAAATAGAGAGAATATCAATTCTTCTTCCATCATCCATAGTACAAACGAAAACAGGTAATTTCAAAAGGGATACATCAGGGTTAGCCTGCCTCATAATATCAAATTGCTCTTTCAAAACAACTTTAAAGGCATCCCCTTCAATTTTATCACCTTGAGCATTAACAATATAAGAGTCTGTAATATATTTATCATACTCTTTTTCGATATAAGTAGCTTTATCATCAGCTTTATCAACTCCTTGTGCAAGATTGACAGAAAGGAGGATACTTTGTTTGGTCTCAATATCTATATTCCTTTGCTGAGTATCTTTCAAAGAGGTAGATACATAAGCAAGGACAGCCGCCACAAGTACAACCAGTACGGTGGCATAGATTACTGTATATGTGTTACTATTAGTATTCATTCTACTTCATTTTATTGATTTACCTTGGCCCTTTTTAACCTTCTGTTCTTATTGTTTTGAATCACATAGTGATCTATCAAGGGTGCAAACATATTCATAAGGAGAATCGAAAGCATCATCCCCTCAGGATAACCAGCATTGAATAGTCTGATGACTATAGCTATTACACCAATAAAGAAACCATATATCCACTTACCACACTCCGTTTGAGCAGATGTAACAGGGTCAGTGGCCATAAATACAGCTCCGAAAGCAAAACCTCCCATAACGAGATGGTTCCAAGCAGGCATAGCTAAATATGAAGTTGGATCGGGCGCAACAGCGTTAACAAGTAACCCTATCGACAATGCTCCGAGAACGCAAGAGAACATAATTTTCCAACTTGCCACACCTGTATAAATAAGGATAATAGCACCAAGAAGAATAGCGATTGTAGAGGTCTCTCCGACAGAGCCGGGTATCAAACCGATAAACATATCCAATGTTGAAGGGATAGGATTACCTACTGAAGCCTCGGCAAGAGGTGTCGCACCTGAAAAACCATCTATAATTCCATTTCCATCAGAAAGTCCGGCAATCCACACCTTATCTCCTGACATATGACTCGGATATGCAAAAAACAGAAATGCACGAGATAGAAGTGCTGGGTTCCAAATATTCATCCCCGTACCACCGAAAATCTCTTTACCTATAATAACTGCAAAAGCTACAGAAATAGCGAGCATCCAAAGAGGTACATCAACAGGAACAATCATAGGTATTAACATCCCCGACACCAAATATCCCTCATTTACTTCGTGTCCCCTAATCTGGGCAGAGGCAAACTCAATACCGAGTCCAACAACATAAGAGACCACTATTAACGGAAGAACTTTTAAGAAACCGAACCAAAACATACCCCAAAAAGCCATTTGGCCACCTGTGGCAAGATTGTGTTGATAACCAACATTGTACATTCCGAAAAGCAAGGCAGGCACCAAAGCGACAACCACGACTATCATCATTCTCTTCAAATCGTTACAATCCCTAATATGGCTGCCGCGTAGAGTCACAGTATTAGGCACATGTAAGAAAGATTGAAACGCTTCATAAGAAGAGTGCAGAAACCCTAATTTTCCCCCTTTTTCAAACAAAGGGTTAGTTTTATTATTATTTTTATTTGATTCCATTTTTACTCCTCCTTATGCCATCTCTTTGATCATCATATCAATACCTTTTGATATGATGGATTGAATTTCTATTTTAGAGGGACAGATAAATTCGCATAATGCAAAATCCTCCTCTACAACTTCATAAATACCAAGCTGTTCCATATTTTCAATATCTTCAGCAAGGATTGCTTTCAGTAGGTACACAGGATAAATATCCATCGGGAGAACTTTCTCATAATTTCCTGAGAAAACAAAAGCCCTCTCTCCACCATTAAGGTTGGTATCTATCGAGTATCTCTTTTTAGGAGTCAACCAAGAAAAATATGCCCGAGAAACGCTGAATTTATTTGCTCTGAACACTTTAGCCCAGCCCAATAATTCGTGGTAATTTCCTTCTGTTAATAATGTGATCTGATTGTCATAAAATCCGAGGAAACCATCTTTACCAACATTTTCGCCGGTAAGTATGTTACCGCTGACAAATCGAACATCGCATCCGTTTTGAAGTCCTTCGGTATTATCGGCTACCATATCTGTAATATCATTCATTGCCATACCTGAGACACATTTTATATAGCTCGGATTTGAAACTCGCGGTCCGCCAACAGCGACTATTTTCGACATATCGCAAACTCCATTATTAAAAAGTCTGCCGATTACAGCAAGCAAATGCATATCTATTGTCCATACAACATCTCCTTTATTAATCGGTTGTATCTTATTAATCTGAACCCCAACATTACCTGCAGGATGCGGTCCGTCAAAAATATAGAATTTTACCCCCCTCAATTTGTGGAATGGGGTACTTGCGTGAGTCTTAGCACACAAGCCAATATTAATATCAGAAACCCCCACTTTTGATAAAGCTATAATAGCTGCTTGAATGTTATCAAAATCCTCTCTTAATGAGAAATCCATATCTGCCGCAAGAGGCGCAGAGTTGAATCCCGATATAAAAATAGATCTTGGCGTTACATCTGGCGAAGGGATAATACCATATGGACGTTGTTTTATACAAGCCCATAATCCACTCTCCAACAATGCATTTATTACTTGCTCTTTATTCAAGGATTCAACCTTTGGCAGGTTGTACTTGACCGATTCATTCCGTCCATCGGAAAGGATACGTATTTCGAGGAGTTTTCTTTTTTCTCCACGAATAATCTCTTTGATTGTTCCGCTTACAGGTGATGAGAAATGTATTTCAGGGCGAGCTTTATCAGCAAAAACAGGAGTACCTGCCTTCACTTGATCACCCTCTTTAACCAGTAGTTTTGGTATGACACCTCTAAAATCTGTCGGTTTAACAGCTACAATAGAAGAGACTACACTTTTAGTGATGTTAGGATTTGGAGAACCCTTTACCGGCACATCCAATCCCCTTCTTAATTTGATATAGTCAACCATTTGTAATTTATTTTTTGGTAGCTGCAAATATAGATAATCTTTTGTAGATTTGCAGGGTTATGGCAAAAGAAAAATTGATTGATTTAACAGAGTTAAATAGTACGCAGAAAGAGGCGGTTATACATACTGATGGAGCTTCTCTGATAATTGCAGGGGCAGGTTCGGGAAAAACAAGAGTTCTCACATATAAAATAGCATACCTTATAGAGAAAGGGGTGTCACCCACTTCCATTCTTGCTCTCACTTTTACGAATAAAGCTTCGAAAGAGATGAAAGAGAGGATCTCAAAACTTGTAGGGAGGGAGAATAGCGTTCGCTTATGGATGGGTACTTTTCACTCTATATTCATTAGATTTCTTAAGGAATATGCTGATTTAATTGGTTTTCCGAGATCATTTACAATTTATGACTCTTCAGATACAAAAAGTGCACTTCGAGTCTGCATAAGGGAGCTTGAACTTGATGACAAAACATACAAGCCCTCTGAAGTACAGTCCCGCATCTCTTACGCCAAAAACAACCTTGTAACTGCAAGTGCATACGCCAATAATCCCCAAGCCATTCAGAAGGATATGGAGTCAAGAAAGGGGAGAATCTGCGACATATACCAACTCTACGCAAAGAAGTGCTTTACTGCAGGAGTTATGGACTTTGATGATATTCTACTGTATATGAATATCTTATTGCGTGATCATCCCGAAGTCTGCGATAAATTGCAACAACAGTTTACACACATTTTAGTAGATGAATATCAAGATACCAATTATGCTCAATATCTTATTGTAAAGAAATTATCCTCTATGAGGAAAAATATTTCGGTAGTAGGTGACGACTCCCAAAGCATCTATGGTTTTAGAGGGGCCAGAATCCAGAATATTCTCAATTTCAAGAAAGATTATCCCAATGCAAAGGAGTTTAGGCTTGAGCAGAACTATAGATCCACCCAAACGATTGTTAATGCTGCTAACTGCGTCATTTCCAACAATGGGGGGAGATTAAAAAAAGAGTGTTTCTCAACAGGTGAAATTGGGGATAAAATAGAGGTAATTTCTTCATTTACAGAACAAGACGAAGGAGCATCAGTAACTTCTTCCATTCTCCAACGAATATACTCATCAAAAGCCTCATACGACCAATTTGCAATTTTATATAGAACAAATGCCCAATCAAGGATAATAGAAGAGAATTTAAGACGCAAAAATCTCCCATATAAAATCTATGCTGGCCACTCATTTTACGAAAGGGCTGAAGTAAAAGATATGCTCGCATACTTAAGACTTCTTGTAAATCCAAAAGATGATGAATCATTTAGGAGGGTTATTAATTTCCCCACAAGGGGAATTGGGAACACCTCTCTCGAGTATTTAGAAACAGCAGCCACTTCAAATAGCATTTCACTTTGGGAAGCAATAACCCTTCAAGATTTGGAACAATACGGTCTAAAGGCCTCTGCTATCGGTAAAATTAGAGGGTTTTACACAATGATTACCACCCTCAGACAAAAAATTGATCAAGAAAATGCCTACACTATTGCACTTGAAATTGCTACTGTTTCGGGGGTAATTCAATCCCTCAAGAACGATAATTCGATTGAATCTCAATCAAAACTTGAAAACATAGAGGAGTTGTTAAACAGTGTAAATGAATTTGTTGAAGACTCTATAAAATCAGAAGCGGAGATAGGAAATGACAATTCAATCATCACCCTCGAATCCTACTTGGACAATGTTGCCCTAATATCAGACCTCGACACCTCCGATGAAAAAGAGGGAGATGGAAACAGGATCAAACTTATGACTGTACACGCCTCAAAAGGGCTTGAATTTCCATATGTGTATATAATAGGTATGGAAGAGAACCTTTTCCCATCATCTATCTCTATCCTTTCACAAGAGGAGATAGAAGAGGAAAGGAGATTGTTTTATGTTGCCCTGACAAGGGCTGAGAAATGTGTCGCCGTATCCTTCTCAAAATCGAGATTCAGATGGGGACAACACGTAAATTACCCACCCAGCAGATTTCTAAAAGAGATCGACAATAAATACTTAGACAAATCGATCGAAAAAGAGTCCCTCATAGGGAGCCTTGTTGGGGATGATACCTATGTCTCACCTTTCCGCTCCGGTACCGGATGTGCCAAAAATCAAGATCGATACAAAAAACCTATCCAACAAACGGTGACAATTCCTCAACCAAAAATGTCCCGTCACATTCAGACTCCAAGTAGTAACTTCACCCCAAGCTCCCCTTCAGAACTTCAATCAGGAAAAAGGATTGAACACGATAGATTTGGATTTGGCACAATAACCTCTATCGAGGGGGAATTTCCAAACACAAAAGCAATAATTGAGTTTGAAGTGGGTGGAAAGAAGATTTTGTTATTAAAATACGCAAAAATTCGTGTTATAAAATAGATTTTGGCACAGATATTGCATTAATATTAATGAAGTTTTTCATAGTTTAAGTTTAGGTTAAGTAGCGAGCCGGTCCCGATCTGAAGGGTACCGGCTCGTGAAAATTTATACAAACCTTAATCAATTGAAATTGATTCCAATGTTATAAAACTACTTTGGTTAGATTTACTCCCATCTCAAGAGTTTTTATCTGAGCAATGATTGATTTGATAGTTTCAAGATCTTTTGAAGATATATCAGTGTCTTTCAGATTATTAACAAAACTTTCTACAGAAGCTTTATCAATGTATATGGAGAGATCTTTTTCGGTTTTAGACTTAACATTAAATGTTACACTATAAATTGTATTTACAGATTTTACTCCTGCTACAGTATAAAACAAGTCTTTAATGTCGATTTTATATGTCATAGTTCCCTTTTGATATTGACCATTGAGGGTAAATTTCTTATCCCATTTACCAGATGAGTACTCATAACCATTAAAAGTAATATTCTCTTGTGAATTTTCATTCTTCAAGAATTCTACCCTCACATTTTGATCATACTTAATAGGGACATATGTTTTGATCATTGTGATTACCTGAGCATCAGTTAATACTACTGATATTTGAGGATTTTCCGGATTAGGAATAGTTATCGAACCTTTTTGTGAAGCGAAATTCACATAGAATGCTTCTGTCTTACTAAGTTCCCAAGTTCCATAGAGAGAATTTTTAGTTTTATCACAAGAAGATATGGTAAGTGCCACAATAAAAACAGTAATAATAATAAATACTTTTTTCATAATAATTCTTTTTTAAATAATTTTCCCCAAATGTATGGAAAATTATCTACAATTAAAAAAATTATCGTCCGGTCAATCTCCATCCTGACGGCCAAAGATTGTTTGATCGATTTCCAATATTTTTAACAAAACCCAATGGAAGCCCCTTATATTGAAGTAATATATAACCGAGCGGCAAATCGGGAAAAGAGATCGGTTCTTTTTTTAGAAATTTCAACGCGGCAGAAGATGGGTCGTTTTTGTCTGCCATATAAAGTTCTTCTTTATAAAAAAAATCTATATTTAAAGCCTCATTCAGAGCAAGTTCTGCTTCTGGAATAAGAGAATTCTCCCCTTTTCTCCCCTCAAGTACTGAGGCAACAGCAACGCCTGACCGAATGGCTTTGAGGGAGGATTCTATAAAAAGCATATCATTACAAATATTTTCTGGATAAGCCTTTATCAAATTCCCTTTTCTATAAAATGAATACCCTTTTTTCACAAAATCCAAAGGGATTTTATATGGTTTTAAAATACTATCTTTAACTTTTTCTCTATAAATATTCTTCTGATTATTACCCTTAGAATCAGAATGTTTACGAAGAATAGAGAGAAAAAAACCCTCTCCGCAAAACTTACCCGGATAAATATGTTCAGTAAATAATGGGTCAGCACCGAGTGTCATCGATAGCCACTCAACATTGTCATCATTTTCAGTTCTATTAAAGGTACAAGTTGAATAGAGTATCAATCCCCCACCCTTCAGAGAGCTCCATACATCTGAAAGGATCCTTCTCTGTCGAGAAGCACACAATTTCACATTCTCTTCCGACCACTCCTCCATTGATTTCGGATCTTTTCTAAACATCCCCTCACCGGAACAGGGAGCATCTACAAGAATAACATCAAAATAAGAATTGAGTTTTTTAAAATCTTCGGCATCATTATTTGTCACTATAACATTTGAATGTCCCCACTTGGCAATATTCTCTGAAAGAACATTTACCCTCGACCTAATCACCTCATTACTAACAAGAATAGCATTCGGAATCTCTTTCAAGATCGATAATAAATGGGTAGATTTTCCACCGGGAGCTGCACAAAGATCCAAAACTTTGAAACTCTCCTCTCCATTATTATTTCTCAAATCTTTAAACAACGACTGCGCCATCTCAATAGACATAGAAGAGGCCTCTTGAACATAATATGCACCGGCATAAAAAGAGGGATCCAACCCAAATTTCGGCCTTTGGCTCAATATATACCCATACTTTGAAAAAGGGATATGATCATAACCATCAAAAGGTAAATCCAATTCATTCTCCACATCAGATACCTTATTTGGATTGATTCTTATTGAGACTGGTGGCTTCTGCTCCAACGATAGAAGGAGTTTGCGAGCCCCCTCTTCTCCCATCATATTTATTAGATTATCAACAAAAGCAGCTGGAAACATCAACTAAAATCTGTTGGTTTAATTCCGGAAATATCAGGCTTTTGTCCCGAAAGGATTAACTCTATCTGGTCTGTAAATTTATCCACAAACTCTTGAATTCTCCCCCCGATCATCATCTTCATCATAACATTCAACTCTGCATTAAGCTCAATATTGAACAATGTGCTATCAAAACCGACAGCCACCATATTAAAAGAGAGGTGGAAAGGAAAAGGTGAATCGCCATTATCCTTAAATGACACTTTTGAATAAGGCACTCTCTCCTCAACGATAACGCCGATTTTAAATCCTTTGACATTCATTACAATGCTATCGGTATCAACAACCACCTTTTCTCTCAACTGGGGAGGTAAATTGATAAAAAATCTGCTTAAATCATTAAACAAAGAGAAAATGAAAACAGGAGTTTGCTTTATAAGAATGCTCTTACCTTTAACATCCATAACCTCCATAAATTATTTCCCCCAAACTTCAGGTGAAAAACGCCAATCTCTCAAGAGTTCAATATCCTCCTTCTTTATGTAATTGCAAGCCAAGGCCTCATCTATAAGAGTATCATAGTTTGAAAGGGTGTGGAGTTCTATATTCGCATTCTCAAAAGATCTGCGCGATTTATCAAAATTATATGAGAAAATCGCAACCATTCCAAGCACATGCGCACCACATTTCGTTAGGGCATCAACAGCAGCGAGGCTACTTTGACCTGTTGAGATAAGATCTTCAATTACAACCACTTTCGCACCTTCTTTCACAACACCTTCAACTTGATTTCCCATACCGTGATCTTTCACAGAGGAGCGAACATATACAAAAGGTTTATTTAACATATCTGCAACTATAGCCCCATACGCAATTGCCCCCGTAGCAACACCTGCAATAACCTCAACATCTGAAAAATTTGATTTAATAACATCAATAATATTTTTACATATAGTTTTACGAATATCGGGATACGACAACGCTTTTCTATTGTCACAATATATTGGAGATCTCCATCCTGATGCCCAAGTAAAAGGTTCTTCTGGACTCAACTTTACAGCCTCAATCTTTAAGAGACTTCGCGCTACATTTTTTTCAACTGAAATCATATCTTTAATCATTTTGTAGCAAAATTAAAAAAAATATTGCTGATTTTACCATAAGTAATTTAAAATCATCACTGATAAATAATATTGTGATAAATATTAAAAAAATAGGTGTTTTTATTTAAATAAAATAGTTTACATATATATAAAATTATACTTTTGCATCTTTAAAAAAAAAGAATGTACCGCATATATTTTGATAAAAGAACACTTTTTATTTGTAATAAAAATGAGACTCCCAGTCCGGATACCAACTCTGTAAATTATTTTCCTTCCTATGACAAAGGGGTCTCAGACATTGCTACATTCTTTGATAACAACAAAAACATACACAATCTCTATATTCGAACAGACAACGATGATAGATTCTACAAACAAATCTGCTCCTCTTTTCAGCAGATAAATGCAGGAGGTGGACTGATTATCAATGAAAAAGGTGAATATCTTTTGATACATAGAAACAATATCTGGGATCTTCCAAAAGGGAAACAAGAACCAAATGAAGATATTAGGGAGACAGCCCTCCGGGAGGTCACTGAAGAATCGGGGGTTAACAATCACGAAATTAAAGAATTGATCTGCATTACCGATCACACATATCATAGGGATTCTCAATTTATACTAAAACATACATATTGGTACAAAATGACTTGCACTTCAGATATTGTTCTAAAGCCACAGACAGAAGAAGATATTGATGAGGTTAAATGGGTATCACCTTGTGATATAGATATTTATCTACAAAACTCCTACCCCTCTATAATAGATGTTTTTTCAAAATTATCTTAGATCGGTAACAACTGCAGAATCAAATATAGAGGATTCGGGTATAAAATAACCACTCTCTTTCGCTTCAACTCCATTAATAGAGGAGATTTTCACTGAGTATTTATCCCCTTTTTTGCTAACATAATTGATAGCGACCGGTAAATAATCAGAAGCACTTAGAATCAATTCTATCCTCTCGTATTTTTCACCCTTTGACATAGGTAATAAAACAACTGAATAGGTGGATTTACCTCCAAAATTTAATTTTTTAGGGGGTTTTGAATAAGAATAATTTTTAAAATTATTTTTTGAAATAACATCAAATGGATTTTCCGTAATATCTCTACTTTTAGGATTATGCGGTAAAATGGTCAACTCTCCACCATTAATATCGTATACCCACTTTGATACACCATCACAATATATCTCAACATCAGAACTTTTCATCCGAAAAAATTCACTCTGTCCATAAAATACTCCGGTTTGACGTACAATAACAGCCCCCTTAGAATCTGCAGCCTCAAAATTGAAATATATTTTTGTACATTGAAAATGACCTATCCTTTCTGTCATCTTATCAAGCAGATCTTTAGAGGATTGAGCATTTAATATAAAACCTCCGATGCTAAGTAAAATAGATACAAGGATAAAACCCTTTTTCATAAAATGTCTTTTAAAATCTGCTCCAAAGTGTCTAAATTGGTTATTCTCACTTGACGGGCCTTACTTCCCTCAGGTGGGCCGACAATACCTGCCTCCTCAAGCTGGTCCATAATCCTACCCGACCTATTGTAACCGAGATTCATCTTTCTCTGAATTAGAGATGTAGAACCTTGCTGTTCCCGAACAATCAGACGAGCTGCATCTTTAAAAAATTCATCTCTCTCATTGTTGTCAAATTTTCCCATTGGAGAAGAAGAGCCACTATCCTCTGGAATATATTCAGGTAAAATATAGGCACCTCCAAACCCTGCCTGATCCTTAATAAACTTGGAAACTCTCTCAACCTCAGGAGTATCTATAAAAGCACATTGAACACGAACAGGTTCACTACTTCCGGTCGATATAAGCATATCACCCCTACCAATAAGTTGATTAGCTCCTGTCTGATCCAAAATTGTTTTAGAATCGACACTCGATATAACCCTAAAGGCAATACGGGCAGGGAAATTAGCCTTAATTGTACCTGTAATAATATTAGTTGTAGGACGTTGAGTTGCGATAACAAGATGGATACCGATCGCCCTTGCAAGTTGAGCAAGACGGGCAATAGGATCTTCAACTTCTCTCCCTGAGGTCATCAGAAGATCTGCAAATTCATCAATAATTACCACTATATAAGGCATATACTCGTGACCTTTATTAGGATTGAGCTTTCGAGACAGAAACTTCTCATTATACTCTTTTACATTCCTTACAGATGCAGCTTTTAGCAGATCATACCTCCTATCCATCAATTTACATAACGACTTCAAAGTATAAACCACTTTTTGAGTATCCGTAATAATAGCCTCATTAGCATCGGGTAGTTTAGCAAGAAAATGCTTCTCCAACGGTTCGTAAAGAGACAACTCGACCTTTTTCGGATCCACAAGAACAAATTTCAACTCAGATGGATGTTTTTTATAAAGAAGAGATGTAATGATAGCATTCAACCCTACAGATTTCCCTTGACCGGTAGCCCCTGCAACAAGTAAGTGAGGCATCTTAGCGAGGTCAAAGGTCATTATCTCATTAGAAATTGTTCTCCCAAGAACAATAGGGAGGTCAAACTTAGCGTTTTTGAATTTAATATCATCCAAAACTGAACGCATAGAGACTATGCTCGGCTTATCATTAGCAACCTCTATTCCGATAGCATTTGTCCCAACTAAAGTGATTACCCTCACCCCTCTTGCAGCAAGAGAAAGGGCAATATCCTCCTCAAGACGTTTGATTTGCGACACTCTGACACCGGGAGCCGGAACTATTTCATATAAAGTAATAGTCGGACCTATCCTTGCCGATATTCTGGAAATATTGATTTTATAATCCCTTAATGTCGAGACGATTTTACGATTATTCTTCTCAAGCTCATCCCTTGACACATCATACCATTGATCCTTATACTCCTCCAATAAATAGAGGGGAGGGATCTTATAGCCGCATAGGCTCAATCTCGGATCATATCTTTGCTCCCACTCCTCATCAGAGAGAGCTTTTGAAGTATCCTCATCAACAGCCTCCTTAGTTTCATTACCATTATCATTTAAAATCTCAATAGGGGGAATGTAGCTCTCCTGCTCCTGCTCCTGCTCATGTTCGGGATCGCCAACCTCTATCGGGTCATTTTCAATTATATTAAATTCCACCTCAGGGGAAACCGGTATAATAGGAACATTTGCCTCATTTTCAGCTTTTTCTCCATCCTCAATATTCTCGCAGTTTTCACTATTTTCATCATCTTGATCAGATAACTCCTCTGAACCATCTGTCTTAGTTGAAACAGCTACACTCTCCACCTCTTTCTCTTTGAATATACGATTAAACAATGAAGTGATCTTCCCTACAATCTTGTTATTCAAAAGAATACACCAGAGTAATAAAAAGAATACGACAAAACAGCCAGCACCCACCTTTCCAAACATTGAACACAGCCACTCATTTATGTAAAATCCATATGAGCCCCCTGCTCCCTCACCAAATAGTGATGTTAAGTTTGTAAAAGAGAATATATAAGATAATGTCATTGAGGTGACAATACACCCCATAAGCGACAAGAAAAACAATCTGAAGATATTGATTTGCCTTATTTTAAAACAATAAATAGAGACACCTCCAAAGAAAAATGGTGCAATAAAAGCTCCTATTCCAAATAGTTTAGATATTAGAAACTTAGACCATAAGAAACCTAATTTTCCACCTCCGTTTTCTGCATTAACCATATTACTAAGGATATCCGGACTAAACATAAGGCTTTGATCTTGAGCCCACGTGAAAAGATACGACAGGAGTGATACAAAAGTAAATATAGAAAGAAGGGCAAACACAAAGCCACAGATAAAACGGACAACATCCTTGTTCAGAGAGTAGAGCAATACCCCTTCACTCTTCTCCGAAACTTGATCTTTCTTTTTTTTATTTGCAGATCTCTTCACCATAACTACTTATTATTCTTCCATCTTTTTTTACCACCTTTATTCCCATTCTTATTCCGTCTGTTCTGCATATTCCTCTGCTGCATATTGCTATTTTGAGCCATAAAACCGGGGCGGTTAAATATCTCTTTATCAGATATTACATCCAAATGAATATACTCCGGAACTATCAATCTACCCTCAGACAATTTTGCAATATCCTTAAATATAGTCTCCTCAGTCACAGAGTCTTTATTCCATATCAAATATTGCTGCCTCATATATGAAGCCATCGTCTTTATCATCATATCCTTAACCTCATCATTAGGCAAAGCTGCGATAACTTCAATCATATTTTGAATGTTTCGTCCATAATGAGCAGCTACCAATGGCTTGGTCTCTATTGAGATAGGCTCAGGATCAGAATAAAAGTTATCTTTAGTAGGAATGGGATATGGGGAGTCAATATCAATATTAAAATCGGAGATAACCTGAACGTGATCCCACAATTTGTGTTTAAAATCGTTAATATCTTTCAGTTGAGGGTTAAGAATACCCATAACATTAACCACCGCTTTTATCTGCTCGTTTCGCTTTTCTCTGTCAGGAATTTCCCTAACATTTTCAATCATTTTCTGCACATGCCTGCCATATTCTGGCATCAATAACTTTTCTCTCTGAGTATTGTAATCCATTTCAATAAAATTTAGGCAAAGATAGTTTTTTTAGATGAGGAAAGACCTATCTTTGTAGCGAAATTTAAATAATATGGGTAATATAGTTATTACAGGATCGAACGGACAATTGGGGTCCGAGTTTAGAACTCTTCTTTCGGGGAGAAAAGATGTTTTCTTTACGGATATTCAAGAACTTGACATTTGCAATATCGAAGATGTCGATAAATTCATTATTGATAATAATATCTCTACAATCATAAATTGTGCTGCATATACAAATGTTGATAAAGCAGAAGAAGAACAAGATCTATCATTTAAAATAAATGCGGAAGGGCCTTTGACCTTAGCAAATTCGGCAGCAAAGCATAACGCAACCCTCATCCATATCTCCACAGATTATGTTTTTGATGGAAAAAAGCCAACCCCTTACCACGAAAGCGATAAATGTAACCCGAAAAATGTCTATGGAAAAAGTAAACGATTGGGAGAGACAAATATCCAGAAATCAGGGTGTAAGTCGATAATAATTCGTACTGCGTGGCTCTATTCACAATATGGGAAAAATTTTGTAAAGACTATCATCAGGCTTGGAATGGAAAATGAAGAGATAAAGGTGGTTTCAGATCAATTCGGAACCCCCACCTTTGCTCAAGATTTGGCAAAAGCAATCATTCACATAATTCCACAAATAGAGAAAAGGCCACGATATGGAGAGGTATTTAATTACACAAACGAAGGGAGTTGCTCCTGGTTCGAATTTGCATCTAAAATCATCAAATTGGAAAGGATAGAGTGCACTGTTTTACCAATTGATACCCTATCTTATCCCACAGCAGCTGAAAGACCTAAAAACTCTATACTTGATAAATCGCTTATCAGAATAAATTTTGATGTCGATACTCCAAATTGGGAAAAGAGTTTGATTAAAATGTTGAAACAGTTAGAATAACCCTACATAACTCCCCTTTTCTACCTTTTATACCCACCTCTCTCCATCTTTTCGTTAAATGTCGGAGGGGCTATCCATTCACTTTGAGGCATTGGGGCACCTCCTACCACAGGGGCCATTTTGAAGTTACCCAATTGTGTCAGTCCTATTGAGCCGAGAATAACACCTAAAACTCTCACATACAAACTATTACTTTTACTTAACTGATTTAAAAAAATCGAGAATTGCGAAGAGTTTTGAGAGGATAGATTCCTAGAGATATTTTCCATTATACTCCTTGCGGCCGCCCTATTCACATCTTCGTTGTACCAACCAATCCCTATATATTTCATCCCTCTATCATTCTTGTAAAAGTCCTCTGCCCCTCTCCCCATAGCCCCCCTTTCAGAAGAGCCTGGAACAACTAATTTATCACCAAAAGCCGTTTCTCTTTCATTATTATGAGATATCGATGTGATTATCATATTTTCAAGAAAATACTTAATAGCACGAAGATCCTTATCACTTGATATAAGTGAATCCTTTAGGATAACAATAGAAATAGAATCCTTCAGTACATTGGTAATAAGACCTTTATCTACTGCATTAAGGAGAAGATCAGAAATTTCTGATTTTAAATCTTTCTCTTGTGATATATTTTGGGAATAGAGATTTTCTCCACAAAGAAATAACAATATAATAATTACAAGTATTGATAAACTCTCCTTCATACTGTAATAAAATCAAAAAATATGCCAAAAAATCTTAAAATATTTTTCCAATATCATTAAGAAAAGGGGCAATTGTATCTTTTGGAGATAGGGTAAAATCAATATCATCTACCATCCATTTTATCTCTATTGTAGGATCATTCCACCTTACAGAGCCCTCAGAAGATGGTTCGTAAAATTGAGAACATTTATACTGAAAAATCGTATTGTCCTCTAAAACCAGAAAACCATGAGCAAAACCTGCAGGAATAAAGAAATTTTTCTTCTCTTCACCACTCAGAATAACAGAAACATATTTTCCGAATGTTGGTGACCCGCTTCTCAAATCCACTGCAATATCTTGGACCTTACCACTCACCACTCTCAATAACTTAGCTTGAGAGAAAGGGGGTTTCTGAAAGTGAAGTCCGCGTAAAACCCCTTTATGAGATTTGGATTCATTATCTTGTACAAAATGGATATCGATACCCGTCTCCAATAAGAAATCCCTCTCAGAAAAAGATTCAAAAAAATATCCCCTTTCGTCACCGAACAATTTTGGTTCTAATATCAGAACCCCTTCAATCTCAGTTTTAATCACTTTCATATATAATCCTCCATTTTGCCATTATTCTGCTGCATTAATATCTTCCGACCTTTGTATATTTTTCTTAATCTTTTCTTTCGACTCTACACTGTGTGTACGATGATAGAACTCAAACAACTCTTCAGTAGCCAACGACATCTTAGTGACCGAGAAATCTTCCCCTTTTGGGAAGATAAAATATGTATCAGAAATGGTACTAAGCATAATACAATCCCGTTTCTCTTTAAGATAGTCATACTCAATATGTACCGAATATAAAGATTGCGTTGGGAGCTTCAATCTGTATTCACTGCCACGATTATCTCCAATAAGCTCAAAACCATTCATATTATGGGTAAGTATTCCGCTTCCTACATTAATAAACCCTTTTGTATTAGGTAATGACTTCACAGCCACCTCAGATTCAAAATGATAGGTCCCATCTATAACCTCTTTTCTAACATTTATCCTTTCCCACTCATACCAAGTAGGGATATGTGTAAAATAGTCCTCCCCTAACACAGCGTGCATTTCTCCGTACTCATTCATTTCCCACTCTTTACCGCAAGCCATACACCACAACTTTGTCCCTTTTGAAGTCATTCTATACTCCTTCTCACAATGGGGACACTGATACAACACTTTGTGCAACCCCTGAGCACGTTTTTTATATTTAACCTTTATCCGACTCTCTTTTTGCCAAGAAAAATCATCATAAACAAACGATTTATTTATTATATCATTTATCTCTTCAGGCGACAATTTAGTAATCTCCTCCTGAGTAACCACCTGCTGCATAACGGCCATCGTTCTCACCTTTCTGACTTTTTTCTGGTGATACACTGGTTGGATTATATGATTACCCCTTGTCATAAGTATTACTACTGGCACCTCAAGTAATTTTGCCAATTTACCTAACGATGGGGGCAGTACCGCATTCGTACCACAAAGCGAATATCGAGCTTCCGGATAGATACCCGCAATTTTACCCCTATCAACAACCTTTTTAAGACTCCTTATCAGATTAATATCATTTGTAAATTTTCTTTTTCCGATACATCCAACATTTCTCATCAACCAGTCACGTCCTATAAAAGCCTCAAGTGAAACAACATAGTACGGCTGATGAGGAAAAGTGGCAGCTGTTGCCACCTTAAAATCGTAAAATGAGTTGTGATTACAAAGGAGCAGATATGGCGGTTTGAGATTAGCCATATTGATTTTTTCAATTTTCGTTCTATGCCTAAACAAAGAGGGGTAGGCAATTATCCAAGTTATCGGTTTAAGAAGCCAGTTTACTTTAGCAGGACTGCGCCTTTTTTTCTCCTTTTCTGAATATTTGATAGGAATATTATTTTCCATAAATAATAAGTGGTTTACGTCTTAGTAGTATTAATAAGCAAAAGTAATAATTAAATTCATAATAGCGAACATAAGCTATAAGCGGTTATGGTTTTATTATTCCCAATAATTATTGTAATTTTGGGGTTTAATTTCTTAAAGTTTTTTGAATTAAGATTCTATATTTTTTTTAAAAAAATTATAATTTATAAAAATGGCGCAAAAACCTTCCATACCAAAAGGGACGAGAGATTTCGGACAATCAGAAATGGTTGGCAGAAACTATATCTTCGACACAATACGATCAGTCTTTAAACAATACGGATACGCACCGATTGAAACTCCATCTATGGAGAACCTCTCTACATTACTTGGAAAATATGGGGAGGAAGGGGATAAATTACTTTTCAAAATACTTAATTCAGGCGACCCATTTTCACAAGTCGATATAGGAAAACTATCAACAGAAAGTGCTAATGCTCTTTCACTTAAACTTTGTGAAAAAGGGCTTAGATACGATTTAACTGTACCATTTGCAAGGTATGTCGTTCAGCATCAAAGTGAACTTGCTTTTCCTTTTAAAAGATACCAGATTCAACCTGTTTGGAGGGCTGATAGGCCACAAAAAGGGCGCTATCGCGAGTTTTATCAGTGTGATATTGATGTGATTGGGAGTAATTCACTCTTAAATGAACTTGAATTGGTGCAAATTGTTGATTCTGTTTTTTCAAAACTCAACATAAATGTTATTGTAAAAATCAATAATCGAAAAATTCTTTCAGGATTGGCAGAAATATGCGGCCATAGTGATAAGCTCACCGAAATTACAACTGCTATTGATAAAATCGATAAAATCGGGATTGAAGCGGTAAAAACAGAGTTGATAGAGAAAGGGTTAGAGACAAATAGTATCTCGATTATCGAACCAATCCTATTGTTAAAAGGTAGCTCTCAAGAAAAAATATCTTTAATGCGTCCCATCCTCCAAAAATCGGAGATAGGAACAAAGGGCATTGATGAGATAGAAGAGTTATTCAATCTCCTTTCACTTGCAAATATTAAACAAGAGGTTGAGATAGATCTATCATTAGCCAGAGGATTAAACTATTACACCGGGGCTATTTTTGAGGTAAAAGCAAAAGATTTTGAGATGGGAAGTATTTGCGGAGGGGGAAGATATGATAATTTAACAGGAATTTTCGGGCTTCCTGATATGTCTGGTGTTGGGATCTCTTTTGGCGCAGACAGAATATACGACGTTTTATCGGGATTAGATATGTTTCCAAAAGATAAAATACAAGGTACAAATATACTATTTGCCAATATGGGGCAAAAAGAGATTTCCTATATTATTCCTATTGCGCAATCACTAAGAGAGTTAAATATCTCTACAGAGATATATCCCGACACAGTTAAACTCAGAAAGCAATTTGAGTATTCGGATAAAAAAGGGATAAGATATATTTTGATCGCAGGTGAAAATGAGATTATCTCAAAAACAATAACCCTGAAAGACATTGAAAGTGGGGAGCAAAAACAATTAACAATAGAAGCCCTTCTTGATTATTTTAAAAAATATTTTGCTATACCGGAATAATTGAATACCTTTGCAGTCCGATTGAGAAATTCAACAATAAGAAATATATCGCGGAGTAGAGCAGTTGGTAGCTCGTCGGGCTCATAACCCGGAGGTCAGAGGTTCGAGTCCTCTCTCCGCTACTAACAAGAGGGTGACTAAAAACTATTTTTAGTCACCCTCTTGTTTTTCTTTTAATTCATTAGATTATATGTAAGTGCCAGCCTGCATAGCTATCACTAATCATTTTCACAATCGTAGTTTTCCCATTATGGCTGCTGCTGCTTTTCGTCCTGCACCCATAGCTAAGATTACTGTAGCAGCACCGGTCACTGCATCTCCTCCGGCATAAATAAAGGGTATAGTTGTCGCACCATTTTCATCTGCAACCAATCCACCCCTTTTATTAACTTTAAGACCATCTGTTGTATTGGCTATTAATGGGTTAGGAGAAGTTCCTAATGACATAATAACAACATCGGTTTCAATATCGAATAGTGAGTTAGGTATTGCAATAGGGCTTCTTCGTCCTGATGAATCGGGTTCACCAAGTTCCATCTTCTCACACCTGATTCCAACTACCCACCCTTTATCATTTCCGAGAATCTCAGTGGGATTTGTAAGGAGTTTGAATTGAATACCCTCCTCTTTTGCGTGGTGAACCTCCTCAAGACGGGCAGGGAGCTCTTTTTCTGTCCTTCTATACACAACCATCACATCAGCTCCAAGTCTAAGAGCTGTACGGGCGGCATCCATAGCTACATTTCCACCTCCCACTACAACAACCCTTTTCCCTACGAATATAGGTGTTTCATAATCAGGATCATAAGCTCGCATAAGATTGTTTCTTGTAAGAAACTCATTAGCAGAAAATACGCCATTTAGATTTTCACCATTAATACCCATAAATTTTGGCAATCCCGCGCCTGAGCCAATAAAGACTGCTTTAAAGTTTTCTTTCTTAAATAATTCATCGATTGTCACTGTCCGTCCAACCACCACATTGGTCTCTATCTTAACACCGAGTGATAAAAGATTAGATATTTCAGCCTCAACAACCCTTTGTTTTGGGAGACGAAACTCAGGAATCCCATATTGTAACACCCCACCTGCCTTATGAAGAGCCTCGAAAATAGTAACATCATACCCCCCTTTAGCGAGGTCCGTAGCACAAGCCAATCCTGCAGGGCCACTCCCAATTACGGCTACTTTCACCCCATTAGGAGCACCTTTTGCACTACAAACAACTCCATTTTCCATACTCCAATCTGCAACAAATCTCTCCAATTTGCCGATAGCGACAGCTTCACCTTTGACACCTAACACACAAGAGCCCTCACATTGAGACTCTTGAGGACAAACCCTACCACAAATAGCCGGTAAAGAACTATCCTTAGCAATCACCTCAGCCGCCCCTTTTATATCTCCTTGCGCTATTTTACTAATAAAATTGGGAATTTGAATAGATACAGGACAAGCACCTACACACTTGGGCTGCTTACAATTTAAACATCGAGTAGCCTCAAGAGTAGCCTCTTGATAATTATAACCCAAACAAACCTCTTCGAAATTCTTTCCTCTGATAATAGGATCTTGTTCTCTAATAGCAACCCTCGCTATTTTATTTGCCATACTAATTCCTCCCTATTTTACATTTATGATCGTGCTCCTCCTCTTGGCCGCGATACATTGATTGTCTCCTCATAGCTTCATCAAAATCAACTTTATATGCATCAAATTCAGGCCCATCGACACAAGCAAATTTAGTTTTTCCATCAATTGAAACCCTACACGCACCACACATTCCTGTACCATCTACCATTAAAGTGTTTAGACTCACAACCAATGGGAGATTATATTCTTTTGCAGTAAGTGTTACAAATTTCATCATAATCATAGGCCCTATTGCAACACCCTTATCGTATTTCTCTCCCCTATCCAATAATTGTTTAAGCATTTGTGTTACAAGACCTTTCTCCCCTTTAGAACCATCGTCAGTACAAATGTAAAGATTGTCACATACAGCGCGCATCTCCTCTTCCATTATGATAAGTTCACTATTTTTAGCACCAATAATAACATCAACTTTTGCACCAATGGAATGGAGATATTTCACCTGAGGATAAACAGGTGCAGTACCCAATCCTCCTGCAATGAAAATATATCGATCCTTAGCAACCTCATCTATAGGAAGATTTATAAAATCGGATGGCTGACCGAGTGGCCCTACCATATCAATAAAAGAATCACCCTCATTCAATGAGCATATTATTCTACTTGAAGCTCCAACTATCTGAGTTACAATTGTAACAGTACCACGTTCTCTATCATAATCACATATTGTCAAAGGGATTCTCTCCCCTTTATCAGATACACGAACAATTAAAAATTGCCCCGGCTGAGCAGAATGTGCCAATCTTACAGCCTTCACCTCCATTAAACAAATGATGGGTGTAAGCATTGATTTTTTAACTATTTCAAACATTACTAAACTATTTCAAAAAATTAATAATATCCTACAAAGATAGTGTATTTAGGGGTATAATTCTACCGAGAAGTGTTACTTTGCTTGCTCTTTTACCACCTCTACTTTATATCCAATCTCCTCAATTGCCTTAGCAAGTATAGCCTCATTAGTTTTACTCTTAGAATATTTAATCCATATAGTTTTATCCTTTAGGCTGATTTTCATATCTTTAACTCCTTTTACAAAAGGAAGAGCTGCCTCTATCTTTTTCACGCAATTTTCGCAATGAAGATCGGTAGTAAACAGTATTTCTCCATCTTTCTGGTTTTTGGTATTGGTGTTTTGACCATTTAATGTCAAAGAGAAAAGTGCTACTGCAATAACAGTAATCGTTCTTATAAAATGTTTCATATCTATTTGATTTTAATTTTTTAAATTTTATTTTTTCCAAAGGGTAAACCTCATCCCTGCATAAACTTTTATCCCCATCAGCGGGCCCCAGATAACAGAGGCATTAAACTCGTCGGAATATGGATTTGCAGCATCTATTATAGGATTTTTCTGTTTATAGTTCGTAAGATTCTCCCCACCGATATAAACATCAAAACCTTTGAATTTTCTGGTAACTTGCGCATAAAGAATAGGATATATAGGGGACATTGACTTGCCACCTTCTGTAACAGCAAAATCGGGAAGCCTCGAGGGACCATTTAATTGTGCTGTCAAATCAAATGTCCAAAGATTCATCCTTGTTGCATATTGAAGATTTATCACCCCTTTAAATCTACTTGTCAATGGCCTCTCAACCAACCCTTTGTCTGCGAGAGTAACCCTCGCATCGGTATATCTGAATGTGAATAAGATGTTAAATCTTTCAATGGGATCAATTGAAAAATCAAGTTGATATGTATTGGTAAAAGATCTGCCTGTAAGGTTATAAAGCCACACTTTAGACCAATCTCTCTCTTGATCTGCTATTATCTGATTCTGAAAATCGGTCCTGAAAAAATCAAAACTAATGTATGAATTATTTCCATAACCTATTGGTAGATAACCGGTAATATTACCTCCATAAGTCCACGCTTTTTCCATTTCAAGACCATTATCTATAGTAATAGATCTCCCTGTTGAGAGCATTCCAAGATTATCAACAATAATATTAGGAGAACGGAACCCTCTTCCACCTGAAGCTCTAAATACCAAATAATCGGTAAAAGAGTATTTCACATTAGCTCGAGGGGCAAAAAGAAGTCCGTGTAAATTGTTGTAATCTAAACTCATATCCACAACAGCTGTCAGTTTCTCCCCAAAAGAGTAGGTATATTCACCATAGATCCCAATCGAATTTTCTCTCCTCGAAAGATCAAATTGTTTAGGGGTAGAAGATTTTAAGGTAACATCTGTAAGAAACTCTCTAAAATCATCAAACTGATTTCTAAGTCCGAATGTAAATCTGTGATTTTCATTCGGAATACCTTGATACATAAGATTTAAAAATGCAGAGTTTTGCTTTCCCCCATAGCTCTTCAATCCAAAATGAGAATCCAATTGATGGTATGAATAATCACCTATCAATGCAATATTATGACTATTATCCGAATTAAGTGGTACACCCACCTTAAAATAGCCATTAATCCCTTTATTGATAATATCTGTTCCCCAAGGAAGAAGGGTTGTCCCAATTGTGTCGCGCATCCCCTTCTTATATGACATCTGCCCACCTATTCTATTGTCATACAACGCCTTCACACCAAATCTGACCTGAACACCGCTTTGATCGTAATATAGCCATCTATTTGCAAAATTAAATTGCATTGTATTAGGTTCATCTCTAAAACCATCTTTATTGCCATCGTGCGCCAAAGGGTCTGTAGAAAAGTGACCAAGCAATACGGTACTCCATTTATTATTTAATTGGAGAGATGATGCAATATTTGCCTCTGTTCTCAATTGCTGACTAAGAAAAAGATTAATAAATAGGGGCTGTTCTGCTGTTGGTTTGCGATGCTCCATATTTATTTGTCCTGTAATTGCTTCAACCCCATTGATTACCGAAGAGGGTCCCTTAGCAATCTGAATACTTTCTAACCATTGTCCCGGGATGTACGACAATCCAAAAGGGGAAGCAAGCCCCCTCATTACAGGTCTGTTCTCATCTTGCATCTGAGTGTATATACCTGATAATCCTAACAATCTAATCTGTCTTGCCCCTGTAACTGCATCAGAATAGCCAACAGTTACACTCGCTGAGTTTTCAAAACTCTCCGCAAGATTGCAGCAAGCCATTTTACACAATCCGGCTGCAGAGATAACCTCCGTTTTCAATGATGACATTTTTGAGAGGTAATTTCCTTGATCCTTAGCAAAAATAACAGATTGTTGCAACTCATTAGTCCCAACTATATGAAATACCAACGAAGTTGTGGCTGAGGTAACTTTAATGGTGTCCTTATTATAACCCATAGCTGTTGCCACAAGGGTCGCATCAACCCCATTAAATGCTGTAAATGTAAATTTTCCATCACCATCACAATCTATATAAGTACCTGATTGTAACCAGTAAACAGATGCAAAAGGGACACCCTCCTCCTTTCCGCTGCTATTAATAAAATAGACAACACCATTAAGGAGACGCGATTTTTGCCCATAAATATTTGGGAGAATAGAAAATATAAAAAATAAAATAATTGTGATTTTTTTCATTTGTAATTTTTATAAAAATGTAAATACTCAATTGTGTTGGAGCACTCCTAACAATAATAGCTGTTTAGAAAGGAAAAACAGTTTTTCTTTTTATAAAAAAATTACAACCTCCATTGAGAGAACAACGGAAGGGATGGAGAGGAACCGACATAATAGGGTTCCGGGAAAACACAAGGCTCTTTCGATATGAAATCCGAATACAAATTATCAACTGTCGGTATATCGGATATAAAGAGCAAATCAATAACATTATTAACTACCGAATGATTAAGATCAATTTTATTTCTATTGTCCTGAGCATCTGTGAGGACAAGGATCTCCGTCTTGCAACACTCATCACTATTCTGCTGATTATTATGATGATCGCAGTGATGATGGGGGGTATTGCTTTTCGAATCTGTGTGAGAGAGTAATTGATTTAGATGAATATGAGTATGAATTTTCTCGCAGGATGTGTCCCCAATAAGAAGAACGACATCTGTAGTACCATTACAAGTACATTTATGAATACCAAATCCAACATAAGAGAGGATATAGATAAACAATAAAACTGTCGAAGAAAAATATAATAAAAACTTTTTCATCTCTTTTTAATCTTGGCAAAGATAGAGATTATATATACATTTGCAAAAAATATGTCCAAATCTAAAGTTTAACTCCATAATAATATGAAACAATTCTTCAAAACACTATTAGCCTCATTTATCGGGGCTTTACTTGCCCTAATAATTTCGGGCTTATTTATGTTCGCTATTTTAGGATCTTTAATGACTCTTTCCGACACTTCGGACCCATCTGTTCCATCTTCTGCAATATTAAAACTCGATTTCGAGCACGGTGTTGGTGAACAATCAATAGAAGAGCCATTTGATCTTAGCTCAATTAATAAGATGTTTGGTAATTCATCGAAAGTTATCGGTATTCTCCCTTTAGTAAATGCTATCGATTATGCTGCTACCGATCCGGCTATCAAATTTATCTATATAAATGCAGATAATGCAAATATCAGTATATCGAAGGCAGAAGAGATAAGAGATGCACTTCTCAGATTTCGCCAATCGGGAAAACCAATAATTGCTTTCTCTGAGAATTATACACAAATAGGTTACTATCTTGCTTCGGTTGCTGACAAAATATACACCCACCCTGTAGCCACTTCCAATATTATTGGTCTTTCTGCTAACCTTATGTTTTTCAAAGACATATTAAATAAAATTGGAGTTGATGTACAATTGATAAGACACGGAAAATACAAATCTGCAGGTGAGCAATTTATAAATAGTGATATTAGTGAAGCCAATAGGGAGCAAAACCAATCTATGGTTAATTCATTATGGAAAACTATCACCGAATCTGTTTGCTCTTCAAGAGGGATAACTCCTGAAGATTTTAATAATAGAGTTGATAATTTATCATTAACTACACCTGAAGGGCTTTTGGAGGCAAAACTCATAGATGGCATCATCGAAAAAGATATGATGTCTAAAGAGTTATGTAATCTTTTCGGCACTGAAAAAGAGGAGGATCTTAAAATGATCACCGTAAATAAATATGCAAAAGCACGCATCAAACCCAACTATAAAGCCAAAGAAAAAATAGCTATCATATATGCTGATGGAGAGATAACACTTGGAAAAGGTGAGGGGATCTCATCTGACAAATATTCTGAAATAATCTCTAAAGTGCGTAAAGACAGCTCAATCAAAGCTGTTGTTCTTAGGGTAAACTCTCCAGGAGGAAATGCTCAGGCTGCTGAGATAATAAGAAACGAACTTATGCTTCTCCAAAAGGTAAAACCGGTAATAGCTTCATATGGTAATTATGCAGCATCTGGTGGATATTGGATCTCTGCAAATGCTGATAAGATTTTCACAGACAATACCACTTTAACTGGTTCAATAGGTGTATTCAGTATGATCCCTTCGTTTGGAAAAGTGATAAAAGAGAAATTATATGTTAATAATGTTCCTATCAATTCCAATAAGCATTCAGATATGTTCTCGTTGTACAGAAAACTTGATCCCACAGAAGTTGCTTCAATGCAAAATAGCGTAGAAACTATTTATAATATGTTTCTCAATATAGTGGCTCAAGGGAGAGACCTTACAACTGAACAAGTTGATAGTATTGCTCAAGGTCGTGTATGGACTGGTAGTGAGGCACTGACGATTAATCTTGCCAATGAAAAGGGAGGCCTTATCGATGCATTGAAATATACAGCTTTATCTGTAAATCTTGATAATTATATGATAGTTGAATATCCTGTAGTTAAAACCACTATAGATAAATTGATGGAAAATGTCGGTCAAGCATCATCTTCAATAGAGATGGTCTCAGATCCTGAGAAGTTAATTGAAAAAGCCTACTCTTCAATGAAAGAGAACAAAGGGGTATTTGCAAGGATGCCTTACATTTACCAATTTGAATAGTTTTTAAGGATTAAGAAAACTCAACTACAACCTCGGCTATAATTTTAGTCGAGGTTGTTATTTTATACCTCTCATCTATCCTTAAACCGGGAAGGCATATTATTCCATCAATATCACAGAGGATAGGTTGGCTCTCTTTATCCCTTTTATCCATTTTCAAATCGGTAAAGAAATCACTCAGTTTTTTCACACCACCCCCCATCCCGAAAGGTTTGAATTTATCAGCAACCCTCCAACCTCTACATTTTAACGGCAATTTAACCTTCTCTATATCAAAATATAATTGACCATCATAGGTGATAGGTTTAAAACCTTTTGGTCTGATAAAAATATCAAATTTAAAAGTAACTCCATTAAATGTATAAATCCCAGGTTCCGGTAATTCGAATTCTCTATCTATCTCACCACCCGAAGGGTATGGATAAACTTCTATCTCCCCTCTGCCAAAAACAAGTTCGTGAGAGACTGATCTGAAAATCTTACCGCTCTGGCCATCTAAACAGCTGTCAATCTGAAATATTTGAGATCCATTAAACCCTTTTTCACTCAAAATTCTAAACAACCAATATCTCTTGTGTTTTTCTATAGAAAGGGCGGACACATTTATGAATAGAGACTCCCCAACCTCACGACAGAGGATTCCTCTCTTTTGCTCAAACAAATCCTCCAATATATCTGATGCTTGGTTGAATATTGATGTATTTCTACTGACGGTATTTAAAAAAGAGGGATTGATCTTTTTAAACTCCGGAAAGATAATATTTCTTATTCTGTTTCTCGCATAATGGGATTCGAAATTTGTAATATCATCTCTGTATTGAATGTTTTCAGAAAGGACATACTCGGTTATCCGCTTGCGGGAAATAGTTAGTATAGGCCTTATTATCTTACCGTTAACACTTCTAATACCTGCTAATCCCTTAACACCTGTACCTCTTAAGAGATTGATAAACAAAGTCTCTATACTATCATCTAAATTGTGCGCTATCGAGAGATAATCATACCCCTCTTCCTCCATAATTTTATAGAACCATCCATATCTCAACTCCCTTGCAGCCATCTGAGTAGAAATAGAGTTTTGTTTTGCATAAGATTTGGTATCAAAAGTGATGGTGTGAAAATCCACACCATTATCTTGTGCCCATTTGTTTACCAATTCACAATCCAAGAAACTGTCATCACCTCTGAGCGAAAAATTCACATGAGCAATACCAAAAGAGGGATTTAACTTGGAATTAAGAAAAAGGTTTGACATACACATCGAATCTATTCCTCCACTAACTGCAAGAAGAAATCTACTCCCCTCTATATTGCCCTGTGTGAGAGATATAAGGGCATTATCAAACTCTTTTTGCAGCATTATTTGCCCTTTTGATATTTACCTATGGTGTAGGCAAAATTAAGACTGACAATCTCTTTAAACTGCACTCTGGGAGCCTCAATACCGTTCTTATCGGCAATTTTGATATTATCGTCATATATGAGGTTTGTTCTAAGTGAAAGGGTTAAGAATTTGCGAATTGCCCACGATGCATCAAAGTCCCAATACACTTGAATGTTTTGGGGATTATGAAGATAATCGGAGAACAGTGTAACCTGCGTACCCAATTTAAAGGTTTTGTATGCAAATCTCATATCAAGCTTTAATTGCGCACCAAATTCAGACCTGACTGCTTGATCCTCATTATTACCAAATTTTTTACGCAATTCTGGAATTGAAACAACAATAAAATTACCTGTAGCAGGCGAAAAGTTTATAGATAAAAATGTAAGTGGCTTATAATCAATACCTAAACCAAGTGAAAGATAGCCAGGAGCCATAAAAGATGATAATAATTTCGGAGTAGTACCAGAATTATCAAAACCGGCTGTGAGTTGTGTTCTGAAATTGACAGATGCAGAGGCATACAATCTGTCGTAAAAAGAGTAACCCCATTTACTATCTATATTGAGCTTATCCTCACTCTTTTTATATTGCTGTTTAAAAGGTTTATCCTTATCAAAAGATTGTATAAATCCGTAGGCTATTTTGATCCTATTCTCCCAGATCATTTTATTCTTTGCATAGTTGGCATTCCCATCTATATAAGCGTTTAAGGCAATGGTTGCAGAACCCCCTTCTGCCCAGTTTGTCAAAGAGACCTGAGAAAGTCCCATCTGAGTCAAGACACCTGTTGTCCAATTAGATGGAGGTGCTGGTGGGGTGTAATCTATTGTAGGCACTTCGATTTGCGAAACAACATCATAACACAATTTCTGAGCAGGTGTCAATCTATTCAAAGTGTTATTTTTGGTAGTGTCTGAGTAAGAAGCGTTTTGTGGGAATATCCCCTTTTCGGAAGCAAAAGAAGAGGTACCCAAAAAAAGAGAAGTAATCATCAAAACAATCATAAAATATTTTACTTTCATCTGTCGCATAATATTTACTTATTTGAATTTAACACATCGTCAGAAT
The DNA here is from genome assembly GCA_964397445.1 of uncultured Muribaculaceae bacterium. GTDB lineage: Bacteria > Bacteroidota > Bacteroidia > Bacteroidales > UBA932 > CAYNHZ01. The sequence continues at coordinate 99,385 of CAYNHZ010000003.1, read as the reverse complement.
TGTATTGATAGCCCATTCTTTTCCCTGTACGCATCTTAGCTGACTCAATCTTAGCATTAATTTGCTCAACACTTGCCTCTTTTACCATATCAAACGGGGGAACTAACAAATCGAAAGAGAGAGAGTACAATATAGCAGACTCTACAATGGAAACTATCTCATCCCGACCAAGGAGAGCTTTACCAAAAATATCGGTCATTTGCCTCTTCTGTCTTTTCCCCTCAACAAAGAAAAATTTATCTTTATTTACAAAAATCCTCGCCACAAGATAACCAGAGTCCTCTGCCCTATTATATTTCATCGAATCATATAGGAAGTTATAGACACTGATAACTCCACAATAGGTATTAAAAGGGCTCTCCTTAGCGTAACTGTTTTTCCAAATAGGGTGCTCTCTGTCAAACTGAAAAACATCGGTATGCATACTGAAAACCAGAACATCATCTGCGAATTTCAATTCCGCTTCAAATTTACCTCTGTCACGATACTCCAAACGAACACGCCTCTCCTTCTCATTTTCAAGTACATCGTTAATATCATTGCTTATCTCTCCGAGAACCTCCTTGAAGAGATTAAACACCTCTAAACTTTGGTCAAAAATACACGCCTTTATATGCGACTTTACATTTAAAGCCGATATGATTTGTCTCCTTGCGGATTGAACCTCATTGTCTTTTTCCATAATGTATTAATAAGATCTTGCAAAAATTACCCTTTGTTTTGATGGCTTTCCTGAATAGATACATTTTCCCTCCTCCATAATTACATCTGTATCAATAGGAATGCATCTGATCGTAGCTTTTGTCTCCTCTTTAATTCTCTCCTCTGTTTCGGGCGTTCCATCCCAATGGCATAGGAGAAAACCTCCGTTCTCTATCTTCTCCTTAAATTCTTCCCAAGTATCAACTACATAGGTACTCTCTTCCCTGAATTTGTAAGCCTTGTCATAGATGTTTTGTTGGATCTCAACAAGCAATTTCTCAATATATTCGGCAAGACCTTCCCTATTTACAACACATTTTGAGAGAGTATCTCTGCGGGCAAGCTCGACCAAACCATTTTCCAAATCTCTCTGACCGATAACAATCCTTACAGGAACACCTTTTAATTCCCATTCTGCAAATTTGAAACCCGAACGGACATTATCACGATCATCTATTTTAAAAGATATTCCTTTATCACTCAATTCTTTACCTATCACTTTCATATGTTCCACCATCTTAGCAAGATCCTCTTCACCTTTGTAAATAGGAACCATCACCACTTGAATCGGTGCTAAAAGTGGGGGCAATACAAGACCGTTATTATCACTATGCGCCATTATCAAAGCCCCCATAAGTCGTGTCGAAACACCCCAAGAGGTTGCCCAAACATAATCTAATTTCCCCTCTTTATTTGCAAATTGAACATCAAATGCCTTAGCAAAATTTTGTCCCAAAAAGTGAGAAGTACCAGCTTGAAGAGCCTTTCCATCTTGCATAAGAGCCTCAATACAAAGTGTATCTATCGCACCTGCAAATCTCTCGTGCTCTGATTTTCTACCTATTACCACAGGCATTGACATATATTTTCTTGCAAATTCTGCATATATATTTACCATACGCTCTGTCTCTTCAATAGCCTCTTGAGAAGTAGAATGGGCGGTATGCCCCTCTTGCCACAAAAACTCGGCAGTCCTTAAAAACAGCCTCGTTCTCATCTCCCACCTAACCACATTTGCCCATTGATTGCAAAGGATAGGGAGATCGCGATAAGATTTTATCCAATTTTTATATGTATTCCAAATTATAGTCTCAGATGTTGGGCGAACAACCAACTCCTCTTCAAGCTTTGCCTCGGGGTCAACTACAACACCGGGACCATCAGGATTTGTCATCAATCTGTGGTGAGTTACTACGGCACATTCCTTAGCAAACCCCTCAACGTGCTCTGCCTCTTTGCTTAAAAATGATTTTGGTATAAATAGCGGAAAATAAGCATTCTGATGCCCTGTTTCCTTAAACATTTTATCGAGTTGAGCCTGTATTTTTTCCCAAATTGCGTAACCGTATGGTTTGATAACCATACACCCCCTTACAGCAGAATTTTCTGCCAGATCTGCCTTAACAACAAGATTATTGTACCACTGAGAATAGTTTTCTTCTTTATTTGTTACCTCTTTTGCCATTTTTTTATTGCTTATATGGTATGTTTTTTGTTATATTTGTAACTGAATACTCTTTTAGAGAGTGCAAAAGTACTAATATTTATTAATAAAACACAGGAGGTTTGTTATGAAAAAAGTATTTATTTTCCTAACCGTTTTTACCTTGACTTTATCAAGTTCCTGCGGGACATCAACGTACTCGTCTTCAACTTTTGAAGATGGTATATATTATAGACAAGATGCTAACTCCAAACAACTTCTCATTGCTGAGCAGAAAGTTCTCGATGACCTTTCCAAAAGCACTATAGAGAGGAAAAACAGCGGCAACAAAATAAGTAAAATCGATACAATTATTGTCAAGAATAATGGTGTTGTTGATATTGCGTATCAGCCAAATACCGGTTATAATATTCTACTTGAAGGGGAGACATACGAAGAACGGATCAATAAGTTTAACGATTCCACCTATTCATTCACTGTAAACTTCTTATTTGAAGATAATTATGGAAGCGGATATTACCCGTGGTGGGGCGGATATCGCGGATATTACAATCAAGCTTGGGGTGGATATTACGGAAGATATTGGCACGATTGGGGATGGGGATATTATGATCCCTGGTATTGGAGTTGGAGTTATGGTTGGGGTTGGGACCCTATGTGGGGACCCTCTTGGGGACCCTCTTACGGAGGATATTGGGGACCTTGGGGAGGTGGAATGTATGTATGGTATAACCCTTGGTTTTATCAAGACTATATGTTCTATCCACCCTACGCAAGTGGCCCAAGTCGTGATGTTTACTATGGCAGACACAATGAGATGAATAACAGACGTATCACCCCAAATATGAATCAAATTAGGGGGGGTAATGGAAGTCACAGAGCGGAGGGCTCTACAAATGGTTCTAATTCTAATAATGTGAATGGTTCTACATTAGTTCGCAGGGGTGGAAATACAACATCTGCTATCTCAAACGGGAATGTAAATGCTGCAAATAATAGTTACGGCGACAGATATGCGAGGGCAAACAACACCGGATCAAGCACCTCTTCAGATTCTAAATATCGTAGATCTGTAAATAACGGATCTACCGGATCATCTGCAACCTCTTCAAGTTCAAGGCCAAATAGAAATGTTACCTACCAAAGCAACACCACAAATAGATCTGACTACAACCAATCTTATGACAGAAGAAGTTCCGGAAACAGCAGTTACCAAAACACTCGCTCTTCATATTCATCTTCATCCGGAAATACTTCTAGAGGAAGTTATAGTGGAAGCACAGGCAGCGGCGGAGGCGGAAGATCAGGTGGAAGTGGAGGAAGACGATAGTTTATAATAATGAAGTAATAAATAAACTGCAATTTATAAAATGAAAAAATATTTAGTTCCTATACTTTTCCTCATATCTGCCCTCTCCTTTAATGGTTTTGCGCAAGGGGCATACGATGCTCTCCGTTTCTCCCAACAATATTATAGTGGTACAGCGAGAAGTTTGTCAATGGGAAATGCAATGACCTCAATAGGTGGCGATCTCGGTGCTCTTTCATACAATCCGGCAGCTTCCGGAGTGTATCGTTACTCCGAATTTATAGTAACACCAGCTCTTGTATCTAGTATAGATCATTCAGAATATTTAGGATATAGGACAAAAGAGAACAAAACAAGGTTCACCATCTCAAATATAGGGTATGTAGGCAATTTCAGTACAGGCAGAACAAGGGGACTTTTAAATCTAAACCTTGCCATAACTGCCAATCAGACAAACAATTTTACCTCAAGAAATTCGGCCTCTGGGGTAGAAGCTAAAACAAGTTGGATGGCAAGTATAGCCGGAAATATGCCCTCAAATATTTCAGGCAATTCGCTTGGAATGCCGGATACAAACCCCAATTACCCATTCTTTAATACCAATACAAGTTGGAAATCGATTCTCGGGTGGAACACATTTATGATTGACACAGTTGGTGGACCGCAAAATTTTATAGCTGCTACCGAAAATATTGATCCGCTCAATGGTGAAGTTTATGTAGGGGGAGATTTAAACCAAAAATATTATAACACCACATCAGGGTATTCGGAAGATATCGTCATCAACTTTTCCGGAAATGTTTCGGACAAACTCTTCTTTGGGTTGAATGTTTCCTTCCAGAATATTTGGTACAACAATTATATGGAGTACTCTGAAAGTGCTGTCAATCCCTCCAAATTCCGGACCGGTTTTGTTGATTTTAAATATATAAGATCTCTTACCACCACCGGCTATGGTATTAACTTGAAAGCCGGGGTAATTTATCGCCCGGTTGCAGGTCTGAGTATAGGCACTTCAATATCTACCCCAACTTGGATGTTCTTGACTGACCAATGGACAGAAGATATGAATAGTACATTCGAGAAGGCAAAATACAGTGTTAATTCACCAATCGGCACATACAGATACCGCATCAACTCTCCATTTAAATGGAATGTCGGAGTTGGTTATACAATTGGAAAAGTAGCCGTAATCAGTGCCGATTATGAGATGACCAACTATTCAAATATTTTAATGCTTGATTCGTATGGAAATCAAAACGAGTTTAAAGATGCAAATCTTTTGATAAAGAACAGATTTAAGACGAGCAATAATGTAAGGGTGGGAGCAGAATTTAGAATTTCTCCACTATTCTCAATACGAAGCGGTTATAATTATTATGACTCTGCAGAGAGGGGATTTAAAGGGGAAAAGCACCTTGCATCACTGGGCTTAGGATATAGGTCTAAGGGGGGATTTTTCGCAGATATAGCCTATCAACAACAGTGCAATTATACCACAGAATACTACACACTTTATGAAGAGTATGCAGGATTAGGTGTCCCTGTGATGAAAAGCAGCTATATGAAGTGGATGCTTTTGGCCTCTTTTGGCGTTAGATTTTAACGAAGAAAATCGATTGTATTTGGTCCCTCATTAAAAAGTGTATCGATTATAGATAAATTGGAGATAAAGCCGTACTTATCAGAGAATACTTGATAGTACGGCCTTTTAATTTTTATACTATCCATTATATCGGAAATATCTATTTTTGGGGAGATCTTTCCCCTTAGATCCAACACATAATCGGGGTAACTCTGTATATACTCCGAGGTGTATTCAATATTGTTTTTCAGCCCTATCAACTCCATCACTTTAAAAATTAATTTCTCATTTAAGGTGAAGAGGTTCTCCTCTTTACTATCTAATATGGAGAAAATATCGTCTTGGTAATACTCAAAGAATGGGGAGGAGTTGTATGCGGAGACTATTGCCCTTTTGTGCTGCTGAAGCCAACTTTTTGTATAATCTATTTTAATCTGAGTAATCAAGTCTCCATCAGCCTTTTGCACAGGTATCGACAGAGGCAATACACCATCTGAAGCGTAAATCTTACATCTGTTTCTGTAACTCTGTTTAAGAAAAGTTTCGTTTTTCTCCATCAAAATCTTTTTCCCAGTAGCCAAAGCGATAAAGAGATCGACCGGTGGAAAATAGGCAGTACTAAGAACAACTGTAGAGAAACTACTCATCAATAGAACTATCGCTGTATTTGATTATTCCCCTTTTAGAACTTCTTATAAATTTGAGGATTATATCTTTTTCAGGGCAATCTTGAATCTCTTTTTCAACAGCTATACACGCCTCTGTCCTATTCATCCCACTGTTGTAAATCAACTTATAGATCTCTTTGATCCTCTCTATCTGTTCGTTTGAAAAGCCTCTACGACGCAATCCTATCACATTTATCCCGCAAAAAGCGAGAGGCCTGTGACCTGCAAGGGCGTATGGGGGGACATCTTTTGAAACAAGAGAGCCTCCTGACAACATAGCGTGAGTTCCTATTTTTGAGAATTGATGAGCTGCAGAAGCACCCCCTATAATAGCCCAATCATCAACATCTGTCTCACCTGCTATCCCGACATAACTTACCAAAATAACATTATTTCCAACACAACAATCGTGAGCAATATGAGCATATGACATTATCAGACAATTATTTCCAACCTTTGTCATCATTTTTCCGCTTGCTGCAGTACCTCTGTTGATAGTAGCGCACTCACGAATAACTGTATTATCCCCTATCTCAACATATGTAACTTCTCCGTCAAATTTTAAATCTTGAGGAATTGCCCCTACAACTGCCCCGGGAAAAATCTTGCAATTTTTTCCTATTTTCACATAGTCAAAGATCGTAACACTTGGACCGATCCAAGTTCCCTCCCCTATCTCCACGTTTTCTGCTATATATGAGTATGGTCCTATTTCTACATTTTTCGCTATTTTAGCGTTAGGATGAACTGTTGAAAATTGCATAATACTACTGTTTTTCATTTAATAATTCTGATCTTATAAGTTTTGCAACCTTTGTGTTGATCTGGTGCCCTGATTTACTTGCAATAACTCTGCCATTAATTCTATTTCCTATAAGGGCAAAATCTCCAAGAACATCCAATAGTTTATGTCTTGCACATTCGTTTTGAAAATGCAATTTAACATTATCAAGATACCCCTCAGGAACCCTCTCTACCCTCTCCACATTGAAAAGTGTAGCCATTCTATTTAATTCATCGGTAGGAACATCGTGTTCTACAATAACAATGGCATTCTCCAAATCTCCCCCTTTGATGAGGTTGTTTTTAAGAAGAAATTCCAACTCGTGAAAAAAGACAAATGTCCGACACGGGGCGATTTCTTTTACAAAATCAGTATTTAAATCAAAGTGAGCACTTTGCAAGCCCAAAACCTTTGAGTTGTAATCTATCGTAAGATCTACGGAAAAATGGTCATCTGGTAATATTGTCAATTCCGAACCACTCTTCTCATCTTTAAGGTATATCTTCTCTTTAACATTATAGTAATGACGTTTTGCATCTTGAATTAGCAAACCATCCTGCATAATAGCATCAGTATAGGGTTTTGCACTTCCGTCGAGAATCGGTACTTCGTAGTTATCAATCGCAATAATTGCATTATCAACGCCCAAACCCCAAAAGGCAGACAAAATGTGTTCAAGGGTAGATATTCTTATTTCCCCTTTTTCAAGTGTTGTTCCTCTCTGAGTATGAGTCACATAATCAACAACTGCACTTATATACGAATCCGGTGAAATATCTGTTCTAAGAAATTTTATCCCTGTGTTAATCGGTGCCGGAGAAATTGTCATATTGACCTTTAGCCCCGAATGTAACCCCTTCCCTTCAAAACTATATGATTTTTTTAGTGTTTTCTGATTATCCTGCATCTTTCCTTTTTCGCTTTACTTGTTTTGTTTGTGACTGTTCTTAAATACTGCATAGGCCTTGATATAATCCTTATGATCTATGGCCGGCGTTCCCATAAGAACTCTTCCACTCTCTTTAACATTGCCGATTAGTCCGCTTTGTGCAGCAAAAATAGTGTTGTCTGCTATATAAAGATGCCCTGATATACCAACTTGGCCCCCTAACATACAAGATTTTCCTATTTTTGAAGAACCTGCTATTCCGGCTTGGCCGGCAATGACTGTATTAGAACCTATTATCACATTATGAGCTATTTGAACTAAGTTATCTATTTTTACCCCTTTTTCTATAAGAGTTGTACCCATCGTTGCTCTATCTATAGCTGTATTTGCCCCTATTTCACAATCGTCCTCTATTGTAACAATTCCTGTTTGGGGAATTTTTTTGTATGTTCCATCTTCTGTGGGTGCAAATCCGAAACCGTCAGCTCCGATTACAGCATTCGAATGAATAATACAATTGTTGCCTATTTTACAACCATAATAGATTTTCACCCCTGGATAGAGAACACAATTCTCACCAATAGACACATTATCACCTACATATACCTGCGGATAGATTTGGGTTCCTTTACCTATAACCACTTTTTTACCAATGTAAGAATGGCTCCCGACATAGACTCCTTTACCGATTTTTGAAGAGAATGCAATATGGGCAGAGAGGGCGCGTCCCCTTTTTTTAGAAGATTTTATAGAGTTCAAAAGGTCTAATAAAGACGCTACAGCTTCGTAGGCATTGTCAACTTTTATGATTGTGGAAGATATTTCACCTTTGGGCTCGAATGTGCTGTTAATCAAAATAACGCTCGCCTTACAAGTGTATAAATAGTGCTCATATTTAGGGTTTGCAAGAAAACAAAGGGTACCCGGCTTGCCTTGTTCTATCCTCGCTACCGAAGATACTTTTACATCTGGATCTCCTATCAATTCTCCACCAAGGTGGTCAGCTATAATTTTAGCAGTAACTTCCATTTTATCGACTTTCGAAGAAAAATTCAATTTAAAATATTTTAAATTAATGTGCAAAGAAAATACTTTTTTTGAGATTCTCATAATTATTACTACTTTTGCAGCAGAAGTAAATGAGATACGAGGAAAGGGGACAAAAGTCCCCTTCTTCATTGTAACACACTAAATTTATGATTGAAAAAGGGACAATAGAAAATCTCCTCGAAGAATATATTGAAAGTAATGGACTGAAACTGATAGATGTAACAGTTAACAAAGCTAACAATATAAAAATATTCTTTGACACACCGGGCAGATATGTAACTATAGACGATTGCTCGGCTTTAAGTAGATATATTGAGGGGAAAATGGACAGAGAAAAAGAGGACTATTCACTAATGGTAAGCTCTGCCGGAATTGATAAAAGTAATATAAAATAATAAAAAAATGGAAGGTTTAAACTTGATAAGCACATTTGCGGAGTTTAAGGAGCTAAAGAACATCGACAGACCTACAATGATGAGTGTTCTCGAAGATATTTTTCGCACTCAATTGGCAAGAATGTATGGTACAGCCGATAATTTTGACATCATCATTAATATTGACAAGGGTGATTTTGAGATTTGGAGAAATAGAGAGGTTGTTGAATTTGTCGAGGATCCAAACACACAAATTTCACTGAAAGATGTTAAAAAAATCGACGACAGCTACGAAGTTGGTGAAGAATTTACAGAAGAGGTAAAACTTGCAGATTTCGGACGGAGAGGTATTCTTAATCTAAGGCAAAATCTTTCCGGAAGAATTATGGACATTGAAAAGGCAAATCTTTTCAATAAGTATCGCGATAGGATTGGCGATATCATTGCTGGCGAGGTTTACCAAGTGTGGAAAAAAGAGGTTCTAATTATGGACGAAGATGGAAACGAACTCATTCTACCAAAAACAGAGCAGATCCCATCAGACTTTTTTAGAAAGGGAGATACTGCAAAGGCTGTTATTTCAAAAGTTGATATGAGGAATAACACTCCGATAATCACCCTTTCACGTACATCTCCGATGTTTCTCGAAAGGCTTTTCGAACAAGAGGTGCCTGAGATTTTCGATGGACTCATAACCATCAAAAAAGTTGTAAGGATACCTGGAGAGAGGGCAAAGGTTGCTGTTGAATCATACGACGAAAGGATCGATCCTGTTGGAGCTTGTGTTGGGGTTAAAGGGTCGAGAATCCACGGAATCGTTAGGGAATTAAGAAATGAAAATATTGATATAATCAATTGGACATCAAATATTCAACTTCTTATTCAACGAGCATTGAGTCCTGCTAAAATATCATCAATAAAAGTTAATGAGGAGGAGAAAAGGATTGGCGTTTATCTAAAACCATCTGAAGTCTCTCTTGCAATTGGGAAAGGGGGGACAAATATCAAACTCGCAGGTCTATTGGTCGGATACGAAATGGATGTATTCAGAGAGATAGATGAAGAGGAGGAGGATGTTTTACTAACCGAATTTAGCGATGAGATAGAGGATTGGGTATTGGCTGCTCTTAAAGGAATCGGATGCGATACTGCGAAAAGCGTTTTGGCACTTCCTGTGTCTGAGATTGTTAAACGCGCCGACTTAGAAGAAGAGACTGTAATCGATGTTCAGAAGATACTTCGTTCAGAATTTGAATAATGTTTAATAAATGGGAGGAATAATATGACGGGACAAGAAAGTGTAAGAATAAATAAAATATTGAAGGAATTTAACATTGGGATGGGGACCCTTGTTGATTTTCTCAAGAAAAAGGGGTATGAAGTTGAGGCAAATACAAATGCCAAAATTACCCCCGAAGAGTATGAATTGGTTGAGAAAGAGTTTGGCAAAGAGCAACTTATCAAAGAGCAATCTAAGAAAATTGCTATTAAAGTAAGAGAGATCACCGAAAAAGAAAATCCCGTCAAAAACGAAGACAATGATGACTTTTTCGGAGAAGTTGAAAAAGAGGTCATTATCAAGACCAATGTAGTTGATATTCATCCCGAAACTCCCCATCACCAAAATATTATTGTTAATCCAGAACCTGAAAAAGAACATAAAAAAGAAGAGGTTCAAGAGGTAAAAGAATCTCACGAAACTCAAGAGGTTCCGATGGTTAAAGAGGTTCAGAAAGTTCAGGAAATCAAAGAAGTTAAAGAAGCCCCAGCTCCCTCCCCTGAAAAAGAACAAAAAAAAGATATTCCTATTAAAGATATTTCCTCTGAAAATAAAGTAGTTACTACCCCAAAGGTAGAGACTACAGTAGATACTCTTATTAAAAATGAAATTAAGATTCTTGGTAAAATCGATCTGAATTCCAAGAAGAAAAACGTTCAGAACAATCAAGGAAATAGAGGGGGAAACAATAATCAACAGCGTCCCCAACAAAATCCTTCACAACCATTCAAGAAAAACGATAAGATCGAGAAAAAACCTGCACCTGTAGAGGTCAATAAGGTTGAGAAAGTTGTTATTGAACATATCGATACAAAATTCGAGAAACTTGCAGGTCCTAAGATCAGCGGCACAATAGATTTGTCACAATTTGACAAGAAACCATCATCTAACCCAAATCCCCATAATAATAAAGGAAAAAGGGAGAGGATTCACAAAGGACAGAGGGAAAAGGTAGATATTTCTAAGAATGCACCTACAGCCAACCCTAACCAAGGGGCCAATAGGTTTAAAGGGGGCAACACTGCTAACCAACCACAACACCCTCAAAATAAGAAGAATAAGAAAGATCATTTTATCAAACCTGTTCACACTGAGATCGATGAGGATCTGATTCAAAAGCAGATAAAGGAGACTTATGCTCGTATGACTGAGGGAAAAGGGAAGACAAAAGGATCTAAACATAGAAGGGAGAAGAGAGAGTTGTTCTCGCAAAAAATGCAAGAAGAACAGGAACTTCAAGAGATGTCAAGCAATGTATTGAAAGTTACAGAATTTGTTACAGTTAACGACTTAGCTGTGATGATGAATAACACTCCGGTAACAAAAGTTATCGAAGCTTGTATGAATTTGGGACTTATGGTGTCTATTAATCAAAGGCTTGATGCAGAGGCGCTCGTGCTTGTAGCAGAAGAGTTTGGTTATGAAATCCAGTTTGTAACTGCTGAGACAAAAGAGGTTATCAACGATGAGGTTGACGATGATAAAGATCTTGTTCCAAGACCTCCTATAATCACAGTGATGGGTCACGTTGATCACGGTAAAACATCTCTGTTGGATTACATAAGAAAAGCAAATGTTATTGCAGGAGAGGCAGGAGGAATCACCCAACATATTGGAGCATATAATGTTAAGCTCGCAAGTGGAAGAAGAATCACATTTCTGGATACTCCCGGACACGAAGCATTTACAGCAATGCGTGCAAGGGGTGCAAAAGTTACAGACCTTGTAATTATTATTATTGCAGCTGATGATGCTATAATGCCTCAAACTATAGAAGCTATCAATCACGCTCAAGCAGCTGGTGTACCGATGGTCTTTGCTATCAATAAGATAGACAAGCCAGGTGCATTTCCAGATAAAATAAGGGAGCAATTGGCAAATATGAACATTTTGGTGGAGGATTGGGGAGGAAAATATCAATGTCAAGAGATCTCAGCAAAACAGGGGATCAATGTGGATAAGCTCTTAGAAAAGGTGCTTCTCGAAGCAGATCTTTTAGAACTTAAAGCAAACCCGAACAGAAATGCTAAGGGAACTATCATTGAGTCCTCCTTAGATAAAGGGAGGGGATACCTTGCGACAATACTCGTTCAGAACGGCACTTTGAAGGTTGGAGATATTATGTTGAGCGGAAGCTACTACGGAAAGGTAAAAGCGATGTTCAATGAGAGGGGGCAAAAGATATCGGATGCAGACCCTTCAACCCCTGTATCTGTTCTTGGACTTAACGGAGCTCCGACAGCAGGGGAGATTTTCAATATTCTCGAAGATGAAAAAGAGGCAAAAGATATTGCAAATAAGAGAGAGCAACTTCTCAGAATACAAGGTCTTAGAACTCAAAAACATATAACACTTGAAGAGATCGGAAGGCGTATTGCCATCGGTAATTTCCAAGAGTTAAATATTATTGTTAAAGGTGATGTGGATGGTTCTGTTGAGGCACTGTCAGACTCACTTATAAAATTATCTACTGAGGAGATACACGTAAATGTTATCCACAAAGCGGTTGGTGCTATTTCTGAAACAGATGTTCTTTTGGCAGCCGCTTCAAATGCGATTATTATAGGTTTCCAAGTTAGACCCTCTACCAATGCAAGGAAACTTGCAGAAAAAGAGGAGATCGAAATACGCTTGTACTCAGTTATCTACGATGCAATCAATGAGGTTAAGAGTGGTATAGAGGGGATGCTTGCTCCTGAACAGAAAGAGGAGGTTACAGCTACTGCAGAGGTTCGAGAAACTTTCAAAATCTCAAAAGTAGGGACTATTGCAGGGTGTATGGTTAAAGAGGGAAAACTCTCTCGTACTGCTAAAATCAGGGTAATACGTGACGGTATTGTGATTTATGAAGGGCTACTTGGCTCACTCAAACGATTTAAAGATGATGTTAAAGAGGTTGCAACCGGTTTTGATTGCGGTTTAAATGTAGACGGTTACAACGACATTAAAGTTGGAGATATTATCGAATCATTCCAAATAGTGGAGATAAAGAGAAAATTATAATCTTTTATAACTCCTTAAAATAGACCCGTTTTACCCGTTGAGAGATGGCGGTTAGTATCTCATAAGGGATTGTGTCGAGTTTTGCTGCTATTTCGGTGACAGGGATGTTTTTTCCAAAAATTTCCACCTCGTCCCCGACTTTAGCATCTGTTTCCGAAATATCTAACATACAAGCGTCCATACAAACACTCCCGATAATTGGTACCCTAACCCCTTTGACCAACATCTCTCCTACCGAACAACTAAGGTGACGATTGAGTCCGTCAGCGTACCCGACAGGAATAACAGCTATTTTTGACTCTTTTGTAACTACTCCCCGTCTTCCGTATCCGATAGTTTCACCCGCAGGAACAACTCTGATGGAGGCAATATGTGTTTTAAAAGAGCTGACAGGGAGCAGTGGAGAAGTTTGTTTGGTGATTGCACTTATCCCGTGCAATCCTATTCCGAGCCTAACCATATCAAAGGCAAACTGCGGAAATCTCTCAATTCCGGCACTATTGAGGATATGTCGCATAATTTTGTAGTCAAAATGCGACTGGACTGTATCAACTATCTCATTGAATTTCAATATCTGACCAATAGTAAAATCGTCCTGAGAGGGATCGTCACTCGCTGCAAGATGGGAAAACATCGAACAAATCTTAACATTACGCTTATTCGAGAAATAGTTTGTCAAAGATGAAATATCCGATTTGTCTATTCCTGAACGATTCATTCCTGTATTTATCTTTAAATGAACAGGATAGTTTTCTATTCCGTGATGCTTTAATGAGGCATCAAAGCTGTATAAAAGTTCCAAAGAGTATATTTCGGGCTCCAATCCAAACTCAATCATATTGTCAAATGCCTCTGACTCAGGATTCATCACTGCAATAGGTATTGTTATCCCTTTTGACCTCAACTCTACCCCTTCATCAGCAAAGGCAACCATCAAATAATTTACCCCATTGAATTGGAGAAAATTTGCCACCTCACCGGCTCCACTTCCATAAGAGAAGGCTTTAACCATCACTGCAATCTTTGTGTTTTGTGGAATAAGCGAGCGGAAATAATTGAGATTGTGTCCCATAGCATCAAAGTCAACTTCAAGAAGGGTTGTGTGCGATTGTTTCTGAAGAAAGTTTGCGATATACTCAAATTTATACCTTCGAGCCCCTTTTATCAATATTGCCATATTTTGGAAAAAATCACGCTCCTCACCCTTCAAAAACGCCTCCGTATCGGGATAAAAGCGGGAGGTCGGGAGATCAAACAGCAATTTGTATCTACTCAACGCCTCTCCTACCCCTATCAATGTTGATACTTTATATTTCTTCAACAGATCTGCTACATTTTGGTAAACCTTTTTTCCGTCTGACCCAATATCTACAAAATCGGAGAGGATCACGACTTTTTGTTTTGCCGGATCTTGTGCTGATAATGTATTGATAGCTAAGGCAAAGGAAGCAAGATCAGAGTTATAATAATCCTTTATCAGAGTACAATGATTTACCCCCTCCTTTATCTCCATTCTCATAGCTATAGGTTGAAGATTCTTAACTCTTTGCACTATCGTATTGATAGAAAATTTCTTATACAATAAATAACATACAGCTGTTATGCAGTTCTCAAAAGAAGCCTCATCCGAAAACGGAATATCCAAAGTGAATGTATCTCCATTAAATGTCAATTTAACAACTCTTTCTGAGTTTGTGACCTTATCTAACGAGACCTCTATTCTATTTGCATCGAAGACCAGTCTGTCAGACTTCAATCCCCACACTATCATCTTTGCATTTGGTTTTAGGGTGGATGCTATTGTATTTGCAACAAATCCGTCCCTACATATAACCACATCGCACCCCTTAAAGAGGAGACATTTTTCAAGGAGTTTCTCATTTAAAGAGGTGAAATTTTCACTGTGGGCATCTCCCAAATGGGTAAAAATACCAACTTTAGGGTCGATAATCTTTTGTAATTTACTCATTTCTCCCTTCTTAGACATACCGGCCTCTATGAGGGCAATTTGACAATTTCTATCTATATCCAAAAGGGAAAGGGGAACACCTATTTGAGAGTTATAACTTCTTGGACTTCTGCACAAAGGGATATCATCTTCAATTAACTGGGCAATCCACTCTTTAACAACAGTTTTGCCATTACTGCCTGTAATACCCACAACCTCAGCAGATATAGTTTTCCTATATTCTGACGCCATCTTCTGAAGCTCCGCCAATGTATCCTCGCACACCACAAATGAGGCATCTTTCATTGAATCGAAAGGTTTATACCACTCACTCACAACGAAATGCTTAACTCCTCTACGATATAATTCGGGAATGTAATCGTGTCCGTCACGACTATTACCTTTTATCGCAACAAATATGGTCTCCTCAGGGAGAGTTACAGAGCGACTATCAATAGCTACTATCATAATAAAAATATAAAAAGTGCTTATCTCGCAAATTTACTACTTCATAAACAATAAATAGTGTAAAGAGAAAAAAATATATATATTTGCAGCCGAATTATGGTGTAATCATTGATTAATCGTCAATGATTGATAATAGGGAATCCGGTGTAAATCCGGAACTGTACCCGTAGCTGTAAGTTCTACAAAAATCCTTGGCTATCTTAGCCACTGTCCTAAAACCGATGGGAAGGCGTCAAGGGGGAACAAAGTCAGAAAACCTGCCACGATTCATTAACTTAGAGATCTCGGGTGAAGATTTCGCAAGAACTGAATTTTAATGTTTAATACTTATTTGTTCTGTAGATATCGCTCTCATTTATTGCGTATTACTATATGCGCAATGATCTCTTTTTTATCTATTACGAGCCATATCTCCGCACAAGTAGCGGACACAATTAATACATCAGTTATAGTTGGAAGCCGCAAACCATCAAATATAAATCAGAGTGCCCCTCTGCAAGTAATCGAAAAGGGGGAGATACAAAAGCTCGGCATAAATGATGTTTACGAAGCTGTCAGGCTTTTTTCAGGAGTCAGCATTAAGGATTATGGAGGAATAGGAGGGCTTAAAACTGTATCTATTAGGAGTATGGGATCACAACATACCGCTATTATTTATGATGGAATCAGTATATCCAATGCCCAAAATGGACAAATCGATATTGGAAGATTTTCACTAAATAATATTGAGAATATCTCTGTATCTATAGGGCAGATAGATGATATTTACAAATGCGCAAGGGAGTTTGCATCTGCAGGGGTTTTAAATATAAAAAGTTCAACACCTATATTTACAGATCACTCTGCAAATATCTCTGCACAAATGAAATATGGCTCATTTGATACCTATAATCCTCAGATACTTTATGAGCAGAAACTTAGTGATAAATGGTCACTGAATATAGCAGGCGAGTGGCTGAAATCTAAGGGTTCGTATCCATTTATCCTCTCCAACGGCTCAACGGAAACCGAAAAGATAAGGAAGAATAGCGATGTAAATACGTGGAAAACAGAATTTAATGTTTTCGGAAAAATAGGAAAAGGGAATATAAGAATAAAGGGAAATTATTACGATTCCGAAAGAGGACTTCCCGGATCTGTAGTTTTATATAATGACGATGCCAATGAGAGGCTTTGGGATAAAACCGCGTTTGGAGATATTAGTTACGATAACAAAATAGGTGAAAAGATAAAGATAGGAGCAAGGATCAACTACAATTATACTTGGAATAAATATCTTGATATAAATGCAAGATACCCAAGCGGAAAGCAAGAAGATCGCTACACCCAGAATGAGTACTACGGGTCGGTTTTTGCAAAATACTCGCCACTTGAATATCTCCATTTCTCGATAGGTGAAGATTTCTTTGTAAATACCTTAGATGCCACTCTTCCCGATTGTCCGTTCCCTACAAGATATACGACCCTCACATCGCTTGCTGCACAGTTTAGAAATAAAAGATGGATAGCAACAGCAAGTCTGCTCGGAACCTATCTAACAGAGAGGGTGAAAATAGGTGAAGCATCTGGGGATAAATGGAGGCTCTCACCTGCAGCAAGTATTTCGTTTAAACTACTCGAGGACAAAGAGTTTATGATCCGTGCATCTTATAAAGATATATTCAGAGTACCAACATTTAACGATCTATACTACTCAAGGGTAGGTAATAGGAATATTAAACCGGAAAAGGCTACCCAATACAACCTCGGATTGACCTGGAGGGATTCGTTTAGAGAGTACACTATTGATAATATTTCTGTTACGGTTGATGGCTACTTTAATAAGATTAAAGATAAAATAGTCGCAATACCCACGATGTTTATATGGAAGATGATGAATTTCGGAGAGGTAAATATTGCTGGTGCCGATATTAATTTTTACATAAATCTCCTGTTTTCTCATCGATTATCTCTCTCTATTTCTGCCAATTACACATACCAGTACGCAATAGATGTAACCGATCCGAATTCAAAAAATTACAGACATCAAATCCCCTATACCCCACGACATTCAGGGAATGGAACTATCTCTTTCTCAAATCCGTGGATCAACTTTAGTTACATTTTGTCTGCAGTTGGCAAACGTTATTCATTCCCTCAGAATATTGATAATAATCTTATAACTGGATATTTTGACCACACTATCTCTGCAAATCACACATTCAATATCGGAAAATGCAAACTACATATTCAAGGCGATATTGCAAATATCGGTAATGTCAACTATGAAGTTATCCAATTTTATCCGATGGCTGGAAGAAACTATAAAATCTCACTCAAGTTTATTTATTAATTTATATAATTACAAATATTTATGAAAAAGAACAAAAATTTTATCTTAGCATTGATTGCAATTATCCTATTTCAAATCTCATTTACCTCTTGCGATAGGGATAAACCCACTCCGGAGGTTCCTTTGGTAACGACAGGTGCATATATTCTTAATAATGGTAGTTTTGGACAAAATAATGCCTCCTTATCACTCTATAATCCTGACACTAAAGAACTTAGCTCAAATATTTTCGAAAAAGCAAATAACGGTAAAAAACTCGGTGATACTGCTCAAGATATGGTCGTATATGGCAAAAAAATGTATATCGCTGTATATAACTCAAAAATGATATTTGTCACAGATACTACCGGAAAGATTATTAAGGAGATAACCCACTCTGAAAATGGCAACAACCTCTCTCCAAGGATGTTTACCACTTATAAGAACAAAGTGTATGTAACTTATTTTGAGGGTTATCTTGCAGAGATAGATACAGCAACTTTTGCAGTAAAAACTATAAAGGTGGGGAGTAATCCAGAAGATGTTGCTGTAGCAAATGGAAAAATTTATGTAGCAAATTCAGGCGGGATGGATCCAAATGGATTCGATAAAACTCTATCTGTAATCGATCCTATCTCTTTTACCCAAATCAAAAAGATTGATGTTGGGGTGAACCCAAATTTTCTTGCGACTGATAGTCAAAATGATCTTTACATAATCACTATGGGAAATTATACACCAAGCATCCCAAAAAAGCTTCAAAAGGTTGACACTAAAACAGATGTCGTATCTGATATAACTACTATTTCCGATCCTACTTGGATGTATATGGGGGCAAACGATAAACTTTATATTATCAGCTCTGTTTATGATGAGTATTACAATACTATTTCTGAATTTTATACATATAATGCTAAAGATGAAGTTCTTGAAGGTAAATTTATTACTGATGGTACAAAAGTGGAAAAAGCTTACTATATTTCGGCTGATCCCATTTCTGGTAATGTATATATCGGATCTTCTGACTACAAAAACAACGGAGATATGTATGTATTTAACTCAAAAGGGGTGAAAATTGATAAATTTGACACTCAAGGTATTAATCCTATCGGGGTATATTTCCTCACCAATAAATAATGAAAAAAATAGTTCTTTATATATGTGTGTTTGCAGCAATTTTCGGTTCCTGCGATAGGAACCGAAAGGGTGCTGCTTCTGATAAAGGGATATTATCAGACACCCTTCAATACGCATCCGGAATAATCATTAAACATTTTGATGATTACACAAAAATTGACATAAAAAATCCTTGGGATACCTCTAAGGTTTTACGAACCTATATTTTGATTAACAGAAGTGTAGAGGCACCCGATAATCTCCCTTCCGGCACAATCATTAGAACACCTATAAAGAACATAGTTGTCTATACATCTGTTCACGCTTCCATTATAGAACAGCTTGGATCTCAAGACGATATAATTGCAATTTGCGAGCCCGCCTACCTTACATCTAAAAAGATAAAGGGGATGGTAGTGTCAGGTAAAATTGCAGATATTGGAGAATCGACCTCCCCAAATATCGAAAAAATAATTGACCTTGGGGGTGAGGTGATAATTGCATCCCCTTTTGAACATAGCGGATACGGAGCTGTCGAGAAAATAGGGATACCTATTATAGAGGGGGCAGACTATATGGAGACCCATCCTCTCGGTAGATGCGAATGGATCCGTTTTTATGGTCTTCTTCTTGGAAAGGAGAGTTTAGCAGATTCTTTATTCTCCTCAACTGTAGATAATTATAACAACCTAAAAGAACTCGTTTCCACAAGCAGTACTAAAAAACCCTCAGTAATCGCTGAGAGAAAATATGGGTCTGCCTGGTTTATTCCGGGTGGCAAAAGTTATATTGCCACCCTTTATGAAGATAGTGGAGCCGATTATATTTTTAAAGATAATACCGAGAAAGGGAGTGCTCCCCTCCCATTTGAAACTGTGTTTTCAAGGAGCATTGATGCAGATATATGGTTGATGAAATATACATCAGATAAAGCAATGAGATATAGCGATTTAAAGGTTGAATATCCACTATATGAGAGAATGTCGGCTTTTAAGAATAAAAAGATATTTACCTGCAATACAATAGCCACCCCATATTATGATGATATAACCATTCATCCCGATTTTATCCTATCGGATCTGATTTTTATATTTCACCCTGATCTCCTGAAAAATTATAAACCGAGATACTTCTTCCCGATGGAAGATTGAGTGTACTCATTTACTTTGTCGATTACAGCGGCAATTGAATCTACTTTCAATAGATTATCTCCATCTTTCGGCAATGAGATATCTATCTGAGAGGGGGTATGGCAAAAGATATTTATCCCGTTTTTCAGTAGTGACGATGGTCTGAACCCATTTCTTATCATAGCATTTCCTACCCAATACGCAGTTTTGAAATCTCCCTCAATTCCGATTTGTCGCTCCTGTTTTATGGTCGAATTGAGCTTACCGACAGAGGTATCAAACTCAATTCCGTCTTTATTGAAATAATCCCCTAAGCTACCATTAAGTATCAGATCTTCAGGCGTTCCTATTGACATTTGTTTCTCTCTTGATTGGAGCCAAAGACGATCGCCCATTTGAATTGCGGAGTCAATATCGTGTGTGGATAAAAGAATAGCTTTATCCTGTTCCTTGGCCAATTTTCTAAGTAAAACCATAGTCTCTATCCTGCTTGTGACATCTAAAAAGGCAGTGGGCTCATCCAATATTATTATTGGGCATTGCTGCGCTAATACTTTGGCAATCATTGCCTTTTGTCTTTCACCATCACTCAATTCAGAGACATAATTTGATCCTTTATGTTCTATACCTGCAGCCTCCAAAGAGGACTTTATGATACGGTGGTCCTCTTTTTTGAGATGACCGAAAAATCCTGTGTATGGATGCCTGCCTAATGAGACAAGTTCGTAAACAGTTATCCCTCCAGTATTTGTTTTTTCTGTCAAAACAACACCTAAATTAAGAGCTAATTCACTTTGCGAGAAAGATGATAATGGTCTGTTCATCAATGAAACCTCCCCTCCGATCGGGGGTTGAAAGCCACATAAGGTTTTTAGCAAAGTAGATTTTCCAGCGCCGTTAAGCCCGAGCAGACAAGTAACATCCCCTTTCAATAATTTGAGATCTATCCCTTTGTGAATAATAATATTTTTCCCATTTCTGTAAATATACCCTATAGAAAGCCCTTTTGCCTCTATCGCAATCCTTCCTTTTGCTGTTTCAACGGGTATTTTCATAGTTAATTAATTGAAATATTGAATATTATTACGGTTAATGATAACATAGATTATTATCGGCGCACAAATGATCGGAGTTACGGCATTTAAAGGTAATACACTATTACTTCCAGGTATGACTGTGAGCATATTACACAACATTGCAACACACCCACCGGAGACAATTGTTATCGGAAGTAGCTGTTTGTGATTGGATGTTCCGAGTATAAGTCGGGCAATATGAGGAACCGCAAGCCCAATAAATGAGATCGGACCGCAAAATGCAGTTACAGCAGCAGTTAGTACCCCTGTACAAAGGAGAATATATACCCTTGCCGACTTCACTTTTACCCCAAGATTTGCAGCGTACATCTCTCCCAAAAGGAGTGCGTTAAGTGGTTTGATCAAAAGTAAAGAGGAGATCAGTCCCAAACCTGAAAAAATTACAAAAAATGGTAATTTTTCAATAGATACATTTGAGAAGTCACCCATTCCCCAAAGGACATATTGGTGAACTTTGTCAGCCGCAGCGTGAAAATTGAGAATAGAGATTAGCGATGAGGTGAGATACCCTATCATAATCCCTATAATCAACAACATAACATTGTTATTTACCTTCTTCGAAAAGAAAATTATAATAGATAGAATGATAGATGCACCGATAAATGCAGCGATAACTGTTGCAATATATCCCCCTGCCGGAAAATCTGAACTAACCCCGATACTTCCTCCGAAATATAACATAATAATAGCAACCCCAAGATTTGCCCCATCGCTTACCCCTAAAATGGAGGGGCCTGCCAATGGGTTTTTAAAGAGTGTTTGTAACATCAATCCACACGCAGCCAAACTTGCCCCTGCAAATAAAGCAGTTATCGCTTGAGGCAATCTCGCCCCCCTAACAATCAATGTCCAAGCAGAGGAAGATGAAACCAAATCCGACCCACCAGTAAAAAGAATCGAAAAAACATCCTTAATAGGGATAATCACAGCACCATACAACAGATTACCGAAGAAAAGGACAATCAAAATTGTCCCCAATATCAAATATATCCTAAAGGGGTGTTTCATCTCACAAAAGTAGCCTTCTAAAATTTACACACCAAATTTATATAAAGATTTATCATCGAATATCATCGGCATCATAACCCAGCTCTCATAGAGACACTATCGGAAACAAATAGGATTGATATTCGCCCCATTTATTAATGCTGAATTTCTGTATATCGTTTTTTTATGTGTAATTTTGCATTGCGATTTTTTTATGAAAATTTATACTAATCTTATTGCTGCGATATCTTTCTTTACTATTTTAAAATTACCAGGGGTAAAACTTGTTAGAAAGGAAGATTATGAAAATGCCACCTATTTTTGGTGTTTTGTAGGGGTTATAACCGGAACAATCACCGCTCTTGCATTATGGGGTGCTTCTTATATTGTTCCATATCAAGTTGCTGTAATTATTGCATATAGCTTTAGGCTTCTTCTTACAGGTGCCCTTCACGAAGATGGACTCGCAGATTTTATTGACGGTTTTGGTGGGGGTTCAAACAAGAAAAGGATTCTGGAGATAATGAAGGATTCACATATTGGAAGTTACGGAGTTATTGGGCTGATTATCTACTATTTGCTTTTGATTTCTATTGTTTCTTCTCTTCCTCTTCAACTATCAATAATTGCAATAATTTCTTCAGATATATGGTCTAAGTATGTGGCTTCAAATATTATATATGCCCTACCATACGCCAGAAGCGAAGAGGAATCTAAGAGTAAAATAGTTTACCATAGAAGAGGGATAGTGCTTACTATTCCTGGTGCAATCTTCTCTATATTATCGGTTTACCTACTGATGACAATAAATAATGATTTTCTTCCAACATTATATTTAGTGGCAATTATTTCTCCCATCATTGTTTTTATATTTTTTACAAATTTTTTAAAAAAACGAATTGGCGGATATACAGGAGATTGCTGCGGTGCTCTTTTCCTCCTCTCAGAAATCTGCTTTTTATTAACCATCTCAATTATTAATTTTTTATGGTAGTCTATCTTGTAAGACATACCTCGGTGGATGTTGAAGTCGGGACCTGTTATGGTCAGACTGATGTTGATATCACTGACACCTTTGCAGATGAGGCCTCATTAGTTAACAAGAACCTTCTTGATATTGCTAAGAATGAGAAAATAGAACGATTTGAAAGGGTGTTTGTAAGCCCATTGATCCGTTGCAGAAAACTTGCAACATTTTGTAATTATTCAGACGCAAAGATAGATAAGAGGATTCTTGAGATCAATTTCGGTAGATGGGAGATGTCTAAATTTGATGAGAATAACGATCCGATATGGGCTAAATGGTGTGAAGATTACATAAATACAAAAGCCCCTGATGGAGAGTCCTATATCGATCAATTTAAGAGGGTTAAGGAGTTTATGGAAGAATTAAAGGGTGAGGAAAATAGTGCACCTGTGCTCATTTTCACCCACGGAGGAGTGATTATTTGTGCAAGTGTTTTAGCTGGGAATTTAGACCCTTCGGAGGCATTTTCATCCCTCACTCCATACGGAGGAATCGTTAGATTGGAAATATAGTCTTCTAAAAATACTTTGTAATTGAGGCATTTTCAAAAGTTTTCATTTCGTTGATCATCCTAATTGCCGAATCCACAATCGGGTACGAACATATTGCTCCAGTTCCCTCTCCAAGTCTCAATCTTAAAGATAGTAAAGGGTGAACACCCATATTATCCAACAATAATTTGTGTCCACATTCATCTCCGGAATGTGAAAAGATAGCATATTCTATCACAGCAGGATAGAGTTGTTTCGCCGCCAAAATACAGTTCGTCATAATAAAACCATCAATAAGGATTACCATTTTCAACTCAGCTGCTCTTAGCATAGCTCCAATAGTCATAACCATTTCATATCCACCAAAATAGCGAATAATATCTATCACTTTACTATTCTCTTCAAGACACTTCTCAGAAGATTGGGAAACGATATAATTGTCAATAGCTCGTTTGAGAACATCGTATTTTTTCGATACACCCGCAGAGGAAAGACCACTTCCGGCACCAACACACTGTTGTAGTGGAATACCTGTAAACATTGACATCCACACAGAAGAAGGTGAGGTGTTTCCAATCCCCATTTCCCCGAAACTAATAATATTACACCCCTCTTTATAACAATCGGTTACAACATCTGATCCGTGCTGAACGCACATTTCCAACTCTTCGATTGTCATAGCCCCCTCTTTCAAAAAGTTACGAGTTCCTTTACCCACTTTCTTATCAATAACTCCGCAATCCTTGGGAAAATCAAAATCCACCCCGGCATCTACAACCTTCAATTTAAAATTGTGCTGTCGGCAAAAAAAATTGACACCGCCACCCCCTTTTAGAAAATTCGCCACCTGCTGCCAGGTAACCTCTTTAGGAGAGACACTCACCCCCTCCTCAACAATGCCGTGATCTGCCGCAAAAATCACATTATTCGGATTTGTCAATTTTGGAGAGAGAGTTTGCTGAATCAACCCAATTTGCAATGCAATGTCTTCCAACACACCCAACGACCCCTTAGGTTTTGTAAGATTATCAATTTTATCAATAATACTCCCCTTTATAGCCTCATTCGGCCTTTCAATAATAAATTTTCTAATCATTTTTACTTTATTTTTATCGGGATACCCGACACCATAAAAATAACGGTATCTGCCCTTGAAGCGATATATTGATTAAACCAACCGAGCAAATCGGTAAACTTCCGCTGAATCATATTATCAGAGACACCTCCTAATCCTATCTCGTTGGTAACAAATATATAGACACCATCATTAACTGTAAATTTCTCAAATTCACTTTTTAATGCCTCTAAAGAGAGCTGAACATCAGATTCGAGGTCATAAAAGAAATTTGTACTCCAGAGAGTTACACAATCAATCACAACAACCTTTCCACTCATATTATGCTTACTCAGATATTTTTCCTCCTCAATATTTACCCATCTATCACCTCTTCCCTTTTTGTGCCGCTCGATTCTTATACGAAACTCTTCATCCCAAACCCTTGCGGTAGCCATATAAATAGGATTAGGTGATTTCGAGAGAGCTAACCGTTCCGAATAACTACTCTTCCCTGAACGCTGACCACCAGTTACCAAAATGATTTGCCCCATAATTATTCTGTGATTATAAGTTTAGGCTTTTTACCATAGATTATTCCGCAGATATATCTAAATACAATAATCGATAAAAAGATAAATATTATAGATAGCTCATTTACAAGCTGTTGTAAAATTGTTTCATCTGCTGACACATCATCAGGATCACGATTAATCACATTCCTAATCTGCGCTACATCCACATTGTGCCTTGACCATTTTTTTATAATCACCCCATCACGTATATAGACAGCCCCACCATTTGCTCGACACAACGATATGAGCGATTTGTAGTCTGAAAAAAGTAAAGAGGCTGAAAAAACCCTATCATTATTTACAATAGCACTTAACGAGTCGGTCAAACCTGCCGTTACAATATAGGCATCAGCTCCGGCAGCACCTATCCCCTCTAACAAGGGTGGAATTTTATGAAAATTGTCAACTAATAGTTTGGAATCTGAAAAAACAATCAACACCTGAGGCTTGGTATTATCTAAAATCTTCTCTGTAAGATTATTATCGTTTAGATCTCTAAGTGAAAAATTAAATAGTTCACCCTCTATACCCGAAGTAGAAATAGTCTTGGAATCTTCGTAAATCCAAGTAGAATCGGGAAGATTATCGATGGAAAACTCAGCTTTTCTGCCCCCCTTTGAATAGATAAAAACTGTTGAATATTCACGATACTCCATAGTTTCATCCAACTTCAAAGAGATATTTGTCCCCGATCTAAAATCTCCATATTCAACAAAAGGGATATTATATAGAGACCAAATCGCCGCACTCAACCCCACAACCCCATAAAAGGCTAAGAAGGTCCATTCGGCAAGGGGAGGAGCAACCCTTTTAAATTTTTTTCTATATAAGAAAATAGGTATTATACATACCAATAGAATTAAATTTTTATAAAATGTCTGCCAATTTGTGAGGTGAATTGCCTCTCCAAAACATCCACACTCACTAATGGGGTTAAAAATAGCCAAAACAAGGGTAAGGAGTGTAAAAAACAAAGAGAGGAGTAATGCCACCACAGATAACATCCTCATCCTCAAACGCATAAAAATACCAATACCAACGACCAGTTCCACAACAGACTGTAATAATCCAAAAATAATCGAGATCGGAGCAAGAAATTCGATATGAGCAGCCTTAAGATACTCGGTCACTATCAGTCCCGTTCCAATGGGATCCATCAATTTGAAAAACCCTGAAATTATAAAAACAACTCCAAATATTATTCTGGCAATAAGAAGTAGAAAGTGCATAGGATAATTGTTACAATTTTTTATAAAAAATGGGCAACCTCAATCTGAATTTTTTTAAAAATTTCGCTGGGTGAAAGGATATTTTCATCACCATCTGAACAATCAATTCTTTTAAAATCTTTATCGATTGAACATTGTTCCAAATATATCTCCCTCACCTTCATCTGAAAAGAGATATTACTCTCGTGAATATCCGATTTACCTTGTAAATAGGTGCGGTCATCACCTTTACGTTCTTGACTCAACTTACTATTTACAAAAGAGATAGGGACATCTAAAAAAAGATTAAGATCTGGTTTGGGTATATTAAAATCTTCATATTCTGTATGCATTATCCACCTCCTCAACTCATTTGACTCTTTTACATCAACGCATTTCGCACATTGAAATGCAATATTTGAATAGACATATCTGTCCAATAGGACTATATCTCCTTGAGTCAACCACTTGCGAATAATGACAGAAGCATCTCTGCGATCCTCAGCAAATAGGAGGGCCACCAACATAGGATGAACATTGTTTATCTCTCCAAAATCACCTCGTAAAAATTTTGCTATCATCTCCCCAACTACAGGTGAATCAAAACGAGGAAAGTGGAGATAACGCAAATTCCTCCCCATAGATGTAATGTAACTCTTTAATTTAGCAACCTGTGTGGATTTTCCTGCCCCATCAAGTCCTTCTAAAACAATTAACATAAAGTTATTTAAATTCATTTATCAAATACATTTGCAAATGTAAAGAAATAAACTCTTTAAAGTGATACTAAACAGATATAACTTTCCATAGAAAAATGTTCCGCCTATTATAACAATTTTGACAAAATTAATTTAAAGATCAAACTTAAAAATAAAAAAACATTGAGAGTTGATAAATTATTAATAAGTTTACACCTCACTTAAATACCCTATAATGGGTAAAATATAGATTCTAAGGGGATAGAATGGTGATTTATAAAGAAAAAATATGGAAAAAAAAGTGAAAATAATGGGGATTCTAAACCTCACTGACGACTCTTTTTATAGCGCATCAAGAGCTGTAGGCGATGATCAGATTATCAGGAGATTAAACACATTGATTGGAGAGGGGGCAGATATTGTCGATTTGGGAGCTTGCTCAACCAGACCTGGTTCAAAATCGATATCTGCTGAAGAAGAGTGGAAAAGATTGGAACCTGCAATTAAAATTTTAAAAAATATGTTTGGGTCCATACCATTTTCTGTTGATACTTTTAGGGCCGAGATAGTCCAACGCTGCTTTGACAAGGGGGGGAGCTTTATGGTAAACGATATCTCTGCCGGAGAGGACGATCCATCTATGCTTACAACAGTTGGAAAATTGGGGTTAGAATATATTGCTATGCATAAAAGGGGTACTCCGGAGACTATGCAACAATTTTGTCAATATGATGATGTAACCAATGATATTATTGATTATTTCAAGATCTTTGAACAAAAAGCATCAGATGCAGGGATAAAAAAATGGATATTAGATCCCGGTTTTGGTTTTTCAAAGACAATAGATCAAAATTACGAATTGCTCGATAATCTCTCTAATTTTAAGATTTTCAATAGAGAAATTCTAATCGGTATCTCAAGAAAAAGTTTTATCTATAAGAAATTTGGGATAACACCGGAAGAGGCACTACCCCAAACAACAGAGCTTCACAAAAGGGCGATCTCCAATGGTGCAAATATACTTAGGGTACACGATGTTGCTGCCGCAGTTGGAATAATTTGAATTTAGATAATCTCATTTCGGTTCTTTATTCTATCTTTGTATAAACTAAAAATACACAACTATTTAATTCTCTTAAATAAATATGTTATCATCAATTTCACCGATAGATGGAAGATATTATCGACAAGTCAGCGATTTATCTTCTTACTTTTCAGAATATGCACTTATCAAATATAGAGTCAGAATCGAAATAGAATATTTTATCTCTTTATGTATGATCCCATTACCTCAACTTGAGGATTTCGATAGTTCGTACTTTGAAAAAATAAGAGACCTATATCGTGAATTTTCTGAAGATGATGCATTGATGATAAAGGAGATAGAAAAGACGACTAATCACGATGTCAAAGCTGTCGAATACTATATAAAAAAGAAGTTCGACCAGCTTGAGATCAATGGGAGATATAAAGAATTTATCCACTTTGGATTGACCTCACAAGATATCAATAATACTGCCATTCCGCTCTCTCTTTCTGAGGGTATTCAAGACATATATTTACCTCAGCTTTATGAGATTACAAACAAACTTTCAGATTTATCCAAGGAGTGGAAGGATATACCGATGTTGGCACACACCCATGGACAACCTGCCTCACCGACAAAGTTAGGGAAGGAGATCGATGTATTCGTGGCAAGATTGCGTGAACAGCAGAAATCACTCCTTTCTATCCCTTTCTGTGCTAAATTCGGAGGTGCAACCGGAAATTTCAATGCCCATATTGCCGCATATCCCGATATAGATTGGAATGAATTTGCTAACTCATTTGTTGAAGATGTTCTTGGACTTAAACGCTCATACCCAACGACTCAGATAGAGCATTATGACCAGACATCTGCCCTTTTCGATGCCATTAAGAGGATCAATAATATTCTTATTGATCTATGCAGAGATATGTGGACGTATATCTCTATGGAATATTTCAAACAGAAGATAAAAAGTGGTGAGATAGGCTCATCAGCAATGCCTCACAAGGTAAATCCTATCGACTTTGAAAATGGTGAGGGAAATCTTGGAATGGCTAACGCAGTTGCCCAATTTTTATCCTCAAAGCTCCCTATATCAAGATTACAACGAGATCTTACAGACTCTACTGTCCTAAGAAATGTGGGTGTACCCATTGCCCACTCGATAGTAGCCTATAAATCCATCTTGAAGGGGCTCGGAAAATTGATTTTGAACGAATCTGCATTGAACAGAGATCTTGAAAATAATTGGGCTGTTGTCGCAGAAGGAATTCAAACCATTTTACGCAGAGAGGGGTACCCAAATCCGTATGAAGCCCTTAAAGAGCTG
Organism: uncultured Muribaculaceae bacterium; assembly: GCA_964397445.1. Lineage (GTDB taxonomy): Bacteria > Bacteroidota > Bacteroidia > Bacteroidales > UBA932 > CAYNHZ01. The sequence goes on along the minus strand of CAYNHZ010000003.1, from coordinate 69,831 downwards.
ACCAGAACAGGAGAGGCAATCTCAAAGGAGTCTATATCAATGTTCATAAATTCCCTCTCCGTTTCAGAGGGGATTAAAAATGAACTTAGGCAAATAACCCCTTTTACATATACAGGAATTTAAACACACATCAATTAATCATTAATAAAATGAGATACTTATCAACATTATTGATCACAATTTTACTATGTTTGCAAGCAAGCGGACAACAGAAAACTGATAATATTTATAACAAATATTTCACCCCTGATAGATTGAGGGTAGATTTGATTTTCGGAGGAAATATCGATTCTCAGACTATTTATCTTCAAGGGCTGAAACAAGAGAGCTCTTGGTCGGGATCAAAAACCAATCTGATCGATCCTTTTAATTATGGAGAGTATTTCTATCAATTGTATTCAGGTGATAAATTGATCTTTTCAAAAGGCTTTAATACCCTTTTTCAAGAGTGGAGAACAACAGCGGAGGCTAAAATCGTAAATAAAGCCATGTCTAATTGCGTCTGGATCCCTTTTCCAAAGGCAAAAGTTAAATTAACAATATCCGAAAGGGTAAAATCAAATGGAAAATTCAAAGAGATTTTCTCTTACGAGATCGATCCAAACGATAAAAGTATCAACAAAGAGAGGGAGAATGATTTTGAAATAATATCCATCCTCAACTCCGGAGATCCATCAAAGAAGGTTGATTTACTATTCGTTGCAGAGGGATATACTAAAGATGAGATGGATAAATTCACTAAAGACTGCAACCGTTTTGCGGAGTATCTCTTTTTATTGGAGCCATACAAATCGAGAAAAAACGATTTTAATATTTGGGGAGTAAAATCAATTTCACAAGATTCCGGTACAGATCTTCCTCACCAAAATATTTGGAAAAGGACAGCTGCACACTCTCATTTCTATACATTTAACATTGATCGCTATATGACAGCACCAGATCACAGAGTTATTGCTAATATCTCTTCGAATGCCCAATTCGATGCGATTTATGTCATAGTAAATACCAAAAAATATGGCGGCGGCGGTGTCTATAACTCATACGGACTAAGTATGGCAGACCACCCAACCACTGCTGAGGTATTTGTTCACGAATTCGGACACAGCTTTGCAGGTCTGGGTGATGAGTATTATACATCCGAGGTAGCATACGAGGATTTCTACAATCTAAAAGTTGAACCCTGGGAACCAAATCTAACAACCCTTGTAAATTTTGATTCCAAATGGAAATCTATGATCAATTCAACAACTCCTCAACCAACCCCTAATGATCTGAAATACAAGAATATTGTTGGTCTTTTCGAAGGGGGAGGATATATGGGAAAGGGGATATTTCGTCCTTCACTTGACTGTCGTATGAAAAATAACACCGCCGATGGCTTTTGCCCTGTTTGCCAAAAAGCTATTAGCAATATGATTGATTATTATACTAAATGATCATCAAGAAATATCAATACTTTCTTATTGATTTAGATCGTACACTTTGGGATTTTGATAAAAACTCAGAGATGGCTATTTATACCCTTATTCGCTCGGATAATCACCTTAAAGAGCAGATTATCAAGTCTGAAAAAGGATCGGAAACAGAGTCTTTAAAACTATTTTTCAAACATTATGATATAATCAATCATAAACTTTGGAACGAATACGAAAAGGGAGAAATGGATAAAGAGACTTTACGATGGAGGAGATTTTACGATGCTTTTTGCAAATACGGCATAACTGAAAAGGAGTTTTCAATCAATTTCGGTGAGAGATATCTTCAACAAATGATCTGCGAAAAGGAACTTATACCGGGTGCTGTAGAGATGTTGGAGTATATAAAGAGCATTGGGGGAAAAATAGCGATTCTGAGCAATGGTTTTAAGGAGGTACAATATCATAAGGTAGAGAGGTCGGGAATAGATAAATACATAGATACAATTGTCATTTCGGAAGAGGTGGGTGTCCATAAGCCCTCCCCAGATATATTTAGGATAGCTACAGAGAGGTTGTGCGGTTTTAAGCGTTGTGATGAACAATATAAGTGGGTGGAGGCAAAAAAAAGGACATTAATGATAGGTGATGATTTTATCAACGATATTGAGGGGGCACAAATCTTTGGGATAGATCAGTACTATTATAATCCTAAAGGGTTGGATAATAGCGGTGCTACATATGAAGGTAAAACACTTCCGTCTTCTTAATATAATATAGGGTGTTTTGAAAACAGAGGATGAGGAGCTATTTTACTACAAAAATCTCCTCCCCTTGTTGATGAAAATAATATTGTTCTCTTGCGAATTTTTCAAGTGAATCTTTGTTAGAAGATAATTCCTGAAGTTTTTCGTCCACCTTTCTTATATCTTCCCTGTATTTTTTCATAAGCCTCTCTTGACGCATCACCTCAATATAATCTCCCCCCCAACGAATGAGGTTATTGCTATCTAATACGACAACAATCAGTAAGAATACTACAGTAGCAATGAAGAAATTATTGGTTAACACTTTGAAACTCTTTGTTTGCTTAATCCCCAACCATTTCTCTCTAAATGATCTCTTATTACCATCTGTTGTTTTTCCCTTATTGTCAATATTTTCTTTATTATCAGACATTCTCTAATATTATATTATTAATGCAAATTTATAAAAATAGCTCTATCTTTGAAGAATAAATAATAATTTATGTTTAAGAAAGTATCAATGTTTCAACCAACACTATCGCAAAGTTGGTTGATGGCGATAATCATCCTTTTAGGAGGGACTATATTCTCATATTTAATCACCCTCCCTCTCCTAATGTTTTTTCCCACTTCAGATTTTATAACCAAAAATCTCTCGTACATATTGATGTTTACCCCTGTTTTGGTCTATATATACTATAAAGGGAAAAATGCTTATGCAAAAAATGAATTGGCAGATATTAAGGCGATTGACTCCCCTATTAACAATCCGAACTTTGGGGGAATTAACCCTATAATATTCTTTATATTGATATTTCTCGCCTCTTTTTCGATAAGTATGATATTGGATCCAATAATGAGTATGGAGTGGATGAAAACCCCGGAATGGTTCAACAAATTGATGGAGACGATGGTTGGTGGAGACTTCATTTACACATTTATATCAGTATCAATCCTTGCTCCACTTCTCGAAGAGTTTGTATGCAGAGGGACCATTGAGAGGGGGCTTCTAAAGCACATCAGTCCGAAATGGGCTATCATTTGGTCAGCAGTAATATTTGCTACCCTACATATGAACCCTTGGCAAGCTATCCCCGCTTTCATTCTCGGCCTCTTCTACGGGTGGGTTTACTATAAGACACGCTCTTTATGGGCAACCATTTTTTTACATTTTGTCAATAACACATTTTCAAGTGTGATGATATTACTATTTCCTGATCTTAAAATTGATGACTCAATCCGTCAATTACTTCCGAATTCAGAGACCTATTGGCTGTTATTTGCAATGTCTATAGGAATTATATCTATCACCTATTTTCTGATTAATAAATATATTCCGACAAATTCAAATGAAAAAGTTATACCCTCTTAAATTTATCCCCATTCCAAAAGAGAGGGTCTGGGGAGGAAATGATCTCAGTGAAAAACTCGATAAGCCCTTTGATAAAAATAAAATAATAGGGGAAAGCTGGGAAATATCGGGTTTTGAAAATGAAAGTTCAATAATAGCAAATGGTTTTCTGGAGAATAACACTTTATACGACATTGTAGAGACATATATGGACGATATTGTTGGAGAGGACCATTTTAAGTATTACGGAAATGAATTTCCACTTCTGATTAAAATTTTAGATATCAAAGACAAATTATCTCTTCAGGTGCACCCTGATGATGAAACCGCTTTTGACAGACACAACTCCTATGGCAAAAACGAAGCTTGGTATGTCCTCGAATCTTCTTCTGATGCAAAAATATATATGGGATTTAATAGAGATATTGCCCCAGGAGAGTTTTATGAAAGATGTAAAAATGAGACACTTGAAGAGGTCTTAAATATATATCATCCGAAAAAAGGGGATTTCTTCTTCATTGAATCCGGGACAGTACACTCCGCAGGAGGGGGATTGGTAATAGCTGAGGTTCAGCAACTTTCTGATGTCACATATAGAATATACGATTGGGGAAGAGAGCACAACCCCTCAACAGCAAGGGAGATGCATTTAGAGATGGCCTTCGATACGATTAACTATTCAAAATACGACCCCGTCAACAATTTTTCACCTGCACAAATCAGAAGTGAGTCAAACACTACGCTTGTACAAAATGATTACTTCACTATCACTGAGCTAAAAACAAAAGATCCTTTACACATATACACTTCTCAATATGAGAGCTTTATACTCTATTTCTGTGTTGATGGAAAGGCTAAAATTCAAAAGGATAATTCCGATTTTTCTATCTCAAAAGGTGAATGGGTGTTGGTTCCTGCCTCCTATCAAGACTTCTATCTCTCCCCGGAAAATAAGGGGAATGAGGCAACTCTACTTGAAATCTATATTCGCAAACGCCAAGAGATAGAAGATAGATATATAATTAGTGATGAGCACGAGCACCCTCACGATTGTGATTGTGGATGTAAATAGGGTAAAATGGTATGGAATGTATTAATGAGAGGTTAGATAAATTTTTGTGGTCCATCAGAGTATTTAAAACCCGTTCTGAAGCCGCTGATGCTTGTAAAAGCGGTAGAGTTCAGGTAAATAGTTTAGAAGCCAAAGCGTCCAAGGAGGTGAAGGCCGGTGATATTGTTTCTGTTAGAAAAGGGGCTGTGAGATATGAATATCGGATAATTCTCCCTGTGGGTAACAGGCAGGGGGCAAAGAGTGTTTCAGAATACGCTGAAAATATCACCCCACAATCTGAATTAGACAAACTCAACACCCCAAAAGAGAGTATCTTCGTTACTCGAGAAAGGGGATCTGGTCGTCCCACGAAGAAAGAGAGGAGAGATATTGATAAATTGATGGAAAAGTTTTAATGGCTATTTGGAAGCAGCCTCCATCTTTTTAGTATTATACTGATTCATAGCTCGATCTATTCCTATTGTACCAAAAGCTTTAATAAATTCAACAGCTTTTTCAATAGAGGGGGTAAGTTCTTTTTTCTCCTCATCACTCCATTTTCCAAGAACAAAATCGACTTGATTTCCAAACCCCAAATGGGATCCAATCCCTATTCTCAAACGGGGATATCCCTCGGTTCCCAACAATTCGGAGATATTTGCAAGTCCGTTATGACCACCATCACTCCCTTGCTTCCTCATCCTCAGTGTCCCTAAGGGCAGGGCCATATCATCTGAAATAACTAAAAGATTTTCAATCGGAATTTTTGTCTTTTGGAGCCAATAACTGACCGCCTTACCACTTAGATTCATATATGTAGAGGGTTTAAGGAGGGTAAAAACACGCCCCTTAAATTTTATTTCGGCTACATCCCCGTAACGTTCTGTTTTAAAAGCAGTATTGGATACTTGAGCCCAAGTATCCAATACAGAAAAACCAATATTGTGACGAGTATCTACATATTCATAACCGATATTTCCCAGACCGACTATTAAAAAGTTCATACTCTATTGCACATATTACTCAGCAGGAGTGGTGGCGGGAGATGTGGTAGCATCCTCAACAACAGCACGTGTTGTTCTAACAGAGCAAATCACGGTCACTTTTGGAGTAACGATATTGATACCATCAATATGGATATCACCTGCGGTAATTTGCTTTCCTATTAGAAGTGATGAAATATCAATAGGAATAATATCAGGAAGTTTATCCATAAGTCCGGATACGCGAACCTTACGAGACTCAACTACCAATTTACCACCTTGTTTAACCCCTTCGGAGTTACCTGTAATGCTGATAGGAATATTAATAACAACGGGTTTATCTTGAGATATTGATAAAAAGTCAACATGAACAGCCTCATCTGATACAGGATGATATTGTTGATCATGAAGGATAGCAAGATAAGTCTTACCATCAATGTTTAGATTGATAATAAAGCTATTAGGTGTATGTGTAATAGTTTTAAGCTCTTTTGCATTAACTGTAAAAATTACATTTTCTACACCATTGCCGTAAAGAACACAAGGAACTTCACCGCCTTTACGAAGATTTTTGTTGTCAGACTTTTTGCCTGTTACTCTAAGTTTACCGTTTAAAACAACTTGTTTCATATAAAATTTTTAAAATGTGTTACTCAGTCCGGACTTTCCGGACCCCATTGCACCAAAAAGAATTACTTTTTGAGGGTGCAAAAGTACATTATTTTCTTAAAAAAAACAATTTGGATTGTTATTTGTAGTAATATTGCACATTATAACAATTATAAACTAACTAAAACAAAGTTTTATGGAAAAAAAATGGAGATGTACAGTTTGTGGTTATGTTCATACAGGATCTAACCCTCCGGAAAAATGCCCAGTTTGCAAAGCTCCGGCAAGTAAATTTGTTGAAATAGAAGAGAAACCAAGTGGTCTTACTTGGGCTGACGGACATACAGTTGGTGTAGCTCAAGGATGCGATCAAGAGATATGGGATGGACTTCAAGCCCACTTCACAGGGGAGTGCTGCGAGGTTGGTATGTATATAGCAATGAGTCGTCAAGCAGATAGAGAAGGTTACCCTGAAATTGGAGAGGCTTATAGAAGAATCGCATACGAAGAGGCAGATCACGCTGCAAAATTCGCAGAGATGATAGGTGAAGTCGTTAGCAATAGTACAGAGGTTAATCTTAAAAAGAGGATGGAAGCAGAATCAATGGCTTGTGCAGATAAGAAAAGGATCGCTTCAAAAGCTAAAAAACTTGATTACGATGCAATTCACGACACCGTTCACGAAATGTGCAAAGACGAAGCTCGCCACGGTCAAGTGTTTGAAGGTCTATACAAAAGATTTTTCGCTAACAAGAAATAACCATTACTCTATCATCCCTACAGCTTTGTTCCAAGATAAAGTTTTGTAGAATAAAGAGAGGAATTTGTTTTCGGGATTTGGTACATAGATACTAAGTCCCGAAAATTTTTTAATCTCAAATTGAGAAGAGGTATTTTTCAAAAAGTATGGGGTAGATGCTTTATACTGTATCACAGGCTTAAAGGAATTATTAAAGCCTGTGTAATCTGCAGTAGTCGAAATATGATAGAGAAAATCATCCATATCATAATACCATTTCTTATTGAGCCTAAAAAACCCTTGTATCTGACTCATATCCAATTTATTAATATTCTCACGACCCCCATTATTCATAATCTGCTTTACAATTTTAGCCATCTGTTCAAGTTCAGATGTTTTGACCAAGGAGATAGTAGCAGACTGCATAGACTCCTCGTTACTAAATTTGTAATAATTAAAATACTCTTCACAAAGAGCGTAATAATCTATCGATTTTTGTGGCTGAAAGATAGGAGCCATTATTTTTGAATATGGAAATCCCGCTGAGAGCACCTCTGTAGGAGAGGATATAAAATAATTACATTTATCTTTAAACTCATAGGCCACCTCTACTCCCCCCATCAAACAAGCATCGAATAAAATGAAAGAGTATTTTATAGGTAACGCATTTGCCAAATCTATAATTTCCACCTCTTGTCCGTATTCAGATCCAAAACTTTTAACATAAGCGGCTTCACTATCCTCCATAGTCGGCATATAAGTATATGAGTGCTGACCATCAGTACCTGATGACAAATAAACAGGATTTGAATAGAACCCTGAAGGGACCCAACCTGTCCCGTGTGACCAGAAAATCAATCCGTTCTCTTTAGCGGGAAAAAGTTTATTTGCATAGGCCAAAACAAGTTCCACAGAGGCCTTTGAACAGGAATTATTGATTTCTATTTCTGAATACTCCTTTATTATCTCCTCCCTGACAACTCCTTTGTATTTAGAAATTCTGAGGAGTTTCGGTCGTTGATTTGTAATGTGATAATATACTAATAGGACATCGCCACCTTTTCCGGGATCAAAATACTCGGGGACAAAGCCTTTTTTCAAATCTTCAAGATTTTTAACTGCATTTGAACTCAAGTTATTGTTGCCTGCCATATATATTAAAACCGACCTTCGTATCCCTCCATCATCGATCTTTGTACAAGAAAAAAGGGTAATTCCGCAAAGGATAATCAATGCTGTTCTTCTTATAATAAACTTACACACTATCCCCATATTTTATTATTAATTATGTGCAAATATAAATATATATATTATATTTGTGGGGATATATAAATAAATCGTATTATGAAAGGTGATAATTTATTAGCGTTTATCGGTGGTGCTATAATTGGAGCTGCAGCTGCAATCCTTTTTGCACCTGAGTCAGGATCTGAAACTCGTAAAAAGATTAAAGATACTTTTGAAAAAGAGTATGATAGTCTTAAATCAAAATTTACTAACGAAGGGAATGCAGAAGCAACTCCCGAAGAATAAAGCCAAATATGGACGGTTCCAACTCAAATAATAATCCGCTTGGAGATTTATTTTCTTCAATCAAAGACTATTATGATCTGAGGACAGATGAAATAAAATTGATTCTTGCTGAAAATATGGCAAAAATTTTCAGCAAGATGATTTATTTCTTCCTTATCATAATTACAGGCGGTCTCGCGCTTGGATTTTTAGCCACATCATTCAGCTCGTGGCTGAGTGTCGCATTGGATTCAAAAACCCTCGGAGCATTAATAACAGGGGGGATATTTGTAATTCTAATGGTAGTCCTCTATTTCTTCAGAAACAGACTACTAATGAATAGTGCCGTAAGGATGTTTATCAAAATATTTTTCGACAACAGAAAAGATGGAAAAGGAAAATAGAAACAATGCATACTTGAGTATCAACTCTATAAAGGATCTTCAATACCACAGGAGACTCCTATCATCACGAATCGAACATCAAGAGATCGTAGTAATGTACAAATTAAGAGGCCTTTGGGATAATATATCACCCCTCAGACTACTTAATATGGGTTGTGAAGCGATTGCATCACACAATCCTATGTTTAATATCATATTCAAATCATTCACCATAATCAAGTCATTCTTACTAAGAAATAAATAATAAAACATAAATAGGTAATGAAATTTTTTAAAACTATGCTGATTTTCGCAGGAGTCGGTATTATCATATCGTCTTGTGGTAACAAAACTCAAACCAATAAAGAAACCTCTGATTTTAAATATCTTGTAGATGAATTTGCAGATATAAAGATTATCCGTTATCAAGTTCCCGGTTGGGATGAACTTACCCTCCAACAAAAAGAGTACCTTTATCATTTGAGCGAATCTGCAAAATACGGCAGAGATATAATATGGGCACAGAATTTCAAAGAGAATTTAAACATCAGGCACGCACTGGAAAATATTATAGAGAATTATGCCGGAGACAAGGAGAGTGCTGATTATAAAGAATTTATAGTTTATGCAAAAAGGGTATTCTTTAGCAATGGGATACATCACCACTATGCTGAAGACAAAATCATCCCAGGCTGCAGTAAAGATTTCTTCAGGACTCTACTCCCTATCGCTAAAATCGAAGAATCTCAAGCAGATGAATTTCTTTCGATTATTTACGATGCCGACAAATATCCACAAAGAAAATACACTGGATCTGAAAAAGATCTTCTTCTTGCATCTGCTGTAAATTTCTACGACAATGTAACTAAGCAAGAGGCTATCGATTTTTACAATAAAATGAGAGACCCAAAAGACAAAACACCTATTTCATATGGTCTTAACAGTAAATTGGTAAAGAAAGACGGAAAAATCTATGAAGAGGTTTATAAAATTGGGGGGCTATACGGTGCAGCTCTTGAAAAAATAGTTGAGGAGCTGACAGCTGCAAAAGCGGTGGCTGAAAATGATGTTCAAAAGGATTATATCTCAAAACTTATTTCGTATTATCAAACCGGAGACTTGAAGTTATGGGATGAATACAATGTAGCTTGGGTTCAAGATTCACAATCGGATATAGATTTTGTAAATGGCTTTGTTGAAGATTACAATGACCCAATAGGAATGAAAGCAACTTGGGAAGGGGTTGTAAACTTTAAGAATAAAGAGGCATCAAAAAGAACTCAGATTATTTCTGATAATGCTCAGTGGTTCGAAGACAACTCTCCTGTTGATGCAAAATTTAAGAAAAAAGAGGTTAAAGGGGTATCGGCAAAAGTTATCACAGCTGTTTGTCTTGCAGGGGATAGTTATCCCTCTACTGCAATAGGTATCAATTTACCAAATGCAGACTGGATTCGTAAAGACTATGGTTCTAAATCTGTTACAATCGAAAATATTACTAATGGGTATGATAAAGCAAGTGAAGAGTCACCTAAAAGTATGCTTACCGAATTTGCGTGGGATGAGGCTGAGATTGCTCTAATTAAAGAGTATGGTTCTCTCACAAATAACCTCCATACAGATCTTCACGAGTGTCTTGGTCACGGTTCGGGGCAATTACTTCCAAATACCCCTTCAAATGCACTTGCAGAGTACTCTTCTGCACTTGAAGAGTCACGTGCTGACCTATTTGCACTCTATTACATAGGTGATCCTAAGATGGTTGAACTCGGAATATTACCAAATGAAGAGGCATACAAGTCAGAGTACATCTCATACATTAAAAACGGACTTTTCACCCAATTTGTAAGGGTTGATTTAGGCAAGACTAATACTCAAGCTCATATGCAAGATAGGAAACTGATTGCAGAATGGTGCTACAAAAACGGCCTTGATAAAAATGTAATTGAGAAAAAAGTTAAAGATGGTAAGAGCTACTTTGTTATCAACGATTTTAAAGAGCTAAGAAATCTTTTCGGAAAATTACTTGCCGAGATGCAGAGGATTAAATCAGAGGGCGACTATAAAGCAGGTAAGGAATTGGTTGAAACTTATGCGGTAAATATTGATTATAATCTACATAAAGAGGTAAAAGAGAGATACGAATCACTTCAATTAAAGCCTTACGGAGGTTTCATTAATCCTGAAATTGTCCCTGTAGAGAAGGACGGTAAAGTGATAGATTATAAATTGGAGTACTATACAGATTACCTTAAACAAATGTTGGATTACGGTAAGAAATACGCCACTATCAAATAGCTATCAACTAATAGATTACACACCTTCCATATGATGGTGCATCCTCAGGAAACTCTATTTTCGAACGAGATTTTATCTTTTGGGATAGCTCTTCAGAAGTTCGTTTTGGAGGGAGATTTGGGTATGCACCTGACGAAATATAAGTTAAACAAGCTTTAATAATCCCCTCATTCGGTCCCCAATCAGAATACAAATCATCCGGCCAATACTTGGTTGGAAGGATCCCTTTTTCATAATTTCCTTCACCGTTCTTGTTCACAGAATAAAAACAAATAGGGAGGAAAACATACTCTGCATTTGCATAATAATCTTTAGAGGTTCCTAATGGGTAAGCAAAAAGATACATCCCATTTGGTTTGCCATAGGTGGTGTCCCCCACTGTTATAAGGTTTTCACCGAAAAAGGGTTTTAATCCATTTATAATGATCTCACTTGCAGATGCTGTTCCACGACCGGAGATGACAAATAGACGATTGAGATTTAATGATCCTGATGTTCTCTTTATCTTAGAAATATTTTTATCATCATTGTTCCTATTCTTATCATTATGTTGTCTCCTCACAAGTACTTCACCCTCTGCATTCAATGGTGCCAAATAATTTGCAAGACACTCCGTAGCAATAATATTTCCACCACCATTATAGCGCATATCCAATATTACATCTGTAACACCTTCGTTCTTGAATTTATTAAAAGCCCCTTCTATATCGGACAACATATTTGCATTAAATGTCAAATAGTTAAAATACCCAACCTTTCCCACTAACCCGTTAAAATCTTTATCTGTAAACACAGTTGATGTCAAATAAGATCGGGTAGAGATTGTCCTTTTACTCGCCGTAAAAGTATGTGAAACCCCTTTTTCATCCCTAAAAGTAAATGTGTTGTTATCTTTTGATATCTCGGAAACATACTTGTTTGCATGAAGTAAGGTCATAACCTCCACATTGTTAAGATGTGTCAATGTCCATCCCCTCTTTACCCCTTTATCAAATAAGGGTGAATTGGGATAAACATATCTTACCATTATACTATAATCTTGGTAAAATTCTATCGGCTGTCCGAATACAACTCCATAACTTGTATATGTACCGGTTTCAGAAGATTTCCACTCTTGAGCACTCTCCATCCAGCTCCATCTATCTTTCTCCACCTTGTGATCCTCAAAATATTTATAGACATCTCTATCTGTTTTAGAAATATTTTGCGGCATATCTTTATACCAAAAGTAGTGTTGATCCATTATCTGATCTATATACACTTTGGCACCTGCGTCCAAATCTTTTATATCTTTTTGACAAGAAAAAACAGATAATAATATCAAAGAAAAAGATATTATTATAGAACTATTTTTATAAAAACTTGATAGTTTCATACGATTATCCATATTTTTATGATTAAATCAAAAGAATCAATATAATGCAAATGTAAATAATTAAATTTGCATTATAAACTATTGAATTAATATTTCAGCTTATGACCTTTTCCGATGCTATTGCAAACTTCTCTTCCGCCATCTGGGGGTGGCCTATGGTGATACTTTTATTGGGAACCCACCTATTTCTGACAATAAGACTTCGATTCCCCCAATTAAAGATCTTTAAAGCTATTAAACTCTCAATAACAAAGGACAAATCTTCTGCCGGAGATGTGAGTCAATTCGGCGCTTTAGCGACCTCGTTGGCTGCAACAATAGGGACAGGAAATATTATAGGTGTCGCAACAGCTATCTCGCTTGGAGGGCCAGGGGCTGTGTTTTGGTGTTGGATTACAGGGGTTTTCGGTATAGCGACAAAATACTCGGAAGGACTTCTCGCCGTTAAATATCGGGTAAAGACAAAAGACGGTACAATGATAGGCGGACCTATGTACGCATTGGAGAGGGGGCTGAAAATGAAATGGCTTGCGATACTCTTCTCTATTTTTGCAGCCTTCGCATCATTTGGAATAGGTAATATGGTTCAATCAAACTCGATTGCTCTGATCGCACAAGAGACTTTCAGTATTCCACCATACATAACAGGTGTAATTCTTGCTTTTCTTGTTGCATTGGTTATATTATTTGGCATCAAAGGGATCGCTAAAGTGTGCTCTATATTGGTCCCTTTTATGGCTATATTTTATGTGATTGGGTGTCTGATTATTCTTGGAATCAACTATCAGTATTTAGGGGAAACATTCCGAGTGATTTTTGAATCCGCATTCACACCTACAGCTGCCGGGGGGGGATTTGTAGGGGCAACTGTTATGGCCGCCTGCAGATTCGGTATAGCTCGAGGTCTTTTTTCCAATGAGTCGGGACTCGGATCGGCACCAATTGTAGCTGCAGCTGCCCAAACTCGAAACCCAGTCAGACAAGCTCTGGTCTCCTCCACAGCTACTTTTTGGGACACTGTTGTCGTATGTGCTATAACAGGACTTGTCCTTGTGAGTACAGTTATTGCCCCTAACGGAATCGATTCTTCAGCATCATCATTAACCAAAGAGGCATTTGGGACAATCCATATTTTAGGACCAGTAATTCTTACTGTCGGATTGACCCTTTTCACCTTCTCGACCATTATCGGATGGGCATATTATGGGGAAAAATGTATTGAATATTTAGGGGGTAAAAGGTCGATTATTTTCTATAGAATTATCTATATTATTTGCGTATTTGTAGGGGCTGTAATCAATCTTAAACTGGTATGGGATATTGCAGACGGAATGAATGCTCTGATGGCAATACCCAATTTGGTTGCACTGCTGCTTCTATCAGGGGTAATCGTTAAAGAGACCCGAAAATACCTCTGGGATGATAAACTCGATATGTTCTCAGAAGAGGAGATTCCCTCTATCAATAAATAATCTAAAGTGCTCCTCCAAAAAGGGTTACTATATTTGATGTGAATAGTTTAACAGCTATTGCCAAAAGGATGATTCCGAAGAATTTTCTTAAAATATATATTCCCCCTTTTCCAAGAACCCTCTCAGCCCATTCGATTTTATAGAGGACAAAAAATACAATCACCATATTGAGAATGATAGCCACTATTATATTTTCAACTGCATATTCTGCTCGTAATGAGAGCACTGTCGTAAGTGAACCAGCTCCAGCAATGAGGGGAAAAATGATAGGTACCACTGTCGCTGAGCCACCAGGTCCATTATATTTGAATATCTCAATGTCTAATATCATCTCACCCGCAAGTATCAGTATTATTATCGACCCAGCAACAGCAAAAGAGGATATATCTACTCCGAAAAGTCCAAGGACTGCATCACCAAGAAATAAAAATAGAATAAAAATCGCTAAAGAATAGATAGCAGCCTTTCCGCTTTCAATCTTATGACCCGCAGCTTTCAATCCCAAAATCACAGGAACTGAGCCTGTAATGTCAATTATGGCAAAAAGAACCATAAATGCACTAATTATTTCTCTAAAACTAAAACTTATACCCATTTTAAAAAAAATTACATTATTTTTTTTCACAAAAGTAAGAAAATCAAATATATATTTTGATTTTTTTAAAAAGAATAATTAACTTGCACTCAGTTTAATTTTAATAACTAAATATTAACGATTTATGAAAGGACTCATCGAAAAAATCAACGGGGAAATTGAGGTTTTTGTTCAAAACGCAGAAGCTCAGGTTGTAAAAGGCAACAAAGCAGCAGGAACACGCGCAAGAAAATCTGCTCTTGAACTTAGTAAACTAATGAAAGAGTTTAGAAAAGCTTCAGTAGATTTCTCGAAGAAATAATTTCTTCTATCTACTTCCACAATTTAAGGGGATGACCAGAAATATTTTTTGTCATTCCCTTTTATTTTACAGCTATTATAAACCCGTTTTTACCGTGTGCATCCCATAACCAAATTTTATTTTGCTCGATTTTAGAGCACTCCAATAATAATTTAGATGAAAGTTGTTTAGATGTATCAAAATAGTTTACAGAAGCCATTATATGCACCCCCAAGTTATTTGGCATATTATCAAGAATTAATGATAGGCAGCTGTCTTGAGTATTTGTTTGAATCCTAAAACTCCTCCTATTTATGTTTAAACATCGTTGGTGTAAAGTATCTTTGTATATGAAAATCTCCACCCCATTCGAATAGTATCCTTGAGCAGATGACTCTAAAAATTTCATTTTCTCATCACTATCTATCACAACGGGATCGTTATGGCAAGAGGATATCAACACCGGTATCATAACTAATACCATTATAACAGATACTATTATAACAATTCTTTTCATTTTGACTCCCCTGTTTTAGGTCTTACTTTAATATATCGAGTGATAGTCTCTTTTGAGCCATCCGCAGAGTAGGTCAACACTGTTTTCAACTCATTGATCCCCTCTTTTTTCAAAACATAAATCTCATTATCAATAAATACTCCATCTATATACCAAGTCTCATTTTGTGTTTTCTCTGTTATATTAAGCACTTTGAGCAACACAGTGTCCCCAACTTCGTAAATCTGTTTTTGAGACATAATAAATGGGAAAAGTGAAGAATATCCCATTGTTGTGAATGGGGTTGAGAGGGTATCTCCATTGGAGATTTTTCCTTTATAAAACACACTGCATAGGTAATCGCTATTATGAGTGAGATTTTTAAAAGTGTAACTCATTTTGAGAGTTGATACCTCCTCAACTTTAATATATTGATTATCTGCATTTTTCTTCATTAATATCACCCCCCATTTAGATTCTTTCACAACATCTGAAGACCATTTGATCATCGCCTCTTTTTGATACGAATTAACCGAAAGCGATTTTGGTACAAATAACCTCTCAGTGCTATCTTTTGCAACATCAAAAATAATCTCCCCATCTTTTTGGGTAATATTTACAAGCTTTATCCCTAAACCATCTCCTCGCCAATCTGTGAAGGGGGGTGAGCCGATAGGGGTAAAACTTCTTATATCACCTTGACCTGGAAAAAACACCTGACTGATATTTGTCGCATCATCCATCGATTCAACAAGATCTGCACATTCGTGAGTATAGTCTGTATTTATGATATTATTTTGCCATCTGACATTAGCCCTGATCCCCCCTGCATTATTGTTTGATTTGTCAATATGATAAATTATCATTCCGTTACCCCCAATAAAGAGGTCCCATCCCACTTTCTCTCTGTTCTCCATCAAAAAATATTCTCCCTCAACCCCTGTATCAACTCTAACTATCTTACTGTTAGGTATATGAATAGGCTTAAGAACAACCTTATAACCTGGATATATGGTTAAAAATGAGGCAAAATCTGCAAGTTCCCTATCTATTGCACAATAATATGGGGGGGTTTTCCCCTCATTGTTATAATTACCCTCATCCATAATTGAGAGGTGTTGCCACAAACATTTACTCTTTCCTTTCGCCCCTAAATTCACATCATACAGATCCTTTAACCCGAAAGAGTGGGACATCTCGTGACAAAATGTTCCTATTCCGGCAGGGATTGCATTTGAAGCCCCTTTTAATTCCGAGGTGCACCCATAAGTCCCTATTTTCACTCCGTTAAATTTTAGGTTATTCTTCTCAACGCTCCACGTGTGGGGCCAAATAGTATTTTTACCACCCCCTTCAGCCTCATTATAACCCGCAAAAATGATAAATATCCTATCTACAACACCATCTCTATCAATATCATATTTTGAGAAATCCATATAAGTACTGCATATAGTACAGGCATCTTTTATAAGAAGGGGCATATTTACATCATACTTAATAACCGATGGAACAGACTCATCGT
This sequence comes from uncultured Muribaculaceae bacterium, assembly GCA_964397445.1. GTDB lineage: Bacteria > Bacteroidota > Bacteroidia > Bacteroidales > UBA932 > CAYNHZ01. The sequence continues at coordinate 53,004 of CAYNHZ010000003.1, read as the reverse complement.
CATATCCATAGTAAGAAAGGGGATGATCTAAGGTGATCACATTTGAAATATCAAATTGGAAACTATATTCACTTGGAAAATTGGCTTTGAAATAATCGTTTGCGGAACCTGTCGCCCCATTTTCCGAGTATCCATTCATATTCAACATCTTATCAAAATGAGAAACCGGAGATGGTACCGAAAATTTAACATCATTAAATTGAACGATTAAAACAGGAACTTTTACTGTTTTATCAACAAAATTTCTCTGTAGTCCCGAAGATAAAGTAGCTGTATGAGAGGTTGCCTCATTAAATCTTCTGATATTATTCTCCCTGATCATCTTGGCAGTCTCTTGAGATAATCCTTTTACACCTCCACGAAAAGAGGTTGGATTGAACCTGCCCACCCTCGAATTAGATAGATTTAATTTTCCGTTGGAATAATCTGCATAGTAATAAAATCCGTCTCTCCCTTGTGAAACCACCTGTCCAGATGTCGTTGTCATATATCTGAAATACTCATCTCCTTTAACCAATAGAGTCAATTCCGATCCATCCGGCAATTGAACATTAATTGCTTTCGGGTAAGCTTTAACTGCAAATAATGTGTATATAGAAATAAATAGTAGAAATATGGTTGATATGGAGCGCATTTTTTATATTTTTGCCAACTATTTAAGGTTGCAAAATACAAAAAAATAACGATCCCAACAAACTTATGTACAACTTACGTCTACTAATATTACTCATAGCTATATTTTTATTTCCAACTACACTTATTTCTCAATCAAAGGAGAGCAGGATGATAGAGGAGTGTGGAAAATTTGATAATTGGAGGATAAACGAAGTTAAAGAATCATCACTTATAGGCGGAGCTACAAAACGCCTCTATAAAATGTACAAAGGGGATACCATTAGGGGAAATTTTCCATATAAGCCAGCTAAAGATGAGATATTTGCCCCATCTAATGTTATGGCAAATATCATAGGTGTCATAAAAACAAGTAACTCTGTCACCCCAGAAAGGAGGGGAGATGGGTACTGTGCAAAGATGGAGGTGATCGTAGAGAAGGTGAAGGTGATCGGGATGATTAATATTGATGTGGTGGCACAAGGGACAATAATCATCGGTAATTTCCATGAACCTATCAGAGATACCAAATCCCCATACAGAAAGATTGAATGTGGAATGCCGTTTCACGATCGTCCTAAGGGATTTCAATACGATTACAAAGCCATTGTAGGCAATGAAGTCACTCGTGCCACGGGCCTCTCTCCACGAAAATTTATAGGGGGAGCAGATTATGCAGAAATAAAAGTTATATTGCAAAAAAGATGGGAAGATAAAGACGGAAATATATTTTCTGAAAGGGTAGGCACAGGATATAAGAGGATTACTAAAAATGTCTGTGAATGGATAAATGGAGAAATTACCGAGATTCACTATGGAGATATTTCCAATAAGGGGTATTACAAAAAATATATGGGACTGATTAACGGAGATACATCATACTGCACAATTAACAGTAAAGGGGAGAGTGTTTCCATTCAAGAGATCGGATGGGCAGATGAGGATGAAACTCCCACTCATATCATTGTTTGGATAACATCGAGTAATGGGGCAGCTTTTTGGGGGGGAATAGGTAACACACTTTGGGTTGATAATTTCAAACTTGTTTTCTAAGTTTGTATGAAATAATATATGCTAAAATATCGTAAATACCTTATTTTAACACCAATTACATTATTCTTTATATCATTTGGTGGGGAATTATTTTGCCAAAATAAGATAGTTTACGACTCTATATATATCACATCCGTTCAAGACACTATTAATAATTATATCCGAAAACATCCCCGAAGATTCATTGATAAGGAGGATATTTTTAATATTATCCCATATTATGGAGTTAATTTTTCTCAAGAGAGAAAATTTGAGGGGAGCGGAGGATTTATTGCATATTACAGAACAGGACCCGATAAAACTGTCCCCTATTCATTGTTGTCAGTGATTGGAAGTCTCTCAACAAATCTCTCGATAAATGGTGGAATAAAGGGATCCCTATACTCCCCATACGGCAAATTTTTATTTAACTACACCCTTAAATATAATCACAATCCACGAAAATTTTGGGGCATCGGATATGATAATAACAGAGATGATAGCAATAAAGGGAGTTACAAAGAGGATGGGGTAAAAGTGAGATTTGATTTTCTTTATCGAAACAAGTCAAAATTTCTTATAGGGCCGATTATAGGTTTTGATTATATCTCTACAAATACATTTACAAATCCAGAATTAATAGAGGGTAATAATCTGTTCACAAGATCATTAAATGCAGGACTTAAAATAAATTTTGACACTCGTGACAATTATTTAACCCCTGAGAAAGGGGTGCTGATAGAGGTTGAACAACTGATCTACTTTGGATTATTTGAAATTAAACCCTACTATAAAACCACCGCCTTGGTTGACCTCTATTTTCCCGTTTGGAAGGGGGGGGTGATTGCGATAGATGTTTATGGCGATTTTAATTATGGAGACTCCCCTTGGACAATGTGGCCTCTTATGGGGGGAGATACCCGAATGAGGGGATATTATCAAGGGAGATATAGGGATAAAAATCTGATTTCAGCCCAATTGGAACTGAGACAAAATATCTACAAGGGGCACGGAATCGCTGTATGGGGAGGGGCCGGCAATATGTTTAATTCGTTCGAAAAATTCAATATAAAACAAACCCTGCCAACTTATGGGGCAGGGTATCGTTTTAAATTTGGCAATATTCTTTTCAGAGCCGATGTTGGCTTTGGAAATATGAATAACTACTCAATTATTGTTGGAGTTAACCACGCTTTCTAAAGCTCGATAACTGTAGGCTTGATCATATTCTTAGGATCGAGTATCTTGTCAAGTTGTTTTTTAGTTAATAGATTACGTTTTAAAACTAAATCATATACACTGCCTCCTGTAGCTAAAGCCTCTTTTGCAACCTCAGAACAATTTGAGTATCCGATATATGGTTTTAAAGCGGTCACGATACCAATACTGTGTTTAACTAAATCTTCGCATCTTTTTTTATTGGCTGTAATACCCTCAACACACTCGACTCTAAGTGTCGTAAATGCTCTGCTCATCCATTTTGCAGACTCTGTAAGAGACTCCACAATAACAGGTTCCATAACATTTAACTCCAATTGAGCTGCCTCAGAAGCCATCATTACAGTAACATCGTTACCTATGATTTTAAAACAAACTTGATTTACAACTTCCGGAATAACAGGGTTTACCTTACCCGGCATAATAGATGATCCTGGTTGTTTAGGGGGGAGATTGATCTCTTCGATACCTGTACGGGGACCTGAAGACATAAGTCTGAGATCGTTACATATTTTTGAAAGTCTTATCGCTGCCGATTTTAAAGCAGATGAATAGGCCACCATTGAAGAGGTATCGTGTGTAGCCTCAACAAGATTTTTAGAGAGTTTAACATTAAGGCCAGATATATCTTTCAAATATTGAGTACATATCTCTGCATATCCCGGTTCTGCAGTGATACCTGTACCGATAGCAGTAGCACCCATATTTGTATATAGAAACTCATCAGCAGCCCTTTGAATACGCTCCGATTCGTGTTTCATTGCATCTGCAAAGGCTCCGAATGATTGTCCTAAAGTCATAGGAACAGCATCTTGAAGCTGAGTACGCCCCATTTTTATAACTTTCGAAAACGATTTTTCCTTAGCTTTAAAAGCTGCTATAAGCTCTCTTAACGAAGATTGAACCTCCATATTGATAAAATAGAGGCCGAGGTGCATAGCACTTGGATAGGCATCATTTGTTGATTGAGCCATATTTACGTGATCATTAGGGTGGCAGAATTTATATTCTCCCCTTTTTTTACCCATAATCTCCAATGCCCTATTCGCAATCACCTCATTAGCATTCATATTTACACTTGTGCCAGCACCGCCTTGCATCATATCAATAGGAAAATGTTCCAAATGTTTTCCCTCTATAAGTTCTTGAGATGCAGCTACAACAGCATCTTTGATCTCATCAGAGACAAGTCCGAGCTTGTGATTTGCCATTATAGCCCCCATTTTTACTATCCCGAGAGCCTTAATAAACTCAGGGTAGTCGCAAAGATGATAATTACTAATATCGAAATTTTCAATACACCTAAGGGTTTGAATCCCATAAAGTGCCTCATCGGGAACAGCTTTATCTCCAAGTAAATCGTGTTCCATTCTGGTCTTACCAGAAAATTTTAAATTACTTTTTTTCATTTATAGAATTATTTATTTTAAAACATAGACTACAAGAAAAATTTATCAACTTTGGACACTGCGGCAGGGTTGGCAAAAACAACAACCTGATCATAGGGTCTGATGACGCTTTCTCCGTTCGGAATAAAACTCTCGTTACCCCTGATTACACCACCGATAATAGCATCCTCAGGAAAATTAAGTTCACATATTTTTCTTGTCGTTATTTTACTGTTTGTGTTTACGATAAATTCAAGGACCTCAGCATCTGTCCCATTTAACACCTTGATAGAGCGAACCTTATTAGAGAGTGTAAAACGGAAAATACGTCCTGCTGTGATTAGTTTTTTGTTGATTACAGAGTCAACACCCATCCCCTCTGCGAGATTTATATACTCAAAATTTTCAACCTCTGCTATAACCCTCGGCACACCCATTCTTTTTGCCACAACACACGAGAGAATGTTGGTTTCGGAGCTACTTGTAACAGCCACAAAAGCATCATAATCTTTAATATCCTCGTCTATAAGCATATCCGAATTACGTCCATCTCCATTAACAATCAAAGTGCGACTCAGTGTCTCTGATAAGAAAGCACATCTATCTGGTTTTTGCTCAATTATTTTAATATGTTCAATGGTTTTTTCCAATTTACGAGCCACTAACTCCCCTATTCTTCCCCCCCCTAATATCATCAATTTTTTGATTGAAACTTTCTCTCTACCCGACATAGACATTGCCCGCTCTACACCCTCTTTTCTGGCAATTAGAAATACTTGATCATGATATTTAAATCTTGTGGTACTCTTTGGAATAATGGTCTCCCCGTTTCGAGAGATAGAGACCGATCTGAAAAGATTTTCAGTAGTTGCTCTCACCTCAGAAACAGTCTTATCTATCATAGGCGATCCCTCCTCAAGACGATAAACTATCAATTGAAGTTTACCATGAGAATAATCCATAAATTCTGATGTAGAGGTCTGTTTCAATAAACTGATAATCTCATTTGCAGCTATTTTCTCAGGATAAAAAAGAGAATCTATCCCCATCTCTGTAAACAATAGTTTATTTTCGTTTTTTTGGTACTCTTCATTATTGATACGTGCAGTAACCTTCTTTGCTCCGAGCTTTTTGGCAAGTAGAGCAGACACAACATTCACATCCTGCTCTTGAGCCGGGCTTACAGCCACAAAAAGATCTGCATTTTGCACACCAGCCTCCATCAATGTCTCGATAGATGTCGGCTTACCGAGAATAGTGATCAGGTCAGCCTCTTGAGCGACCTTAGAGAGTCTATCCTCATCATTATCGATGATTGTTATGTCGTGACGCTCGAGGCTCAGCATCTTTGCCAAATGGCTTCCAACCTCACCTGCTCCTGCAACTACAATTTTCATAAATATCTTACAAAAAAAACTTTTACAAAGATAATAAAAAACCCGACTCGTAAGCCGGGTTCGGTTTCATATTTAAAACTATACTTAGTACTCCTCTTCGTTGAAGAAGAAGTCCTCTTTACTTGGATAATCCGGCCAAATATCCTCTATACTATCATATATCTCGCCATCATCATCGAGATCCTCGAGATTTTCAATTACCTCCAATGGAGCTCCGGAACGTGTAGCATAATCAACAAGTTCGTCTTTTGAAGCCGGCCAAGGTGCATCTTCAAGCTTAGAAGCCAATTCAAGTGTCCAATACATAACTCTAAAAAATTAAGTTAATTTCACCCTAAATATTAGGGGCGGCAAAGATAAAAAATTATTCCTTATGGTAACCAAAAATCTTCAGAAATGTTAGTCAGATGACATTGATACCTACCAAGTGTAAAAAGGTAGTCGGATAATCTATTTAAATATTTAATAGTTAAGATAATACCATCTCTATCATCTTTAATTGCTATCGAAGACCTCTCAGCCCTGCGACACACTGTTCGTGCGATGTGACATAATGCAGCCTCTGCGGGGGCTCCTGGTAAAATAAAAGCTATCTGTTGAGGCATCTCAACTGTCATCCTATCGATCTCTTTCTCTAAAAAAGTGATCTCATCTACACTGAAACACACCGTTTTTTTATTTTCAACCTCAGAGGCAAGGATAGCAGAACCCATCATCAAATTAATTTGAATCCTCCTTAAAACACTATTTTCATTAGGAATCTGACAACGAAGAAGTCCGATATGAGATATGAGCTCATCTACATCACCATAGGCATTAACTCGAGGTGAATTTTTAGAAACCCTTTTACCCCCTATTATTGACGTCTCTCCAAGATCTCCAGTTTTAGTATAAATAGACATATTATTAAACAATTGTTGGATTATCATTAACATAGTCAGCCTCAATCTTACCATCCCTTAGGCGGACAATTCTTCGAGCATATTTGGCTATATCCTCTTCGTGCGTCACCACTATCACTGTGTTCCCTTTCAAATATATCTCATTGAATAATTTCATAATATCAATAGATGTTTTGGTGTCAAGATTACCTGTAGGCTCATCTGCCAATATGATAGAAGGGGTATTTATAAGCGCCCTTGCAAGTGCGACCCTCTGTTTTTGCCCTCCTGACAACTCATTTGGTCTGTGCCTCATCCTCTCACCGAGCCCTACATCATTAAGTGATTTTATTGCGAGAGTTTCCCTCTCTTTTTTAGAATAGCCTGCATAAATCAACGGGAGTGAAACATTCTCTATCGAGTTATATCGTGGTAAAAGGTTAAAAGACTGAAAAACAAAACCTATCTCTTTATTTCTAACCTCAGCTAACTCATTGTCTTCCATCTCACTGACATCTGTTCCGTTGAGTATGTATTTTCCTTTTGATGGGGTATCTAAACACCCTAAAATATTCATCATTGTTGATTTACCCGAGCCTGACGGCCCCATAATAGCAACATATTCGTTTTTGTGAATAGAGAGGCAAACTCCATCTAACGCTCTCACCTCTTGATCACCCACTTGATAGATTTTATAAATGCTATCAATTTTAATAATTTCTTTGTTCTCCATATTCAATTTTTTTAAAATAAATTTTTTAAATAAATAAATCTTTTAATATTTTATCATATCCATTGATTCCCAAATAATTAGAATACAATGCTTCAACCGCCTCAATCCCCTTTTGTGAAATATTCACAGAGTCTTTATTAACGAAAGTATTTATATGCTTCATCTGAATATCCCTTGACAACTCCTTAGCATTTGAAGCAACATAATCTGATGATAAAGAGGGGTTATTGATGGCAAATTTTATACTTTCGGAGAGGATATCATCTATTATTTTTTTATCTTTAAAAGACCTTTTGATCGCTATTCCACCCAATGGAAGGGGTAGCGAACTCGATTTCTGCCAATATTTGCCTAAGTCCATTAAACATTCAAGGCCCATTTGATCATAAACAAATCTCCCTTCGTGAATTAACACTCCAGCATCCACCCTGCCTGAAATGACAGCAGAGGTAATATCTGAGAATAGATACTCATTCAAATCACCGATTTGTGGGTATGCCATTTTAAGCAACAATGCAGCTGTAGTTAATCTTCCTGGAATAGCAACAGTTGCACTGCTCAACCCCTTTTTATCTATTTGCCTTTGGTCATCTCCCCCTTTAACCACAACAATAGGACCATTATCATAGCCAAGGGCAGAGCCGCTCCTTAACATAACATATTTGTCGCATAGGGTAAAAAAGGCGTGGTAACTAAGTTTACAAATATCATATTCACCTTTCTGAGCACTCTCGTTAAGGGTCTGAACATCCATCAGAACAGGTTCGAAATCAAAGCCTTTTGTGTCAATAAGATGATTAACCATTGCGTGAAAGGCAAAGGTATCATTCGGACAAGGAGAGTATGCAATTTTTATATCCATTTTCACAATTATTGCATAGATACAATCAAGCGAAGCAACTCTTTACACGCATCCTTGAGATTGTCCAACGCTTTCGGAATATTCCATTTGGACTTATCTCGCTCTCCAACCTCATTTGATACGGATCGCAACTCAATAAATGGGACCTTTTCCATCAATGCCACATAAAAAACCGCAGCCCCCTCCATACTCTCGATATCGGGGGAAAATCTATTTTTAATCCTCTCAACACTTTCACTCAATCCCGATACCATCTGAACAGTTATCCCTGTCACAGAGGGAATAGATGAGAGTCCGTTTTCCATCTCAATATCAAGATAAGGAGAATATAATGCCCCATTTTTGAAAGGGAGGGTATTTGCATCGAGTATCTGATACTCAAAAAGGGTTTGAAAACCCAATCTACTCTCTACCCCAAGATCACCAAATTGCTCCTTGATGACACGGACAACGCTACCTATCGGATACTTATCATTGAAAGAGCCAGCAAGACCAATATTGACAACAAAATCATATTTTCTACTCGAGTCTGAGAGGGCTTTGGTCAAAAAATAAGAGGTACCTGTTGTCCCAATTCCGGTGGTGATAAAATCAATCTCAATATTGGAATTATCTAACCCTTTATATCCATTAAATAGTTCATTATAAGCAATTCTTGCACTCAATAATTCATCTTCTACAGCTGCTGTAAATAAAACTCTTTTCATCTTTGATTGGTATTTAAACTTCTAAATTAAGAATTTATTAGTATCTGTCAACATTTTCCTCTAATTTTGTCGCAAAATTTTGAAATTATGGCATTTAAAAAAATCGAAGAGTACGATAAAAATATTACATCTGACCTTGCAGCTCATTATAAAGAGATTTTCACCCTTCTTGGGGAAGATCCTGAAAGGGAGGGACTTTTGAAAAGTCCTGAGAGAGTGGCAAAAAGTATGCAATTTCTTACCCAAGGGTACAAAATGGATGCAGCAAAGATTCTTCGTTCAGCTATGTTTAAAGAGGATTACCGCCAAATGGTAATCGTTAAAGATATTGAGTTATATTCTTTATGCGAACACCACCTCCTCCCATTTTATGGAAAAGCCCATGTTGCATATATCCCAAACGGATATATTACAGGTCTGAGTAAAATAGCAAGGGTTGTAGAGTGTTACGCAAGAAGATTGCAAGTTCAAGAGCGACTCACAGTTCAGATTAGAGATTGTATTCAACAAACACTCAATCCATTAGGCGTTGCTGTCGTAATTGAAGCATCTCATATGTGTATGCAGATCAGGGGTGTTCAAAAGCAAAATTCAGTGACTACAACATCTGCATTTACTGGAGCATTTCTAAAAGATGTAAGGACAAGGAGCGAATTTATTGATTTATTGGGTGTTAATATTCACTAAACCTCTTTGAGTCCCAATTCTGCCCCCCTCTTTTTCATCAACTCAAATGCCGGTTCGTATTTATTCTCGATAACTCCATCAAGAATGGCATTTTTTATAAACTCTTTAATCAGCCCAATCTCTATACAAGGGGGGATCCCATATGTTTTCATAATTGTCTCACCCGAAATAGGAGGCTGAAAATTTCTCACCCTATCACTCTCCTCAACTTCTACCAATTTCTTTCTAACCAATAAGAAATTATTTTTATGTTTAGCAACTGTTTTATCGTTTTTGGATGTTATATCTGCCTCGCAAAGTGTCATAAGATCATCTACATCATCTCCTGCATCAAAAAGCAACCTTCTCACAGCAGAATCGGTCACCTCATCTTGAACTAAAGAGATTGGACGCAAATGGAGCTGAACCATCTTCTGGACATACTTCATCTTCTCGTTTTGGGGCATATTCAAATAGCGAAATATATTTTCAACCATTTTGGCACCTACAAAATCGTGGCTATGAAAAGTCCATCCGACCCCTTGTTCAAATCTTTTTGTGGGAGCTTTTCCAATATCGTGGAGAAGAGCAGCCCACCTAAGCCATAAGTTATCTGTATTCAAGGAGATATTATCAAGCACCTGCAATGTGTGAGTAAAATTGTCTTTATGCCCAACACCTTCCTGATTTTCAATACCTTTTAGATTTGTCAATTCGGGCAAAATAAGTTCAAGAAGGGTGGTCTGATCCAATAATCTTATACCGATAGATGGTTTTGGAGAGAGTAATATCTTATTCAATTCTTCACTTATCCTCTCCACAGAGAGGATCGCAAGCCTCGCTCTATTTCTCTTAATAGATTCTAAGGACTCCGGTACTATTGTAAAAGAGAGTTGAGATGCGAATCTAATGGCCCTAACCATCCTCAATGGGTCGTCACTATATGTAGTATCCGGGTCTAACGGTGTCTTGATCAAAGAAGATTTAAGATCTTCAACTCCGCCGAAAGGGTCTGTTAACTCTCCATAATTAGTCTGTTTCAATGAAATAGAAAGGGCATTTATTGTGAAATCACGCCTCATCTGATCCTCATAAATAGTACCATCTTCAACTATCGGTTTTCGTGAATCGGAGCGATACGACTCCTTTCTTGCCCCAACAAATTCCACCTCAACCCCTTTTTTAGTCCGCAACATTGCTGTTCCAAATTTCGGAAAAACAGATACTTTTACCTTCAATCTTTTGGCAACCTTTTCTGCTAATGCCAATCCACTCCCCTCAACAACAATATCAATATCGTTTGTTTTACGACCAAGTAAACAATCCCTAACATATCCACCTATCACATAAGCACTTACATTAAGATTATCTGCCTCTTCCGAAACAACGGAAAAAATTGGATCTTTTATATACTCTTTATAATTATTGGTTTGAGACATTAAATGAAAAATTTGCGCAAATTTATAAAAGGTTGTTGAGTTAAACACTCTCAGATACTAATTGTCGGAAAATATTATTTCCGATTTAAAAACATATTCGTTTGAATCTTTTTTTCGTTCGCAGAAGAACATAGAGCTTCCATTTGTAAAAATCATATATTTTACATTTAAAACTCTATTATACCTAACCCCCTGTTCAATAATCTTTCTATCAAGATTTACATCCGGTGCTTTACACTCAACGAGTATGTAAGGTTTTAACTCTTTATCAAAAACTACTATATCAGCTCTATAATTCAAATTATTGTATTTGAATTGGTACTCCGACATCATCAGATTTAAAGAGATCCCTTTCTCTCTATTTAACCAAAGTATTACCTTTTGACGGACAAACTCCTCCGGGGTACACGCTACCTCTATTTTCCTCAGTGGGTCAAAGATGGTTGCTTTATCAGATTGTTTCATTTAATACAAAAATAATAACTATTTTTGTTTTATGGCAAAATACGAGAAGCAAGATACCATACATAAGTTCGAGAAGTTGAAAAATGATATTATAAATCATAATTTCAGCCCCTTCTACCTACTTATGGGTGAAGAGCCATACTATCCTGAACTTCTATGCAATTTATTGACAGAAAATGTATTACTCCCATCCGAAAAGGACTTCAATCAAACTATCCTTTTTGGATCAGACACCAATGTATTTGATCTCATTTCTATCTGTTGCAGATTTCCAATGATGGCAGAGAGGCAGTTGGTAGTTGTTAAAGAGGCACAGTCAATGAAAAAGATTGAGGAGTTAAGTAAATACTTAGACAACATAGTGGATACCACAGTCTTAGTTCTTCTTTTCTCAGGTGTAAACGCAGACAAAAGGACAGCCATATATAAAAAAGGTGGTGATAAAGGTGTAGTTTTCGAGTCACCTGCCTTGAAAGATTGGGATATACCTCAATGGATTGAAAATTACGTGAAATCGATAGATATGTCTATCGAAAAACAAGCAGCAGAGATGCTTTCCGAATTTGCCGGTAATGATCTGAGAAAGATCGTAATTGAAATTGGCAAAATAATACAAGCTATCGATATAAATTCCAAATCAATAACTACAAAAGATATAGAACAAAATGTGGGGATGAGTAGGGAATTTAATCTAAACGAATTGATCAATGCTATCTCTGTCAAAAATGTTCAAAAGGTATACAAAATCACCCACTACCTCGGGGAGTCTCCTAAAAAATACCCGATACAGATGACACTTGCTTACCTCTTTTCATTCTTTTCAAAGGTAGAGCTAATCCAAGCACACAGTATGGCGATGGGAAACTGTTCACTACAAGATGCTGCAAGACAAGCCGGCTTGGAATATAGCAAAAATCCCGTAGCTGCAGCATCAAATTATAATATAAAGAAAACTATGAAAATAATATCGATTCTTAGAGAATACGATATTAGAAGCAAAAGCAATTCTAAAGGTGAAGCGGATGATGGAGACCTACTCACAGAGATAGTTTCTAAGATATTAAATTGTTAACAAACCATCATCCTTAAAAAATTTACTCTTTAAGTTTTTTATATTTAAACCTTTTTGGTTCGAGATTACCAAAACGTAATTTCTTATTCTCCTCATACTCAGAATATGTCCCCTCAAAGAAATAGACTTTTGATTCCCCTTCAAAAGCAAGTATGTGAGTCGCAATTCTATCCAAAAACCACCTATCGTGAGAGATAACTACCGCACAACCTGCAAAATTTTCAAGACCCTCCTCAAGAGCACGTATTGTATTAACATCCACATCATTAGTAGGCTCATCCAACAACAACACATTTGCCTCCTCCTTCAAAGTGAGGGCTAAATGCAATCTATTTCTCTCACCACCACTCAAAATACCACACAACTTCTCTTGATCTGCCCCTGAAAAATTAAATCTTGATACATAAGCTCTTGCATTTACCTCTTTGTTTCCAAGTTTTATAAATTCAGAATTACTTGCTATTGTTTCATAAACTGTATTATCCGGGTCGATCTGTTTATGCTGTTGATCAATATATGCTATCTTAACTGTCTCACCTATGGTAAACTCCCCTTTGTCAGCCTTTTCAATACCCATTATCAATCTAAACAAAGTCGTTTTACCGGCACCATTAGGGCCTATCACACCTACTATCCCTGCAGGGGGAAGTTTAAAATTCAAACCTTCAAATAAAAGCCTGTCACCAAAAGACTTAGAAACATTAACCGCCTCAATGACCTTATTTCCAAGACGAGGACCATTTGGTATAAATATCTCCAATCTCTCCTCTTTTTGACGTCCATCCTCATTCAACATTTTTTCATAAGCACCCAATCTGGCCTTTGATTTTGCTTGACGAGCTTTCGGGGCCATTCTTACCCACTCCAACTCCCGCTCAAGTGTCTTTCTCCTTTTACTCTCTTGTTTCTCCTCTTGAGCCAACCTAGTACTTTTCTGATCCAACCAAGATGAATAATTCCCTTTCCAAGGAATACCCTCTCCCCTATCTAACTCCAATATCCAACCTGCAACATTATCAAGGAAATATCTATCGTGAGTAACCGCAATTACAGTGCCTTTATATTGTTGTAAATGGGCCTCAAGCCATTGAATACTTTCGGTATCCAAGTGGTTGGTAGGCTCGTCCAAAAGGAGAACATCCGGCTCCTTTAAAAGTAAACGACATAGTGCAACCCTTCTACGCTCTCCACCACTGAGTTTCTTCACCAACGCATCCGGATCGGGACACTGAAGAGCATCCATAGCCCTCTCCAATTTTGAATCTATATCCCACCCCCCGATATGTTCTATCTTGTCGGTAAGCTCCCCTTGCCTATCAATCAGTTTATTCATCTGATCGTCACTCATAGGTTCTGCAAATTGGAGATTAACCTGCTCATACTCTTTTAGTAGATCCATCACCTCTTGAACACCCTCTTGAACAACCTCAATAACTGTTTTATTATCATCAAGTACAGGCTCCTGCTCTAAGTATCCAACCGTATATCCGGGGGCCCAAACAACCTCCCCATTATAAGATTTTTCAATACCGGCAATTATTTTCAACAAGGTGGATTTACCCGATCCATTAAGACCGATAATACCTATTTTTGCCCCATAAAAGAAGGAGAGATAAATATCTTTGAGAATAACTTTATTATTGTGGGGTAATACTTTGCCCACTCCGTTCATTGAAAAAATAATCTTTTCGTCTGCCATATCCTATTGGTTAATTATTTATTTATTCGCCTAAATTTTCTTTGCGTGGCAAATATACTCATTTCTTAATTGACAAAACGTCTTTCCAAACTCGTTTCTTAATATTCTATCCATCGCTTTACGATTTGTGAAGCCGGCACTAAAGGCAACCTCCTCACTATCCATCAAAACACTCTCAGAAATATCGCCATTTACCATTTGTGATAATAAATAATCTACCCTTATAGAGTTGAGGTATTTTCTAAAATTCCGATGTTTGGCACAAATTGCATTTGAAATATATGTTCTATTGGTACCAAGCTCTTTGGCCAGTTCGTTCACTCCGACTTCCGGTTGCAAAAAAAGTTGTTTATCCTTTATAAGTTTATCAATCTTGTGATAATAAAGCTCTTCCGGAGAGATGTGTCTCCTCCCTCTTGTCTCCTTCGCCATCTTTAACCCCTTTTTATAAATATTAAAATTAACACTCTTGCATAATATCTTGAAGAATAGACTTTTCATTTATACAATCCTTTTTATTTTTAATCTCCCTTTTCCACTCACCTGGTGTATAACCGGTATTAAGTTTAAAAGCACTTGTAAAAGAGGCAATATTGTTAAATCCACTCATTGAACATAACTCCCCCATTGATATATTGCTGTTTGCTGAATAAATTTTAATTGCTTCCCTTACCCTGAAATAATTCACCAACTCTCTGAAATTCTTTTTAATATCATTATTTATGACCTTAGAAAGATATGTTTTATTGGTATATAACATCATTGCCACCTCGCTGATAGATATATCTTTTGAAAGATAAGGTTTATCTTTTTCAAAAAGGGCAATAAGTCTGATCTTCAATTGTTCAGACTCAGAATTTGAAAGCTCGTTAATATCTGATACCTTTCCGAGAATTGGCAAAGAAAAATCATCTCCATCCGTAATAAATAGATTTGAAAATAAAGATCTATTAAAAAGATATTTATGAATACCAATAAAGTGTAAAATCATAAATAAAAGAACAGATATAGAGTAGTTTATTATCGATCTATGAGACACTTCATAATAGAGATAGATGAAACTAAAAAGCATCATCATACCAATAATTAACACCATTTTTATCGGTCCACCGATTGAAATAAAAAATCTATATTGCCTCCCGAAAAACACAATTTTGTAGAGGATGAAATTGAATATTATTAAATTAAATGATATAGCCACTATCTTCATCACATTAATTGCCGCATTTAAATAACCGAAATAGGAGAAGATATCGCTAATAAGAATTCCTAACAGGATAGATAGTGTAATAATTATTATATAATTCGGGGATTTTGAAAAAAACCCAAATTCCTTCATAAAGATGAGCGGAATAATTGTCGATGAAATGTACAATTTTATTATGGTCATCTCTGCAATATATTCGGATGATAGATATCCGTACAATTCCTTTCCGAATGATAAGTTAATAATAAAATTTATTAAAAAAATAATCGCTATAATAGATAAGAAAAATGTATGATACTTGACAATAGATATGTCCGTCCCATCAAGATAAACATCCCTTTTAAAACGGAATATCTTGTAGATTAATAGTAATAATATAAATGTATAAAATAAAAGAGGTATAAACCCTACAATAATAAAAAAGTCAGGAAAGTTTTTCATTTGTTTTAAGTTTTTAAGTGGTAAAATCATTGTCTATACAAAAATATTGTATAGATATTTTATTTTACCTTTTTTTAAAAAAGAAAAACAAATATTTCTAAAATTTAATTATAAAAAATAATTTATTTTTTATTAACTTTAAGAGAATCAAATCCTTCCCCATAAACACCTGTAACACTTCCTACCGACATAAAGGCATCCTTATCTATCCCTTTAACGGTTTTAAATAAAAGACTTGACTCCGTTTTCCGAACAATTACCAATAGCACTTTTCCCTCTTGTTTTGTAAACCACCCTTGTGCATCAAGGACAGACACCCCTCTTCGAAGTTGGGTAGTTACAACATCCGCTATCTCCTCATATCGCTTGGAGAAGATAAAGACTTGAACCGATTGTTTTGTTCCTGAGATAAAGAGATCTATTGTAAATCCGCAAACAGCAACTAAAATATAGCCGTAGATTACATTTGCAAGTCTATGACCTATTCCTGCCTCTGTTGGAAGGAAAATGGATGATCCTACCACAAATATATCTATCAGAAGAATAATCCTTCCAGGGGAGATATTTCTATATTTAGTAATCATTAGGGCTACAATATCGGTTCCACCTGTGCTTCCACCTCTACTGAAAGTCAGCCCTATACCAACTCCGGACATCGCACCTCCGATGATACAACAAAGTAATTTTCCATTTGAAATAGCTATCTCGTCGATAAATACTTGTGGTATAACAATAGGGAGAATTTTGAAAGCAAGTGATGCTACAACGATAGCGTAAATGGTCTTCACTCCAAAGCCCTTACCAAGAACCTTTAGCGCTGTTGCAAGTAGAACTATATTTATTAGAAAGAAAGAGTAGCTGACAGGAAATCCTGTAGTATATTGGATTATTGCACCAATACCGGAAACGCCACCCCCCACAATTCCGTTGGGCAATATAAAAATAACCCACGCAGATGTATAGCAAATAAGACCTAATGTTATGATAAGGTAGTCTTTGACCCCTTCGAAGATTGTTTTAACCCTTTTTTCCATTCAATTTTTCCTCCTGATTTAATTTGATCGAAACCGAGCCCATAAACACTCATCGCCTGAGTGACTGATATAAAGGCCTTATTATCAATTTTTTTAATTAGCTTAGTAACCTCTGAGAGTTGGTTCTTCCTTAGGATTATAACCAAAACTTTACTATCTGTCTGGGAGTACCAACCTGTTGCACTTAAAGCTGTCACCCCTCTACCAATCTCTTTAATTACAGAATCTGCTATCTCATTATATTTTGAAGAGAATACTAAAATTTGGACGGACTGCTTATTTCCGGTCAATATCAAGTCTAAAGTGTAAGAGAAAGAGACCATTTGAATATATCCATAAACAACATCTTGCAACCCCTTGTCAGGTAAGAAAATGATAGAACCGATTATCACCATATCACAATATAGAAAAACCCTTCCAGGGGAGACTTCCCTATATTTCGCTATTATTAATGCTATTATATCAGTTCCTCCTGTACTGCCACCCTGTGAGAATACAATATAGATACCTATTCCACCTATTGAGCCCCCTATCAAAGCGTTGATGAATGATTCATCAATATCGGATGACCAAGGGAGCAGCTCCGGAAGAAATTGTAACATCAATGTAGCTAAAATAATACAATAGATGGTCTTAAATCCAAACCCTTTTCCGAGCACCAATGTCCCTATTATTACAAGACAAGTGTTAATAATAAAGTACATATAAGAGACCTTCAGGAAGCCATCAGTGGCATAAAATATAACAGTTGCAAGGCCTGTAACGCCCCCACCTGCTATACCATTAGGGATAAGAAAAGATGTCCAACTGAAGCAATAAAGGAAAATACCGATTGTTATAATCAGATACTCTTTTATTGTTATCAGAACTGTTTTACTTTGAATCATATAACAATATTAATAATCTTTGATGGTACTACTATAATCTTTTTAATTGCACTTTCTCCTAAATATTTGGCAGTATTTTGATTTGAAAGGACTGCCTCTTCTACCTCTTTAATAGAGAGGGATTTAGGTAGTTCAATTTTAAATCTCATCTTTCCATTGAACGATACAGGGTATTCAAAAGTATTCTCTATTGTGTACTCCTCTATAAATTCAGGGAATTTGGCAAAAGTGATACTATTGTCGTGCCCGAGTTTCTCCCACAACTCCTCACTAATATGGGGTGCAAAAGGGGATAAAAGGATTGCAATAGGCTGAAGAATTTCGAAAGAGTTACATTTTAAATCTGTCAAATCATTTACCGCTATCATAAAGGCACTTACGGAGGTGTTAAATGAGAAATTTTCAATATCGGACTCAACCTTCTTGATAAGGGTATGTAACACTTTATACTCCGATTTAGATGGTTTCTCCTTTGTTACTATAAACTCATCGTTTCTAAAATAGAGCCGCCACAACTTTCTTAAAAATCGGTGTACTCCGTCTATACCCTTTGTATCCCAAGGTTTTGACTGCTCTAACGGACCAAGAAACATCTCATATAATCTTAGTGTATCTGCCCCATATTCCTCACAAACCCTATCAGGGTTTACAACATTAAACATAGATTTGCTCATCTTTTCAACCCCCCATCCACAGATATATTCTCCATCCTCCAAAATAAATTGAGCATTAGAATAATCGGGCATCCATCTTTTAAATGCCTCTATATCAAGCCTATCATTATTAACTATATTTACATCAACGTGTATTTCGGTGGTATCATATCCTTCTTTAAGACCATAAGAGACAAACTTATTGGTGTTTTTGATACGGTAGACAAAATTGGATCTCCCCTGAATCATCCCTTGGTTAATCAACTTCTTGAATGGCTCTTTTTCAACCACATACCCCAAATCATATAAAAATTTGTTCCAAAACCTTGAATAGATAAGGTGGCCTGTTGCGTGCTCTGTTCCACCAATATACAAATCAACACTCCTCCAATAGTTATCGGCATCTTTGCCCACTAAAAACGAATCATTATCAGGATCCATATATCTCAGATAATAGGCACTGCTTCCGGCAAAACCCGGCATCGTACTCTTCTCGATCGGATAGCCGTTAAAAGTCCAATTTTCAGCACGGGCCAAAGGGGGCTCACCTGCCTCAGTTGGGAGAAATTTATCCACCTCAGGAAGCTCAAGAGGGAGATCCTTTTCATCCATTGCAAAGGGGATTCCCTCATTATAATAGATAGGAAAGGGCTCGCCCCAATATCTCTGACGAGAAAAAATGGCATCCCTTAATCTATAATTAATCTTCCTTTTACCTATTCCGAGAGACTCTACCTTCTCTATTGCAGCAGGAATAGCCTCACTTACAGACATTCCGTTTAAGAATCCTGAGTTACACATTATTCCATCTTTGGCATCAAAACTCTCTGTAGATATATCACACCCTTCGATAAGGGGAATAATAGGTAATTTAAAATGTGTTGCAAATGCATAATCCCTACTATCGTGGGCAGGAACAGCCATAATTGCACCAGTTCCATATCCTGACAAAACATAATCTGAAATCCATACCGGAACCTTTTCATTAGTAAGGGGATTGATAGCATAAGACCCTGTAAATACACCGGAAACCCTCTTTGTTTCTGTCATCCTCTCCCTCTCCGTTTTCTTTTTTGCTGAACTTAGATACTCATCAACCAACGCTCTCTGAGAATCAACTGTCAATCTATCCACCCACTCACTTTCAGGGGCAAGAACCATAAAAGTTACCCCGAAAATGGTATCTGCACGAGTCGTAAAAATTGTCATATCATAAATTTCCTCCCCATTATCTACCTTAAATACGACCTCTGCCCCTTGAGATTTTCCAATCCAATTCTTCTGCATATCTTTAAGAGAATCAGACCATTGCAAACTATCCAAATCATTTAAAAGACGCTCTGCATATGCTGAGACTCTAAGTTGCCACTGCATCATCTTCCTCTGCTCAACAGGAAATCCTCCCCTCACCGAGATACCCTCTTTCACCTCATCATTGGCTAAAACCGTACCTAATTGGGAACACCAATTGACAGAGGTTTCCCCCTGATATGCAATCCTATATGCCATCAAGATATCGCTTTTTTCCCTCTCGGTCATATCGTTCCACTCAGAAGCAGAAAATTCAACGACCTCTCCTGAAGCGGCATTTACATTTTTATTTCCGGATTGTGCAAAAGTTTTTATTAATTCATCGATAGGTGCAGCTTTGTCTGCATCAAGATCGTACCAATGTTCAAACATCTGAAGAAAAGCCCATTGTGTCCACTTATAATATTTGGGATCACAGGTCCTCACCTCCCTTGACCAATCGTATGAAAAACCGATTCGGTCCATTTGTTCACGATAACGGGCAATATTTTTTTCGGTAGTCGAAGCTGGGTGTTGCCCTGTTTGAATCGCGTATTGTTCGGCAGGTAATCCGAAAGCATCATACCCCATAGGATGAAGGACATTAAACCCCTTCAATCTTTT
Source organism: uncultured Muribaculaceae bacterium (assembly GCA_964397445.1). GTDB lineage: Bacteria > Bacteroidota > Bacteroidia > Bacteroidales > UBA932 > CAYNHZ01. Next base: position 32,697 of record CAYNHZ010000003.1, on the reverse strand, counting down.
AAATCTGCTATAAATATCACTCGCTATATACCCGAGAGGGTGCCCTACATGAAGTCCAGCACCTGATGGATAGGGAAACATATCAAGGACATAATATTTAGGCTTTGATTTATCAATATCAACTTTGTATGTTTGATTCTCGGACCAATACGACTGCCACTTCTTCTCTATATCTAAAAAATTATACTCCATAGTCAAAAAAATTATGATTGGCAAAGGTATGAAAAAATGAAAAATCTACCTCTTTTTGAGTCTAAATTCAACGGGGATGGAAAATTTAACACGAACCTTTTGTCCACCCAATACACCTGCTTTCCATTTAGGAGATGCTGAAATAACTCTTAACGCCTCATTATCAAGACTATCTTCAATACCCTTTGTGACTTTGACATTAGAAATACTTCCGTCCTTTTCGATGATAAATTCAACAATAACTTGCCCTTGAATACCCATTGCCAAAGGGAGTTCTGGATATCTCAAATAGTCATACACCCATCTCTCGAGAAATACCTTTTCATTCCCGTGATAAAATTGGGGAGGGGTATCAACTTCATAGGGTGAATAGATCCGCTCAAGTCCACTATTTTCCAAACCAATAGATGGAACACTGATTTTATTCTCTCTATTTGCAACTTCACGAGCAAACGCAAAAACAAATTCACAAACCCCCTCCATTGAATCATAATCTATCAAGTCGGGGGTATCACGAACTGTGCGGCGATCTCTATGGAATCCTGTTGTAAAAAGGGTAACAGGGATATTCCTCTCATAAAAAGCGAGATAATCAGATGATAATAACTCCCCCCTATGCTCAGTAGGGAGGGGAAAAGAGAGAGCCCTTGAAAGGGATCCTATCGTATATGTTATATCGGGATTGGGGACACAAGTAGAGTATAAAATCTTGCCGCCCTGCGATGTACGCCCGACCATATTAAGATTTAGCATTAAACTCACACTATCGATCTGAGCAAAAGCCCTGTTGACAAAATACCAAGAACCGGCCATCCCAAACTCCTTAGCCCCAAATCCTGCAAAAATGACCGATCGTTTAAATGAAAATGAGGATGCAGCCACCCTCTCTGCTATTTCGATAAGACAAGCAATTCCCGAAGCATTGTCATCTGCACCTGGATAGATTTGAGACACCTCTTTACCATCCATAGAGATAACATTTGTTCCAATATGGTCAATATTTGCCCCTATGACAATATACTCTCCTCTCAGTTTCGGATCACACCCCTCAACAATCCCCACTATATTTTGGGAACGAATAGTGTCATTACCAACAGCAATGGAAAAGTCCTGTCCCCCTCTCGGAGTCAACATCTCAACGCCCGCATCAAACAACTTATCATACACATAACCGGCAGCAGTTTTCTCCCCTTGCGAACCAGCTTTTCTCCCTTGAAGTTTGTCGGATGAGAGATATTTAACGTGCTCTCTTAACCTATCTTTACACTTATCATCTTGAGAATAAACGGTTAGTGAAAATAGTAAGAAAATAAAACAAATCGATTTTTCCATTTATCAATAATAACAAAAAGCAGGCCGCTAAGCCTGCTTGATCGTTTATAAAATTATTTCTTTATAAAAGGGGTCTTAACAACCTTAGATTTGAGAAGTTTATCCCTCACTTTTATGTAGATACAACTATCAACTTTAGAAAACTCAGGCTTAACATAAGCCATTCCGAGGGGAATCTTAAGTGATGGCGACATAGTACCGGATGTAACAACACCTATCTCATTTCCCTCAGCATCACAAACAACATACCCGTGACGAGGAATACCTCTGTCAACCAATTCAAAACCGATTAATTTGCGTTTAAGACCCTCTGCTTTTTGTTTTAGCATATACTCCTTATCAATAAAATCTCCTTTGACATCATTGAATTTTGTTATCCAAGCTAAACCTGCTTCAAGAGGTGAGGTAGTATCATCAATATCGTTTCCATACAAGCAGAAACCCATTTCAAGACGGAGGGTATCCCTTGCACCAAGTCCTATTGGCCTTATACCAAATTCTTTACCTGCATCGAACACAGCTCTCCATATTTTTTCTGAATCTTCATTAGCTGCATAAATCTCACATCCACCTGCACCTGTATACCCTGTTATTGAAAAGATAACATCTACTCCTGCCAATTTCAATTTTTTAAATGTGTAATACTCCATATCAAGAATATCTTGATCACATATTTTTTGCATAGCTTCAATCGCTTTCGGCCCTTGAACAGCTAATTGGCAAATTTCATCGGATGCATTATATAACTCCTTACCGGGGGTAAGATTGAATTTCGGAGCAATAGAACAAAGATGATTCCAATCTTTTTCTATGTTTGAAGCATTCACAACAAGAAGATATGTTTGAGAATCAATACAATATGTAAGGAAATCATCAACTATCCCCCCCTTACCATTAGGGAAACAAGCATATTGTATTTTCCCTGGATAAAGGACAGAAGCATCGTTAGAAGAGACATATTGTATAAAAGGGAGGGCATTGGGACCTTTAACCCAAATCTCACCCATATGTGAAACATCAAACACACCTACACCGTTCCTAACTGTGTTGTGTTCTTCATTTATACCTACATATTCAACCGGCATATTATAACCGGCAAAAGGTACCATTTTAGCACCCAAATCTATGTGCTTTTGGGTGAATGCGGTAGTTTTCATCTATAATTATATTATATTGTTATTAAAAGTGTCAAAATATTTATTTTGGAAAAAATATTTATTCGTGAAGGTTTTGGCGTATATCATATATCCAAATGTCCTCAGGACAATATTCATACTCTAAAAGCTTTGCCAATTCCTGCTTAGCCTGACCATAATTATTAAATCCGGCAACAGAAACAACTTCATAACCATTTTTAAATTTGATAGTTATGGGTTTATATCCATTCTTCTCAAGTAAAGTAAACATTTTATTAGCATTCTCTACAACTTTAAAACTACCGAGTACAACATAAAACCTTCCGTTTTCCTCATTTATTGTAGCTTTTGAAGCCTCCTCTAATGCGATCTGCTCATTAATTTTGTTTAGAGAGTCTATCTCTTTTTGTTTTTTTGCTTGAAGCTGTGCCTCAATTTTCATTCTTTCTATCTCTTTCGATGTCGGTTTTCCGATAATCGATCTAAAAAAATCACAGCCAGTAAACAACATTACAGAAACAGCTGCAATGGATATTAATTTTAAAGTTTTCATACTTCTATTAGTTATTTATGTAATTTTCGATTTATATAATTTTTTCAAAGCACAAATATACCAAAAATAATATATAATAACCTATAAATTATTTATCCACAATACCATTTTTTGGTGATAATCTTTCAATTTCTCTATCAATGCCGATTTGATACCCTTCAGATATATATACAATTCGTCCAAAAGAGTCTGCTATAACCACAAGTGGATATTCAATTTTGTCCATTTTCATCTCTTTTGTAATATTGGTAAATATCTCATCATTCTCATCTATTCCAAAATAGATCCCTTTTGAAGGGGTGGGGAATTCCCCTTGAAGATATTTTTTGTACTCCCCCTGATTGCGATATAAAATAATAATAGGTAAGGTGGCCTCATTTTTAAATAGATCACGGATCACGTGGTTGCTCGGCTCGTGGTTAGATTTAAGAAAAGCTATCACAAAAAATCCTCTTCCTGTACATTCGAGTATCGAGGAGCTCTTACTCTTTCCCGCCTCTAATAATTGTGAGAATTTCCACTCGGGATTCATACTTCCGATAACTTGAAGCTCTGTTTTATCTACACCGAAAACAAGGGGAACATCAGTTTTTTTATTCTCTTGAATTGTGAAGAAATTCTTTGATACCAAGACAGTTCCGCTCGCCAATCTGACCCCGCTTGTCAACATATAATTTCCGCAATCGAGATGGATGGGTTTGCTAAAGATACCATTGTAAGTTATCGATCCTTCCCTCCCCTCTTTGTCTGTAAAATTGAGAGATCGTATTGTCCCATTCTCAATTTTAGCAATGGTAAAATGGGTCTCGTATTTAGGATCTTTTATAAAAGGGTGACCTGCAAATTGAAGATGAAGATCCCCTTTTGGGGCGATAGAGACACTATTCTTTTCATCACCATCAAGACTTACGTCATTCCATTTTCCATCACCGAAATATTGCAACTTACCTCCCACCTCTTCGATTCGAGCTGGGATATTAGCACTTCTACATAGGGCTACAAAGAGGACATTTCTCGACTTGCTGTCTGCCGCCATCAAATTATACACTCCCATAGGGGTCATTGGGATCCCTTGAGGGTTATAATTGTCAAGAACTTTCACTTTTTTTACAAACTCAATGATAGTATTTGCATCGGGATTAGGATTATTGTTAAAGGTCCCTTTATCTATCAACTCTTGAAAAAAGCTCCTCCAAGGGGTTAAAAGCTCAAGAGAAACCCTCGGATTAAGAACATAAGAGAGATAAATAGCATCACTCTGATCAATATTATAATTTGATAAATGGTCAAGAAGGGTAGCTGAAGGGGTGTCTCTGAGATCCTTTTCACTGATAAGATCCAATAGTTTTATCCCGGCTGCAAATGAGTTACTGTCAATACCTGTAAGATATGATTCTATCTCCCTCCAATTACCGCGAGAGGCCTGTAAATATTTGAAAATTAGCTCAGAATCAATTCTTAATTTCAACTTTCGTGCATCTTCAATCGTTGCAAAAGTCGCTGTGTATGAAAGTCTTATCGAATCCTCCTTTGCAAGTCGCATATTATTAGCTTCGACCTCCTCCTCTGTAAGAACTACATCGCTTCGTTTCTCTGCCGGGGGGGTAAATTTCTCTACCGACACATCACCAGCTTTTGACATTTTAATATTATCCGACAGCGAATTGTATTCAAATTTCAAAGTATCCTGATCTGCTGCAACTCTTGAAAATGCAAATCTATCCCCTTTGGAGATCCATACCAAAATATCTCCCTTTCCAAGCGTTGCAGAGGCCATACCGCAACTATCTGTTGCTGTAGTAATTGCACTGTAAAACTCCCCATAATTAAAAATTTTGAACTCAACTTTTGCCCCCTCAACTCCTCCATTATCACCATTAAGGAGGACAACCAATCTTTTAGTAGGGGCATAATTTGATGTAACATTAATCTCTGTATAACAATCTGTTACCGAAATAATATCTTCATCCCCATTATATTTTCCAAACACTTTCGTATGCATCAAAAGTCCCCTTGTAACGGTTGAACTAAACCAAGCAACATCCAATTTTGCTTCGGGCTCACACGCCCCAAGATAGTACCATTTACCATCTGCCCAAGCCTCAACCCAAGCGTGATTATCGTCAGTATGTGCCCACCTCGGGGTATAAACCTGCCTTGCAGGGATACCTACAGATCTTAGTGCAGCAACCGCAAACACAGACTCCTCTCCACATCTACCATAAGCTGTTTTAACACTTGCCAATGGGGAAGAGGTACGGCCATCAGAAGGGGTATATATCACCTTTTCGTGACACCAATGATTGACCTCCAAAATTGCATCATACATAGAGAGCCCTGCAACTCTGTCTTTAAGTTCGTTGTAAAAAATCTCACGAGAATTATCAAGATTCTCATTATTTACCCTAATGGGGAGGACAAAATGTCTGAACAATTGTTTAGGAACCGATTTTCCCCAAGCCATCTCTTTTCGAGCAACAAATGCACTCCTTACACCATTTAAGTAGAGAGATTTATCATAATCTATCATATCCCCTATCGGCATATACGCATACAAAAATTTCATTGCCTCAATCTCTTGATTGTTAGCACATCCTGAGATGGCATCATCTATTGAAAATTTCCCGTCAAGAAGTGTTAATTTTGCTTCAAGGTCTCTCTCAACCTCGGCAGCATACTCTTTGGTGGATATAGAGTTATCTGAACAATTTGTAAATAGTAAAATTGATAGTAAAATAGAGATGATAGGTTTCATAATGTGAAAATTAGTTTTCAAACATAGTCATTTCTTTGCTAACTTTGAGAAAAATTAAGAGAAATATGATATCTCAGTATAAAATAGAAATATGCGCCCCATCATACGAAAGCGCACTTGCTGCATTTAGAGGTGGAGCACAAAGAATTGAGCTATGCTCTGTCCTCTCTGTCGGAGGGGTAACCCCTTCTCAAGGGTTGATTTCAATGGTTAAAAACACCATTCCTATTGCAACAAATGTCTTGATCAGACCAAGAGGTGGTGATTTCTTATACAGTTCATACGAAGCAGAAGAGGTTTTAAGGGACATAGATTTTTGTGCAAAAGTAGGTGTCCAAGGGGTTGTAATTGGGGCATTGACCAAGGACGGAGCGGTAAATAAAACAATGTGTAACGATTGGATCAAATTTGCTCACAAGCACAAACTTTCAGTTACTTTCCATAGAGCAATAGATAGAGCAATAAATATTTACGACTCTTTGGAAGATATTATCTTATTGGGATGCGATAGAGTGCTGACATCGGGTGGATTTCAAACGGCAATTGAGGGCAAAGAGGTGATTTTGAAGATGAATGAAATTTCTCGAGGGAGGGGTTCTTCTCACCATATAATTGTTATGCCAGGCTCTGGGATCAATCCCGATAACATAGCAGACCTTGCCCGTTTTACAGGTGTTCACGAACTCCATCTTTCAGCAAGCCGTACAAGAGAGTCTGAGATGGTCAATTTTGGGGGAATAGGTTGTAAAGAGACTATTACTCACAGCGACGAGAATATCATAAGGGAAGCAGTTAATAGACTTAATTAAGAGAATTGCTTGAAGATCAAATAGAAAGACATACAGACCACAACAACAAGCACAGATATTTTTATAAATTTATCGCCGCATTTTATTGCAGCTTTAGAGCCAATTACTCCGCCTATCACATTTCCAACTGCATAAATAAGGGCCACAGGCCAATTAACCTGACCATGAAGAGCGAAAACAATAAGGGCAACAGGGGTATAGATAACTGTAGTAAGTTGTTTAATTGCATTTGAATGCACCATATCAAGTCCCAAAAAGATAAAAGATCCGAAAATTACCAAAAGGCCTACACCTGCGTGGGTAAACCCTCCATAAATTCCTATTACAAAGAATATAACATACTTCCAAACCGACATTCTCTGGTCACCAATTATGTTATATTTTCCTGCTATTTTCTTTTTATCTAATACAAGGAGAACCCCCATAACTGGTAGAATTGCTCCGGTAATAATCTCTATATACTTTGTTGGCATATAGGCTGCTAACTCTGCCCCAAAAAAGGCCCCGATCGCAACAGGGATACCAACCTTTACGGCAAGTTTGAGATCCAGAAGACCCTCTTTGGTAAAGATAACCGAATTGGTTGAAAATTGGACAAGCACACCAACCCTTGATGTTGCATTGGCAATATTGATAGGCATTCCCATCGCCATAAATAGAGCATAAGAGACAACTGTTGCTAAACCTGCCACAGTATTTACAAATCCAACCAAAATACCAACTCCAACCAATATTGAGATCATCTCTATATGCCAAAACGGTGTAGTTGATAAAAATTGTGTTACCTGTTCCAAAATAAAAATATATTAAAGACTCACAAATGTAAACCTATTTTTAAAATATCTGTAATAATTACTATCGGGTAGAGGGAGCAATTATAAAATTAAAAATATAATTTTCGTAAGGTACCCTATATTGAGGCAATGCTATCGCCCCCCAACTATCTATCCCTCCGAGTCCCATCTGCTTGAAATCAAAGTTGATATATGTTGCATCCTTCGGCGTTAATTCCGATGAGTGTCTGACATAATCTTTAGAGCCCAAACTAAGATCATCTATATCAAATTCGATAGCCGAAGCAGAAAAAGTTGTATCTGACATAATATTCAACCCCAATCCTCCCCTATCTACAACCTCCCAATAACGCAATCCCGATCTCGTGCCTGACTCCTGTGGCCTCACATAATCGTATTGATACATATTTGCCACCTTATCGGAAAACCTCCCTATAATAGCACTTGAACATCTATCTATATAGTTTTCAAATGGTCCATACCCATAATAATTCACAAGAGAAAATCTCTTTGGCATCGAAAAGGTCATTCCGAAACGGAAAAGATTACTAATCTCCTTGTTTTCTCCGACCTCCATTCTCTGACTAACAGCTACGACACCTTTATTATTGATAGTGTATGAAATATATAGTCGAGCACCAACAGGTTCTATGTCAAATGAGGTGTTTATTAAAATATTACCACCATTCTCTTTTGCCTGGATCTCCTTTAATTTAAAATCGGGAGATTTCCAGATGAAATATTTGTTTTGCAATCGAGCACCTTTATCATTATCGGTAACTGCCCTATTGAAATTTGGTTTAAGTGGATCTTTTATCATCTCAATACCCTCATAAACAAATCTTTCCATAAAACCACTATTTTTATTAAACTCTATCCTAAATAACTCCGATGATACAAAGTAATAATTAAAGTCTTCGGAGAGTAAAACACCTTTAGATAGGATGCTATTTTGTTGATTATCGAACTCTTCCGATATTCTCTTCATAAAAGTCGATTTAGCGTCATACCCCTTGATAAATATTTGATCATAAGATAAAATTGTCCCTGCTTCAAGCAATCCTTCACTCTTTTTCAATTTATATCTCATTATAACAGAGATCTCACTTACTAAATCTTTATTTGACAGTAGTCTTGACAATGACTCTGAGTAGGGGATCACAACATCTCCGAATGATTGAGGCATAATTTTGAGTTGAGATACAACCCCTGTTTCAATAACTTCCCCATCTGCAATAAGATCCCACTCCATTATATAATTAGATAAATCGGTAAAGAAATTTTCATTGTAAACCTCAATTACCCCTTTTTGAAGATCCTTTCCCTTTGACAATATAGATCTATATTGGTATGCAACTTCATATGCTGTCGGGTGTAAAGATCTATCAGCTGCAACAAAGCCGTTATCATTAAAATTGCCATCCGAAGAGGGGTCATATTTATTGTAACTACCTGCGAATGTATATGTTGTAATGCCTTTATCATCAACTCTCGCCAATGCTTGATCTACAAAATCCCATATAAATCCCCCTTGGTAAGCAGGATATTTTCTAACCAAATCCCAATACTCTTTCATCCCCCCCATTGAATTGCCCATACTATGAGAGTACTCACACTGAATAAGAGGCTTAACCGGGTTGTTTAAAAGATATTTTTCACACTCATCGGGATCATAATACATAGGACAGAAAATATCGGAATATTTTGTATTATTCGGAGTTTTATAATCTATTGCCCTCTCGTAATGGATCGGTCTTGATGGATCATAGCTCTTAATCCAATCATAACAAGCTATAAAATTATCTCCGTGTCCTGCCTCATTTCCCATACTCCAAATAATAACGGACGGGTGGTTAATGTCCCTTTTAATCATCCTCATATTGCGCTCCAAGTGGGCTTTTTTGAAAGCTGGAACTTTCGCTAAAGTTTTCTCACCATACCCCATACCATGTGATTCGATATTTGCCTCGTCCACCACATATATTCCATATTGGTCACACAAGTCATACCAGATGGGTGAATCGGGATAATGACAAGTTCGTACTGCATTGATATTAAGAGATTTCATAATCTTAATATCCCTTATCATCTCATCCTTTGTCATATAATAGCCCCCTACGGAACTCATTTCGTGTCTGTTTGTCCCTTTAATTAAGATCGGCTTCCCATTTAACATCAATTGAGAGCCCACAATCTCAACTTTACGAAATCCCACATTAAAACTCCCCCTCTCAATCGAGCCCGATCCACCAACTGCAGTCACATACATTTTATATAGGTAAGGATCCTCTGCACTCCATCTCTTAACCCCTTTAATATTTATTTTACCATTGATTTTTCCATCAACGATTGCACTATTGATCTTAGAGATCATTTTTTTTCCATCATACAACTCTATAATCACTCTATCTACACCCTCACTCACCTCTCCCCTTATACTCAACGCCCCATCTCTGTAATTATTTATCAAATCGGGCACAACCTCAACACTTTTCACCCTCTGTTTTTCTCTACTATAAACATAACAATCTCTCCCAACACCTGACAATCTCCAAAAATCCTGATCCTCCAAATAGGTACCGTCACACCACCTGAAAATCTGGAAAGCAAAAAGATTTTTTCCCGCTTTAACATAAGGTGTAATATCAAATTCAGCCTCTAATTTGCTATCCTCACTATAGCCGACAAATTTTCCATTAATATAGAGTGAAATATTGGATGTCACCGAACCGAAATGGACAAATAAATCTTTATTCGAATTGATCAGACTATCGGGAATTTCGATGTATCCTCTGTAGGTACCAACATAATTCTTCTCTATCGGAACAATCGGCGGATTACTTTGGTAATGGGTATCCCAAGGATAACCGGCATTTATATAGATAGGATCTCCGTAACCATTTAGTTCCCAAATTGCAGGTAAATGGATAGTACCCCAACCATTATCGTCATAATCAATTTTAAAAAAGTCTGTCGGACGCTGATCTGCCCTCTCAACCCAATTAAATTTCCAAAGGCCGTGAAGTGAAATCTGCTGAGATCCCTCAATATTTATTGTTGAACCCATCGGAGAGCGATTTATCTGAAAAATTTCAGGATCTTGCCATTCAGGAAGTGCTTTATTGGATTCTTGAGCATATAAACAAGATAATGATGGTATAGCAAATATTAAAGCTATAAGTGTTATTTTCAGTGTTTTGACATTCATAATATATCAAATTAATAGTTTACAAATCACAATTTAATTATTGATTTTGCAAAGTTAATAAACTATCCCTCTTAGAGGCATATATATAGGAAGCTTTAGTAAGACAAAACTATTCTACTCACTCCAAATACAAGTTACCTCGAAAATATTTTGAAAAAATTTGTTTTTTTAAAAAAAGTTATCCAACTTGCACTGAATTTGAAGAAGGAACCTACCTTACATCTGCTAAAAAGTTCTTTTATTTTATTTTTTTAAATGATATTTCACTATTTTTTGAAATATAAAAACTAACTTTTTATTAACTTACATTAAATTTTTATGAAGAAATTATTTTTACTTCTAACCGTTATCGGGGCGTTTGCTATCTCTTCTTGTAAAAAAGAGGTTCCAACCCTAACACTATCAGATCAAGTTGTGGATTTCCCACAAGCTGCATCTGAAAAAGCTATTACTGTTACCACAAATCAAATTGATTTTAATGCAATCGCTAACGCTGATTGGGTTACTACCGTTTGTGCAGAAGGTAAAATCACTGTAAAAGCTGCAGAAAACACAACTACCATCGACCGTAAAGCTCAAATTATGGTTGTTGCAGGTGCACTCACAGAAGTTGTTGAAGTTAAACAAGCAGGTAGTGCAGTAACTATCGTTACTATCCCTGACAAATTAACTATTGACCAATGGGGTGGCGTTTTCCAATTTGATGTTGATGCAAACATTAAAGATTGGACTATCACTTCAGACGCTGAGTGGGTTAAATTAGATCCAAGACAATTCAAACACGAAGTTATTCTTTCAATTGATGAGAATAAAGCTCGTGAAGCTCGTACAGCTAAACTTACCCTTACAGGTGGTGCAACTACAAAAGAATTTGTAGTTGATCAATCAGGAATTATGTATTTCTTACTTCCTTACCTTGAAATTGGTAGTGACCCTTGGGTTATTAAAGATTTCGAATTTGCTCGTAAGAGTATTTTGATCCAACAACCTGATGGTTTGTTCAATACTGCAACTTGGGTATACCAAATAAAGAGCCCTGCATTTGACCAAATCAACTACAATGCTCCTAAGAATGTTTTCAAAGATGTTACAATGTTTACTTCAACTAAAACTTTCTTCTCAGCTGACAATGGTAAAGAATTAGACGCATTCAAACTTTATCTTATTGCTGAAGGGTTTGCTGATAAAGGAAACAATGTGTTTATGAATGAAAAAACAAGTATCGAAGCTACCATTATGGATAAAGCTACCGATCCTTATGTTAAATTCGTTAAGAAAGCTAAACAACCACAACCTTATCCAACATTCCCTACATTCCCTTACGGTCTTGTAAACTTCAAAGCTACTTCAGCTGATATTGAAGCATACGAAGCTACTGCAGGTGGTACATTCAACCCTGAAAAATCATCAATTCCAGTAGAAGGACAACCTTACGATTACCTATGGTATGACTATACTAAAAACGATGCTATTGCAAGAGCATATTTCGTTGGTAACCAACCTGCTCCTGCAAATATTCTTATGGAAACTGCTCAGTATTTCAGCAAAATGACTCTTGCTTTCTACCAAGATGCTACAACTAAAGAAATTATTATGACCGAAGAATTCTTGGCTTTAGCAACTAAAGAAGGTTTCACATATACAGGATTTAGCAGCAACTGGCACCGTTTCAGCAATACAGCTAAGAGTTTGAATATGGTTATTCGTTGGGTTAAATATAGTGATATGGACAGCGAGGTTCTTGACATTCACTTCTATGATCCTAACGGAACATCACAAAGCTATGTTAAGAAAGGTAAAGTATCTGAAAAACCTATCACTTTCAGTGAATTAGGAATAGCAAGCAGATAATTTATTCCGAAAAATGACTACTTTAAGTGCCCCGAGATTCCCTTTTGGGGCACTTTTTTATAAAACACTATCAGTAAACACTTACAGAAATAATTAAGATATAATATTTATATATCCTAATAAAATTATTTGATTTATGAAAAAAACACTTACCATCTTTCTGCTATCAGGGCTTATTTTGGCTGGATGCGCAAGAGAAGATGAAAAATCCCAAGTTCAAGTTGCAATAGGAGAAAGCAGTGCCAGTATAGAAAGTGGTATGCTCCGTGTTAAATTGACTAACGAATTGGGTGACAGTTTTACAATTACTAATGACCCAGTTCAACTTAAAAGTGGAAATAATGCAATGGACTCTTTCCTTAAGGAGATTGGAGCCACAAGTATGGAACGGGTGTTCCCTTACGCAGGGAAATATGAAGAACGTACTCGAAGAGAGGGTTTACACCTATGGTACGATATTAAATTTGACAAAAATATTCCTGTAACTAAAGCAGCCGCAGACGCTCATAATATCTCCGGTATTGTTTATGTTGAGGAGATAAATAAAATAGAACTTCCCCCACATACAATGGTGTTATCTGATGGGGAAGAGAATTCAACACGGGCAGATGCACTCCCATTTAATGACCCTAAACTTACTACTCAATGGCATTATAAAAACATTGGCGAATTTCCAAAATCGGTAGCCGGTGCGGACATCAATGCTTATGAGGCTTGGAAAAAAGAGACAGGCAAACCTAATGTCATAGTTTCTGTCGTTGACGGAGGGGTAGACTATACTCACGAAGATATTAAAGATAATATGTATGTCAATCTTGCCGAATTAAATGGCGTTGAGGGAGTTGACGATGATAATAATGGCTATATTGATGATATTTATGGCTTTAACTTCGTTACTGACACTCCAAAGGTGACCCCTGATGATCATGGTACTCACGTTGCCGGAACAGTTGCAGCAAGGAACAACAATGGAATCGGTGTTTGCGGTGTTGCAGGTGGAGACGGAACTCCAAATAGCGGTGCTCGTATTTTGAGTTGCCAAATTTTTGAAGGAGACAATGGAGGAAACTCACAACAAGCCATCAAATATGGGGCAGATAATGGTGCCGTAATCAGTCAAAACTCTTGGGGTTATCGCTATCCAGGTCCTACTACTATCCCTCCATCAATAAAAGAAGCAATTGATTATTTTATCAAATATGCAGGCTGCGATAACAATGGTAATCAACTCCCTGATTCACCAATGAAGGGTGGTGTTGTGATTTTTGCCGCAGGTAATGATGATAAAGATTATCTGTCATTTCCTGGAGCTTATCCCCCTGTTGTATCAGTATCTGCAATGGCTCCTGACTTCAAGAAGGCTTGGTACACAAACAGAGGTGATTGGGTTACAATTATGGCACCGGGCGGAGACCAATATTTCACAAAGGGGATGGTATATAGCCTTGCTCCAAAGAATGGATACGCCTATATGCAAGGAACCTCTATGGCTTGCCCCCACGTATCCGGTATCGCAGCTTTAGTTGTTTCTAAGTATGGGAAACAAGGGTTTACCAATGAGGATCTGAAGAAACATCTTATTACTGCATTCAGACCACAGAATATAGATGAGAATAATCCAGGTTATGTAGGCAGACTTGGTGCTGGTTATATCGATGCAGACAAAGCTCTCTCCGAAAATCAGAATAAAAAACCGGGTAAAGTTGGACAAGTGCTAACTGTTGCAGATTATAAATCTATAGACATTTCATTTGCTGCTGTATCTGACGAAGATGATAATAATCCAAACATATATAAATTATATTTTTCATATTTAGAAGAATTGAACGCTTCTAATTATAAATCTGCATTATTTACAAACATACCTGGTGCAACATACAAACCAGGTGAGACTGTAAAATATACTTTAAGAAATGCATCAATAGGATCAAAATACAGCTTTGCAATCATTGCAGAAGACAGATGGGGACTTCAATCTGAGCCAACATTCTTCTCAGCTACTACAAAACAAAATAATCCGCCAACTATTACAGCTATCGGTGCTGAGAATATTCGCGTTACCGGAAATGAAATTGCTGAGGTTAGGCTTATTGTTAATGACCCAGATGATCAAGAATGGACATTTGTTAATTCAGGTGACACTAAAGGTGTTTCTATAGTTAAAAGTAAAGAAGGTCTTTTAGTAAGCATAAAAGCTACAGCTACTATTGGTAAATACCAAACAATAATAACTGTTTCAGATGTTTTTCTCGCTTCTACATCAATAAAAATACCTTTTGAGGTGTATAAAAATAATCCTCCTCAACAGATTAAAGAGTTTGAAAAACAATTTATCCCTGTTACAAAAAAAGATTTCTCAATCAATCTTTTAGAGTATTTTAATGATCCAGATGGGCAAGTTCTTAAATATACCATAACACAGTCAGGTACATCTGTTGCAACTGCTTCTATATCCGAAAATACCCTTAAAATATCTGCAAATGCGATAGGTAATACTTCGTTTATAATCACAGCTTCAGACTCTCAAAATGCTAAGGTATCTGCAACTGTTAACGTACAAATTGTTAAAGAGGGTCTTGTTTACATAGTTTACCCTATTCCAGCTACAACAGTGCTGAATGTAAGACTTAGTGATGAGGTTGAAAGTGCAACAATTACTATTTATACAACAACCGGAACACAAGTTTTAAAACAAATTGTAAACACAAAAGAATCAGGTACACACCTTCTCGCAATGGATATTGCTAAATTGGCTCCGAGTACCTATGTTTTACAGGTTGTTTCAGGTGGAAAAACTTATAAACAAAACTTTATTAAAAAATAAATCAGACTATGTTTAAGAAAATATCTATTTTACTACTCATATTTGTATGTTGCGGATATACGCTTGTAGGGCAAACAAATCGTCCATTATCGTTTTTGGATTTTAATACAGATGTTCGCGGTGCAGGTATGGGAAATACCACTATGGGGGAGGCAAAAGGGATGTATATTTACACAAATCCTACCTCTTTACTAAATGGTGATTTAAATAATAAAATCTACGGTTCATACACTTTCGGACTATTTCCCCCTTCAAATGAAGGACGCCAACTTTTTCACGCTGCCTCAGCTGGCTACAGATTCTGTAATAATCATGCAATTATGGTAGGTTTCCGCGATCTTGAAGGACTTTCAATTCCCGGTTACGATATTAATGGCAATTCTACAGCCAACATTAAGCCTAAAGATATGGCAATGGATTTGACCTATGCATATAAGTTCAATGAACATTTTTCTGCATACATCGGAGGTTCATTTATTATGTCAACCCTTGACAATTCAGCTATTACAGGGGGTGCAAATGCAGGATTCTATTATAACAATAGTTTCTCTTTAATGAAAAACAGAGGAACATATACAATAGGTCTCTCTCTTTATGACTTTGGTGGAAAGATCCAATACGGAAATGGTGACAGTGCATTTATGCCCGCTTCAGCAGGGATAGGTGGATCAGTTTCTCTTCCTTTCCATAAAAACCATATTCTTAACGCAGCGCTCTCAACTAAATATTACATCCTTCCCACCACCGCTTCTGCTTTTACAGCAAGCATCGGTTTGGAGTATGAACTATTTAACATCGCAGCTATTCGTACAGGTTATTATGTGGACACTCACAATATGCAAAATAGCTATTATTCTGTAGGTGTTGGATTAAAATACAAATTCATAGGTATTGACGCCGCTTATTGCTTGAGAAGCAATAAAGATTTCAATATCATACGTTTGGGCCTATCGTTTGAATTAGGTAATCTATAATAGGTCACACACATAGAGATCGATAGCATATATTTTAAGAGGATGACTCCAAAGTCTTATTGACTTTTCAGACATCCTCTTTTTTTTTCTTATATTTGCACCCTCATTCCGCCCGAATGGTGAAATTGGTAGACACGTTAGTTTCAGGGACTAATGGACGCAAGTCTGTGCAGGTTCGAGTCCTGTTTCGGGCACAACGATCTCCACATTAAGTTAAGCAGGTTAGCTGCCTTAATTGTTATATATTGAGTTCGAGCCACCTCATCTCTTTGGTGTCTAATAATGTGATGAGTTCTCCAACTCTTTTTGATGAGGCGTTTAATTGTTCTAATGAGAGTGTGCCTGATGAGAGGAGTTGTTCCAAGTGCCCTTTTTCTGCGGTTAAGGTATTTATATCTATCTCTAATTGTTGAAGTTCCTGTTGCTCTTTGTAGGTGAGTTTCTTTTTGACATAGGTTGTAGGATCTGTTGAGAGATCATCGACTTTAATTTTCTTTGAAGAGGATTTATCCGTATTCGATTGATTGGCAGACTTATTGGCAGCGTTGTAATCTTTTATAAATTGTCGGTATTCGCTACATTTTCCTACATAATCTTTGACTTGACCCTCTCCTTGGAATATAAAAATATGATCTGCAAGTTTATCGAGAAAATAACGATCGTGAGATACGATTAGAAGTGACCCTTGAAAACTGAGAAGATAGTCTTCTAAAACATTGAGGGTTAGGATATCAAGATCATTGGTTGGCTCGTCTAAAATGAGGAAATTTGGATTGCGCATCAAAATTGTCATAAGATAGAGTCGCCTTCTTTCACCACCGCTTAATCGTTCGACTTTCGTAAAATGCATACTCGGAGGAAAAAGAAAATAGTTTAAGAATGTACTTACAGAAGCAACTGTTCCATCTGCCAAAGTCACAACTTCAGCAATGTCGTGGGCCACATCAAATACTGTCTGATGGGGAGAAAATGAGATTCCTGATTGGTGGTAATAGCCGAAAGAGAGCGTTTCGCCCCTCTCAATAACACCAGATTGGGGGATAATATCACCGATTAGTATATTTAAAAAGGTACTCTTCCCTACTCCATTGTCACCAACTATCCCTATTTTTTCACACCTTCCAAAATTATAGGTAAAATCATC
Source organism: uncultured Muribaculaceae bacterium (assembly GCA_964397445.1). Lineage (GTDB taxonomy): Bacteria > Bacteroidota > Bacteroidia > Bacteroidales > UBA932 > CAYNHZ01. The sequence goes on along the minus strand of CAYNHZ010000003.1, from coordinate 15,125 downwards.
CAACATACATCTCTTATCGAAAAAATGGGTCACATTTTTACAATCGATTATTTTCTTACCAAGACGAGCCGATTGAACATTTATTTTAATTTTCTTCTCCACAACCCTACCCTCAGCCCTCTCCTTAAGGTCGTGAAAAGCATCAATTCTATATTTCGCCTTTCCCGTCCTCGCACAAGGGGTACTTCTTATCCACTCTAACTCCCTCCTTAATAGATTTTTAGCTCTATCAGTCTCAGCTACTGTATTCGCAATTCTCTCTCCCCTCTTCTCAAGAAAATAAGAGTAGTTACCTTTATATGTAAACAATTGACCTCCATCGAGTTCAAAAATAGTATTACACACTCTGTCCAAAAAATAGCGATCGTGGGTGACCATAAATAGAGTACATCTTGACTTCTTCAAATACTCCTCTAAAAACTCTATTACCCCAATATCCAAATGGTTAGTAGGCTCATCCAGCACGAGAAAATCTGCATTTCTCAACAACAAAGCTGCTAAAGCAACTCTTTTAACCTCACCTCCTGAAAGGTTTGACATTTTCTTTTGGAGATCAACAAGATCTAAAGACGTTAGTATTTGCTTGATATTCTGTTCATAGCTCCAGCCGTCAACCCTATCCATTTCACTTATTGCCTTCTCCATACGCGCCTTATCTCCGGAAGAGAAAGCTATATTATACTCATTTACAATGGAATATAAATATTCTGTCTTTGAGAACACCTCTTCAAAGATTGTATTCTCCGGGTTGAAAGTATAATTCTGCTCAAGAAATGCGATTGATATATCTTTGAGAAATTTTACATTTCCTCCGGAATCTGAATTGTCGGTCCCTGCCAATACAGAGAGTAATGAGGTTTTACCCGTTCCATTTGGGGCAATAAGGGCAATTTTGTCCCCCTCGTTAATGTTAAAACTAACATTTTCAAAAAGTACTTTTGTACCGTATGATTTGCTGATATTTTCTACTTGCAGATAACTAGCCATAGAGCGACAAAAGTAATAATTTTAATTAACTTTGTTCAAGATGTCAATTTTAAAAAATAAATAAATTATGAAAATTTCTAAATTTATATTTATCACATTATTTGCGATACTTTCATTGTTCGCTAACGGACAAAAATACGAAAACATAGCACTTACCCCCCAGATGGGATGGAACTCATGGAATAAATTTGCTTGCAATATCTCCGAGAAATTAATAATGGAGACTGCCGACAAAATGGTTGAATTGGGTCTGGTTGAAGCTGGCTACATCTACTTAAATCTTGATGATTGTTGGCACGGTGAGAGGGATTCATTGGGATTTATAACAGAAGACAGGGTTAAATTTCCCTCCGGAATGAAAGCACTTTCTGATTATTTACACTCAAAAGGGCTAAAGTTTGGGTTATATAGCGATGCCGGGAATAAAACCTGTGCAGGATACCCAGGGAGTTTAGGACACGAATATCAAGATGCTTTTGTATATGCGCGCTGGGGTGTGGATTATCTAAAGTATGATTGGTGTAACACTAAGGATATCAATCCAAAAGGAGCTTATCGACTTATGAGAGATGCACTTAGAAGTGCAGGCAGACCAATACTTTTCAGCATTTGCGAATGGGGAAGCAATCAGCCTTGGTTGTGGGCTCAAGACATCGGCCACTCGTGGCGCACTACCGGCGATATTTCTGCAGGCTTTGATAGCGGTGTTGATTACGGCACTTGGAGAGCACTTAGTGTTTTGGAAATTCTTGATAAACAAGAGGGTCTAAGACAATATGCAGGTCCGGGACATTGGAACGATCCTGATATGCTTGAAGTTGGAAATGGTATGAGTGTAAACGAAGACAGGGCTCATTTCTCAATGTGGTGTATGTTAGCTGCCCCTTTATTGTTAGGAAATGACCTTACTAATATAACACAAGAGACTATTGAGATAATCACAAATAAAGAGGTTATTGCGATTGATCAGGATTCTCTTGGAATACAAGGATTTAGACAAAGTGTAGATAATGGTCTTGAATTTTGGTTCAAGCCCCTTGTCGGTGGTGATTGGGCTTTTTGCATATTAAATAGGACAAAAGGTGATATTAAATATAAATTGGATTGGAATAATTTTAATTTTACTGATGAGTTGTGCAATAGAAGCACCTCTTTCGATAAAATCACTTATACCTATAAAGATCTATGGAATAAGGGTGTCAAAGGGGATACTAAAAAATCTGTATCATTGACAATACCACAATATGATGTTGTTTTCTTTAGACTTACTCAAAAAAAATAGAGAGATATTTTTTATAGAAATTCAAAGAAAACCTTATTAAATAAAACAACACAACTGATTTTCTTTATCTTTGCCGATATTTAATTTTAAAATCAATAAAATGAAACGATTTTTAGTATTTACTTTTTTATTGTGTGCTTTTATATTTTCCGCTTTTGCGCAAATTGTAGATCCAAGGACACCACTTCAGAATGATCCCAATGTAAGATATGGTAAGTTGGAGAACGGTCTTACATATTATATAATGCACAATGACAAACCAGCTCAAAGAGCTGAATTCTATCTTGTTACAAATGTTGGTGCTATCCAAGAGACAAAAGCTCAAGACGGTCTTGCACACTTCCTTGAACATATGGCACTTAATGGGACAAAAAATCTACCTGGTAAAATGATGCTTAATTATTTTCAAAAAATAGGTGTTGAATTTGGTCGTAATATCAATGCGAGCACTGGCGTTGAGCAAACTATGTATATGCTCAATAACATCCCCGTAACTCGTCAAGGAATTATTGACACATCACTTTTGATTATGCACGACTATTCACACTTCGTAACAAACGACCCTAATGAGATCAACAAAGAGAGGGGTGTTATTGTTGAGGAGTGGAGAACTCGCCGTAATGCAGGGTGGAGAATGCACGAAAAACAACTTCCTTATTTATTTAAAGGATCTAAATATGCAGAATGTACACTTATAGGTGCGAAAGAGAATCTCGAAACATTTCCTCCTGAAGAGCTTGCTAAATTTTACCAAACTTGGTATAGACCTGATCTTCAAGCAGTCATAGTTGTTGGTGATATTAATGTTGATGCGATAGAGGCACAAATTAAGACCCTTTTTGCAGATATCCCCGCTAAAAAAGACGCAGAACCTAAAGTTATGCCTACACTACCTGATAATAAAGAACCTATCGTTGGTATCATCACAGACCCCGAAGCTTCAATGACATCTACGACAATCTATTTTAAGATGGATCCTCTTCCTAATGAAGTTGCTCCTCTTGGAATGGCATATCTTACAGATATGATGAAAGGGATAATCACCGACATTTTAAATGAAAGATTAGATGATATTTCCAAACAACCTAACGCACCTTTTATCAATTCTGGTATCGGTATGGGGAGAATAGTAAAGACAAAAGATGTACTAATGGGACAGGTTGTTTCTAAGGATGGAGAAAGTATTAAAGCCTTTACAGCCCTAATGACAGAACTTGAAAGGGCTAAAAAATATGGTTTTACAGAGGCAGAGTATGAAAGGGCCAAAACCAATAACCTTCGTAAGTTGGAACAAAATAAGGAAAATTCAACAAGTAGAAAAAATGAAGAGTTTGTTTACCCGTTAATCTCTCACTTTTTAAATAATACTCCATATATTACTCCAGAATATGAATATAATCTTGCTAAAGGTTATTTATCTATTGTTCCTCTCGAACAAATAAATCAACTTACCGCAAATCTTGATTTGGAAAATAATGTAGTCATTATTTATAATTCTATTGAGAAAGAAGGCGTAACACATCCTACTGAAAATCAATTTATCGAAGCAATGGCAGCGGCTGCTTCTGCAGATATTAAAGCTCCTGTTCAAGAGACTTCCAATGAGCCCTTACTTGACCCTTCAAAACTAAAAGGTTCAGCTGTTAAAACTATAAAAGAGGGTCCTTTTGGCTCCTCCGAATGGATTTTAAAAAATGGTATTAGGGTAATAGTTAAAAATACTGATTTCAAAAAAGATGAAGTTTTATTTAAAATTAGCAATAAAGGGGGAAGATCTCTTGTTGAAACCGAAGATCTTCCATCAATTGAATCTAATATCTTCTCTATATTTTGTAAATCATCAGGTATATCTAAATTCCCTGTAACAAAGTTGAATAAAATGCTTTCCGGTAAAGCTGTTACAATGAACCCTTATATTTCAACTCTTTATCACGGAGTAAACGCTACTTGTTCCCCTAAAGATATGGAAACAATGTTTCAACTTGTTTACCTTTCATACACAGATCCAAGATTTAATAAAAAAGAGTTTCAACCAAGTTTAGATCAAATTAAAGCTATTGTTCCAAATCTTGAAAAACAACCCAATTTTGGATTCCAATCAGAGGTTTATAAAGTTGTTTATGACAATCCTAGACAATTTTTGATATCAGAAAAAACTTTAGAAAAATTCAAATTCTCCACCCTTGAAAAGGTTTGCAGATCTCTATTTTCAAATGCTAACGGGGCGGTTGTAACTATCGTTGGGAATGTTGATGATAAACAACTCAAATCTCTTGTTGAGAAATATATCGGTTCGTTACCTGTGGGAAAGAAAGAGTCAAACTGGATTGACCGTAATCAATATGTTGTTTCAGGAAAAATAGATCATCCTTTCAATTTCCCGATGACAACACCAAAAACTACTGTCGGCTTTGTTGTTAGTGGTAATATGCCATTTACAGCTGAGAACATAATTAAGATGGATGCAGTAAATTATATTCTTGACCTTATATATACAGAGTCTATTCGAGAAGAAGAGGGCGGCACATACGGAGTTTCATCGTATGGCCATATTGATGCTGAGCCAAAAGCAAAATTCGATCTTCAGATCACTTTCGATACTAACCCTGAAAAGGCTCCAAAACTTATTCAACTTGCTGAAGATGGAATAAATAATTTAGCAAAGAATGGTCCTTCTGAAGAACAGTTAGCAAAGGCTAAAGAGAATTTCTTGAAGAATATCACAGAAAAGAGAATTCAAAATAGCTATTGGAGAAAATGTATCATCGAAAAAGATTTATACAATGTGGATAATGATGTAAACTATGTTAAATTGGTTGAAAGTTTAAATACAGAATCCATCAAACAATTTGTACAATCTATGGTAGAACAAGGTAACTTTATTAAATTGGTTATGTCACCAAAAGAATAAAGTGTTACTTTGACTTTGAAGAGGCTGATTAAAACAATTTTAGTCAGCCTCTTATTTTAAAATATTTATTAATAATTAATAATTGAGGATAGAGATGATAAACGACTTTCGATTAAGAGTGTTTCAATGTCTTGCAAATAAATTGAATTTCACAAAGACTGCAAAAGAATTAAACATTTCTCAACCTGCAGTGAGTAATCATATCGCTGAACTTGAACAGGAGATTGGAGATACTTTGTTTAATCGTCAAAAGGGGAATATCTCCCTCACTCCAAAAGGGAAGATTCTTCTTGATTACGCAGATAGAATCCTCTATCTCTATGAGAGTCTCAATAATGAGATTGTTCCTCAAGCTATTGCAAAACAAGAGGAACTTTTCATCTGCTCCTCACCTATCGGGGCGAAATTTATTTTACCACCTATGATAGATGAGTTTCATAAAGCGTTTCCAAACACAATGATCACCATAAGGGAGAGAGATGATATTGAGATTATCAATATGTTAAAAGATGGGAGCATCGATATTGGGATACTCCTTTCCCGAAATTTCTCATACCCTGAAATCATTTTCCACTCGTTTGTGTCAATGACAGCATATAGATCCCAAGAGCCAATTTTGGAACTTTTCACTGCATACAATAGAAATAGCCATAACATTAAACTTATCAACTCATTTATATTGAATTGTAAAACATTCAATAGCAAAATTTGATTGACCTTTTCAGGTTTTTTTAAAAAATATCCGATTTTTTTAAAATTTTCCTTTAGTTTTTATTATATCTAAGTTAACTTTGTAAAAATAATAATCTTCAAAGTAAACAAGTGTAACTCACACAGGATGAAATATTTAACACCAGATAAGAGAATCTATTTAAAATTATGGGCTGCTTTTGCTACAATAGGGATGATTGCTCTTTTAGTATTATTATTTCCATCATATACCTCTTTAGAAGAATCGGAAAGCGAAAATGAGATTGAAGAAGAGGATTTTATATCTATCAATCACCTTCTTACAAACGAGATGTCCGATATTGATGAGTGTATCTCTCTTGACAAATACATTAACAACTTTATGAAGAGGTGGGAGATTAAGGGGGCAAGTCTTGCAATAATGAAAGATGGAAAGTTGGTATATAGTAAAGGGTATGGTTGGGCCGATGAGGAGATGGGGATACATACAGATCCAGGACACATTTTTAGGGTTGCATCATTATCAAAACTCATTACAGCTGTGGCAATAATGAAGCTTCAAGAAGATTCTCTTTTATCACTAAATGATAAGGTTTTTGGAGATGGAGGAATATTGGATCTTCCTCAATTTAAGAATATTAAAGATGCTCGAATGGGTAAGATCACTGTTGATCATTTACTAAGACACAAAGGGGGATTTTCATTGTCAAGGGGTGATCCGATGTTTACAACTAAGGATATTATTCTTCGTGAAAAGATGGATACAGTACCTGATATGGATATGATGATACAGTACGCTCTCACACAGCGACTTGGTTCTAACCCTGGAGGAACATTCAGATATTCTAATTTAGGATATCTGATTTTGACAAAAATTATTGAGGTAAAAAGTGGTATGAAATATGAAGATTATTGTCAAAAATATATCTTAAAACCAGCCGGGTGTTATGATATGCATTTGGCTAACAATCTCTATGAAGAGAGATATAAAAACGAAGTTCGCTATTATGAAACTCACGATTCCGAACCTACAGAAGCATTTGACAATAGCGGCAAACTTTTGTGGCGAAGATACGGTGGTAGCAATATTGCAGGGCTTCTCGGTGCAGGGGCTTGGGTTACATCACCATCAGAGTTTGTAAGGTTTGTAGCATCAATAGATGATGATGACTCTATAAAAGATATTCTATCACACAACTCCATTATGGAGATGATTTCAGATGACAGACCGATTGGATGGGTTCGAGCAGAAAACGGTAGTGACTGGGTTAGAACAGGGACACTTGCAGGGACAAGCGCTGTGGTGAAAAGGCAAAAGAACGGCTACATATGGATGTTTGTTACAAATACGAGCTCTTGGAAAGGGTCCCGCTTCTCACGATACATTGAAAGAATGTTTAAGGATGCCTCATACGGAATATCATGGCCTGACAGAGATCTTATGAATATGGTGATGTCGGAACAATCTGTGGAAGCAGGGAAAATAATGTAAAGAAAATAATGGGGGTAAAATAAAGCCGGGCAACCTAAGTATTTTAATACTTGATAGTTGCCCGGCAAAAATTTATATTGAAATATTATTCTTCTCCTACTATTTCAACTTTGATAGTAGCTTTGATATCTTTGTAACATTTTACAACTGCATCAAAAATACCAATTTCTTTGATATTTTCTGCGTTTGCAATGGTAATGTTTCTACGATCAATTTCAAATCCTGCTGCCGCCAAAGATTCAGCTACTTGAATATTGTTGACAGAACCGAATATCTTGCCTGTCGAACTTATTTTTGTAGCAAGTTTTATTTGCATTCCTTCCAATTTAGCTGCAAGTGCCATAGCTTCTTCACGGATTTTGGTCTCTTTGTGAGCCCTTTGTCTCATATTTTCAGCGTGCATTTTCTTTGCAGATACTGTTGCCATTGTTGCAAAGCCTTGAGGAATCAAATAATTGGTAGCATAACCGTTTCTTACTTTAACGATATCGTCTTTGTGCCCTAAATTAGCAACATCTTGTTTTAATATAATTTCCATACTCTCTTCTCCTTATTTCAATAAGTCTGTTACGTAAGGGAGCAAAGCAAGATGCCTTGCACGTTTAACTGCCTGAGATACTTTTCTTTGGAATTTCAAAGAGGTACCGGTGAGTCTGCGAGGAAGAATTTTTCCCTGCTCGTTAAGGAAGCGTTTTAAAAATTCTGCATCCTTGTAATCGATGTATTTAATATGCGCCTTTTTGAAGCGGCAATATTTTTTCTTTTTTACCTCAACTGTGGGAGGATTCAAATAACGGATTTCATTGTTTACTGCCATAACTTTTCCTCCTTAATTATTTTCTTTTCTGTTATTACGCCTGCGCTCTGCATAAGCGATTGAATTTTTATCCAAAAGGAATGTTAGGAAACGGATGATTCTTTCATCCCTCCTATACTGAATTTCCAATTTTGAAATAAATTGAGAATCAGCTTTAAATTCAAATAGGTGATAAAAACCTGTTGTTTTTTTCTGGATAGGGTAAGCCAACTTTTTAAGTCCCCAATCCTCTTCGTACACGATCTCTCCACCTTCGGAGGTTATAAAATCGCGATACTTGTCTACCGCTTCCTTCATCTGGGCTTCAGACAAAACGGGAGTTGCAATGAAAACGGTTTCGTACTGTTTTAACATCTTGATTTTGTTTAAATTAATAATAAATTAGCCCTTTCGGTTAAACCAAAAGGGCTGCAAATATAACCTTTTTTGTGTAAAAACAACAAAAAAGGTTTATCTTTTTTTAAAGTTATATGTTATTTAACCGGCGCATTTTTAAGCACCTCGACAAGGAACTTCCAAAAAATAGGCACCGATGGGATCAACACCCTCTCATCAGGTGAGTGAGGAGACATAAGGGTTGGTCCGCAAGAGATCATATCCCAATGAGGATAGTTTGTAGATAGAATTCCGCACTCAAGACCGGCGTGGATAGCCTTTACCTCAGCCTCTTTATTATAGAGAGATTTATAGGTCTTTTTCATCGCTTTTAAAATAGCCGAATCCATATTTGGTTGCCAACCTGAATATCCCCCTGCAAACTTAACCTTGGCCCCAGCCAATTCAAAAATTGCACGAATTTCCTCTTTTAAATCGTTTTTTGCAGAATCTATAGAACCCCTCATTAAGGTCTTAATGGTGATTTTGCCACGCTCAGATTTTACTATTGCAAGGTTATTTGATGTTTCAACTAAATCTTTCATTGCAAGGCTCATTCTCGCAACTCCTGAAGGACAAGCATATACAGCTTTAATAGCATTTATTGCCACCTCTGCTGGAATTACTGATTTCTCACCCTTTGATTTATCAATAGTGATTAAAATGTTGGGATCTATCAAAGCATATTCGTTCTTAACCTCAGCAAGGACTGTTTTAACTATTGATTTAACCTTAGCTGCTTTTGATTTTGAAACTGCTATTTTGGAGATAGCCTCACGCGGAATAGCGTTACGAAGATTTCCACCCTCGATTGAGATTAGTCTTGCACCTAAATCACGCAACATAGGAAGAAGTATGCGAGCCATAATCTTATTTGAATTTGCCCTTCCCTCATTGATCTCCATACCTGAGTGACCTCCACGTAGCCCTTTGATAACTATTGTGTATTGATCAAGATCTTTATCAATCTGCTCGCTTTTGTATAAAAATTCCGCATTTGTATCAAGGCCGCCTGCACAACCTACATATAATTCACCCTCAGTTTCAGAGTCAAGATTTATCAAAATATCCCCTTTCAAAAAGCCGGCTTTCAGCTCTTTAGCTCCGGTCATACCCGTCTCTTCATCAATTGTGAAGAGGGCCTCAATCGGGCCGTGTTGAATATCTTTTGATTCGAGGATTGCCATTGCAGCAGCACATCCGAGCCCATTATCTGCCCCAAGTGTTGTGCCGTTAGCATATAACCATTCGCCAACAACTTTAGTTTCGATAGGATCTTTATCCCAATCGTGTTTTACATCGTTGTTATTCTGAGGAACCATATCAAGGTGTCCTTGAAGGATGATCCCTTTACGGTTTTCCATCCCTTTTGTAGCAGGTTTGCGAATTATAACATTTCCTATATGGTCTTTAATCGTCTCAAGCCCTAAGTCTTTTCCGAATTTCACCATAAAATCAACTGCTTTCCCCTCTCTTTTTGAAGGACGAGGAATACGAGTAAGTGAATGAAAGTGTTTCCAAACACATTTAGGATCTAAATTTTCTATTGTCATATTTGTATGTTATTGATTAATATTAATTTAAGAGTACATCCATTGGAAAGTTTATGGTCTCACCAAGCTGATATACAGGCACTCTTGATTGAAGAAGGAGGTCTTGACCATCCAACAATTTGATATGGCAGATGACAGGAATTCTATAATAAATGCCTCCCCTTGTTTTTGCCTCATATTTACTTCTTGATTTTTTATTGGTATCACTGTCCACAAACTCAGTCGGAGCTGTAATTTCAGGAATTATCTCCATAACGATAGGACGACCTGAGACATTGTCTGAAAGGAGAAGTCCTTGAGTGTCAGATATTCTAAAGGCAATATATAATTGTTTCTCTTTTTGAGACTCCGGAACAACATCGAAATCCATCATTTGAACTGCAGATTCTGTGGTACCTATAAAAAGGGACATATAGTCGGCCTCTAACTTATTTAACTCGTCGATAACAGCTTTCATAGCTTCACCTGAAAATGTTGCATCTGTATCACCTGTTATTATATCAACTCTTTTCTTTCTGATATTGAAGATGTTATTTGCTGCCTCCTGAGCCTTCTTCTCAATACTCTTCTCTACTACTTGACTTTGCTGAATAGCAACTTTATCGTATCCTCCAGAAGAGTTCTTAACATTTTTGTAGAGGGTGGTCTCAGTCGATGTAAAGTTATTAGTTGCTTCAGTCATATTTGATTGATTATCAGATAGAGTAGGAAATCTCCAATAATCTGTCCCCCCTTTGTTTTGATCAGAAAGGATGATCAGCCCCTGTGAAGAAAATTTATAAATGTTTATTGGGGAGCCATTTTTAGATAATCCATTGAGATTTACCGCAATACGTTTTGATTGGTCAGCTTCTATAAAAGGGGTCATCTTCACAGAAAGCAATTTATAGCTATCTTTTTTATCCGGAGAGACCACTATTCCAAGATATTTTTCAGAAAATTTTGCATACGGACCGGGAGTATAAGACTCCCTAACAGCCTCAACCTTCAGATGAAGAGCAGTGTTTGGAAGTGAATATAAAACTGTCCCCTCCGGAGCAATTTCTCCGGGACTTAATATCTCTGACTTTTGAGCCGTTGCAGAGAACGAGATCATAAGAGATAGAGTTGTTATAAATAGTACATTTTTAATAATCTTTTTTTTCATTTTGTTGTTTTTTAAAATTTATCGACCTCTTTTATCATTTTTTAATTTTATTTATTTTTTTACATTTTCCACCTTTTGTGGCTCCAGAGCCAAGTAGCTTTATTTGCAATAATGTCATTTTCAAGCAGCTGCGCATATTTTGATGTAACAAACCCACTTTCACATTTAGAGGCATCGTCACATATTGGTTTACAATAAGCTACATATTTACCTCTACCTACCCTATCTATCCCATAATATACAACAGGCATCCCCAATTTTCTTGCCAAAACCTCCGGTCCCTCAATCATATATGTGTGTTGATTTAGAAAATTCACTTCAAACTTTGTCTCTTTACTTGGAGATTGATCTGCTAAAAAAACATAAACCCCACGATGATCTGTGTTGTTGAGAATATGTCGGAAAACATTTTTTGATTCGATAATCGAACAAGAGTCGTGGAGGGTTCTGATTTTAATAATTGCGAGGGCGGATATTTTGTTTGAGGGTTTTTTGTAAACAAAGTGGTAAGATTTATTGTCAATGTTTATTCCGTAGGTCTCTTTAAAACTTGGTAACCCTGTAAAAAGTTCCCAATTGCCAAGGTGCCCCATAACGATTATCACCCCTTTGTTTTTATCATAAGCATTCTGTATCACCTGATTGCCTTCAAACGATATGTGTTTTGAGATACTCTTCGTACTTGCTGTAAATGCCCAAATTGCCTCAACTATAATATCTGACATAAAGCGATAATAATCGGAAGAGAGCTTTTTAATCTCTTTGTATTTCATCTCGGGGAATGATCGAGATAGGTTTGTTATAACCGTATCTCTTCTATATCTAAATATTTTATAAAAAAATAAATATAAAATATTAGAAAAAAAGTAATGTATTCTCAATGGAAAAAGAGAGAAAAACATTAATAATGAGATAAAAATAAAGTATCCTAATCTATACATTCTATTAACTGCTATCAAACAAAGTTATCCAAATTTTCTAAAAAACTCTTATTTTTTTAGAAAATATATATCTTTGTCAGCGATATGAGTTATAAAACCCCTTCATATTACTATAATTGAATTTTTTCACTGATTTTTTATTAATCTATAACTAAAATTTAACTAATTATGTTTAAAGGACAACCAAAAGGTCTGTATGCTCTTGCGCTTGCTAACACAGGCGAACGCTTTGGGTACTACACGATGCTTGCAATCTTTACCCTATTTCTTCAAGCGAAATTCGGATTTGATCAAGCTGTAGTTTCCAATATTTTCGGAGGTTTCTTAGCCTGCGTATATTTTATGCCATTAATCGGAGGTATTCTTGCCGATAAATTCGGGTTTGGCAAAATGGTAGTATTAGGTATCATTATTATGTTTGCCGGATATGTGATTATGGCTATCCCGTCAGGTGTAGATATGACCGCTAAAATAATGATGTTTGGAGCACTATTCCTCATCGCTTGCGGTACAGGTCTGTTTAAGGGAAACTTACAAGTTCTTGTAGGTAATCTTTATGACGATCCGAAATATAGCAGTAAGAGAGATACAGCTTTCAGCTTGTTTTATATGGCTATTAACATCGGTGCCCTATTTGCTCCATCGGCAGCAGAGAAGATCACACAATGGATTCTTAGTAAAGGGGGATTGAGTTACCAAGGTAGTATTCCTGCATTGGCTCACCAACTTCAGAACGGAACTATAACTGAAGAGGGAACTGCACGCCTTTTACAACACGCACAAAATATGCCTGAAGGTTTTGCTAAATGCGGTGGGGATCTTTCAGCATTCAGTACATATTATATAGATCAACTTTCAACCTCTTATCACTACGCTTTTGGTGTCGCTTGTTTGTCCCTAATCTTATCTCTTTTGATTTATTATGGATTCCGTCGCACATTCAAACACGCAGACTACAATAGCAAACAAGCTGCTGCTGCAAATATTTCAACTGTTGAACTTACCCCTAAACAGACTAAGAGCAGAATCACTGCACTTCTTCTTGTATTTGCTGTTGTTATTTTCTTCTGGATGGCATTCCACCAAAATGGTTTGACAATGACATTCTTTGCACGTGACTACACTGCAAATAGAGTTTTCGGGATAGAACGAACTCTGTTTAATGTCCTCTATTTAGTCTATGTTATCATCTTCGTGTATGGTTTGTTCTCTATTTTCCAATCAAAAGATCTTAAAGGAAAATTGATATCTACTGCCTGCGTAGTGGCTTCTGTTGGGGCATTCCTCTTCAGTTATTTCAATATGGGTGACGGTTCTATGGAGATCACTCCTCAAAAATTCCAACACTTTAATCCTTTCTTTGTGGTTGCATTGACCCCTGTTTCTCTTGCTATTTTCGGAGCACTCTCTAAAAAAGGGAAAGAGCCTTCAGCTCCTCGTAAGATCGGCTATGGTATGTTGGTTGCTGCAATTGGATTCGGTATTCTTACTTTTGTATCATTAGGACTTGCATCTCCAAAAGATTTGGAGGCTGTTGGTGGAGTAAGTGATAAATTAGTTTCTCCTAACTGGTTGATAAGTACATATCTTGTCCTAACATTTGCAGAATTGCTTCTAAGCCCTATGGGTATCTCATTTGTTTCTAAAGTGGCTCCTCCAAAATATAAGGGTGCTATGATGGGGTGCTGGTTTGCAGCTACCGCTATTGGTAATTACCTCACTTCAGTAATCGGAAATTTGTGGGGCAGCGGACTTCAATTATGGGCAGTTTGGTCGGTGTTGATCGTTCTTTGTATTCTATCTGCGACATTTATGTTTGTAATGATGAAACGTTTGGAAAAGGCAACTACCAACTAATTTTTTAAAAGTTATTTTAGGGCGTGATGAACCAACCTATGAGTGTTCATTGCGCCCTAATTTTTTTGTGTTTTCATTATTTTCGGTTCAATATGGTATTGCTTATTGTTATTTTTATCGGTTTGTTGGCAGGATTCTTATCGGGTGCTGTAGGTTTTGGTGGAGGGATGATTTTGCTGCCTGTATTGACCTATTTTTATGGGGTGGAGGTGGCTGTACCCGTCTCTACTGTAGCCCAATTACTTAGCAATATGTCGAAAATGGGGATGGGATTTCGTCAAATAAAATGGAAAGAGGTCGGACAATTTCTATTGTTGGCAGCACCCTTGACAGCTTTAGGGGCATTTGGATTTACTATTGTACCTAAAGTACTGATGACAAGAATTTTATGTGTGTTTCTCATTGCTTTTGCAATTATAAAACTTATAGGTAAAATATCTCTTCCTCATACTCGAGCTACTGTGCTTGCAGGGGGTGGCATTACCGGCTTAATCAATGGATTACTTGGTATTTCAGGTCCATTGAGCAGCGCTGTTTTTCTCACCTTCGGACTCTCTCCAGTCGCCTATATCGCCAGCGAAGCAACAGCAGCAACCGCTATGCACATCATTAAATTATTTATGTATGGCAAATTGGACCTTATAAATCTTAGCTCTCTTACAAATGGTCTTCTTATCGGTGCTGCAATGATGATAGGTAATTTCATAGCACTTAGACTTATAAAAAATATTAATAAAAAGACCTATCAACGAATTGTGGCCGGGGTGATGATTGCCGCCTCAGTCTGGCTGTTTTTTGCCTGCTAAAATTATTTTCTTTTTATACAAACATATGTACGGTTATCAATACAACCGGCAGACGTTCAAGTGAGTGGACGATATTTGCACATTATCGGCATATAAGTCTGTTGATTTTGCTAAATAAATTTTGCAGTCTCACACTTAATATTGGCAAAATGAAAGTACAACGTAAAGTTATTGAGGCTCTATTGGAGTGGGAAAGTGCTAAATCTCGCAAGCCTATCATTGGTCTATGGGAAAACAATCACTCCTCAAAATACGCTTATTGTTTTT
>CAYNHZ010000002.1:19021-621341 GCA_964397445.1 uncultured Muribaculaceae bacterium | reverse complement strand
CGCCCTTTAGAAGCCCGAAGATTAAATTCTTCGGGCTTTTTTATTTTCTCCCCTTTCGAAGCCTTGCATTCCCTTTCCGAAGCATTGCATTTCCTTTTCGAAGCCTTGCTTTCCCTTCCGAGCCTTGCTTTCCCTTCCGAAGCATTGCATTTCCTTTCCGAAGCCTTGCTTTCCCTTTTCGAAACCTTGCATTTCCTTTCCGAAGCCTTGCTTTCCCTTCCGAAGCATTGCTTTCCCTTTTCGAAACCTTGCATTTCCTTTCCGAAGCCAGAGTTTACACAAAATGGTGACCGTGGATGTATGCTCGGAGGTGGCTTTAGACACGCTGACCCCTCTCAGAGATGTCTGCAGGGCACATTGGTGTGTCCAAAGCCTTGGTTTTCGCACCGGAATTATGGCTCGGAATGGTGGCTTTAGACACGCTCACCCCTCTCAGAGATGTCTGCAGGGCACATTGGTGTGTCCAAAGCCTTGGTTTTCGCACCGGAATGGTGGCTCGGAGGTGGCTTTAGACACGCTGACCCCGCTCAGAGATGTCTGCAGGGCACATTGGTGTGTCCAAAGCTTCGATCTGTCTCGGAACTTTTGGTGATCTGCTTAGAATGGCAGTAAGGAGGGAATTGTATATAGAATATAAATATTTGATATAAAGTTTTATTATCTTTGGAACAATTTTAAACAATAACTTTATGAAACGAACCAAATTTGTAGATGAAATTAGGGTTTCAAATATTAAGAAACCAAAGTTTGTAGATGAATTTAAAGCATTTGCTATTAAGGGTAATGTTATAGATATGGCTGTCGGTATTGTTATCGGAGCAGCTTTTGGTAAAATTGTCTCTTCATTAGTCGGAGATGTTATAATGCCTGCGCTTGGGGTATTGATTGGTGGAATGGATTTTTCTTCATTCGGCATTACTCTAAAGAATGCTGTTGTAGATTCTTCAGGAGTTACTATTACACCTGCTGTAATATTGTATTATGGTAAATTTATCCAAGCATTTGTAGATTTTTTGATTATCGCTGCTACTCTATTTTTCTTGATAAAGGGGATTAATCAACTTAAAAGAAAAGAGGAAGCAAAGCCATCTGTTCCAACTCCTCCATCAAAAGAGGTTGAATTGTTGGGTGAGATACGTGACCTTTTGAAGAAAGATAATCCCGATCAAAGCCGATAATCAGTTGGTATTTTAAATGATTTTTAATTATTCTATTAAAGGATTTGTAAGTACTTTATTTAACGGTTATTGACAACCTATCTTTTGCTTTTGAAGTTAAAGCAATCAAGATTGTTTGTAATGTTATGTGATGAGTCGCATCCTGTATGGAATTTTCTCACTGATCTGTTTGGTATAAACAGCAACTCAGAACTATTGTTTTTATTTATTTTTTATAGTTGTTATTTGTTTTTATAGCTCTTGACGAGAATTGATTGCATATAAAAATACTCGAAAGCTGATATTGAAATTTTCTCAGAACAACTGTTTATTGGATCGTAGCAATGAAATGAGAGTACAATCATAAAGGGTTATTCATAGAAGGAAAAAATTGATTTTATAGGAGAAGGTCTTTATAATAAGTGATTTATGTAAAGATAAATTTGAATAGGTAGATTAATGAAGGTCAAAGCCGCTTCTCATATAAACTATGTGTTTCAAGCATTTTGATATTTCCGAGAAGTATTCAGATACAGCTTTTTGACTGCCTGGAAGGGTGAATATTAGTGTGTTATCTATTATACCTGCAATGCTATCACTTATAAGTGCGTTTGGATTGGTAGCTCCGTATTTCATTCTAACATAGTCCATAATACCAGGTATCTCCCTCTCTAACATAGGCCGTACGACTTGTGTGGTTATATCATCAATTCCTATTCCTGTTCCCCCTGTTGTGAAAATTAAATCGTAATCATTAAAGGTTAACTCTTCAATTGCAGATCTCAAACAATTTTCATCATCTGGGATGAGGATATACTCTGATGTGTTGTGCCAATGGTTTTCTTTGCAAAAATTGTCAACTAATTCGGATAGTTTAGGACCGCTAAGATCGGGATATATCCCACTTGCAGCTCTAGTACTTAAGGTTATGATTGCTGTTTTCCATATTCTTGGAAGATATATAAGTTCGTCGCCTGCTTTAATCTCTCCTCCGGTGAGAACCCTTGCAAAAATCCCTTCAGATGGCATAACGCAAGCCCCAACTTTTTGTTTTACCGAACAACTGTCTCCGTGACATTTCTTGCCGATTTGAGTGATTTCAAGAAAGACTTTTCCACATTTTAATCTGTCTCCTGGGTTACAATCTCTTAACCGCTCTATTCCCATACCCGGTTCCCCTTCTACTGTGATATTCTCTGCATATATCCCATATTTTGGCTTACCATCATTGGAATATAAAGTGTTATTGATAGCCTGAAGTCTTGCATTTGCTTGATCTTCGCAATTTGTTGAGTCAAAGTGAATTTCAGAAGTCCATTTTGGGAATGACTCGATTGAGAGGATACTAACTTGTCTGTGCCAGTCACCTGAATGTGCGTCGTTTTCTATTCCATGTTTTGATAGCTTAATATGTCCCACACTCTCTTTTGGAGTACCCTTAGATTTTGATATATTTACTGATAAAATTTTCATATTTTATGACACTTTCATTTATTTTTATAATTATCGCTCAGTATCGTATTTACCCTTTTCTATAAGGGTGATAGAGGTTATCTCCATACTTTTATCAACAGCTTTACACATATCGTAAATTGTTAATAACGCAACAGATGCAGCAGTTAATGCCTCCATTTCCACTCCTGTTTTACCTATACATTTTGCAATAGTATCCACCTCGATTCCATCCTCTTTTATGGTACATACAGCACCAACTTTCCAAAGGGGGATGTTGTGACACAATGGGATAAGTTCGGAACATTTTTTAGCGGCAGATATTGCTGATATCTCTGCTGTTGCTATAACATTCCCTTTTTTCATCTTATCCTCTTTTATGAGTTGAATGGTGTGCTGTTGTAGCTTTATAAAACCTGAAGCTTTGGCTATTCTGAGTTGATCATCCTTTTGGGAAACATCAACCATTGTAACCTCCCCAGAGGGGGTGATATGTGAAAACTGAAGATTGTCCATTTACAAATTATTTCGTAACCCCAAAAATAGTCATTTTTATCAGAATTGAAGAATTATTGCGCATCCCCCTCCAGGTGCAAGATAGCACTCGATTATTTCGGTAGGGGAGACCTCCCTTGTGGTGATGGTGTATGATTGGGGATTTGTATTCCAATGTGCCTTTTCTCCATCAGCAAAAATAGTGGCGGTGTATCTCTTGTCTCTATCTAATGGGAGTTTAGAGAGGTCAATTGTTGCTGTACGACTATTTTCATCAGTTATTGCCCCGATAAACCATTTGCTTTTATCTTTATTTAATCTTGCTGTTGTGATATAATCTCCTGGTGATGCTTCAAGTACTTTGGTAAAACTCCAATTTGTGGGTACCTCTCGTATAAATCGAAATGCGTCAGGGAACCGTTCGTAATTTTCAGGAAGATCTGCCACCATTTGAAGAGGGGAGTAGAGTGTGACATATAGGGCGAGTTGTTTAACAAGAGTGGTATGGACTTGAGCCTCAGATGTGCCGTCTCCGTATTTGGACATTTTCTGTTCGAAAATCCCAGGTGTATAATCCATAGGTCCGCCAATCAAACGGGTAAATGGCAATATTGTTGTGTGTTCCGGAGGGTTTCCTATCTTAGAAAATGTTTCAAATTCTGTTCCCCTCGCAGATTCGGCAGCCAAGTAGTTGGGATAGGTCCTATGTAATCCTGTTGGTCGTACAGGTTCGTGTGCATCTATCATTATTTGGTAGTCCATCCCCTTTTTTATGCAGTAGAGATAGTGATTTACAGCTGTTTGTCCATAGTGATGCTCACCTCTCGGGATAATAGGGCCGACATATCCGCTTTTAACGACGGAGTAATTATTCTCTTTCATAAAGGTATAGGCACGTTCAAGATACCTCTCGTAATTGGAGATAGACCCCGATGTTTCATGATGCATAATGAGCTGAACCCCTTTCGATTTGGCATAGTCTCTTAACTCTGTGACATTGAAGTCGGGATATGGGGTAAGGAAGTCAAAAACATTCTCTTTGAATTGCCCGAACCAATCTTCCCAGCCAATATTCCACCCCTCAACGAGTACCCCTTCTATGCCATTTTTTGCTGCGAAATCTATATATTTTTTAACATTTTCACTATTTGCTGCATGTTTCCCGTTTGGTTTCATATTTGAAAAATCGGTGACACCTATCTTAACATTAGGGTCATTAGAGTAGGCCCAACTTCCTTGGTCAGGGGCAAACATTTGCCACCAAACACCAACAAATTTTTGTGGCTTGATCCACTCTGTATCCTCTGCTTTGCATGGTTCGTTGAGATTTAAGATCAATCTGCTCTCAAGAATGGAGGGGGCATTGTTCGCTACAAGAATAGATCTCCAAGGGGTGTTATGAGGAGTTTGGATATAACCTCTGTTTCCTAATTGATCTGGGACTAAATGGGTTGTAAATCCCACATTTTTACCAATGTTATCAATAATTTCAAGCTGCATAGCCGGGTAGTTGACCAATCCTGCTTCGTGAATATTCAAAAAAATACTATCATCATCGCTCTTCATCATTATAGGTGTTTGAACTCCAGCAATGGGCATAGGGCAGATACAAGAGTTTCCACTTCGATCAAAATCTTTATATAATCTGCTTATTTCGCTAACTTTAGATGTAGTATATAAGAATTCATTTGCATCATAGTCGCCTGCAATCCAATACGAAGTGAGATCCTCATTGAGGATAAATTGTGTGACCTCTTTATTGATAATGAAATAATTAAGATTTTCTTGTTTTGGAAATTCATATCTAAATCCAAGACCATCGTTAAATAATCTGAAACGAATTATCATACTACGACTCTTCCCTTTTTCATATTGTTGGCTTAAAAATACCGCCATCTCATTGTAATAGTTGCGAATTGAATCCTCTTCTCCCCATATTGGACACCAAGTGTTGTCAACGCTTATTCTTGATATTGAATCTATTACAAAATGGGAATAGAGTTGAGATGGTTTTAAAATAGTATTGGTTTTTTGAATCTTCCACCCATTGATAAATGGTTGAATATCATTTATTCCCCCCTCGTGTTTGATATCGATACCCAATCTACTCCACCCAATTATTGTCTTTTTACCCATAGAGAGGGAGTAGAGTGGTTCACCATCTTTTGACAAACCGAACGATAACTCAATATTGGTATCGGGAGAGTAGAGTTTATTGTTCTTTGAAGGTGACTGATTTTGTGATTGACTTCCATCTTTACAAGAAATCGCTGATATTACTATTAAGGAGATGAAGATAAACTTAATTGTGTTAAATTTTTGCATAACATTGAATATGAGATTAGTCTCACATTACAAAGGTAAATTTCTTTTTTAAAAATAGCATAGTGAGTCTTAGTGTTATTGTCAGTTCAGTTTTTCATTATTACTGAACATTAATAGAAAGGGATGAATAATAATTATTATTATGGGATTATACTTAAATTTGCTAAAAATATAATAATGATATGGTGAGAAATAGATTTTTTTTAAAATTGATTACAATAATTGCATTGTTCGTTTTACCCGGCAGTAGCGAGACTGATAGTCGTGGATATATAGTTAAGGTTGGTGATACAGTACCCGATTTTGATTTATCTCTGCCTAATGGTACAATTATTAATATAAAAGAGTTGAGAGGAAAAGTTGTAATGCTTCAATTTACAGCAAGTTGGTGTGGTGTATGCAGAAAAGAGATGCCCCATATTGAGAGTGAAATTTGGCAAAAACTAAATAAAAATCCCGAATTTGCCCTCTTTGGGATTGATCTTAAAGAGAGTAAGGAGAAGGTTATTGAGTTTGCTTCATTAATACCTGTTACTTACCCTATCGCATTGGATCTCGAGGGAGCTGTCTTTGGTCTATTCTGTGAGAAAAATGCGGGAGTGACTAGAAATATTATTATAAACAGGGATGGTAAAATCATAATGCTCACACGTTTATATGATGAGGAAGAATTTGCCTCTATGGTAGAATTAATTACAAAAGAGTTGGAGAAGTGATGGTAGATTATGCAAAGATTTTATCCGAGATAGAAAAAGAAACATTAGAACTCTCAAAAGTGGGAGAATCAGCCTCTTATATTCCTGAATTAAAAAAAGTCAATCCGGATAAATATGGAATGTGTTTAAGAACAATTGATGGTCAGGAGTATAAAATCGGTGATAGTGAAGAGCGTTTCTCGATTCAGAGTATCTCTAAAGTTATGTCACTTGCAATGGCAATAAGTTTACTTGGAGATAAGGTGTGGAGAAGAGTTGGGGTAGAGCCGTCAGGAATGCCATTCAACTCCCTTATTCAATTGGAGATGGAGAGAGGTTATCCGAGAAACCCCCTCATTAATTCCGGGGCAATGGTGATTTCAGATATTTTATTGACCGTTTTAAAAAATCCTGAAGAGGAATTTTTGGAATTTGTGAGGAATCTCTGTGGTTGTAATGATATTAACTATAATGATGATGTTGCAAAATCAGAATATCAGTGTGGATATATGAATGCTGCAATTGCCAATATTTTGAAACATTATGGAAACATTGAGAACAACATAGATAATCTTTTAAAGTTTTATTATCATCAATGCTCGATAGAGATGAATTGTAGTGAGTTGGCAAGGGCATTTAATAATTTCTCCGACCATAGTAGATCGCTATCTGTGGGAAATATCCAATTAACCTCATCTAGGGTGAAAAGACTGAATGCAATAATGCAGTTATGCGGATTGTATGATGAGGCTGGTGAGTTTTCATATTTAGTAGGGCTCCCTGCAAAAAGTGGAGTAGGTGGGGGGATAGTGGCCCTCTGTCCTCAAGTCTATTCGGTAGCGGTGTGGAGTCCTCGACTTAATCGAAAAGGTAATTCGGTCAGAGGGGTAAAATCATTAGAATTATTAACGACAAAGAGTAAGATAAGTGTATTCTGATTGGGAGATTACCCCCCGATTGTATAGAAACTATCTATATTGTTGGCAATTCCTTTTTCAGGTTTGTTGTTTAGTGCCAGTTCCAATGCTTTTTCGTATCCTATCTTTCGGATATCGTATGAGATGTTTGAGAATAGGCAGGGACGAAGTTCCCCTGTCGAGGTGAGACGCAGCCTGTTACAGTTTGGACAATCACCACCATTTCCTCCTATAACTCTATAAAATTCACCATTTTTAAGGTTCATACACTTAATGAAGCGGAGCTCTAATCCCTCTGCACTTGCGTACTCTTTGATTTTATTGGTGGTCTCATCAGTGGTATTTTCTGTTAAAACACAATTGATCTTGATTCCCCCTTTTTTATCCCCAAATCCCACTTTTTTAGCCTCTGCTATCCCATCAAAAACTTTTTGAAGTGATCCCCCTCTTGTCATTTCGAAGTATATATGTGGATCTATCGTGTCAAGGGAGATGTTAAGACGTTGTAGCCCTGCAACTTTAAGTCCATAGGCCATCTCTTTTAAAAGTTGCCCGTTTGTTGTCAAAGCTATATCTCTTACCCCCTCAATATTGCTTAATTTCTTAACAAGATCGCAAATTCCCCTCCTAACAAGCGGCTCTCCCCCTGTTACCCTTATTTTATCAATCCCTTTAGAAACTGCGTATGTCGAGAAATCAACAATCTCGTCAAATGTCAAAATATTATCGTGATGGACGAGTGGTATCCCTTCTTTTGGCATACAGTAAACACATCTTAGATTACATCTATCAGTTACAGAGATTCTTAAATAATTAATCCTCCTTCCGAAATTATCTATCATTTTGACTGAATGGTTTATTGATATTACAAATTATTGTATTACAACTATAATAAAATTATATCTGCCGTCTCTCCGATATTAAGTTCAAATATCCCTATGGGGATCCGAGCAAGTGCATCTGAATCGCTGAGGGCTGAAATGTGAGCAGAACCATTGTACTCAATCGGTGTAAATGTTCCATCAGAATTAATTTTAACAGGGATGTGTGAAAGTCTGCTTCCGCTCTTTCTCCTAAAATATGAGGAGATAGGGAGCTTGATACATTTTTCTTGATAAAATGCCCCTTGCAAAGACAATAGAAAAGGTTTTACAAGTAAAATAGTCTGTACAAAGGCTGAAACAGGATTGCCTGGCAAACCGAAAATATACTTTTCTTTATTTTTGGCAAATGTTGTGGGTTTTCCAGGTTGTACAGCTACTCGGTCGAAAAGAATCTTAAAACCCATCTTTTTCATTATTACAGGGACAAAATCAAAATCCCCTTCTGAAACTCCTCCTGATAGTATAACTACCTGATTATCATTAACTGCACGAGATAATAGTAACTCTGTATCTTCAATATTATCAGCGGCAATTCCATAATAAGTTGTATCCCCTCCAAATGTGGTAATAAGCGATATGAGTTGCCAAGAATTGCTGTTGTATATCTTTCCGAAACTTATATTTTGACTCCCCGGCTCTACCAATTCACTCCCTGTGGAGATGATTCCAACTTTGATTTTCTTAAAGACATCTAACTTATCAACCCCGCAAGCGGCAGCAATTGCAACATCTTGAGGTTTGATCAATTTACCCTTTTTTAGGAGTATCTGATCTTTACCGACATCTTCCCCTTTTGTACAAATATTACTCTTTATATGGTGCCCTCCCTCAGTAATCCAATTTTTATTGATAGTCATCTTTCCATCTGCCTCACAACAATCCTCTACCATTATAACTATATCTGCCCCATTTGGCAGGGGAGCTCCTGTCATTATTTTGCTACAACACCCCTCTGAGATTGGATATTTTGGGGTATCTCCTGCTGCTATTACCTCTAAAATCTCAAATGAGGATCGATCAAGATCACTAAAACGGCAAGCATATCCATCAACGGCGGATTTGTCGAATGGTGGCATTTCATATTGGGTGCAAATATCTGTAGCAAGAACTCTGCTTGGAGAGTTTATAAGGTTAATCTTTTCTATATCATCAGATATAACACTATTTGAAAGAAGTATATTTAACGCTGTATTAAAATCAATCATAATGCTTGCAAAGTTAATAAAATAACATGAGTTTTTTTACCTTTGTCAAATGAACAATTCCTATACAGCTACCCGCCTTGTGTTTTTAACCCTTTCCGGGTTGGCTTTATTATTTTTGGTTGCTCCAATTATTGGTTTGTTTTTCTCATCAAATCTCCCCGATCTTTTTGAGACTATGGTAGATAACGAGGTGAGAAACAGCATATCATTGACACTGTTAATTTCGGCATTAACTACTCTAATTCTATCCATCTTTGCCCTTCCCCTCTCATATATTTTAGCGAGAAAAGATTTTTTTGGAAAAACTATTTTATTAGGATTAATCGACCTACCAATAGTCATACCTCATTCTGCTGCTGGTATAGCTTTGCTTGGATTGATTTCAAGAGATTCTGTGATTGGAAAATTCGGGGAACTTCTTGGATTAAATCTTGTGGGGTCACCATTTGCAATTGGGCTTGCGATGGGCTTTGTTTCACTTCCGTTTTTAATTAATTCGGCTAAAGATGGGTTTGAAGCGGTGCCTTTAAGGATAGAACAGGCGGCAAAAAGTTTGGGGGCTTCCCCCTTTAAAGTCTTTACTTCTATATCAATTCCTCTTGCCAATAAATCTATTATTTCTGGATTGGTATTGATGTTTGCACGTGGAATGAGTGAGTTTGGGGCAATAGTAATAGTTGCCTATCACCCTATGACTGCCCCTGTGTTGATTTTTGATAGATTTAACTCTTATGGTTTAGCGCAAGCTCGACCTGTCGCAATAATTTTTGTGTTAATATGCGTGGCAGTATTTGTTTTGTTTAGATTACTCGGGAGGGATTATGATAAAAAAGGGAGATAATGGGGGAAACCCTTTGCTTTTATGCGACAATATTACATATCGAGTAGGTGATTTTTCAATCAAATCACTCTCTTTACAACTAAATAAAGGGGAGTATCTTGCCCTTTTGGGGCCGTCAGGCTCGGGTAAAAGTGTGTTATTGGAACTTATTTCTGGGTTAAGGAGGGTTGCATCAGGGAGGATATATCTAAATGGAGATGATATAACCTATCTGTCATCCCAAAAAAGAGATATCGGAATATTATTTCAAGATTATGCATTGTTTCCAAATATGAATGTTTTTGAAAACATAGCATATTCATTATCAATAAGAAATATATCAAAGAGGGAGATTATTCAACGGGTAGATGAGATGGCAGAAAGATTGTCGATTGCCCAACTCTTGACAAGAGATACCCTAAGCCTCTCAGGGGGAGAGCGTCAGAGGGTTGCCCTCTCTCGAACACTTATTATGAGTCCGCAGCTATTGTTACTTGATGAGCCCACCTCAGCTTTGGATGAGGATCTGAGGAGCTCCTCTCTATCGCTATTAAAAGGGCTATCGGAAAATGGACTCTCTATTATCCATGTAACTCATAATCTATCTGAAGCTGAGGCAATTGCTGATAGAATAGAGTTTATGGCAAATATAGCTCAATAGGAGACCTTTTGTCCCATCTCTTCAAAAACCTTGTCTCCAGATTCTGATAGAAGATAATCAATAAACTCTTGTGCAAGCTTAGGATTATTAGCACATTTAGGGATGGTTATACTATATAGAATAGGTGTCCCTTTTATCGTCAATACCTCACCCGGTTTTGAACCTCTTACACTAACTTCTACACTCGAATATAACTCTTTTAGATTTGGATCTCCGAGATTTATCTCTTTTGGTAGCTCTAAATAGTTTAAGTGGTGTTGAATAGCTACTGATTTGTAAATAAAAATATAATCTACCGCGCCACTCTCGAGCAGAGATAGAAGATCCACCTCTTTTGGTCTGATAAATCTATTGTCTTTTGATGTAAATTGTTCGATTTCAAATGGCAATGATCCATCATTACTATAATATTTCTGTGCTAATTGGAGTGTCAGGATGGTACGGTAACCACAAGGATCTGCATTAGGATCTGATCTGCCGATATATACATCGGGACGTAAAAGGATCTCATACCAATTGGTATCATTGATAGACTGAGAAAATTTGGACTCTTTTCGATACACTAAAGTCATCTCATTTCCGGCAAAAGGGATATTTTTCTCTGCAAAATCGGGAATCATAAGTTGATCTATCACAGTATAATCAGCTGAAGCCAAAACATCACACTCTCTTCCGAGTTCTGTTATTTTCCTTACACAATCGATGCTCCCCGAACTCTCCATCTCAATCTTCACATTTGGATGAAGAGACTTAAACCCCTCAGCAATCTTTTTTAATGGTTTTGAAAGACTTCCAGCATTGAAGATAGTAAGAGTATTCTCTTTGCTATTTGTATTGCAGGAGACTATTAATACTGATAATAAAAGCAGAAAAAAGAAATTTTTGATATAATGTTTCATATTATTATTAATTCTTAATGGATTTCGTTAATTTACAAAGAAAATAGTATTAAATTACAATGGGGTATTTGTATATCACTAATAACTTTGCTGTCGATAAATCTAATAGTTCTTTTAGGGTTATTTTATTATTTTGTGGGAAATAATAAATAAACAGTACCCGATCATTTAGTTGTAAGAAGAAGGCGACGTTGTGATTAATGTCGCCTATTTTTTTATTTAATCGGGAAATATTATCCTTATTTCTGTTAAACCTTTTATAGATCTATCTGCAAAAGCATCGCATCCTGCGTAAATTGAATAATTATCCATTAATAATACCTCTCTCTGGTCGTTTCTGTTTATTATTTCAGAGATTGAGAATGAGGAACGATAGCCGTCAATTCCTGATATGCTTACTAACCCTTCCCTTAATATTTTGGAATCATATTTTGAGAGGAATGGGGTTAGATAGTCTCTTAACATCTGGCCTTTAAACTCCCTCTCCCCTTTATATCCCATTCCGTGGCCATAGTATATTGCCGGATATGAGATGGTAGGGATGGTATCGGAAAATGTGGAAATAGTTGCAAGTGTTTGATTAGATTGATCCTTGATAGTAAAATATTTTGGATGCTCTAAAAATAGTGTAGAATCTCTGTTTACTATGTAATTACCCTTTAATGATTTGATAGTAATGGTTGTAGGATTTGGGATATTTCTTTCGGAGAAGAGATCGGAGGAGACGACGAGCTGTGTTTGACTCGGAATAGACCAAAGCTCTCCGGTTTTTCCTGTCATAACCCTTGTTACCCTTTTTGCTATAACTATTCCGTACATATCTGCACTATAAAATAGCTCTCCCCAAGAGAAGACAGTACAGTCGCCACGATCGTTTCTAACCTCAATATATAAATCGACAGGGGGCCAAAACTCCTCTTTACTCTCTTTATTTACTTTTATTTCGCTCAAAATATCGCAAAGGGCGTATCCATCATACCTATATGTGCCATAAAAATCAATTCCATCTTTTGAAATTGACGGGGCTCCGTTTGGGGCTATCTGAGCGGGGTTCTCTTTAGTTGGTGTTGAATATTTAAACCCTACGCTATCGATAATCTCCCCCTTAAAATGGTCTCCGCTTATACGTGCCTCCCTTACCGTAACTGACCTTAGAGGCATTTTAGATAATTTGATTTTAGCCACCTCATCTACTTCACCATTTATTGTTATAAGATTATCCCCTTTAAGGGTAGCAGATGCCTCTTGATTGTAAAAATTGTTTGAACCTGACTGCCAAATAAGGGTTGAACCGCTAATGCCGTCAATGTTTAGGTTTTTACAAGAAAAGAGTATTACAGGTAAAAAGATTGATAATAAAAGATTTTTGATTTTCATATATAATTTATTTGCATACCATTATTTCAAGGATCATATCATCAGTAGATTGCATTCCGATAGAACCTATTTTTCCTAAATTAGAAATTGTTTTTTCAATATCGTTTTCAATGATTCCATCATTGGATGAGATACATATATTGTCGAGTGCTAAAACGGCTGATTGCAATGCACAAGCTACTCCGGATGTAACTTTAAGGGCGCAACCCACTTTAGCACCATCACAAACCATTCCGGTTATATTGCCTGTCATATTCTTTACCGCAGAACACATCTCTTGATATCCCCCACCTCGAAGATAGACTATGCCGCACGCAGCTCCGGTAGAGGCTATTACACAGCCGCAAAGGGCAGAGAGTTTTCCAAGATGTCCTTTGATATGGATAGCTATCAAATGGCTGATAACAAGGGCTCTTGCAAGCTGTTCCTGGCTTACATTTGTTTTTTCAGCAATTGCAATAACCGGGACTGTTACTGTTATTCCTTGATTACCACTCCCCGAATTACTCATTGCAGGAAGGGTACATCCTGCCATACGTGCATCCGATGCAGCTGCTGTCAAAGCCATTGCATAACTTAAATAGGTATCTCCATACACCACTTTATTGTCATTCGCAAGGAGTGTTTTACCAACCCGCAATCCGTAATTATTCTTCAACCCTTCATCTACTAATGCTCTATTTAGGGTGACGGACTCGAGGATAAACTCAATATCTTTGAACGATACAGATGTGCCGAATTTATAAATATCTTCAACTGTAAGCTCTTTTGCAAAATTTGTGAGGTCCAATTTATTATCATCAGCTCCATCTGTATTTTCCCTATTTTCGGACGGCGCGATTTCAAATAGGACTTTATCATCCAATGTAACTTTGATGATGGAGTCGTGATTGTCCTTGATTATTGCATTGGAACAGTGGAGGATATTGCCTGAATAATCCAATGACTTTGTAGTTGCTGAGATGTATAGTTTTGATTTCGTTTTGGAAAGGGTTATTTTAACCTTTCCCTCTTCTATCATCTTTTTTGCCACTGTTACAGCATCTTGAGTGAGGTCTTTAAGCACTTCAAGTCGGTATTCCGATTTTCCGCAAACAGCAGCCAATGCGGCTGCAATATGAAGACCTATCATCCCTGTGCCTGGGATGCCTACACCCATACCGTTTTTTAAGATATTTGCACTTACCTCAACCTCTATTTCTTGAGGAATACAGCCGAGAGCTTCGCAACTCCGGGCAACTGCGAGGGCAACTGCAATAGGTTCTGTACATCCTAATGCAGGTTTGACCTCTTGGTGAATAAGTGCAATTATTTTTTTCTCATTCATTGTGTTCATTGTTTTCGATAAAAATTTTATTATTTTCAATAAATAGAAGATTATCCGCCACTTACAAGGTGGATAATCTCAAGGTGGTCACCATTGTTGACAAGTGTTGAGTCATAAAACTCCCGAGTCACGAGAATGCCATTTAATTTGACCACTAACATTCTGAAAATAAAAGATTTGGTATCCATTATCTCTAAGATTGTCATAGGGGATTTATTGAAAGTTTCCTGTCTATTATTAAGAGTAATTGTCATTGTTCTTCCCATACATTTTTTTATTTTATTTTGATAGAAGATGTAAAACAGTATCTGCCTCCATCAATGCCACTATACCCACTTTTGGGGCGTAAGGATGGTTATCTTGATCAACTTCTGATATCTGATCTCCGCAAATATAGAGATTTCCATATTTATTTACCTCAAGAAGATTTAAATTTCCGATCCCTGCAATCCCTGATGCCGCAACAAGTGGAATATTTGGGAGTTCCGAAGTGATATATTCAATGAACCACCCTTTTTCGACTGCACTATCCAATGCTTCTACAATAACATCGCAGTCGCTAAATAGATTCAAGGCATTCTCTTTTGTAACTCTGTCATAAACAGTCTCTATCTCAATATCAGGATTTATCCTTTTAAGATTGATCAATAGTGCCTCAACTTTATTCATCCCAACTTGATCACTAAAGTAAAACTGTCTGTTCAAGTTGCTTTCAGAGACAGTATCGTAGTCGGCAATTACGATTTTACCAACTCCTGATCTTGTTAATGCGGCTGCACAATTTGATCCGAGTCCTCCTGCCCCTGCTATCCCAACTTTTTTTGAGCCGATATTTTGTTTAATTTTGGGTAAATCGGTCATTGTTCTTATTTTTGTGCAAAAGTATAGAATAATCACCAATTATGGACATTCAAAAAATTAAAGCAGAGCGTAAGGTGTTGGCTAAATTCCCCTATAAGTGGAGGGAATTGGATAAAGGTTACACCGATCAAAGCCTATATATAAATGTAGGTGCAAAGAAAATGGAGGTAAGGGAGATTGATCCCAAAGTGAAAGAGATTTTTGTCGGGGGTAAAGGTTATGGTCTCAGAATGCTTTGGGATGCGGTTAAACCTACGACAAAATGGAGAGATCCCGAAAATGAGATCGTAATTTCCGGAGGACCTGTATGTGGAATTACCCAATATTCGGGTACAGGCAAAAGTATTTGCGTGGCCATTTCACCTCAGACTGATAGAGTTATAGATTCAAATGTAGGTGGCCATTTTGGTCCCCACTTGAAGTTTAGCGGTTTTGATGCTTTTGAATTGCAAGGAATTTCTAAAGAGGAGGTTATTATCTATATAAATGGTGTTGACCACGAAGTGGAGATCTTTGAGGCACCGAAGGAGTTACACATTGACTCTCACCTTATTGGGGAGGAACTTCACGAGATGTTTGCAAATGATGAGAAAGATAAGATTAATGTCTCTGTTGTTTCTACTGGAACTGCTGCAGATCACTCACTTATAGGGATGCTGAATTTTACTTTTTACGATGTTCGCCGCAAAAAAATCAGGTTGAAACAGGCAGGTCGTGGTGGTATCGGTACTCTTCTTCGTCAAAAGAATGTTCGTGCAATAGTGGCTAAAGTGCCAAGAGTTTCCGGTAATCTAAATAATGTTGTTGATATGGAGGCGATTATGGAGAGGGGTAGGAGATATGCCAAGGAGATGCGAGATCTTGATGATGTTCAATGTCAAATGCGTAAAGTGGGTACTGCTCACCTTATGGGGGTTATGGAGAAGTATGATATTCTTCCTGTTATGAATTATAAGTTTGGTGATCATAAAGATTGTCCAAAAATAGATTTGGAGGTTTGGAAGAAATGGTTTACTCAAGGGGTTCCTGATGGGTGTTGGCTTGGTTGTGCTATGCAGTGTGCTAAGGGGGTCGATGATTTCGAATTGTTGACCGGACCTTATAAGGGCCAAAAAGTGATTGTGGATGGTCCCGAATATGAGACCGCTGCAGCACTTGGATCCAATGAAGGGGTTTTTGATCCGAGAAATATTATCGAGCAAAATTTCTATTGTGATACATATGGGATTTGTACGATCTCTTGGGGCAATATTGTGGGATTTATAATGGAGTGCTGGGAAAATGGTATCCTTAACAGCGAAAGGACAGGGGGACTTGATTTTACTTGGGGTAATGGAGAGTCGGCTTTAGAGTGTATGCATCAACTCGCAAGGGGAGAGGGGTTTGGATTAGTTGCAGGGATGGGGGTTAAAAAGATGAAAGAGTTGTTTGTGAAAAATGGTTGGGGTGATGCTAAGTTTCTGAAAGACATAGCTATGGAAAATAAAGGGATGGAGTATTCAATGTATATTCCACGCGAATCTTTGGCTCAACAAGGGGGATATGCGATGACTAATAAAGGACCTCAGCACGATGAGGCTTGGCTGATCTTTATGGATATGGTAAATAATGCAATTCCAACATTTGAGAATAAAGCAGAAGCGTTGCACTACTTTCCGATGTTTAGGACTTGGTTTGGGTTGGCAGGTTTTTGTAAACTTTGTTGGAACGATGTAGAGCCTGCTGACAATGCTATGACAGATGAGCCCTCTAAGGTACCTGAACACGTTGATAATTATGTAACTGTATTTAATGCAGTGACTGGAAGAAATATAGATAAACATACCCTTGTCGAGCAGTCTGAGAGGGTATATAATTTCCAAAAAATATTTAATATTCGTCTTGGTTACGGACTTCGCGAACACGATGCTCAGCCCTATCGTGCTTGTGGCCCTGTCACTTTGGAGGAGTATAAATCTCGTGAGGAGAAATACGATAAACAGTTGAGGGAGTTGGTTGGCCTCGATACATCTAAGATGACTATGCAAAAGCGGAGTGATGCCCTTCGCAAATATAGAGAAGAGCGGTATGAGAGTCTTCTCGATGCTGTTTACAAAAGGAGGGGTTGGAATAATAATGGTGTGCCTACTATTGACTTCTTAAAGAAAATAGGGATGGATATGCCTGAATTGATAGAAGTTGTTGCTCCTCTTCAGTAGTGGAGATAGAATTATTGGGATAAGGTTATCTGAATTTCAGTAACCTTATCCCTTTTTTTGCATACTCTTCAAGTCTCCTTGTCTCTATAACTACCTTTTTCTCTTTAGAGGATGCGTGAATAAAATATAACTCACCACCTCTCCAGTATGCTATTCCAAGATGGGAAATATCCAATCCGGGAACATCTGTTACAAAGCAAATAATATCCCCATTTATTATCTGTTTCTTAATTGAGGCGATTTTTTTCTGGGGAATATAGTAAAAGGGAGCGGCATTGTTAAGTGAGATCTCCCTCTCTTTAATTTTTGTCACCATTTCCGGATCGTTTTGCATTGCTTTATAATTCATCGGGTGGTCAGACATAAATGAAAATATCTGTTTCCTCTCCACCCCAAATGACTGACTTACCTCATAAAAAACCCCTCTTTTAGAGTTTTGCAGTATCCATTCAGATGTGTAGTGAAGTCTTGAATCGTACCCATCAATGATTCCATCTCTGTACCTCAGTTTTCTCACATTTTCACAAAAATCAGAGAAGTGAGATTGATCCCCTTTTATGGTTTGAGATATGGCGATACACATCTCTACAAACAGAATACAATCGGTCTCTCTAAGATTTACTATGAGTTTTTCAGGAGAGCTCTCTATTGTTGAGGCAGTGTATGGAGTGTTTAAAAAATAGATGGCAGTTTTGGTTACTAATTCATTGTATGAGAGCTCTTTATATGGTGATAATTTTTCCATTGCTTTATTGAATATCTCAACATTCTCTTTGGTGTCGTTTGGTGAGACTAACCCAAAATGTAATGTTGAGATCACAATGAGAAGAAGGTGACTGATCATAGGGAATTTTTATAAATGTATTCTATACCATCTTTTACAAAAATGGAATTTTTGTTACCACTTCTCCACTCAACTATACCATCCGAGTACTCCGCATTCTTTGCGGAACTCTCAATTTTTTGAAGGCAATAACACTCATTGTAATTGCTGTTTAGTAGTAAAACACAGCCAAAGTCGTAGTCGTTATAATATGTGACGTCAAAACTGATAGGGGCACCATTGTTCTCCTCTGTAATAAAAATATAATTATTGGGGCCTACAATTGTGAACAGATGTTTTTTCACTCCATCGTTAAAAAATGGTTTTGTAACATCTTTAGGAGCCGGATCGATAATTTCCATTGTGAGACTCACAAGGGTGTCTGTATATTGTGATGTTTGAAAATTCTTCCTATTAAGAGAAAGATTATAGGTTTTATCTTGATAATTGAAGTCGGCAAATTGATTATCTCCCTTGAAATATATTGACACAGAAGCATCTTTACCTGTTTTATCCTCTTTCATATAGGTGGTGTAAAACTGAATTGGGATTTTAATATCATCTGACACTTTAAACAGAGTATCGTATTCACTTACTAATCCCCCTTCAATTACTTTGTACATAGTGTTCTCTATTTTTATCGAATCTCCGCTATCTCTCCATTGAATATCCCCTTTTGATAGTGTTGTAACATCCCTTTCAAGATATTTATTAAACACTTCGTATTTTGAACTATCTACTGCTATCATTGTGTATATACCCGGACAATCTGCAGCACGAAGAATATTTGAGTATGTCCCTTCCCAATCGAGGCTGTTTTGAGAGTTGTGAAGATCAATTGTTTGGGATTTATTATTCCATCCGCACGAGGTGATTAATGTTGTCAGGAGTGAGATTTGAAGAAAGAAAAAGATTTTTTTCATAATGTTTTTTGATATTTTTATTTAGTTGTTTGACTTGATAAATAGTTAAAATAAAAAAGGTGGAACGATAAGCCGGGTTCTGTGCCTGAAATAATCCAAGCCTCTATCATTTATCTAAGCAGCCTACCCCCCGACATTGGACGAGCAGCCCTTATTTGTCGGTATATTTGGCCTTGCAGATCGCAGGTGCATACTCAAGATATGTTGCCATAAACTTGACGTGGGCTCTTACCCCACATTTTCACCCTTACCCTTCTCAGGGCGGTATTTTTCTGTTACACTCTCCATAAACTTACGCCTATCTGTGATTTCCACAGTGCAATGCTCTTTTCTGCCCGGACTTTCCTCTGCCTAAGCAGCGATAGAGTGTTCCACCTATTTTTTACAAAGTTATAGTGTTTCTCCGATATTCCTCTCCAATTCTCTTTTAATAAACGGGGAAAGTTTACAATTTTTATGACACTGCATATCATAATTCCAAATTCTTGCCACACAGTAATTTGCATGTTTACAACCACTCACTGTACAAGTTCCATCTTTTATCTTATTGATAAATGCAGGATCATAGACCAATGGACGTGCCATCTCAACAAACTCAAAACCAGCATTTAACACTTTGTTTATGGTCTCAACTGAATTGACACCACCTACAAAAGCGAGAGGCATCTTTAGAGCTTTTCTAAATCTAATGGCATCATCAAAGAAAAAGGCCTCTTTGAAGGGTTCGTTTTTGATCATCAATTTCCCTACCATAGCGATCCCTATTTTTAACCACCAAAGTGATTTCCAAGGCATATATCCATATAGAGTTCGCAGAGGCATTTTCCCCCTCATAACATACATAGGAGCTTTACTCACAAAACCGCCACTGAGAACCAAACATTGTGCACCGCACTTTTCGAGTTTTTTTGCAACCTCAATACACTCATCCACTCCGAGCCCCCCTTTAAATCCGTCACTTGTATTAGTTTTTACCATAATAGCGATATCATTCCCTGCGTTTTCAACCACCTCTTTCATCACCATCTCCATAAATTTCATCCTATTTTCAAGTGATCCTCCAAATTCATCCTTTCTGTGATTTGTATAAGGAGAGAGAAATTGAGAGATTAAATAGCCGTGACCTGCGTGGATCTCAACAGCATCGAACCCACCCCTTTTGGCTATCGATACTGCTTTACCAAAATCTTTGGCAATCTGTTCTATTTCATCTTTTTTTAGACCATGAACAAAAGTGGGTGAATATAGATTGAAACCGGAAGAGGCGCCTACAGGTCTGCATCCGCAATATCTTCTATGTGACATATTTCCGCAATGACCAAGTTGGATGCAGGCTTTAGCCCCTCCATTATGGATCGAGTCTGTAAGTTCGCGAAGTTGTGGTATAATCTCCTCTCTCATCCATAATTGGCGATGAAAAGAGAGTCCGCTTTTTGATACTGCTGCATAGGCAACACTCGTCATTCCCACTCCACCAAGGGCAAGGGAGGTATGGTAGTCAATTAATTGTTTTGTCGGAATATGCCCATCGCACATCCCCTCATAAGCAGAGGCTCTTATACTTCTGTTTCTTAATTCAATAGGACCAATTTTGTAAGGTGTAAACAACATTTTGGTATTGATTAGTTATATGTGTTTTATAATTGCGTATTTACTAATAAATAAATGGAATAATCCGTTTTCTTTTCAATTTTGTAAACTCATTGCCAAACTCTTCTGAGTATTTTTCATAAAGAGAATTTGCTCGAGGTGCAAGATTTGCAAAAGTCCAAATGCAAAATACCGCACCCGGTAGTGACCAAGTGAGGATTGCAAAACCAAACCATTCAGTTATTTCGCCAAAATAGTTTGCAGAGGAGACATATTTGAACATCCCCCCTTTTGGAATATAGTGTTTAGAGTCGCCAGGCTTGCGCAAGTGTCTGATAATATAGTCAGATTGTAAATTTATAAACATACCTGCAAAGAAAATGAGGGTGCCGATAATAAATTGGGGAGTTGTAAACCACTCTTGAGTATAAATCGGAACATTTGTATATGGAGGTAATGAGTATATAAACAGCCAACTACCTATCATATAGGCATTTATTAAATTAAAGATCACCCCCATACTAACTATTGCTATGGGCATTTTACTTTTACCTTTAATAAGGAAAGGAAATATAAATGATCTCTGGAAGTAGTGGATAAGAAAGAAAGTCGTCATTACAATTACTGTAATGTTAGATGACAACCCGAAAAGGATGAAGTATGTTGTCATAGCGATAAAAACCGGCGATTCCATTAGTATCCAACCTAATTTGTTGGGAATAGAGGGTCCCCACTGGGCAGTTCTTAAAAATCCGTATCCTGCTTTAAAATATTGTAAAGCAACATAAACGATGACCGCAAGTACTGTCATTACTTCCAATACAATGCGATAAAAGGGGGGTAGGTTAAAGAAGATCGATGAGTCCACTATGGTTTAAGTTTTATGATTGTTTGAAAAATATTGTTATTGTCATTTTTTCCCTCTATAAAGAAGTCATTTTCAGATACTTTTCCTATGTATAGGTCTATAATATCTCCGATTTTTGCCTCGTGATTGAAATTTATCTGAAACTCACTTGTGTCTTGCTCTATCATTATTTTGGCGTCGATACAATCCAAAGCCCACTCCATATATTTTGCATTATTGACATGGAGATTGAAATCTATATCTGAATAGAGAACCTCTTTTTTTCTAACAAATCTCATATCTGATGGGGGGGTGAGTTTCTCGCAGGGGCATTCAATGGCACTCTCTTTTACTGAAGATGATGTTGTCAAGTCACCTAAAAAGCGGTCTATTCTCTGTATCTTTCTGCTTTCTAAATTTAAAATTAACCACGAACTTGTGCATTTTATCAATGTACCCGACTGATTGGTGATTACAAAATCCCTGATAGAGAAGATACCATTAACCCCTTTATGCCAAGTGCTCATATTTACCTCTTCCTGCCATTTAGGGGAGGTTATGTATTGTGCTTTTAATCTGGATAGTACCCAAGCGCAATTATCGTTGATAAGTTGGTTGTATCCAAAATTTAGACTTGTTGCGTGATTGTTGGCTATCTCTTGAGTTGCACACAGGAAAGAGTAGATTTTATAATTCTTTTTACTATCTGCCTCTGCACTCTCTATTATGAATTTCTTTTGGAACTTATCCATTTCTAATTATCGAGTAGATTATAAAACAAGTTGCAAAGATAGTTTTTTTAACATAACTTTGCTCCCCCGTATAGCAAATCATAAATCTAATACCAATATGTCCACTAAATATGTTTTCGTTACGGGGGGTGTAACTTCTTCTCTTGGAAAAGGGATTATATCTGCCTCATTGGCCAAACTCCTTCAATCACGTAATCTCAGGGTTACAATTCAAAAATTTGACCCCTATATCAATGTTGATCCGGGAACATTAAATCCTTACGAACACGGTGAGTGTTATGTGACGGAAGATGGTGCGGAAACAGATTTGGATCTTGGTCATTATGAGAGATTTCTTGGTGTCTATACCTCAAAAGCAAATAATGTTACAACCGGGAAAATATATCGTACCGTTATCG
This sequence comes from uncultured Muribaculaceae bacterium, assembly GCA_964397445.1. Lineage (GTDB taxonomy): Bacteria > Bacteroidota > Bacteroidia > Bacteroidales > UBA932 > CAYNHZ01. Next base: position 598,735 of record CAYNHZ010000002.1, on the reverse strand, counting down.
ATAAAGAGCGTCAAGGGGCGTATCTCGGAAAAACTGTTCAAATAGTTCCACATATAACCGATGAGATAAAAAGAAGGATGTTGTTATTGGGAAAATCAGGTAATTATGATGTGATTATTACTGAGATTGGCGGTACTGTTGGTGATATAGAGTCTCTCCCTTTTGTTGAGGCGGTTAGGCAACTTCAATGGGATCTTCCAGATGAAGATGTTTTGGTGGTTCATTTGACTTTGATCCCATATCTAAGTGCGGCAAAAGAGTTGAAAACGAAGCCTACACAACACTCGGTGAGACTTTTGCAGCAAAATGGAGTGCAGCCAGATATTATTGTTTGCAGGACAGAACATAAACTTTCTCAAGATATTAAGAGAAAAGTTGCATTGTTTTGTAATGTTAAGCCCAATGCGGTAATTGAATCAATAGATGCTAAAACGATATATGAAGTGCCTGTTTTGATGAGAAAGGAGAAATTGGATGAGATAGTCCTTGAACATTTTGGCTATAATAATCTCCCAGAACCTAACCTTGAGAAGTGGAATGTATTTCTCGAGAAATTTCACCATCCGAAAAAAGAGGTCAATATCGCGCTTATCGGTAAATATGTTGAGTTACAAGATGCGTATAAATCTATTTTAGAGTCATTTATTCATTCCGGAGCAGCCAACGAATGTAAGGTTAAGGTGATCCCTGTTCATAGTGAATTTATCAATGAACTTAATATTGTAGATAAACTCGGAAATATGGATGGGATTCTTGTTGCTCCCGGATTTGGAGAGAGGGGATTGGAGGGGAAAATCAAAGCTGTCAAGTATGCAAGGGAAAAAGGGGTTCCATTTTTTGGGATTTGTTTAGGAATGCAGATGGCTGTTATTGAGTATGCAAGAAATGTAATTGGACTCAGTGATGCGACATCTACTGAGGTTGAGGCAAATACAAAACACCCAGTCATTGATCTTATGGAGGATCAAAAGACCACAACTATTAAAGGTGGAACGATGAGATTGGGGGCTTTTGCGTGTGCTATAGAAAAAGGTACATTGGCGTATAATATTTATGGTAAAGAAATTATCAGTGAACGTCATAGGCATCGTTATGAGTTAAATAACGATTATTTGACCCGATTAAATAAGGCAGGTATGGTGACAAGCGGTAAAAACCCCGATACAGGATTGGTTGAGATTATTGAGTTAATGAATCATCCGTTCTTTATTGGTGTACAGTTTCATCCTGAGTTGAAAAGTACCCCTGAAAACCCTCAGCCAATTTTCGTCTCATTTATCAAAGCTGCAATTAAATTTAAGGATCAAAAGGGTTGTAACTGATGTTATTTAGAGTTTTAATATTGTCTTTTTGCTGTGCGATCTTCTCATTAAGTGGGTCTTATGCTAATGTGAAGGGTAAGCCTGTTAAGGTGAAGGAATATACTTTCAAAGTTCAGAAGAGTTTCCCTCACGATCGTACGGCATATACCCAGGGCCTTTTTATTAAGGATGGAATAATGTATGAAAGTACGGGACAATATGGTGAATCTTCGATGAGGAAAGTGGATATTTCAACGGGAAATATTTTATCAAAAATAAATTTTAATAGGGCATATTTTATCGAGGGCTCTTGTTTCGTGGAGGGGAGAATATATATCCTTACTTGGAGAGAGGGGATCTGTTTTGTGTATAGCGGAGATATGAAGACGAAGCTTACCGAATTTCGATACAACGGTGAGGGGTGGGGGCTCACATTTGACGGTAAATCACTTATAATGAGTGATGGATCGTCAAGACTCTCTTTTATCGACCCAAATACATTCATCGAGACCAGGCATATAGATGTAACCCTTTTTGGACGAAAAGTATCACTTCTCAACGAGCTTGAATACATTGATGGTGAGATATGGGCTAATGTATATGGGAGCAATATGATACTTATTATAGATCCAAAATCTGGAGAGGTTACGGGAAGGGTTGATTGTACAAATCTCCTCCCCTCAGGAAAAAAAACCTTATCTACAGATGTGTTAAATGGTATTGCTTGGGATTCTCAGAAAAGATATCTATATTTGACGGGTAAAAATTGGCCGTTATTGTTCCGTATATCGCTGATTGATAAGTAATAATAGTAAAAGTTCTTTATTTATATATTAACCAAAGGGGGTGCTCGCAAGGGCTGAGATTATACCCAAACACCTGATACAGATAATGCTGTCGTAGGAAGTAGGTCTCAATTCTGTACATCCTCGCAAAATTCATAATAATGAAAAGATTATTTATTTTTTGCGGGATCTTTTTTTTCCCGTTCTTGATTTTCTCTCAAACAACTCAACAAACAGATAAGTTGGTTGTTATAGACAGTGTGGTAGTCACTGCCAATAGAGCTACTCAAAAATCACCTATTGTTTATACTGTAATAGGTAAAAATGAGATTAGAAATAGTGCTCCAAATTTTTCACTTCCATTGCTTCTAAAACTTCAACCATCTGTAGTCTCCACAACCGAATCAGGGAGCGGTTTTGGCTATTCAAGGATCTCTGTTAGGGGTAGTGATGCCACAAGGATCAATGTGACACTTAATGGTGTCTCTATCAATGATGCGGAGTCTCAAGAGGTATTTTGGGTCAATATTCCGTCTATATCAAATTTTTTAGAGTCTGTCCAACTGCAAAGGGGGATTGGGACATCTGTAAATGGACCTGGCTCTTTTGGGGCGAGTATAAATATGCAGACTCTCTTCACAGCATCTCAAGGGTATGGAGAGGCAAGTGCCTCTTATGGATCATTCAATACGGCAAATGCCTCCATTGGGGCAGGCACAGGCCTTCTCCCTTGCGGCCTTTCTTTTGATATTAAGTACAATAGGGCGACAACTGATGGCTATATTCGCAATGGTAAGGCGGATCTCCACTCTCTCTATACATCAATAGGAGTGCTAAAAGGGGCTAATGCCTTTAAAATCAATTATATGATGGGAGATCAGCATACAGGTATCACTTGGGATGGAGTCTCAAGGGAGATGCTTGAAAAAGATCGAAGGAGTAATCTTTCTGGGAGTTACTATGATGAGGCCGGCAATCTGAGATATTATGATAATGAGACCGATAATTACATCCAACACTTTGTTCAAGCCTTCTATTCTCACCAATTTGCAAATGGACTTTTGTGGTCAAGTACCTTTAATTTTACAAAGGGGGATGGCTATTACGAAAATTATAAATGGAATAAAAAATATTCAACTTACGGCCTCGAACCTCAGACTATTGATGGTATTACTTATAAAAAGAGTGATTTTATTATTCGTCAACTTATGGATAATCAGTATTATGTAGCTTCTACAAATCTAAAATACGACTCTAAAAATATAAGGACTGCTGTAGGTCTTAATTATTCGTACTATGACGGAAGGCATTTTGGGAAGATGTTATGGTCAAAATGGAATGCGAATATTCCTGATGATTATTCGTGGTATGATAATAGCGGCTATAAGTGGGAGACAAACACCTATTTAAAGGGAGAGTTTGATCTATCAGATTTTACCCTATATGCAGATATCCAATATCGTCATATAGATTTTCAAATGGTTGGAGAGGATAAGGATTTTGTCTCTCTTGATTATTCGAAAAAATATAATTTCATCAATCCTAAAGGGGGGGTAAATTACAAATTGAATGATAAAAATACATTTTATGCCTCTTATTCTTTTGCACACAAAGAGCCTTCTCGAGGAGATATTAAAGAGGCAATAAAAGCTAAAAAGGGGGATGAGATAAGAGCTGAAAGGATGCACGATATTGAGATTGGCTATAAATATACAGGCCAAAAATTTTCAATGGCAGCCAATCTCTACTTTATGGAGTACAAAGATCAATTGGTGGCGACAGGTAAAATAAGCGAAACAGGATATGTGATTAAGGAGAATATTCCTAATAGTTACAGACGTGGTATTGAACTCTCCGCAGGTTGGCAAATTATAAAGATATTACGTCTTGATGGAAATATTACATTGAGTATGAATAAGATAAAAGATTATACGGCTTATGTTGATCTATATGACAATAGTTCAGATTGGAATCCCCTTCCTCAGCTCAAGGAGGAGTATAAAAAGACCGATCTGACCCTCTCCCCATCGATAATAGGGATGGCAATGTTGACTTTAGAGCCGATTAAAAACGGAAAGATATCTATCGATGGAAAATATGTTGGAAAACAATATTATGACAACACCTCCTCAAATGAGAGATCTTTGCCACAATACTTTGTAATGGGGGGTAATATCTCTTATGAACTCCCTTTCAAGAGAGGTAGTTTGAATTTTTCTCCAACAATAGTTTTTTCTGTGTATATTGATAATATATTGAATAATAAATATATATCGAATGCGTGGGTTTATCGTGCATTGTTTGCTGACAATTCAAATCCATACATTGAGGAGGGATTTTTTCCACAGGCAACGACAAATGTTATAGGTAAGATAGCTTTAAGATTTTAATTGATGGTTAATAATATGGATTGGTTGGAGATTACAGGGGTTCTATTTGCCCTTTTCTATCTCTTTTTTGAGATAAAAAAAAAGGGTGTTATGTGGCTATTTGGTATCGCAATGGCCTTGATATACATAGTCGTTTTTGCAAGAGAGAAGCTATATGCAACTATGCTCCTACAACTCTATTATTTGGGGGTTAGTGTTTACGGTTGGAAAAAATGGAGAGGTAAAGACAGAAATATTATAAATGATGATGGGGGTGAAACATTGATTTTAAGGAGAATATCGATTTTCGAATTGTTTCTCTCTATAATTGCCTCTATTGTTTTATATTTTATCCTTTGGTTTGTCTTGTTAAAATATACCCAAGATCCGTATCCTCAGCTTGATGGAATTGTCACCGTGTTGAATATATTGGGGACCTATTGGTTGAGCAGATCTTATATTTGGCAATGGGCTGTGTGGATTATAGCTAACGGAGTGGCGATTGCACTATATATTATGCAGGGGCTGTATCCGACAGCTGTCCTCTATTTTATCTATTTTTTGGCGGCGTTCTATGGCTTTTATTATTGGAAATTAAAGGGAAAATACAATTAGTTGGTAATATTATCTCCCGCTTTTTTGTACTTTTGCAACCATTATTAACCTTTCAGATAAATTGATGATAATCATTGCAGATAGCGGTTCTACTAAGGTTGATTGGAGGATTCTTCAAGAGGGGTGTCCCCCGTTCAAAGTGGAAACAAAAGGGATAAATCCGGTTTTTCAAAGTAGGGCTCAAATATTGGAGCTTATTTGGAACGGAGTTATGAAAAACATTGAAATCAATCCCGATTTTAAGACCTCTTCCGTGTTTTTTTATGGGGCAGGTGTTGTCTCTTCAGATATGTCATCTCTATTATATTGTTGTCTAAAAGATATTTTTGTAGGGGCAAATATTTATATTGAGTCAGATCTTATGGGGGCTGCTCGGGGGCTGTTTCATAACACTCCCGGTATTGCTTGTATCCTTGGAACAGGCTCAAATAGTTGCTTCTATAATGGAAAAGAGATAGCGGACAATGTCAAATGTGGAGGGTATATTCTTGGAGATGAAGGAAGTGGAGCATATTTGGGAAAGAAGCTTATATCTGATTATATAAAGGGTTTGCTCCCGGCAGATCTCTCGGATCTTTTTTATGAGCGGTATAGATTGGATTATCCATCAATAGTGACAAAGGTCTATCGAGAGGAGTTTCCCTCACGATTTCTATCCTCTTTTTCCCCTTTTTTAAGGGAGTTTATAGATGAACCTTATATTCGTAATCTATTGACTAATAGCTTTAATGAGTTTATAGAGAGAAATGTACTCCACTATGATTTCAAAAGGTACAAAGTAGGTTTTATAGGATCTATTGCTCAAGTTTATTCTGATATTATAAAAGAGTGCGCTTTGGGCAAGGGACTTCAGGTGGAACAGATCGTTAAAAGTCCGATGGAGGGGTTAATTGAGTATCATAGCAACTAATATATTTAAGATGAATATTACTGAACAAAGTTCTCGTTATGATAATTTGGAGGAGATGACCACTCATCAGCTCCTATTAAATATCAATAATGAGGATAAGGGTGTTCCATCGATTGTCAAAGGGTGTATTCCCCAAATAGAGAGACTTGTGGATGAGATAGTTATTAGAATGAAAAATGGGGGGAGACTTTTTTATATCGGTGCAGGTACAAGTGGACGACTCGGGGTAATAGATGCCTCTGAGATTCCCCCCACATTTGGTGCCCCAGACAATCTTGTTGTCGGGATAATTGCTGGAGGTGATAGAGCTATAAGAAAGGCAGTTGAGGCAGCAGAAGATGATATTGCCGGTGGGTGGAGAGACATTCTCGCTTTCAATCCCCAAAAAAATGATGTTGTTTTGGGTTTGGCAGCTTCTGGGTCAACTCCCTATGTTATAGGGGCTGTGAGGGAGGCACGCAAGGGGGGATTATTGACCTCTTGTATCACTTGCAATCCTTGTACCCCTTTAGCAGAGGAGGTCGATATACCTATTGTTGCGATAGTAGGACCTGAATTTGTATCCGGAAGTACCCGAATGAAATCTGGCACTGCCCAAAAACTGATACTGAATATGATATCCACTTCTGTTATGGTATTGCTCGGTCATATCAAAGGAAATAAAATGATTGATATGCAATTGACAAATTCAAAACTTATTGATAGAGGGGCAAGAATGATAATGTCCGAGGGGGGGATTGAGGATTATAAATATGCTAAAAAACTCTTAATCGAACACCATTCTGTCCGTAATGCTCTTGAATGGTATAACAAAAATAGAGGACTATGATTCAAATTTTACAAGAGGCAGTTGATCAATTTGCATCTTTACCGGGTATTGGTAAAAAGACCGCTTTAAGGCTTGCTTTGCACCTCTTAAAGCAACCTAAGGAGAATGTTAGCCGCTTCAGCAACGCTTTTATAAAGCTCCGCACCGATGTGAAATATTGTTCTATATGCAATATGATCTCTGATAGTGATGTCTGCTATATATGTTCGGACAAAAAGAGGGATGCTTCTGTAATTTGTGTTGTGGAGAGTCTGAGGGATGTTTTAAGTATTGAAGAGACAGGGGAGTATAGAGGCACTTATCACGTTTTAGGGGGGATTATCTCACCAATGGATGGGATTGGCCCGGATGATCTCCCGATTGATTCCCTTATTAAAAGGGCCTCTTCTGAGCAGGTGAAGGAGGTTTTATTTGCCCTTAGTACCTCATTGGAGGGGGAGACCACCTCTTATTATCTTTATAAGGTGTTATCTAAATCAGATGTGGTGATAACCTCCATAGCGCGTGGAGTAGGATTTGGAGATGATCTCGAATATACAGACCAATTGACGCTTGGAAAGTCTATAAAGAATAGGCAATTATTTTTGCCCCAATAACAAAGCGATATGAAACAAGAATTTCCCCTTTTTATTTTTATACTTTCATTTCTTCTTTACACAGCTTTGTTTTTTGTAATATCCTATTTGACATCTCGTAAGACAGGTGGAAATTCCTTTTTTTCAGGTGATAAAAAGGCCCCTTGGCCGATAGTTGCCTACGGAATGGTGGGGGCATCTATTTCAGGTGTAACTTTTATCTCTGTTCCAGGCAATGTTATGGTGCAGAACTTCTTCTATATGCCGATGGTATTGGGATTTGTAATCGGATATATTCTTGTGGCAAATGTTTTATTACCAATCTATTATAAGATGAATCTTGTCTCTATATATTCATATCTTGGAGTCAGGTTTGGTGGTAAAACTCACATTACGGGGAGTGTCGTTTTTATGATCTCAAGAATATTGGGTGCTGCAGTTAGAATCTTTGTTGTAACGATAGTTTTATTTGCATTTGTCCCAAAATCGATCTATGCGGACATACCACCTGTTATCCCTTTTGGTATTATCACTTTTATATTTCTGACCTTATTGTATCTATATACATACAGGGGTGGTGTTAAAACCATAATTTGGACAGATGTATTACAGACAACATTTATGTTAGGAGCTGTTGTCTTGACAGTTATATTTATCTGTAAAGATATGCAATGGTCATTTGGTCAGATGGTCTCTTCTGTCGCAAATTCTCAATACTCTTCAATGTTCGATATGAATTGGGGAAGTGGAACCAATATCTTTAAACAATTGATAGCGGGGATATTTATGACTGTAGCTATGACGGGGTTAGACCAAGGGATGATGCAAAAAAACTTAGCTTGCAAAGATCTTAAATCTTCAAAGAAGAATATCTATACAACAGCGATTATATTAGTGGTAGTCAATCTGTTGTTTCTTACTCTCGGTGCAATTCTCTCACTTTATGTTGCACATCTTGGAGGGCTTGAAACTATAGGGGTGGTAAAGACGGACGAAATATTTCCCATCGTGGCGAGCAATTATCTCGGTGTCGGGGTTGGGGTTTTCTTTTTGATCGGACTGATTTCCGCATCATACCCATCAGCAGGTGCTGCTGTCACATCTCTAACTACATCATTCTGTGTCGATTTTCTATCATTCGAAAGTCGAAACAATATAGATTTAAAGGATAAAAACAAAATCAGAAAATGGGTACAATTTCTCTTTACTCTACTCTTTTTGATTGTCATTATCGTTCTATTTGTCATTAGTAATGACGCAGTTATCAATCTTATATATAAGCTTGCATCGTACACTTATGGTCCCCTTTTGGGTATGTTCACTTTTGGTATTTTTACTAAAATACAAGTTAAAGATGGCGCTATTCCCTATATTGCGGTGGCAGCTCCGATTCTATGTTTTGTGATCAATTATTTTTCAAAATTATTGTTCCAATTTGATCTTGGCTTTTCACTTTTGATTCTCAATGGTGGAATAACTGCTCTCCTGATGTGGCTTTTTAGAAATAAAGTGGTAAACAGATAGAATAATATGACATACTTTGAACTTTTCCTTTTGGCCTTGGGGCTTTGTTTTGATACATTTGCTGTGACACTATCCGGTGGAATATGTATGAATATTAAATTTAAATGTTCTCAGATAGTGAAGATTATTTTATGCTTTGCCATTTTTCAGGCCGGTTTTACCCTTATTGGGTGGGTTCTTGGGTTTGGACTCAGTACCTATATCAATAAATTTGATCACTGGATTGCCTTCATACTTCTCTCATATATTGGAGGAAAGATGATTTTAGAGAGTATTAAAAAAGGGGAGACTTGCTATTGTGATGAGGGGGGCAAAACAAATCTATTGTCCCTTAAACAATTGGTACTTCTCTCTATCGCAACGAGTATAGATGCTCTTGCTGTAGGAATTTCAATTGCTCTGATAAAAATCTCTTCGTTTAAAGTTGCTATAGGCATAGTTATGATTTTTGGAGTAACCGCTATTGCTGCTTATGCAGGATTATTGAGTGGAAGCAGGGTGGGGGTTAAATTTGGGAAGAGATCAGAGTTGATAGGGGGGATAATATTGATAGCCATCGGTATTAAGATATTGGTTGAACATCTTTTTTCTTAAAATGTGTCGGCTATAATTGTTTTTTTGATTACCTTTGCACGGTTTAAAAATTACTTGGTAGAAATGGACGATAATGGTGGTTCGTGTTGCAGCAATAACGTATTTGAATACCCTTCCCTTCATATACGGGATGGGGCATTCTTCTATTGCAAAGCAAATAGAACTGCTCCCTTGTACACCGGCAAAAGGGTATGAGATGCTCTCCTCAGGAGAGGCTGATTTGGGTATAATTCCTTCTATAACAATTCCTTCAAATGATAAATTCGAGATAGTCAGTGACTATTGTATTGGTGCAAACGGATCCGTAGCAAGTGTTCTTATTTGTAGCAGTCTCCCTTTGACGGAGATTGAAACATTGTATTTAGATACAGATTCCAGAACATCTGTGGCATTAACAAAAATATTAGCCTCTAAGTATTGGGGCATTAATCCGCTCTTTGTCCCTTTTGATTCTAATAATGAGGCAATAGATTACGACAAATCGTACCTTTTGATAGGGGACAAAGCGATGGAACACTCTCCGAATTTTGAATTTTGTTACGACCTTGCTTTTGAATGGAGATCTTTTACCGAAAAACCGTTTGTTTTTGCTTGTTGGACAGCTTCAAAAAAGTTAGATCAACAATTCCTTAGCGATCTTAATGAAGCATTCTCCTACGGGGTGTCTCATATAAATGAGTCCTTAGACAATTGTCAACACCCTTTTTCTAAAGAGTTTGCATACAGATATCTTACAGAAAATATTTCTTATAAACTTGATAAAAATAAATTAGAGGGGCTCTCTGCTTTTTGGAAAATGCATTTCGACCCCTCAAAATTCCGAGTCCGATGGTGAATCTACTAAACATTTTAGAAGATTATTAACCATTAAAGAGAGTAGGAATAATGATTCAAATATTTTACAAAGAACAAGGACAAATATCAACATCGGAATCTATACAATTATTGGATGAACTTGGATTTGACGATGTTTTATGGATAGATCTTTTCTCACCGGCCGGAAATGAGAAGAGGGCTGTAGAGACTTTTTTAAATACCACTCTCCAATCAAGAGCTCAAGCGGAGGAGATCGAATCTTCATCCCGTTACTCTGAGAGTGAAACTTCAATATTCGTGAATACAAACTTTTTGATTCCAGGTCCTGAAGATTACTCAATGGAGGCGGTCTCTTTTATCCTTTGCGAGGGGATAATTGTCTCAATCAGGAATGTTCAATTGAGAAGTTTTGGTGATATTCAAAGAAAAATACAGATTAATCACAAGCTATATCCAACAGGTTATCACGTACTTGTGGGTATTGTTGAGAATCGTATTGACCTTGATGCCGATATGATAGAGTTGATGGCAAAGGAGATAGACTCGTATAGTAAAAAGGTGAGTACAGGGAGAAATGTAAATGAGGAGTTCCTTTTGGATATCAATCAATTGCAAGAAAACACGATGATGGTTCGTGAAAATATCGTGGATAAACAGAGGATGATCTCGGCCATATTGAAAAGTGATAAGTTCCCGAGAGACGTTTACACTAAACTTACTGTCGTGAACAAAGACATCGGATCACTTATTAATCACACAAATTTTAGTTTTGAAAGACTTGATTATCTGCAAAATACTGTACTTGGTCTGATCAATCTGGAACAGAACAAAATTATGAAAATTTTCACATTTGTATCGTTATTGCTTATGCCCCCCACATTGATAGCTTCCATATTCGGAATGAATGTTGAGTTGCCTATTTTTGGAGGGAGTAAGGATTTTATCTTTTTGATATTACTTATGATGGTGACGATTATTTGTGTAATGATTATTTTCAGGAAGAGAAAGATGCTATAATTTTATTTAGAAATACCACATTATTATGACAAATGAGATAAGAGACCTCTCTCTATGGGATGGGGGAATGAGAAAGATAGAGTGGGTTAAGAACAATATGCCACTTTTGAGAACAATTGAGGCTGATTTTTTGAAAGAGAAGCCATTTAAAGGGTTGAGAATCGCCCTTTCAATCCATTTGGAGGCTAAAACCGCATATCTGTGCAAAGTCTTGGCTTCCGGTGGGGCTGAGATGTTTGTTACAGGTTCCAATCCCCTTTCGACACAAGACGATGTCGCTGCAGCCCTTGTTAATGATGGCCTAAATGTTTTTGCTTGGTACGGGGCAACTCCGAGTGAGTATAAGAGGCATATTAGTAAAGTAATAGCTGCCTCTCCAAATATTATTATAGATGATGGCGGTGATTTAGTTACTACCATCCATAACGATTTTCCTGAGCTTTTGCCAAATGTTATCGGGGGATGCGAAGAGACTACAACCGGGATTATGAGATTGATATCTATGGAGAAGATGGGAAAATTACATTTTCCGATGGTATTGGTAAATAATGCAAAATGCAAATATCTATTTGATAATAGATACGGTACTGGTCAATCTGTATGGAATGGTATCAATGCAACAACGAATCTTATCGTGGCCGGAAAAACCACGGTTGTAGCTGGTTACGGATGGTGCGGAAAAGGGGTGGCTATGCGTGCAAAAGGGCTCGGGGCCTCTGTTATTATCACAGAAATTGATCCTATAAAGGCAATTGAAGCAGTTATGGATGGCTTCAGAGTTATGTCGATGGATGAAGCTGCTGAAATAGGGGATTACTTTGTTACGGTTACGGGATGCAAGGATGTTATTACGGAGCGACACTTTAACAAAATGAAAAATGGAGCTATTTGTTGTAATGCAGGGCATTTTGATTGTGAGGTCGATGTTGCTGGGTTGAATAAAATGGCTGTTGATTCAATGATTGCTAGGAAGAATATTATAGGTTATCGTTTGCCAAACGGGAGGATCATCTATATCCTTGCTCAGGGAAGGCTCGTCAATCTTGCCTCCGGTGATGGTCATCCGGCAGAGATTATGGATATGAGTTTTGCCATTCAGGCATTGAGCGCAAAATATATTGTCGAGAATCATTCCTCATTTTCACAAAAAATTATTGATGTTCCACAATATGTAGATGAGAAAGTTGCCAAGATGAAACTTTCATTTTTAGGCACCTCCATTGATGAATTGACCCCTGAGCAAAAGTCCTATTTATATAGTTCGGAAGGACACTCTTAACTTTTTTTATTTTTATCTATTTTTTCAAAAAAAAAGTTGAAAAATGTTGATAAAATGTCTATTTGATTTGTAGTAGAGGTATAAAAAGCACTATCTTCGTACTTTCTTTTAAAAAGAGATGATAAATCTAAAATAAAATGTCAAAAGTTAAATTTTACCAAGGGGGGGAGATTCCTCTCGAATTTCACAGAGTAAGAATAGTTCAGAAAGTCAAACTTTTGCCAGTAGAACAACGATTGGCTGTTCTTAAGGAGGCAGGTTACAATTCATATAGATTAAAGTCTGAGGATGTATATCTTGATATGCTTACTGATAGCGGTACAAATGCTATGAGTGATGTACAATTGGCCTCTATGATGAGAGCTGATGATGCTTATGCCGGCTCTAAGAGTTTTGAGAGATTGGAGATTGCAGTTAAGGATGTTTTAGGTAAGAAATTTGTTATTCCGGCACACCAAGGGAGGGCAGCTGAGAATGTTATTTCAAGAGCTTTGATCAAAAAAGGGGATATTATTCCTATGAACTATCATTTTGGCAGCACTGTAAATCATATTACACTTGCCGGCGGATCTGTAGTGGAACTTGTTGATAAAAAGTCTCTTGAGTCTGATTCTGATAATTTATTTAAAGGTAATGTCAATATTGACAAACTTATAGAATGTATTGAGAAGAGTGGAGTTGCAAATATTCCATTTATTAGAATGGAGGCATCTACAAATCTTATAGGTGGTCAGCCATTCTCTTTGTCTAATTATAAGAAAGTGCGTAAAATTGCTGATAAATATGGTATTAAAGTATTGCTTGATGCCACATTGCTTGGCGAAAACGCCTATCTTATAACACAGAGGGAGGAGGAATATAAGCATAGTAGCTTAAAAGAGGTGTTGCGTATGATGTCCGATCTTGCAGATATTGTCTATTTCTCAGCAAGAAAATTGACTTGTGCAAGAGGTGCTGTCATCTGTACAGATGATTTTCAAGATAAATTGAAAATGGATCAAGTTGTCTCAGTTTTTGAGGGGTTTGTTACTTATGGCGGTATGTCAATGAAAGAGATGGAGGCTATTACTGTAGGACTATATGAAGCACAAGATGAGGATTACATCTCACAAAGTCCTTCATTTATCAAATATTTTGTTGAAGAGGCTGTTAAAATGGGAATTCCTATGGTAACCCCTCCTGGTGTTCTCGGTGCCCATATTGATGCCCATAAGTTTTGCGAACATATACCCCTTTTGAAATATCCCGCTGTCGCTGTAGCTGCAGGATTATTCATTTGTTCTGGGGTAAGAGGGATGGAGGGGGGAACCGCTTCAGAGGTTAGATTGGATGACCCTGATTATATAGCAGATATGGAGTTGGTTCGTTTAGCTTTTCCAAGAAGAGTATTTACCCTATCTCAAACGATGTATGTTCTTGATAGATTAAAATGGTTATATGATAATAGGAAAATATTGGGTGGAATGTGTTATGACGATATTGAAGGGATGACAAGATGTTTCCGCACCCCATTAAAACCTCTAACTGATTGGCCTGATAAACTTGTAGCAAAATTCAAACAAGATTTCGGCGATTCTTTATAATCAATAATCAATAAAAAGATGAGGGTAGCTAAAAATCAGTATTTAGCTACCCTTATTTTCTATCACTCACCTATTTTTTAGGTGACTTGTATAGGACGACTGCTCAAACCTTAGTAATCTATTTTGATATATTCTTCTTTAGAGCTATCGAAACTATCGAAGCGGATCTTGAGGCCTTTGATTCCTTCTTTTATATACGCTTCTGTGAGGGGGAATGAAACATATCCGTAAGAGACGAATTGACGATAATCACCCCTTGCATCGTGGTGGAATTGGAGGCGATAATAGCCATCTTCAATAGGATCTTTGACATTAGTGTCTTCCACGAGGTTTACAATATGTGTGATGTACGCCTTGCTGTTCCAAAATTTAAATTTGATATTTACAGAGCGAGTAGCTCCATATATTCCACCTGAATACCATATAGCCATTGGCTCGGTTCTGTCTCTACCAAATTCGTTTGGCTTATCACTCTTTTTAATATCCTTTGTGAGGACATCTTCAACTCCCTTTATATCTGCAGTAACCGGCTCATCACTTTTTAGAGTGGGGAGTTGATAGTAAACTATAACCCTATCGTTTGTCTTAGGATTATAATTAATTTGTTTATAGTTTGCGGGGAGAACCTTGGTCGAATCATCTGTAACAAAATAGTAAGGATACTCTTGAGATTCGTTCGGATTATTGACCACCAATGTAGCAAATTTGGATTGATAATTCTCCGGGTTGTTGTTTTCACAGGCTTGGGTAATAGCTGCTACCGATAGCAGGATGAAAATGGTTCTAATAAATCTTCTCATTTATCTATTTTTAAAATTGTGAATAAATACGGCGATAATACAGCAAAAACTTTGCCGAAATGGATTCAATATTGATTTAGAATGCAGCTTTTATCTCTTTACTACAATGTATTTATTGTAAAGTCCAAGAGAAATCATACTAAAAATACCAAGAAACGAGAAAATAAGAAAGAAAATAGTGGGGTTTCCCATCACTTCAATATATTTCACATATAGGTTTGATCCTAAGAACCCACCTACACTACTTCCGATGACTCCATATAAAAATGAGTACCCCATATACAACGCCTTTTTATCTTTTGGGGCAATAAGACCTATATATGAGTTGTATTTCGGATGGGCAGTCATCTCTCCAAGGGTAAAGGTCATCACACCTACAATAAACATCCAAGCAGATTGAGAGAAAGCCAATATGGTCATTCCTGCCACTCCGAACCCTATTCCGGCAATCATTGTTGGCAATGCTGGGGTTTTCTGAACAATTTTAGAAACAAAGAGTTGCATCAAAATAATAACTCCTGCGGCAACTACAGTAACGTGTTCTACATCAAAATGCCAATTAGGATTGTCAATAAAAATCCCGAGGAATGAATTAACTGCACTATTTACAGGGGACATATCCATATATTCGTCAACATACCAAAGAACAGTACCATACATCTGGAAATAAATAATCCAGAAAATGGAATAGAGGATAACCATAAGTAGGAATCTCCAATCCTTGATTACAAGAAACATCTCCTTAAATACCACAGAGATAGGTTTCCCATTTTCACTCTTATCTCTCTCCGGCTCTTTATATATAAATAAGTTAATAAGAATAAGGGTAACTCCCACAAAAGCACACATATAGAAAATATAACTATAAGAGTACTCTTTTAAAATAGGGATCAATATTAAAGGGAAAAGGAATGCTCCGAGATTGATAGACCAATAAAAAATCCCGAACCCGAGCCCGGAATTTTGACTATTTGTACTTTTGGCCACCGATCCTGAAATCACCGGTTTAAAGAATCCTGCCCCAATTGCCATTATTAAAAGAGAGGCAAATATTATTATGTAACTCGACGGCACCCCTTGAATGGTATCTGAAACAACCCCGGTAAGGGCATATCCAACAGTCATACAGGTAAATGCAAAAAAAAGTACCTTACGATATCCATATCTGTCTGCAATCGCTCCGGCTATAATAGGGAGGAAGTAGAGTAGGGGTGGAATTGTTCCCAATATTGCTCCCGCTTGTTCTTTACTAAAGCCCATTCCACCTGAATCAATATTAAGAATCAAGAATACAGATAGAATTGACATCATACCATAGTATGCCCCCCTTTCGAAGAACTCCATCACTATTGCTACCCAAAATGTTTTATTGAATTGATTTTTCACGAAATGACCATTTTCACAAATTCTTAAAACCACTTATCTCAACAAAGGTATAGTATTTTGCTGAAAATCATAACCATTTTTCAGCAAAATGGTGTCAAAACTTTCAAATAATTTGGAAATCAGTAGAATACTACCTAATTTTGCGGACTTTCCGTTTGGAAATTATAAATAATGTCTAACCACTTGTTGTTTAATGAATTACACACAATGACAAAAGAAAAAGAAATCGTGGAAGTTGATGAAATCGTTGACATCCCAAAAGTAAAAAAAGAGGAAGAAAGCTTAGAGGCTTTCGTAGAAGAGGCTCCTGCAATCGTAGATGCTTCTAAAAAACGTAAAAGCAATGCATCTGTATCGGTCGATAAATTCGATTGGGACAGCTTTGAAAAAGATGCACTTTATGACACTGATAAATCGGTAATTGAAGAGAGTTATAATCAAACACTTTCAAAAGTAGTTGAAAACGAAGTTGTTGAAGGAGTTGTTATGGCTGTCAACAAAAGAGAAGTTCTTGTAAATATTGGTTACAAGAGCGAAGGTGTTATTAATATTTCCGAGTTTCGTTACAATCCCGATATTAAAGTTGGGGATAAAGTTGAGGTTTATGTTGAAACAGCAGAAGACAAAAAAGGTCAACTATTACTTTCACATAGAAAAGCTCATTCTCTCCGCTCTTGGGATTTGGTTAATGAGGCATTCGAAAAAGACGAATTGGTTAAAGGTTACGTTAAATGCCGCACTAAGGGCGGTATGATAGTTGACGTATTTGGAATTGAGGCATTCTTGCCTGGTTCTCAAATCGATGTTAAACCTATCCGTGACTACGATGTATATGTAAATAAAACAATGGATTTCAAGATTGTTAAAATCAATCACGAATTCCGCAATGTGGTTGTATCCCATAAAGCACTTATCGAAGCTGAAATCGAGGCTCAAAAAGCTGACATCATCGGTAAACTTGAAAAAGGTCAAATTCTTGAGGGTACAGTTAAGAATATCACCTCTTATGGTGTGTTTGTTGACTTAGGTGGTGTTGACGGTTTGATCCACATAACTGACCTATCTTGGGGAAGAATTAATCATCCTGAAGAGGTCGTTACACTTGATCAGAAAATTAGCGTTGTTATCCTTGATTTTGATGATACTAAAAAACGAATTGCATTGGGCTTGAAACAACTTCAATCTCATCCTTGGGATGCACTTAATGCTGACCTTAAAGTTGGTGATAAAGTTACAGGTCGCGTAGTTGTTATTGCTGACTATGGTGCATTTATCGAGATCCAACCGGGCGTTGAAGGTCTGATCCACGTTTCAGAGATGTCTTGGTCACTTCACCTTCGCAGTGCGCAAGATTTCCTTAAAGTTGGTGATGAAGTTGAAGCTCAAATACTTACACTTGATAGGGATGAGAGGAAAATGTCTCTTGGTATCAAACAACTCAAACAAGATCCTTGGGCAACCATCAGTGAAAAATATCCTATCAACTCTAAACATACCGCTACTGTTCGCAATTTTACCAACTTCGGTGTATTTGTTGAGCTTGAAGAGGGTGTAGATGGATTAGTTCACATCAGTGACCTATCTTGGACTAAAAAGATCAAACATCCATCAGAATTTACCTCTATCGGTGATACCCTTGAGGTGATCGTTTTGGAAGTGGATCAAGAGAATCGTCGCTTGAGTTTAGGACATAAACAATTGGAAGAGAATCCTTGGGATGTGTTTGAAACTGTATTCACACTTGGTTCTGTTCACGAAGGGACAATTATTAATTTCATTGATAAAGGTGCAACTATCGCCCTTCCTTACGGAATTGAAGGTTATGTTTCTATCAAAAATCTTGTTAAAGAAGATGGTACAACAGCAAATATTGATGAAAAATTAAATTTCAAGGTTATTGAATTTAATAAGTCAAGCAAAAAAATCGTCCTTTCTCATACAAGAACTTGGGAAGAACCTAAGAAAGAGAGTGAAGTAAAAGAGAAAAACTCTGAAGCTGATCAAACTCAAAAAGCGGTTAAGAAACTCAAAGCAAATCTTGAAAGGACAACCTTAGGAGATATTTCCGAGCTTGCTGATCTAAAAAGCAAAATGGAGAACGATTCAAAATAATTTTTGATGGAGTTTGTTTTTACAACATTGGGGATTGGTTCAGCCTCTCCAACATCAAATAGATACCCAAGCGCTCATGTATTAAAGATACGTGGGCGCTTGTTCCTAATAGATTGTGGTGAGGGGTGTCAGATGTTGATGAAAAAACACTCTATCTCTATTCTGAAAATTGAAGCGATCTTTGTCTCCCATCTTCACGGAGACCATATCTTTGGTATATTCGGTCTATTATCAACTATGGCAATGATGGGGAGAACTGCCACTATAAAGATATTTGCCCCGGAAGAGTTTGGAGAAATTCTTAAATTCTTTCTTAGTAATTTCGGAACAGATATAAAGTACGATATCGAACATATCCCCCTTAATTTCTCAAATATGAGGGGGATTTTTTCAACTCGCACCCTAAATGTTTCAGCTTTCCCTCTTCGGCACAAAATATCTACTTTTGGATTTATTTTTAAAGAGAAAGAGCCACCGCTCAATGTACATAAAGATTTAATTGAGAGTAAAATGTTAAGTAGGAGGGAGATATGTTTACTTAAATCAGGGGAAAATATTGTGAGGGAAAACGGAGAGGTGCTAAAGTCGGAGGAACTTTGTTATAAACCATATAATGGACGCTCTTTTGCATATTGTGCAGATACAACCCCTTTCGAAACCCTTCCAGATATGATTAGAGGGGTAGATCTATTGTATCACGAAGCCACTTTTGCAGATAATATGGAAAATATGGCAGAAATAACAATGCATTCTACTTCATCACAGGCGGCTAAAACTGCCAAGAAAGGTGAAGTCAAGAGGTTAGTAATAGGGCATTTCTCTTCTCGCTATCCCGATCTTCGAGAACACCTGGAACAAGCGACTAATATTTTTAAAAATACAGAACTTGCTCAATGTGGTAGGGAATTTGTTATCCCTTTTGAATGATATAACAAAGTGTAAAAATTTAAATATGAAAAGGTTTTTTATTGCGATAACATTTTTTTTTATTGCGATTACATCAAAAGGGCAAAGTATATCGTTACCCTCATCAGCTATCACAAAATTTAGTCAAACTCTCTACTATATTCACAATTATTATCTTGACACTGTAAATTTTTCAGAGATAACCGATAAGGCTATTATTGCTACTATTAGAGAGTTAGATCCCCATTCCTCTTTTATTTCCGCTAAAGATGTTAAAGCGATGAATGAACCTCTTCAAGGGGAATTTGAAGGTATAGGGATAGAATTTGCTATTATAAATGATTCCTTGACTGTTCAGGCACCTGTTGCAGGTGGCCCTTCCGAGAGGGTAGGTTTGCTTGCTGGGGATAAAATAATATCTGTGGATAGCGTCTCTATTGTAGGTAAGTCCATTACTAATGATATGGTATTTAAGTGTTTGAGAGGGAAAAAAGGAACTAAAGTTAACCTTGTTGTTCTCAGAAAAGGGGAGTCAACCCCACTTCATTTCACGATTGTTCGGGATAAGATCCCATTGTTTAGTGTGGATGCCTCCTATTTTGTTAAAAAAGGGTATTTTTATATAAAGTTGAGTCGTTTTGCCGCCTCTTCTCACGAAGAGATTGTAAAAGCGATCAACGAGAAAGGGGATGAGGTGAAAGCCCTTATTCTTGATCTTCGTGGTAACTCTGGGGGCTATCTTGTCTCTGCGATAGATATTGCGAATGAATTTCTCTCTAAGGGGGAATTGATTGTCTATACTGAGGGGAGGAAAGTACCTAAGATTCAGGAGCGTGGAGATGGAAATGGAATTTTTAAATCTCGTCCTATTGTTGTCTTGATAGATGAAAATTCGGCTTCGGCAAGTGAAATATTGGCAGGTGCTATTCAGGATCAGGATAGGGGAGTTATCATTGGGAGGAGGTCCTTTGGTAAAGGTTTGGTACAACAAGCGTTACCCCTTACTGACGGTTCACAATTGAGATTAACTATTGCCCGCTACCACACCCCTTCAGGAAGGGTAATACAGTCTCCATATGAGAATGGTAATATTGAAAAGTATTATCAGAATTTCTATAAAAGGTATGCAAATGGCGAGACTTTTAGTAAAGACAGTATAAATTTTCCCGACTCATTGAAATATAAAACTTTAAAGAAAGAGAGGATTGTTTTTGGTGGCGGAGGTATTATGCCAGACTATTTTATCCCTCAAGATACTACCGGTTATTCTGTGTATTACTCCAACCTCATTAGAAAAGGGGTAGTAATAGAGTATATGAACAAACAAGGTGATATAAACAGGGGACAATGGATAAAAAAGTATCCTACATTTGAAGACTTTGAGAAAAAATTTGTGGTGACAGACTCTTTCTTTAATGGCTTAATTGATTTTGCAAAGGATAAAGGGATCCAACCGGACAATGACCAGATTCAAACATCTAAAAAAGAGATTATCTTATATATGAGGGCATTGGCTGCAAGCTCTATATATTCAAGAGATTCTTTCTATAGAATTGTAAATTCAAACAGTCACGAAATAGTGAAAGCTATTGAGGTGATAGATAATTGGGAGAAGTAATTTATTGATTTTTCTTACTCTCAAGGGCAGCAAAAGCTTTATTATATGCTATCGAATTCTTTTTATGCTCAGAGTATGTCGAAGCAAAATTATGGGTGCCGTCAAATTCTGGCTTAGCGCAGAAATATAGATAGTTGCTATGTTCATAATTGAGAACTGCATCAATAGCGGAGATTGGGGGGATGGTGATCGGCCCCGGGGGCAATCCAAGTTTTTTATAGGTGTTGTAGGGTGACTCTATTGTCAGATGGCGAAGAAGTAACCTTTTTATATCGGGCTCTTTGTTAAGATGAGCATAAATAACTGTAGGACAGGCTTGTAAAGGCATTCTTTTATGTATCCTATTGATATATACACCGGCTATTTTGGGCATCTCTGATACATTATTTGTCTCTTCTGTAATTATTGAGGCGAGTGTTATCACCTCTTCCTTAGTGAAATTGATTTTAGCCGCTTTTGCCTCTCTGTCGCTATTCCAAAATCTATCATACTCTTTTTTAAACCTTTTGATAATGGCCTTAGGGGAGGAGGTCCAATAAAACTCATAACTGTTTGGGATAAACATTCCGATATAACTCTCTTTTTTAAATCCCAAACTATCCCTGAGTTCAGGATCGTTTAGAGCTTGGGCAAATTGAGATGAATCGGCCTCAAAACTTCTGGCAAACAGAGCGGAGAGTTTATCAATAGTCTTTACATACCCTCTGAGGGTGAATTTGAGTGGAGTTTGTATATTGTTGGATATTGTTCTGATGATAATTTGATTGGACATCCCCTTTTTGATAACATACCTTCCAGGTTCAAAATGGTTTGCAAACTCCCTTTTCTTTGCAGCTCTCATAAAACTTTTCCAATTATCAATTGCTCCTGAAGCACGCAAAGTATCTATAAAACGGTTATAGTCGTAATTTTTATATATCAAGATAGTGGTATCTTGTTTGACATTCTCTTTTTTGAAAGTTATATAGTAATTTCCAAAAAAGATACCGGCAATAGCAAGTATAACTATAAATATGCCGACTATATAGTATTTGTACTTATATCTACTCATCATTTATTACTTATTTTTTTCTTAGATATACTTTATCTCCTTCAGATGGAGTACTCTTGTCTTTTACTCCATTGTATTTCAATATTTTAGAGAGTTTTACTCCATATCTTTGAGAGATATCGTAGTAGGTATCTCCTTTCTCGGCAATATGGATAGTTAGATGTCTTTCCCCTTTATTCTTTTTCTTCTCGATATAGACAATAGTCCCAGGATTTATAGATTGATCTTTGTCTAAATCATTAAACCGTAAAATCTCCTTTGTAAACAGATTGTATTCTATAGCGATACTACCATAGGTGTCATTTTCACTTGCAATAATATAGGCAGTGTTATTTTTTAGGTAGATTGTTCTCCCTTGAGAATACTTGTAAAGAGGTGAACTTTTCGCAGGATTCAGCACCTTTAGCTCCTCAAGAACACTTGGACTTGAAGGGATGAGCTCTTTATCGAAACGGGTTAGATCAAACTCCTCAATAATATTTATTAACATCTGTGCATATTTAGGGTGAGTGGCGTATCCTGCCTTCTTCAGCCCATAGCACCAACCCTTATAATCGGTTGGATCGAGGTCGAAAAGAAAAGCGTATCTATCTCTGTATCTGATAAAATCGGCGTGATCTTCAAAAGACTCCTCTGCCTTTTTATACTTTCTGAAACATTCATTGCTCTCATCATCATCTTGACGGATGGATTCACCTTTCCAATCTTTATGACATTTGATCCCGAAGTGATTATTGGCTTTTATCGCGAGAGAAGAATTTCCATCACCAGACTCTAAGCACCCTTGAGCGAGTGTAATACTTGCAGGGATACCGTGTGATTTCATATTAGATATGGCGATCTCTTTGTACTTATCTATATATTCACTTCTGGAGAATCGCTTTTGTGCATATATTGACGAAAAGAGAGGTGTAGTTAGCAGTAATAAAAGTATAAATTTCTTTCCCATTTTTCAATTATTGTCTATGCAAAAGTACTAAGTTTCTAAAGAGTTTCTAATTTTTAAATAAAATTATCTACATTTGAGTAATAAAAGAATTTTCAAATGGCAAAAAAGAGTATTTTGATCTCTTACAATGAGTATAATTCGATAGAAGAGCTTTTAGAAAAAGATAAAATATTGTTACAAAAGGCTATTGATGCCACAAGGGGTTCGTATTCTCCTTATTCACATTTCAGAGTGGGTGCAGCGGTAAGACTCTCAAACGGAGTGATCGTTTTAGGGGCAAATCAAGAGAATGCTGCATATCCATCGGGGTTGTGCGCAGAGAGAACTGCAATATTTGCTGCTCATTCCAATTATCCAACAGAAAAAATTGAGAGTATTGCTATAACTGCTGTTCATAACGGAAAGATGTTGGACACCCCGACTTACCCTTGCGGCGCGTGTCGCCAAGTAATGGTTGAGTCTGAAACGCGTTCTACCGAACCAATTAAAATCATTATAGGTGGGGCGAAAATAATTCAGATATTCGAATCGGTAAAATGTATGATGCCTTTTGCGTATGACAACCTCTGCTGATCTGAAAATGGATACCCTATTTGTTCATCCAAACAGACCTTTCCTCTTTTGGATATCGTTCAATAGCATATCGTAACGTTGTTCTATTCATATTGTTATAGTTCTCTGAAAGAAACAGATCTAATTTGGTTTTATCTTTTTTACCCATTTCTCTCAAAACCCATCCAACTGCCTTGTGAATCAGGTCGTGTTTGTGATAAAGTAATGTCTTTGAAATAGTTGTACATTGGTCGAAGAGACCATTTCTTACAAGTACTATACAGCTTACTATTGATATCCTCTCCTCCCACAAGTATCCGCTTTTAGATAACTCGAAAAGTGTGTTTTCATTTGGGAAAAGATCATATCTTCCTGCTATTATATTTGTCAAAATACAGTCTCCCAATAGATTATAACAAGTCAAATCGACTAAATCCCAATTATTAATATAAGTAGTATTGGCAAGATAACACTCAACGCATCTCTGCATCTGATATATCTCACTACCATCTCTCTTTGATGCCTTCTTATGAAGATTGTATTTCTCGAGTAAGATAAAAAGAGAAGCTAATCTAACTTCGTGATATTGTGATTGTATCAAGATATTGATATCATCTAAATCTACTTTTTGACAATAATTATGAGCTATCTCCCTTGTTTGAGGAACTTTAATCCCTAAAAAAATATCCCCTTCTCCATATTGTCCGGTTCCGGTTTTAAAGAATCTTGATAATATTGAGGCTTTTTCTTCCGATGAAATTCTTTTTAATTCATCAACAATTGCGTTTAGGGGAGATTCCATAAAAAAAGGGTAAGCTGAATACATCGCACCGCTACAACCACTATGCCCTTGCTACCTTCCGGTCCTGGGGGAGTTAAGTAGGAGCTGGTCGTGTATGACTTACCCCGCGCAAAGGTATAAAAATTTTGGTAATCATAAAATAACAATGCCTATTTTTGTAAAATCATTTTATTAATACAGACCAAAACAAATGGATAATCATCATAACCATAATCATAGCCATAGTTCAGGATCAAAGAATATCGCTTATGCATTTTTTTTAAATCTTTTCTTTGCAATAGTGGAATTGGTAGGGGGGGTATGGACAAATAGTATGGCAATCCTCTCGGATGCTCTGCACGACTTTGGAGATTGTCTCTCTTTGGGGGTTGCTTGGGGATTGCAGAAGAAGTCTCTAAATGGAAGAGATGATAAATATTCTTACGGATATAAAAGGTTTTCCCTTCTTGGTTCGGTGTTTTTATCGGGGGTACTCACTGTGAGTTCAGTATTTATTTTGATAGAGGCAGTTAAAAGGCTATTTGAGCCGCAACAGGTCTATGCTCAGGGGATGTTATGGATGGCTGTTTTTGGTGTTATTGTAAATGGGATTGCCGCTTTCAGATTGGTAAAGGGACACTCTTTCAATGAAAGGGCCGTATTTCTCCATATGATGGAGGATTTTCTTGGCTGGATTGGAGTTCTGGTTGTTAGTATTGTTATGGTCTTTATTGATTTACCGATTCTTGATCCTATTCTCTCTATAGCTATCAGTATTTGGATGCTTTTAAATGTTTATAAAAATCTTAAAGGGACTTTTATTGTTTTTTTGCAAGGGGTTCCGAGTGGATTGGATATTGCTGAACTTAAAATTAAAATCTTAAACATCGGTGGGGTTGACTCTATTCACGATCTCCATATTTGGACCCTTGACGGAGAGAGCCATATTATGACCCTTCATATTGTGATTGAAGAGGGTATCAATCAGCAAGATAAAAACAGTATTAAGAACTCTTTATCGAAGATAGGAAAACAATACGGAATCTCTCATACTACGGTAGAGTATGAGGTGGCTGGAGATATGTGTTCAGGTAGTTGTGATTGATGGTGGCGGATCAAAGCTCCTTAATATTCTTATAGTGTCCGAAAACCAAAAGGATATCCTTTTCTTGAAATGTCCAATCTTCTCCGGGGTTGAGGGTGTAATAGTCAGAATGGGAAATACCCAATTCATTTTTGATCTCTTTAAGTCTTTTGATTGTCACCAATTTTAATTTGAATTTTTTAAAGAAATCATCCCCCTGAATGGCATATCCTACTAACCCTAACGGAACATTTATTTCAGCAATAAAGTGGTCATCATCAACTTTATACGAACTTAGATAATAGGGCATTTCGAGTGACATTGCATATATTCTTGCAGATTCCTTTTCGGGATAGATGATGTTTGTTATACCGAGAGATCTCATTATTGCTGCTTGTATCTCATCTGCAACCCTAACGAACAATTTAGCCCCCTTGATCTCTTTCATAACTGTATAAATAGTAAGACACTCCCCAATATCGTTACTAATGGCAATTACAATGGCGTAAATGTCTTTTTGAGGAAGGATGGTTAGACTGTCCAAATCGGTTATGTTCAGACATATAGCAGAAGAAATTTTGGATTTCACCCTTTCTACTTTGTTAATATCCTTATCTACCCCAATTACTTCATTTCCCATCTCTGTAAACTCCCTTGCGAGTACAGAACCAAATTTTCCGAGTCCGACAACTATGTATCTCATATTATTAAAATTAATTTATCAATATATATCCGCTCGGGTAGCGGTAATTTAAATTCTTCCTTTGTTTTATAAATGAGGCTAATATGGTTATTATACCTATCCGCCCGATAAACATAACAGCAGTAATAATAGATTTCCCTGTATTAGAAAGTTCAGGGGTGACATTCATACTCGAACCGACTGTGCCTATGGCAGAAAAAACCTCGAATAACAACCTATTTGCTTCGATATGTGGGTCGGTAAATAAGAGGGCGATATAAGCACAAAAAATTACAGAGACATTAAGAACGACCATTGCAAGTGCTCTCTGAACCGAGATGTTGGAAACTTCATTTTTGTTTATTTCAACCCTTCCAAGCCCCCTGATTTGACAAATCGCATTTCTAAGGAGAATTGTGAAAGTTGTAACTTTAATACCACCGGCAGTCGATTGAGGGGCTCCACCGATCCACATTAATAGTATGATAACAATGAATGTCAACGGGGTGAGAGATGTTATGTCTTGACTTGTGAAACCTGCCGTTCTCGGTAGAACGGAATTGAAAAAGGCTTGAGAGATTTTATTGTCTATTGATAGCCCTGACAAAAGGCCGTTCCATTCGAATATCAAGAAATATGCAGTTCCGGCGATCAAGAGAAAAGAGGTCATTCTCAGTACAATAATACTATTCAGATCCCATTGATGAACATATCTTTTTACCCTTTTTCTGCTAATCCTTTTTAAAAGATTTCTAAGTCTTATCCCTATCACTTTAAACAGATTTTGATACACCGGGAAGCCTATCCCCCCAAGGATTATCAAAAATGAGATAATGTAATAGAATGAGTTGTTTACTATAAGGTTAGGAGTACATAAACCGCCGTCATTGATGGAAAACCCGGCATTACAGAATGCTGAAATTGAGTGAAATATTGAGAAATAGATTAACTCTATATGAGTGCCCAATAAATAATCCCGAGTTGTCATATATATAAAGACTGCACCTATTGCTTCTATGGTAAGAGTTGTCCCTATGATTCTGATTACCAAAGATGAAATATTATTGGAACTATTTTCCGAAATAAGGTCTTTAATCATCAAACTACTATTAAATGGGAGTGCCCCCATTAGTGATAATGCAAAAAAAGATGTTAAAGTGACAACCCCCAACCCACCTATCTGGATAAGACACAGGACTACTATCTGACCATAAAGAGTAAATGTGGTTGTGAAATTTACAGGGCATAAACCTGTTACACAAGTGGCAGATGTACTAACAAATAAAGCATCTACAACTGAAAGATTGCCCTCTTGATAAGTTGAGTTTGGAAAAGATAGCAATATAGCACCAACTATTATAATAAAGAAGAAACTCCACACAAAAATAGCCATAGGGTTGACCATTCTTGTCATTATCCTTACAGCCCCTTGAGATATCTCAACGATTGATATTATTAGAATTGCAGCGGTTAGAATGATGTTCTGAACTTGCTGAGAAGCGTATAATATCCCCATATTCTTTAAGAAACCTATGTCCATCAAAAATACAAAGGCGAGGATGAAAATGATGGTCCACCTCATATTGCCCATCCCTTGCTTCTCCTTCCCAATTCTGTGGAATATAAACCTAATTGGAAAGATTAGACAGAAAACATAAAGAAATATTCTAAACAGAAAGATGACCTTGACTTTGTAAAAATACTCCACATCAAACCCAAAAAGATATGCTCCGAGTATAATCCCTGCTATGCTGCAACATCCTATAATAATGTTAATTATAACATCAATATATTTATTGAACTTTTCTATTGACTTCTTTGCGAAATAGAGCATAGGTGTAAAATACTTTGACTTTGAGGTTCAAAGTTAAAAACTTTTTGTCAAGTTGATCTATTGAACAGGTCTTATAGCTCGAGCAATGGCTTTAGAGGAGTTACCTGAGTAAGATGGTTCTATATATTCATAACTTAGGAATAGAGAGTATGCTGTCCCTTTTCCGATAATAGATCCACCTATCGGCTCACGAACTGATCCACTCCATAAATATATGTATCCGTAAGAATCCTGAATGATTTGACCCGTTGATGATCTTCTTTCAAAGGAGATAGGGTAGATAAAGGGTGGATAATTATACCCTGTCTGACTATTAAAATATGATACGCTTTGGTTAATATTACTCCAAGTGCCAATAATTGGTACTCTGAATTGCTGAGGAGATGGATCAAATAGAGATTTCCCTGAAGCAGTAGTTACTGTGGGATCGTGCCAATATCCAGAACTCCCATCGTGATCATAACACCATCTTCCTGAGTTATCATCGCTTGTAGTTGGATAGTATGATTGAGGGAGAAGAGCTATAAATCTTAATGGATGGTACACACTCCACGCAAGTGTAGGTTTTGGGTCGGAAGAGGAGGTTAGGGTGTAATTATTTGACGAGGTTGAATATGGTACACTATTATTATTAATATCATACAAAGTGACATTTCCAGGTAATGGATCTTTCCGTCCGAATTGATATGTAATCATCCCGTTTTGGTAGTTTTGTGAGGTGTGGTTTGGAATCAATGCACCGATATTGCGGTCGAGGATATATGAGTATTGGTTACCCCATAAGGTCTTATCTCCCGATCCCAATGTACCATTTGTATATGTATATAGATTTCCCCCGGGGATTGGGGTCACTGTTCCGTTGCCACTTTGTGAAGGACTCCCCTTTGTTCCATAAGGGTTATAGTCGGTAATCCAAATATGCCAACTCCAAAGGATATTAGTGATACCTGCCGATGTCTCAGTCAGGCTTGGAGTTCCGTTTGTTGAGATTCCGATCAGAAAATTACCCGATTTGACCACAGCTCCCTTTGGTATTCGGATAGAAAAATAGTCATCAATTCCATTTCCGGATGATTTAGAGATTGTGATAGATGTTTCACCACTAGGACTTACAAGATTCTGACTATCTTGCCACAGTAGTCCCACTTGCCAACTCTCTGAGCCGATAATTTGATTAGAAGGGGTTGGACTGTTGTATGTTGAATTTCCCCAAAAACGATTTACTTGTTTGATAGGGAGCTTGTATGTCACATTTTTATTCGCAACCGGATTTAGTAAGAAACAATTAGACACTTCATTAGTTAAATCAACTTCGATCTCATCGGGATTTTTGAATCTGATATTAAATATGTAGCGTAATCCAGGCTCAAACTTCGCAATAAAGTTTTTGATTTTCACCCTTTTGATATCTGTATTATCAAGCTGAATCACCATATATGCATCATCGGGAATGGTTTGTGGAACCAACATCATAAAACCATCATCAGTGTGCACTTGTTGCTCTTCTGAAGATGTTGTAATAACCCTATCTATTTTGACTCTAGGGGCATTTGTGTTGTCACTTATATTAGAATAATTTTCCCAAACAATATTTGATGTGACATCCATATTTAATGTAGCGGTTCGATATATCCCCTCAAAACTAATTTTATTAAAAGTTTCACCGTAACCGGTAACTATAAATCCAATACTTGATAGAACATGTTTCATAGTAAACTCTAACGGTGTATTAATCTGTGGTTTAGCCATATTTAAAAGTGGAATAGCAACCATTAAATCATATTGAGAGTCCGGATCTTCAAATGTAGTATATGTGATCTTGGGTGTCCCTCCACTATTAAAATTTAAAATTGTGGTCTGTGTTTCACCTCCGGAAGTGGGGGTGAAATGTGGTGCGTATGCAAAAAAACTAATCTTGTCATTTGTGTCTGTTGGCCAGAATTTTTTATTGGAATAACTCCAACTTGAACCATTTTTAGATACTTTCTCATTTATAAGGTAGTTGGCTACAGATGATGAGGGGTTAAATGAACTATTCTTTGTATAATATCCGGTGACCCCCATTGTGGAGATAGTATTATTATCAATCAATGATCCTTTTGTCTGAATATTACTATTTTCTAAAGGCTCGACATCTATTG
This sequence comes from uncultured Muribaculaceae bacterium, assembly GCA_964397445.1. Classification (GTDB taxonomy): domain Bacteria; phylum Bacteroidota; class Bacteroidia; order Bacteroidales; family UBA932; genus CAYNHZ01. The sequence goes on along the minus strand of CAYNHZ010000002.1, from coordinate 568,642 downwards.
AGACATAACACGAATCCCCTATATTGTAATTATCAATAACTTTTGTCCTTGACTCTTCAGATTTGTTGTTAGCTATCTTAAATGCTACTGAGCCGTCATTTATAATATTATCTTTATCGACAATAGAAGGCTCTTTTTGACAACTTGTCAAAAAAGTCGAACAGAGAAGAAAGAGTGGTAATAACTTTATTTTCATATTTTTATTGTAATCGTGAGGGGACATTCAACCCCTCACGACCTTTATCGAACAAATTTCTTATGGTATATTAAATTTCACTTCCGGTAAGTGAATTGTCCACCCAACTTTCAACTGTGCAGGTAAAATCTATAGGATAAAGTTTATCCTCAATAGTTCCACCATCACCACTACCAGTCATTGTCAATGTGTAAACATATCTTAAACCGGGTTGTAGAGCAGTAGTTACAGGCGCAGCACAGCGACCATTTGTTACAAGTGGTGTACTAGTATCTGTATCAACGGCACTATACTCTATTACAATATATGATTTTGTCCCGTCTGTTAAAATATCTGCAACTTTCACCTCTCCACTACCTTTTCCGATAGGGCTACCCCCTTTTAATGTTTGAGGTACAATCATTAAAGCACCACCATCTGCAGTTAGATCTACAGGTGTAGTCGTTATATCTTGATTGGTTTTTGCTCCGAAAGTCATATTTGTACTCGTTCCACCGGGAGTCCAAACAAGACCGTTACCGGTGTTATTTGTTCCATTAGGTGCTACAGGTGTCCAAGTAGTTAGAGGTGCAGAACCAGATGTATTTACACCAGTTAAAGTTATGCTTTTTACTTTAAATGTAACAGATGAATATTTACTCTTAGCACTAAATTTGATTTGAGATAATGCGTGATAAAATTTCATTTGTGTCTTATAATTATCTTGTCCAATACCTGATTGATTCAAACTTTGAGCTACTACTAAATCTTTTTGACCAGCAGCGGCTAATTTTGTTGTTAAATCTGTTGATACTGTGCCTTCGAGATAGGTGTACTCAGTGGTTGAGGGTGAAAATGCAAGAAAGTTAACCTCTTTTCCACTTGGCCACATTTTTTGTTTTGTACCATCAGCATAGGTGCAATTACCTGCATTATCTACATTGATAACAACATTATCGTAGTATGGGGCTGTAGTAGTGTAATCGGCTGCTACTCCAGTATCGTGGATATAAGCAAACACATTAAATGAACCAATATTAGTAACAGTTGTTTCTGTAGCTTTGGTCTGAACTTTGTTGTTTAACACGCCAAACATAATGCCATTATTTGTCTTGTTGACACTTATGGTGTCATCCTTTGAACAGCTCAATAAAGCTGCAACGGCCAATGCCGCAAATACAAATTTTTTTTTCATTTTTTTAAATTTTAATTATTAATACTCTCTTTTTATTGTTATTATTTCTTTATTTCTTTTTTGTTTTGTGGGTTTAGATCTCTACAGGGATCCACACCTCATCCCAAGGAATTATATCAACCGTTATATCTGTCCCTTCAGGTGGGGATATTTGTATGTTCCACTCCATAATCAAATGGTGTTTCTTGTCATGCATTTGATGAGTTACATCCCAGGTCTTATAGAGATATTCATCCTTTCCATATGCAATTTCCATAGTGAAATTATGGGGTATTTGAGTGTTTTTGCAGTGACCGAATATTAAAAACTCCCCCTGAATGGTGTTTTTCTCCTTTATTGTGTGTACTTGATATATCAAAACAGTGTAGGGTTCATCGGAGACAGTCTCCTCAAATAAAAAATATGATCGGGAGATCCCTGAACAAGCCCCTGCAAATGAACGGATATTTTCTACTCCATCAATGCCACGAATCTCAAATGTATATAGCTCAACTCTATCGGTTGGATAAAAATGTAATTCATTGATATGTGGCGGATTGAGAACATTAAAAATATCTACTTTATCCATATAGAAATTTTCCGGTTGATGAATCAGCTTTTCGTTAGGGTAGAGTTTGGAGTATGAGGCGCGTGTAACTGTATTTGTGTATATTTCAACCTTCTCGAAATTCTCTTCATTATTGAAATAAATAGATCCACCACCCATATAATCATAGCATAGCGCACGATAACTGTTGTTAGGTGGGATTTTTACTTTACCTCCTAACGGAGAGATATCTAATAGTCCCATCTTATAACTCCCATCCACCAAATCGAGATGGGAACGCATCCCAAGTATAGGTACATTACTTTTGCTATCCCAATGAATAACAATGTTTACTTCATTAAAGTGGGGATGATCATAACACAAATCTTTGTGTTTGCAAGAATTAAGTGATAAAACCGATGTTACCCCTGTTATAGCAAATATTATATGTAGTATAATCTTCTTCATTATTTTCCGAGTATCCACACAAGTGAAACATAACCTTTTGTCACCCCAAAATATTTTCGATTTTTGGTTGCTTGCCAAACATAGTGCCCATCAATTGGAAGATACTCTTTATACTCTCCCCCAAGATACCCTATATTTATTCCGAAATCTAAATTCAATCGTTTTGCAATGGGTAGTGAGTAGCCATATCCAAATCCAACCGACCAACTCCATTTATCACCAAGATACCCCCTCCCCCCAAGCTCGAAATCGTATGTCAATATCATCCCGTAAATGCCTATGTGATGCCCATTAAGGGGCTTTTTATCAGATGCTTTGCCAAACCATCTACGAGCCTCTACTCCACCACCATATACCCTCCAATAGGTATTGATTTTATCATTATTCCACCAGGCATAGTGCCAATCTCCTTGTAATGACCACTTTTTCCCTAAATAAAATTCTATACCAATATTTGGAACCAATGCTGCATCGAAAAGGAGGTTTGTTGACACCCCCATATAAAAAGGTCTCCTCTGTTTTTTTACAATTGTATTCTGAGGAGGGACTATTGATGCACTATGAGTGTGGAGTGACGGAGGGATTATTTCCAATCTAATATCATCACTTAACCTCTCCACCTTTCTTGAAACAGTTATTATCCCCTCTGAATATCTGCACTCAGGAAATAAAGTATCTAACATCTCATTGTAGGGCCTTCCCCATTTCAGATCCATCAGATGTTTATTTCTTGAATCAATGATTTTCCCATTGCTATCTAAGAGTATCTCTGGAATATTTTCTATAATTGAGACTATTTCATTTTTATACTTTAATTCGGAGAGAATTACCGATTGTTTTAGTAGTTCCCAATTTATCCCATTTGATATGATGGAAATATTATCGTTATCAATGGATGTTTTATCATTAATGTATTGTATGATGGATGATCCCCTTTTTTTAGATATTCTGTTATTTATTGCTATCGAACCTTCTGGTGAAGCGCTTCCTATTATTTTGATGTTTGAGATGACAAATGAGGAATCGGTATTGATAAGATAGATGAGGCTGTCTAATTTTCTTAATGCAGTTGAATTGTCTCTATATGTACTGTCAATTGATGATTTACCTTGATTATAAAACACTTTGATAGTATCAACTTTTTCTGAGGCAGAGGCAGATATAATAGGTAAAATTGATAATATTACCACAATTATACAGTATCTTAGATGTGATAAATAATTTATTGCTAATATGTTATTGAGATTTGTCATTTACCTTTTTTATCGTTTGCAAAAGTATTCCGTATTTTCCAAGCAATATTACCAATATGTATCATTTTGTTATCAATTATTGATTTTTTATATATTATTTGGAAAAGTTCGGGTAATTATTCAAATTTCCTACATTTGTGATATGAAAAATAAAAGAATTGCAATAGGACTTTCAGGTGGTGTAGATTCTTCTGTGGCTGCACTATTATTGAAGAATGAAGGTTATGATGTATTTGCCCTTTTTATGCAAAATTGGAATGATGCTTCAACTACTTTGCACGGCGATTGTGAATGGGAAGAGGATTTAAATGTGGCGAAGATGGTCGCAAAGAGGATAGGAATCCCTTTTCATTATGTCGATCTCTCTGTTGAGTATAAAAAAAGGGTTGTTGATTATATGTTTTCCGAATATGAGAAGGGGCGTACTCCCAATCCAGATGTCCTATGTAATAAGGAGATAAAATTCGATGCTTTTGTGAAGGCGGCTCAAGAACTTGGAGCTGAATATGTTGCGACTGGGCACTATTGTAGAAAAGAGATGGCGAAGGATAGTGATGGAAATGTGTTGAGGGATGGGGAGGGTAATATTATTTATAAGATCTTGGCCGGGGTCGATGATAATAAAGATCAGACCTATTTTTTATGCCAATTGTCCCAAAGTCAATTGGCAAAGGCCTTATTCCCTATAGGTCATCTTACTAAGCCTGAGGTTAGGAGAATAGCTATGGAGGCAGCTCTTCCGAGTGCGGAGAAGAAAGATTCTCAAGGGATTTGTTTTGTCGGCAAGGTATTTCTTCCGGTATTCCTTCAACAGAAGCTTGCAGAGAAGATTGGGGATGTTGTTGAGATTTATCCGGAGTTTTATGATAAAATATATAGTCAATATCCTGGATATGGGGACTATGAAGGATTGCAAGTATCAGAAATTGCCCCTTCACCTGAAACGAGAAATATCTCTTCCCTCCCGATAGAGGAAAGAATAGACTTTCTCACCTCATTAACAGATGTTTATAGGTATCAAAAGGGAGATGGAAAGGTTATTGGTAAGCACAATGGAGCCCATTTTTATACTATAGGCCAACGAAAAGGGTTGAATATAGGGGGACATAAGGAGTCTATCTTTATCATTTCAACTGATATTGAGACCAATACGATATATGTAGGGGAGGGGCATCACCATCCGGGTCTGTTACGTAAAGGGTTGAGGATTAATGCGGATGAGATACATTGGATCAGGGAAGATCTTTCTATGTCTGATGGTGAAAGTATAGACTTATTGGTTCGTATTCGTTATAGGCAACCTTTACAAAAGGCTACCCTCTATTTTTATAACAAAAATCTCTTTATTATTTTCGAGGAATATCAAAGGGGTATAACACCTGGACAGTTTGCTGTCTGGTATTCTTTTGATCTTGAGATGATTGGTAGTGGCGTTATAGAATAAGCCCATTATATCAAGTCATCGTATTTTCCATTGATTATCGATATTAGGGATTGTGGATGGAGTTCAACTTGATAACCTACCTTTCCGGCACTAATAACAATATTGTCAAAAAGCATTGCCCCCTCTTCAATAAAGGTGGGGAACTGCTTTTTCATTCCGATTGGTGAGCAGCCGCCGTGAATATACCCTGTAAGGGGCAAAAGATCCTTCTGCTTAATCATTTGAATATTTTTCACCTCTGCTGCCTGCGCTGCTTTTTTGAGATTAAGAGAGGTCGTAACAGGTATCACAAAAATAAAATAGTTACCACAATTAGATATTGTCACCAAGGTTTTAAATACTTGTTGAGGATCTTTCCCTATTGAGAGAGCCACTCCCATACCATCTGTAATCGAGTTATCGTATTGGTGGGGTATAAATTCTATCCCCTGCTGGGTCAATATCCTCATTACATTTGTTTTATCCATCTATTCTTTATCTCTTTCTATCTTTTTTATTTAATTGTTTGATTATCCTTGAAATGACATTTTCAATTCCGGTTTCAGGCTCGATTACATTATAGTCACTCCAAAATTCATCATCTTTAAAATCAGATACTCTGTCGAGGGCAATATCCTTATTTTTAACCCTTTGATCATAAGGAATCTTTGTGATAATATCATTTTTCTCGGTAATTGCCATTTCAGATAGTATGGTATACGAATTTTTAAATAATTTTCCACTCCATTTTGCATCGAATTTTAGCTCAGTTCTGGTGTAATCAAAGACATATTTTCCTTGATATTCCTTATATTGAATAAGATAGGAAGCATATTTCATTTCTGCCCTCAATTCGCGAGGCTTTTTCTTAATAAAAAGTGTAGCTGCCTCTTTTTCCCTTTTACCTATATTCAACGAATACTCTGCACGAGTTATCGCAAACGACTCTTTTTCAATATATAGCTTTCCGTTATATAAAAACTCCGATAATCCCTCTTTTTGAGAGAAATCAATAACATAGTGCTCTTTACCATCAATAAAAGTGGGGCGATCAAGGGAAAAATTGTATGATTTGTGAATATCCTCTGCAAGGACCCCCATAAATGGGTATTTTGCGATATCTAAATCGAATGAAGCGTTGATCCCTCCACGAAACTTAACAAATATGGTGTCGATCCTCTGCCAATCTACACTCCCTCTCCCTTTGTAAATACTTGCCTGATCAGCGAGATGGTTACCATAGGAACTTTTATTAATATCCAATGCCGCTTCAGTAAGTGTAACGTAATTTCCCCCTTTTTTTATCATTTCACGGTAAAATGCGGTCATCTGCATATTGGTCAAGGGGTAATTCTCTTCAATTCTTGAGATAGATTTTAATACTATGCTCTCGGCATCATTTGGAGTTACGATTGCTTCAGGTATTGTAAATACGATAGGATGTAGGCGAATAATAATGTTATTTTCTGTGTTTTTTAAATCTTTTACTAAAAACATTTTTGTTTCGTATCCTATAAAAGAAAATTTAACAGTATCTTTGATTGAAGATATTGGAAGTTTGACAGAGAAGAAACCTTCACCATTGGAAACATTGCTAATGCGATTGTTTACAAGAGAAACAGATGCAAAAACGAGAGGTTTGTTGTTATTTCCATCTACTATTTTGCCTGTGATAGTAAGGAGCTGTTTTGTCTCCTTCGAAGACTTATCTCCTGAAGTGCTTTTAACCTGTCCTTCTGCGGTGAGCAGTGATGCACATAAGGAAAATGTTAGCAGAATTGTAATAAATTGTTTCATATTAAATAAAATAGGTGTACAAATATAATATTTTTAATCCACAAATCATAGAATTATAAAACCTTCAAATACTTAGTTTATCAGATAGTTATTGAATATCTTTAAACCCGTTTCCTAAAATTTCAGAAGAATCTATTACATTGATAAATGCCTTAGGATCAATGTCAGCTATTTTATATCTTAGTACCATCATCTCCCTTCTTGTCAATATGGTATAGATGATATTTCTGCTCTCACCATTATACATCCCGATCGAAGGGATCAAAGTCGCACCTCTATTAATATCATTAATAATCACATCTTTGATGGGTTCAACCTTATTTGTAACAATCATTAATGTTTTATGTACCGATGCACCCTCTATGATTAGATCTATAACTTTGCCCTCAATAAAAATAATAATCCAAGAGTACATTGGTAACTTCCAATCCCCAAAAGCTATTACAGTTGAGAGGGTTATGGTGCAATCAACAATAATAACGAGGGTGCCAAGTGAGATATGGGTATATTTATTGAGAATCATTGCTATTATATCTGAGCCACCAGATGTCGCCCTTGATTTGAAGATCATCCCTATGCCGAGGCCATAAACAATCCCCCCGAATATTGCCGATAGGAGTTGTTCCTTCAATTCACCCATTTCAGATATCCCAGGTTCCACCAAAGCATCATATCCGTAAGTACTGTGTATTAACCACATAAATCCAGGGATGGCAAATGTGCAAATGATAGTTTTTACACCAAATTTCCCCCCTAAAAAATATATTCCAACGAGTAACAATGGTATATCTAAGCAGAGTGCCGTCAACTCAGTCCTCCACCCCCATAGATGATGGAAGACCATTGACAATCCGTATGTACCTCCAGGTGCAAAACCATAAGGCTCCGCAAACATTACAGCTCCAAGGGCAAAAACAAAACATCCCCCTATCAACCAAAAGTAAGTAATAAAAAAATCTTTTGAGAAAAGTTTCTCTTTAGTGATAAATGACATAATCTTTATTTTTCTGCAAAGATAATGCACAAAAATCTTATAACTAATCCAAATTCAATTTTTACTTTTTGCTTTTGTTTTTCTTTTCTAAGGCTCTCCAAGTGTACCAGATGTAGGCTAATACAAAAGGTATTAGTATCGATACATAGCTCATTGTTTTTAGTGTAAATAGGCTGGATGAGCTATTTGCAATTGTTAATGAACTTTGAATGTCGCTCAAAGAGGGGTAGTAGGAGGTGTTGTTCCATCCGGCTATGAGGAATAGGGCAAGTACAGTGAATACTGTTCCGATTCCTGAATACCATATTCCATTGCGCCATTTATCTGAGAATAATGTCCTTATGATACCATAGAGTACTCCAACTATACCTAATAGCATTATTGCCAAAACAGCAGGCATTTGAATCAGGTTGTGGAGATATTTGAAGTTCTCGATGGTGATCTCTCCCGAAGCAGAGAATGTGTAGCCATCTTGAAGTATCAAATGGGTTAGGAATGTTAGGAAGAAAACTAAGAATAGGATACTCTCTATCCATAATCTTTTGCGACACCTTTTTTCGATCTCTTTATTATCAATATTATTGATAGTGTAAAGTAAAGATTGAACCCTCGAAAGGAATAATACTGCAAGTCCAAGAAGGACATTCCAAATCACAAAGACCGCTTCAAGACCGTGAAGGTTGTTGGTCCATTGTGATACTATTGGCATACCTACCGATGTGAGGTTGTCTTTGTTGACGATAAATTCTGCACCATTAAAAAATGTACCGACAGCAGTACCGAGAAGTAGTGGTCCGAATATACCATTGATCCAAAGGAATATTTGGAATGTTTTTTTTCCGAGAATATTTCCGTTTTTTGCTTGATATTCATACGACACTGCTTGTATTACAAAACATAAAAGTATTAGAATCCACACCCAATAAGCTCCTCCGAAACTTGTGGAGTAGAATAGGGGAAAGGATGCAAAGAAGGCACCGCCGAAGGTGACCAATGTCGTAAATGTTATCTCCCATTTACGACCTGTGGAGGCAGTAAGAAGTTCTTGCTCTTGAGTGGTTTTTCCTATATTAAATAGAAGTGATTGACCACCTTGAACAAACAATAGAAATACGAGCAATGCTCCTAAAAGTGATATCAAAAACCACCAATATTCTTGTAATAATGTATATGTTTCCATAATTTAATCTTTTAGTTGTTAGCAATTTCTTCTGTTTCTGGACCTTTCTTGATGGCCTTAACCATAATTCTTATTTCGACAGCCAAAAGAATTGTAAACAGGGCAAGGAAAACAAAGAAAGTGGTCTGTACTGAGCTTGTTGATAGTTTTGAAATAGCGGCACCGACAGGGAGCACATCCTGAATTGCCCAAGGCTGACGACCAACCTCTGCAACAATCCAACCGGTTTGAGAAGCAATATATGCCAATGGAATTGTATATAGGGCGATCCATTGGAACCAGCGAATTTTGTCAAGATTCTTTTTATAAGAGAAGATTATTGCGAGGACAAACACGCAAACAAGGAGAAATCCAAGTCCGACCATCACTCTGAATGAGTAGAATGTAAGACCAACGGGGGGGACAAGATCTTCTGGTTTGTCGATGTATCCGTATCCGAAATATTGGAAATTTTCGTCAAGAATAGCTCTATGTTCAGCAGCTAAAGCCTCTTCTCCATTTTTCTTTGCAACTCTATAGTCTGCAAGAGCTTGAATAGCTATTTTCCCCTTTTCGATTTTTTCTTGTGCAGAGATAGCTACCTCTCCATTTTTCATCGTATAACCACCATCAAGGAGATTTTTAACCCCCGGAACATATCCATCTAAATTTCTTTGTGCAAGCACTGATAACATATAAGGTATCTCGATTTTACAAAGAATAGGTTTTTGTTCATTTGTGTCGGTTATTGAATACTCTTTAAATCCTTTAAAATCAGGATTAAGAACTCCTGTGGCAACTAACCCAATACCATTGCCCCCTTGATAGAGCCCCTCCATTGCGGCAAGCTTCATCGGCTGCTTTTGAGCAACATGGTAAGCCGATTTATCGCCTGTGAAAATAATCAAAACTGATGCGATAACTCCGAAAATTGCAGCAATTTTTATACTTGCAAGGGCAAACTCTTTGTTTCTCTTTTTTAATAAGAACCAACACCCAATACCCACAACAAAGGCACTTCCTACTACCCAGCCGGAAAGGACGGTGTGGAAAAACTTATTAATTGCTACTGGAGAACCAGCAACTGCCCAGAAATCAAGCATTTCATTTCTTACTGAGTCTGGATTGAAGTGCATTCCGGTAGGATATTGCATCCAAGCGTTAGCGATGAGGATCCATAGTGCAGAGACAGTAGCACCAAATATGGTGAGCCAAGTGGCAGCGAGGTGGAATCTCTTGCTGACCTTTTCCCAACCGAAGTACATAACTGCAATAAATGTAGCTTCCATAAAAAATGCGAAAATACCTTCGATTGCCAAAGGTGCTCCGAAAATATCTCCGACAAACCAACTGTAATTTGACCAGTTAGTTCCAAACTCGAATTCAAGAATAAGACCAGTAGCAACCCCAATAGCGAAATTGATACCGAAGATTTTCATCCAAAATTTTGCAGTGTTTTTCCAAAAAACATTTCCTGTTTTCACATAGATCGTTTCCATAATAGCTTGAATGACACCCAACCCAAGGGTAAGAGGTACAAACAGCCAATGGTAGATAGCAGTTAGGGCAAATTGAGCCCTCGACCAATCGATAAGAGATGTGTCAAATGATTCTAACATACTGTTTTTGTTTTAAGTTAATATTTGATTTAGCTGTATTAATTTAAATATTATTATTATCTGTTTATTTTTTAGATCTATTGATTAATTCTTGGGAGACATGCTCTTGTTTTTCCTCTTCAGAATCGTATTGTTTTAGGTAAGGTTTGAAAAAGAATATCCTTAGTATGACAAACATTATGAAGAGCTTAATTAATATTATTGCCCAAAGTGTTTTACCTAATTTCATCTCTCTGAATCCATTTATGTAAAACATTGCTATCTCTTTTGGCTTGATAAATCTCATAATTGTTATTGAGTGTTTTTCACAATTCAAAGATAGTATAAAATAATAACAATTCTAATTTAAATAAATAAAATTGAAATTAGCATTACATTTGCATACTTAAAAAGATAAATTTTAAAAAATGAAACATCAAATAATTACAAATAAAATAAGTGAAGAGACTCTTTACAACAATTCTCGTCACTATCATTCGCGCGACAGAAGGGGTAAGATAGAGGTTATACCTACCAAACCCTATTTCGATCAGAAAGATTTAAGTTTGGCCTATTCGCCAGGAGTTGCAGCCCCTTGTTTAGATATTAAGGAGAATCCAGATAATGCATTTAAATACACAACTAAAGGCAATCTTGTTGCAGTTATTTCAAACGGGACAGCTGTTCTCGGACTTGGAGATATCGGAGCCCTTGCCGGCAAGCCTGTAATGGAGGGAAAGGGATTGCTCTTTAAGATATTTTCGGATATAGATGTTTTTGATATTGAGGTTGATACAAAAGATGTTGACGATTTTGTGAATACAGTCAAAAACATTGCCCCCACTTTTGGAGGGATCAATTTAGAGGATATTAAGGCACCTGAGTGCTTCGAAATAGAGCGTAGACTTGTAGAGGAGTTGAATATTCCGGTTATGCACGATGATCAGCACGGTACTGCCATTATAAGTTCTGCCGGATTGTTGAATGCTTTAGAGATCACCGGTAAGAGATTAGATCAAATCAAGATAGTTATAAATGGAGCAGGGGCAGCAGCTGTTGGGTGTGGAAGGATGTACAAAAGTCTCGGAGTTCCAAGTGACAATATAATCATGTGTGATAGTAAGGGGGTTATCAATCAAGAGAGGGTGGCAGAAGGGGGTATTCACTCAACAAAAGCTGAGTTTGTCACTTCAAAACAGATCTCTACATTAGAGGAGGCATTGGTTGGTGCCGATATGTTTCTCGGACTTTCTGTTGCTGGAGTTTTATCAAGTGAGATGCTTATGACTATGTCAAAAAATCCTATCGTTTTTGCCCTTGCCAACCCGCAGCCAGAGATCTCTTATGAAGCTGCCTATGCTACAAGAAAAGATATTATTTTTGGTACCGGAAGGAGCGATTACCCCAATCAAATAAATAATGTACTCGGATTTCCGTATATTTTCAGAGGAGCACTTGATGTTAGGGCAAAAGTGATAAATATGGAGATGAAAATTGCTGCAGCAAAAGCTATTGCCGATTTTGCAAAAATGGAGGTTAATTCAGATGTCCTCGATGCATATAATCTTAAAAAACTCTCTTTCGGGAGGGATTATATTATTCCAAAGCCATTAGATACCAGATTGATAGAATATGTGTCAATAGCAGTTGCCAAAGCAGCGGTTGAAAGCGGTGTTGCCTCGATAGATATAAAAGATTGGGATGAGTATGCAGAATCTTTGAGAATCAGACAACAGCAGAATAAAGGTATTTGCCGTAAATGTAATTCATAAGTGAGTCGTAGGGGTTGGATAATTGAATTTTATTTGCATAACTTATGGTTTAAATCGTTATTTTTGCCAAATCAATAATTGTTTATGCACGAAAACATCAACCTTGTCAGCGATCTTGCCTTAATATTTATCTCCGCAGGGATTATTACTATCATCTTTAGATGGTTAAAACAGCCTCTGATTTTAGGTTATATAGTTGCAGGTTTTCTTGTGGGGCCCCATTTTGGCCTTTTCCCTAATGTTACAAGTGTTGATCTGGTCAAGCAGTGGTCGGAGATAGGAATTATATTTCTTCTTTTTGCTTTGGGTCTCGAATTTAGTTTCAAGAAATTGATCAATGTCGGAAGTACAGCACTTATTACGGCTGGTACTATCTTCATAGGGATGTTTTTATGTGGTCTCGGTGTTGGTAAGATGTTAGACTGGACAAATATGGAGTCGCTCTTTTTGGGAGGGATGTTGTCTATGTCTTCCACAACTATTATTATCAAGGCATTTAACGATTTAGGTCTAAAGAATAAACCATTTACTACTGTCGTTTTTGGTACTTTGGTGGTGGAGGATTTGCTTGCTATTTTATTGATGGTTTTACTTTCAACTATGGCTGTAAGTAATCAATTTGCAGGCAAGGATATGATCTTCAGTTTTTTAAAACTTGCTTTCTTTTTGATTCTATGGTTTTTGGTGGGTATATATATAATACCTACTTTATTGAAAAAGGCCCATCAATTTATGAATGATGAGATGCTTCTTATCCTCTCTGCAGGGTTGTGTTTTGGTATGGTAGTCCTTGCAAGTCTTGCAGGTTTTTCATCTGCGCTCGGAGCTTTTATAATGGGTTCAATCCTTGCGGAAACCATTGAGGGAGAGAGAATTGAGAAGAATATTAAAGGTATTAAGGATCTTTTTGGAGCAATATTTTTCGTCTCTGTCGGTATGATGGTTGAGCCCGCTATTATTATTGAGTATTGGCAACCTATCATTATCCTTACAGTTGTGGTTATTCTTGGAATATCTTTTTTTGCAACAGCCGGGGTGCTATTATCTGGAAAAGGGGTTCAAATAGCTGTGAGATCGGGTTTTAGTATGGTTCAGATAGGGGAGTTTGCCTTTATTATTGCAGGATTGGGGTACTCGCTTGGTGTTATGAGGGGATTTATTTATCCTGTTATCGTTGCTGTGTCTGTTATTACCACTTTCGTTACCCCGTATTTCATAAAGATGTCCGCTCCATTTAGTGTTTGGCTCTCGAATAAATTGCCCCATTCATTTATGAATAAGATCAATGCAAATTCCTCTTCGATTGCTTCTGTATCAGAGCAGAGTGATTGGAAAAGATTGCTAAAGGTCTATTTCGGGAGAATCGTACTCTATTCTGTCCTCCTTTTGGCGATAGATATTGCCTCTTCGATGTATCTTTATCCATTTATAGATAAGGTCTTTACAAATATTTCAGCCGATTGGAGAAAATGGATTTCAGTTGGTATTACCATTGTTGTGATGTCCCCTTTTCTTTACGGACTTGCCGTCAATAAAGGGGGTATTTCTAACACCTTTGAGAGATTGTGGTATAATAAACGTTCCAATAGAGGTCCTCTAATTTCATTGATACTTCTTCGTGTATTTTTGGCAGTTACATTTCTTTTGTCGGTATTCTTTGCATATTTCTCACTCTCATATTGGGTTATTCTTGCTATCGCTTTTGGTGCCACCTCCTTTTTTCTCATTGCAAGGAGGAATATTCATCGATTTGAGTTTATGGAGAGGAGATTCCTTGAAAATTTCAATCAGAAGGAGGAGATGGAGCGTGAAAGGCTCCCTATAACAACATCTGTGAGGACTAAACTTGTTGGGAAGGATATAAAACTTGAAAATATAATTGTCTCGCCAAACTCGAAGTTTGTCGGAATGCAGCTGAAAAATATCCCTTTCAGGAGAGATTTCGGAGTCAATATAGTTAAGATTATCAGAGGTAATAAAGTGATTGTTATCCCATCTGCTGAGGAGTATATCTATCCCTATGACTCGATTCTTGCACTTGGTACCGATATTCAGGTTAGTCGTTTTATGCAGGAGATGGAGGCCGATTCGATGGAGAAGAGTGATGAGGGGGCAGGGTCTATTACCGTCGAATCATTTATACTCAAAGACACTTCGTATATTGTGGGTAAATCGCTTGTTACTATTGGAATGCGTCAGTCGGGTTGTATGATAATAGGGGTTGAGAGGGGAAATGAGTCGATAATGAATCCATCACCAGATTTTATTTTTAATATCGGAGATAAGGTTTGGATGGTTGGGGACAAACAGGCGTGTGAGTGGTATATGTGATTTTTATTTAATTAATTCTATAACAATGATTAATACTGTTGCTGTATATTTGGGATCTTCTTTGGGGAGTCTTTCTATTTATGGAGAGACGGCATATAAGCTTGGTCGTCTGTTAGGTGAGAGAAAAATTTCAGTTGTTTACGGAGGGGCCTCTGTTGGGACAATGGAGCTGTTGGCAAAGGGGGTAACAAGTGTTGGTGGAGAAATTATTGGGGTTTTCCCTAAGGGGTTCAAAGGAAAAAAAGAGGTGGCTGATAATGGAATAGAGATAATTAGGGATGGGCTCTCTAAAATGATATTGGCAGATGATTTAAGACATCGGATCGAGTTGATGAATGAGATGAGTGATGCTTGTATAATTTTACCCGGTAGTTTTGGGACGATGAATGAGTTTTTCGAATATCTTATCGGAAGACAATTGGGGATGTACGACAAACCTATATGTGTCTTAAATATCAATGGTTATTATGATCCTATTAAACAATTGATATCTAATATGATATTCGGTGGATTTATGCCGGAGAAAGATGGAGAGATAGTTCAGTTTGCAAATTCAATTGAGGATATAAATTTCTTATAAGATTCATTTATTAAAAGAATAGGTATAGACGGGATATATTCACCATCATATATTATGGGACAACTTTTCATCTTAAACAAAAGATGTACTTTGCTTGGTTATCAAGAGGTTATTGGCGGTTTAGATATTGTGCCGTGATTGATCTTTTGGATGAAAAAATCTCGGATGGTTGTCCGGCATAAAGGATTTCTCCCCCCTTGTCGCCCCCTTCCGGACCGAGTTCTATCATATAATCTGATGATTTTATAACTTCAAGATTGTGTTCTATCAAAAATATTGAATTTCCATTTGATACAAGCTTTTCAAATAGGAATATTATATTTCTCACATCTCTGATATGAAGTCCGTCTGTCGGCTCATCAAGGATAAAGATTTTTTTGCTATCAGATAGGTATGAGGCAAGTTTCAGCCTTTGTAACTCACCGCCAGATAGGGTAGATAGTGCTTGGTTGAGGTGAAGATACTCCAGCCCTACATCTATCATAGGTCTTAATTTCTTCTCAATTTCTGAATTGCAAAATAATTTGGATGCCATTCCTACACTCATATCCATTACTTGGGCTATATTAAGAGCCCCTTGAAATAGAGGATTTTTACTGACAATCGAGTATTGAAGTGCTTCATTTGAGTACCTCATTCCACGACACGCCTCGCATACGGTCTCGATTGAGTCCATAAATGCCATTTCTGACACGACAACCCCTTTACCTCCGCACATCGGACACCCCCCTTTCCCGTTAAATGAGAAGATATCTACTTTGGTTTTGTTTTTCTTAGCAAATACTTTACGAATATCATCAGAGACACCAATGTAAGTGGCAGGGGTGGATCGCAGACTTATACCAATATTCTTTTGGGTTATAAATATGATATCCTCTTTATTGGGATAACTGTTTCTAAAACATTCCATTAAAGAGCTTTTGCCCGATCCTGCAATCCCCGCAATAGTTGTAATTATCCCTAACGGAAGATCTATAGAGATATTTCGGATATTGTGGAGATTTGCATTCGCAAGATGAAACCATTTTGATGGTTTCATCACATTACCCTTAAAACTGACCATCTCTCCAATCAATTTTCCTGTTGAGGTTGAGCTCTCAAGTAATTGATTGTATGTTCCTTCAAATAGAATATTTCCCCCATCTGCTCCTGCTCCCGGTCCCATATCGATAATATGATCTGCTATTTTGATCATCTCTTTATGGTGTTCGACAATTATAACTGTGTTGCCATTGTTTTTTAGCTTTATGACCGAATTTTTTAGAAGGTGGATATCGTGATTGTGAAGTCCGACGCTTGGCTCGTCAAGAATATATAAAACATCAGACAATGAAGAGTTTATATATTTAGCAATTTTACATCTTTGGGATTCTCCCCCTGATAAAGTACCGATTCCCCTCTCAAGTGTAAGATAGCCTATCCCTATCTCTTCGAGTGCGGACAATCTTCCAGAAATAGCCTTAACTATATCTATTGCAAGGGGATTGCATAGCGATTTTATCCAAATATTTAAATCATATATCGACATAGCACACACCTGAGCAATATTCTTTCCCTCTATCAAGCAGGATAAAGTCTTATTATTTAGACGAGTGCCACTACAATCCGGACAAACCCCCATAGTTAGCATCGGATCTAATACTTTGCTATGTAGCAGCCCCTCTTCTGAATTGATTATACTTCTGTACATTCTCGGAATAAGTCCCTCGAATTTTGCAGTTTTGGGCCAATTTTTAGGGGGATTTTTGAGTTTGATCTGTGGAGAATTGAGGAAGAGGTCAAGCTCTTTTGGTGAGTAATCTTTTATTTTTTTATCAAGATCAAATAATCCGCTGTGGGCATATCTTATCCATCTCCAGCCCCCTTTATGAAATGCAATGTAGTGGATCGTATCTTCATCATTCAAACTTTTGTCAAAGTCCACAAGTCGGTGAATATCAAGTTCCCTGATCTCTCCTAATCCAGCGCATCTCGGACAACTTCCGC
The DNA here is from genome assembly GCA_964397445.1 of uncultured Muribaculaceae bacterium. Classification (GTDB taxonomy): domain Bacteria; phylum Bacteroidota; class Bacteroidia; order Bacteroidales; family UBA932; genus CAYNHZ01. The sequence goes on along the minus strand of CAYNHZ010000002.1, from coordinate 551,385 downwards.
TTGGGTGATTGAATGAAAATGTATCGGAGTAACCTATAAATGGGGTACCAATTCTTGAGAAAAGGAGCCTCAGAAGAGAATATATATCGGTATATGTTCCGACAGTTGATCTTGAGTTATTTACCGGTTTTCTTTGGTCAATAACTACTGCTATTGGTAGATTGTGGATATTTTTTACAGAAGGTCTTCCATATTTCGGAAGGTATTGTTGTACAAATGAGGGGAAGGTATCATTGAGTTCCCTTCTCGATTTGGCCGCAATTGTATCCATAACCAAAGATGATTTTCCCGATCCTGACACCCCTGTTACTATCGTTATTTTATATTTTGGTATTTGTAATGATATGTTTTTTAGGTTGTTCTCTGTTGCACCTTCAATTATTATATAATCCTCTTTCATCGATTTTTTTAGATATTTCTTGCTTTTTGAGAAGACAAAGATAACTAATAAGAATAGTTTTTACCTTTGCATATATGACAATAAATGATTTTAAACTTGAGCGATATTTTGCGAAATATGAGTTTTCTGCAAAATATTTGGTTTCATCATCTGATTGTGATGGGTTTGCTTTAAAATATCTTCTTGAGAGTGCCTCTCCGTTGGAGTTGGAGATGTGGAACAAGATGTGTTTGGGATACACTGATAGTTCGGGAGGTTTATATCTGAGAGAGGCTATATCTAAGTATTACATTGGCAATAGAATAGATAATATAGTTGTAGCCTCTCCGGGTGAATTGAGTTTTGCCACAATGAATCTCCTTTTGAATAAAGGGGATCATGTTGTTTGTGTTTCACCTTCCTATCAATCTCTATATGAGGTTGTTAGATCCCTCTCTTGTGATATGTCTTTCTGGAATGTGAATAAAGATAATTGGTCTTTCGATGTTGAGGACCTTGTAAAATTGGTTAGGGGCAATACAAAACTCATCATTATCAATTTTCCTCACAATCCTACCGGGAGTTATATCTCTACAAAAGAGTTGAATAGAATAGTGGAAATTGCTCGAGGTTGTGGCGCATATATCTATTCGGATGAGATGTATAGAGGTCTTTTGATAGATAGTTCTGCTGTTAATGACCCTTTACCACCTATAGCTGATATTTATGAAAAAGGGATCTCTATTTGGGGTGTATCCAAATCATTCGGCCTTGCAGGTTTGAGGATAGGGTGGCTGGTCTCTCAAGATAGAGCTTTCCTCGATAGGGTATTGTCTTTTAAAGACTACCTATCTATTTGCAATAGTGCCCCTTCTGAGCTCCTTTCAGCAATAGCTCTAAATCATCCTGATCGTTTTATTGCAGTAAATATCGATAAAATCAGGAAAAATATCGAGGTTTTTAGAGAGGCTCTTCCAAAACACAAAGAATTTGGAAAATTTATCCCTCCTCTTGCAGGATCGGTCTCTTTTCTCCCTCTTAATATTGATTCTACCTCTTTAGAATATAGTGAATCGTTAGTTCAACGTACAGGTATAATGACTGTTCCGGCTGAGATGTTTGAGTATTGTGGAAACTATTTGAGAATTGGATTCGGACGGTCAAATTTTAAGGAGATTATTGAGGATATATGGAGATAAAATTACTATTTTTGCCAATAACTAAATAAAACAAATATTTAATTGAAATGAAAAAATTATTTTTAATGTCATTAAGTGTTCTTACACTTATGTTTATGGTTGCATCTTGTTCTTTTGGAGGTGGAGATGAGGAGCCATCATACGATAGCGCACTTTTAATCGGCAAATGGCAAGAGAACAGTGCAAAAACTCTATACTATGTTTATAATAGTGATGGAACAGGTCACACTTGGGATACCTCCGATGATGTCTCTGAAAGTGAAGCTCAAGAGTTTACTTGGACTTTGATTAAGGCAGACCTTGTTCAGATTCACATTATGACAGGGGGACAAAAAGTTCCTAAACAGTACACAGTTACATTATTGACAAGTAAATCTTTGTCATATAAAGACAATTATAATAAATCGTTTTCATTTACAAAAATGTAACGATATTCTTTTTGCAACTACTCTGAGAGTGTGGTAGATTTCTATATAAAGATAGTTTATGAAAAAATTTTTTAAAATATTCGGCATAACCTTAGGTTCGGTAATAGGCCTTTTGATTATTGTTATATCGATAGCAATTTGGGTGGTTTTTACCCCCTCAAAATTGACCCCTATTGCCCGTACTCAACTTTCAAAAATGATTAAGTGCGAAAGTTCGCTTGAGAGTGCCGATCTTACTTTCTTTAGTACATTTCCCTCTTTCAGCGTACATATTAAAAACCTCTCCCTTGTCAATCCTATTGCTGGAGCGCCATCGGATACCTTGGCATCTATTGAGGATTTTAATGCAACCATAGATTTTAAAAAATGGTGGCGAGAAGATGCGATCGTATTGAATAGTTTTATACTGACCAATACTAAAGCCAATATCTTTACAGACTCACTCGGAGTGACAAATTACGATATTTTCCGATCTTCTACCCCAAATGAAGATGATCCAGAAGATACCTCTTCGTTTTCTAACCCATTTTCTATTATAGATTTACAAACAATAAGAATAGTCAATTTATCTGCTTCTTATATAGATGTTTTGTCAAAAACAGAGGGGAGATTATCGGGATTGGATTCAAAAATAGTTGCAAGTTTGGAAGGTCAGAATGGTGATGCGAAGATTGCCCTTTCTGTTGATCAAATCTCATACAATAAGTGTGATTCCTCCGCTATATATGCTCTATTGAATGATGTGAAAATGAGTGTTAAGGGGATAAAGGGGGGAGATACCCTCTCCGGTGAGATGAATCTCTCTTTTCCGTCAACATCTCTAAAAATGGGAGGCGAGAATTATCTTATATCTTCGCAAATTGCTGTTTTATTGCCATTTAATGGTTCATTATCTCATAAAAACATCACTTTGACAGGGGCTTCTTTGTTATTAAATGATTTTACGGTGGCAGTTGATGGATCCATTGCTCAAAAGGGGGATGGAAAAATTGGGATGGATATGAAATTAGGTTGTGAAGATTGGGATTTGCGTAAATTGATCTCTATAATCCCTAAATCGTTAGCTAAGTCCTTGAAAGATTATGATGCAGCGGGTAAGGTATCACTATATGCTTTAGTGACAGGAGATTATGGGGATGGCGTCTTTCCTCAGGTAGATGCCGAGATTTTATTAAAGAGGGGAGTTGTGAAATATGCCCCTATCCCATTTTTGTTTAGGGGTGTAGATATGGATCTGTTTACCAAGATTGATCTCAATAAAGGGGCTCGAAGTTCTGCCTTTATTAAGAGATTCTCGGCCAAAACAGGGGAGAGTTCGGTATCACTCTCCGGAAATATCTCAGACCTGTTGGGGAGGATGTATTGTGATGTGAAAATGGGGGCGAATTTGAATCTTCCTGAGCTCAAACCGATGTTGCCCGACAGTATGGGGATAGTTCTTAACGGAATAGCTAATGCAAATCTTAAAGGGGAGTTTTATTTGGATGAATTGGGTACAATCGATCTGACCAAAATAAAAGTGGCCGGTGATATTAATTTCGACGATTTTGATGTTCTATATAAAGATACTATCTCTGTCAAATCTCCTAAGATAGCCCTCTCATTTACAAGCTATCCAAATGGAAAGGAGAATATCTATTTAAAACCTTTTTCATCAGGACGGAAAGCTCCGTTTAAAGATGTTCTCCGTGCCAAAATGGACTCGGATCAGTTGGATGCCGTAGTAGGACGCTCCATCTCAGCAAATCTTACTGATGCCAATTTTAGGATAGGAATAGGGGATTTCTCTGATACAATGTCTGTGACTCCAATAGTTTGCGATTTCAATATTGGTGAATTATTTGGAGCAATGGACACATTGTTGGCAGATATTGATTCCCCTGTTGGCTCTGTTATGATGATACCATCTCAAAAAGATAAAGGTAAAATGGCTGTTAAATGTGATTATAACAGTAGATCGTTGTATGCGGCTATGGGCAGCGATATGTCAATTGATACAAAAGCTATAAGTATCAACTTATCTGCTATAGAAAAAAGTGGTGTGAACAATGGGGGACAAACTCAAGATTCTTCCAATTTTATCACAAAGTGGAGCCCTAAGATTTCAGTCGATTTTAATGAAGGGATATTTAGAAAATCAGGTCTTGATGTAGATATTGATATCCCTACCATAAATTTTGATTTTAATCCCGAATTTATCTCCATCAACAATAGTAGGGTTATAATTGATCGATCCGACTTTAATCTTTCCGGTATTATAACAAATCTTGATCAATATTTGTCGAAGTCTGGATTATTGACAGCTAATTTTGACTTTATTTCTGATTATACCGATGTTACGAGGTTGATGGATCTTGTAAGTGGAATTGGCTCCTCTGATGTTAAAACAGAAGATACTATCGAAGTTAGGAGCGGCAATGATTCCGATCCGTTTATAGTCCCTTTGGGTATTGATGTTACCCTTAACACCAAAATTAAATTAGCAGATGTTAATAGGGGATGTATTCAGAATGTTGGGGGGAAACTTATTATTAAAGACGGGGTAGTGGTGCTCGAAGAGATGGGCTTCACCTCTAAAGCTGCAAGGATGCAACTTACGGCAATGTATAAATCTCCAAGGAGAAATCACCTTTTTGTTGGGATGGATTTCCATCTGTTGGATGTAGATATTGCTGAGCTGATCTATATGATTCCTCAAATAGATACCATTGTCCCTATGCTTAAATCATTTGGTGGTGCAGCGCAGTTCCATATTGCTGCGGAAACTTATCTCAAATCTGATTATAGCCTAAAAATGTCCACTTTGCGTGGAGCCGCAGCTCTTGAGGCAAAAGATCTTGTATTGATGGATAGTAAGACCTTTGAGCAGATCTCTAAACTCCTTATGTTTAAGAAGAAAACTGAAAACAAGGTTGATAGTCTATCGGTTGAGATGACTGTTTTTAGAAATGAGGTGGATCTGTATCCATTCCTTTTCTCAATGGATAATTATCAGGCAGTCATAGCAGGAAGGCACAATCTTGATATGTCTTTTGATTATCATATCTCCCTCGTTCATTGCCCACTTCCTGTCAGGCTTGGACTTGAGGTAAAGGGAAATTTTGATGATATGAAGTTTAAACTCGTCCCTTGTAAATACAACAATCTTTTCAAACCCGAAAAGCGAAATGCTATTCAAGAGAGAACTCTTGAATTGAAGAAGTTGATAAGTGACTCTTTGAAAGCAAATGTAAAAGAGTATTAGTCTCTTCGCCCTATTCCGAGATAATATACTAATGTTGCAAGTGCTGATAGTGCAGCAACAAGATAGGTGCGTGCAGCCCATGAGAGTGCCTCTTTTGCTTGTGCCAATTCTTGAGGACGTAGTGAATTGGAACTTTCAAGCCAAACTAAAGCTCTGTTTGAGGCATTGTATTCGACAGGAAGTGTTATCAAACTAAAGATGAGAACCATAGCGAACATAGCAATACCTATCCAAAAGAGTGCTGGAAATGAGGTGATGGTGAATACACCTATCAAAATCACTATCTGAGCCCACATAGAGGAGAATTGTACTATTGGAACAAGTGCAGATCTCATTTTTAATGGTGTGTATCCCATAGCGTGTTGTACTGCGTGACCACATTCGTGAGCTGCAACTGCAGCTGCTGACACACTATTTGAATTATATACCCCTTCACTAAGATTAACTGTCTTTTTGGCAGGGTTGTAGTGGTCTGTTAGTTGACCTTTTGTACTTATGACAGAGACATCTTTGATACCATTGTCTCTCAGCATCTTCTCTGCAATCTCCCTACCGGTTAATCCACCCGGTGATATCACCTTTGAATATTTTTTAAAAACGCTTTGTAACTTGCTTTGAACCAATAATCCAACAACAGCAATAACAATAATTAAAATAAAACCGTTACTCATATCTCCATTTTTTAGATTTGAGTAACGGTACTGCAAATATTGTTCCTTACTATTATTCGGCTTTAATAGAATTAATCGGATTAGATAAGGCTGCTGACAAACTTCTCAATGTTATTATAAGGATGGTTATGATAGATATAATCAAAAGTGCGACAATAAATATCCATAAAGGGATATTTGATTGATAAACAAATGATTTAAGCCATAACTTTATAATATAAATCGAAATGGGAATAGCTAAGACAAAACAAATAATGATTGTTTTTAAATATGACTTATTGAAAAGGATTAAAATTTCAGTTATTGAAGATCCTAATATCCTCCTTACGCCGATCTCTCTCTTTTTGTACTGTGTCTCAAAATAGATTAATCCCAAAACTCCGATAATAGAGATTAAAATAGATATTATGCAAAATATTAAAATTAATTGACCCAATGCCTCCTCTTTCAAGTATAAATTATTTATACTATTGTCAAGGAAATCAATAGCTATTTTCTCATCCTTCATATTTGGATCTACCTCCTTGATAACTTTTCTGATATAGTCGAAACTCTCTTTTATATTGCTATTCGGAGCCAATTTTATATAACACATAAATTGGGGTCTCCAAGGATTTGCCCCCATAACATAGAGGGCAATAGGGTTGATTTTGTATTGGAGAGGTTGGAAATTGAAGTCTTTAACAATACCCACAATTTCTGCCTCTCCACTAACGTGACCATTTATTTTATCTCCAACTTTAATGGAGAATTTTTTTGAAGCTGTTTCATTGAAAATATATGTGCCATTTGATTTAAGTTTATCATCATTTGTAAAATCTCGACCATCAATAATCTCCATTGAGAAGAACTTTAAGAAATTGGTTGATACAGGGAAGCAGTCAAAATGGATTTGCTCTCCATTAAAATTGCGTCCCCAACCCATTTTACCATTTGAAACAAGATACCCATCAGCATAGGCTACGTCCTTTATTATAGGATTTCTCATCAGTATCTCACTAAAATCCTCCCCCATAGAGGCGAGCGACCAAGAAAGTTGTGTTGTTAAAATATTCTCTCTATCAAACCCCATATTGTATTGTTTCATATAATTGGTTTGAATATTGATGAAAAGAGAAATGATAATAAGAACTATTGATATAATATATTGAAAGGCAATTAATAACGATCTTAATTTCTTTCCTTTTGGAGAAAGGGAGAAGCTCCCTTTTAGGATTATTGCAGGGGTAAATGATGTGCTGTATATTGCAGGATATATTGCTGAAATGATCCCGGATAAGATTGCAATAACAAAAGTTATTACAAAAATTTTCATATCAGAAGAGAGAGCTGCTATTTTAGATAATTGACTTATATGGATACTCCCTTTTAGGAGATATATCAGTAAAATACTCAACCCTAAAGAGATGAGGGAAATTATTATAGAAAATATTATTTGATTAATAATAAGATTTATACGTGTGTCACCGAGTATTTTTTTAGTATTGATACTCTTTATATTAGAAGGGATATTTGCTATAGAGAGATTGAAGAAATTGATAATTGCTATACAAATTATCAGTATTGCTATTGTAAGGAGTGAGTATGTGGTGGTGATGTTACCTTTATCAACCGAGTCGTATTTTATATCGTTGGTATAATAGATATCGTGAATGTTTGTGAGGCGTACAGCTTCTTTGTTATTGTACATCGGATAATCTTTTCCAATCTCAAGCTTTTCCAAAAGGAGTAACCTAATAGCCTCTTCTATCTCCTCTTTATTTGAATTTGGGTCTAACTTAAAATAAAAATTAAAACTCCACTCGGAATAATCATTAATGAAGTCGTCTCCCATATTCACAAATATATCATTTCTAATACTTGAATTCTCTCTATAGTCTTCAAATACCCCAACAATATTTAACGGAATGGTGTCTCCAATCATATTTAGTGTCTTCCCGATCGGGTTTTCATCTTTGAAGAGTTTTTCCGACAAAGATTTTGCTATCAATATGTCATTCTTTTTCAGAAATTTAGATTTATCTCCTGAAATTGGTTTAATATCGATTATATCAAGAAACTCCCTTGTGATATTAAGGATTTCTACATTATACTCCTGTTTATTACTATTTTCAGGATCTGATATTGTTTTTGAATTACTCCAGCCTATTTCTCCTGCCGCCGCGATTCCGGGTGTGTTCTCACTAATTAACCGCCCTATCGGACGACCTATACTTGCTTGATAAGAGGATGGATCAGTCATATCAAAAGCCACCTCCAATCTATATATTCTATCGTAGTCAGTATAACACTTATCATACGTTAACTCATAATCCACCCATTTGATTATCAGTGCAAAAGAGGTAAATGCGATAGTAAGTCCTAATATATTAAGGACAATAATAAAAATTTGTTTATTAAATTTTTTTATCATAGTGATTATTCGTTTTTAATTGATTCAATAGGATTGGAGTTTGAAATCTTTATACATTTGACAATAAGGACAGATATAATAATAGCCAGTACAATCATTGAACTAATTATAAATATGAATGGCGAAAGTTGAACTTTATCAGCAAATTGTCTGAGCCAAATATTTGATACAAAGTATGATGCAATGCTACCTATAGCGATAGAGGGGATTGCAATATATAATATGCTTGTTGTAAAGAGATTTATTATTTCCCATTTTGTAGCACCGTTTATTTTCCGAATTGCGATCTCTGATCTTCTTCTGTTGGTTTCATCATTCGTATATCCGATAACCCCTATAATTGCAATTAATAGTGTCACTATTCCCCCTATAAATACTGTATTACGAAACTTCTTTGATTCTGAATAGAGATTACGAATCTCATCTTTATATGAAACTACCTCTACATCACGATTCTGAAGCGAATTTTGTATTATATTGGCAATATCCTTAATACTATTACTATCCATTTTTTTAAGTTTAATCATCAGGTAATGAGCAGTGCTATTATCTAATGTTCCGTAAAACATTACACTCGGTCTATTGTCTTGATTGTATATCGGGCCTATTCTGAAATCTTTATATACACCGCTTACTGTACAAATCCCTTTGTGTTCAGATATAATAACATTTTTTCCAACTGCACCATCATTCCAATATCCAAACGAATTCATTTTCTCCACAAAACTTTGGCTTACTATAACTTCGTTTTCAGCGATAGGACTAACACCCTCTATAAACTCAAACTCCATCATTCTAAAGTATTCTTTACCGGAAGTATATAGGTCTGCAATATTAAACAACTCTTTATCGGAATCGGGCAATGTAACCATATTGCCTGAACAATAATAGAGTGGAATTCCATACGAAGTTTCAACAATATCAACATTTGACTCCCCATTTAGAATACTCATTACTTTACTCACCTTAGAAGAGGAAATTCCTGATATTTTGGTAAATATGATGTTTTCGTATTCATATCCCGGTTTGTCATTAGCCATCTTATTGTATTGCATATCGATAACGAATAAAGTAGAAGTTAAGAGGGCAGTTGCTGTAAACTGAACAAAAAGCAGACTCAGTTTCCATTTTCTCTTCGACTCTTTATAGGATCTAAAAACAGTGGCTACAGGGACCTTTTGGAAGAAATAGGAGGGGATAAGTGATGAGATTATGAATACTAAAAATACAACTATCAAAAGTGTAATAATGGTTTGTAAAGAGAGAAGTGATAGGATAGAGGTATTAATTAACTCTTCAATAGTCCCCTTGAAAGTGAAAACCAATAATACTGATAAAATTAATGATATTATCAAATGTAAAAGTGTCTCAGTAGCAATTATTTTCCGTATTTCCCCTCTGCTTGCACCATAACATTTTCGTACCCCTACCTCTTTAATTCTTTTTAGAACAGATGAAATAGAGATAAGAATATAATTCATTGTGGATATTAGAATTAAGACAAATGCTATGATAGAGAGCAATATATTCATCTCTTTAACCGCCGGATCATCTTGATGTAGAGTTCTCAGTGGGGAGAGAAAATATGTTAGTTTATTCCCATATTTCTCGATTTCATTAAGAGGTTGGTTTTCAACCTGCATCTTTCTTATTGCATCTGATAGAGAAGAAGGATCTGTATTTGGAGAGATCCTCACAAATGCTCTATACCTGTCATTTCCCACCCAATTGGTTCTACTTCTTTCTGAATATGAAACCATTGATCCTAAAATATCGTATCTAAATGTACTATTCTCCGGAAAATCCTCAAATACCCCCCCAATGGTAAAAGAGATGCTCGGGATATCTTCATTGTATAGTGATTTACCAATAACCTCTGAAATTCCACCCATTTTCTCGGCAAAAGAGCGTGAAACCATTGCTTGTAAAGGATTTGAGAGGGTACCAATTGCATCTCCTGTCAAAATAGGTCTGTAGAATATTTTAAAGAAATTGGTATCTACAAGGATAAATTTTCCCGAATATTTTTCATTATTCGGGGTGTAAAATACTTCGCTCTCAAAAATAGATGTGACCATTGTTGCCTCTTCTATTCCGGGAACATAATCCTTAAATCCTTGTGCAACAGCTCCGCTAACTTGCGAAAACTCTTTTGACTCACCCTGAATGCTGTATAGAGTCTTTATATAATATATCCTATCCTTATTAGGATAAAAATCGTTGTACGATATTTCAAAGCAAACTTTTGAAATAAGCACCAACCCTATAGCCAACCCTGTGCCTAAAGATAGTATCTTAATAATATTTCCATTTCCCTTTTTTAGAAATAGTCTGAGTGCATTTTTTAGATTATTCATTTTATCAATTGTAAAATATTTTTTATTTCAGAATTAACACTTCGTTAGTTCCATAATTTTCATAACTTGATATTATGACCTTTTCCCCACTTTCAAGTCCTTCAATAACTTCGTAATACTGAGGATTTTGACGACCGATTTTAATCTGGCGTTTATATGCCTTATCTCCCTCCTTATTAATTACAAATATCCACATACCACCTGTTTTTTGGAAGAATGCACCCCTGGGAATAAGAATTGCTTCTACGGGCTGCCCCAATTGAAGGTTGATATAATAGGTTTGACCGGTACGGATATTCTCTGGGCGTTTGGAGGTGAATTTAAAGTCTGTTTTAAACTGTCCATCTTTAACTTCAGGATACACTTTACTGACTATAAGAGGAAATTGCCCCCCTTGTCTATCAAATGATGCGGAGAGTCCGTTTTTAACCCTGTCAATGTAGTGTTCGTCAATTTTTGCCTCTATTTTGTAGTCTGATAAATCGTTGATTTGTCCAATATCTGCCCCCGAATTTAACGATTGTCCCAATACTATATTTAGTGATCCCAACTGCCCGTCAATAGGGGACTTAACATTTAAATTATCCACCCTCTGCCTTATAAGTGTCATACTCTTACGCATACTACCCAAACTCTCTTCTAAGTTCTTTATTTGGGTAGAACGGTAGATTGAGTCTTGTTTCTGACGGGCTATTACAAGTTCCTTACTTTTGATAGAGAGCTCATAATCCTCTTTTGCTTGAAGATAATCCTCCCTTGCGATCAAATTTTCCTTATAAAGACGCTCGTTTTGTTTATATTTTCTCTCTTTTCGTGCAACATCAAGATTGAGTTGAAGTCTGTCTTTTTCGAGTGAGAGTTTTTCTTGCTCCATAGTAACCATCGTATTGCGGAGAAAATTCTCTTTCTCTGCCAATGATGCTTCGCTTTCAAGTATTTGGAGATTTAATTGAGAATTGCTCATCCTTAAAATAATATCACCCTTTTTGACTATAGCCCCCTCCTCAATTACCCTCTGTTCTACAACTCCCCCCTCCAAAGGGGTGAGTTGAATAGTAGTAATTGGTTGGACTTGGCCATTTACCCTCACGAAATCGTTAAATAGTCCTTTTTGAACCTCTCCGATTATGAGAGATTTAGCATCTATCTTTAGGGTAGATTGATGGTTGCCGAAAATCGACCAAATTACAAATGTTATTATGATCGCCCCACCCGCAATATATGGGATATGTTTTCTCTTTAGTCCCCTTTTTTTTTCTAATACTCTGTCCATAGGTTTATTTTTTTACTTTATTATTGATCAAGATAATGGATTCCTTTATAGTAATTTACCACTTTAGTTTTTATTAAATATGTCAATGCTGTGTTTAGTTTCTCTGCTTTTGCTGTGAGTAATTGATTTGAACTTGTCTGAAGATCTAAAACACTTATTAACCCTTCATTATATTTTTGAACATTAGCTTTGTGTGCAATCTCTTGAGCCATCGCCCTTTTATCAGACTGGATATACTCCTTTGCAGCCCCCTCCATATCTTGAATAGCCCTTCGGATCTCCGTCTCTACCTCTTGAAGTTTCTCCTCCTTTTGAAATTCAGCTATTTTCATCATATTCCTCCTCTTAACCCTCTCACTCTGTTTCGAAAGGGAGTTAAAAATGGGGATATTCATCCCTATTCCTATATACTCTCCGGAATTGTTCCCAAGTTGGGTGAAAAATGGGATATTTGATTTATTAGCACCAAGATAGGTCATATAAGATGTAGAGTACCCCCCTTGAACATATATTTTTGGAAGAATTTGCCAAATAGCTGTATTGTATCTCAACTTTGCACTTTTAAATTCATATTCTGCTTTTTTGATACTCGGCAGGAAGTGTTGAGCTATATCAAATAAAGAATCGGCGGACTCTCTGCTTTTGAAATATGGATCAACAAGCCATATCATATTTGTATCTATTTCAATATCATCATCCATAGGGAAATACATTATCCCTTTCAATGTAAGAATGGCATCGGCAAGGTTGTTTTTTGCTTTTACATGAAGAAAGTCATCAGAAGCCATTTTTGCCTCCACTTGTAATAGATCGGCGTGCCCTTTTATCCCAAGCTCCTCCATCACTTTAGTCCTGTGAAGATTTTGTTTACTCTCGTTTAACTGTTCGAGGGTGATCTTCTCCATTCCATCCATATATAAAACATTAAAAAAAGCCTGAATAGTTTTAAGACAGATATCATCTTCTATTTGGCGGTACTCTTCGATTCCTGATAGGTTGGCAATTTTTGTTATCTTATAATTATTCACAGTGCTAAAACCATTGAAGATGGTAAAGTCCCCCATAAGGGAGTAGTTATTGCTGAAAGAGGTAGTATTGGTGTAAATATTTGTTTCGGGATCGATTGAACGTCCAAAATTTGTTGTTGCTGAGCTTGAACCCGATATAGATGGAATCCATTTTAGATAGGCATCCCTGTGATCTAACCTCTTATTATCATTATTCGCCTTCTGAATTTTTATCTTTCTTGAATTATCAACGGCAAAAAGCATACACTCCTTTAGTGTCCATATTTTTGTATCCTTTGTTATTACAGTATCGTTCTGAGCTAAAAGGGTATTGGAAATAAGGAGAATGCAAACGCAATATATTATTCTTTGTTTCATATCAATAAAATTAACATTGAGATGGAATTATGCCAAAAATATGCCTATTGGTATAACTATCACATTGTCAGAAATATATCTATTATATTATTTTTTTATTGTCAAATTTTCATACAATAAGCGTATAATTATTGTACTATATTATATATTTGACGAAAAATCATAATAATTTTAATCATATGAAAAAAGGATCGATTTTGGTGGTTGATGATAATAAAGCGATTATAAGTGCCTTAGAACTTTTACTACCAATTTATTTTAAACAGGTTAAACTTTTGACCTCTCCGGTAACATTGGTGTCTCAGATAAGAGAGACCTTGTTTGATGTTATCCTTTTGGATATGAATTTTCAAGCGGGGATCAACTCCGGAAATGAGGGCTTTTTTTGGTTATCTGAGATAAAAAAACACTCCCCCTCCTCAGAGGTTGTTTTGTTTACGGCTTATGCTGATATTGATCTGGCTGTCAATGCAATGAAAAGTGGCGCTTTTGATTTTGTGGTAAAACCCTGGGACAATGGAAAACTAATTTCAACCCTTATGGCGGCCTATGAATTGAGTATTTCTAAGAGGGAGTTAAAGAGGCTGAAGGAGATTAAAAACGAGATAAAACCGGAGAGTGAAATGTTTTGGGGAGAAACCCCTTCGATGATTGAATTAAGATCTCTTGTAGAGAAAGTTGCCGTTACTGATGCCTCAATCCTTATAACAGGGGAAAATGGAACCGGTAAAGATGTTTTGGCCAGAGAGATACATCGTCTGTCAAGCAGGAGGGGGGAGAGTATGGTCTCCGTAGATATAGGCTCGTTGCCAGAATCACTGTTTGAGAGTGAGCTTTTCGGTCACATAAAGGGTGCATTTACAGATGCGAAATCGGATAGGGCAGGTAAATTTGAGGTTGCAGATGGGGGTACCCTTTTTCTCGATGAAATCGGAAATATTCCAATGCATCTTCAGTCAAAACTTCTTTCAGCAATCCAGAGTCAAAATATTGTGAGGGTGGGGAGCAACCAATCTCGAAAAATAGATATAAGATTGATAACTGCCACTAATAAAAACTTGAATGATATGGTTTTGCGAGGAGAATTTAGGGAAGACCTTCTATACAGAATCAATACAATTCATATCACTTTACCCCCATTGAGAGATAGAATTGACGATATTATCCCCCTTTCTAAAATGTTTCTTACCAAATATGCAGTAAAATATGGTAAGGATATAGTTTCAATCGATACGGGAGCCATTCAAAAGTTACTTAATTATAAATGGAGTGGAAATATTAGAGAATTGCAACACAGTATAGAGAAAGCTGTTATCCTTTCAGAAGGGAACTCTTTGATGGAGAAGGATTTTCTTCTGATCTCAAGAATGGATTCGCAATTTTCCTATGGGGAAGATAAAGGTAAAATCTCAGATAAAAGTACCCTTGAAGATATGGAGAGAGAGATGATAAAAAGTTCGTTGTTGCGTAATGGTGGAAATCTTTCAAACACTGCCCAACAACTCGGTGTTACACGACAGACCTTGTATAATAAAATTAAGAAGTACGAATTGTAATCTTATGAGTTATAAACTATTAACATTTCTCCTTTCACTTGTTATCTCTATTGCAGGTGCAACAGTTTTATCCGTTTTCGGGAAATACCTTTTAGCTATCCCCTTAATAATAGGATCGATTATTTTTATAATATTGATTATCAATGAATTCAAGGTCAATACCAAAAAATTGACATATATGCTTGATTCCTTCGAAAATAACGATTCTACCTTTAGGTATTATGATAAATGGGGTGACAAATACAATAAACTATATAACGCCACTATCAATAAAATCAATATTATCCTTTCGAATGAGAAGAAGATGGCTGTTGAAAATGAGTTGTATTTTAAGATGGTGATGAATAATGTTATTACAGGTA
This sequence comes from uncultured Muribaculaceae bacterium, assembly GCA_964397445.1. Lineage (GTDB taxonomy): Bacteria > Bacteroidota > Bacteroidia > Bacteroidales > UBA932 > CAYNHZ01. The sequence goes on along the minus strand of CAYNHZ010000002.1, from coordinate 536,118 downwards.
TTATTACAATTGATGAAAACGGAAATATTTGCGATACAAATAACAAGGCATTAGAGTTGTTGGGTCTCAATGTGTTGACTCATATTACACAGTTTAAATATGTGGATGAGAAGTTATTCGAATACCTAAATTCCTCAAATTTTTCAATGGGAGACTCTAAATGGTCTTTTTTCGATAAGAATAGAGGAATGGTTTACATCTCACTTAAAATATCTTACATAAATGTTAAAGGGAAATCTCTTAGAATAGTCGTTATTAACGATATAGGTCAGGAGCTTGATGAGAAGGAACAAGAGTCTTGGACCCGTTTGATCAGGGTGTTGACACACGAGATTATGAATTCTGTAACCCCTTTATCCTCCCTAAGCTCTACTCTATCGATGAAAATCTCCTCTTCAGAAGTATTGAATAAAACATTATCAGCTGAGTTGAAAAGTGGTCTTGACGTGATAAATTCAACCTCTCAAGGGCTCATCTCTTTTATCAACTCATATAGAAGTCTTACAATTATTCCGATTCTGAATAAAAAGGTCATTTTAGTGAAAGATTTGATACAAAGAGTATTAATACTAATGTGTGAGGATTTCTCAAAATTGTCTATAGTTCCTAGAATTACCTATTCAGACCCCTCTTTAATGATCTATGTTGATGAACATTTGATCACACAAGTATTTATAAATTTATTACATAACGCTTTATATGCGTTGACTGATGTAGATAGAGCCCCACAAATATGCATCTCCACAAGAATAGATCAAATCACCGAAGATATTATCGTTGAGATTTCAAACAACGGGAAACCTATACCAAAAGAGGAATTTGATAGTGTTTTTATCCCTTTTTATACAACAAAAGAGTCAGGTTCTGGGATAGGACTTAGTCTTTCACGCCAAATAATGTTTAAGCACAACGGCTCTTTAAAGCTTAAAAAATCAGATGAATTCGAGACAGTTTTCGTTATGATCTTTAGATAGGGGAGACAATAATTGCAAATCCACCTCCCGGTGCCAATTGTATCTTGATGGAATCGTTTGAAGGGACAATCATTTTTTCAGTTTTGTAGTCAATTCCTTGTTTATGGGCATTTTTTCCATCCTTAAATATTTCGATAGAGTATTTAATCTCGTTATTATTGTCGTTGCTACTATTGATAAATGAAAGATCAATAGTCAATTCTCTCTGAGATAGTCCAGTGAGCCCACCGATATACCATTTTTCACCCGATTTACGAGCGGAAACAATATATTGTCCTATCTCCCCTCCCAATATTTTAGTCTCCTCCCAAATGCAGGGGATAGAGGAGATAAATTCAACACTCTCCTCCTCACTTAGATATGCAGATGGAGAGTCAGCCAACATTACTAATGGGGAGTCAAATACAATATATGTTGCAACTTGATGTGCCCTAGTACCTTGACTCATCGGATTGTTGTAAATAGGTGCAAAGTTATTGATTGCTCCGTTTCTCATTGCCCCTTGTGTATAATCAACAGGACCTGCCATCATTCTAATATAAGGGAATGTAACATCGTATGTCATCTGATCCTCTTTGCTCCACTTCATCTGTTCAAGTCCCCATACCCCTTCATAATTGAGAAGATTAGGATATGTTCTGTTTAATCCTGTAGGCTTGTACATTCCGTGAAGATCTAAAACGAGATTATATTTTGCAGCCATATCTAACAAACGATAATTTAGTTCGACCACTTGTTGGTCATCTCTATCCATAAAATCGACCTTAAACCCTTTTATTCCCATCTCAGAGTAGTGTTTGCAAGCCTGTTCAAGATTGTGATCAAGTACAAAAGCAACAGTCCATAAAATAATACCCACCCCATTTTTCTCTCCGTATGAGCAAAGCTCCTTTAGATCTATCTCGGGAATGGTTGTCATAAGGTCATCAACTTTAGGATCGTACCACCCCTCATCTATAACAATATATTCAATACCGTATGCAGCAGCAAAATCAATTATGTATTTATATGTTTCTGTGTTAATTCCGACTGGAAAATCAACCCCTGTGATACCCCAATTATTCCACCAATCCCAAGCCGCTCTACCAGGTTTGATCCACGAGATATCTTGTATCCTGTTTGGAGATCCAAGAAGATAAACAAGGTCATTTACAGGTAATTCGGTATCTTTCTCAGCAATAGCCACTATTCTCCAAGGGAATGTTCTTGTCCCTTTTACATTTGCGATAGTTCCTGAGTATTTTTTAACTTTTTCTTGTAATCTTACCGGATTTATATCAATTTCCGATGGTATACCTGCAAAAGTGCCTTTGAAACCATATTTATCATCCATCTTTGAAAGAAACATCCCGGCGTAAGATTCAAGATCCGATTCTGTGATTATTACCTTTTTACCATTATCTAACTCAACCAACAATGGTAGAATAGCGACTCTATTGGTATCAAATTGATCTATCTTCTCAATATTGTATCTACTCTCAAATGAGGTCTGAAATGGTTGTTTAATGTTCGAACTATATGGTATATAGCATTTATTATTTGAGTCAAAGCAAAATTGGGCATCCTCTCCTACAACTGAAAAATCCTCTTTTAGATTTGTGCTGAAACGATAGGCAATCCCCTGATTATAAGCCCTAAAATGGAGTGAATATCCCCCCTTAAAGATCAATTCCATCTGGTTGTATTTCTCATCAATAGAGGGTGAACGATAAAATGGGCTCTCTAAAGTCCCATTGATCTGGGTAAAAAGATTCTCTTTTAGGAGTGGTTTATGTCCGAATACCCTTCCGTCATTGAGTGTCATTGAAATATCAGAATCGGAAATAATGGTTTGGGATCGATGTTTTACGCTATATGAAATTTTATTGGAAATTGTTACAGTGATCTCAATATTGCTATCCGGTGATTGAAGTGTGTATTGTTTCCCTTTTGCAACAGAAATTGAACTTGAAAATAGAAAAATAGAGATAATTAAAAGGATGTTAGGGTGTTTCATATGTGTTAAATTTTCGAGCCGGATTAAATTTTCGAGCCTCTAATGGGACTCGAACCCACGACCTGCTCATTACGAATGAGCTGCTCTACCAGCTGAGCTAAAGAGGCTTTTTGCGCTGCAAATGTAGAAAATAAATCTAACTTTGCGAAATGATAAAAGGGGACATAATAATAGTAGGAGGAGGTGCTTCTGGCCTGATGGCAGCATCAATAGCATCGCGTTCAGGATTGAAAGTTATTCTTTTAGAGAAGAATAAAACTTGTGGTAGAAAACTTCTTATAACCGGTAAGGGAAGATGTAATATAACAAATATGTGTGATTGGGTTGATTTTTCTACCCATATCCATACCAATGTAAATTTTTTTAAATCCCAATTCTTTAACTTTTCAAATGTTGATGTGGTGGCTTTCTTTGAGAATATTGGACTTAAAACTATTGTTGAAAGGGGTATGAGGGTATTCCCTTCGTCCCAAAGCAGTAAAGATGTTCTTGATGCCCTTATTGCCTCAATCAATAAACCAAATGTCTCTCTGATAACAAATTGTGAGGTTATTAAGACTGAAGTCAATCCCGATGGTGGTTTTTTATTGGAGGTGATAAATCATAATTTCAACAAAGAAAATGGAGGTATGATGAAAATGGATTTTATTGTTGGTACGAGCCTTATTATTGCAACAGGGGGCCTTTCATATCCCTCAACAGGATCGACAGGGGACGGATATAACTTTGCAAAAGCACTCGGACATACTATTATTTCCACATTCCCTTCATTAACTGCACTTAAACCTATAAAGTACGACTTAAGACTTGATGGGATAACCCTCAAAAATGTCCGTTTAGATCTCTATATAAATGACAAAATAGTGCAATCTGAACAGGGAGAACTTACTTTTACATCGGCCGGAATTGAGGGTGCATTAGGCTTTAGGGTGAGTAGGAGGGCAGTTATGGCCCTAAATAATGGTCAGAAAGTGGATGTAGTGATAGATTTAAAACCGGCACTAAAAATCGAACAATTGACAGCGAGGATAAATAGAGAGGTACTATTTGTAAAAAAGATTGAAAACATAATCAACTCAATGTTGCCCCTCTCTCTAATCTCCCCGTTCTTAGATCTAAACAAGGAGATTACACTTGCAAACCTCCCGGTGAAACTTAAAAATTGGAAATTTTCCATCAAAGGGTATGTCGGATACGAAAGAGCTGTAATAACCTCAGGAGGGGTATCACTCAACGAGTTATCACGCAAGAGTATGGAATCAAAAATAGTCCCAGGGTTATTCTTCTGTGGCGAAGTGATCGATCTCGACGGTGATACCGGAGGATACAACCTCCAAATAGCCTTCTCCACGGCACACGTTGCTGCAACATCATCAGTCCAATACTCTAATTCTGTCACCACCTCAAAATCAAATAGCTGAATCTTTATAAGTTATAGATGACTCCGATAGACAATAAAAAAGCACCTACATTTCTGTAAGTGCTTTATTTTCAGTGCTCCTCTTCAAGGACTTGAACCTTGGACCCCCTGATTAACAGTCAGGTGCTCTAACCAACTGAGCTAAAGAGGACTGTTTTTTCCCTTTTGGGACTGCAAAAATAGAATAAATATTCTTATTGTGCAAAATTTTTATTAAAAAAATTTACCTTTGCATAGACTATAAAAAAATATGTAATGGACGTTACCCTTCTTTCCCAACTTCTAAAAGAATTGATTTTGGATAATGATAGAATATCTCTCCCTGGAATTGGGAGTTTTGTTGCAGATATTGCCCCTGCATATTTCTCAGAGGATGGGAAGACTATTAATCCCCCCTTTCGGAGAATTTTCTTCAGGAGTTCTGAGTCTTGGAATGATGAGTTGATTGGAAAGTATTATGCAGATAAATTAGGGGTTGATATTGAGACCGTTAGGGATGAAATTGATAATTTTTTTGAGACGTTCAGAACAGATCTCAATACTAAAAAAAGTATTGATCTTCCCGGTTTTGGAAGGATGCGTTCCACTAAGGAGGGAAATCTCTATTTCGTCTCGGATCGAGGACTTGATATCTATGCAAATGCGTACGGACTTGAGCCTATCTCGCTAAAAGTTCTTAATGCACCGAAAGATGAGATTGATAAGCATAGAATTGCAACAGAGATGCAGAGTGAGTATATTAATGAAGATGAGTTAACAGATGTTTTTATTGAGATGAGTGATCCAGCTGAAGCTCAAGAGGAGAGGGCATATCTTGATGAGTACAAGAAAAAGAGAGCTTCGGAGATGGCTGATATTGAATTAGATACTGATATAAATAATGAAATAGAGACAAACAAGGTTTTGGAAACTGATAGTAGTGTTGATACAGTTGATACTGTTGATACTGTTGATATTTCTAAGGGGGTAGATAACAATAAAAGATCCAATCATAAGACCTCTGTAGTAATACTCATTGTATTGAGTTCTATTCTGTTTATATTATTAGTGATATATTTATTAGGTCTATTCGGTATACTTGACTCTATTTTATACACCGAAGAGGAGCTTAATTTAATAAGAAGCTATTTTTTATAAAATGACTTGTATATAGCTATATCATTTAGCCTATTGTCGATCCATTGATTACATTCTCTTCAGGAGAAACGATTCTCATTTTTCCATCTTCCTCCTTTGCCATCAATATCATCCCTTTGGATTCAATCCCTTTAATGGTTCTCGGGGCTAAATTGGCAAGGATGCAAATCTGCTTACCAATCATTTGTTCAGGAGAGTAGTGTTGTGCAATTCCTGATACTATTACTCTGATATCTATGCCGGTATCAATTTTTAACTTTAATAGTTTATCGGTTTTTGGTACCCTTTCTGCTTCAAGGACAGTGGCAGAACGAATATCCATCTTACCAAAATCTTCAAAAGTACACTCCTCTTTTTGCGGAGCGATCACTGTTGGAGGATTTACCTCTTTACTAAGTCTTTCATTTAACTCTCTACTTGCTTGAAGTCTATTCATTTGTCTATCAATTGCTTCGTCTTCAACTTTATTGAAAAGTAAAGCAGCCTCTCCAATGGTGTGACCGTTTGGAATAAGATCCTCTTTACCAATATTCTCCCATTTCAAAGTATCTTTTGAAAGTGATAGCATTTTGATCAATTTGTCAGATGAAAAGGGGAGAAAAGGGGCAAAAGCAATAGAGAGATTTGCACATATTTTAAGTGAAACATTTAAAATAGATGCACAACGATCCATATCTGTTTTGGCGATTTTCCACGGCTCTGTATCTGTAAGATATTTGTTGCCAAGTCTTGCCATATTCATAGCCTCTTTCAATGCTTCCCTAAATTTATAATTTTCGAGATTATCCTCTATCGCCTTTTTAATTAATGGTATTTCAGCAATTACATCTTTATCAATCTGTTGAGGAGATAAATCTTTTGGCATTTTTCCGTTGAAATACTTATGAGTCAATACAATGGCTCTATTTACAAAATTTCCATATATTGCGACAAGTTCGGAATTATTTCTTGTTTGGAAATCTTTCCAAGTAAAGTCGTTATCTTTGGTTTCAGGGGCATTTGCACAAAGAACATATCTTAAAATATCTTGTTGACCTTCAAAATCGCGGAGATATTCGTGAAGCCATACGGCCCAATTGCGTGAAGTAGAAATTTTATTCCCCTCCAAATTGAGAAATTCATTGGCAGGAACATTATCAGGTAAGATATAATCACCGTGAGCTTTTAACATCGAAGGAAAGACTATGCAATGGAATACAATATTGTCTTTTCCAATGAAATGAACCATTTTAGTATCTTTGTCTTTCCACCATTTTTCCCAGTCATCTGGCAATAGTTCAACGGTGTTGGAGATATAACCTATTGGGGCATCAAACCATACATATAGAACTTTTCCCTCTCCACCTTTTACGGGTACAGGCACGCCCCAATCCAAATCTCTACTTACTGCACGAGGCTGAAGCCCACCATCGATCCAAGATTTACATTGCCCATATACATTTGTTTTCCACTCTTTATGCCCTTCTAAAATCCACTCCTTAAGCCATCCTTCGTATTGATCAAGAGGAAGATACCAGTGTTTGGTCTCTTTTTTTACAGGGGTATTGCCGCTTAGAGCTGAATGGGGATTGATAAGCTCATCTGGACTTAGTGTACAACCACATTTCTCGCACTGATCTCCATATGCCCCATCTGCTCCACATTTTGGACAAGTGCCCACGATATATCTATCAGCTAAAAATTGCTTTGTCTGTTCGTCATAAAATTGTTCGCTTGTTTTTTCTATAAATTTTCCGTCATTATACAATTTTAAAAAGAAATCGGAAGCAACTTTATAATGGGTCTTCGAACTTGTTCTTGAGTAGATGTCAAATGAAATACCAAACTCTTCGAAAGACTCTTTGATTATTTTATGATATTTATCTACGACATCTTGTGGTGTGCAACCCAATTGTTTAGCTTTGATAGTTATTGGTACACCATGTTCGTCAGAACCACCAATAAAAAGAACATCCGCCCCCTTCATTCGTAGATATCTGACATATATATCTGCAGGCACATATACCCCTGCTAAATGACCAATATGTACAGCCCCATTTGCGTATGGGAGAGCTGAAGTAATCAGGTAACGTTTGTAGTTTTTATCCATATTTTATTTTTTAAAAAACATACAAAGATACTTATTTCTATCCTTTTTTTTAAAAAAGATAGACTATGTTTAAAAATACTAATAAAGTCATTTATGATTAGAATTTGAAATCTATTCCTACCATAACATTTAGCGGTCGTATTACATAGCTATAATGGATGGTGTTAAGGGGATTAAGTGTTGAAAATGAGTAGTTTTTGTGATTTAATAGATTTTTCCCGTGTAGAAATAGTTGAATTTTGCTATTTAAGAAATACCATATTGAGAAATCTAAAAGAAAAATCTGTCTAATGTTTGAATTTGAATATTTATCTAAATAATGCTCTCCAATAATATCAATCTCCAAAGATTTTATCGGGAAAAAAGAGAGAGAATAATTTTGTTTGAATGAGTGTTGTATCTCTTTTGTCCATTCACCATTTGCCATATAGTTGTTAAAAGAGTAAAGTGCATTATATTTGATTTTCCACCATTTAAATATGTCTCCAACAAAATTAAATGTCCCGGAGTATTTATAAGAGTCATAATTTGTTTTATTCTCATTGTATTGCACTGAGGAGGAATATTTATTGAAAGAAAATTTGGCATCAATTTTACCAGATATATCGAAAATTCCCTTTGAAATTGTCATTCCACTGTACCATCCATTGATAATTGAAGTATTATCAGATTCCTTATTAATAATGTGGTCCCCAATAAAGTATGAAGTGCGTAGGAAATTTTCTCCTCCGCTATAATTTGCGTCCAATTTTATATACCACCCTGATATCGGCTCTCGGAAATTAATCTCGGCAGAAGCAGAATAATTTGGTGTCTGTACCAAACTAGATCGGCCCTCAGAGAGATAACGATAATTTTCCATAATGAGTGCGTTGTATATGCTTTGTTCGTTTATTTTGGAAAGTGAATAACTTCCATTTAACATAAAGGAAATTTTTGGGGAGATAATATATTTAAAAGATAAAAAAGGATTTGCAGCTAATTTATTACCATTATGATTTTTATCTGTAAAGTAGTCAAGATATTGATACCTGAAATCCATTCCTATAAAAGTTTCAATTTTCCGATTATTAAATCTTAAGTATATGTACTCAGATGGATTAAAAATATTCATTTTAACATTGTTGGTAGTATCAATGTCATTATTAGTATTTGAATTAATAAAGCCATCCAACAAGGAATTCAATCTCCGATTTGTATATTCTATGGATGTAAGTGATAGAAGAGAAAAATGTTTATTGAATTGTTTTGACACATTGAAAGTAATAATGTTGTAAAATACTTTTGAGTCAATAATTTGACTTATAGGTTTCACCTCATTTTCTTTATTAATCTCTAAATAACTGCTCTTCTCACTATATTGAGTATTCATTTTAAATCCAAATGTCTTACCTCCCTTTAGTCTGAATAAAAAATTAACAACATTATTAATATTTATCTCTTTTTTATTGCCAAATTGATTGCGTTGTTCTGAACCATCAATTATCCCTTTCCCCTTGCCGTCATTGTATTCAAAATTAAAACTCTCTTTTAGATACATTTTTTTTGTATTTGCATCTAACCCTATGCTTGCAGAGATATTATTATTGTCAAAAGATTTGTTGTTTATCTCAGAATAAGTGTATGAGGTGCCATTGTTAAGTAGATAGCTATTTTTTATCGCCATTGAAGATGTCAATTTATTTTTAAAAAAATTGACTCCCATATTAATAATTAGATCCTTTCCAACTTCAAATCTGTTGTCTGACGATGCAGAATAGGAAACATTGAATCGTGTGCGTTCATTTTCGAGAGGTGCATTATCAACAGAAATATTTGAATAATTATTTAGTTTGTAAAGATTTATCTTTTCTTGACCAACTATGTAAACATTATCTGCATACTCTTTATTTGATATAATATTACCAGCAGCATCTGTTTTCAATGTATTCATTGTTTGAAACCTCTTGTTGATATTCATCACAAATCCGTTAGCTGAGTATGGAACCCTTGGCTTTGTTGAGGAGATACCAGCCAAAAGTTGTAGATTAGTAATCCAAATATTCCTGGCATTATCCTTTAATGTGATATTGATAGCAGCCTGTTCTGAAGTACTAATACCCTCTAATGCCTTGATATATTGATGGTTTTCATAAATTTCCAATTTGCTTAACAAATTTGGGTCTATATTAAGAGTTGCGATGTTATATTTATCACCAAGAATATCTTTTCCATCTATATAGAGTTTATTTATTGGTTTCCCTTGGTAATAAACAAACCCACCTTTTGCAACCTCTATTCCTGGTAATTTTTTAAGAAGGTCAGATAGATTTCTGTCATCAGTTGATTTGATTGATGGAATGCTGTATGATATAGTATCCCCCCTCATTTTAACCTTCTCAGCCTTAATAATCACTTCTTTGATCTGAGATACATCTACTTTTAATGATATGTTTATTATTTCTGGAAATGGAGGATTGATGATAATTGTCTTGTATCCCATAAAAGAGATTTCAATGTGATAATTGATACGATTGTCACTATTGTTTAATTCAAAGTGACCATCATTATCGCTAATAGTGTATTCAATAATGGCACCTTTTTCGTTTTTCAAAGCAATTACTACCCCAGATAGGATGTTATTATCAATACTATCAGTTATTATGCCTTTTATCTTGTTGTTAGCAAGCATATTGCTTGATATTAATAAAGCAATAATAGTGACTAATAATTTAACTATCATTACTTTATCTCAATGGGATTGAAGTTCATCGGTATATTTTTACTACCCAATGAAGACATACCACTATTACCATTATGCCTTGTGAAAAAGTCTTTGTAGTTGATATTGATCTCTCTAAACATTTTGTAATATTGTTTAGAATTAATAGAAATATAATCATACTTATTGATATAAATAGCTCCATCTTTTTTCTCAATTCCTTTCAACTCAAAGCTATATTCATCCTTATTGTCCTTAATGGATACTATCAATCCAGGAAGACCTGAAAATTTCCAGGGTCCAAGAGAGACAGGAATCTCAGATGAGAACCAAGCAAAGTAATCTCTCCCTTTGAAAGAGCATATAGCGGCTTGAACTTTGTATCCAAGAAATGTTGTAGTGCTATCCAATATTGTCCAATTTATAGAAGGTTTATTTTCAGTGTATTGAAAATTTTCAACAGCCAATCTTGTTGTAAAAGTCAATTTGCCTTTTGGATAATTTTGAAAATATGTGTCATAGAAAATAGGTGCAAAGTCTTGATTCCCAATCAACTTATGAGTATTATAATTCTTGTTTGATTTTGTGTTAAGAACAATTGAATCTAATTTATTGTTTTTATATCCGTAGAATTTAGATATATTATTTCCAATCTCCAAGAGAGCATCGTATTCAGCATAATTATTAGTGGTCGTATCTGTCTCTATTCGACACCTGTATAAAGCAACCATTTTGATTTTATCAATCGTATCTCTTCCGTAATGAAACTCGTCGCAACTGATATAGATGCGCTCTTTTGTTTCACAAAAAACTCTTTGTCCAAGAACTTTGTTACTAAATAGAGATATAAATAATAGGGATAAGATAAAAGTGAGTAAATAATTTATTTTCATAAAAATAATTCTAAAGGTTTATAATATATATTTTACTAATTTTTTGTTTCCATCTCTATCTTTCTCCCACGAATATAATTGGTCATTTATTTTAGAGATAGAGAGATTTAGTATTGTAGAAGTGGTGTAGTAGCTATTTATTATATTTCCATCCCAATCTATTTTGAAAATATATGAAGGAGCGTAGATATTATTTTGTTTAAAAACACTTCCAATGTATGCAAGATATACAAAATCATTATTATAACAGCAAGAGGAGTAGCTAATCACAGAAATGTTATTGAGTAGTAATTCTGTTGAAAATCCATTATTGAATTTGATATAGTCAAATGTTAGATTATTTGGACCTTCTATTTTTTTAATTTTTGAGAGATTAGTGTTAAATATTTCAATATAATCTTCATATTCATTTAAATAAATAATTCTATTCTTTTTGTAATTTATAATGAACTTACCTCTTACAATATTAAATGTTTCATATTTATACTCGATATCCCTCAAATTATAATTGTAGTTTGAATCAGATATTAAAAACCTATTTTGATTTGGGTTAGAGAATTTTCCAATTCTATCTTTAAAGCAGTAGGGGTTTAAAAACAATAGACATTTTTTATATGGAAGTAGATATTGAGATAAAATATTAGTATTGTTAATGATTATTTCTTGTTTGTTACTATTATACAATGATTCAGTAGGTATTATTGTGAATTTATATTTAACAAAATCATAGATAATAATTGAATCTAACATATTTCCAATTGTTGCGGATAAAAACCCATTTGTATCAGATCCATATTTGATTATAGGTTTATAGTAGTCTTTATCAGATAACTTGTAAAGGTTTATAATATATTCACATTTCTTGCTTTTTGTTAAGATATAATCATCATTTAGAATGAATACACTCACATCATTATTTGATGAGATATAGGAGGTATGTATTGGGGTTATTAATTTTGCATTATCCAAAATAGATTTCGGTAAAATTTGAATAATGTCATTATCTTCGTCCAAATTTTGACAACTGCTGAAAATTAATATACTTAATATTAAGTAAAATATACTTTTAGTCATATTTTTATTTATATATATTCCATTCCATATACTTTAGGATATGGTTATTAACAATAAAGTATGCCCCATCTTTAATGGTGATACCTTCATCATCTAATACATATGTAACAAAATGTCTATCATTTTTTTTATTATTTGTTACATGATTATCGTAAGAATAATTAAACAAATCACTTTTGTATGCCTTTAATATAAGAATAACAGGAATGTTTAGACCATTGGCATTTTTGCAAAGAATAAGAAAATCTATTGTTTGTGCAATACAAGATGAACACTCTCCATTAGCAACATATATAATCCTGGGAATTGTATCAATAGGAAAAGTAAAATAGTCAAATAAAGCAGTACTTTCCTTTGTTGTGCACATCAAATTATAGTCTGTCGTGTCATATAAAAATGATTCAATTTTCAATAATTTGAATTTTTCTGTTTGATTATTGCATGAAGTAAAAATAAAAAATGGGAGACTATAAAATAGTATTACAAAAATGCCATTGATTTTCATTGTCTATTCAGTTGATTGTGAAGGAGGTGTGACAGCTGCCTTATTACCTGAACAGATGTCCCTTTCTCCATTTGGGCCTAAAAATAAACAAGACCCACTATCGCCGGTGCATTCAAGTATATATCCACCTCGATTCAAGATACACCAAGCATCAACTTTTTCTGGTATTAGGAAAAATGTTGCAATTGTTACAACATTTAAACTGATTGAGATAATCAGCCATTTGGAGTTTAATTTTTTATTCATAATTAATAGTTCTAAGTGTTTTGCAAATATATATATTTATTTATAAAAACAAATTTTATGAATAACTTAAATTTTTTGAGAAGTCCACTCCAAATATAAAAGGTTTATTTCCCATAGTCGTAATATATTTGTCCTTGTAGATAAACTTTTGATTTAAACAGCAACAAACCTACCAATTCTTTTTTCTTTTTTTCGTCTACAGCAATAGAAATGTTTTGTAATTTTATAGCCGTTAAACAAATAGTAATATGAAATTTTTAAATATTTATATGGAAGGAGAGGCGGAGAGGTGCCTTTTGTGTTACGATGCGCCTTGTTCGACAGCTTGAAAAGAATGGACATTGCTACTATTATTCGGTCGCTGAGGTTTAATAACTTTCGAGGGGCTGTGGCTCGGATTCTTGATTGAGAGTGTGAGGGCTGCAAAGGGCAGAACTGTATGAAAGTTTGTAATCGGGGGAAGGTCGATCGGGCGGTGGATATCCCAGTTGTGGTAGGGGAGATGCTTCGCTTAGCCTTCACGGATAACTCTACCTTACGGCAACAGGAGCATCCTTGTCAGTCTGAACGAAGTGACAGATCTCAGCTTCCTTCTTTGGCTGTAGATTTTTGCGGTGTACGATGTGAAAATCCTTTTGTATTAGGCTCTTCGGTCATTTCAAATTCGTATGAAATGTGTTCCAGAGCATTAGATGTTGGCTGGGATGGAGTCTCTGTTAAGACAATTAGCTTATTCGATATAGAAGAAGTGTCACCACGATTCGACATACATAGTCCAGGCAAAATTCCATTTATCGGTTTCAAAAATCTCGAACAACTATCTCCAAACAGTGCCGAATTCGACTTCGCTTGGATGAAAAAACTGAAAGAAACATACCCTTCGAAACTCATCATCGCGTCTATTTTGTAGAGGCAGCCCTTGACGGAGGAGCAGCAGGTATAGCTGGAATTTTTTCGAATGAAGCGACCTCTTTAATATCCGTGAGCTGGAAACCCTTGATCGTCACACTATTAGGCGCCCAATATTTGACCACTCTCGCTGCATTAGTTGCTGACCGAATACTTACTTTAAAACAATCTGTTCAATTCCTTAGAAAATTGATTCTTGACCATCATTAGTATTTTTATTTGCTTCATTAACTCTTGTTGTAACTCAATATCTCCATCTTTTTGTGCGCGTTGTAGTTGGCTCATTATGAGATTGTAGGTGTGCTCTGTGATTTTTGACTTGTATATAAGTATTGCTTTTGGGACAACGCTTCCAAGTACATTTATTTCGGGTATTAATGATCTCTTAAACTCTTTCACGTTTATTGTATATTCTTCATAAACAATATCTAATACTGCCTTTATTATCTCTTTATCTTCGTTATTAACAAATCTGCGAAGTATTTTGTCATTATCATCCTCTTCAGATTCGTATTTGTAATACAGATCGAAAATTCTTTTATAAAGTGTATTTAAAAATTCCAGATCGTCATTTTTAAGCTCAGTTGCAATAAATTGGGAGACTGTAATCTCTGTTAATGGTTTTTCGGCTCCGTACAAATTGTGCTCTTCAAAATCCATTTTGGCTTTGCCGAATTTAATGAGATAATATAATAGCTCTTTTTCACAAGGAATAAGTATAGGTGTTACATTGTTCTCATTTTCACTAATTTCCTCATTATTATTGAATTGATATGGGGTAGGGGTGGCTTGAGAATGTTTACGAATTTTACCAACCTCGTGAACAAGCATCTCTTGTTTTATGTCGAGTTTGCGAGAGGTCTCCTCAATATATACTGAACGAATAATTTGGTCAGGTATCAGAGAGATGGTTCTTACAATCTCTTTTATCAAATCGGCTTTTTTAAAAGGATCTTTCGAAATATCTTTTGAAAGTATATTGTATTTAAATGAGATAAAATCGGTCTCTGCATTGTTGAGAAAATCTGTTATCTCCTCTTTCGTGTGACTCCTTGCAAAAGAATCGGGATCATCTCCTTGAGGAAACAGGGCAGCTTTCACATCAAGCCCCTCTTCAATTAGCATATCGATACCCCTAATAGAGGCCTTTATCCCTGCAAAATCACCGTCATAAAGAACAGTGACCTTATTGGTGAATCTCTTGATAAGTCGTATCTGTTCGACAGTCAGTGATGTACCAGAAGAAGATACTACATTTTCAACACCTGCTTGATGAAAAGAGATAACATCTGTGTAACCTTCTACTAAGTAGCACTTTTGATGAGAAACAATCGACGATTTCGCGAAATAAATGCCGTATAATGATTTGCTTTTGTGATAAATATCACTCTCGGGTGAATTTACATACTTTGATACGCTTTTGTCTGAAAGTAATGTTCGCCCCCCAAAGGCAATAACCCTACCACTTATTGAGTGGATGGGGAACATCACACGATCATAAAACTTATCTACTAATTCTCCCCCTGGTCGCTCAATGCTCAGCCCGGTAGAGATGAGAAACTCCCTTTTATACCCCTGTTTGAGGGCTTCCTCTGAGAGGGAAGATATAGAATGTTCCCGACTTATCCTTTTTGCGTCAGGTGCATATCCAAGTCCGAATTTATTAATAATCTCTTGCGAAAATCCCCTTGCTTGTTTGAAATAGTTCAAACCTACCGCCTTACCAACCTCTGTGTTCCACATAGTGTCGGCAAAATATTTTTGAGCAAATTCGGAAACTACAAGAAGAGATTCGTGACGCAATCTCTCTTGAATATCCTCCTCACTCTCCTCTTTCTCTCTAACTTCTATACCATATTTCTTTCCAAGATATTTAAGTGCTTCATTATATGTCATTTGTTCGTGTTCCATAATAAAAGTGACAGCACTTCCGGCTTTTCCGCAGCCGAAGCATTTGAAGATTCCCTTGCTCGGAGATACAGAAAAAGAGGGGGTTTTTTCATTGTGAAATGGGCAACAAGCGATGTAATTGGCTCCACGTCTTTTGAGTGAAACAAAGTCACTTATAACATCGACAATTTCTGTCGCATCAAGTATCCTATCAACTGTGCCACGATCTATCATAACGATTAGAATGAACGAAATCCAACCGCTTTCTTAGCTAATTTAAGAGTTGCCGATGCACTTTCTCGGGCCCTTTCGGTCCCGATAGTTGTTACTCTGTGCAAATATGCCTCATCATTATATATCTCATCTATCCTCTCTTTTATTGGTAGGGTGTATTTGCATATATCTGTTGCAAGTTGTTTTTTGAGATCTCCGTAGCGGATAGAGCAATTGTTGTATTGCTCCTTAAAATATTCAATAGTAGATGGTTCGGATACAAGATCCATCAATGTAAAGAGATTTTGTATAACTTCCGGCATAACGCTATTAGGGACAGTTGGGCCTGAGTCTGTAACCGCTTTCATCACCTTTTTATGTATGCTTTTCTCGTCATCATAAAGATAAATCCCATTTCCCTCACTTTTCCCCATCTTGCCACTTCCATCGAGTCCAGGTACTTTTATAAGATCTTTACCAAAATTAAATGCTTGAGGCTCAGGGAATAGATCTACATTATACATCGCATTGAAACGGCGTGCGAGAACCCTTGCTATCTCTAAATGCTGCTCTTGATCTTTTCCTACAGGAACATAGTTTGACCTATGAATTAGAATATCCGAAGCCATAAGTACGGGGTAGGTTAGAAGTCCGGTATTCACATTTTCGGGATTTAGTCTCACTTTATCTTTAAATGAAGCTGTCCTCTCCATCTCTCCCTTGTAGGCCAACATATTTAGAAGAACATATAGCTCACTCACCTCAGGAACATCACTCTGTACGAAAAGAGTAGCTTTTTCGGGATCTAATCCTGAAGCCAAGTACTCGGACAATATTATTTTAACAGAAGAGTGAAAGTCGTCAGGATGAGGATGTGTAGTAAGAGAATGCAGGTCTGCAATGAAGAAAAAGCATTTGTAAGTGTCTTGAATTTTAACAAAGTTACGAAGTGCACCAAAATAATTACCCAAATGCAGATGCCCTGTAGAACGAATACCGCTTAGAACTATTTCCATCTCAATTATTGTTTATTTATAAAAAACCAACACTATTACAATTAATCCTTAACATTTTTTAGAGCCTCTCTCACTTTAGCTTCAATCTCAGAGGCAAGCTCAACATTATCGGTTAATAGAACTTTTACAGCTTCACGCCCTTGTGAAAGTTTTGTTTCACCATAACTAAACCAAGAGCCGCTTTTTTTAATAATTTCCAATTCAACACCTAAGTCGATAATCTCTCCGATCTTGGAGATACCTTCACCAAAAACTATATCAAACTCCGCCTTTTTGAAAGGTGGAGCCATTTTGTTCTTGACAATTTTCGCCCTTGTGCGGTTACCAGTAGCATCTTCACCATCTTTTATTTGTGTGATCTTCCTTACATCTACCCTGACAGAGGCATAAAATTTAAGGGCATTTCCCCCAGTAGTCGTCTCAGGGTTTCCAAACATAACGCCGATCTTATCACGCAACTGATTGATGAATATACAGCAAGTATTTGTTTTACTGATATTTGCAGTCAATTTACGAAGAGCCTGACTCATCAATCTTGCCTGCAATCCCATTTTGGAATCTCCCATCTCGCCCTCAATTTCAGCTTTTGGGGTGAGAGCTGCAACAGAGTCTATCACAATGATATCTATAGCACCGCTCCTTATGAGGTTATCAGCAATTTCCAATGCTTGTTCACCATTGTCCGGTTGTGAAATGAGCAGAGTATCAACATTAACTCCGAGATTCTTTGCATAAGTACGATCAAATGCGTGCTCGGCATCGATTATTGCAGCTATCCCACCATTTTTCTGTGCCTCTGCTATTGCGTGAATAGCGAGTGTTGTCTTTCCGCTTGATTCGGGCCCATAAATCTCAATAACCCTCCCTTTAGGATAACCACCTATTCCGAGTGCATGGTCAAGAGATATCGATCCCGACTTGATTGTGGAAACTTCCCAAGTAGGCTGATCTCCCATCTTCATAATCGTCCCTTTCCCGTAATCTTTTTCAATTTTGTCAAGTGTTGCCTGTAAGGCTTTTAGTTTGGCTGCGTTGTTTACCGTACCATCCTTTTCTTCAATCTCTTTCGCCATAAAATTTATTTTTAGATAATTAGTATATAGAGGCTATCCTGCCCCCTTTTGCAAAGGTAGTGAAATTAATAAGTAACAGACATCAAATTAAGACTTTTTTTCTACATTTGCGATATGGATAAATTAATAGGAAAAACACTTACAGAATTGAAGTCTATTACAGATTCTCTTGGTTTTCCGACCTTTACAGCAAAACAAATTTCTGAATGGCTCTATAAAAAAAAGGTAAAAACCATAGAGGAGATGACTAATCTATCCAAACAATCACGTCAGAAATTATCGGAGCATTATGTTGTCGGAAGAATCACCTATTCAAAAATGGTGGCTTCCGAAGATGGTACCAAAAAGTATCTTTTCAAGACAGAGGGTTCCAAATCGTCATCTTCCGAGGGTATAGAGGCTGTAATGATCCCTGACAGAGAGAGATATACAATATGTGTCTCTTCTCAAATCGGCTGTCGAATGGGGTGCAAATTTTGTATGACCGGAAGGCAGGGTTTTAACGGAAATCTCACACCGGGGGAGATTATTTCTCAGTTTTTTGAGATTGATGAGTCTGATCTCCTTACAAATGCAGTGTTTATGGGGATGGGGGAACCATTGGATAATTGGCAAAATGTTAAGAATGTAATCGAGATACTCACATCAGATTGGGGATTAGGATGGAGCCCTAAAAGGATAACTCTCTCAACAATAGGTCTTAATAAAGATATTAGTGGTAATGTCTCCCCTTTACAATCTTTTTTGGAGACCTGTTCGTGCCACCTTGCAATAAGTATTCACAATCCATTTCCCGACCAAAGGAATATCCTTATGCCTATGGAAAGTGCATTCCCTATCGAAAAGAGTATAGATTTAATCAAAAGATACGATTTTACCGGACAGCGAAGGGTTAGTTTTGAGTATATAATGTTTTCCGGGATAAATGACTCAAAACAACACGCAGATAAGTTAGTAAGGGTACTGAAGGGGTTGGAATGCAGGGTTAATCTTATAAGATTTCATAAAATCCCAGAGTCGGATCTCTCTTCGTCACCACTACAAATAATGGAGATATTCAGAGATAGACTCGTCAGTGCGGGTATTGTTGCTACAATAAGGGCATCAAGAGGGGAGGATATTTTGGCAGCCTGCGGGATGCTTAGTGGTAAAGATAATATTACTCATTAACAACTAATACTATAAAAAAGATGAAAAAAATCAAATTAGTAACCCTTTTTACTTTTTTTCTTTTCTCCTTATCACTTTTTGCTTCTTCCGATTCTTATTTAAATTCTGCTTCTTCTAAAAATAGAAGACCTAAAGTCGGAGTGGTTTTATCGGGAGGTGGAGCAAAGGGTTCTGCACACATTGGGGTTCTTAAACTTATTGAGGAGATGGGGATACCTGTTGATTATGTGGCAGGTACTAGTATGGGATCTATAATAGGGGGATTATACTCTCTTGGCTATACCCCTATAGAGTTAGATTCTCTTATCAGCAATATGGATTGGTCTGTATATATGAGTGATAAAGTTGCTCGTAAAGAGCTCTCTTTTGAGGATAAAATCAATATGAATTCATACCTTTTATCAATCCCTTTCAGCACACCGGAAGCGATTAAAAAGGGAATTGCGGATGATAGGAAAATGAAGGAAAGTGAGCGTAACGATAAAAATGTTTTTATAAGTTCTTTGCCCGGGGGCTTTATTACGGGTAATAATATTCTAAATCTATTTAACAGCCTCTGTGTGGGTTATCAAGATTCAATAAGTTTTGATAAATTACCCATCCCTTTTGCTTGCGTTGCTGCAAATGTGGTGACAGGGGAGCAAGAGGTGTTAAGAGATGGGAGAATTGCTTATGCAATGAGGGCAAGTATGGCTATTCCCGGTGTTTTTGCGCCGGTAAGAATAGGAGATAAAGTTTTGGTTGATGGGGGGATGATAAATAACTTCCCGGTAGATATTTGTAAAAAAATGGGGGCAGACTTTATCATTGGTGTAGAAGTTTCAAGTGATAAAAAAAAGAATGCAGATCAGATAAACTCTTTGCCCGAACTACTTGGACAATTAATGGGTATGGTTACAAATGGAAAGAGGGAAGAAAATAAAAAAATGTGTGATATCTATATCCACCCCGATATGACCGGATATGGGACAATGAGTTTTGAAAACGAAAGTATTGATACCCTGATCAAAAGGGGGTATATGGCTGCTTTAGAAGAAAAAGAGCATCTAATGGAACTCAAAAACAAGTTAAACTCTTATGGCAAAAATTCAAAAATTCTAAATGCACCTTCTGCTAAAAACCTATCGGAAGATTCTGTAAAATTGGCCTCAATCTCGGTGACCGGAATAAACCAAAAGGATGGTTTATGGCTCTTGAAAAAGACAAAACTTATGAGTGGAAAGAAAATATTGGGAAAGGATATTGATAATGCAATAGCATTGTTTTATGGAACAAATTGCTTCTCCTCTATAACATATACCCTCTCTGATGAAAATATTGAGGAGTCTTCATATAATATTAACATAAAATTTGTCCCGGCAAACCCACACAGTTTTGGATTCGGATTTAGATTCGATTCACAGGAGACTGCGGCCATATTGCTTAAAATAGGGTTCAATGATCAGAAAATCAGAGGAGTTAAATTTGATGTATCATCAAGACTGAGTTACAATCCTTGGGCTAATGCTACATTAACATTTGTACCGAGAAATTTTCCAAGATTCAGCTTGGCATACAATTTCAAAAAGTCAGAGATGAATCTATATGATGATGGAAAAATATCCACAAATATGCTATACTACAAGCACAATGCGGAGGCATACTTCTCTGAGATCCATTCCCGATATTTCAATACAAGTGTGGGATTACGTTTTGAAGATATGTATTTTAAACACCTCCTTTCCAATTTTATAGATGATTCAATCGATGAAGCTGATGGTCCATCTCTTAAAGGTGATTATCTCGGCGTATTCGCAAACCTCAATTTTGACAATTTGGATAAAGGGTATTATGCTACTAAAGGGGTAAGAATCAATGTGCGTGGGGATTGGAAGTTCAAAGCATTTGAGACCAATAAATTCCATCACGTAGGAATAATAGCTCTCAATTTTGAGTCATATATTTCTATGTTTAAAAACCGATTTACCATTGTTCCTCAAGTTTATGCAAGGGTATTGATAGGACCTGTTATTCCCTCTCCTTACAACAATTTGATGGGTGGCTATTTACCGGGTAGATATTTTAGTCAGCAGATCCCTTTTGTTGGGATTAATCACCCTGAGATGCTTCTTAATTTTGCAACTGTCCTAAGATCTGATTTTAGGTTTAATGTTTATAAGAAGCACTATGTAACAGGTATTTTTAACTATTGCAGAGAGTCTGACACAGTAAAAAGTTATTTTGTTAATGATTATTCCCTCAATCATTTTGGCGCTGCATTAGGTTACTCTTACGACTCTATTATAGGACCTCTTAGTTTGGATTTTCATTGGTCAACTCTCTCTAAAAAACTCGGTCTTTATCTCAACATTGGTTTTAACTTCTAAAAACAATGGTAATGGGGGAGCTTGAGAAATTGAAATATTTATGTAGCAGAAGGGAGTATTCGGAATTTGATATTTTGGAGAAGTTAAGAAGAAAAGGGGTGACCGAGTCGGAATCGGCAGAGATTTTGCAGGCTCTTCGTACAGGGAAGTATATTGATGACTCAAGATACGCCTCGGCTTTTATAAAGGATAAAGTATCGCTTTCAGGATGGGGGGTAAGTAAGATAGTTTACTACTTGAAAATGAAGAAGATATCTTCTGATATTATCAAGTCCTCAATAGAAGAGATAGATCAGGAGATAATGGTAGGGAGGATGGATGAGGTTATCGAGAGAAAATGGGTGCAGTTGAAAAACGAAAAGAGTATTGAAAATAGACGAAATAAAACGATAAGATTTGCCATTGGACGGGGGTATGTATATTCTGATATTTTGAAGTCACTTGAAAATATAGAGAAGAGCCGAAATAGAATATAATATATTATAAAACAATAAATTGAGTATGATAACATTAGAGCAAATTAAAGATTTGCATCAGCGTATTGATACGTTGGGGAGGTGTCTTTGACATCGCTTCTAAAATAGAGAATGTAAGACAAAAAGAGCAAAGATCGGCAGATGCAGACTTTTGGAACAATCCAAAGGAGGCAGAGGCTTTTTTAAAGGGGATCTCGGAGGAGAAATATTGGGTCACAAACTTTCATTCAATTAAAACTTTATCAGAAGATTTAGATGTTTTATTGGAGTTTGCTAAAAGTGATCAGTCTGTAGAGAAGGAGGTCGATACTCAATTTAGAATTCTGCTCGAAAAAGTTGAGGATTTGGAACTTAGAAATATGCTTGGGGATGAAGGGGATAATTTAGGGGCAATCTTAAAGATCAATTCCGGTGCAGGTGGAACAGAGAGTAACGATTGGTCTGAGATGTTGATGAGAATGTATATTCGCTGGGGTGAAAGGAATGGATATAAGATAAATGTTAGTAATATAATAGAGGGTGACGAGGCAGGTATTAAATCTGCAACTATTGAATTTGAAGGAGATTACGCATACGGATATCTTAAAGCAGAGAGTGGCGTTCACAGATTGGTGAGAATATCCCCATTTAATGCTCAAGGGAAGCGTCAAACAACATTCTCTTCGGTTTTTATCTATCCACTTATAGATGATACTATTGAAATTGAGATCAATCCCGGTGATCTTGAATGGGATACATATCGATCTTCCGGGGCAGGGGGGCAGAATGTCAACAAAGTGGAGACGGGGGTTAGGGTTAAACATATACCGACAGGAATAGTTGTAGAAAATACAGAGACGAGATCACAACTCGACAATAGACAAAATGCATTGAGGATCCTTAAATCCCATCTTTACGATATGGAGTTGAAAAAACGTCAAGAAAAGCAAGCGGAACTTGAGGGAAAGAAGAAAAAAATAGAGTGGGGCTCTCAGATACGGAGTTATGTTTTGCACCCTTATAAAATGGTAAAAGATTTGCGTACAGGATATGAAACATCGGATACTCATGGGGTTCTGGATGGAGAGTTAAATCCCTTTATGAAAACATTTCTTATGCAAAACAACTCTTAAAAATGGCTATTATTAAAGATTTTAAAAAATAATATTATGGATTTCAAATTTAAAGAACTTTTTCAGATTGAAAAGGACAATACAAAGTATCACCTTTTAACAGACAAGTATGTTTCCACCGAGGAGTTTGATGGGGAAAAAGTGCTCAAAGTCGAGCAAGAGGGGCTGAGATTATTATCTAAGCAGGCCTTTCACGATGTTTCATTTATGCTTAGAGGGGAACATAACGAGATGGTTGCGAAGATACTTGACGACTCTCAATCAAGCACAAATGATAAGGCTGTAGCATTGACTATGTTACTTAATGCCGATGTTGCTGCAAAAGGAAAACTTCCATTCTGTCAAGATACAGGAACAGCTATTATTGTCGCCAAAAAAGGGGGTAGGGTTTGGTCTAAAAATGATGAGGAAGCGTTGCAAAAGGGTGTTTATGACACATATACGACAGATAATCTTCGTTATTCCCAAACTATCCCTTTAGATATGTACAATGAAAAAAACTCAGGAAACAATCTTCCTGCACAGGTTGATATCTACGCAATTGATGGTGATGAATACAAATTCCTTTTCATTGCAAAAGGTGGTGGATCTGCAAATAAGACATATCTATTTCAAGAGACAAAAGCACTCCTCAATCCGGATACCCTTGAGAAGTTTTTGATAGAGAAGATGAAGACCCTTGGTACAGCTGCTTGTCCCCCTTACCATATAGCATTCGTTATTGGTGGGTCATCGGCAGAAACAAACTTAAAAACTGTTAAATTGGCCTCTGCTAAATATTATGATGGAATTCCAACAACAGGCGATCAACTCGGAAGAGCTTTTAGAGATATTGAGTTGGAAAACAAACTCCTTGTGGCTGCACAAAATATCGGCCTCGGAGCTCAATTCGGAGGCAAATACTTTGCTCACGATATCAGAGTAATAAGGCTTCCTCGTCACGGAGCATCTTGCCCTGTCGGAATGGGGGTATCTTGTAGTGCAGATAGAAACATAAAAGGGAAGATAAATAAAGATGGCATTTGGCTTGAAACTCTTGATTCAGATCCAATTAGATTGGTTCCTGAAAAGTTGAGAAACGGGATGCATAGCGGTGGGGTTAAAATTGATTTAAACCGTAGTATGAAAGAGATACTTGCAGAGTTATCAAAACACCCGGTATCCACTTTCTTGCTCCTGAGTGGAACTATTGTTGTGGGAAGAGATATTGCCCACGCAAAACTTAAAGAGAGGATCGAAAGGGGAGAAGGACTTCCTCAATACCTTAAAGATCACCCAATTTACTATGCAGGACCTGCAAAAACTCCTCAAGGGATGGCATCTGGTAGTTTTGGCCCTACAACAGCAGGGAGAATGGATAGTTATGTTGATCTTTTTCAAGAGAATGGCGGAAGTATGGTAATGATAGCAAAAGGTAATCGTAGTCAGCAAGTTACAGATGCTTGTAAAAAACACGGAGGATTCTATTTGGGTAGTATAGGGGGGCCTGCTGCAATTCTTGCTCAAAACAATATAAAAAAGGTTGAGGTTCTTGAGTATCCCGAATTGGGTATGGAGGCAATATGGAAGATTGAAGTTGTTGATTTTCCTGCATTTATTTTAGTTGATGATAAAGGAAATGATTTTTTTAAAACAGCAATTAAATAATTCATTAAAATTTTAATTATGGATGGTTTTTTATATCAAGGTTACACCCTTACTAATATCGTAGGGGCTTTTGCCGTTCTTATTGGACTTGTTCTCTTCAATGAGATCTCAAGACGAAATAAGTGGGCAGGCCTGTTCTTATTTGCACTCCTCCCATTGGTCTTAACTATTTTCGTATGGCCTACCACTGCCGCTCCTGGAAATGAGTATGGTACAGGTAATTGGTTTAATTGGGTAAAAACTTATTCTGCTCTTGCAGGGTGTTTGGGCTTTATGGCAATTCGATATATTCCTGGCCTTTCAATGAAGAAATGGGCTTTGGCATTTCCTCCGATCATATTGTCAGTTAATATTTTAGAGGCTGTTATGCGTGATTTCCAAAACTACTCCTTTGCCCTTTTCGATGGGGGAGAGGTAGCAAACCTTTGGACTATGTCAGGTTCTTGGAATATAATGAATGGTATAGCAGGGATACTGAATATTCTCACCATTTGTGGATGGCTCGGTATTGTCATCTCAAAACGGAAATCTAAAGATATGATTTGGCCAGATATGATATGGGCCTGGATCATCGCGTATGACCTTTGGAATTTTGCCTACACATACAACTGTATAGCAGACCACTCATTCTATTGTGGTGTGATGCTTCTTCTCTCTTGTACTATTCCTGCTTTCTTTATAAGGCGTGGTGCTTGGTTGCAACATAGGGCTCATACTTTGGGTTTCTGGACGATGTTTATTATGACATTCCCGATGTTTGCCGATTCGGCTTCATATAAGATATCCACCACACACGATCCAAAAGCGTTTTTCATAGTAAGTCTTGTAGCTTTAATTGCAAACGCCGCATTAGCTTCATACCAACTTTATAGGATTGTGAAAATGAGACGTAATCCTCTTAAAGATGAGGTTTATAAGGGAACTGATACCTACTCAAAGGTGCTTGCTGAAAATATGTAATGATAACCCCTTGAGTAAATTATTTATTCGAGGGGATATTTTCGTTCCAAACCCTATCGGAAGAGATTAGGTAACCTGATAAATCATCTCTGCTTTCGAGAAATTTAATTGATTCATCCATTCCGATCACCATACAATATGTTGCGTATGCATCGGCAGTAGCTGCATCAGCTGCAATAATTGTTGCACTCAATAAATTGTGGGACACAGGGTAACCTGTTATAGGGTTGATGGTGTGTGGATATTTATTTCCTTCGATGATATAAAATTTTCGGTAATTACCTGAGGTCACAATACCACAATCTGTTATAGATAAAATATCTTGGATGTTTTCCCCCGCTGTCATATTTCCGTCAACGGGGGCATCTATTCCAATATTCCACTCTTTTCCCCTTGAATTGAGCCCTTTACACAAAATCTCACTACCAACCTCTACCATATAGTTGACTATCCCTTTTTGTTTTAGGGCAGAAGCGACGAAATCGCAAGTATATCCCTGTGCTATTGCATTGAAATTTAATTTAATACGAGGATCGTCTTTCTCGATAAAAACGGCAGAGTCTCCACTCTCAGTAACTCTCGTCACAAGTCTTACTTTGTCCATTCCTACTATAGTGAGTAAGCTATCTATGTACCCTTTCGTCTCTGTATTTTTTATAATATCCTCTAATTTGTCGGGATTTTTAAATCCAAAACCCCAAAAATCAAAAAGAGGTGCTCCGGATACATCGAACTCCCCTTTTGTATCGTTATATATCTGGTAAGAACGATTAAACAAGTCTATGAAAATGGAGTCTAACTGACACTCCTCATTGTTATTGACCTTTGAAATTATAGAACTTTTATTGTACCCGGAAACGGAGTAATCAATCATTCTTAGATGCTCGGCTACAATGTTTCCTATCTCATCTACAGGTGCCTCTATCATTTTTCCGTTTGAGTCCAAATCTGAATAGATAATATGGTATCCTCCTCCTTGAGCATATCCCTCTATTTTGTGGTAGTGCTCTGAACGATTGCATCCGGATGCAAAAACAAAGGAGATTAATATCACAAATATCAGATATAAAGTATGATCAAGAGGTTTTTGAAGGGTATAATAATTCATAAATAAGAATATTTAATTGGCACGATTTTGGTGCGAATATAGAAATTTTTATCATCTTTGTAATATGAAATATTTGAAGTTGTTATTAAGCCTTTTTCTATTGGCGATGATATTGTCCCCATCTTGCAAAAAGAAGGAGACTGATAAGTTATATATGTCAGGAACGATTGCTTTTGATCTGCCGACATATACAATGGCGGGTCAGCAAATAACACTCTATTCTACGGGGGTAACTTCCCCAAAAAACATTGTCTATTATTGGACTTCTAAAACTATAGAGCTCGTGGAGGACACAGTGAAAGGACAGTCTATTACTATCAAAATCCCTGAGGCTTCAGGAAAATATTCGATCACGGCATTTGCCACATCCGATGGATATTATAATAGCACAACCGTTAAAACTACAATAGCTATAAATCCAAATTCCGGCGAATCTATAGAGGGGCTCAAAAGGGGGGTTGATATTGTAATAGATCAAAGAGATAGAGAGAAATACTACTATAAAAAGATTGGCAAACTCTTTTGGTTTACAGATAACTTGAGATATGCCGGTACTCCGGACAATGTTCTTGGTGCAGCTTATGAAAAGTCAGATGCCATCGGGTTGCTTTTTGGCCGTCTCTACTCGTGGAACGATGCAACAGGCGGTAAAAGTGGTTCAGGTTTGGGTGGTGGACCCCAAGGAGCTTGCCCTGAAGGGTGGTCTGTACCGACTAAAGAGGATTGGGAAGATTTTGGGACAGCTTTAAATGATAACAATCCAGTAGATTATTTCAACAAATGGAATGGGTTGGCTTCACCTGCAACTGCCCCGGCGATTTTCAATGGAGACAAAATGTGGCCATATTCACCGTCATTAGATCCTAATAACCACCTATGGTGGAATGGAATTCCGTGCGGAAATTCTAAGGATAATTACTCTACATACCAAAATATTATGCAATATGGAATGTGGTGGTCATCAATGGATACTCCAGACGCTTCAAAGGGGAGTTATAGATATATATATTACAATAGCCCTAATTTCGATTATCATTATGCAGATAAAGATGAATTTGGAGTTTCGGTCAGATGTGTAAAGCTTGCTAATTAAGTTTAACCAAATATTTAATCAAAAATGAAAAAAGGTACAATTTGGACAATTGTGATATTAGGTATCGTAGTTGTTCTGTTTTTTTGGGTGAAAAATAGTTATAACACCCTTGTAACACAAGAAGAACAAGTTACTAACGCTTGGGCTCAAGTTGAGAATGTTTACCAAAGACGTGCAGATTTGATACCAAATCTTGTGGCTACTGTTAAAGGGTATGCTGCTCACGAGTCTTCAACATTAGAGGCTGTTATCGAGGCGAGATCAAGAGCTACTCAAACTGTAGTTGATCCCGAAAATCTTGATGCAGAGTCTATTGCCAAATACCAATCTGCTCAAGGAGAACTTGGTAGTGCAATAGGTCGTTTATTGATGGTAGCTGAGAATTATCCTGACCTGAAAGCAAATCAAAATTTTTTGGAGCTTCAAGCACAACTTGAGGGGACCGAGAACAGAATCACCGTAGAGAGACAAAAGTTTAATGAATCTTCAAGGATGTATAACACTTCAGTAAGAAAATTTCCTAAAAATATAATTGCAGGTATTTTTGGATTTGAAAAGAAAGCATACTTTGAGGCAGAAGAGGGTGCTGAAAAAGCCCCTGAAGTTAGTTTTGAGTAGTATATGGAGTCTATTTTACAACTCAAATCGAAAGATGCACAAAGGCGAATTGTGAAATCTATCGAGGAGGCTGAGCTTAATACTTCCGGAGAGATAAGGATTCATATTGAGTCTTATTGTAAAGGGGATCCGTATCTTAGAGCTGCATATATTTTTACAAAATTGAATATGCACAATACTAAGCAACGTAATGGTGTATTGATCTATATTGCATATAAAAGTCATTGTTTTGCAATTATCGGTGATTCAGGAATTAATGAAAAAGTAGCTCCCGATTTTTGGAATAATGTGAAAGAACAAATGGGTAATGACTTTTCAAAAGGGCAATTTTTAGATGGTATTTGCACCGCCATAAAAAGTGCGGGAAATAACTTGAAGGAGTTTTTCCCTTATACGAGTGATGATATTAATGAACAAACAAATGAAATTTCTTATGGAGACTAATATGTATTTTACTATCTCCAAGAGAGTTATGTTGTTTTCTATCTTTTTATTGGTAGGGTGTTTTTCCCTTTTCGGGCAGGTCCCTTCAAAACCGGATATTGCTTTTGCAGTAAATGATTTTACCAATACCCTTACCGATTCCCAAAGGGGTGATATGGAGAAGAAATTGGTAGATTTTGCCGATACCACATCCAATAGGATTGTTGTAGTTATTGTAAATGATCTTGCAGGAATGGAGCCCTCTCAATTTGCTTTCACCATCGGTGAACAATGGGGAGTTGGGAGTTCTAAATTTAACAATGGAGTTGTAATTCTTGTTAAACCGAAGACGGATGATTCAAGAGGTCAGGCTTTTATCGCAATAGGTTATGGACTTGAGGGAATAGTTCCCGATGCAATAGCTAAAAGGATCGTTGAGAATGAGATGATACCATTTTTCAAGGATAACGACTATTATGGGGGTATTGACGCAGCTTTAAATGTCCTTTTCCCTCTTCTTTCAGGGGAAATTACTTATAGTGAGTGGGAAGACTCTGATAGTACAGTAGGGGGAATATTTGCCATTTTGGTGGTATTATTCGTGATATTTGTCATAATTATGGTATTATTTGGTGGAAATGGGGGGAAGAATATGGGTAGTAATTCCAGAAAAGGGCCGAGTGCACTCGATGTGATGCTCCTTTCTTCTTTGTTACTCGGAGGAAAAGGGGGATCAAGCGGTAGTTTCGGCGGAAGTGGAGGATTTGGAGGAGGCTTTGGCGGAGGTAGTTTCGGTGGTGGTGGTGCCGGTGGCTCTTGGTAGAGTTGCTACTCTTCAAATGCCTTGACAATCTTTGTAACCAATGGGTGTCGCACTATATCCTCTGTCCCGAAATGGATTATGGCAATTCCCTTGATGTTTTTTACAATTTCGACTCCGCGGATAAGCCCGGAGTCGTTTTTGTTTGGAAGATCTATTTGAGTAGCATCTCCGGTAACGATAAATTTTGCGTTATTACCCATCCTCGTTAAGAACATCTTCAATTGTCCCAATGATGTGTTTTGAGCCTCATCTAGAATAACAAAAGCACTATCCAATGTACGACCTCTCATATATGCTAAAGGTGCTATTTGTATAATACCTTCTTCCATAAGTGTCTGAAGTTTTTTGGCGTCTATCATATCCCTTAGTGCATCGTAAAGTGGTTGTAAGTAGGGATCGAGTTTCTCTTTCATATCACCAGGGAGAAATCCGAGCCTCTCACCAGCCTCTACAGCAGGCCTTGTAAGGATAAGTTTCTTCACCTCTTTGTTTTTCAATGCCCTTACCGCTAATGCAATAGCTGTATAAGTCTTGCCCGTACCTGCTGGACCGACAGCAAACAGAAGATCATTTTTATAATACTCTTTGACCAATTTTTTTTGATTTGGTGTCCGAGCTTTTATTACTCTCCCTTCATTTCCATAAACTATTGTGTATGAGTCTTCTTGAGATACTTCGGTTTGAGATTCGTAATCAAACAATCTATCAATATCGTCTTCATTCAATCTCCTCTTGTGTTGTCTAATCTCAATAGCCGCTTCCAATCTCTCTTTAAAGAGATTTATATCTTTTTTGGAGCCGTTCAAAATAATATCTGACCCCCTTCCAACAATTTTTAATTTTGGAAAATGTCTCTTCATCTTATCGAGAAGCCGATTGTTCACCCCATAGATTTCTATAGGGTCAATCTCTTTAAGTGTTATTACGGTTTCGTTATTTGACATCTTTATTAAATATTGATTTCAATAGGTTATATGTTTTCATCATTTTATTGTACTCGAATTCTCTCTTGAATACACCCTTTTTATCCTTAAAAATCTCTACCGGGATTGTAGTATATCCCCCCTCTATTTCCCCTTTTCTTGCGCACCAAACCCAATCCTCTCCGACAGAGTCAATCACCACCGCGCAATTTAATTTCTTTATCAGTGTAATAGAAAAGATAGAGCCCATTTGAGTGTTTGTCATACTCATATTAGAGATGAAATTTCCTAACGAATAGGCAGTTACATTTTTTATAATCCCATCTTTTTTCTCTATCGTTACTGGCTGCAAAACATGAGGGTGTGTCCCCACAACGATATTAACGCCGTTTTTAATAAAGAAATCTCTATAATCTCTTTGAATTTCAGACTCTTGAAGAGAGTATTCAACACCCCAATGTGGTAGTGCGATAATAATATCCGCACTTTTAGTATTTGCCCTTTCGATAGATTTTTTGATCTGTAAAGTATCCAATTTATTCACAATATACGGTGGGGAGACAGGTATGCCGTTGGTTCCATAGGTGATGTTAATAAATGCGACTTTGATCCCTTTTAAATTGACAATATATGGGTCTGATTTCTCTTTGTCAATTATATCATAATAAAGGCCTGTGTATTCTGCATTTATTGTTTTATAACTCTCTAATGTGCTTACAATTCCCCGTTTCCCTTTATCGCAAATGTGGTTATTAGCACACAGGAAAAGATCTATTCCTGCCCTTTTAGCCTCTATCGGGAGTGATAGGGGGGCAGAAAAGGTTGGGTAGCCGCTAAATGGTGTTACCCCAACAACAAATTCCATATTTGCGACTGCAAAATCGGCCCCTTTAATTATTGAGTCAGTGTATTTGAAATAGGATTTGTATTGGTATGAGTCATTATTGAGGGTGTCTGTACCTACAATATGAGCACTTTTGAGTTGAGGGGAATGTTGCATAATGTCCCCAAGAAAAACAATTTTCACAGTGTCGTTAGAAAATGTCTTTTTTTCGAAAATTTGATTCTGTGAAATAATTGAAATAGTTAATAATACAAATAGTTTTATCATTCCCTTACTATCCTTAGATTTTCAAAATCAAGTCTGACCGAGAGCCACTCCTTCAATCTCATTAAATCCTTTTCAGGTATAGTCCCTTTATATTTGATAAGGACGATTATCTCCTCTTCCCCTGTTAATGTTGAAGGATTGACATTCTCGCCGCGAGCAATAGTGATTGATTGGATATTTGGGTATTGAGCCGAGATCTCTTTGGCCATTTGCTTGAATGGGAGTTCTTTATTTTTGTAACTTTTCAACTCTTTTTCCATTTGGGCAATAACTTGCTCCCTCTTCATAATCTCCATATCGTTGCGTTTGAATATCCCCTCAAACAACTCACTTGGATTGTTACGATCTTGAATCATAGCCGCATTCTGTTTGATAATTAACTGATTACGCATAATTCCATGTTGGTCTGCAGATTCGTATATCTTCTCAATCTCGTTGTCAGATAGAGCCTCACCTGCGATCGCTATCTCAATAGTTGCCGGTTTGTGTCTATGTTCAATTTTATAATCATATATATAGCTCTTATCTAATGTCTTATTGTCATTTATAAAACTCTTTGCTGTTTGATTGAAGTTATTCTCTTTTATCACCATTATTGCTGAGAAAATACTTGGAATAATAAGGATAATGGTGAAAGTTGTGATCATCCTGTTAACCTTCTTTTGTTTGGAAGGATCTGCAAATGTGGTGATTGGAAATTTAAGATATAAAACAGTCAAGAAAGTTGCCAATGCAATAAAAACTCCATTGATGAAGAATAGGTAAAGGGCACCAATAAAGTAAGATAATTCACCCGAGGCGAGTCCGTATCCTGCAGTACAGAGTGGTGGCATAAGTGCAGTGGCGATGGCAACACCCGAAACAACTGTCCCTTTCTCCTTTTTACAAGTCTCCATTATCCCTGCAAAGCCGCCGAATAGTGCGATAAGAACATCAAAAATGGTGGGATTTGTCCTTGCGAGGAGCTCGGTTGGATTTTCCAATTCCAAAGGAGAAAGAAGAAAATAGAGGAAAGAGGCTATTAGACTGATGATTACCATTACCATTAGATTTTTCCCAGCTTTTCTGAGAAAAACTGTGTCGTTGACACCGAGTCCGTAGCCAATTCCAATGATAGGACCCATAAGGGGTGATACAAGCATAGCACCAATGATCACTGGAATAGAGTTTACATTAAGTCCGACAGAGGCTATAACTATCGCAAATGCAAGAATATAGGCATTTGGTCCCTTAAAGACTATGTTCTTTTTAATGTTTTCAGCAGCTGACAAAGTGTCGATTTGATCTGACAAAGCTGTGATCTCCTTTATCTGTTTTCCTAATCTTTGAAAGAAATTTGGTGACGTACTTTCCATTTTGTTATAAAATAAATTAACAAATATTCAAATCAATAATTGTGTCGAGTTCAGACACTGCAACTATATGATCCCCTTCGGTAATTTTAACCCTCTCTTGGGAGAGTTCGAAGAGGACAAAATCTCCAATTCTGATAGAACATAACGATGATATCGATGAAAATCGTTTGAGAACATCTCCCATATTAGGGTTGTGTAGTTTCTCGAATTTGGTCACTCCGTTTATCTTTATTATTAAAGGGGGACAATAGTTTGAATTATCGTCGTAATCTTCTATTGGTGTTGATTTTAATGGGATAATAGTGGTATTATCCAAAGCATTTTCCATCGATTCTTTGTGATTGCCAAATTCACTCTTTAATGTGGGGTAGATCATTACTCCATATCCGAATGTCTCAATAAATCTGTTTGCAAATCGCTCTGAAATTCCCCTTCCCGCTCTGCGACTTTTAAAATATATAATAGGGGCAATAGTAAGATTCTCAATATAATCTGGTATGAAATATTTATCTATCGACCTAATTAATGTTGAGTCGGGTTTGCAATAAAAAGCATCCTCTTTTTGAGTGGCTACAATGATATTCACCTCATTGACAATTTTATCTCAGTGAGAACTTTCTTTGTATCGAGGGTGAAATCACCGTTCATCATC
The DNA here is from genome assembly GCA_964397445.1 of uncultured Muribaculaceae bacterium. GTDB lineage: Bacteria > Bacteroidota > Bacteroidia > Bacteroidales > UBA932 > CAYNHZ01. The sequence goes on along the minus strand of CAYNHZ010000002.1, from coordinate 502,145 downwards.
CAAGAGTAGTAGCTCGGCTCTTTTGTAAAGACCTCAGTTACAGGGACACCTTTATGTTTTCCGAAATTGAAAATAGGGATATCTTTATCGTTGTAAACAATACGCCCTGCGTAGTCTACAAATTTCGATTTAGTGGAAAATTCTGATAAAAATTGGATATCATTTTTTAGTTCAGGATATCTATCTAACTGAGACAAGAGTATCTCGTATGTTGCGATAGTGTCAGCTTCTGCAGAGTGAGCATTTTCCAAATCTTTTTGGCAATAAAATTTGTATGCTGCCGAAAGGGTTCTCTGTTCCATTTTATGGAATATATTCTGAACATCGACAAGTTTCCTTTTTCTGAAATCAAAATCGATACCTGCCCTTAAAAACTCTTCTGACAACATCGGTACATCGAATTTTGTAGAGTTATAACCTGCTATATCACACCCCTCCATCCAATTTGCGAGCGACCTTGCCACCTGATTAAATACCGGGCAATCTTTAACATCCTCGTTAGATATTCCGTGAATGGCTTGTGCTTCAGGTGAAATAGGTATTGTGGGATTTATCCTCCTTGTTTTTGTCTCGGTAGAGCCGTCAGGAAAAACTTTTACAGCACTTATTTCTACGATTCTATCTGTCGCAACATTTAGCCCGGTACTCTCTATATCGAAAAAGAGTATCGGATTTTTAAGATTCAATTGCATAATTATACGGGTATTCTGATAGGCATAAGCAATGAGCAAATGTCCTCATTCTGTGACTCTTCATCTGCAGAGAGGATTAACCCGGCTCTTGTCGGATCTGAAAGTGATACACATATCTCTTCAAATGGAAGATTGTTCAAGATCTCAATCATAAAATTAGATTTAAACCCGATGTCCATAGCATCCCCATCATATTGGCAAGACAAAGTCTCGTGTGCTGAGATTGAATAGGTAAGATCTTGAGCTGATATGATAAGTTTATTATACGAAAGGGACAATTTAATGTGTAATGTAGCTTGATTTGAGCAAACAGCCACCCTTTTTACGGCATTTAATAGGGTTATTCTATTAATTATTAACTTGTTAGTATTGTTTTTAGGTATGACTGATTTATATGCCGGATAACTTCCCTCTACAAGTCTGCAAATAAGAATTGTTTGGTAAAATTCGAAAAACGCATTTTTGCCGTCGAATGTGATTTTAACATCATCCTCTACCTTTGGAAGGAGTGATTTTAAGATCGATGCAGGCTTTTTAGGGAGAATGAAAGAGGATTTGTCCTCAGATTTAACATCTTTTCTGGTGTAGCATACGAGCTTATGAGAATCGGATGCAACTAATGATGTCCCCTCGGGAGAAAGGTCGAAAAATATCCCATTCATAACCGGTCTCAACTCCTCTTCTGCGGTGGCATAAAGGGTGTTATTAATCCCTTTTAGAAGAATTTCTGCAGGAATTGAGATGGAGAGTGAAATATCATCCAATTCAACCAATTTCGGATAGTCTTCTGATGAGAAATATGGGATCTGTGATACTCCGCTTAGCCAACTGATTTCCAAAAGACTTTCATTTTCTAATGTACGGAATGTAAGTGGCATATCTGGAAATTCTTTCAACGAGTCTGTCAGAATTTTAGCAGGAACTGCAATTTCTCCCTCCTCATTTACTTCATCAATCGTAATTGTAGTTTTTAGTGTCATTTCGAGATCGGCAGCTGTAACCTCTAAAGTATTTCCCTTTAGTACAAAAAGGAAATTGTCAAGGATCGGCAACGTGCTTTTTTGGGCAACCACCCTCGATACGGATAGTAATCCGTGTAAAAGTTCTGAACTTGATACTGTAAATTTCATATTAATTAACTTGTTTTAAGAGTTTACCTATTAGCCACAAATATAAGTAAATTTGGCATAACTTTTGATTTTTATTCAAAGAAATAAAGTTTTTATTATTATGAAGAGAAATATCATTATTATCATTTCAGCGGTATTAATCAGTGGCCTAACTTCTTATATTGTAGTCAAAAAGATGACGGTTTCTCCCTCTCCAGAGTACTATTATAGCGATACCGCAAAAGTTAAAAATGTGACACTTTCGAGTGAGTATCCAGATTTTACCTATGCTGCCGAAATGTCAGTTAAAGCAGTTGTTTTTGTAAAGGTTGTAAAGATGTCAGAGAGACAAGAGGCTCCCGCTTCTATTCTTGAATACTTTTTCGGTTTTAGAGGTGGTCAATCTGCTCCTCAAGAACAGCTTGGCAGCGGTTCAGGGGTTATTATTTCAGAAGATGGTTTTATTGTGACAAACAACCACGTTGTATCTGGAGCCTCTGAAATAGAGATCACTATGGAGAATAATAAAACCTTTAGAGCTCAACTTATCGGATCAGATCCTGCTACCGATGTGGCACTCTTGAAAATAGATGCTAAAGGATTACCTACTATTCCATTAGGTGATTCGGATCAATTAAGGTTGGGTGAATGGGTCCTCGCTATAGGAAGTCCTTACGGGCTGACCTCCACTATCACCGCTGGTATTGTGAGTGCCAAAGGGCGTTCGATGATCAATAATTCAGGTGAATTTAAAATTGAGTCATTTATACAGACAGATGCAGCAGTCAATCCGGGGAATAGTGGCGGGGCATTGGTGAATATTCGTGGAGAGCTTGTCGGGATCAATACTGCAATAATTTCAAATACAGGTTCATACGCTGGTTATTCTTTTGCAGTGCCTGTAAATATTGTAAAGAAGATCACGAATGATTTACAAGATTTCGGATCTGTTCAAAGGGCTGTATTGGGTATTTCAATGCAGAATATTACAGAGTCGTTGAGTAAGGAAAATGGGCTTTCTGTTATGGAGGGAGCCTATATAGCTGAGGTTGTAAAAGGGGGGTCTGCAGATAAGGCCGGAATCAAATCTGGTGATGTTATTGTTGCTATTAATGGTGAGAAAACTAATTCACCATCAGTAGTTCAAGAGAAAATTACGAGGTATCGCCCAGGAGATAAAGTGACCGTTACAGTAAAAAGGGGGAAAGAAGAATTGGACTTAAAAGCTACTCTGATCGGGAAGGATAATTTGGATCTTTTAGGGTATGGTAATCAAGACAAAATAAATCTTTTTGGAGCAGAACTTGTAGCAGCCCCAAAAGATAAATTGAGTAAACTCGAGCTTAAATCGGGAGTTGAGGTTGTTTCTGTGGCAAAAGGTAAGATGAAAGATTCGGGAATCAAAGAGGGATTTATTATTACACATGTGAATAACAACCCTGTACTATCACCGCAGGACATAGCTGTAGCTGTAAAGAAGGGGAGAAGATCCATCCTTTTGGAGGGATTATATCCTAATGGTTCGATTTATTACTATGGTATAGGATTGTAGTGTAATTTTTTTTATTACATTTGCATCCAATTATTTTTCCATGAGACAGCTAAAAATTACAAAATCCATTACTAATAGGGAGAGTGCATCTCTTGACAAGTATTTACAAGAAATAGGCAGAGAGGAACTTATAACAGTCGAAGATGAGGTTGAATTGGCTCAACGCATCAGAAAGGGGGATCAAGAAGCTTTAGAGAAGCTTACAAGGGCAAATCTTCGTTTTGTGGTCTCTGTAGCAAAACAGTATCAAAATCAAGGACTTAGTCTGCCTGATCTTATCAACGAAGGTAATCTCGGTCTTATTAAGGCTGCTGAGAAATTTGATGAAACGAGGGGATTTAAGTTTATATCTTATGCAGTGTGGTGGATAAGACAATCAATTCTTCAAGCACTTGCAGAACAGTCGAGAATAGTAAGATTACCATTAAATCAAGTTGGTTCACTAAATAAGATCAATAAAGCTCTTTCAAAATTCGAACAAGAGAATGAAAGGCTCCCATCCGCTGATGAATTATCGTTAATTCTTGATATTCCAAGGGATAAAATTGCAGATACATTGAGGGTGTCGGGCAGACACGTTTCAGTTGATGCCCCTTTTGTTGATGGCGAGGATAATAGCCTTTTGGATGTTCTTGTAAATAGTGATTCTCCAAATGCTGATAGGGGATTGGTAAATGAGTCACTCAATAAAGAGATTGAACGTGCCCTCTCTACTTTGACAGAGAGAGAACGGGACATTGTTAAAGATTTCTTCGGTATAGCTACACCAGAGATGACTCTTGAGGAGATCGGGGAAAAATTCGGACTGACTCGCGAACGTGTAAGGCAGATTAAAGAGAAGGCTATTCGCAGACTCAGACATAGCAATAGAAGTAAATTGCTTAAAAGTTATCTTGGGTAATTAATTCAATAACAGATTAATCATTATGAAAAAACTAACTTTCGCTGTACTTTTTACAGCACTATTATTTATGATAGTTTCTTGTAATAACAATCCTCTTTTGAAAAAATGGGACACCCCTTTTGGTATTCCCCCATTTAATGAGGTTAAAATTGAACACTACCGTCCTGCTATTATCAAAGCTCTTGAAGTTCATAATGCAGAGATCAATGCGATTATCAACAATACAGAAGAACCTACATTCGAGAACACAATATTGGCTCTTGATAATTCTGGAGAATTGTTGACAAACATTATGGGGGTATTCGGAAGCGAATCCTCTATCAATTCATCAGACTCTTTAATGGATATTGAGACAGAATTGACCCCTGTTATAAGTCGTCACTTCAATGAAATATCTATGAATGAGAAACTTTTTGAGAAAGTTAAAGTTCTTTACAATAAGAGAGATTCATTAAATCTCGAAGCTGACCAATTAAGACTTCTTGTAGATACTTATAAAAAATATGAAAGATCCGGTGCAACTCTCCCAATAGAGAAAAAAGAGGAGTTGAAGAAGATCAATAGCAAACTATCTGAACTTGAGCTTGTTTTCGGACAAAACTTATTGAAAGAGACAGCAGCATATACATTGACTATAGATAATAAAGATGATCTTTCCGGCCTTTCGGAAGCTCAAATATCTCAGGCATCAAGCCGTGCTGCTTCAAAAGGGTTAACTGATAAATGGGTATTTGGACTTGATAATCCAAGTGTTATTCCGTTCCTTCAATATTCTGACAATAGAAATTTGAGAACTCAAATAGAAAATGCTTATCTGAACAGGTGTAACAATAACAACACTGAGGATAACAAAGCAATCATTCTTCAACTTATTGATCTTCGTCTTCAAAAGGCAAAACTTCTTGGTTATGAGGATTTTGCACAATATGTACTTGTTGATAGAATGGCAAAAACACCCGAAGCTGTTTACGCATTATTGGATCAATTGTGGGTTCCTGCATTGGCTGTTGCAAAACAAGAACTTAAAGATATGAGCGAGTTTGCAGCAAAATCGGGGATGACCGAAGAGTTGACCCCTGCAGATTGGAGATACTATTTTGAGAAATCTCTCAACAATAAATTCGGCCTTTCAGATGATCAATTAAGACCATATTTCAAATTTGAAAATGTTAGAGACGGTATCTTCTATGTAGCTAATAAATTGTATGGAATAACCTTTACTCAATTGGACACTGTTCCTGTTCCTCACCCTGAAGCTATTGCATTTGAATGTAAAGAGGCTGACGGATCGCATATAGGTATCCTCTTTATGGATATGTTTGCCCGTCCTGGACAAAAAAGCGGTGGAGCTTGGTGTGGTGGTTATCGTGAACAACATTTTAAAGATGGAATAAGGATTGCTCCGATTGTAACAATAGTTGGTAATTTTACCCGTGGCGTTGGTGACAAACCTTCACTTTTGAGCGCTGATGAGACAGAGACATTTTTCCACGAATTTGGTCACGCTTTACAGGCTTTGCTCCAAAATGTCAGATATGCAGGTAATGCAGGAGTTGAGAGAGATTTCGTTGAGTTACCTTCTCAAATAATGGAGCATTGGGTTTTTGAACCTGAGGTTCTTAAAGTGTATGCAAAACATTATGTTACAGGTGAAGTTATCCCTGCTGAGCTTGTTGAGAAAATAGATAAATCAGGAAAATATGGACAAGGTTTTGCTACTGTTGAATACCTTGCTGCATCTCTTCTTGATATGGATTATCATATTCTAAAGGCTATCCCTGAAAATATGGATGTTTTACAATTCGAGGCAAAAGTATTGGGTGACAGAGGATTATTGTCACAAATACCGCCAAGATATAGAAGTACCTACTTTAGCCACACATTTACAGGTGGATATACTGCAGGTTATTACAGCTACATTTGGGCTGAGGTTCTCGATTCAGATGCTTATGAAGCATTTAAAGAGAGTGGTGATATTTTCAATCCTGAGATTGCCAAAAAATTTAGATATGAGATATTGGCTCGCGGTGGAGAAGAGGATGCTATGAATCTCTATGTAAACTTCAGAGGTAAAGAACCGGGTATTGATCCCCTTTTGAAAAACAGGGGTCTTAAATAAGATTTTTATATATGAATCAAGAGATATTTATTTCAACTAAAATAAAAAATGCTGTGGAAGCCCTTTACGGGGCTTCTGCCGCTAATTTGCCAATACAAATCCAATCTACAAGGAGAGAGTTCGAAGGGGATGTTACAGCGGTTATGTTCCCGTTTCTTAAAGTAAGTAGAAAATCTCCTGAGGCAACAGGGGAGGAGATAGGAAGTTATTTATTATCATCCACTTCTGAAATTGTCTCATACAATGTTGTGAAGGGCTTTTTGAATATTAAATTTTCACCCTCTTTCTGGAAAGGGGTATTTGAAGAGATAGTAAATTGTGAGAATTTCGGACAGATGAAGCCATCGGGAAAAACAGTTATGGTGGAGTTTTCATCTCCGAACACAAATAAACCACTCCACTTAGGCCATATCAGAAACAATTTATTGGGATGGTCTGTCTCCTCACTTCTTGAAGCAAATGGAGATAAAGTCATTAAAGTCAATTTAGTAAATGATAGAGGGATTCATATTTGCAAATCGATGATTGCTTGGCAATTAATGGGCAATGGAGAGACTCCTCAATCTTCAGGAAAAAAGGGTGATCACCTTGTGGGTGAGTATTATGTCCTTTTTAATAATTTATACAAGAAAGAGGTTGAGCAATTAATAGAGTCTGGAATGTCATCAGAAGAGGCTGAAAAGAGTGCCCCTATACTAAAAGCTGCCCAAGATATGCTTCTCAAATGGGAGCAGGGGGATAAAGAGGTGATTGATTTATGGAAAATGATGAACGGATGGGTTTATGAAGGATTTGCCAAAAGCTATAAGGATTTAGGAATATCTTTTGATAAAACTTATTATGAATCAAATACTTATCTCTTAGGTAAGGAGTTAGTAAATTTTGGACTTGAGAAAAATGTCTTTGAAAAGCACGAAGATGGTTCTGTTTGGTGTGACCTGACATCCGATGGATTAGATAAAAAATTATTACTCAGAGGTGATGGTACATCTGTGTATATGACACAAGATCTTGGTACAGCGCGTCAGAGATTTTCTGAATACAAATTGGATGAACATATTTATGTTGTAGGTAACGAGCAAAACTACCATTTTCAGGTTTTGAAGTTGATTCTGAAGAAGCTCGGATTTGATTGGTCTGATTCGATATACCACCTTTCATACGGTATGGTTGAATTGCCTGATGGAAAAATGAAGTCGAGAGAGGGGACTGTGGTTGATGCGGACGATTTGTTGGATAAGATGTACAATACAGCTAAGGAGACCTCCATCGAACTTGGCAAAATTGATGATATGGATCCCACTTCGCAAGATGAATTGTTTAGAACCATCAGTCTTGGAGCTCTAAAATATTTTATGATCAAAGTGGATCCTAAGAAGACTATGCTTTTTGATCCAAAAGAATCTATCGACTTCAATGGAAATACTGGGCCGTTTATTCAATATACCCACGCCAGGATAAAATCCATATTGAGAAAGGGGGAGGAGAGGGGATTCCTTCCAACTCTAAGCGACAATTTCCAACTATTGCCAAAAGAGATAGAGATTATCAAGATATTAAACGGATTTCCTGATAAGATAAGAGAGGGGGCGGAGGCTCATTCACCTGCTGTTATAGCCAATTATGCCTATGAACTTTCGAAGGAGTTTAATCAATACTATCACGATGTATCGATCATTAAAGAGGAGGATCCTTCACTTTTAAAGGGAAGACTTCTTTTGATAGAAATGATCGCGAAGGTCTTGAAAAAAGCGATGGGTATTATAGGAATATCTCTTCCTGAGAGGATGTAGATATAATAAGATAAATCTCAATATTATGGAATATGATCCTAACTATATGATACCCACTTCAAAAAGGGAGATTGAGAAACTCGGTTGGGATTATATTGATGTCATTATTTTTTCTGGAGATGCATTTATAGATCATCCCTCTTTTGGCACAGCTGTCATTTCAAGGGTATTACAGAGGGAAGGATATCGTGTGGCAGTAGTGCCTCAACCAAATTGGAGAGATGATTTAAGGGATTTCAAAAAGCTTGGCAAACCCCGTCTTTTTTTTGGGGTTAATGCAGGGGCAATGGATTCAATGGTAAACCATTATACAGCTAATAAAAGGTTGAGGAGTGATGATGCCTATACACCCGGTGGGGTAGCCTCTTTTCGTCCCGACTACGCTGTCAAAGTATATTCAAATATTCTTAAAGACCTTTTTCCAGATGTCCCGATTGTTATTGGTGGTATTGAGGCATCATTAAGAAGGCTGACCCATTATGATTATTGGCAGGATAAGTTATTACCATCTATTCTTATCGAGAGCAAAGCAGATTATCTTATTTATGGAATGGGAGAGAGGCCGGTAGTAGCTATTGCCAACGCTATTGAGAAAGGAGGGAATATTTACGACACACCTCAGATCGCTTTTATTGCAAAAAAAGATTCTTTTGATGTTAATCCTTCAACAACAATTTTGTTAAATTCATTTGAACAGTGTCAATTAGATAAAATCTCATTTATTGAGAATTTTAATCATATAGAGCTTGAAGCAAATAAACTCAACGCTCTCACTATTGTTGAACCATATCGTAATTTATATGTGGTTGTAAATCCTCCCTATCCCCCTGCAAATGAGAAGGAAATGGATTCATATTACGATCTTCCGTTCACAAGATTGCCACATCCCAGATATGAAGGTAAAGTTATCACCTCATTCGATATGATAAAGAATTCGATAAATATTCACAGAGGGTGTTTTGGAGGGTGTAGTTTCTGTACAATTGCTGCTCATCAAGGGCGTTTTATTCAGAGTAGATCTGAAAAATCCATAATTTCGGAGATAAATAAGTTAGTAACAATGCCTTATTTTAAAGGTATTATTTCTGATATAGGGGCTCCTACCGCTAATATGTATAAAATGGGGGGAAAGGATATCCGATTATGTGAAAAATGCCAGAGGAAATCTTGTTTATTCCCTAAAAGGTGTATGAATTTGGATAACTCTCATAATAGACTTCTTGCACTATATTCATCGATTGCTAAAATCAAAGGAGTAAGGAGGAGTTTTATTGGTAGCGGGATAAGATATGACCTTTTTATAGATGAAAAAGGGTATATAGATACTTCATCGTACCCGTATCTGAAAGAGCTTATTACAAAACACACATCGGGACGGTTGAAAGTTGCCCCTGAACACACTGAAGATAGTGTCCTTAGATTGATGTCAAAACCTGGTTTTGACCTTTTTAGAAAGTTAAGGATAGAATTTGACAAGATAACTCTTGAGGAGAATCTAAAATATCAACTTGTTCCATATTTTATATCATCCCATCCCGGTTGTACCTTTTCAGATATGAAGGCTTTGTCCAAGAATACTGCATTGAGGGGGTTATATATGGAGCAAGTTCAAGATTTCACACCAACTCCTATGACAGCCTCTTCTGTAATGTTTTACACCTCTTTAGATATCAAAACTATGAAACCAATTTTTGTAGAGAAGTCTCAAATCGAAAAAAAGAGACAAAAGTCCTATTTTTTTCAAAATCGTTAGATAACTTCCTTAAGAGAAGAAAATCAAAGTTGAAAAAATCAAAATGATAGGTAATAGTTTTAAAGAATTGGAAAATTCACATAGAAAATTTGGCGAAGTCAGAAAAAAAAGCACTATTATTGCACTGATAAATTACATTAGACAAATATGAGCATAAGTGCAAATGATCAACCGGCGCCTATAAAGAAAAAAAGGGCGGTTATAAGCTATGAGAATATGTTCCCTGAGCTTCAGGCAGCATTTAAAGAGAAATACCCAAAAGGATACTTTGATTATATGGGAGATATTTTTAAAGTTGAAAAGCCTGATGGTTCATTTTTTTATGCAGTTTCTATTGAGATACCAGATGCGATCTATCTTATAAAGGTTACTGTTAAGATAGATGATAAGGAGGATGCTGAAGAGGATCTTTTCAATGATTCATCTTCTGATGTGGATGATGGAGCAGAGGAGGGATTTCCTGACGAAGGAACTGAGGGGAGCTTCTCTTCTGAAGATGAAAATGAAGAGTAGTTGAATCTGATTGGACACGAAATTTAATATAAAAATCAAAAGATTTGTTTACGATGCTATTGGTCTGCTGAAAAAGCAGCCGGAACATCGTATGCTTCTTATTTTGGCTTTTGTAGTTGGTCTTGGAAGTGGTTTTGCTGCAGTATTTTTAAAACAGCTTGTACATTTAATAGGTGGCTGGCTCACAGGATGGTTTGATACCACTTATGACAATATTCTCTATCTCGTATATCCTGGTATTGGAATGTTATTATCCCTCTTATTTGTTAGATACATAATAAAGGATGATATTGGTCATGGGGTGACAAAGGTGTTATCTGCAATATCTCGAAACAATTCTAAAATAAAAGGACACAATACCTGGTCGTCAATTTTATCGAGTTCTGTCACCATTGGATTTGGAGGTTCTGTTGGGGCTGAGGCACCAATTGTATATACTGGTGCAGCTATTGGATCAAATATTGCTCGATTACTCGGCCTCTCTTATAAACAAATGACAATTCTCTTAGGGTGTGGCGCTGCTGGTGCTGTGGCTGGGATATTTAAAGCTCCAATGGCAGGGATACTATTTACATTAGAGATATTATTGTTCAATATCTCTATGACTTCTGTTTTACCACTTCTTGTCTCTTCTGTTACTGCCACTGCTGTTTCCTATTTTTTCTTGGGAGATGCTGTTTCCTTTTCAAATACAACAGACCCTTTTTTAATGTCAAATATTCCGTATTATATCCTATTAGGGGTGTTTTGCGGTTTTGTTTCTCTATATTTTACAAGGACAACACTCTATATCGAGGATAAAATAAAAAAGATAATTAATCCTTTTAAAAGGTGGTGGATATGCTCAGCCCTTCTTGGTGTATTGATTTTTGTATTTCCTCCATTGTATGGAGAGGGTTATACTTCTCTCAATCATATGCTTAATGGTAATCCGATGGATTGCGTTGGAGTTACCATTTTCGGTTCTATGTTTGAGATGAAATGGTTTGTTCCGTTTTTCTTTTTAGCTGTCCTTGTTTTTAAGGTATTTGCAATGTCCTTCACAAATGCTGGTGGTGGGGTTGGTGGAACATTTGGCCCTACATTGATTGTGGGGGGGATTGCAGGGTTTGTCCTCTCAAGGATAATAAATCTTAGTGGATTTCATCCGATTCCTGAGGCTAATTTCGTATTGGTTGGGATGGCAGGCCTTATGGCAGGTGTAATGCAGGCACCTATGACCGCGATCTTTCTAATTGCCGAGATAACAGGTGGTTACTCATTACTTATGCCCCTGATTATCACTTCAGCTATCTCATTTGCTACAATCCGATCGTTTGAACCATATTCCATTTATACAAAGAGGTTGGCTAAGAGTGGAGATCTACTAACTCATGATAGCGATAGAGCTGTCTTGACCCTTCTGAAGACCTCAGATCTGATTGAAAAAGATTTTATCACTATCGAGATGAATAACTCATTAGGAGATCTTGTTAATGTTGTAGCAAGATCTAAGAGGAATTTATTTCCGGTGATAGACTCAAATGGCCTTTTTCAAGGTTCCATCTCCTTAGACGATATAAGGGAGATAATGTTTCAGAAAAATTTATATCAGGAAATATTTGTATATAATATTGTTAATGATGCCCCTGCTGTTGTTTATGAAAATGAGAGGATGGATAGTGTAATGGATAAATTTGAGAAAAGCGAGGCGTGGAATTTACCTGTTGTGGATATAAATGGTAGATATCTCGGTTTTGTCTCAAAATCAAAGATTTTCTCCTCATACAGAGAGCAACTTCAACAAGTCTCACACGATTAATGTTTTATTATTAAATCTTTTAGTATGCAAGGATTATATATTTCTTATATCAGCGGATTATTATCTGTAAATACTTGGCAAGTAGAACATTGTATTTCACTGTTTGAAGAGGGTGCAACTATTCCTTTTATTTCAAGGTATCGCAAAGAGAGAACAGGGGGGCTTGATGAATCACAAGTTGGGGAGATTAAACACTATTTTCTTAAATTTGAGGAACTTGAAAAAAGAAAAATATATATTTTAGATTCTATTCGTGAGCAGGGCAAACTCACCGACAAACTACAAAAAGCGATAGAACAATGTATTGATGCCAATGTTTTGGAAGATATATTTCTCCCTTATAAGCCAAAACGAAAAACTAAAGCGTCGATAGCTAAAGAGAAAGGGTTAGAGCCTCTTGCTGATTCGATTATGAATGTTAAGATATCAGATCCCGATAAATTTGCGGCAGATTTTCTGAATGATCAAGTTGAAAACGTTGAGGCTGCACTTTCAGGGGCAAGGGATATTATTGCAGAGTGGGTTTCTGAAATCCCTGAGATTCGTAATACCTTGCGTAACAGTTATGTAAAACGCGGTGTGATCTCATCAAAACTTGCTAAGGGGATCGATCAAGATTCTGACGAAGCTCTTAAATATAAGAACTATATAAATTTTTCCGAGCCATTGGCAAAAGCCCCTTCCCATCGTATTCTCGCAATATTGAGAGGTGCTTCCGAGGGAGTTTTAAGTGTGAAAGTGGATGTTGATCAATCGCTTACCATTGATAATATATATAGAATGGTGATGGATAGTAAAAGAAATCCCTCAGATTCTGTTGCTTTGCAAATTGATTATGCTGTTGAGGATAGTTATAAAAGGCTCCTCCATCCCTCTATTGAAAATGAGAGTTTAAAAATGACGAAAGAGAGGGCAGATATTGACTCTATCAGGATATTCGGGGAAAATCTGAGACAATTATTAATGGCCCCTCCATTAGGTCAGAAAAGGGTATTGGCTATAGATCCCGGTTTTAGAACAGGGTGTAAAGTGGTTTGTCTTGATGCCCAAGGTGCGTTATTACATAATGATACTATTTATCCTCATCCTCCTGTTAATGAGAGAACTATGGCAATGAAAAAGATCTCTAATATGGTGGAATCATACAAAATTGAGGTGATTGCAATAGGAAATGGCACTGCAGGGAGAGAGACAGATGCTTTTATTAAAAAATTGTCCCTTCCCGATGGGATAAAAGTGTATTCGGTCAGTGAAGATGGTGCATCAATATACTCAGCTTCTTCTATTGCAAGGGAGGAATTTCCCCAATATGATGTTACTGTCAGAGGGGCTGTCTCAATAGGGAGGCGAATTATGGATCCGTTAGCAGAGTTAGTTAAAATTGATCCTAAGTCGATAGGGGTAGGGCAATATCAATATGATGTGGATCAAAGCCTTCTAAAAGAGAGACTTGACGATGTTGTGGAGAGTTGTGTAAATACAGTCGGTGTAAATCTCAATACTGCGAGCAAACATCTATTAAGCTATGTTTCAGGCATTGGAGCTTCGATTGCTCAAAATATATTGGATTACAGGGATCAACACGGTGCTTTTAATTCACGTACAGATCTCCTCAAGGTTAAACGGTTAGGGGAAAAAGCCTTCGAACAATGTGCAGGTTTTCTTAGAATCCCATCCTCTATAAATCCCCTTGATAATACAGCTGTTCACCCTGAGAGCTATCCTATTGTTGAGAAGATAGCATCTGATGCAAAGGTCTCTATTGCTACCCTAATATCAGATAGTAATATCCGTTCCTCCATCGATCTGAAGAGATATGTCACCGATAAGATTGGACTTCCGACCCTAAATGACATTATGATTGAGCTCTCAAAACCGGGAAGAGATCCGAGAGAGTCTATTAAAATATTGGAGTTTTCAGATGATATTAAGACAATAGAGGATTTAAAAAGTGGTATGATTTTACCAGGTATTATAACAAATATTACCAATTTTGGAGCTTTCGTAGATATTGGAATAAAACAAAACGGACTGATCCATATCTCAAAACTTGCCGACAAATATGTCTCAGACCCCTCTAAAATAGTTAAAATGCATCAACAAGTTAAGGTGAAAGTCTTAGAGGTAGATCTTAGAATGGGGAGAATATCCCTTTCGCTTGAGACTAACTCTTCTGTGTAAGAATCACCCCAAACATAACTATCGCCATACCGGATAATTGGATCGCTGAAAACGACTCTTGTCCATATAAGTATGCTCCAAGGGCAGAGAATGCAGGAATAAGTGAGGTGAAAATGGCAGCCCTTGTAACCCCTAAAACCTTTATTGACTCAATATACAGAATAAATGCAAATGAAGAACATAATACTGAGAGCGATAGGAGGGGAATTAGTACCTCTTTTCTGAAAAAACTCATATCAAAACTATTTGCATTAAATATCAAGAAAAGTGGAAGAAACAACAGAGCTCCTATTAGAAATTGGTATGTAGAGATGGTGTAACTATTGTATTTTGAGGCTAATTTTTTGACGGTGGTTGTATATCCTACTGCAGAAAAAACAGCTACAAAGAGGAGTAATATCCCCCACCAATATTCCGGAGTGAAGTTTCCTTTGTTGAAAACCATCAATATTATCCCAGGAATTGTTATCACTACTCCAAAAATATTCCATATTGATATTTTTTCTTTAAAGAAAATCTGTCCAGACACAAGGGTAAATACAGGGATGGAGGCAATGATTACAGAACTTAGTGTTGGTGAATTTGTAGCCTTTATCCCGAACGATTCACCGATAAAATAGATGAATGGCTCGAATAACGACATAAGAATGAAAAATTTATAGTCAATTTTATCTACCCTTTGGAGTTTCTTGAAAATAAATGAGAATAGGAGAAGCAATAGACCGGCGATTAACATTCTGAAAAAGATGAATGTAAAAATCGGCGTATTTACCTTTATCAGCTGGTTTGTCCAAATAAACGAAAACCCCCATAAAATAATTGCAATAGAGATATATGTATAGATTATAACCGAAGGGCGGTTTTGATTTTTAATCATTTGTAGTTGGGTTAAATATGAGTCTTGAAGAGCCTTTTAATTCGGTCAATCTGCCATTTTTTACAACTTGAACACCATTGACAAATGTATCATTTATAGAGAGATCAAAGGTGGTCTCCTCAAGGGGTGACCAACCACATTTGTATGCGATATTCCCTTTTGTAACTCTATATTTGTTTCGACTTAGAACAACTAAATCCGCATAATACCCCTCTCTTAAATACCCCCTCTTCTCTATTTTAAAGCAATCAGCCGGAGAGTGGCACATCATCCTGACCACTTGCTCTTTACTAAGAATACCTTCAATAGAGAGTTGCATCATCATTTGAAGAGAGTGCTGAATAAGTGGTAACCCTGAGGGGGAATTAAAATAATTTCCCATTTTCTCTTTAAACAAATGGGGTGCGTGATCTGTGGCAAGTGCATCTATTTTGCCAAGTTTAACCCCTTCTCTTATAGCATCTCTATCCCTTCTATTTTTTATTGAGGGGTTACATTTTATCTTACTGCCATATTTAGGGTAGTCATCTTGATCAAACCAAAGATAGTGAACGCAAACTTCTCCGGTGATTTTATCCGAGATTTTTTTGGCAGCACAAAGCATATCGATCTCTTCTGCAGTACTTATATGGAGAATATGGAGTCTTGAATTATTTGTAATTGCAAGATCTATAGCCCTTTTTGAGGACTCAATACAGGCCTCTCTGCTTCTAATGACAGGGTGTTCAGAGAATGGAATATCGGGATTGTCCTCTCCCCATTTTTCTTTTGCAGCTTTAAGATTTTCCCTTATTATCTTCTCATCTTCGCAATGTGTAGCGATTAGAGAGGGGGACTCTTTGAAAATGGTATTTAGTGCATCTTCTTTATCTACAAGCATATTGCCTGTGGATGATCCCATAAAGACTTTTACTCCGCAAATATTTGTACTATCAACCTTTTTTATCTCATCTATATTCGAATTGTTTGCCCCTAAATAGAAGGAGTAGTTTGCAAAAGAATTTTTCCTTGCTATCGCATATTTTCTTTCGAGGCTCTCTAACGAACAGGCAGGTGGGTTATTATTTGGCATATCCATATATGAAGTTACACCACCAAGGACAGCGGCCCTGCTCTCTGAGAAAATATCCCCTTTTTCTGTTGCCCCCGGCTCCCTAAAATGGACCTGATCATCTATAACTCCCGGTATTAGGATCTTACCTTCACCATCAATTATTCTGCCTGCATTTTGCCGGATCGTTGCCAATTTTTGATCATATCCACTCTCGTTGCTTGATAGTATTTTGATGATTCTATCATTATCAATTAAAAGGCTACCTATATAAGATAGCCCTTCATTTATTATTTCAATATTTTCAAATATGGTGATCATACTGTTTTAATATTGCTTATCTTCCTAAATTTAAGCTTAATAACACCCCAGAAAGCCTCTCCGAATATAGAACTGCTCATTTTAGATTTACCCTCTTTCCTATCGGTAAAAACAATAGGAACCTCTTTAATTTTGTATCCCAAACTGTAGGCATTGTACTTCATCTCTATCTGAAAGCCATATCCTTTCATCTCTATCTTATTGAGATTTATAGCTTTAAGAACTTTATTTGAGTAGCAAATAAAACCTGCAGTAGAGTCGAAGATCCTCATTCTTAATATGTTCCTAACATAAAATGATGCTCCGTAGGAGAGGATCACCCTTTTTAGCGGCCAATCCATAACTGCAATTCCGTTGCAATATCTTGAACCGATAGCCATATCTGCTCCATCGTCAGCGCAGGCAGAATAGAGTCTGATGAGATCGTCTGGATTGTGTGAAAAATCCGCATCCATCTCAAAAATATAATCATATCCACTCTTCAAAGACCATTTAAATCCCTCTTTGTATGCTGTTCCGAGCCCAAGTTTTCCGGGGCGTTCGATGATAAATAGAGAATCTGAAAATCTGGATTGAAGCCCCTTAACTATATTAGCAGTACCGTCTGGAGAGCCATCATCAACTATAAGAATATGAAAATCACCCTCAAGAGATCTAACCTTTAGGATCATTTTCTCAATATTCTCTTTTTCGTTATATGTCGGAATTATAACAATTTTGCTATTATTCATCTTTAAATTGATTATGATACAATATACCCGACAAAGGTAAAAAAAAATATATATCTTAGTGGTAAAATAATCATTACCTATGAATTTAAGAAGATTCTTATTAATCCTATCTTTATTATTGATAACCAATATTTTGATTGCCCAGAAATTTATCTGGGATGTGGATTTCACCACAAAATTTGACAACAGAGAATTTTCAGGTAATCCGATTTCACCATCAAAAACCCTTTTTGGAGCCTTCATTATGCCTAAAGTTGGACTTCAATTAGGCGATAATCACAATATAGTTTTTGGGGTGGATCTATCAAGAAACTTCGGACAGGTGGAGAAAAAAAACAATTACAATCTCATCTTTTACTACAATTATGATTCAGAACACTATAAGGCATATACGGGGATTGTCCCTTCAAAAAAGATGATCGGACAATATTCAAGGGCAATGTTTTCTGATGATATATACTATTTCGATACAACTATTGAGGGTGCTATTCTCCAATACAAATCGAAAAAAGGGTATTCTGAATTGATTTTCGATTGGCTAAGTATGTTTTCACATAAAGAGAGAGAGATTTTTGCCCTTTATTCTGCTTCTGATTACAGATTTAATTGGTTTCAAGTGGGTTACAATGCCTATATGAACCATTTTTCTACTAGTGAACAAGTGCCAAATAATGTTGTAGATAATATTTTCATTAATCCCTACGTTGGGATTAATTTCACCCAATGGCTCCCTCTTGATCTATTTAGATTGGATTTTGGTTGGATTCAAACTCTTCAGAGAGATAGGATAAAAAGTATGAATTTTATTTTTCCTAATGGAGGACATCTGGATTTGAAGTTGGAAAAATGGGGAGTGGGGATTAATAACTCATTATATCTTGGTAATAACCTGATGCCTTATTATTATAATAGAGATGTGGTAGGAAATATGTATGGTAGTCTGCTCTATTTCGGAGATCTTTTTTATTCGACCGATACAGGGTTGTTAGATCGTCTTGAAGTGTATTGGAAGGCTGTATCAAATGATTATCTCAACCTTAAAATTTCGTGTGTATTCAATATTGATGGAAAGGGGAAGTTTGCATGGCAACAAATGGCGACCCTCTCTTTTGATATTAATAATTTAACTGCCAAGTCTATTAAAAATTTTAAATTTAAGAATAAAAATAATGGGAAGAATAAATAATTATTTAGTTTTTGTATTTAGTATCATTACTTTATCGTTAATTTTCTCTTCGTTTACTATTATACCCCAATTGGGTGAAGAGGGTAAAAAATCCACTTGGTCAATAGTTGTTCACGGTGGGGCAGGGGGATCTTGGAAGTATGACAGTAATGGCAATAAGACCCCAAATATTATGTCAGAAGAGAGTCAGGAAAATTATAAAAAACATCTATTAGAGGGGTTGAGCATAGGAGAGAAGATGCTTGAAAATGGTTCATCTGCAGTAGATGCTGTACAGGCAGTCGTTGAGTATATGGAGAATTGCCCACTTTTCAATGCAGGAAAAGGGGCAGTAATGAATTCTAAATGTGTTCACGAGTTAGATGCTGCCATAATGGATGGAAAGGATCTCTCAGCAGGGGCTGTAGCCTCGGTGAGAGATATTAAAAATCCAATTAAAGCTGCACGAGCTGTAAAAGATAAATCTCCTCATGTCTTTTTAATTGGTGACGGAGCCTCTGCATTTGCGAGGGAGATAGGGTTGGAGATGGTTGATAATAGTTATTTCTCGACAGAGGAGAGTATTCAAGAGTGTGAAAGGATAAAGAAAAAAGAGCAAGGTAAACCAATGGGCACAGTTGGTTGTGTGGCACTTGATAAGGATGGAAATCTTGCCTCTGCCACTTCAACAGGGGGAATGAGTGGTAAAAAATGGGGAAGAGTAGGGGATGTGCCTGTAATTGGAGCTGGCACCTATGCCGATAACGAATCTGTTGCAGTTTCGGGGACAGGTCACGGTGAACTTTGGATCAGAAGGGTGGTTGGATTTGATATTTCAGCCCTTATGAAATATAAGGGGCTCACTGTAAATGCTGCAGCCAAAGAGGTTATTTGGAATAAAATAGATAAGATGGAGGGATCAGGAGGCGGAGTAATATGTGTTGATAAAGATGGTAATATAGCGATTGATTTCAATACTCCGATGATGTTTAGAGCCTACTCTAAGTCAACCGGAGAAAAAAAGGCATCAATATATGAGTAGGACTATTAAAATTCCATTACTTGTAAAAATAGTGATCTCCATTATTCTGGGGATTGTTTGTTCACTATTTTTCCCTATATGGTTAAGCCGCTTTTTTGTCACGATAAACTCCCTTTTTAGTAATTTTCTAAGCTTTATCATCCCTTTATTAATATTCGGTTTGATAGCTCCAGGTATAGCCGAACTTGGCAAAGGCGCTGGTAAACTATTAGGAATCACTACTTTAATAGCATATGGATTTACTGTTCTGTCCGGCTATTTTTCTTATTTATCTTGTCGTTGGGTATATCCAAAATTTCTCAACCCTGATACCTTTGATATAGGAAGTCAAGTCTCAATTGCATCTACAATAGATCCTTTCTTTACTATCAATATCCCTCCGATGATGGATATTACCTCGTCATTGATATTTGCATTTATTGTTGGATTGTCTCTTACTTATATCAAAGGAGATACTTTGAAAAATTGTGTAATAGAGTTTAGAGAGATAATCTTATGGACTATAAAGAGAATTATTATCCCTATGCTACCTATATACATATTTGGTATTTTCTTGAAAATGGGGGTAGAGGGGAGTGTTGCAAGTGTAATAATCCTTTTTGTTAAGGTAATATTGGTGATATTTCTCCTTCATATCCTATTGTTATTGATTCAATTTTCCATTGCAGGGATTATCTCTAAAACAAATCCTCTTAAATCGTTGAAAACTATGTTGCCGGCATATATGACAGCTCTTGGTACTCAATCATCTGCTGCCACTATCCCGGTTACTCTTGCTCAAGCAAAAAAGAATGGTGTAGATGATGATATAGCAGATTTTGTGATCCCCCTTTGCGCAACTATTCATCTCTCAGGGAGCACCCTGAAAATAGTAGCTTGTGCTTTTGCAATCTCTTTTATGTGTGGAATGCCATACGATGTAGCCATCTATACCCATTTTATCCTAATGCTCGGTATCACAATGATTGCTGCTCCTGGTGTGCCCGGTGGTGCTATTATGGCTTCTCTCGGACTATTATCTTCAATTCTCCATTTTGATGCAAATCTTCAAGGATTGATGATAGCACTCTATATAGCAATGGATAGTTTCGGTACTGCTTGTAATGTTACGGGAGATGGTTCGATAGCCCTTATTATTAATAAAATACATAAAAGATAAGGAAGAATATGGATATAGATACTCTCAATATTGCCCTTTTCCAAACTGCCCCTATATGGGAGTCTCCATCGGAAAATCTTGCGATTTTATCACAGCTTCTTGACAAATTTTTCTCATCCAAGAACAATAAAGCAGATATAGTTATCTTTCCCGAATTTTTTACTACAGGGTTTTCGATGAACAGAGCTATGTCAGAAAAGGGAAATGGGACTACATTACAATGGATGATAAATAGAAGTAAGACCTACGGGGTTGCGATTGTTGGGTCAATACCTATTGAGGAGGGAGATAATGTTTACAATAGGTGTTTTTTTGTCACTCCTGAAGGGGCTGTTTATCACTATGATAAGCGTCATCTTTTTAGGATGTGTGGAGAGAACAATTCCTTTATAAATGGTTCTTCACAGTTGATTGTTAATTATTTATCATGGAATATTGCATTGAATATTTGTTATGATCTCAGGTTTCCTGTTTGGCAAAGATGCTCTTTGGAATATGATTATGATATAATGATAAACGTAGCCTCTTGGCCCTCTGCAAGGATTGCTGCTACTGAGATTTTAACAAAAGCGAGAGCCATTGAAAATCAATCTTATTTCGCATTTGCTAATAGAGTTGGTGAAAATCCAGATATGAGTTATAGTGGCGGATCACGGATTGTTGATTATAAAGGAAATGATATTCACAGTATTATAAATATCGATGGTTATGATATTTTTACTGCCTCTCTTTCCAAATCACTCAAAGAATCTTTTAAACATAATTTTCCTGCATTTGAGGATGCTGACACATTTAGACTCGATATATAGACCTATAAATACAAAAAAATATATGAAATCAAGAGATATTTTATTAACACTACCCTTACTAACTATTGCGATAGCTGCACTTTTATCTTCTTGTAATACAAGTACAAAAGTCTATTCAATAGAACTTTACACCACGAATGATCTTCACGGTAATATCTTTTCTCTCCCATATTCTGATCTTGATTCATCCTCCTCGTCTCTTGCTAATGTTTCGGAATATATCAATAATGCTCGATTGGAAAATGGAAAAGAGGGTGTTGTTTTGATAGACCTTGGAGACAATCTTCAAGGGGATAATGCCACATACTATTTTAATTTTGTAGATACATTGAGAGAGACCCATCTCCTTAGTGATATCTTCAATTATATGGAATATGATGCTGTTGTGGTTGGTAATCACGATATTGAAGCAGGTCATCAGATATATGACCGAATGAAAAAAGAACTTAAAATGCCATATCTTGCAGCAAATACAATAGATACCAAGACAAATAAACCATATTTTGATGAGTATGTAATTTTAAAAAAAGGGGAGATAAAAATAGCCATTATCGGTTTGACAAACTCCAATATTAAAAAGTGGATATCTGAATACAAATATGAAGGGATGGATTTTGTCGAATATTATCCATTTGTAGACTCCCTTGTAAGTGTTGTCAAAAAGGGAGCTTCGCCCGATCTTATCTTTATTGCTATTCACTCAGGATTTGGCACCCCTGACAAACCCGATATCGAGAATTGCTCCTCATTTCTTGCCTCAAAGGTAAAAGGTATTGATGGAGTTTTGGCGGCTCACGATCATAAAGCTATGATTGAGAAAGTTTTTAATGGTGAAGATAGTGTTGTTGTGATTGAGGGGGGAAATCGTGCGAAATACTTATCAAATTTATCCATTAAGATAGTTAAAAAGGGGGGGGAGATGGTTGAAAAAACTATTGAACCCAAAATAATTGATCTCTCTTCCGTTAGAGAGGATTCGCTTTATATACAGAGATTTGCTGATGATTTCAATTTGGTGAAGTCATTTAGTAACAAGCAGATAGGAAGGTTAATAGAGGATATTGATTTCTCAAAATCGTTAGATGGAATGTCTGATTATCTCTCTTTGATTCATTTAGTTCAATTGTATTCCACAAACGCTGATATCTCCTTTTCTGCCCCGTTACTACTCAAACAGGTTGTTAAGAAGGGGACTTTAACATATAATGATCTATTCTCCCTTTATAAATTTGAAAATATGTTATATGTTGTAAAAATGTCAGGTAGGGAGATTATCAATTATCTTGAAGAGTCGTATGATCATTGGATAAAAAGGGAGGGTTTTTATTATAATTATGATTCAGCAGGGGGGATTATTTATACTGTCGACAGATCTAAGGGTAAAGGGGAGAGGGTGCAAATCAAATCGATGGGAGACGGTACCCCTTTTGATATTAACACCAAATATAATGTTGCCATTACCTCTTATAGAACCAGTGGTGCAGGGGGGTTAATTGAGGCAGCCGGAATGGACCCATCTAAGATCAGTGAAAGGTTAGTTGCAGAATATCCAGAGATAAGAGAATTGATTTATAAATACATATTGAAGGAGGGTGATATCGATCCGAAAAAATTTATAAAATATAAAAAATTAGGTTATTGGAATTTTGTAAAATAATTATTTATATCTTTGTGGAGTTTGTATAAAATTGAATGGAAGAGAGCTATCAAATAGTTATTAACAGCTTGAAAAAGAAGATAGAAGTAATAATTTCAAAATATGAAATTATTCTATCTGAAAATATGATTCTCTCAGAACGTTTGGATAAATGCAAGCAAAATTTAGATATTAGTAATAACAAGGTAAAAGAATTAGAACAAAAAATAGATAACTTACAATTGATTGAAGCATTCAAGTCATCTACAGGTGATGTTAAGGAGGCAAAACACAATATTGGTAAGTTGGTTAAGGAAATTGACAAATGTATTGCACTTTTAAATGATTGATATGGAAGGGGAACTGCAAAAAATTCATATAACCATCGCAGATAGAAGCTATCCTTTTTCAATTGATCTCAAGGATGAAGAGATAATGCGTCTTGCTGCAAAGAAGATTTCAGAAAGACTGGATAACTATAAAAGCAGGTATTCTATCACTGACAATCAAGATGCGTTGGCAATAACGGTCTTACAGTTTGTAGTGCAACTACTCAGAGAGAAAAAAAACGATGTTTCCGGATCGGTTTTAAAAGAAATTCAATTTCTTGACAATCAGCTTGATGAATATTTAAAAAATAACATTAAGTAACTTGCGTAACACTTAGCTGTCAGGTTGTTCTTTGCGAAAATCAACAGAATTTAAATACCGAGTCTACTCGATGAATGAAGACAGGCCTATTTGACCTTTTGGGAAACCATTTGGGATTCCGTTTACGGGACGTTGGAAGTTTGATTTCAAAATCGGAGCTCAAATCTTATTCAATTAAGATTTTTTGATAAACAGTGACCTGGCAGCTTTTTCAATTAGTTATTTTCCCCTTTTGTTCTATATATAAGGCCATTAATCTAATTATATATTATTATGGAGAGTATTATTATTACAGTAGTTATTTCAGCAGTATGCTCAGTTGGAGTTTATGTGCTGATACAGAATACTATCAGGAAAAAGAAAAGTTCTCAGATCATAAGAAATGCTGAGATTGAGGGAGAGAATATTAAAAAAGACAAGATCTTCCAAGCAAAAGAAAAATTCCTCCAATTGAAAAGCGAACACGAACAGTACATCAATGAGAAGAATTTACAAATTCAACAAACTGAAAACAAACTTAAACAGAGAGAGTTACAGATCAATCAACAAAATTCAGAAGTTCAGAAAAAACAAAGAGAGTGTGACACTATTAGAGAGAATTTAAAAACTCAATTAGACCTTCTCAATCATAAAACGGATGAATATAATAAACTACACCAAGAGGCAGTAGAAAAGATAGAAAATATTGCAGGGATGTCTGCAGCTGAGGCTAAAGAACAACTTGTTGAGACAATGAAGGCTGAGGCAAAAACTCAAGCGATGTCATATATCAATGATGTTATGGATGAGGCTCGTCTGACTGCAAGTAAAGAGGCTAAAAGAGTGGTAATTAATACAATACAAAGAATTGCACCTGAGACTGCTATTGAGAATGCAGTTACGGTCTTTAATATTGAGAGTGATGAGATAAAAGGGCGTATTATTGGTAGAGAGGGGAGAAATATCCGTGCACTTGAGGCTGCAACTGGTGTGGAGATCGTGGTAGATGACACTCCGGAAGCGATATTGCTTTCAGCGTTTGATCCTGTTAGAAGGGAGGTTGCAAGGCTTGCTCTTCACCAGCTTGTAACAGATGGTAGAATACACCCTGCACGTATAGAAGAGGTTGTTGCTAAGGTTCAAAAGCAGCTTGAAGATGAAATAATGGAGATAGGAAAGAGGACCTGTATCGATTTGGGCGTTCACGGATTACACGTTGAGTTGATAAGGCTTATAGGAAGGATGAAATATAGATCATCTTATGGACAAAATCTACTTCAGCACGCAAGGGAGGTTGCAAATATTTGCGCTACTATGGCTTCAGAATTGGGTCTTAATCCAAAAACTGCCAAGAGAGCAGGACTTTTGCACGATATAGGGAAGGTTTCTGAAGAGGACTCAGAATTGCCACACGCTATACTTGGTATGAAATTGGCTGAAAAATATAAAGAGAAACCTGAGATATGTAATGCTATAGGTGCACACCACGAGGAGGTTGAAATGATCTCACTTATTTCACCGATAGTCCTTGTAAGTGACGCAATATCAGGAGCAAGACCAGGTGCACGTAGGGAGGTTATTGAGTCTTATATTAAGAGGTTAAAAGATATGGAGGGTATAGCACTTGCTCATCCAGGAGTTACGAAGACCTATGCAATTCAAGCAGGAAGGGAATTACGTGTAATAGTTGGGGCAGAACAAGTTTCCGATTCTGAAGCTGAAACACTATCAAATGAGATAGCAAAGAAGATTCAGGATGAAATGGTTTATCCCGGTCAAGTAAAAATAACTGTTATTAGGGAGACCCGTTCTGTAGCTTTTGCTAAATAGTACATAACTAAGGAGATATTTATTTATAAAAAAGTCCGGTAAATAACCGGACTTTTTTTGTTTCAACAGATGGATTGATAGGAAATTATAGATTACTTAAAAATCTCTCAACATTAATGATGTATCTCTGGTGTATCCCCTCTCCAATTATATTTCCCTTTGAATCTTCTGCAATTACCGAAAAAGATATTTTCTTACCATCATACTCTGTAATGGTAGCTGTAGCAACTATTGGTTCACCAATCCTTGACCCTCTTTTATGGGTGACACTCATATTTGTCCCCACTGTGGATTCCCCCTCTTTTAGATATGGCTGTACGCATAAATATGCAGCTTTTTCCATAAGTGCTATCATTGAAGGTGTTGAGAACACATCGAGACCACCTGATCCCACTGCAGAAGCACAGTTGTCTTTTGTTACTGTTATCGAACAATTTTTCTTAATTCCTTTATCCATATTTTATTAATATTATAATTATTATCAATCATCCGTTATCTTACAAAAAATGAGCCTTACCAATTAAGATAAGACTCAT
This sequence comes from uncultured Muribaculaceae bacterium, assembly GCA_964397445.1. Taxonomy (GTDB): domain Bacteria; phylum Bacteroidota; class Bacteroidia; order Bacteroidales; family UBA932; genus CAYNHZ01. Next base: position 475,941 of record CAYNHZ010000002.1, on the reverse strand, counting down.
AATTTGGGAATATTTATTACTATAATATTTCTACAGCTTCCATACCAGCTTTAATAGCCTCCTCATTCATAGGAATAAGGTTGTGATGGCGGGGAGGTAGAGATTTTTTAAGACCTCTATTCACATTCTCCATAGAAACGATAGGTTTCATTTTTAAGAAAGCTCCCAAGACTATCATATTGTATGCTTTTGCATTACCAATTTCAGAGGCTTTATCAACAGCGGCAATTCTACATACCGTAATATCTTTTCTTTGAGGATGGCGTGTAATACCATTTGGATCATAAATTAGAAGTCCGCCTGGTTTTACCCTCGGTTCGAATTTATCCAAAGACTGTTGGTTCAAGATGATAGCTGTATCAAATTTACTTAGAATAGGAGAGCTGATTTTTTTGTCGCTTAGGATAACACATACATTGCAGGTGCCTCCGCGCATCTCAGGTCCATAAGATGGCATCCAAGTTACTTCTTGGTCTTGCATAATTCCTGAATAGGCAAGAATCTTACCCATTGAGAGAACCCCTTGTCCGCCGAATCCGGCTATGATTATTTCTTCTTTCATACGTTTACTTATTAATTATCTATCTTTCATATCTCCAAGTGGATACATAGGGAACATATTCTCTTCCATCCATTTGTTAGCTTTTACCGGAGAGATCTTCCATCCGGAGTTACAAGTACTTACCACTTCAACAAATGAGGTGCCTTTTTTCATCATTGAATTCTCAAAAGCTTTTCTGATAGCTTTTTTCGTTTTCCTTGCTGCACCAGGATTTTGTACTGATTGACGAGTCACATAGCAAGTACCTTCGAGTTGAGCGATTAGTTCGGTTATTTTTAGTGGATAACCATTCAATTCAGCTGATCTTCCGTAAGGGGTTGTTGCTGTAACTTGACCTAATAGAGTAGTAGGGGCCATTTGACCACCTGTCATACCATAAATAGCATTATTAATAAAAATAACGACGATGTTTTCACCTCTATTGCAAGCATGCATAATTTCAGCAGTACCGATTGAAGCAAGGTCGCCATCACCTTGATATGTAAATACGTATTTGTCAGGCATTAATCTTTTTGTAGCTGTTGCTAATGCAGGAGCCCTTCCGTGAGCAGCTTGTTGCCAGTCAATGTCCAAATAATTGTATGCAAACACAGAGCAACCTACCGGCGAGATACCGATTGTTTTATCTTGTATTCCCATTTCTTCAATAACTTCTGCTATAAGTTTGTGAACAGTTCCGTGGGAACAACCTGGGCAATAGTGAAGAATATTGTCTTTTAGTATTGGAGTTTTCCCGTAAACCTTATTTTCGGGTTTGATTATATCTTTAATTTCCATAATGCCTATTTTTTAATTGTTTTAACAAAGGCTTCAAATACCTCCTCTGGGTCAGGAATCATACCTCCTTGACGACCATAGAAATTTACAGGAACCCTTCCGTTAGAGATAATCTTAATATCTTCAACCATTTGACCTTGATTGAGCTCAACAGACATAATGCTTTTTAGTTGAGGAATAAGTTTGTCAATGGCAGCTTTTGGGTAGGGGAAAAGGGTGATAGGACGAAGAAGACCAAGTTTAATACCATGCTCGCGCGCAATATCAACTACATTTTCACAAATCCTTGACATACAGCCGAATGCAACTAATAGGTGTTCTGCATCTTCACATTTAAAGGTGCTATACCTAACTTCATTCTTCTCGATTTCAGCATATTTCTTCTGAAGTTTGATGTTAAATCTCTCTTGAACATCTGCCTCCAGAGCTAATGAGGTGATGGTATTTGCTTTTCTATTAGGTTTTTTTCCAGTAGTTGCCCAAGAATCACAAAGTTCTTTTATCTGATCATCAGTCATTCTTGCTTTTGCAGGGCGAAGTTCAACTTTTTCCATCATTTGACCGATAACACCATCACCAAGAATCATGGCAGGGTTACGGTATTTAAATGCAAGGTCAAAAGAGTCACCTACAAAGTCATACATATCTTGTGCAGAAGCAGGGGCAAGGACGATCATCCTATAGTCACCGTGTCCACCACCTTTTGTCGCTTGAAAATAGTCACCTTGACTTGGTTGAATGGTTCCAAGACCAGGACCGCCACGCATAACGTTTACAACAAGGCAAGGAAGTTCTGCACCTGCGAGGTAGCTAAGCCCTTCGCACATAAGACTTACTCCTGGACTACTTGATGAGGTCATTACTTTTTTACCACAGCAAGCACCACCATAAACCATATTTATAGATGATGTTTCACTTTCTGCCTGAAGAACAACCATTCCGGTAGTTTCCCAAGGTTTTTCTTTCATCAACGTCTCCATCACTTCTGATTGGGGAGTGATAGGGTAACCGAAATATCCGTCGCATCCGCAATCAATAGCTGCAAATGCAATAGCTTCGTTACCCTTCATTAGAATCTTTTCTGCCATATTAGTTCAATTTAAATTTTTACTCGATAAACAGTTAGTACTGCGTCTGGACATACAGTTGCACAGTTTGTGCAACCGGTACAATTCTCTGGATTTGCCATATAGACGAAATTGTACCCTTTGCTATTGACCTCATGGGACAATGCAATTGTGTTGGTGGGACAGTTTGAGATGCAAACACTGCAACCTTTACACCTCTCCGTATCCACAACGATAGCTCCGCGTATTGCCATAATATTAAAATTAATTATTTAGTGTTAAAAAATTCAAAACCTTTTGAAATGTTTGTTATGATAGTTTCCCACCTTAGAATGATTCCAATTATTAGAAGTATTCCTAACCAAAGAAATCCTTTGACAATAGGAGACTGTTCATTATACCATTTTACGACCTTTCCAAACATCTTTCAAATATAAATAAAAAAATGTTATTTTTCAAGTCTTATTCTCGCATCAACAGCAATTACTTGTCTGGTATTTCCCAAAAGAGGGTTTATATCCATCTCGAAAATTTCTGGAGCAGCGTTACAAAGAGCTGATACTCTTCTTATTGTTTCGCTAAATAGCGATATATTGACACCTTCTTGCCCCCTTGTTCCCTCTATCAGCTTAAAACCACGCAATCCTCTTATCATCTCATCTGCTTCAATTTTCGATACAGGCGATAGAGAAGAGTTGATATCGTGTAATGCTTCAACAAAAATCCCGCCAAGACCACACATTATCAAATGACCAAATTTATCTTCCCGTTTTGCCCCAACGAAAATTTGTGTCCCTGAGAGCATCGGTTGGAATAAAATTCCAGTGGTATCTTTTATTTGCATCATTCTGTTAAACTCGGATACCATTGTATGGTCATCAGTTATATTTAGAGCTACCCCTCCAACATCGGATTTGTGAACCGGACCCACAACTTTCATTACAAGAGGATATGTGATCTCACGACTTGCCTTGAGGGCATCCTCTATATTGGTGGCCACCAATTCTTTTGCTCTATTGATACCTGCTGCATCGAGTAATATTTGTACTTGTTCAGGAGCGAGATATCCATTTGGATTGGTGTTAATCACGTGTCTGATAATCTCTTTATCGACAGGGGGAAGTGAAAAATCTGAGATCGATTTAGGCTTGTTTGCGATCTTAACAATCGCAGAACCAAGGGCAACCTCATCAGGGAAGCTTATACCACCTCTTTTTTGGAATTGACTTATCTCTTCAGAAGCATTTACAATAGAGGTTAGAACAGGGTAAATAGGTTTCTTTGAGATGGCGATTTTCTTTGAAAGGAGATCGTAAACATCAAAAACAGTATTTAAACCTGGGTTTCCGAAAATTACAGTCATTGCATCAACATCAAAATCTTTTTCGCACGCATCTAATATCTCACCCAATTGTTCGGCAGTACCTGTAGCCAAAAAGTCAATAGGATTTGAGACAGAAGAACCTGGAAATAGTTTTGATAAAAGTAGTTCAGCCTTATCTCCCTTGATTTGAGGAATTTCAATACCATTTGAAGAAAGGACATCTGTTTGCATAACTGCTGGACCACCTGCGTGTGTGATGATTGCTATCTTTTTACCTTTAGGCTCAGGATACATCATTGCAGATGCAACGGTTACGAGTTCAGTTCTACTATAACACCTTATAATGCCGATCTTTCTAAAAAGTGCATTAACAGCTTTGTCTGGAGAGGCCAATGCTCCGGTATGAGAAGAAGCAGCACGACTTCCGGCTTCACTATATCCGGCTTTTATTGCGGCAATTTTTACCCCTTTATTGATAAGTGAAGAGGCGTGAGTCATCAGTTTTTTAGGATTGTTGATACTCTCAATGTATAACATAATAACGGGAGAACTCTCTCCTTGTTTATATGTATTATCCAAATACTCTAAAATATCTTCAACTCCGTTTTGTGCGCAATTGCCTACTGAAAATACTTGGTTGAATCTCAATCCCAATTGCATAGCAGCTTCAAGTATGAAAACGATTGTTGCACCAGAACCTGAAACGAGGGTAACACCATTACACTCTAATTTTGGAATAGGCTGGGTAAATACTCCTGTGTATGAAGGTGTTATAACACCTATGCAGTTTGGTCCTATCAGACTTGTCCCTGTTTTGTCGCAAGTTTCTACGATCTTTTTCTCATAAAGTGCCCCCTCTTCGCTATCTTCATGGAAACCAGCAGATAGAATAATTATGGCTTTGCACGATTTTTTATTACAAAGGACCTCTACAGCTTGTGGACAGAACTTTGCAGATATTGCTAAAATTGCACATTCAACAGCAGGTAGCTCTTCAATCGTGTGATACGACTTAATCCCCTGAACCATATCGGATTTGGGGTTCACTACATAAAGATTCCCTGGGTACTTAGTATTGATTAGGTTTTTCAAAGTGGCTCCACCAGGCTTGTGTATATCATCGGAACCTCCTACTACTACAATGCTTTTTGGAGTGATTAATTGTTTTGTTACCATTCTTTATGATATTTTTTCGCAAATATAATGAATGTGTAGATAAATTATCATATTTTCTTATAAAAATTAACTAAACGTATCATTATGCTTAATAATATTAATAATACTAACTATATTTCACAATTACACCTTAAATATTTATATTTGCTAAATTTTAACCATATATGTATCTAAAAAGATGGGATCTATTCTAATAAAACAAGCCTTATTGAGCAGCTCTAAAAAAGATATTCTTATTATTGATAATTTAATATCCAAAATAGAGGATCGGATTGATGATGAGGCAGATATTGTTATTAATGGTAATAAAAAAGCAGTTATCCCCGGGTTGGTAAATATGCATACCCATTCAGGTATGACGCTGATGAGAAGTTGTGAAGAGGATGTACTTTTTCACGAATGGTTAAATAGAATATGGGTTATAGAGAGTCATCTCGATGAGGAGATGTTATATTGGGCGACCAAGTTAGCCTGTTTAGAGATGATCAAATCAGGTACTACCTGTTTTGCGGATCAATATTGGCATATTAATCAAGCTGCTAAATGTGTGCAAGAGAGTGGATTACGAGGTCTTTTAACCTATGTGTTTCTCGATGCAGGAGATAAGGAGAAAGAGGAGAGGCAAATTGATGAGTGTCTAAAGATGTTCGAAATGTCAAAATTGTGGTGTGATAGGGCAATGTTTGGGGTATCAATTCACGCTCACTACACTGTTTCTGATAAAAATATGGTGTGGGTAAGTGAGTTTGCTCGTATGCATAATCTAAATATCCACACCCATATTTCTGAGACAAAGAAGGAGAATGATGACCATATAGCAAAATATGGGATCTCCCCAACAAAACGTCTTGAGGAACTTGGTATATTATCAAATAAAGTGATAGCTGCCCACTCATTATGGTTGAGTGAAGAGGATATTGATATTCTCGGAAAGCACTCTGTGACAGTTGTTCATAATGTTAATTCAAATCTTAAACTTGCTTCGGGATATAAGTTTAAATATAATGAATTAAGGGATGCAGGGGCAAATATGACGATAGGGACAGATGGTTGTGGATCATCTAATAATTTAGATATTTTAGAGGCAATGAAGACCTCTGCTATATTGCAGAAAGCTTGGAGGGTAGATCCTTCTGCATTGCCAATAAATGAGTTAATGTCAATGGCAACGAGCAATGGGGCCAAAGCACTTGGTTTGAAAGGGGGAAAAATCGAGGTGGGGTATCTTGCAGACCTATTACTGATAGATATCAATTCACCTGCATTTTTGCCGAACAATAACTTTGAGGCAAATCTGATTTATTCGGCTAACAGCTCATGTGTCGATACAGTGATCTGTGATGGGAAGATATTGATGAAGGGGAGAAAAGTTAGGGATGAGGAGATGATAATGGATGGTTTTATAAGGGAAGCTGAGAGGCTTCTTTCAAAATGTTAGTGATTTATAGAAAATATAATAAGATTAATAGTATAGATAATAAGCATTATGGATCAGAGAATGGTATCGATCGAAGAAGCGGTCAAATATTTGGAAGATAAACTTTCAGGAAAATGCCCATCAGTGGGTATTGTTTTGGGCAGCGGACTTGGCAAACTTGCGGAGAAGATTGAGAATAAGATTATAGTTAAGTATTCTGATGTTCCCAATTTTGTAAAATCCACAGCTGTCGGTCATAAAGGCAATTTTATTTTCGGAGATCTTGGTGGTAAATTTGTTGTTGCTATGCAAGGGAGATTTCATTATTATGAGGGGTATTCAATGGATAAAGTGACTCTTCCTATTAGAGTTATGGTCAAACTTGGAATAAAATATCTTTTTGTTTCCAATGCGGCAGGAGGTGTTAATTTTGATTTTAAAGTTGGTGATCTTATGATTATTAAGGATCATATAAATCATTTGCCAAATCCTTTGATCGGACCAAATCTTGATGAATTCGGCCCGAGATTTCCTGATATGACGCGTCCTTATGATTTGTCTCTTATTAAAATGGCAGAGCAGATAGGGGATGAGGAGCATATTGTATTGAAAAAAGGGGTCTATTTTGCCGGTACTGGACCTAGTTATGAAACACCTTCTGAATATAAATATTTCAGACTTATTGGGGGGGATGCTATAGGGATGTCAACTATCCCAGAGGTAATTGTTGCAAGGCACTCTTCTATCCCTGTTTTTGGAATGTCTGTGATTACAAATGAAGCTCACGATGATTATAGTGAAGACTTTGTAAATGATGGTGATGAGGTTGTTAAAGCTGCTAATGCAGCATCTGATAGGATGACTATTATCTTCACCAAACTTATTGAAAGATTATAGATAATGGATGTTGTTTTTAAATACGACTCCGTTTCAATTAACCCTTCTGGATCAGCTATTGTTATATTAGATCAGACACAACTCCCTAATAAAGAGGTTTTTTTGGAATTGAATGATGTGGTTGAGATATCTCAGGCTATATCTCTACTAAAAGTTCGAGGGGCCCCTGCGATAGGTGTTGCGGCAGCTTATGGATTATATGTGTCGTTATTGAAGATTGAGGATGATTTAACGATTTTCTCAAAAGAATTTTATAAGAATAAGCATTTGCTTAATTCTTCGAGACCTACTGCTGTCAATCTCTCATATGCACTTGAAAGGATGGATAGATGTTTTATCCTTAATCGGAATAGGTCGGTTGCTGAGATTAAAAGTGAACTCAGACTCGAGGCAGATAGGATAAAAGAGGAAGATATTGAGATGTGTAGAAGAATTTCTGAGAATGGATTAACCCTTCTTCACAAAGGTATACGAATTCTAACCCATTGTAATGCAGGTCATTTAGCTGTTTCTCGCTATGGGACTGCTCTTGGGCCTATTTACCTTGCCGAGCAAAATGGTTTATCCCCAAAGGTTTATGTTGATGAGACACGTCCGTTATTGCAAGGTGCTCGCCTAACTGCTTATGAATTACAAAATGGGGGTGTAGATGTTACATTGATTTGTGATAATATGGCATCAACATTGATGAGTCAAGGGAAGGTGGATATTGTTATGGTTGGGTGTGATCGAATTGCTTCTAATGGTGATGTCGTGAATAAAATCGGTACATCGGGATTGGCAATACTTGCTTCGCATTATGGAATTCCTTTTTACTCTTTAGGCCCTACAAGTACTATCGATGTAAGTTGTAGATCAGGAAATGATGTAATTATTGAGCAAAGAGATGGGAGAGAGGTGACTGAATTGTATTTTAAGGAGAGAATTGCACCTAAAGGAATTGATGTTTTTAATCCCTCTTTTGATATCACCCCATCAAGTTTATTGACAGGGATTGTGACCGAAAAGGGGATTTTTAGAGCCCCATTTAGTTTTAAATAATAGTAGAATAAATGATTAAAAATTTAGTATTTGATTTAGGTGGGGTTATTGTCCCTTTGAACAGGATAGCTTGTTTAAGGGCTTTTGATGAAGTTGTTGGATATAAAGATTTCGGCCAAGTTCTAAATAATTATCGTCAGATAGGATTTTTTGAAAAATTTGAGAATGGTCAAATATCATCAAAGAAATTTAGACAAATTATTAGGATTAATGCCTCACCGATTAAGGATGGTAAAAGTAGAATAGTATCAGATAGTGAAATTGATTATTCGCTAAATAGGTTTCTATGTGATATACCTCAGGATAAGATAGATACACTTGTATTTTTTAAAGATGACTATAAAATGTTTCTTCTAAGCAATACAAATCCAATTTGTATGCCTAAGGTTAGAGAGATGTTTAAGGACAAAGGTTACAAGATGGAGGATATTTTTGATCAATTGTTCCTCTCTTATAAAATGAAAATGTCAAAACCAAGTCCGGAGATTTTTAACAAAATGGTACAAACTGCAAAAATATTGCCTATTGAGACCCTATTCATTGATGATTCTCAGACTAATATAGAAGCAGCTTCTCTTCTCGGCTTCAAAACACTCCTTTATAACCCAAAAGACGATTTGTATGACAAAGTTTATGAGCTTATCGAGCGGCAGCAATGGTAATTGTTATTACCTATGTAATGACAGCACTGCCATTGTAATAGATATGGGGATAGGGTGGAGGACTCTTTGTAAAAGACTTTCTGATAATTCTTTAAGCGCAAAATCTATTGAAATGATCCTTGTCACTCACGATCATATTGATCATATCAAACATCTTGGTTCCGTAGCCTCAAGATTATCTGTCCCGATTTTTGCAACATCTAAACTTCATTCCTCTTTTGACCATCACCCTTGTACGGCCGGTTGTATTTCAGGTTGTAAAAGGGTAATTAAAGAGGGACTTCAAACCGAACACAGAGGGGTCAAATTTATCCCTTTTACTGTTCCACACGACGCAACAGAAACACTTGGCTATTTTATTGATTTTATGGGTGATAAATTTGTTTTTATGACAGATTTAGGATTTTTCCCCGATTGTGCCATCGATTTTTGTAGGTGCGCTGATCATCTGATTATTGAATCAAACTATGATACCGATATGTTGATAAGGGGCAATTATCCCCCTGAACTGAAATTAAGAATAATGAACGGGCGGGGCCATCTGAGCAACGATCAGTGTGCCTCTGCACTAAAAAAGGTTTATCATAATGGCCTTAAATCTGTATTCTTGTGTCATTTGAGTGAAAATAACAACACCTCTACCAAAGCCTATAACACTGCGTTCAACGCACTCTCCTCAATCAATGTCAATGTTGATCAAGATATTCATCTCTCTTGTCTTCCTCGTCGAGATGCCTCCCAACTATTTCTTCTATAGTGATATAAACCTCTGAACCACTAATTCTCTTCCCAAAGCTCTGATTCTAAATTGAATTCTCCCCTTCATCCGCCCGAAATGTCACTCATAAAAGGTTGCTCTAAATGTCTTCCATAAAAGGTCGCCCGAAATGTCACCCAAAGAAGGTCGCTCTAAATGTCACCCAAAGAAGGTCGCCCGAAATGTCTCCAGGAACTTACTCCTGAAGCGCTTTGCAAACATCTCTTTTCAACCTTACTGCTACATATGTTTCTTGGAGTAACAGTCACGAAATCGGAGTTACCTTTAGACACGCTCACCTTGCTCAGAATGGCCTGTGTGGCATATCGGTGTGTCCAAAGCCTTAGTTTTTGATGCGAAATGTGGCCTTTAGACACGCTCACCTTGCTCAGAATGGCCTGTGTGGCATATCGGTGTGTCCAAAGCCTGGGGATATATGATAAAAAAGGTGACTAAACACTTTTAGTCACCAAATTTATTTAATTTTTAATTAGTTGATACTGATCTTCTTATTTCCTGCCATTGCCGCCGCCATTGCCGCCGCCATTTCCATTTCCATTGCCGCTGCCATTGCCATTGCCGCCGCCATTTCCATTTCCATTGCCGCTGCCATTGCCATTGCCGCTGCCATTTCCATTGCCGCCGCCATTGCCATTGCCGCCGCCATTGCCATTTTCATTGCCATTGCCGCTGCCATTACCATTACCATTTCCATTTCCATTACCATTGCCATTGCCATCACACTCACCATCACCGGTACCATTATTTACGCAACCTTTGTTTCCTTCACAATTTCCACCTTTCTTTGAATTTGTATTTCCCCCTTTGCCTTTATGTCTTCCATATCCTTTTCCATTGTTGAAATCGGAATTAATAATATTTTCAAATTCTTCTTGAGATAAATATGTTGGTTTATAGTCTATCCCAAGGGCTTTTAGTTGACGAACAAGGGCTTTAAGGTGATTTGAAGATGCTTTTGTGAAATTGTCAATTATCAATAATATGTTGACATTTGTGTTTGACTCTTTTCCACTTTTAAATGAGACTATGGATTCCTCTTCAAGGAGTGCCATTGATGTATAAGTCTCTTCAATTGTAGAGCATTTTGTGATGAATTCATTATATTTCTCTGTTCTTTTTTGGTCTGCAAAAACGCCATAATCTCCAACTTCCGGGTATTCAATCTCGTAATAGTCTAAAACAGTTTCAATACATTCAATGTGAGAATTTTCTGATCTTGATATTTTAGCTATCGGCTTTGATGTTGGATATTTTTCAGAGTAGACTTTATAGATGTCTCTATGTAACTTTTCGTCTTCTCTTATCCCATATAAATAATCAATTTCTTCTTGATTAAGGGGATCTGTTACTTCAAGTACATCTGTAATATTACTCTTTGTAAATGTGCTAACGCCATCATTGTCAACGCTTAGAATGGCAGTAGGAGTGTTAATTTCCATTGATTGATTGTCTGCTTTGTTGCAGGATGTCAATGTTACTATCCCAATCAGGATTGTTGAAAGAATCTTTGTTTTCATTGTGTTATTGATAATTTGTTGTTATTTTCTAAGTTAACCGCATAATTCCAATTTTACCCTACCAAATTACTTCAAGAAATAACATTGGCGTAAATGAGATAGCTTGGGAGAAAATGGTAATAGGGGATTTTCCACTTTGAATGGTGTAGCTGTATTTAATATTTGATGTGTTAAGGAGATTAAGTAAAGATACTCCACATTGCAATTGAACCTCTTTTATTTTTAATCGATATGTCGCTGCAACATCAAGTCTGCTATATGGTTTGACAAGGTTAGAGCCATTTTTCTGTTGCCCATATTTGTATCCATTTCCTTGTCCGCTTGAGTAGTCGATTATAGAGAAACCATTGCCATATACATAATTTATTGAGAAAATAAATGGTTTTAATGTGGTAATACCACCAATCTTTATTTCGTGCCCTGTTTCAATATTTTCTGTATTTGTGATTGAATATGAGCCGTATAGAGCCCCTTTCGAAAAGTCATATTTGAGGAAAATATCTCCTCCATATATGTTAACATCTGTGGTGGTAATCTCTTTATCAACCAATCGTACCGCATCTTTTATGTTCTTCATATATCCTGAAAGGGAGAGTGTAAATCCAAGATTTGAAAAAGCAATACAAAGATCTGTATTCATTGAACGCAGATTATTGTCGGCGATTTCCCATATAGAGGTAAATAATTTTTCCCCTGTTTTGAATGGTTCCTTTATTAGATATTGATTATAGAGCCCCCAAGAGGCAGTCGTTGTGAAATACTTCCCAAATTTATATCTTAAAGATAGTCTCGGTTGAAAATTGAAGTGGTTTTTTACAATATCCAATCTAAGTCCCCCTTTTATTATTAAATCTTTGTAACTTAGAGTATTGGAAATAAAAACTGATGGTTTGTAGAACTCTTTATTATCACTTTTATAGTAATCAAGTTCTATTCCACCATTTATCTCGTTAAATCTTCCGATTTTGTGTTGGTGAGTTAGTTTGCCGGAAATAACACTTATATTGTTATCAACATCTATCCTCTTACTTTGGGTATCTGTCAATTTTAATCTTGAATAAGCTATAGAGACATTTGAATTTGCTTTTTCGCTCCACTCTCGTCTGTAATATCCTGATGCACCGATTTGGAGATTGTTATGTTTTCCATTGATAGTGTCCCCTTTGTCTGGTGAAGCTGTATAACTGAATCTATCGTCCGCTCCGTAAAGAACAATTCGATATTTGTCATTTTTAAAAACGCTCCCTGAGTAATTGATATTTAGATCGGAAAAGGAGTATTTAGGATCAACTATATACTCGGTATCCTCTGAATAATCATCGTATAGATGGTTACCCTTATTTCCCCTATTGCCTTTATTAGTAGGTGCATTGCCTTTCGAAGAGTATTTTTTACCATTATATGGGTTAAATACTTGATTTTTATATAAATCGTAAAAAGTTCTGCGATAGGCTACAGATATTGCTCCCCTTTTATATATTGGAATACTTGCATAAATATTTGCAGTTAGTGTGCTTATTGTTGCCTTTATGGATGGTCTTGAAAGCAAAGGATTTGTCCCTTTTATCTCTGAAATAGCACCGATCTGCCCCCCATAGGAGACATCATAGCCAATTCGGAGTAGTTTTAACTCCTCTACAAGATATGGGTTTACATAACTGATATGGTCATTAAATCCACCCATTCCAAAAAGGGGAATCCCATCGTATATTATGCGACTCTCTCCCAATGTACTACCGCAAACAATAAGTTCGTCAGATGGTTCTCCTGATACCCTGACTCCGGGAATCATCTTTAGTAAATTAAATATTGCATTATCGCCACTACCGGGGGTGTATTTGGCACTATTGTTATTAATGATTGTTTCTGATGAATTCTCGCCGAATTGGGGTGAATATTTTATTAATGGGGCAGTTACGACAACCTCACTAAGAGTATTGACGGAAATTAAGGGTAATTCCTCCTCTTTTACACTGACTATTTTTTTAGATGGGACAAATATTGATTTTTTAATAACAAAAACACCGTTAACTACTTTATAAGTTAATGGTTTACCTAAAAGACAATATTCAAGAGCCGCTTTTGGGGTGTTGAATGACCGGTTAATAGAGATTTTATATTTTGAAACAACCCTACTATTATAGGATACCTCTATCCCCAACCTGTTAATTACACTATCCAACCTTTCATTAATGGCGATAACAGACAACTCTTGTCCACTCAATTGAATAGCCAAGAGAAAAAGGGGAAATAGTATAAGAATTAATCTTCTAAGCAAACTATTTAATAGTTAGTGTAATATCAAACGAGTCACCAATAATATTTAAAACCTCATCAATTGTTTTATCTTTATTAAATACACCGGAATAAATATAATTCAGATCACGAGGATATTCTATATCAATGTCGTATTGTCTCTCTATCTCGTTGATTACTTGCCAAAGAGGGGTCTCATTAAAGTAAAAAATACCATTTTTCCATCCAATGCTATATTCAGGGGTATTTGTCACTGTTGTAATTAATGTATCTCTATTCAATTTTGCTTGCATATTTTTTGTAATGACCGTCATAGAAGAGTTGTGCTCAACTTTGATTTTACCGGTAATACAAGTTACATCAAAATCTTCTCCCCTCGAATAGATATTAAATGATGTCCCGAGTACCTTAACTATCCCTTTTGGAGAGATAACAGTAAATCGCTCACCCTTAACAACTTCAAAAAAGCACTCTCCATCCATTTTTACATTACGACTGATAGACCACCAATATGGCTTATAACTTATTTTACTATCTGCATTCATCTCTACTTTCGAGCCATCCGGGAGGAGAATCGATAGGTGTTTCCCTTTAGCAGATATGATCTCTTTAGAGTACAAAAATGAAGTAATAGTTAGAGTTAAAAACATAGCTATACCCGCAGCAGCTGAATATGAGATGACCTTCTTAATAGAAAACTTTTTTGTGGCTTTAGTATCTGATAAATTTTCAAATTTATCCACCCAAATGTCCTCTTTAGACCTTTTCCACTTAGGGGTGATTTTTATATTATTACTATTCATATATATGCAGTTTTAATATTTTTAAAGCTTGGCTCATCCTCTTTTCAACCCCTTTAACACTGATATTTAATCGTTGTGCTATCTCATTATATTTCAACCCCTCCTCTCTATTCATAAGAAACACCTCTCGCTGACGGTCGTTCATCTCTCTGATCACTATGGCATATTTTCTTTTAAGTTCCTCATATTGAATAATCTCCTCAGGAGATAGGTCTGTATTGGTATTGTAGTACATATTCTTAGCAAAATCCACCCTGACAACCCTTTTTCTATAATGACTTATTGCCATATCCGATGCTATTTTATAAAGGATTGGCTTAATATTATTAGGATCAAACCTCTCCCTGTGCTCCCACAACTTCATAAATACATTCTGAGCAATGTCCTCTGCAACACTTTCATCAGATGTTTTATAATATAAATAACCCCTTATTGAGTCAAAATATGTGTTAAATATTTGGTGAAATTGCTCTTTATTCATATTCTGTAATTATTACCGCACATACAATAATTTACCCTACTATTTTATCCTATAATCTTTAGATAATTATTTAATTGTCTTTATAACTAAAAAGTTAATACCAAAAACTTTTTAGTTAATCGTACAGTTATTCAACGATATATCTAATATGACTGGATTATGATCACTATATTTAAATTTTAAATCGATTGTTTTGATCCTTTCAACAACTACTGAGTTAGTCAGATAGAAATAGTCGGTTATTGTTGTGATAGAATCTGGATTATATGGGGTATTACAATACCTCAATGAGTTGATATTTTTATCGTATGAAAAATAGCCATAATCTTTCAGTACGGAATCATCAATAGTAACTGGTGAAAAGAATTTATTCTCCAAAGCCTCCCTATCCGGAGTGTATGATGGGGGAAATTGGTTCCAGTCCCCACCTATAATAGAGATATTCTTCTTACTATCGTTTTGAATTATGAGTTGCTCTATGAATCGTGTCTCTGCATCTATCATCCCTCCGTCATCAAAAGCGGTGTTGTGTGTGCATGCTACAATTAAGGTGTCTCCAAAATCTGTCAAATATCGGGCACTCAGCAATCCTCGCTTGAGATTGAATAATCTTTTAGGATAAGAAAATTTGGATGGATATTGATAGCGAGTTACATCAAGAGGGAAGAATTTCGACATAATTACCATTCCCGCTTCAACTTTACCGATAGGGTTATTCAAAGGGATTGGAACAAAGATAGATTTATAATTTGGGGCAAAATATAGATGATAATCGCTAAAATATTTTTTCAGACTATCTATCTCGGAAATATTGTAGGTCCTATGAGAATTGATATCAACTTCTTGAAGGAGTACAATATCAGCGTCAATCGACTTGATGGTTCTAATTATTGAGTTTAAATTGGAAAGGGTATTCTCTTTAGTGTCGCGAATCATTCTCCCTCCATCATAGAAGAAGTCCATATTTTCCCCTAATCCGGCATACCCTATATTCCAAGTTAAAATCCTGATAGATTGAGATATGATGAGTTCATTAGAGGAGTCATTGATAAATATAATCTCTTTTTCTTTCGGTCTGTACTCTGTAATTGTGGCTAAAGTAAAGAAAATAATAATGATAGTGATGATAGGCACCACTATCCAAAAAATCAACTTCTGATATAATTTCATAGAGAAAGACTTAATTTAAAATCGTCGCAATATAGATGTTTTTTTGGAAAAAATGTAGCTAAAAAATAAAACAAAGATGGGATAACATAAAAGTCACATAGACTTTTATGTTATCCCATCTTTGGTCAATATTTATTAAAATTGTAGGGTCTAAATTTTAGGACCTGCATCTACAAGTGCTTTCCCAGCAGGATTGCCCGTGAATTTGGTAAAATTCTTAACAAATCTTCCTGCAAGATCTTGTGCTTTTGTCTCCCACTCTTTGGTATTTGAGTAGGTATTACGAGGGTCAAGTATCTTTGTGTCAACATCCTTCAATTGAGTAGGAATTGCAAGATTAAACATAGGAATTGTGATTGTTTCAGCTTTATCAATCGAGCCGTCAAGTATTCTGTCAATAATTGCACGGGTATCTTTGATTGATATACGTTTGCCTGTTCCATTCCATCCTGTATTTACTAAGTATGCAGTAGCATTGACTTTTTCCATCCTTTTTACAAGCTCTTCACCGTATTTAGTAGGGTGAAGTGATAGGAATGCTGCTCCGAAACAAGCCGAGAATGTAGGGGTTGGCTCGGTAATTCCGCGCTCTGTACCTGCTAATTTTGCAGTAAAACCACTTAGGAAATAGTATTTTGTCTGTTCAGGTGTCAATTTTGAAACGGGAGGAAGTACTCCGAATGCATCAGCTGTAAGGAATATAACTTTAGTCGCGTGTCCTGCTTTCGATACCGGTTTTACAATATTGTCAATGTGGTAAATAGGGTAGGAAACGCGTGTGTTTTCAGTAACACTTTTATCGTTAAAGTCTATATTGCCTTGAGGGTCAACGGTTACATTTTCCAAAAGAGCATCTTTCCTAATTGCATTGTAGATGTCAGGCTCATTCTCTTTTGATAGATTGATAACTTTTGCATAGCAACCACCTTCAAAGTTAAATACACCGTCATTGTCCCAGCCATGTTCGTCATCTCCAATCAATTGACGTTTTGGATCGGTAGAGAGGGTGGTTTTACCTGTACCTGAAAGTCCGAAGAAGATAGCGGTATCACCATTTTTACCTGTGTTTGCTGAGCAGTGCATAGATGCAATCCCTTTAAGAGGAAGAAGATAGTTCATATACGAAAACATCCCTTTTTTCATCTCTCCACCATACCAAGTATTGATGATTACCTGCATTTTTTCTGTTAGATTAAAAACAACAGCTGTTTCTGAATTGAGACCCAACTCTTTATAGTTTTCAACTTTTGCTTTTGAAGCATTTAATACCACAAAATCTGGTTCTCCAAAATTTTTAAGCTCTTCCTCTGTAGGGCGGATGAACATATTCTTTACAAAGTGTGCTTGCCAAGCAACTTCCATTATAAATCTGATTTTAAGACGAGAGTTTTCGTTTGCTCCGCAGAAAGCGTCAACAACATATAATGTTTTATTCGAAAGCTCTTTAGAAGCTATATCTTTCAATTTGCTCCAAGTCTCTTTTGAAACAGGTTTATTGTCGTTTTTATAATCATCAGATGTCCACCAAATTGTATCTTTTGATACATCATCCATAACAAAAAATTTGTCTTTAGGAGAACGTCCGGTATAGATACCTGTCATCACATTTATTGCTCCTAACTCGGTTTTTTGTCCTTTTTCATAACCAGTGAGAGAGGGGTCGGTTTCTGCCTTATATAGAGCATCATAGCTTGGGTTATAGATAACCTCAGAGGCATTTGTAATGCCATACTTTGCCAAATCAATTTGTTTCATTTTCTTATATTTGAATTATTTATATTTAAAATTTAATTAGCGATAATAACTACAATTATTTTGCCAAAGATATGAATAATAGAAGAAATAGAAATATTGTATTAAGGAAATATTTGCAGTAAGTTTGTAAGTTGTTTTAAAGGTGGACTGTAGGTTGAAATATGATATATAATTTATTGGAAAGATATTGGGGTTATACCTCCTTTCGCCCAAAGCAAGAGGAGATCATCAATTGTGCAATTGGTGGGGAAGATGTCTTAGCTATATTGCCAACAGGTGGAGGTAAATCTATATGTTTTCAGATACCTGCATTGGAAAAAGAGGGAATTGCGATAGTCGTATCACCCCTAATATCATTGATTAAAGATCAGGTTCAGAACCTTAATTCAAAGGGGATAAAGGCACTCTCAATCCATTCAGGAATGACTTTTAATGAGATAGATGCTACCCTTGATAATGCGAGATATGGGGATTATAAATTTTTATATGTCTCTCCTGAACGTCTTAGGACTGAGATCTTTAAAGTTAGGGTTGCTGCGATGAATGTTAACTTTCTTGTTGTTGATGAGGCACACTGTATATCACAATGGGGCTACGATTTTCGTCCAGATTATCTGTTAATTAAAGAGATTCGTTCAATACTCCCCGGTGTTCCTGTTATAGCACTTACTGCCACTGCAACAGAGAAGGTGTCAGCTGAAATAATTGAAAATCTCGGATTTAAAAAGAAGAATATAATTCGTTCCGGTTTTGAGCGTCCGAATCTCGCATATATTGTAAAAAATGTGAATGACAAACTCGGAGCAATGCTAAAAATCTGTAATCAAGTGGGTGGTAGTGGAATTATATATGTGAGAGAGAGGAAAAGGAGTGAAGAGACTGCAGCTTTTCTGAAAACTCAAGGGGTGGATGCCGATTTTTACCATGCAGGGATCGGTAAAGAGGAGAGGAGCAAAAAGCAAGATTTGTGGAAGAGGGGGGATTTAAAGGTTATTGTTGCGACTAATGCTTTCGGAATGGGGATAGATAAACCCGATGTGAGGTTTGTATGCCATTATGATCTGCCTGAATCTATTGAATCGTACTATCAAGAGGCAGGGAGGGCAGGTAGAGATGGATTGAGATCTTATGCCTATCTTTTGTATAATAAAACAGATATTTTAAGGCTCAACCAAATATACAAGGTCACTTTTCCCGACCTTGAGTATATCGCAGATATTTATCAAAAGGTGTTTCTCTATTTAGGAATTCCATACGAAGAGGGTGAAGGTCAAATGTTTAAGTTTAATCTTATCGATTTTGCAAAAAGTTTTAAACTCCATACTTTATCTGCCTATTATGCGATTAAATATCTTGATAGTGCTGGTTATTGGACATTAACAGATGAAATAGACAATCCAAGTAGGATTATGTTTATTGTAAATCGTGATGAACTCTACCGAATACAACTCTCTAATAGTGATCTTGATGGTTTTGTCAAGGCCATTATGAGAATATATCCTGCCCTTTTCTCCCATTTAGTCTCAATAGATGAGGAGTATATTGGTAGGGTAATCAGAAATAGTTCAGATAGTGTTAAGAGTAAATTGACATTATTATCGAAAATGAGGGTTATAAAATATATTCCAAGAGCCCGTTCACCATTGATATGCTTTAATAATGAGAGACTTACTCCGAGTAATCTGTTCTTGTCAAAAAGTACATTCACAAATCGAAAGGACAATTTTAAGCAGAGATTAGACGGAATGACAGCCTATATCTCTCCATTAGTGGATTCTTCCGACACATATCTCCCTTGCAGGAGCAGAAGGTTGCTCTCATATTTTGGACAAACAGAGTCGGTCAATTGCGGAATTTGCGATATATGTACTCGAGGAGATGATATTTCACTCTGATATAAAGGATATTAGATGCGAATAGACCTTTTGAACAGGAAGCCCCATAACATTGTAGAATGACCCCTCTATTGAGGTGATAGCGATATATCCTATCCACTCTTGAACACCATAAGACCCCGCTTTATCGTAAGGCTTATAATGATCTATGTAGTAGTTTATTTCATTATCTGAAAGTTCTTTGAATGTCACCTTTGAGAAGGCTGAAAAGGTGTCTTTTTTATTAAGATCTCTTATACAAACCCCTGTTACAACGGTATGAGTCATTCCGGATAGAGTTTTGAGCATATAAAATGCATCTTCTCTATCTTTTGGTTTTCCCAAAACTTTGCCATTGCAAATTACTATTGTATCTGCTGTTATTAGGATCTCATCACTATTTAATTGTCGATGAAAAGATGATGATTTTAAAGAGGCCAAGTAAAGAGGAATTCCTTCATTCTCTATCAAAGGGTCGATCTCCTCTTTAGTATTACTACTTGAATCGATTGTAAATTCTATATCGAGGCCGGCCAATAGCTCGTGTCTTCTGGGAGAGGCAGAAGCCAATACTATCTTTTTATTATTAAGTAACTCCCTTAAAACCATTTAGAATGCTCCTCTGCTTCAAAAGTCCATTTTCCGTGAATTTTTAGGATCTGCTCGATAAGATCCCTTGCGCACCCTTTTCCACCTTTATATAGCGAGATATAATCACAAACCTCTTTAACCTCCGGGACAGCATCTGATGGACATACTGCAAGTCCACACATTTTTAAAACTGATATATCTGGAATGTCGTCCCCCACATAGGCAACCTCTTTGGGATCAAGATTGTTTTGTTCGCAAAATTTTAGGAAGAAGGGGGGTTTATTTCGGGCGTGTTGAAATATGTTTTCATGTTCTATACCTATTGCTAAAAATCGTTTGACAATACTCTCAGATTCCCCTCCGGTGATAATCCCAATCGGAATATTTTTCATTTTACACATCCTTATTCCGAAGCCATCTTTCGAGTCAAAAGTGCGGAGAAGATCCCCATCCAATGTTGAAATGATGGAGCCGTCTGTTAGTACTCCGTCAACATCAAATGCTATTGCCTTTATTTTTAATAAATCTGCTTTATAATTGGACATATTTATTTATTGTATTTTTTAATAATTTTATCTGATAGTAATTTGTATATCTCTTTGTGCTCTTCAAGTCCTAACTGTTCAAGAAGATCAATGTGTTTATTAATAGTTGTCAAATCTCCCCTTTTTGCAGGCCCTGTGGAGGCAGCTTCGGGTGATAGAAGAAAAGACTTCCGAACCATTTCTAAAGTGCTTGGTAATAGGAGGGTATGGGCATTACCTGCAACTTCAAAAGACAATCCGAGAAGATAGTTGATAAAATTGCAAGAGAATACAGCTGCTGTATGCATCCTCAATCTTTTTTCAGAGTTGCAAAGAAAATATTCAGAATTTAGAGATGAAGTCAACCCTTCTAATACCCTTTTTGTGGTTTGAGAGGTGGATTCGAGGAGAAATGGGACATCTGAAAAATTTATGTTTTTAGACTTACTTATTGTCATAAGTGGGTATAAGACACCGCATTCAAAACCCATATCCATCAATGTAGACAATGCTTTTATATCTGTAGCACCGGATGTGTGAAAAAAATTAGGTAATTGAATCTCACCAAGGGAGACTTCTTTTAAAGAGGCTGCTATCCCTTTTGTGACCTCTTCAATTGCATCATCTGATACTGAGATTATTACAACTTCTGAATTTAGAAGGGCTTTATAGTCGTTTGTGTATTTTGCCTCCCCACCATTTTTATTGATTGCTTTGACCAACTTATTTCCATTATTTATATCTCTATTGCAAATAAAATCAATGGAATGTCCGGCCAATTGGAGAGCTAAAGAGAGTCTAAATGCAACATTCCCGGCACCTATAAACGATATACTATACATTATTAGTTGTGATTGGATTACTCTAACGGTGTCAGAATAATGTGATTGCCAAGCCTTGTAAGGAAAAATCTGTCAAAATCTTCATCTGAATCGAATTGAAATCTAATTTGAGTTCTACATCTTTGTTTAATAGTGGTGTTGCAAATCACTCTCCCCTCAGCATAAAATAATTTATTCAATTTTTCTCCGCCAATTTTCATAATAGAGTATCTTCCGGTTTTCATAACCCCTTCAATACCAACGCCTATACCCGATTCAAAATGAGTGGGTAGTTTGAAAGATGAAACAAGTGAGAAAGGGATAGAGCAATGGGCAAAATCTATAGAATGTTCTTCTTTTACAGAGGAGGAGGGGTTTGCCATAAATGAGTCTTTGCCAAAATAGGCTTTGGCAACTATCATTGTCCATAAGGAGGGGATATCTCCTTCACACCCTGACGGAATCCCCATATCATTTAATATTGAAAGGGAGAGGCAGGCGGTTGTTTTACAAGTATCTAAAGCATCAAAACAATTGATAGTAAGGGCTGTAAGTGAATATTTTTTACAAATATTGATTAATACATTGGAAAACCTGATAGCTTCCCTGATATTTGCATCATCAGATGGTCCTATATGTTTGAACCGTTCATCAATAACAATATCTTCTCTTGAAGTATTATAATCTGTAACAACCTCATTTATATCTATATCAACAAATCTTACATTAAATGTTCTCTCTATATAAGGGCGGTCTATGTGTGAGGCAACCAACCAATTAGATTCTCCCCCGATAAGACCGATAACGGAGTGTGAGAGGACATCTTTAATATTCTCGTCAAAATAATTCAGAGGGGGACAGTTGTTAATTTTATCTCTCTGTGAAGTTGAGTTGATACTTGAAAGCAATCCACTTAGTTTAATACACGACAACCTTATCTGAAGGAAATCCAAATTACTGAATTCCATAGGGATATTGATCAATTCGTGCTTAAAATTATGCTGATGAAGCCAAGAAGAAATTTCAAGACCCGCTGCTAATGAATTATAGTAGCCATCACACATAATGATTATTGGTTCTGTAATTCTGTGTGCAATAGAGATAAATGACTCTTCTGTTCCCCCTGAGAGGATAAAGAATATCTCTATTTTTTCTCCATACAACGAATTATATTCATCACCAATACTTGGAGAATAATTATTTAAAGGGGTGATGGTGACATCAGCAATCCTTTTTAGGGCCGAAAGAAGGGGATACCTAGTATCTAATAATTCATTTTCTTTACTAATCTTAGAGTAAAGAGTAATTAGTTCTATATTCATAATTATTAGGCATTTGCAGAACTCGGACCAAAGCCGAATGGGATATTCTCTTTTGTGCTTAAATTATTTATTTTGATCTCGCCATTTTGGCTTTCGTATTTTGAAATATTATCACTTAGTGCCATAAAGAGCCTTTTTGCATGTTCAGCTGTCATAATAATTCTACTTGTAACTTCAGCTTTCGGAACACCCGGTAATAATCTTGCAAAATCCAATATAAACTCGCTGGATGAGTGGGTTATAATTGCTAAGTTTGAATAATTACCTTTGGCAATTTCACTATTAAGCTCTATATTTATTTCATTGGGTTGAATTACCTGTTGAGACATATTTTTAAGATTATTTAATTTAATTCTTTACAAAGATAGCATTTTGTGTAAATTTGCGCTTAATTATAGTAAAAATGATTAAAAAATTGAGATAATGGAGCTCCCTATCAAGTATAACCCGAATGAAGTTGAGGATAAATGGTATTCCTATTGGTTGAAAAATGATTTCTTTCACTCTGTCCCTGATGAAAGGGAACCTTATACAATAGTTATCCCCCCTCCAAATGTTACAGGAGTTCTCCATATGGGACATATGCTAAATAATACGATACAGGATGTTCTTGTTCGTCGTGCCCGTATGAGTGGTAAAAATGCTTGTTGGGTGCCCGGTACTGACCACGCCTCTATCGCTACTGAGGCGAAGGTTGTTGCTAAATTAAAGGAAGAGGGGATTGAAAAATGTGATTTGACTCGTGAGGAGTTTATGGAACACGCGTGGAAATGGAGAGAAAAACATGGTGGAATAATTTTGGAACAACTTAAGAAACTCGGTGCCTCTTGTGATTGGGAGAGGACAAAATTTACAATGGATCCACCGATGAATGAAGCGGTAATTAATACCTTTGTGTACTTCTATAAAAAAGGTTATATATATCGTGGGGTTAGGATGGTAAATTGGGATCCTCAATCTCTTACCGCTGTAAGTGACGAGGAGGTCATCCATAAAGAGACAAGATCAAAACTCTACTATCTCAGATATATGCTATCTGAAAACGGGATTCCATCAAAAGATAAATATATTGTAATTGCTACTACAAGGCCTGAAACCATTATGGCAGATGCTGCAATTTGTATAAATCCCGAAGATGAGAGATATCGACATTTGAAGGGGAAGAAAGTATTTATTCCATTAATTAATAAAGAGATACCAATTATTGAGGATTCTTATGTAACAATGGATTTTGGTACGGGATGTCTGAAAGTGACCCCTGCTCACGATATAAATGATTATGAGATCGGATTGAGACATAATCTTCCCGTTATTGATATTATTGACGAAAATGGAAAAATAAACGAAAAAGGGATAATATTGATCGGGGAAGATAGGTTTGTTGCGAGGAAGAAGATTGTAAAAATGTTGATAAGCTCCGAACAACTTGACAAAGAGGAAGATTACATCTCTCAAGTTGGTTATTCAGAGAGAACTAATGCTGTGATAGAGCCCAGATTGTCTCTTCAATGGTTTTTGAAAATGGATTCCCTTGCGAAAGTGGCATTGAATAGAGTTGAGTCGGATCAAATAAAATTGATTCCCGACAAGTTTAAGAATACATATAGACACTGGATGGAGAATGTCCACGATTGGTGTATATCAAGACAATTATGGTGGGGACAACAGATCCCTGCCTACTATTTACCAAATGGTAAATTTGTTGTGGAATCATCTTTAGATGAGGCTCTTAAAGCAGCTCGTCAAATAGATCCAGATATTGAGGAAAGTGACCTTACCAGGGATGAGGATGTATTGGATACTTGGTTTTCTTCTTGGCTTTGGCCAATCTCTGTATTTGATCCATCAAAGCCGGGTTTCCCTAATAAAGAGGCAAATGAAGAGTTGAAATATTACTATCCAACAAGCGATCTGATCACTGCCCCTGAGATTCTGTTCTTCTGGGTGGCAAGGATGGTTATGGCAGGGGATGAGTTTTGTGGAGAGGTACCATTTAAGAATGTTTATCTGACAGGGATTGTAAGGGACAAACAAGGGCGTAAGATGTCAAAATCACTTGGAAACTCCCCTGATCCTATTAATATGATTGAACAATATGGTGCTGATGGAGTGCGACTTGGTATGTTATTATGCAGCTCTGCAGGGAGTGATATTTTATTTGATGTATCTCAAGTTGAACAAGGAAGAAATTTCTGTAATAAGATATGGAATGCTTATAGGTTGATTAATACTTGGAATGTCGATGATACTCTAAAACAATCACACCATTCTCTTTTGGCTGTTGAGTGGTTTGAAAACAAATTGTCTTTCACTAATGAGATTATCAATGACCATTTTGATAAATTTAGAATTTCTGATGGGTTGATGACACTCTATAAATTGTTTTGGGATGATTTCTGTGCTTGGTATCTTGAGATTATCAAGCCAGAATATGGTTCTCCTATTGATAGGGTTACCTTTGATGCAACATTAAACTTTTTCGATTCATTATTGAAAATGTTACATCCTATTATGCCGTTTATTACTGAAGAGTTGTGGCATAATATTGCACAAAGAGGTGAAGGGGAGACAATTATGCTTGAACATATGCCAATATTTAAGAATTATGATCAGAAAATTATCATCGATTTTGATAATGTGATTTCTGCTGTGACCTCTATAAGGAATATCAGGCAATCAAAAGGTATCTCTCCGAAAACACCATTGGAATTGATAATTAAAGGGGAGTTTTCTTTAAGATTACTTCCTGTTCTCCAAAGAGTTGCTAATATCTCATCTGTCAAATCTACATCTGAGAGTAAGAATATGGACAATTGTGCATCATTTATGGTTGGTACAACTGAAATGTCGATTCTCCTTACCGGTATGATAGATACCGAGGAGGAGATCTTAAAAATGGGTGCGGAGATTGATCACCTTGAGAAATTTCTGAAGGGGGTTGAATCTAAGTTGTCTAACAAAAAATTTGTGGATAATGCCCCTGAAGCGGTGGTTGCAATGGAGAAGAAGAAACAAAATGATGCTACCTTGAAATTGGAGGCTCTTAAAAAGTCAATTAGCATACTAAAAGGGATTTAAGACACTTATATCCCCTTTTTACTATTTTATTTTAATAACAAACTTTTTACTTATCTTTGATTTATGTATTGTGTGTCTGAAATAGAGCTTGAAGTGAGGTATTACGAGACAGACCAGATGGGTATTGTCCACCACTCAAATTATATTCGTTACTTTGAGTGTGGAAGACATAAGTTTTTGACAGATGCAGGTTTACATATTATGAAAATAGAGGAATTGGGTGTTTTAATGCCTGTCGTTTCGGCTCAATTGAACTATCGGATCCCTGCAAAGATGGGTGATATTCTTAAGATAGTTACTTGGGTAGAAAAAGAGCCTATGGCACGTATTGAGGTCAAAACGATTATTACAAATCAAAACGGACAAAAAATATGTGACGGCGAGGTTGTACTTGGGTTTATCAACAGAACCACAAGGAGGCCGATCAGGGTTCCTCAATTTTTTTTAGATGCTTTAAAGAGTGTGAGTTGTGAAGGTGGTATAAGGTAAATTGAATATATAAATATAAACAAATATGAGAACATTTTTATTTTTAGGCAGTATTGGAATTACAGAGATAGTTCTAATCGCATTGGTCGTTCTTCTTTTCTTTGGTGGGAAAAAGATACCTGAGTTGATGAAGGGGTTGGGAAAGGGTGTTAAGAGTTTTAAAGATGGGGTAAAAGGCGTTGAAGATGAGATAAATACAGACGAAGAAGATAAAACAAAGACGAAGAAAGATTAATTGAGGTGGCAGAAGAAATGACATTTTGGGAACATTTAGATGAGCTGAGGAAAATAATCTTCCGCTCATTTATTGTTATCCTTATTTTAATGGTAGGGGTGTTTTTCTCCAAAACTTTTATTTTTGATAAAATAATATTAGCCCCACTAAATGGGGACTTTTTCTTATATAGAGGCCTTAATGAACTCTTGTCTCTATTTGGAATGGAAAAGTTAGATACTTTTTCTATGACCCTCATTAATATTGATTTAGCTGCTCAGTTCTTTACCCATATCAAAATATCATTTTATCTTAGTCTCGTCATCTCATTTCCATTTATTATCTATCTTCTATGGGGCTTTGTTCGACCTGCACTATATTCATACGAGAGGAGATCTGTTAGTATAGCATTCGGGTTTGCCTCAATTTTGTTCTATTTTGGGGTATTTGTTGGTTATGCTTTGGTTTTTCCACTTACGGTACGATTTCTCGGTACATATCAAGTTAGTGAAATGGTAGCCAATCAGATATCATTATTGTCCTATATATCAATGTTTATCAGACTAATCTTGATAATGGGAATTGTTTTTGAGATGCCTGCTTTAGCTGCATTATTATCAAAAATGGGCATTATCAGTAAACAATTTTTGAAAAAATATAGAAAGCACGCAGTGGTTGTTTTGTTGATCCTTTCAGCAATAATAACTCCATCAGGTGATGCTTTTACCCTTTTGATCGTGGCATTGCCATTATACTTGTTATATGAAATATCTATTATGACCTGTGCGGATAACAAAATAAATAGGGAGACTGTATGATATCAATAAATGGATTAACAGTCTCTTATGGGGGATTTACCTTGCTTGATGATATTAATTTTCATATTAGTGACGGGGAACATATTGCCCTTGTCGGGAAAAATGGGGCAGGAAAATCGACTATTCTTAAATTGATTATGGGGATTGATGCCCCAACATCAGGAACTATAATGAAACCTAATGATATATCAATAGGTTACCTTCCTCAAATAATGGAATACTCTAAAGATAAGAGCATTATAGATGAGACAATGACTGCTTTTGCCGATTATTTTCTTTTAAATGATAGGTTAGATGGCATTAATAAAGAGTTAGTTACTCGAACCGATTATGAATCTGTATCTTACCATAAACTGATTGTTGAGTACAATGATATTAACGACAGATTGATGATGATTGGATCAGAATCTCCTCGCTTGCAGGCTGAAAAAACACTGATTGGGCTCGGTTTTAAAAGGGAGGACCTTTCAAGGGGGCGGAGTACCTTTTCTCAGGGGTGGAATATGAGGGTAGAGCTTGCTAAGGTGCTTCTCCACAAACCCGATGTGTTGCTTTTGGACGAACCTACGAACCATCTTGATATTGAGTCAATTCAGTGGTTGGAAGATTATCTTGGAAGCTATTCCGGTTCGTTGTTGCTGATCTCTCACGATAGGCGTTTTCTCGATGTTGTGACAAGTAGGACTGTTGAGATAATGCTTGGCAAGATACACGATTATAAGGTTCCATATAGCCGTTTTATTGAGTTAAGGCGAGAGAGGATGGAGCAGCAACTTGCGGCATACGAAAATCAACAAAGGATGATTGAGAAGAGTGAAGAGTTTATTGAGCGATTCAGATATAAGGCTACAAAAGCAAATCAAGTTCAATCAAGAATTAAGCAATTGGAGAAGATTGATAGGATAGAGATCGAAGAGGAGGACAAATCTGCCTTAAATGTAAAATTTCCCCCATCACCCCGTTCTGGTCAGGTGGTTTTTAAGGCTAAGGATCTTGTTGGGGGATATAGGACTAAAGATGGTGTGAAAGAGGTGATTAAGGATGGAAATATTACTATTGAAAGGGGTGAAAAGGTTGCGTTTGTAGGTCGTAATGGAGAGGGGAAGAGTACATTGATGAAGATAATAACTAATGAGTTGAAGCCTATAGATGGTATAGCTGAGGTTGGGTATAATGTTTCTATTGGCTATTATGCGCAAAATCAGGAAGATATACTTAATAAGCAAGATTCTGTTTTTGATACTCTGGATAAAATTGCTGTTGGTGATATTAGATTTAGGCTAAGAGATATTTTGGCAGCATTTCTATTTAAGGGTAATGATATAGATAAAAAAGTTTCTGTATTGAGTGGTGGGGAGCGTTCTCGTCTTGCTATGGCAAAACTTATGTTGCGTCCCTACAATCTTTTGGCATTGGATGAGCCTACAAACCATATGGATATTCGCTCTAAAGATATATTGAAACAGTCACTTATAAAATTTGATGGTACACTTGTGATAGTTTCTCACGATAGGGATTTTCTGGAGGGGTTAGTTAATAAGGTTTATGAATTTAAAGATGGGCGTATAAAAGAGCATCTTGGAGGTATTGATGAATTTATTGATAGAAGAAAAATTGAAAATCTTCAGGAGTTGGAAAAGAGGAACAATCAAGAAGGGGGGGAGATAAAAGTTAGTGATCCGACACCATCTCTCACCCATAGAACCGAAGCTAAACTCTCATACGAAGAGCAAAAAGAGATAAAACGGAGGCAGAAGCAGTTTGAAAATTGTGAAAAAAGGATCTCTTTTATCGAAGGGGAGATGAAAAAAATAGAAAATAAACTTTCTTCTCCTGATAAAGGTGCAGATATTGAGTTACTTACAAGAGAATACCTTCAATATAAAAGAGATTTGGACAAAAAGCTTGAGGAGTGGATGGAGTTAGGAGGGGAATAGTTAGTATATTTAAGCATTAATATTGATTACTACACGCTAATAATAAAAATTATGGAAGAACCAAAATTGAACTATCTGTATGGAATGCGCCCTGTTGCTGAAGCGATTATAGCTGGGAAGAAAATTGAGAAGGTTATGTTTAAACAAGGTCTTGAAGGGCCTCAGTTTAGAGAATTGCTTGATATTCTCCACGAAAAAGAGATAAATGTCCAATTTGTTCCAATTGAGAGGATGAATCAGATAAGCAGAGGCAAACATCAAGGTGTGATAGCTTTCCTCTCACAAATCGATTTTGTTCCATTGGAGGAGATGGTAGAGAAAGCCCTAAAGGATATGGAAAACCCTGTATTTGTGCTTCTTGATGGTGTTAGCGATGTTAGAAATTTTGGGGCTATAGCAAGGAGTGCTGAGTGTGCAGGGGTAAATGGTATTATTTTGCCTGCAAAAGGGGGGGCTGCCATCAATGCAGAAGCTATAAAAACTTCAGCAGGTGCACTTTTAAGAATCAATGCCTGTCGTGTCCAAAATCTGAGAATTCCTATTTTTCTTTTAAAAGAACTTGGATTTCAGATAATTGCAGCTACTGAAAAGAGCGATGTACTCATTTACGATGTTGATTTTAAAAAACCAACAGCTATTGTAATGGGCTCTGAAGGTAAGGGTATCTCTGATTCAATCTTGTCTTTATGCGATTTGCAAACTAAAATTCCAATGTCGGGAGAGATCGGTTCTCTCAATGTTTCTGTGGCAACTTCTGTTATATTATTTGAAATGATCCGCCAGAGGAGATAATATTTTTTTCAATTCGTGCAACAAATCTTTTTATCTTTCGTTTTAATATCGAAAAGAAGAAAATAAAAGTGACACGCATAGAACTGACCCAATTTTATAATAAGTACAAAAAGCATATCTATAACGCCTCTTATAGAGTACTCGGAAACGAGATGGACGCGGAAGAGATGATGCAAGATACCATTATAAAGTTCTTAAAATCAGACCTTATTGATAAGCTGAAACAGGAACAGATAGAGTCTTGGTTGGTTAAAACAGCGATACGGGGATCAATTGATGTATTGAGAAAAAAGAAAAGATCTCAACTTTTTCAAGAGGAATACAAAAAAGATAATTGTGATGATCTTGACGATTCACTTGATGGTATTATTGAGACAGAGGATCGATCAGAGCTGGTTCGTAAGATTCAAAAAGGGGTAGAGTCACTCCCAGATGGTTATAGAATTATCCTCTCTCTTCTTCTTTTCGAAGGGTATGATTATGAAGAAATATCTCAAATAGTGGGTGTTAAAGAGGCAACAGTACGATCTCAATATATGAGGGGAAAAGCTCGCCTGATTCAAATGCTAAATGAGACTAAATAAAATCATTATGGATAAATTACAGAATTTTATAAATATTAATCGGGATATATTGGAAGGGGAGAATATCCCTTTTGGTGACGAGGATCGATTTTTGAAAAAATTCCAAAAAAATAGTAGAATCAAACTCTATTCGTTCTTGTCAATTGCAGCCTCAATAGTACTATTTGCAGGGGTTACTACTATGTTAATGTTTCAATCACCTGAATATCAACTTAAAAACATCCTAAAACAATATTATAAAGAGGTAGCAATGCTGACAATTGAAATTGAAAATGCATCATCCTCAATGGATAAGACCAGCTCATTAATGATAGAGCAAACCATTGATAATATTACATTTGAGGCGATTCCTATACTTTCTCAATTGCCGGATGAATTAAATGAAAAAGAAAAAGTTAAAATAGTAAAAGAATATTATTCTCAGAGATTAGATGGTTTACGTCGACTAAAAACCCAAATCTCAGATTCAATGATATAAATGAGTAATTAATTGTTAATAAGTAATTTATAAAGAAAAATGAAAAAGTTTTTATTAAGTATTTTGATGGTAGTGTTTGCATCGATGAGTTTTACTGTCTCAATTTATGCCTCTACTATAGATAAAAAAGTTAAAGTTTCCTCTTTTACGGGGATGCAAATTTCTTCGATATTTGATGTAACCCTCTCAAAGGGTAATACTCACTCTGTAGATTTAACAATGAGTGAAGAGTTAGAAAAATATGTAATTGCAAAGGTAAAGGGCAATACCCTTTATCTTATGATAGATACAGATAAAGCCCCCAGAAGTATTACCAGAAATATTGGAAAATATGTTTTAAAAGCAAAAGTAACTATTGAAACTCTAAGCGAATTGGATATGTCCGGAAATTCGAAATTGACTTGTGGTGATAAATTTATAGTTGATGAGTTTGATTGTGATGTTTCTGGTTCAAGCAATATAAAATCGCTCCAGATTGATGCTAAAAAAGGGTCCATAGATGTGAGTGGTGCCTCTCGAATTTTATTAAACGGAGAATTTTCCGAAATAGAATATGATATTTCAGGAGCATCATACGCCTCATCCAAAATTAAGAGCTCTTCATTAGAAATAGATGCAAGCGGAGCGTCTAAAATTAAATTAGATGGGGTGTTTACCAATGTTAATCTTGATTGTTCAGGCGCCTCTCATATAGAGCTAATAGGTTCGACTGATAGTTTCTATATGGAGATATCAGGAGCTTCTTCAGTCAATGCGAGGGATCTAATATCTAAAACTGTAAAAACAGATATTTCAGGAGCCTCTGCTGCAATCGTAAATCCACAAACATATCTCTCTGTTATCCTATCAGGTTCATCAGCTCTTAAATACAAAGGGAATAACAATCTGAAAATAAATAAAATAGATATTGGTTCACACACTTCCTTAAAAATGATTGATTAAATTTAAGCCAGTATTCATTTCCAAATACTACTATTTATTGTTTGATGACAAATAAATAGTAGTATTTTTGTATATATGTTTGATGTGTATATGTTTGATTTAGAGATAACCTTATATGAGTATCTGAAACAGTCATTTCTTAGTATGGAAGTGACTACTATGTCTGCTACTATCAAGTTGGTTATCAGTTTTATGCTTGGTGCTGTTATTGGGGTAGAACGACAAACTCGTAGAAGAAGCGCGGGGATCAGAACATTTTCACTTATTTGTATGGGGTCAACTGCGGCTATGCTTCTATCTATATGGATACCACAGAGTTATCCTCATTTTTTAAATGGTGATCCTGGGAGAATTGCTGCACAGATCCTAACAGGGATAGGGTTCTTAGGGGCAGGTGCAATTATTCAAAGTAAGGGGAATGTCCACGGATTGACCACAGCTGCAGCTATTTGGGTAGTTGCCATCATCGGAATGTGTGTTGGCTCAGGAATGTATATTCCTTCATTCGTATTAACTTTTATCTCTTTATTTATATTAGTCACTATTGACCAAATAGAGAAAAAGAAGATCCTTACAGGTGATGTTAAGTATCTGATTATCCGTTTTAACACCGATTGTCCAAATTTTAATGAGGTTCTTCGTGTTTTAAAAGAGAGGAATGTGTTTATTTATAATGTTTCACTTGAAAAAGATTACTCTTTGCACACTTCTCAGATAGCCTACAAGATTCAAGTCGATCCAAGTTACAGTCTTGATCCCATTTTTGATGATTTGAGAAAAATTGATAATGTAGTGAAAATTAATCTTGAAATGGTTTGATTTATGAAGTCGGAAACATTATTTAAACACCCTTTTATTCTTGATTCTCATTGTGATACACCATCAATGTTATTAGAGGGGATAGATTTGGGTAAGAGACTTGATAGAGGACATTTTGATTTTGTCAGAATGAAAGAGGGGGGAGTAGATGGTGTTTTTTTCTCTATATATACCCCTAAAAATTTTTTACCTGATCAAGCCACAGCGCACGCAATCAATTTAATATCAAAATCATATGATGCGGTAGATGCTAATTCGAATAAGGTTGCATTTGCCTTTTCACCTCAAGATGGGAGAAACAATAAAGAGAGAGGACTTCTTTCTGTATTTCTCGGTATGGAAAACGGCTCCCCAATCAATACAAATCTCTCATTATTAAGACTTTTCTATAAATTTGGGATACGATACCTTACCCTTTGTCATAATGCTAATAATGAGATTTGCGACTCTTGTGCCCCTTCAGAAAAAAGGTGGGGAGGTGTCTCTCCATTTGGCAAAGAGGTAATTGCAGAATTAAACTCTCTGGGGGTTTTGATTGATTGCTCCCATTCATCTGATCTCTCATTTTATGATATATTAAAATATTCTAAGAGGCCGATTGTAGCTACACACTCTTGTTGTAGAGCTTTGTGCAATCATAAACGAAATCTAACTGATGAGATGATAAAAGACCTTGCATCTCAAGGTGGTGTTGTTCAAGTCAATTTCTATCCTTATTTTCTTGTTAATGGCTTTGGAAATGAGGAACTTACGCAATTGGGGGAACAGGGTGAAATATGGCAGGAGAGGTATCGTTCAGATCTCAAAAATATTGAATATAGGAATAATTATTACAAAATCACCTCAATATTAAACACATATGAATCAATATCTTTCACCAAAATAGTGGATCATATAGATCACATTGTCAGTCTTGTAGGGATAAATCATGTTGGTTTGGGTTCCGATTTTGATGGTATTGAGATAGCTCCTCAAGGGATGAGGGATATAAGTATGTACCCTAATATAAAAGTGGAGTTGAGAAGGAGGGGGTATTCTGAGGGGGATATTGATTTGATTTTCGGTGAGAATTTCTTACGAGTAATGGATGAAGTTCAGAATTAACAACAATACTATAATATTTATAATGAAAAAAATAGCAGTTATTACAGGAGCAACAGCCGGAATCGGAAAAGCGGTTGCAGAGTCGCTTGCAAAAAGCGGATATAATTTGATAATCACAGGTAGAAGGGAGAAACTTCTTATGGATTTTTCAAAGAGGATTGAAGGGGAGTATGGAGTTAAAGTGTTTCCACTCTCATTTGATGTCCGGAGTCAGAAAGAGGTAGAAAAATATCTCGGAAATCTCCCTCAAGAGTGGAGAGGAATAAATGTCTTAGTGAATAATGCCGGACTTGCAGTGGGTCTTGATCCTATAAATGAGGGAGTTGTAGATGATTGGGAAAGAATGATCGATACCAATGTTAAGGGATTGTTATATGTTACTAAAGTTATTTCTAACATTATGATTAACAATGCTCAAGGTGGCCATATAATAAATTTGTGTTCTATTGCAGGGAAGCAAGTATATCCAAATGGAAATGTGTATTGTGCATCAAAACACGCAGTTGATGCCATTACATTAGGTACAAGAATGGATCTATTGAAATACAGAATCAAGGTGTCTCAAATATGTCCCGGTGCAGTCGAAACCGAATTTTCCGAGGTCAGATTTAAGGGTGATACAGAGCGAGCATCAAATGTATATAAAGGTTTTGTCCCCCTTACTGCTCAAGATATAGCTGATGCGATAATGTTTATGGTAAATTGTCCCCCAAATGTCAATATAAACGATATGGTAATAATGCCTATTGCTCAAGCATCATCATCTATTACCCTTAAGCAACTCTAATCTCAAAAGATTGAGGGCATTAGATGAAAATCTCTCAATATTTCTTTCTCTGTCACTATTAAATTGAAGTTTTCGGGATATTACCTCATCCTGATTTGTGATTTTATTGAGATATGAAACAGCTATCCAGATAGTTCCAACTGGCTTTTCTTTCGAACCTCCATCCGGACCGGCTATTCCTGTGGTACTCAATGAATAATCTGATTTCATTACCCTCCTTACTCCGATAGCCATAGCCTCTACACACTCTTTACTTACTGCTCCATATCTGATAAGTATCTCTCTATCAACTCCTAATATTTCCTCTTTAATTCTATTGTCATAAGAGACTATTGAACCGGTAAAATATTTGGAGGCACCTGGCACAGATGTTATTAGTGATGCTATCTTACCACCAGTGCAAGACTCTGCAACAGAGAGAGTTTTGTGCCCCTTTATAAGGAGCTCTCCGATGACAGATTGAAGGGAATCCGATCCTTCACCATATATTGAATCCGATAGAATAGTTCTCAATATATCAAATTGTTCCCTAATTCTCCTTTTTTCTTCTTTTTCATCCCCTCCGTAGATAGATAATCTCAATCTAACCCCGACTATTGGATTTGGAAGGTATGCTAATTTTATATCGCTTGGTAAAGAATTTTCCCATTTCTCAATCATTTTGGCAAGGGTTGACTCAGGTATTCCAAAGGTAACAACAGTTTTATGGTAAATATCGTATAGTTTGTTATGGCTTTTAATATCTGTCATTATATCGGGTAGGAGACCAATAGCTTCAAAAGGGACACCTGGTAATGAATATATTGTGGGGTTGTTCTTAAGATCGGAATCATTAAATCTGAATACCATACAGGGTGCCGTTCCTAACTTATTTACAATAACTTCACATCCGTTAGGGACATCTGCTTGAGCCAGATTAATATCACTGATTTCAATCCCTCTGACTGTAAGTATCTCTTTAATAACAGACAATTGAGCATTATGTGTATAAGTTCCATTGCTCCCAAAGAGCTCTCCTAATGCTTTTTTAGTTATATCATCCTTGGTAGGTCCCAACCCACCTGTGACAATAATAATATCGTAATTATTAATGAGTTTTTTTAGATTTTTGATGATTATTGAGTGATCGTCTCCGATAGAACTCATATATTCGACTTTTACCCCTATTGAATTTAATTCTTGGGCAATATGTGAAGAGTTTGTATCAACTATTTGTCCAATTAAAATCTCGTCGCCAATTGTACAAATTGCAGCATTTTTCATTGTCCCTTAATATTTTATATTACTTTGCTTATATATATACTTTAATATCTTTTTAGGGAAACTTGGCCCATTATAAATAAATCCGGTATATATCTGTATCAGTGAAGCTCCAGCGTCAAGCATCTGTTTTGCTTGTTTTGGTGTCATAATCCCCCCAACCCCGATGATAGGTAATATTCCATCAGTTTTATTATGGATGTATTTAATCATATCAAGGCTCTTCTCAAATAATGGTTTTCCACTTAAACCTCCATCTCCAATAGAGGCTATTTTATCTTTGTCTGTCAATAAGTTATCCCTATCTCGAGTTGTGTTGGTTGCAACTATACCATCAATCCCAGAGATCAACATAAGGTCTATAATATCATCCAAATGATCTTTTTGAATATCTGGAGAGATCTTTAGCAAAATAGGGCGATAGGCGTCAAAATACCTCCTTAGAGTTAGTAACCTATCTATGATATCAGACAAATAATCAATATCTTGTAATTGTGTGAGATTCTTCACATTAGGACAAGAAACATTGATTACAAAATAGTCAACAAAATCGTACAGAAGTGAGAAGGACCGCTCATAATCGCTCCCGGCTTGATCATTTGGGGTATTTGCCCCCTTTGCAATATTACCTCCAATAATTATTTTCGGTTTATCTTTTTTTAGTCTTTCTAATGTGTATTTTACCCCATTATTATTGATTCCCATTCGATTAATGATGGCGTTGTCGTCTATAAGCCTAAATAAACGTGGTTTAGGGTTACCAGGCTGAGGTTCGGGTGTGATAGAGCCTATTTCAACGAAACTAAATCCAAAATTGGCTATATCGTTATAGTAATTGCCGTTTTTATCAAAACCAGCAGCAAATCCAATAGGATTCTTAAATGTTATCCCAAAAACATCCCTTTCGAGCGATGGATCATTAAAAGAGTAGATCAATCTTAGTAATTTTCCTGAAAACGGGACATACCTTAGTATTACAAGAAACTTCATCGTAATGGTATGGGCAGTTTCTGCTGAAAAAGAAAATAGGAGCGTCCTTAATAATTTATACATATCTATGTGGAATTGTTCCGCAAAGATATAAAGTAAAACTATCTCGGAGGAAAAAACTCTTCAAAACTTCCGTCAGAAAAGAATAGGGTTATCCGTTTAATACCCTTTTGTTCCGATGATTCACCAACAGTTAATTGTTTTTTTTGATTGTCAGAGGAATGAGTATCGAAAATATCCGCGTCAATATATTCATTTTCAACACTATCAACATTGTTATAGGTATTATTACTTGAAGTTGCAGTCTGTTGTGAACTATCTTTATAGGGTTTTCCCTTTCCGGTAATGAGCCATTCTGAATTAATATTGGGAAATTTCAGTAAAAATTTATTAATAAAATCGTATCCGGGTTTATTTCTCCCGGAGAGTATATGAGAAATCCCTGAGCGTTGTATTCCTAAAATATCTGCCAATCGGGCAGGGGAGAGCTGTTCGAGCTCTAAAAATTGTTGTAAACGCCTATTCATAAATGTAAACTATCTATGTTACAAATGTAAGTAAAAAATAAATAACATCTGTAAACAATAATGAATTTACAAAATTACCCAAAATGGTCTAAAAATGATACATCATTGATAATTAATTGTTTGATACAAAACCCTTATAACAAATATATACTTTATATAAACTATATAAATAACTGATTATTATATAAATATAAATAGTGAGTAACATACATTTATATGGTTTTTAATAACTTTTGACCATTTAAGAGGTTAACGGAGTTATATGTTACTTTATCTAAAACAAGTTAAAATACTTATAATCAATATGATAATATTATAAAAATCATTACATAATTAATTTTTATAACCTCATCTCCCTTGTAAATAACTTAATATTATAGCATTTTTTCTATGTTTACAGATATAATTACACCTGTTTTAATTTGTGAATTACAAATGTAAACAAATTTCAAAAAAAAGAAGATTTTGTGTGAGGGGTAATAATGTATAGCTTTGCAGGAGATAGTGGCTTAAAACGGCTAAAATTGATTAATGATGAAAGTGCCAAAAATTTCGATTAAAGACTACACTTATGATTTGCCCTCAGAAAG
The DNA here is from genome assembly GCA_964397445.1 of uncultured Muribaculaceae bacterium. Classification (GTDB taxonomy): domain Bacteria; phylum Bacteroidota; class Bacteroidia; order Bacteroidales; family UBA932; genus CAYNHZ01. The sequence continues at coordinate 437,717 of CAYNHZ010000002.1, read as the reverse complement.
GATTGCGTCCTATCCGTTGGAGGTGAGAGATTCTTCAAAATTGCTTATATATAATAAAGGTATAATAGATGAAACATCCTTTTATGCCCTACCTGAGTTAATATCCCATAATTCTATTATGGTTTTTAATATTACAAAGGTGGTCCCTGCCAGATTGCTCTTCAGAAAGGATTCAGGGGCATTTATTGAAGTGTTTTGCCTTGAACCTCACTTACCCTCAGATTACAATATCTCTTTTTCACAAACAAGCTTCTGTGTTTGGAAAGCAATTGTAGGAAATGCTAAGCGATGGAAAGGTGGAAGTATAGGTATTTATGTGCCTAAAAATGAGGAATCTATATTGAAAAATATTAATCTAAAAGCCAGTGTGGTTTCACAGGAAGAGGGGTGTTATTATGTTGAATTTAAATGGGATGGAGGTTATCCGTTTTCTCAGGTTTTAGATGTTTGTGGAAAGATTCCTATCCCTCCATACTTGAATAGAGAGACAGAAAGTATTGATAATGAGCGTTATCAAACACTTTATGCTAAATATCGTGGTTCGGTGGCTGCACCAACTGCAGGTCTTCACTTTACTGAAAGAGTACTTAACAACTTGAAAAACAATGGAGTAGATTGTCAGGAAGTGTGTTTACATGTTGGTGCCGGTACATTTCTTCCTGTCAAAAGTGAATATATATGTGACCATATTATGCATTCAGAGCCGTTTTCTGTTTCAAAATCGTTTTTAGAGAGATTGTATAGCAAATCGGACTCGCAAAAGGTTGTTTCTGTAGGTACTACATCTACAAGAACCTTAGAATCACTATATTATTTAGGTGCTCAATGTATAAAAGCAACCCCTGAAAAATGGATACCTGATGGAGTTACTCAATGGGAGCCATATAATTCCGAGTATGATTATACCTTAAAAGAGACCATAAAATCATTGATTAACTATCTTGAAATTAATAATTTAACCTATCTTAATGTAAGAACTCAAATTATTATCCTCCCAACATATAAGTTTAGGGTGGTGGATATCCTAATTACCAATTTTCATCAACCTCAAAGCACTTTATTGCTCTTGATAGCTGCTTTTATAGGGGAGGATTGGAAAAAGGTTTATAAATACGCACTTGAGCATAATTTTAGGTTTCTCAGTTATGGGGATAGTTCTATTCTTTTCAGGGGAAATAATTACTAATTGTTTCGTTTTGAAGTCAATATATTTTTTAATACATTTGTAAATTATTTACAAGTAGTTTATAATTAGTTTTTTTATAAGAACATCATAATGAGCTCAATATATCGACATATTTCTACATCACAAATTTTAAAGATCGCTATTGCTCTCATATTGATTGTGTTGGTTGGTTTTATCTCTTTCGGACTGTTTACAAGACCTAATATAGAAGACGTTGATTCTCAGTCGTTTTCTGCAGTTAGAGTTTCAAAGGATTTAGAGATAATCTCAAAAGAACATCACTCAATAGAGCACCCGGTGGAGCGCGCCAAAGTAAGAGCCTATCTATCTGGAAGACTGCTTAATATGGGAGGATCTCCTACTATTTTTTATTATGATTCTATAAAATCCCGCTTTGGTGATTATTATGATATCGGAAACATTTATTGTAAATTTGATCCGAAAGATAAGTATGCAAAATCGTATGTTTTATTGGTTGCCCATATGGATTCAAGGTTTAGACAAGTTGTTCTTAAAGATACTGTATATTCCTATGGTGCAGCAGATGACGGGTATGGACTTGGAGTTTCACTTGAGGTACTTAATTGTGCCTTAATGTATCAAAATGAGTGGAATCAAGGGATCAAAATACTATTTACCGACTCTGAGGAGAACGACCTCGATGGTATGAAAAGTGCCTTAAAATCAAATCCTGAATTGTTTGATAATGTGGGAGTTGTTATTAATATCGAAGCTCGAGGTGTCAAAGGTCCTGCTCTATTGTTCGAAACTTCTTCTAATAACTCGAAGCTCTTGAAGTTGTATAAGGAGGCTAAATACCCATATACCTACTCATTGACCTCAGTTGTGTATAATATTTTACCAAATTTTACCGACTTTTCCCCCCTAAAAGATAGTGTTCCCGGTTACAATTTTTCGGTCATAGATAACCTAAATTATTACCATACTGATAAGGATAATTTTGATAATATAAACCTTTCATCTATACAACATTATGGCTCTCAAATTGAACCAATGATTAAATCATTTCTTACCGATGAAAAGTATTCAGATCCATCATATTTTAAAGGGGAGAGTGACGATATATTTTTCACAATGCCCTTACTTGGTCTGTTCTCATTTTCTAAACCTCAATATCTATTGTTGAATTCAGTCGTATTTTCACTTTTGTGTTTGGTTTTTGCTTTTACTTTGATAAAAAGAGGGATAACTGTCAAAGGGGTTTTGCGCAACTCTCTTTTTATTTTACTGTTTTCTATTGTTTTGTTGTTGTTTGGTGAGTTGGTTGCCTATTTATCGGCCTTAATAGTTGGTACGAAGTTCGATATAGTTAGTACTAAATATATCAAATACGATTATTTAATCAATTTATTGTGTTTAGTTATACCTATTGTGCTATATGTCATATATTTAGTTAAAAACAGCCGAAAATCACCTCTATTTATGAAGGAACATTTCATTGGAGGAATGGTTGTTATGATGATTTTTTCGATTGTGTTGTTTATATCAATCGGAGAGAATTTCTTTTTCTTGATTCCTGTTCTGGTAGCCGCAATTGCATTGATTTTTAATCTTTTCACAAAGTATGACTATCTTTCTCTTCCGGCTATTCTTATTATAGAACTCCTTCAATTATCGTTTTTATATAACTTATTAACTGCCTTAACGATAGGTTCTATCGGCATAGTTTTGTTTATTACATTTTACAATGTCGTTTTGATATCCGGGTTAAGTGATTGTTATTTAAAACGTAAATTATTATAAATCAATTATTTACTATTAATAATGGAAGATACCGAAATAAGTTTTGAAGGTATAAGGTCCTATACCGATCTTGAAGCAAAAGAGGCCTTCAAAAGAATTGCAGATAACCCTAATTTAGAAAAAATAATCAAGTTTTTATTTCCAGGCAACTCTCCGGATATGATAAAAGGGGTTATCAGATCATTAAATGGGGTTGAAGATTTTCAGGTGAAGATTATGGCAAGTGTTATCGATTCTATTTTGAAGTACACTGCATCCAAACTTACCTATTCCGGGATTGAAAATATTAAAGATGGGAGAAAACACCTTTTGTTGTCAAACCATCGTGATATTGTCCTTGACCCTGCAATTATTCAATTTATTTTTTATAAAAATAGTGTTCCGACTACTGAAATAGCTGTTGGGGATAATCTGATAACCTCCTCCTTCATTGAGGATCTTGTCCGCTCTAATAGAATGATAAAGGTCATAAGGGGTGGAACTATCAGGGAGAAGTATGTAAATTCATTGGTTCTGTCAAATTATATAAGAAAAAGTATTGTTCCTCAGAGGTGTTCTATTTGGATTGCCCAAAGAAACGGTAGGTCTAAAAACGGCGTAGATGCTACTGAGCAGGGGCTTTTGAAGATGCTTGATATAAGTGGTTCAGATGATTTTGTGAAGAATTTATCAGAGCTCTCTATTATCCCTGTTTCGATCTCATACCAGTTTGAACCATGTGATTTCCTAAAGGCAAGGGAGTTATATATTTCTAAGAGACATAAATATACAAAAATGCCTGGCGAGGACCTAAACAGTATTTTGACGGGTGTTAAGCAGAATAAGGGGAATATCCATTTCCATTTTGATAAGCCTTTGGATAATCAAATGATTATCAATTGCGCTAAGGGTGAAAAAAATGAGAGATTTCAGATGCTTTCGTCTCAAATAGATCAGAAAATTCATAAAATGTACAAGTTGTGGAATAACAACTACATAGCCTACGATATCTTGAATAAATCAGACCAATATAAAGAGATGTATTCTCCCAAAGATAAAGTGGAATTTATTGTTTATATGGAGAAGGGTCTTTCCCAAATCATTGAGCAAGACCAGGATATAGATTATGACGAATTGAGAGATGTTTTTCTTTCAATTTATGCAAATCCTATTTATTCTTTATAAAAACATCCATTTGAGGAAATGGAAAATTAAGTCCATTCTTAGGAAATTCATTGTAAATTTTCTGGTTAATATCGTAATATACAGACCAATAATCGGAACTATTTACCCAGCATCTTGCCAAAATAACTACTGAGCTGTCTCCAAGATCGGATAGGGCTGAGAAGGGCACTTCTGGGGTTGAGAGGATGCGAGAGTCTTTATTTAAATACTCCACTATCAATTCTTTGGCCTTTTCAACATCGTCACCATAGGAGATTGTGATTTTCCATTCAAGTCTCCTCGTGTTGTTGATTGAGTAGTTTTGGATATTTCCATTTGAAAGTGAGCCATTTGGCAATACTATCACTTTGTTATCAACTGTGGTTATTTGAGTTGTGGTTATTTTTATAATATTAACTGTCCCTGAAAAATTGTTTACTTCAATGAAATCACCAACTTTGAAGGGTTTGAAGAGTAATATCATAACCCCTCCTGCGAAGTTTTGTAAGGTACCGCTTAATGCCATACCAACTGCCAAACCTCCTGCAGCAATCAATGCAGCGAATGTGCTTGTAGGCACTCCAAGTATGCTAACTACAATAATAAATAGGAGTACTGTTAAACTCACATTTACAAAACTGACGATAAAACCACCGAGAGATTTGTCTATGCTCTTTTTTACAAATATTCTGTTTAAGATCTTTTTAACCCTCCTGATTAGCCATGTTCCAAGGATATAGAGGGCAATAGCGGCAAGAAGTTTCAATCCCCATTGGGTGATATGTTCAAGAAGAGAGCCCCATATTTCGGAGTGGGACATAGTGGATAGTTCTTGATATTTTTCGGTAATAATAGTGCTCAGGCTATCTTTTGGTTGAATAATAAAAAAGGAATTCATTGATCTAAATTATTATTTGTTATTAATATGGCAAAAATAGTTATTATTTTATATATTTGCAGACTATTTTAATCAAAAAAATACTATACTTTGATGAAAAAAGAAATCACTCTTGAAAATGCCGTTTCTATGGTGAAGGACGGTATGACTGTTATGGTAGGCGGCTTTTTAGGCGTCGGTGCTGCGACTCAGATTATGGATGCCCTTTCAAATAGCGGTGTCAAAAATCTGACAATTATATGTAATGATACAGCTTTTCCCGATAAATCTTTAGGAAAGCTAATTGTAAACAAACAAGTTAAAAACTTAGTTGTTTCCCATATAGGGACAAATCCCGAGACCTCAAATCAAATGAATTCGGGAGAGTTGAATATCGAATTTTCTCCTCAAGGCACCCTTGCAGAAAGAATTAGAGCAAAAGGGGCCGGACTCGGTGGTGTTCTTACTACAACCGGCTTAGGTACTATTGTTGCAGAAGGGAAGGAGAGAGTTAATGTAGATGGTAAAGAATATCTTTTAGAAAAACCCTTAGGGGCTGATATTGCCATACTTGGCGCTTCGATTTCAGATGAATTTGGTAACCTTGTGTATAAAGGGACTACCCAAAATTTTAATCCTATTATGGCGACTGCCGCAGATATTGTTATCGTAGAGGCAGAACAATTAGTTAAAACAGGTGAAATTGCCCCTGAGGCAGTTCATACATCAGGAATTTTTGTAGATTACATATATAGAAAAAAATAAAATTATGTCGAAAAAATCTTTAATTAGACTCCGTATGGGCTGTAATGATGCCCATTATGGTGGTAATCTTGTTGATGGAGCTAAAATGCTTCAACTTTTTGGTGATGTTGCTACCGAGCTCCTTATTCTTAATGATGGGGATGAGGGACTTTTCAAGGCTTATGACAATGTAGAATTTATGGCCCCTGTTTATGCCGGAGATTATATCGAGGCTGTAGGGGAGATCGTTGCTTCGGGAAATACCTCTAGAAAAATGGTTTTTGAAGCACGTAAGGTGATCGTCCCCAGACCGGACATTTCGGAATCTGCAGCAGATGTATTGGAAGAACCGATTGTTGTTTGTAGGGCATCAGGAACTTGTGTCGTTCCAAAAAATTGTCAGAGAAAATAATTCTTAAAATATAATATTATGGGTAACTTAATTATTACCGCTGCTATCTGCGGAGCAGAGGTACTTAAGGAGCATAATCCCGCTGTTCCGTACACTGTAGAAGAGTGTGTAAGAGAGGCTAAGTCGGCTTATGATGCTGGTGCGTCTATTATTCACCTACATGTGCGTGAGGATGATGGAACTCCAACGCAAAGCAAAGAGAGATTTAGAGTCATTATTGACGCTATTAGAAGGGCTTGTCCCGATGTTATTATTCAACCCTCCACAGGAGGCGCTGTCGGAATGACAAATGATGAGAGACTTCAGCCTACAGAACTTCACCCTGAGATGGCAACACTTGATTGTGGAACATTGAATTTCGGAGGTGATGATATTTTTGAGAATACTGAAAATACCATTAAGTACTTTGGGGAAAAGATGATAGAACGTGGTATCAAACCTGAACTTGAGGTATTTGATAAGTCTATGATTGATATGGCTTTGAGATTACAGAAGAAAGGTTATATCAAGCTTCCTATGCATTTTGACTTTGTTATGGGGGTTAATGGTGGAATCAGCGGTGAACTACGCGATTTTACATTCCTTCGTGGAAGTATCCCTCACGGTGCTACCTATACAGTAGCAGGTGTCGGTCGGTATGAATTTCCACTTGCAATGGCTGCTATTATTGATGGTGGTCATGTTAGGGTGGGTTTTGAAGATAATGTATATTTATCAAAAGGAGTTTTGGCAAAATCTAATGGAGAACTTGTTGCTAAAGTTGTTAGAATGGCAAAAGAGCTCGGACGTGATATCGCCACTCCATCTCAAGCGAGAGAAATTCTTGGACTTGCTCCATTAAAATAACGAAATATTAAAAAAATAAAAAATATGAAAAAAGGTAATAAATACGGAATACACAGGGTTATTGAACCTAAGGGAGTTCTACCACAACCCGCTAACAAAATTGATAACAATATGGATGAAATCTATGATAATGAGATTCTTATAGATGTTCAGACACTAAATATTGACTCTGCAAGCTTTACCCAAATAGAAGAGCAGGCAAAAGGGGATAAGAAAGAGATTGCAAGGATTATGATGGATATTGTTGCTAAACAGGGTAAACATCGCAATCCAGTTACTGGTTCAGGTGGAATGTTGCTTGGAACAGTTGAGAAGATAGGTGATGCACTTATCGGAAAGACAGATTTGAAAGTTGGAGATAAAATAGCAACACTTGTATCGTTGTCTTTAACCCCTCTTCGTATAGATAAAATCAAAGATATTCGTCCTGATATAGATCAAGTTGATATTGATGGTAAGGCAATTTTATTTGAGAGTGGAATATATGCAAAGATTCCTTCTGATCTTCCCGAAAATCTTGCACTTTCTGCACTCGATGTAGCTGGAGCACCTGCTCAAACTGCAAAATTGGTAAAACCAGGCGATACCGTGCTTATTATCGGTGCAGGTGGAAAATCGGGTATGCTTTGCTGTTATGAGGCTAAAAAACGTGCAGGTGTTACGGGTAAGGTTATTGGACTATGTCATAGCGAGAAGAGTACTAAGAGGTTACAAGATCTTGGATTCTGTGATTATGTTTTCTCTGCTGATGCAACTCAACCTGTGGCTATCTTGGAAAAAATCGAAGAGCTTACAAATGGAGAGATGTGTGATGTTACCATCAATAATGTGAACATTACAGATACCGAAATGACCTCTATCTTGTGTACTAAAAATACAGGTGTTGTTTATTTCTTCTCTATGGCTACAAGTTTTACAAAAGCTGCTTTAGGTGCAGAAGGAGTTGGAAGCGATGTTACTATGATCGTTGGAAACGGTTACACAAAAGGTCACGCAGAGATTACACTTCAAGAACTCAGAGAGAGCGAAAAACTAAGGAAAATATTTACTGAACTTTACGCATAATTGATTGATTATGGTGAATACATCAAGAAGAGAATTGCTGTTTCCACAAGTGACTGATGCACAATGGAATGATTGGAAATGGCAAGTGAAAAACAGGATTGAGACCATTGATCAACTTAAAAAATATATAAGTTTGACACCTCAAGAGGAGGAGGGGGTGAAGAAAACCCTCTCTACCCTTAGGATGGCAATAACCCCTTACTATATCTCTTTGATTGATCCTAATGATCCCAATTGTCCTATCCGCAAGCAAGCTATTCCAACTGGGGCAGAGACACATCAATCTGCAGCAGATCTTTTGGATCCACTTCACGAAGATGAAGATTCTCCAACACCCGGATTAACTCACAGATATCCGGACAGGGTTCTTATGCTTATTACAGATATGTGCTCTATGTATTGTCGTCACTGTACCAGAAGACGTTTTGCAGGGCAAAAAGATGACGAATCCCCAAATGCAAAGATTGAAAAGTGCATTGAATATGTTGCAAGAACACCACAAGTGAGGGATGTCCTCCTTTCGGGTGGGGATGCTCTGATGGTAAGTGATGAGAAATTGGAATATATTATTTCAAGATTGAGAGCCATTCCGCATGTTGAGATTATCAGGATCGGTTCGCGTACCCCTGTGGTTTGCCCTCAGAGAATTACAGATGATTTGGTCAATATGTTGAAGAAATATCATCCTATATGGTTAAACACTCACTTTAATCACCCAAATGAAATCACTCCGGAAGCTGCAGCTGCTTGTGCAAAACTTGCCGATGCAGGAATTCCGCTTGGGAATCAATCGGTGTTGTTACGTGGTGTGAATGATTGTGTTAACATTATGATGCACCTTGTACACGAATTGGTTAAGATCAGGGTAAGGCCATATTACATTTATCAATGTGACCTCTCTATGGGACTTGAGCATTTTCGTACCCCTGTTTCCAAAGGGATTGAGATTATCGAGGGTTTGAGAGGGCATACATCAGGTTATGCTGTTCCAACCTTTGTAGTTGATGCTCCGGGTGGTGGTGGTAAGACACCGGTTATGCCACAATATGTGATATCTCAGTCTCCGGGCAAAGTGGTTTTGAGGAATTTCGAGGGGGTTATTACAACGTATACCGAGCCTACAGATTATCATAATGAGTGTCATTGTGAAGATTGTACAAGAAATGAGTCGGTAGAGGGTGTTGCATCTCTCCTCAAAGGGCAGAGAATGACGATCGAACCTACAAAATTATTGAGAAAAGAGAGGCATCATAGCAAATAATCATTGCCTATGCCTTTTATAAATGAGATATTGAAGTATCAAAGTTTGTCTATTGTTGGGATAGAGAAAAATACCGGCAAGACGGAGTGTCTCAATTATATATTAAATAAATTACCTATTGATCAATACAATGTTTGTGTTACCTCAATAGGATTGGATGGGGAGGGGATAGATCAGGTTACCGATACTTCTAAGCCTGAGATATCTTTAAGGAAAGGGTTGTTTTTTGCAACAAGCGAGAAGCACTATAAACTTAGAAATGTGGTTTCTGAATTGATTGATATCTCTAATGAGACTACATCTTTGGGTAGAATAGTAACAGCAAGGGCTATTACGGATGGGAGAGTTCTTTTGTCCGGTCCCGCATCAACCCACTCTTTAAAGCGTTGGATGGGTAGTTTGCACCGTTTAGGGATAGATTTGACTATTATAGACGGAGCATTGTCAAGGTTAAGTAGTGCTTCACCAGCTGTGAGTGAGGCGATGATATTATCAACAGGGGCAGCATATTCGGCAAATATGGCGACTTTGCTTCATAAGAGTGCTTTTGTTGTTAAAATGATAGAGTTACCCCTTTTTGAGGGAAATTTATCCGCTACGGACTCGAGTGTTCAGACAATATCATCTCTTGCTGCTCAAGATGGTGACATTGATCCAGACTGTAAGGTTTTAAGGGTCTCTGGTGCATTGACTGACAGGTTTTTAAAAAGGATTATGGAGGGAAAGATGGTTTCGAAGATTGATGTGACGGTAAAAGATTTTACTAGGATATTTGTTACTGAACAAACATATCACTCTTTTATCAGAAGGGGGGGAAATTTGAGTGTTGAACAAAAAAGTAAGTTAATAGCTGTTTGTGTAAACCCAAAATCTCCAAATGGGTATGTGCTTGATTCGGATCGATTGTGCGGTGAGTTATCGAATATGATAAAATTGCCGGTATATGATATAGTGAAAAATTGTTATGAAGTTTAAATCAATTATAGATTCTCCTTGTGGTGTAAGATTCAGTTTTGAATCTTTGCAACTCCAATCGAGTTATGCCAGGCATTATCTTTTAGAAAGCGAGATGATGACCGAGGGTGATGATATATTGGCTTCATATAGTAATACATTGAAATATATTGCATTAGTAAACAATAGGGATCGTTCTTTTATAACGAATCTCCAATATAAACTTCAAAATCTGAAAGACATTTCAAAAACGATATCTCGCCTCGAAGCCTCTGGTAATCTTGATGATATTGAGTTGTTTGAGATTAAACACCTCTCAATATTATCATCTGAAATAGGAGCTCTTTTGAGTAGAGATATTGAGGGGGCTGTTCCTACTGATAATGTGGATGATATAATATCTATTTTAGATCCTGACGGGTTGAAAATTTCCACATTTTATATCTATGATTCGTACTCTCAGAAGTTGGCCCTACTTAGAAAAGAGATTCAATCCTGTAGTGATGAACAAAAACAGAGGGATTTGATCGAGGAGTCGTTATATGAAGAGATGGTTATCAGAAAAAGGATCTCGAATCGGCTGAGACCGTTTTCACAACCACTTTCAAATCTTCTGAAAGCTGTTGTCGAAGTTGATATCTATTTGGCAAAGGCAATAGATATAATTACAAACAAGTACATTATACCGACTCTCTCTCCTAATTGTGAAACAAGCTATGATGATATAGTCAATCCACAGGTCAAAGAGGTATTGAAGGGGAGGGGGGAAGAGTTCCAGCCTGTCACTATCTCTGTTGGTAAATCTCCTACTTTGATTATAGGTGCCAATATGGGGGGTAAAACGGTTGTTTTAAAGACAATTGCCCTTTGTCAATACCTATTTCAGTTTGGTTTCGGAATACCTGCTAAAAGGGCTAAAATAGCTGTTTTTGACGAAGTTCGATTGGTGGTGGGTGATGGACAAGACGAATTGAAGTCTCTCTCTTCATTTGCGTCCGAGATGATCAGTATTGATGGGATTATAAAAGGGGCGATCACCTCTCCTGATCGGAGGATTCTTGCCCTTATCGACGAACCAGCAAGGAGTACAAACCCTATTGAGGGGACGGCACTTGTCTCTTCGTTGATAAGTGTTTTGAAGGATCTTAGTGTTGTTTTTGCTATAACAACACATTATAATATTGATTTTAATGAATGTAATAGGTTGAAAGTCAGAGGACTTGAAAAAGGTAAAATGAATTATGAGCTCTGTCCGTCTCTTAGCGGAAGTGTCCCTTGTGAAGCTTTGAATGTGGCAGAAAGTTTAAATATCTCTCCGAGATGGATTGAGGAGACTAAAAAATTATTGAAATGGAAAGTAAATTAGGACTGGAAAAAAAGAAAATTGAGCGTGCTCGGCAGTTGGCAAAAAATATTGCAGTTGACGTTCAAAGTTTTGTGGAAGGCTACACAACTGTAGCTGTAGAACGGACCCTTTGCCGTCTGTTAGGGATTGATGGAGTTGATGTCAATCAGGTACCACTCCCTAATATTATCGTAGATGAATTGAAGATTAAAGGGGTGTTGAATGAGGGTGCTATGTTTTATATAGGTAATGCGATGGTTCAAACCAAACTCTCTCCTCAGGTTATTGCCCAGAGAGTGGCTGATGGAACATTGGATATTACAAAACTAAAGATTTCAGATAAAAAAGAGATTGAACAAGCTCTTCAACCAGCTATTAACTCATCCATAGAGATAATCAGAAATAGAAGGAAGAGGAGGGAAGAGTTTATCAATACCATAGGGGAGGGACCAAAACCCTATCTTTATGTGATTGTTGCAACAGGAAATATCTATGAAGATGTGATTCAAGCCGAGGCTGCTGCTCGTCAAGGTGCAGATGTTATTGCTGTGATAAGGACAACAGGTCAATCTCTTCTTGATTATGTTCCTTATGGCGCTACTACAGAGGGGTTTGGTGGCACTTTTGCAACACAGGAGAATTTTAAAATAATGCGTTCAGCTCTCGATGCTGTTGGGGTAGAGGTTGGCAGATATATTAGATTGTGCAACTACTGCTCTGGTCTATGTATGCCCGAGATTGCTGTAATGGGTGCTTTTGAGGGGTTGGATGTGATGTTGAATGATGCCCTTTATGGAATTCTATTTAGAGATATAAATATGCAAAGAACATTGATAGATCAATATTTTTCAAGGGTGATCAATGGCTTTGCAGGGGTTATAATTAATACCGGTGAGGATAATTATCTCACTACTGCTGATGCTGTAGAGGCAGCACATACAGTTTTGGCATCAGATATTATAAATGAGCAGCTTGCCCTCTTGGCAAGTCTGCCTGAAGAGCAGATGGGACTCGGACACGCATTTGAGATGGACCCTAATTTAGAAAATGGATTTCTTTATGAATTGGCTCAAGCTCAGATGACTCGTGAGATTTTTCCTAATGCACCTCTAAAATATATGCCACCTACAAAGTTTATGACAGGGAATATTTTTAAAGGGCATATTCAAGATGCACTGTTCAATATGATCGGGATCTGGACACATCAAGGGATTCAATTGCTTGGTATGCCTACAGAGGCTATACATACCCCCTTTATGTCTGATAGATTTCTCTCAATCGAAAATGCCAAATATATTTTTACAAATATGAAAAATATTGGGGATGAGATTGAGTATAAGGAGAATGGATTGATACGAAATAGAGCACGACTTGTTTTGGATAACTCTATTATACTCCTTGAAAAACTTAATGAAGAGGGACTTTTCTCAGCTCTTGAGAAGGGGATCTTCGGTGATGTTAAACGTCAAAGAACCGGAGGTAAGGGGCTTGACGGTGTGTGTCAAAAGGGTGATAACTATATAAATCCATTTGTAAAATTAATGAAAGGAGATAAATAATATGAGCGGAGGACTTTATTCAATGCAGTCTAAAGATTTTGATAAAACTTTAGATTTGACCAAGACAAAACCTTACGGTGACACTATGAATGATGGTAAGGTGCAACTAAGTTTTACTCTACCTGTTCCTATTGGGGCAGAGGCTATTGAAGCTGCAAAACAATTAATAAAGAAGATGGGATTTGAAAATCCTCAAGTTGTTTTTTATAAAGAGTTGACTCCCGGATTTACTTTCTTTAATTGTTATGGTAAGACCTCACACAATGTGGATTTTACAACTATTTATGTACCAAAGGTCGAGTCAACTGTGATGGATATGGCTGCTGTGGATACATATATTAAAGAGAATGTAGGTCGTAATCTTGTTGTTGTGGGTGCAAGTACCGGAACAGATGCTCATACCGTAGGGATTGATGCAATTATGAATATGAAGGGTTATGCCGGACACTATGGATTAGAAAGGTACGATATGATTGATGCCTACAATTTGGGAAGTCAGGTTCCAAATGAGGAATTTATATCTAAAGCCATCGAGTTAAAAGCCGATGCTCTTATTGTTTCTCAAACAGTTACACAAAAAGATGTTCATATTAAGAACCTTGTTGAGCTTGTCGAATTGTTAGAGGCTGAAGGGTTGAGAGATAAAGTGATTTTAGCTTGCGGAGGTCCCAGAATCACTCACGAATTGGCAAAAGAGTTGGGCTACGATGCGGGATTTGGTATGAATACTTATGCAGATGATGTAGCTTCGTTTGTTGCTCAAGAGTTTGTAAGAAGAAAGAATAATATAAATAATTAAATATCAACATAATGGATAAAAATGAAATAAGAGAGGTTATTGCCCGCAGGGCAGCTCTTGAACTTAAAGACGGTGATGTGGTTAATTTAGGTATAGGTCTTCCGACTTTGATACCGGATTTCCTTCCAAAGGGGGTTTCTGTAATTCTTCAATCCGAAAACGGATTGGTAGGGATGGGGCCGACACCCAAAGAGGGTGAAGAGGACCCAAATTTTATAAACTCAGGTGGGGGCTTTATTACAGCTATCCCTGGGGCATTTTCTTGTAGCTCGGATGACTCTTTTGCAATTATCAGAGGTGGTCACGTAGATGTCACTTTCCTTGGAGCTTTGGAAGTTGATGAAAAAGGGGACCTTGCCAATTGGATAATTCCCGGGAAAAAAGCCCCTGGAATGGGTGGGGCTATGGATCTCCTCGTTGGTGCTAAAAAGGTTATTTTGACTATGGAACATACAGCAAAAGGGAGTCATAAAATTTTACAGAAATGCAAACTTCCCCTCACTGCTGCTGGACAGGTAAATATGATTATTACTGAGATGGGGGTTATGGATATTACCGATAAAGGGATAGTACTAAAGGAGATTCACCCTGAATTTACTGTTGAACAAGTTCAAGAGGCAACCGGGGCAAAATTGATTATTTCGAAGGACCTAAAACCGATGTTGAAATAATATAAAACGCTATGATATACGAATTTCTGAAAGAAGAGAGAATTGATGGAGGAGTTGCTATTTTGACAATATCTTCGCCACGTACCTTGAATGCTCTTAATTCAAAAATATTAGGAGAGTTAGATCAATATGTTGATAATATAGATTGTGCTTCTACTAAAGTACTGATTATCACAGGTGAAGGAAAGTCTTTTGTTGCCGGCGCCGATATATCACAAATGTCAGAATTTGATTCAAGTAAAGCTTATGAATTTTCCAAATTTGGAGCCTCTGTTTTTAAAAAGATCGAAGATTTGGAGATGCCTGTTATTGGTGCAATTAATGGATTTGCATTGGGCGGAGGCTGTGAGCTTGCCCTCTCTTGTGATCTGAGAATTGCTTCGGAGAATGCCTCTTTTGGACAACCTGAGGTGAAGTTGGGCATTATACCAGGTTTCTCTGGGACATACAGATTGAGTAAAATTGTTGGACAAACTTTTGCTAAAGAGTTGATATACACAGGAAAAAGGATATCAGCCTCTGAAGCATATAGGATTGGACTTGTAAACTCGGTTGTCCCCATTGATAAATTGATTGAGACCGCATTAGAGATGGCATCCAATATCTTGACAAGTGCACCTATTGCAGTCCGATTTGCAAAAGAGTGTATAAATCGTAATTACGATTTGAATTGTGATGAGGCTATTCTATTAGAAAATAAATATTTCTCGGTTTGTTTTGACACATTAGATAGGACTGAGGGTATGGAGGCATTTCTGACTAAAAGAAACGCTAATTTTAAAAATAAATAATATTATAAAACTATAAAAATATGAAAATTTGTGTAATAGGGACAGGTACGATGGGTTCGGGAATCGTACAATCGTTTGCTCAAGCAAATGTCAAAGTAATAATGAAAAGCCGCAGTGAAGCATCAAATGAAAAAGCTATGGCTAAAATCTCTAAATCACTTGCTAAGCTTGTTGAAAAAGGGAAAATTACAAAAGAGTATATGGATACAACATTGTCTAATATCTCTACAACTACCGATTACTCTTCATTTTCAGATGCAGATTTAGTTATTGAAGCGGCTGTTGAGACAATGGAGTTAAAGAGGGAGTTATTTAAGAATCTTGATTCCATTTGCAAACCTGAGACTATCATTGCTTCAAACACCTCATCCCTTTCAATAACAGAGATAGCATCTGCCACCTCAAGGGCAGATAGGGTGATTGGAATGCATTTTTTCAACCCTGCGACAATGATGAAACTCGTAGAGATAATCAAGGGGCAAAAAACCTCAGAAGAGGTTTGCAATATTGTTATTGATCTTGCTAAATCAATAGGGAAAGTCCCTGTATTGGTTAATGAGTCACCCGGTTTTGTTGTAAACAGAATACTTATCCCTATGGTTAATGAGGGGATTGGCATTCTTGCTGACGGTGTAGCTACAAAAGAGGAGATTGATGAGGCTATGAAACTGGGAGCTAATCATCCTATGGGGCCGTTGGCACTTGGCGATTTGATTGGATTAGATGTCTGTTTAGCTATTATGGAGGTTTTACACTCCGAATATGGTGACGATAAGTATAGGGCTCACCCTCTTTTGAAAAAAATGGTAAGGGCGAATCTTTTAGGCAGAAAAACAGGTGAAGGTTTTTACAAATATTAATAGATAATAATATATGAATTTTAATTTAACACCAACACAAACCCTTTTCAAGCAAATGATTAGAGAATTTGCTGAGAAGGAGGTGAAGCCTCTTGCCGCAGAAATTGATGAACAAGAGAGATTTCCTATAGAAAATGTAGAAAAGATGGCTGCTCTCGGTCTTTTCGGTATTCCGCTCCCTGTTGAGTATGGAGGTGCAGGCGGAGATAACATTATGTACTCTATTGCTGTAGAGGAACTTTCAAGGGTGTGTGCAACAACTGGGGTGGTTTTGTCAGCTCATACATCGCTTTGTCTTGCACCTATTTTGGAGAACGGAACTGAGGAGCAAAAAAAGAAATATTTGCATAAACTTGCTTCAGGTGAGTGGATAGGTGCTTTTGGACTTACAGAACCAAATGCAGGGACAGATGCTTCAGCTCAACAGACTACTGCTGTTCTTGATGGAAACGAGTGGATACTTAATGGTAATAAGATATTTATTACAAATGCAGGGTATTCTCATGTATATGTAGTGTTTGCTATGACAGATAAGTCATTGGGAACAAAAGGAATATCTGCATTTATCGTTGAAAATGGTACTCCCGGTTTTGAGGTAGGAAAGAAGGAGCTAAAGCTCGGTATCAGAGGTTCTGCTACTGCTGAACTTATATTTTCAAATTGCAGAATACCAAAAGAGAATCTCCTCGGAAAAGTTGGGGGCGGTTTCGGTATAGCTATGAAAACATTGGATGGTGGTAGAATAGGTATAGCTTCTCAAGCTCTTGGTATTGCACAAGGTGCAATGGATGAGACTGTTAAATACACAAAAGAGAGGAAACAGTTTGGGAAATCCATTTCTCAATTTCAAAACACCCAATTCCAAATGGCAGATCTTCAGACAAAAGTGGAAGCTTCAAGACTACTTGTTCGTTCTGCTGCATTTAAAAAAGATCAAAAAGTTCCATATTCCGCAGATGCGGCAATGGCAAAACTTTTTGCTGCTGAAACCGCTATGGAGGTGACTACAAAAGCGGTACAATTCCACGGCGGATACGGATATACCCGTGAGTATCCAATCGAAAGAATGATGAGGGATGCAAAAATCACAGAGATTTATGAGGGCACTTCTGAAGTTCAGAGGATGGTAATTGCAGCCAATTTATATAAATAGTTGTTTGTTTTACGAAGAATAAAATTAAAAAACATATGAAAGTTGTTGTATGTATTAAACAGGTCCCGGATACGACCGAAATAAAGATCAATCCGGTAACGGGCACCCTAATAAGAGAGGGTGTACCAAGTATTATGAATCCTGATGATAAAGGTGGACTTGAGATGGCCTTGAGACTAAAAGATAAATATGGTGCGCACATTACCGTTATAACAATGGGTCCTCCACAAGCAGATCTTATTTTACGTGAGGCTTTTGCGATGGGGGCAGACAGGGCAATCCTTTTAACTGATAGGAAGTTTGCAGGTGCCGACACTCTTGCCACATCACACGCTTTGGCAGGTGCTTTAAAGTGCTTGAAATGGGATATTATCATAGCAGGCAGGCAGGCTATTGACGGAGATACGGCTCAAGTGGGTCCACAGATGGCAGAACATCTCGGAATTCCGCAAGTCTCCTATGTTACCGATCTAAATTTCGGTAAAGGGAAAAAGACACTCCACATCAAAAAAGAGACAGAAGAGGGGTACCAAATGGTTGAAGTTGAATCCCCTTGTTTATTAACTGTTCTTGCTACTGCTAATAAATCTCGTTATATGAATGTTGCCGGTATAGTTCAATCCTACAATAAAAAAGTTGAGATTTGGGGTGTAGATAAAATCGATGTAGAAGAGACAAGACTTGGGTTAAAGGGCTCTCCTACAAAGGTTTTAAAAGCATTTACAAAGGGCCTTAAACAGGCAGGAGATGTATATGAGGTTGATCCTGAAGAGGCAGTAGGTATCATTATATCCAAGCTCAAAGAGAAATTTATTATTTAAATCCTTAATAATTGAAGAGATGAATAAAAAAGAGTATAAAAATGTATTCGTATTTGTAGAGCAGAGAGAGGGTGTAATACAACCTGTTGCTCTCGAACTTATAGGTAAAGCCTCCGATCTTGCTAAGGATTTAGGTGAAAAGGTAGTAGCAGTTTTTGCAGGATGCGAAATATCTTGCCAAGCTCACACTTTGGTTGAATATGGGGCTGATGAGGTTATTTGTATGGATCATATTGAGTTGAAAGATTATTTGACTGAACAATATGCTCAGGCAATTTACCAAGTTATTATAGCATTCAGACCAAGTGTGTTCCTTTTCGGAGCAACAACCATTGGTCGTGATCTTGCTCCAAGGCTTTCGGCTCGTTTAAGTACAGGTCTTACTGCAGATTGTACTAAATTGGAAATATCTGAAGACAAGCAACTTATGATGACTCGTCCTGCTTTTGGCGGAAATCTGATGGCAACTATTATGTGTACAGATCATCGTCCTCAAATGTCCACTGTTCGCCCGGGAGTTATGCAAAAACTCAATAGGGATCCTAAGAGAAAGGGTTCTATTATCACTTTTGAACCGAAATTTGACCTTTCTAAAGTGAAGGTTAAACTTATAGAGAGTGTCAAAGAGAATAAAGGTAAAATTGATATTACAGATGCAAAAGTCCTCATTTCAGGGGGTAGAGGAGTTGGTTGCGTAGAGGGATTTTCAAAACTCAACGAACTCGCAGATGTTCTTGGTGCAGAAGTTTCTGCTTCACGGGCTATGGTTGATGCAGGTGTTATGTCTCACGACAGACAAGTGGGTCAGACAGGTAAAACCGTTCGCCCCGATCTCTATTTTGCACTCGGTATCTCAGGTGCTATCCAACATTTAGCAGGAATGGAAGAATCAGATTTCATTATTGCAATAAATAAGGATAAATTTGCTCCAATCTTTAAAATATCAGACATAGGGATAGTAGGGGATCTTAACAAGATTGTACCACTTTTGACCGACCGTCTAAAAAAAGAGATTGTAAAGAAATAATACACTAATAATCAATATTTAAGGGCTGCCAAAAATCCATCAAATATTGGCAGCTCTTATTTTTTAAACAACTAATAAATATTTAATAATGAGAAAAATTCTATTGTTAACAACTGTCTCACTCTTCTCTATCAATTGTATAGCCTCGAATAATAACCATTTTGCTTTTTCTCTCTTTAAAAGCATTTCCCAAAACAATAGTGGAAATAATGTTATGATATCACCTTTAAGTGCCTCTATCGCACTATCTATGGCTGCTGACGGGGCAGATGGAGTCACCCTTGAGGAGATGAAGAGAGTTCTTGGATTTGATTCTAAGACTATCACTGAAATGGAACTCTACTACAAGTCTCTTTTGAAAAACATTGTAAGGAGTGATAAAGGGGTACAAATAGATATTGCAAATTCTATCTGGATCAATGATAATATAGTTGTAAAGCGCCCCTACTTAAAAAGAGTCAAAAAGAATTTCTTCGCACAAGCATCTTTACTCGATTTTTCCTCAATCCAATCTGTCAATAAGATTAATAATTGGTGCTCTGAAAACACAAATGGCAAAATAGTGAGTATTATTGATGAAATCAATCCTCAGATGGTGATGATCCTTATCAATGCGTTGTATTTTAAGGGAGAATGGGAGACCCCTTTCGATCCAAAACTCACAAAAACAAAAATGTTTCACAATATAAACAATAGTGTTTCAAATGTTGAAATGATGCATCTTAATACAGATTGTCTTTATTATTCTGATAATAAAATGAGTATGATAGAGCTCCCATACGGAAATGGTAATTTTGTAATGGATATTATCTTACCTAATAGTGATGAAAACATTGAAACCATCCTCAATGAGATGAATTATGACACTTTTGCAGAGAATCTCTCTAAGATGAATTCATCTAAGGTGGAGATTATGTTACCAAAATTTAAATTGGACTATGAAATAATGATGAATGATTATTTGCAAAGTCTTGGTATTAATAATGCTTTCACCTCTTTAGCGAATTTTTCTAATATGACAAATGAGAGGTTGATGATAGGGGTAGTAAAGCAAAAAACCTTTATAGAGGTGAATGAAAAGGGGAGTGAAGCAGCAGCTGTTACGATGGTTGGGATGATGAAAACATCTTTAGATCCGCAAGGTCCAAAACATTTTTATGTAGATAGACCTTTTTCATTTTCAATCAGAGATAAAGGGACAAATACTATTTTATTTATTGGAAAAGTACTTAATTTAAAATAGATATAGAATTATCTTCAGGCTCTTATTTATTTGAGCCTGAAGATTTTTTTTGTTGATCAATTATTTCTTGTGCACGAACCATAGCAGGAATAATGTGCGGATAGATATTTATATCTCCAATCTCTTTATTAAATTCTGATTTGGTTATAGTATCGTGAACTTTCTCATTAACTCCGGATAGAACCATTGTTATGCCCTCTTTCTTAGAGCGTTTCCACAGATTTCTAAGGTTATTCAGACCTGTTGAATCGATAAAAGGAACTTTTCTCATCCTAATAACTCTCACTTTTATCTCTTTGTTTCTATCTCTATCTACCTCATCTATCTTACTTGCAAGACCAAAAAAGAAAGGTCCGTCAATTTCATAAACTTCAACCCCTTTAGGGATGGATAACTGTTCAGTATCGGTTAAAATGGCTTTTTCGTCATTCTCTGTCGCTGCCACTCTATCTTGGTTCAAAACATTTATAGAGGAGGTCTCAGAGACCCTCTTTACGAATGAGATGATTGCAAGTACCACACCAACTTCAATTGCCACTGTAAGGTCGAAAATGACTGTTAAAAAGAAAGTTATCAGTAATACTGCAACATCTGCTCTGTCCCCCTTAAGAAGATATTTAAATGTTCTCCATTCACTCATATTGTAGGCTACCATAATAAGAATAGCTGCAAGGCAAGAGAGGGGAATATATATTGCATAAGGGAGAAGGAAGAGAAATATCAAAAGTAGTACTACTGAGTGGATAATACCGGCTACCGGTGTGCGACCACCATTATTTATGTTTGCCATTGTACGGGCAATGGCACCTGTTGCAGGGATCCCTCCGAAGATGGGGGTGATGATATTTGCAACACCCTGACCTATAAGTTCAGTATTCGAATCGTGTTTTTTTCCTGTGACACCATCAGCAACCATTGCAGCCAAAAGGGATTCTATTGCGCATAATATAGCAATAGTGAAGGATGGGGCAAATAGTGAGCGTATCTCTGTGATTCCTATCTCCGGGAAGGCTGGTTTTGGGAAAGAAAGCCCGTTGATGAGCTCAGGAAATTTATCCCCTATGGTTATGAAACTTATCCCAGGAATCTGAATAGCTATAACGGAGGCAAGGGTACCAACAACAATGGCTATTAATGAACCTGGAATTTTCCTCGTTACTTTTGGCCATAAGATAATGGTTATTAGGCATAAAGAGCCGAGTGCCGCTTCCCATATATTGATTGAAGAGATATTTTGAATATAACACTTCCATTGTTCAATAAAACCAGAAGGCATATTTGTTATAGAAAGCCCGAGAAAATCTTTTATTTGTGTAGAAAAAATGACCAACGCGATACCCGATGTAAAACCGACTACGATAGGGTATGGGATAAATTTGATAATGGTGCCGAGTTTGAAAATACCCATCAATACCAACATTATTCCGGCCATTATAGTAGCAGTCATCAGCCCTGCAAAACCATATTGGGCTATAATGCCATAAACAATAACAATGAATGCCCCTGTCGGCCCACCAATTAGAAAATGGGATCCACCTAAAAAGGAGACTACAAAACCTGCAACGATAGCTGTTATCAAACCCTGTTGCGGGGTCACTCCGGAGGCAATACCAAATGCTATTGCGAGGGGAAGTGCGATAATACCAACTATAATTCCGGCTATCAAGTCAGACTTAAATGTCTCTTTTGAATACTTTCCTTTCTGGAATACTTCTAAAATTTTAGGTTTGAAATCAAATGTAATCTTCATTACTGAAAAATAGACTCTACTTTATTAATAATCATTTCTTTATTTTCCGAAGTACTGAATATCAGATTTGGTTTTGCAAATTGCACTTTATTCTCCCCTTTAAACCTTTTTTCTCCCCCACCTGTGATATTTAACATAACTATATCATCTTTCCCTATTTTTCCTGTTTTTACAGAGTTAATCACCCCTTGCAACGCAACAGCAGCTGCCGGGTGAATGTCAATTCCCTCCAATCTCATAAACATTTCAGAATTTGTGCAAATATCGGTATTATTTGCGACAAACATATCACCTTGACTCTCTTTTATGGCATCAAATAATCCACCAATAATCGAATATGGTGGTTTTCTATTAGATAATACTTTTGCATCAATTTTTGAGGCAAGATCCCTTGCAATGTCGTCATCTATTGGGAATAACTCTCTACTCCCTTTTTTCCAAGCATCGTACATAGGGGTAAATGGAATATTTTGGGATGGATATAATTTCATTTTTTTATTTCCATACCTTCCATCTTCTATCAATCGGAGATTTGCTTCCCAAGCTGCAATAGTCCCTGTTCCACTTCCAACTGCCTGAAAATAGGCATCAGGTATCTCTCCAATAGTTGTTGCAGCTGATAACACAACGCTCCCCATTCCATCTCTTCGAGCTATATTTTTAGCCCCCCCTTCATCGATAAACATCTTTGAAGAACAAACTATTTGAGAGAGAGCAATAGCATCGAAATAGTCACTTCCTTTTGGGGTACAGATGATCTTAACACATTCGTTGAGAGGTTTTTCAAACCATAGGGCATCAATATTACCTTCGGGGATGCAGAGCAATAGTGGAATTTCGTTATCAGAACACACCTTAGCAAAGGCCCTTGCAGTATTACCGGCAGATGCTACAGTTAAAATTCGCTTATTCTCAATAGGTAATCTTCCGCATACGGAATATGCTTCGGTCTCTTTAAACGAGCAACTTTTCATAAAGCACCCTTTTTCAGGCCAATATCCAGAGAATGAGATAAATAGATTATTGAGTCCTATTGATGACGCCAATTTTTCGGACCTATATGTGACAGTTGCAGATGATGAACTTAACACCCTTTTTATAGGTAGCCAATCTGCAAATTTGTAAAATCCGAACTCTTCACCCCTAAGTTGAAGCTGTTTTTTTTCATATATCGTCCTTATTAATGAATGTGATGGAGATTCACTATCGGCTAATACCCATCCGCTATCTTCAAAAATTCTCCCTGTTGCCACATTCATAAGTGAGTATTTTGTTGGCTCAAAATGTTCCATATCTTTTTATTTATTAATTATTAACTCTTCTGTGTTCTCAATAGATAAATTTTCATTTACCAATTGTGCAAAATCTTTTACTGCTATTGGTGATCTCAATGAGATTGTTTTCATACATAACGGACAGGCAGTCACAATATTATCAGGAGAGTTAATCCTGAGATTGTCGATAGCGTGATCGGTGATATGTATTCTGTCCTCATAAGATAAAGTCAAACTTCCTATACTCCCTCCGCAACAAATACTCTCCTCAAATTCCTTCTCTGAGTGGACGAGGGTGCCGATTGACCCGATAACATTTCTCGGCTCTTTGTATATATTGCACCCCCTTCCCAACTCGCAAGGGTCGTGATATACATATTTTTCTCCGTTGTTTTTTAGAGAAATTAGCCCCGATTTTACCAATTCATCAATATATTGGGTATAGTGTACAATTCTTATCCCTTTGAGATGATAACTCTCTTTAAACACTTTAAGGCAAATGGGACAAGAGAGGAGTAGGGTAGTAGCTCCCGATTCTTTAATGATCTTTTCATTTATTCTAATCAAATCAGCTGCCTCTTTTGCTTTTCCTGCAAGAATCAGAGGTCTGCCACAACATATCCCCCCATCTTCATCCATAAAGGAGTAATTAACCCCGGACTCTTTCAATATCTCTATTACAGATTTTGATATTACAGGGGTTAGCTGTGTCATACAGCCTGCATAATATAACACCCTCTCTTTATCTCTATTTTTGAATGTAATTACCTCATCTATAGGTATTTGGTTAATATTATATAAGAGAGGAGTCTGGTATTTTTTGTATTCTCTGTAAGATTGTTTCAACCTACAGGAATCTATTCCTACAGGACAGATAGCCACACACTTGCCGCACATAAGGCATTTGTCTGCAATGGCGGTGCATTTTGTTTTATTGCGTCTTCGTAGGAAACGAATGAAATAGACTGAGGAGTATTTTAGATTTTTCTTATGAACGACCATCGGACAGGCATCAATACATAGCCCGCAACTTGAACAAGAGTATATCTCAGCCTCAGCATACCCTTTTCTTGGGTGGACTGCCTTTATCCCTGCATTTCTTAGAATAATGAGGAAGGCTTCGGTCGGGATATGCATATATCTTGTAAATGGGAGAAGAATGAAAAACAGCCCTAATATTGTAGAATATGCCCACCAAGTGGGTAAGATATGGTAGTTATTGCTTAGAAAGTTTGAAAATAACCAATACATCGGTTTAGTAAGGAAACTTCCACCGCTGATACCTGCAGTAAAACTCTCTGCAAGAAGGCGAATCGGAAATATCGCCCATAAACAATACATAGCGATTAAATCGGGTATGGAGGCTTTTGTTGTCCTCCTCATTCCAAGGGCTTTAGAACGAATTCTTTTGAAAATTGCCAATGAGATTCCGCTAAGGACGACAAGGAGGAAAAAGTCCATAAGAAAGAAGAAAAACGATCCCCTCAATGTTTCGTTTACCTCCATCACAAAGTATCTGAAAAATACAGGATAGTATAAAAATCCGGAACGGTGTGGTGTATAGAGCCAAGTCTCAATGTGACCTAAAACAATAAGCATAAACCAGCCGAATGCAATACTCGCGTGCATATAACCGAGAAGAGGTTTGCGTTTGAAAATCTTAATGTGTATCAATACATCGCAAACAATATCCCAAAAGTTTTTAATCCAAATCTTAGGATTGATCAATGATAGAAGAAACTTCTTTTTATCATTTGCAGGCAGATGAATGAATATTCTTATTACACCTATGAGAAGGTAGATTATAATAAAAGTCATCCCAAACATAAATGGGAGGACAAAATCACTATAGCCGCTTAAAAATCTCTCTTTCACCTTGTTATAATTTATAAAGATTACTGATTGATAATATCAAATGACGAGTATTTATCCCACGAGGACAAACAATATTACATTTTCCGCATAACATACAGGAGTGGATAGACTCAATACCATTTTTATCTTGTCCCCTGCTCAATAGTAAAATTGCCCTCCTTAAATTGGTATCTCGATATTTTGAAGAGGTGCAGCTTGCAGCACATGATCCGCACGCCATACACTTTAAAACATCAGGTTCATCTTCCACCAACTTGTTGAAAAGTGTAGGGTTGCTCTTATCAAGATCAATAGTCGAACTTGTGGAGAGGGAATATCCGAAATCAACCATTATATAAGATTTAATTATTAATAGTTAGATAATTATTAATTTCAAAAGCAGCAGATCGTGCTTCAGAAAGTGTTTCAGGGAGGGTTTTAGGACCTGTGCAAGCCCCGGCGTAAAAAACCCCTTCATTATACGAGATATTAGGGGAGAGGATATAGTCCCTCCCTTTAAGAAAGCCATCCTCATCGGTTGAGAGAGAGAGCATCTTTACGATCTTATCGGTATTATCATTTTTAACCATCCCGGACATAAGAACCAGTAGATCAAGTGTGACTTTAATCGGCTTCCCGATTAAAGTGTCCTCAGCTTTGATTATTAGTTTATTCTCCTTATTTTCAGCAACTTCGGAAACTCTCCCCCTTATAAACCTTATACCATATCTCTTTTGAGCTTCGAGATACATATCTTCGTAATGTCTGCCAAACATTCTGAGATCCATATAAAAACAATATACATCAGCATCAGGAAAGATCTCTTTTATTTCACAAGCCTGTTTTACCGCAGTTGCACAGCAAACTTTAGAACAATGTCTGTTACCGGCCTTCTCATCTCTCGAACCTACACAATGAACAAATCCTATATTTTTCGGATTATCAATCCTTTCATCACTTCCTGTTGCAAAAAAATGTTCAAGATCTGCATTTGTAATAACTCTATTATAAATACCATATCCGTATTCCTCTTTTTTCTCGGCAGGGAAAAGGGAAAAACCGGTCGTGAGAAGCAAAGCATCTGCTATAATAGAGATACCATTTGATAAAATAATGTTAAATGATTTATTTAATCGATTGATAGAGACGATATTTGTGTTAACAAACCATTTTACATTTTCCATTGAATTTGTCATTTGATTGACAAGGTTACTTGCAGAGACACCTTCAGGAAATAATCTATCCCATTTTGAGAGGTTTCCCCCCAAGTGGTCCTCTTTTTCTATTAAGAAGACAGTGTGTCCAAAAGATGTTATCGCCTTTGCTGCCTCTATTCCGCAAGGTCCGCCACCGATGATCACAACGTTTTTATTTGTTTGCATACTTACTAATTTTCAATTCGTTAGAAACACTTCAATACAGAGGGAGATTGTGGTAATGGGATTATCTTACCCCCTTTCCCACAATATTTCTCCCCTTTGTTATAAGATATACCCATTTTATCTAATAGCGGCTCTACAGATACTTGGTGCATTTGAAGTCCTAAGTCCCAAGGATCATACCCCATTATTAGGCCGGAGAGCTCTTCAAATGTGAATACAGGGATGCCATATCCATCCTCTCCGTAAGTCTTTCCGGTGGTCTCGGCAATAACATATTGCCATCTGTCAAGGAAATAGTTGCATCCGGGACAATTGGTAATGATCAAATCTGGTTTGAAGGGGGCCATAGATTCAAATTTCTTATAAGTATTTGAAATAGAGTATCCTCTATTGGCTTTGATAAGATATTGTCTGAATCCAAATCCGCAGCAATGCCTCCTTTCGGGGTAATCGATTATCTCTCCACCCCAAGCCTCAACAAGCCCTGAAAGGACATAAGGGTACTCTGCACCCCCAACACTTTTTGCTGGAAACATCTTTGAGTAGTGACAACCAATATGCTCAACAACTTTCAATGGCTCTCCATTTTTGATATTGAGTAATTTATATTTGGCTTTTTCCGAAATCAAATAACGATACTTAAAAATAATATCGCTTGCGTGGGCTAAATATTTCGGTTTTCGAAACTCTCTTCTACAAGATTCCCAAAGCAATTGCCTTATTTTCTCTTCAAATTCGGGAAATTCGTGCCACGTCTCCAAAACCTCTGCGTGAAGTCCGAAAGATGTAACGCACGAAACGACAAAATTTTCATATCCTGCCTCATTCATCAATGAAAATTGCCTTGCAATAATGGTCATTACAGTCTCTTGCGGAATAGAGTCGCAGTGATAGGCAATTCCACCGCAGGTTGTATGATTAGGGTTTTCGTAAAAATCTTTTCCGAGTCGATCTCTTGTAATATCAAGAAATACATTTTCGGCAGCCGGAAAGAAATTTTGTCTAATACAACTTCTTGCATAAAAATAGTGGTCATCAGGTATATCTTTTTGATAATCAGACCAAATCTTTTGTTTCCCTTCGTATATCATTTTATATTCAAGATTAATTATTTGTATTTAGATGATCTTGACTTGTCTCGTTAAACACCTTATCAAAATACTCAGACTCAGTCATCCCCATCTCTTTTGCTTTTTCTAATGATATTTTAGTAATATGATTGATTCGCTCTGTCCCCCCTGTGACATCAAATATTTTTTGGAGATCGTCTAAAGAGCTCTGAGATATTTTCCTCAAGGCACCCGATCCCTCTTTTTCAAAATTGGCACCAACTCGTTCAAATACCTCCTCCATATTGTCCTCAACCCATTTACCGATAGGACCCCACTCTGGATGCATCGAATAGCTGAATTTACGAGGGTGGACACAATAACCATATTTTAGAATATTGCCGCAAAGCGCCTTTGTAAGAACATATTGTTGCCTCCCTTTTTCAGATTCTACAAAAAAGCCGGTATCTGTTGAGAGGGAGCGAAGGGCCATTATTATGAGTCCGGGAGCATTTTTTCTGGGGCATCTTGTAACACAAGACATACACTCTCCGCAATACCAAATCATATCCCCTTTAAGGAGTTTCTCTATCTCATCATCATCCTGAGTCTGGACAATACTCACAATGTTTTTGGGATTGTATTTGTAGAATTCCGCAGCAGGGCATATTGCAGTGCAAGTGCCGCAATTGATACAGGCATTCAATCCCTCCTTTAGTCTATAATCAGACATCAGTCTATCGTATAGCTTTCCCATATAATTATTCGTGTTTTATATTCATATTATCCGACATTTTATTGAGAACCTCCACAAAGAGAACTAAGTCTTCAGGAGATATACCCTCTATAATAGAATTTACAGTTTGGATAGCTATCTCTGTTACAGGTTTTTCCAATGCTTTTCCCTTATCGGTGAGTGCTATTAGATTTAGTCTTCTGTCATTGTTGTCAGGAATACGGATCAATAGATGTTTTTTTTCCATAGCATCTATCAGTTTGGTGACAGAATTTTTATCCTTCATTATAATATCCGCCAATTGTTGTTGTGAGATAGCATCTTTTTTCCATAAAGTATCAATCACTAAGAATTGCTCCGGAGTGAGATTAATGTTATTCTCTTTAAACTTGTCGGCTACATATTGTTTGAACCTGCCGTGAACTACATTCAGAAACACGCTTACTTGTTTGATAAGTATCATCTTTTATAGTATATGCTTTTACTATCTGCAAATGTAGTAATTTATATTGGGATTTTGTCACTATTATTTGTACTCATCCCAACTTTTTATCTGAATCTCAGGTAATGAAATATTACAAAAAGCATTAATAAAGGCCGATGCAAGGCGTGGATTAGTTATTAACGGAATATTAAAATCAACAGCGGACCTTCTTATTTTGTAACCATTGTCCAATTCCAATTCTGTTAGGTTTTTAGGGATATTGATAACTATATCGATTTTTCTATCGTGTATCAAGTCCAATGCTTGAGGTTTTTTCTCTGATTCATTTGGCCAATAGACCTCTTCACATAGAACCCCGTTGTCGCAGAGGTATTTATAAGTACCTCCGGTAGCATATATGGAGTAATCTTTAGAAACAAGGAGTTTGCACGCTGAGAGGAGTTCTGCTTTTTGTTTTCCATCTCCGGAAGAGATGAGGATATTTTTTTTGGGAATAGTGTATCCAACTGAAAGCATTGATTTTAGAATAGCCTCATTGGTATCGTCACCGATACATCCGACTTCACCTGTGGATGCCATATCTACACCAAGTACGGGATCTGCCTTTTGAAGCCTTGAAAACGAAAATTGTGAGGCTTTAATCCCGACATAATCGAGGTCGAAAGCACTTTTTTCGGGGGATTTAACCTCTTCAGAGATCATTACTTTTGTTGCTAATTCTATAAAATTGATTTTAAGAACTTTAGATACAAATGGAAAACTCCTTGATGCTCTGAGATTACATTCAATTACCTTAATATCATTCTCTTTTGCAAGGAATTGGATATTGAAAGGACCTGAGATTTGGAGCGTCTCTGCTATTTTTCGTGCTATTTTCTTGATTCGTCTCGCAGTCTCCACATATAATTTTTGGGGAGGAAATTGGATTGTGGCATCTCCTGAATGGACCCCAGCAAACTCGATATGTTCCGATATTGCATAGACAATGATGGACCCTTTATCTGCTACTGCATCAAATTCGATCTCTTTGGCGTGTTGAATAAATTCACTCACGACCACAGGGTGTTTTTTAGAGACATTTGTGGCTAACTTTAAGAATTGTTCCAACTCTATATTATTGGAACATACATTCATAGCTGCACCCGAGAGGACATAGGAAGGTCTGACGAGAAGTGGAAAATTGACCATATCGGCAAATTTGTATATCTCTTCTAAAGATGTAAGCTCTTTCCACCTTGGCTGATCTATATTTAGTTTGTCCAACATAGAAGAGAAACGGTGGCGGTCCTCCGCATTATCTATACTATCAGCAGAGGTTCCCAAAAGATTTACGCCTGCTTCATTTAGCCTGATAGCCAAATTATTAGGTATTTGTCCCCCAACAGAAACAATAACACCGTGCGGATTTTCTAAATCGTATATATCGAGAACCCTTTCGTAAGTAAGCTCATCAAAATAGAGTCTATCGCACATATCGTAATCTGTAGATACGGTTTCAGGGTTATAATTGATCATTACTCCTCTCCATCCACATTTGCGAATTGTTTGAAGGGCATTTACACTACACCAATCAAATTCCACAGAGCTTCCGATCCTATATGCACCTGACCCCAATATTATGATTGATCTCTTATCACCATAGTATGTTACATCAGAAGATGTTCCGTTGTAAGTCAGGTATAAATAGTTGGTTTGAGTGGGGAATTCTGCAGCAAGTGTATCTATTTGCTTTACAACAGGAACAATACCTACCTCTTTCCTATAAGCCCTGATTTTTTTAACCATAATCTCGCTGTCAATCTTGTCTTTGAGAATATGTCTCCCTATTTGAAAGTCGGAAAACCCCTGAGACTTAGCCTTTTTCAATAGATCGTAGGAGAGTTCATTCAATGTTGAGAGCTTTGTAAGCTCTCTTGAAGTCTCGATAATATTGTATAGTTTATTCAAAAACCATTTGTCAATTTTTGTCAACTCGTGAATCTGATCGACTGTATAACCTTTATTAAAGGCCTTGGAGATGACAAAGATCCTATTGTCGGTGGGCTGGCGAAGTGCTTTATCTATATCTTCAACAACAATCTCTTTATTTGCAGTAAACCCGTGTGCCCCTTGTCCTATCATTCTAAGTCCTTTCTGAATAGTCTCCTCGAAAGTGCGTCCGATAGCCATTACCTCTCCTACACTTTTCATACTGCTCCCGATCTCACGAGAAACTCCGTGAAATTTAGAGAGGTCCCAACGAGGGATTTTACATACGATATAGTCCAATGCAGGTTCAAAAAAGGCCGGGGTACTCTTTGTTATTGAATTTTTTAGATCAAATAGGCCATATCCAAGACCCAATTTTGCAGCGACGAAAGCGAGTGGATATCCGGTTGCTTTTGATGCTAATGCTGATGAACGGCTAAGTCTTGCATTTACCTCAATCACCCTATAATCTTCAGAAGAGGGGTCGAATGCATATTGAACATTACACTCTCCAATAACACCTATATGCCTTACAATCTTTATTGATAACTCTCTAAGAAGATGGTATTCATTATTGGTAAGTGTCTGAGATGGGGCTACAACTATACTTTCACCTGTGTGGATTCCGAGCGGATCGAAATTTTCCATATTGCAGACAGTTATACAGTTGTTGTATTTGTCACGAACGACCTCGTATTCTATCTCTTTCCATCCCTTCAACGATTTCTCAACCAATACCTGCGGAGAGTGAGAAAAAGACTTTTCTGCCAATTTTCTGAGCTCATCCTCATTATCACAAAAACCGCTTCCAAGACCACCTAAAGCGTAGGCAGCACGAATGATTACAGGATATCCTAAATTTTCTGCCGCCTTTACTGCCTCCTCAATATTCTCTACGGCATGGCTTTTAATTGTTTTTACCTCTATCTCATCAAGTTTCTTTACAAACAGTTCACGATCTTCGGTATCCATTATTGCTCTAACCGGGGTGCCGAGAACTTTTATATTATATTTATCGAGTATTCCCCCCTTATAAAGGGCAACACCGCAATTCAATGCAGTTTGACCGCCGAAAGCGAGGAGTATCCCCTCTGGTTTATCCTTTTTTATAACCTCTTCAACAAAGAAAGGGGTTACCGGTAAAAAATAGATTTTATCAGCGATCCCTTCAGATGTTTGCACAGTGGCGATGTTGGGATTGATAAGAATCGTCTTTATTCCCTCCTCCCTTAACGCCTTTAGCGCTTGAGATCCCGAATAATCAAATTCTCCCGCCTCTCCGATTTTAAGGGCACCTGAGCCGAGAATGAGTACTGTTTTTATACTATTGTCCAACATATCTTATAGGAGATTAATAAAGTCGTCAAATAAAAATTCTGTATCAGTTGGTCCACTTGAAGCTTCCGGGTGAAATTGTACTGAGAAGAATTTCCCATTTTTATGCTTAATGCCTTCGTTTGTGCCATCATTCATATTTACGCAGAACGGACTCCAATCTTTTCCGAGTGTATCTCCGTCAACTGCGTAACCATGATTTTGGGATGTTATGAAACAACGGTCAGTACCAACTAATCTTACAGGTTGATTATGACTTCTGTGTCCATATTTAAGTTTGAATGTGGATGCACCGCCGGCTTTTGCAAGGAGTTGATTACCCATACATATACCAAAGATAGGTTTACCAATATCCATAGTCTTTTTGATATTCTTGACAGCTTCATTGCAAAACTCCGGATTACCGGGTCCGTTAGAGATAAATAATCCATCGTATTCCAATTGATTATAATCAAAATTCCAAGGGACACGGATTATCTCAAGATCTCTTTTAAGTAAACACCTTATTATATTATGTTTAACACCACAATCCAATAGAACAATCTTTTTACCATTCGAGTTTCCGTACCTAATCACCTCTTTACAACTAACTATATCCACCTGGTTCTCTTTATTGGGATCGTATGGATTAGGATTGGTGTCAAACAATTCGGGGGTAATAGATCCGAGCAGAGCCCCTTTATCTCTCAGTGTTTTAGTAATCTCGCGTGTGTCAACACCGAAAATACCGGGTATTTTGTACTCTTTTAACCATTCGTCAAGACTTTTTACAGCACTCCAATGGCTATATTTAAAAGAATAATCGGAGATAATAACACCTTTAACGTGTATTTTCTCCGACTCAAAATTGATTGAAATGCCGTTATCTCGGAATTTATTCTCCGGGACCCCGTAATTTCCGATGATTGGGTAGGTGACACATAATATTTGTCCGGAATAGGAGGGATCTGTGAGTGATTCAGGATAGCCTACCATAGCCGTGCTGAAAACCACCTCCCCCTCTGCTGGGTACTCATATCCAAATGAATAGCCTTGAAATTCAAGGCTATTCTCTAGGTGTAATATTGCTTTTCTCATAAGTGATGCAAAATTATCAAAAATTACATAGATCTAACAAAAAACATCCATAATTTTTCTTTAAGCTCTTTCCATTTGCTCATACTTAATTGGGCAAAATTATTTGTTTGAGCAGTTAATAATTTATTTCCCTCCTCAATCTTCCCCTCCTTTATTAACTCAGCAGCTTTTTTCTCCACTACGGCATTTTGATCTAACATCAGATTCTCCAACTCCATAATCGCAGGCTCCATTACCTTTCTTGTTTTGTCCCAATTAATTGTGGCAATTCTATTAGTCTCTCTAAATGACCAAACAGCTGCTTCCGGTCTATAACTCCATTGACCGCAATGTGAAAAAGACTTAGGGAGTGAGGTGGTGCCGCAATAGATAGGAATTCTTGGAGATTGGGCAGGATTATCAAATGAAAAATAGGCAACGCCTCCAACTTCATCTGGAAGCCAATCCCTAAGCTGGATAATGTGTGAATAGGCACATTGAATTACAGCAACCGTTCTAACCCTTTTAGCAGCATCCGGTTTTAATGTGTTTACGAGTGCTCTCATATCTGAATTCATAAAAGGGGAGAGGGGCCTTATTGTATCCATATACTCTTTAATTGTCCCATCTTCAAGTCGTTGGCGCTGTTTAACCTCTGCATACAGATCTTTCAAGGAATCAAATTCTGTCCCTTCATAAGTAGCTCTATAGAGTTCCATCATTTTCTGAGGTGTTACCTTTACATCGGGTTTAACTGAGAAAGGTAGCTCTTCAGCATCATATTGAAGTTTTAGAGATGGTGCTAAATTATTAAGGATATAATACTCTCTGACTGAGAATGGTTTCCCTTTGGATACCACTTTATAGAAAACATATGGTGATTTTCCATCCCATAACCCCAATTTTTTAGATTTTTCTTTAATATCTGAACTATACATAAAATAGTTAGGGGAGTTGAAATCAACCTTACCTATCCTCGGAATATTTGCAGAGACACCCACATGGTCATCAGGAATCCTTTGGGCAACCCAAATAGCACTTGGTTTACCTTTTCCCGAACCATATATTTCAAAATGCCAAACCTCTTTTTTATCAGCAACTGTTAGACATTCTCCACCATCACCATAACCATAAGTCTCAGCAAGTGATCCCATAAGAGAAATAGCACTTCTGGCATCTGAACAATATTGCAAAGCGAGTCTTTCGAGTTCCTCTATCATAAACATACCGTTTTCGTTATAAAGTTCCTCTCTTCCAGAGGTGGTAGTCTCCCCAATTGCAAGTTGTTTCTCATTCATACAGGGGTAAGCAACATTTAAAAACCTAAATGTTTCACCCGGTTTTGCAGGGATCTCCCCCTTTTTTACTACTTTTCTAAAATCCCAAGGCTCTTCATTGTGAAGTAAACCTTCATATATTGTCTCCATATCACCTTTCAAGAAAACTTTTCTCGGCTCAATCGTGAGCCAGGTTCGATAATTGGCATCGCAAGAGTGAGCTGTCATTACTGAACCATCGGAAGAGGCCCCTTTTGCAACCATAATGGAGGTACAACTCTCGGCTATTGTTTCATCTTCGGGATTGTATGGAATATTTACTTGTCCATTTACTATTAAGAAGGATGATAGAAATAGAAAACTGATTGTAATTAATAATTTATTCATATGAGATGATTCTTTAAATATTTATAAACTCTTGCAAAAATAACAAATAAAACCAGAACTTTAAATTACATTTGCCTTATATATAGTTAACTTTATATAACATCATTATTATGAATAGATTTGTACTCACCTTATTTTTAACTCTGTTTTCTTCATCCTTTTTATTATTTTCACAATCAACTGATAATGAGAAGGTTGTCTATCATATGGAGATTAAGCAGAATATTGATAACTCTTCGATGAGAAAAGTAAATATTGGGATAAAAGAGGCTATTGCCAAAAGTGCAGACTTTATTATTTTGGATATCAATACTTACGGAGGGGCAGTCGATGCTGCAGACAGTATCAGAACAGCAATTCTACAATCCCCAATCCCTACAATTGCTTTTATAAATGTTCAGGCAGCTTCGGCCGGGGCACTAATATCTATCGCTTGTGATTCGATCTATATGAGGACAGGAAGCTCCCTTGGTGCAGCAACAGTTGTAAATCAAAACGGTGAGGTGATGCCTGATAAATATCAGTCGTTTATGCGTGGTATGATGAGATCTACTGCGGAGGCACACGGAAAAAAGGAAAAGGTGGTTGATGGCAAGATAGTTCAGATATGGCATCGTGATCCTAAAATAGCTGAGAGAATGGTTGATACTGCAAATGTTTTGAGTTTTACCCCTCAGGAGGCGATAGAGAGCGGTTATTGCGAAGGGAAAGCAGAATCTGTAGAAGATGTTATCAATCAGCTCAACATAGAAGAATATGAGGTAATAGAACAAACCCTCTCGGTAATAGATAAGATTATTTTATTTCTATTATCACCGATTTTTCAGGGGATATTTCTGATAATGATCATCGGAGGGATATATTTTGAGATTCAATCACCAGGTATCGGACTTCCATTAGGAATTGCCATACTCGGTGCATTACTCTATTTTGCCCCTCTATATCTTTATGGTCTCGCCCTTAATTGGGAGATTCTCTTATTTATAATTGGATTGATACTACTCGGAGTCGAGATATTCCTCTTACCGGGATTCGGCGTTGCAGGTGTGTCTGGTATAATATTGGTATTTACCTCTTTAGTTTTCTCAATGGTTGATAATGATCTGTTTTATTTTGATGGAACTTTCAATTTCTCTCTGATCGTTAAGCCTATGCTCATTGTTTTCGGATCTTCATTTCTTGGCCTTATTCTCTCCATTTGGGGCGTGGCAAAGATATATCCAAACAAATCTTTCTCTTTTATAGCTCAAAAAACAGAATTAAAGGGTTCTGAAGGTTGGGTTGGGGTTGAGACCGATTCTATCTCGGTGTTTGTAGGGATGGATGTTGTTGCACAAACGGATATGTATCCCTCTGGAAAGGTGGAGATAAATGGAAAATGGTTTGAGGCAACATTAGAGTATGGATCTGCTAATAAAGGAGATATGTTGCATATCATAAGATTTGAAGGGGGACGTCTTTACTGCGTAAAAATTGATTAAAATCAATTAAACTGTCACCCATTTTCTCCCCTTTATTTACTGTTTTTGGCTATTATCTCAAGGAGAGCATCTATTGCTTTCTCTTGAGGGACAGATCGTAATACAGCCTCTTTTCCCTTATAGATACTCACTTTCCCCCTCCCTTCCCCGATATAGCCATAATCGGCATCTGCCATCTCTCCGGGACCATTAACGATACACCCCATCACGGCGATTGTGATCCCTTTCAGATGGGATGTTCTCGCTTTCACCTCATTAAATGTCTTTTCAATATCATATAGAGTCCTTCCGCAAGAGGGGCAGGCGATATATTCACATTTGGTTATTCTCCGTTTAGTAGCTTGAAGAATATCATCTTTAAACCCCTCTAAAACAGTATCTAATATTTGTTTCCCCTGACAAACACAAGAAACGGAGAAATCGTCAATTGTCTTATTTATTAATAGGGGACCGATAACGCAAGAGGCCTCAAGTATAAAGTCTTCATAGGAACTGGTATTGAAATCGAAATGTGGGGGAATTGCACTTTTCAACCCTCTGTTTTCATCATTATTAAAATAATTGGCAATAAATTTGGCTACAGGAAGCTCATTTATAGGGGGTTCTGTAAGGGAGACCCTGATTGTGTCACCGATACCGTCGTGTAGCAATGATGCAAGTCCTACAGCCGATTTTATCCTCCCTATATCTCCATTTCCGGCCTCGGTTACCCCGAGATGGAGGGGAAATATCGTATTGCTATCCACCATCCACTTATTGAGTTGTCTATATGCGTCAATCATAACCGGAACACTACTTGCTTTCAAAGAGAGGACAATAGATCTAAAATTCTCTTCGAGGCACATCTTTACCCACTCGACCATAGCCTCTTTCATCCCTGTGGATGTATTACCGTAAAGTTCTGTTATTCTTTTTCCTAAGGATCCGTGATTAATACCTATTCTGATAGCTGTATTATATTCTTTACAAACCTTTAAAAATTGAGAAAACTTCTCTTTTGCCATAGAGTGATCTTGGGCGAAATTGCCCGGATTTATCCTCACTTTATCGGCAACTTTTGCAGAAGCTATTGCCACTTCAGGAGAGAAATGGACATCGGCTACAAGTGGAGTTTCTACCCCTGATTCCAAGAGCCTTCTTTTTATCAGTGAGAGAGAATTTACCTCTTTCAACCCCTGAGTTGTAAGTCTGATCAAATCTGCCCCCCCATTTGAGAGTTCGATACACTGTTTGGTTGCAGTATCGATATCATTTGTATCGCAGTTGCACATTGTTTGAATAACAATCGGCAATCCCCTTCCAATTGATACATTACCTATTTTAACAACAATATTCTCCATCTCTTGTCGTGTCTCTATTTTAATTGAATATGAATTCCGGCACTTATTGATATTTGCCAAGGGTAGGTGTATGTCCACCATTCGCTACTTAATTTTTCGGGATGGAAAAGGAATGAGAATGAGTGTTGATACGAAGCCTCGATATGAAATTCGACAGGCTTAAATCTGATAGCAAATCCGGCCCCACCAATAACGCCATAATCGTATCTTTGGTCAAAACAATCCCATCCGTTTGATTTAGTGGTGGTAAGTCTGTATCCGCCAAAAGCACCGAGACTTGCCAATATTCTAAAATGTTTACCTAAATCAACTTTAAATGCAGATACGAAAGGGATCTCGATTGCAGTTATGGTCTCTTGAAAATTTTTATAAAAATCGGCATATTCGATTTTAAACCCGTATGAGCAATATTTAATTCCTGTTTGGAGTCCGAAATAGTCTAAACGTCCCCAAAGAGGATTGTAGTAGGTGTATAATAGGGCAAAATTGAGAGGTGTTCCAACCCCTTTGGATTTCATATCCACATTGATTTGTACCCCTGTAAATTCGTAGCCATATCTAACCCCTATGAGGTGTTGCGGTTCCTTTGGGGTCACAACTACTGTAGTGGTGTCGAATGTAAACCCTTGCTGAGCCTTTAAAGCCTTGATTGAGAGTGGCAATATAAGGATGATTAATATTAATGGTTTTACTATTATTCTCATTTGAACATCTCCTTAATATCTATAGTCTGCTCCAATTCGAGCCTCTCAGTCAGCGTGATAAGGTAGGCATCATTTCCTAAAGAGATTCCGGCCTTATAGAGTAACACTTTCTCTGGTTGTCGCCGCTCTAAAACAGATCCTGTATCAACCATCCCATTGCCATTTTTATCTTCAGTTATCCGGATTGAATATTTACCCTCCTTCAAATATGGGAATAGTACTTTGCAATCTTTATTGACTCTATATGAACGAAATACTTTATCGCCCCTCTCATTTATCAATTCAACAATATAGTTCCCTTTAATATTTTTTAATTCTGCAGTGATAGAGCTAAGCTTATCATCGTTAGGAAGTGTCACTTTCTTTTCTAAACTATCACAAGGTAATCCATTTATATCCACAAACTTACGATGAGGAATCTTAATGATATAATCGTATCCGAGGACGAGTGGACTTTTAGCCCTTACAGTATAGCGTCTGATGTTTGTAGAGTCCTGAACTACAGTGAATTCTTCATCTTTGACTTGTTGCTTCATCGTGATATATTTCATCGATATGGAGTCAAACGGGGCTTTTAGGAGGGGACTCTCGAACTCCAAAACAAACCCATCCTGTTCAATCGTTTCACCCTCTGCAATCAACTTGTATTTTGCAATGGTATCTTTTACATCAACAACATCACCATATCTGTTTTTTGTCTTTTTGGGTTTCGGAACAGAAAGCTTTATTAACTCTTTGGTCGGCATCAGGACTTTGAGTGAATCATCTGTTTTCATATATTTGATAGATAGCGTAAGTGTATCAGGAACAATCCCTTGATCATTTACCCATAAAACAAGACTATCTTTTGTGCTATTGAACTCTTTGATAATTTTATCCTCTTCATATCCTAAGATAGAGAGTGAATCTATCTGCATAAAAGGGGTGGAGAATGTAAGAAACATCATCCTCTTAGAAGGTCTCCCTTTGTTTTTTATGAAATGTCTTGATGAGGGCTCCTTAAACATATAGAGCCTTATATCTGAGGGGCGCTCCATACAGGTCAAAGTATCTTTTAGATCCACAGTTTTTAGCTCCGCAAGCTGTGGCTTCATAACCTTCTTAGGGATCACAAGTGAATCTAAAAAAGCAACCATCTCCTCTCCAGGATCGTATTTATTATTGTTGTTTTTATCCTCAATGGCAAACACTCTATACGAACCTGGTGCAATATTTCTTACCGTAAAATAGCCCCAAATATCACTCTTTGCGGCACATTTTGGGAGAATATTGAAGATAGCAGAGTCTGAAGGGTCTGAGTGAAATAAAATGGTCATCTTGTCCATAGCAAGCATAGTCTTTGCATTTACTATTGTCCCTGAAACAAACAATGAATCAATTATTTCGCCTGTGGAAAAACTATAAACATATTTCGGGAAAGGAATCCCCTCATTATTATCTGTAACCGATTGACCTAAATCAAGTGAATATGTGGTATTTGAATCTAATCGCTCCTCAAAAGAGACAATTAGTCTCTTCCCTTTTATAAGTGCTTTGGGTACCTTATTTAGAGGGGGAGAGAGAAATATGTTTTTACTTGGATCTTTTAGAACGATATATTCATCGAAAGTGAATGAGATAGGACTTTGTTTCACCCCCATTGGGTGATTTACCTTTGAGAGGGGTTCAATCGAGAGTAGAACAGGGGGGATAGAGTCTTTATCACCTCCTGATGGGGGGGTGGTGGTATTGGCACAAGATTTAAAAATAAGCGGATAGATAAGTATAATAATCATTACCGCAATAGGTCTAATACATTTTCTCATCATTGGTTATCTTTAATATCGATCCTTGTAACACTCTCAACCCCTTTAATTTTTTTAAGATGCTTCATCAACAATTCAAGATCTTCTGTGTTATGTACATAGCAGTCAATATATCCTTCAAATATCCCGTCGTGAGTCTCAATTAAAACTTTTCTGATATTTATATTAAGAACAAGGGTAGTAAATTTGGTCACCTCATTTAAGATACCGATTCTATCCATTCCGAGTATTTTGATACGAGCCAAAAACGATAAAACAGTATGTTTGCTCCATTTCGCATTTACAATTTTATTACCGTGTATCGAGGCAAGATTTATCGCTTCTTGACAAGTTTTTTTGTGGATTATCACATCTCCATTATCATCAATAAATCCAACTACACTATCTCCGGGTATCGGATAACAACACTCAGCCGAACGATAAGTGAGTGTCTTCTGATCAGGATTTTCGGCTAATATATAATCTCTGTTCTTACCAATTTTCAGTTTCTGAGATTTATCTTCGCCAATTATATATTCATTTTCATCATTTTTATCTTTAGGACTTTTAAAAAGTTGAAGAGTCCAGTAGATAACATTCTTGTTTTGATTGTTCTTTTTTAATACTTTACCTAAATTATTAATATCTATTACCCCGGCTGATATCTTTGTGTATAACTCCTCTTTCGATGCAACATTATATTCGATCATCAACTTCTTTAAGACATTACTATGCAGTTTTACATTATGATTTGCAAGCTCCTTCTCCAAAATCTCCCTTCCTGATGTAATACTCCCCTTAGTGTCCTCCTTTAACGAGTCATAAACATAATTTTTCGCTTTGGCAGTTTTAAGAAAATCGAGCCACTCTCTTTGCGGTTTTTGTAATTCCGCTGTAATAATCTCCACTTGATCTCCATTTCGAAGAATCTTCGAAAGGGGGGCTAATTTAAGGTTGATTTTTGCAGCAATGGCTTTGTTTCCAATCTGAGAGTGAATACTATATGCAAAGTCAAGTGCAGTAGATCCTTTTGGAAGAGACTTTGATTCCCCCTTTGGGGTAAATACATATATTTCAGAGCCCAATAGGGAGTCGTGAAAACGATCCAAAAACTCAAGAGCATTTACATCAGGGTTTTCAAGTACATCCCTAACCATATCGAGCCAATGGTCCATCTCCTTCTCATTTCCATTCAACTTACCATCTTTTTTATATGTCCAGTGGGCGGCTACCCCCTTCTCAGCTATCTCATTCATCCTCTCACTCCTGATCTGGATCTCCACCCAGGAGCCCATCGGACTCATAACAGTACAATGAAGGGCTTCGTATCCGTTGCTTTTAGGGTGTGTTACCCAATCCCTGATACGATCGGTTTTAGATGGGTAAATTCCAGAAATTACAGAGAAAATATACCAGCTCTGTATCCTTTCAGACTCTCCGCTTTTAGGTTGAAAAATTATTCTAACTGCGTAAATATCAAATATTTCATCAAAAGGGATACCCTTCTGTTCCATTTTCTTCCAAACAGAATAGGGGGTCTTTGTTCTCTTATTTATCTCAAATACATAACCGCTGCTTTTGAGTGCTTGTGAAATTGGCTCTATGAATTTATCCATTGCATCACCCAACTTATTGACTACAATATCTAACTTCTTGGAGATATCGTTATATACATTTGGCTCTCTGGTTTTAAGCCAAATATTTTCCATCTCAGACTTAATATTGTAAAGACCAAGTCTATGAGCCAATGGGACAAAAATGTACATTGTCTCACTCAATATTTTATCCTTCTTATAATCGGGCATTGAGTCGATGGTCCTGATATTGTGAAGTCTATCTGCCAATTTTATTAAAACCACTCTAACATCATCGTTCAAAGTCAAGATAATCCTTTTAAAATTTTCAGCTTGCAATGTTCCACTCTCAGAATCCATTGCAGCTTTAATTTTTGTAAGTCCATCAACCAATGATGCTATCTTATCTCCGAACAACCTTTTTATATCCTCAACGGTGTATTCTGTATCCTCTACAATATCGTGTAGAAGAGCACTTACAATGGATTTGTATCCTAATCCGATCTCTGTCACAACTATTTTTGCAACTGAGATTGGGTGAATGATATAGGGCTCACCTGAGCGTCTTCTGACCCCCTTGTGAGCATCATTTGCAAATTCAAATGCTTTTATGACCCCATCATATTCCTCTTGAGAAGAGCAACGCTTTAAACTTGCCAAGCGTAATTCCTCAAATTCCTTGTAGATCAGATCATTATCTTCTTTAGTAAACTCCATTGTATAAAATAGTTTTTATAAACTTTACTTAGTACAAGTTATCCCTTTTTCCACCCTTAATATCATTAAGCCGTTGTACTACACTTTCTTTGGTCTCACCTTCGGGAAATTTGGCCAACTCTTTCTCAATCAATCTATACCCTTCAACTTTAGTCTCCTCAGAGGAGTAATCTTCAAGATACTCTGCAAGGGTGAGCATAGCATTTCGAGTGCAGAATTTCTTTATAAAACCAGGTATGGCATACTCCATAAAGTGTTCCCCTGTTCTACCTACCCTATAACATGAGGTACAGAAACTTGGGATAAAATCTTTGGTAAGAAGCCATCTGATCACCTCGTCAAGATCCCTTGTATCCCCAACCTGAAACTGCTCTTCATTAAGATTTTGTTCTTTTCCATCTCTCTCTTTACGATAACCTCCAATTTCAAGTTTTGTGCCTGCATCTATCTGTGATACACCAAATTCCATCAAATCATCTCGAATAGCTTTTGACTCTCTTGCTGTCATAATAAGACCGGTATAAGGGACAGAAAGTCGCAATATAGCAACTAATTTTTTAAAATCGTTATCTGAGACACGATAGGGGAGTTCAAGATTTAGTCCGTTTGCAGGTTGGATACGGGGAAAACTAATAGTATGAGGTCCCACACCATATCTTTGTTGAAGATGGAGAGCGTGTGACACCAATCCCAAAACCTCAAATTTCCAATCATACAATCCAAATAGAGCTCCAATACCCATATCGTCAATACCCCCTTCGAAAGCCCTATCCATTGCATTTAATCTCCACATATAGTCCCCTTTTTGGGTCCCTTCTGGGTGATATTTAGAATAGGTCTCCTTATGATAGGTCTCTTGAAATACTTGGAATGTCCCAATCCCGGCAGCTTTGACGATTTTAAACCCTTCTATATCCAAAGGGGCTGCATTGATATTGACTCTTCTTATTTCACCCCTTCCAGAGGTGGTCTCATAGGCCATTTTTACAGTATGGGCTATAAATTCAGGGGTGTATTTCGGATGTTCACCATAGACCAGAATCAACCTTTTATGCCCTTCGTCTTCAAGTGAAACAATCTCACGTTTAAGCTCATCATCATTAAGGGTGTGTCTGACAGTCGTTCGTAATGATTTGCGGAAACCGCAATAGGTACAGTCATTTATACAGTAGTTGCCGATGTAAAGGGGTGCAAATAAAACGATTCTATTGCCATAAACTGAACGTTTCAACTCCCTTGCAGTTTCGAATAACTCATTCAATCCCTCTTTTGACTCGATAGCCAAAAGGGTAGCAACCTCCTCTAAATTGAGTGCCTTTTTTTCTCTTGATTTTTGAAGAACCTCACGACTCTTGTCTCGGTCCTCCTTAGTATTTTTTATCAATGAATGAAGCCTTGCATCGTCGATAAAATCTATCGCATCTTTAGTGAGCTCCATATTCTCGAAAATTCTCTTTTCCATATTATTTATTATTAATTTTAAACATTAACTTAATTCTTCTAATGGGTAATTATCAACATTTTGAAATGCGTAAGATAGTTCAGAACCGATAAGAAGGATAAACCAAGCAGTATTGACCCAAGCCATAAATAGGGGC
The DNA here is from genome assembly GCA_964397445.1 of uncultured Muribaculaceae bacterium. GTDB lineage: Bacteria > Bacteroidota > Bacteroidia > Bacteroidales > UBA932 > CAYNHZ01. The sequence continues at coordinate 393,485 of CAYNHZ010000002.1, read as the reverse complement.
ACCGCAGCAAACACTCCGTAAACAGCATTCATCCTTGATACGAAAACCTGTGTTTCCAAATAGAGATACTGAACAATAGTAAAAGCTAAAGCTGATATTATAGCTGCTTTCAAAGAGGGGATAAATCGAACTTTAGCATTTGGGATCAACATATATGCCACAGTGAAAATACTTATGACAAAAATATAGAATAGTCCCCATATCAATAAATTACTTACAGAATCCAAAAATGGGATCTCTATCCCTATTGTATTGATACCATTGGTGATGGTGAGGGAGACAGAGAGTAGCACAACCATAATAATAGGGAATGTGATTATTACAGCAAAATAAACCAAACCCCTTTTCCAAAACACTCTTGTCTTTTTAACCTTCCATATCTGGTTGAAACACCGCTCGATGCAGATCATCAACCATATTACCAACCATACGAAAACGAGAAATGAAATAATCCCGTAAGGGCCCTCTCTTGCAGTTCTGATAATATTATCGGCAAAAACCAAGACCTGGTCGATTATAGCATCATTCTCAAAATTGTCGTATATCAAACTTCTCAAATATGCACCGAGTCCTATTCTATTTGATATTGCAAAAGTTACAGCTATAAATGGGATAAAAGACATAGTAGTAAAGAAGCTAAGTGCCACAGCTTGCCACCCAAGATTCTGTTTTCCGAAATTCTTAACGGTAATAATTATAATCTTAATGTTTTTGAAAAGTTTTCTTTTCAAATTTCCCAATTCGGAAAGATCTAAATTCCATATACCGTATTCGATGAAATTTACCAGCTTATTATACCTCTCTATGTACTTTTGTTTATCCATTTATTTCTTCAATTCGCTTACGAATAGATCTGCAAATCTATCTACTGATTTCAATTTTTCCTCATCAGGAGAGCCTAAAAATTCAATCGGGTCCCCACAGATCTCCATCTTTGCAGATTGTGCAAAAGAGATAAGCGCTTTAACTCCGGAGCCGTTCCAACTTGAACCGCCAAAAATAGACAATGTCTTATTTTGTGGTGAAGAAACAGATATCTCGTGAGTTAGTAAAGACATCATTGGGTGCATATCCGTATTGTAGGCGCAACTGCCAAGTATCAATCCCTTATATTTCCAGATAGCATTTAAGATATGTGAAGGATGGGTCAATGAAACATCAAATATTCTGATATTTTTCACCCCCCTTTCCGATAATTTTCTTGCTATATAATCTGCACATTTCTCTGTATTTCCATACATCGATGCATAAGCGATGACAACCCCCTCCTCAGAACAATGCTTGCTCCATTTATCATACAACGAAATGACTTTCATAGGATCTCTCCTCCAAATCGGTCCGTGTGAAGGACACACGAAAGAGACAGGGACCCCCTCTAATTTCTTAAAAGCCTTTTGAACCATTCCGCTCCACTTACCAACAATATTCGAGTAGTAACGCCTCATCTCATCTTCATAGAAGTCAAAATTTATCTCATCGTCAAATATTCCGCCATCAAGGGCACCGAAAGAGCCGAAAGCATCACACGAGAATAGGATTTTGTCAGATGTGTCATATGTCATCATAGTCTCAGGCCAATGAACCCATGGGGTAAGAACAAAAGTTAAATTGTGGTGACCAAGATTGATACAATCCCCATCTTTTACCTCAAACAAATTTTCGCAAGGTATATTGTAATATGATTCTAAAATCTTGAAAGTCTTACAATTGGCAACTATTTTTACTGATGGAAATCTCTTTAATACCTCACCTATCATACTTGAATGATCCGGCTCCATATGGTTCACCACTAAATAGTCTAAATTACGTCCCCCTATATGTTTACTAATAGTATCTATATAGTCGCTTTTAGAACCATATTCGAGTGTGTCTATAACTGCAGTATATTCATCTGCAATGACATAGGAGTTGTATGAAACGCCGTAGGGGAGAGGCCAATTGTTTTCAAAAAGATGTTTTTTTCTGTCGTTTGTACCTATATAGTACACCTTGTTACTGATATTTACCATACACTATTATTGAATATTTATTATATTATTAAATTCTTCTTCGGAGATAATTTTCACATTAAATTTCTCCGCTTTTTTTATTTTTTCACTTCCCGCTTTTTCTCCAGCGAGCAGGTAAGTAGTATTTCCACTTATTGAACCGGTATTTTTTCCACCGTGAGCCGATATTAAGGACTTTATATCCTCCCTTGAGGAGGAAAAATTGCCGGATACAACTATAGTTGCCCCACTAAGGGTATTTGATAATATCTTATTATGTAAATCATTATCCTCAAATTTTAATCCGAAATTTCTGAGATCATCTATTAATTTTCTATTATCATTATTTGAAAAATATGAGATGATACTATCAGCTACTGTATCTCCAATCTCCTCAATAGCAAGTAGATCATCTCTCGTCGCCACAATCAGTGAGTCAATATTGTGGAAACGACTTACAAGCAATTTTGCAGTTGTTTCACCTATATGTCTAATACCGAGTGCGTACAAGACACTACTGAAACTACCCTTTTTAGAATTTTCTATACTCTCAAGAAATCTATCGGCGGAGCGTTCTTTCCACCCATCCAATGTCAGTAATTGCCCTTTATTAATTCTATACAAATCGGATAACTGCTTGACATATCCTCTGTTGAAGAGTTGTTCAATAGTAGCGTCTCCTGCGAGGATATTCATCGCTTTTCTGGAAACGAAGTGGATAAACCTCCCTTTAATCTGGGTTGGGCAGTTTAAATAATTGGTGCAATAATGTTTAGACTCACTCTCATCTTTAACCAAAGGGGATCCGCAATCGGGACATTGTGAAGGGAATACAGGTTTAGCGGCATTAATATCTCTTTTAGAAAGCTCGACTCCTGTTATTTTTGGGATAATTTCACCCCCTTTCTCAACATAAACATAATCATTAAGATGAATATCAAGCAATTCCATCTGATCCGAATTGTGAAGAGAAGCCCTTTTTACAACTGTTCCCGACAATTGCACAGGTTCAAGATTGGCAACAGGGGTAATTGCACCTGTTCTTCCAACTTGATAATCTATTGAGATCAATTTAGTTAGTGACTCTTCAGGCTTAAACTTAAAAGCAGTAGCCCATCTTGGCGTTTTAGCTGTGTAGCCAAGCTTTCGTTGTAATTCCAACTCATTGATCTTTATGACAATACCATCAGTTGCAAAAGGGAGAAACTTTCTTTTTTCATCCCATAAGGAGATATAGTCCTGTATCTGATCAACATTGTTGCAAATACGTGAGTGTTCTGAAACAGGGAATCCCTGATCCTTAGCCCATTGTATAGCTTCTGTATGTTTTTCAAAAGGGAGATTTTCCCCAAGAATATGGTACAAAACACATTGAAGCCCCCTCTCTTTAACTATCGAGGGATCTAATAACTTAAGAGAGCCAGATGCTGCATTTCGAGGATTCGCAAAAGGTTGATCCTCATCCTCTTCTCTCTCCAAATTGAGTCTATCAAACGAATCAAACGGGAGATATATTTCACCTCTGATTTCAAAATCAAATCTTTTGTCGGGAATGGTAAGTGGTATCGATTTTATTGTCAACACATTGGCAGTAACATCATCACCGACACGGCCGTCACCTCTTGTAAGTGCTCGTACCAATTTTCCATCAGAATATGAAAGGCAAATAGCTGTCCCATCAAATTTTAATTCACAATTATATGAAAATGAGTAATCTATCACTTTCCTAATCCTCTCGTCAAACCCATATAGCTCTTCTGCATTGTATGTGTTTGCAAGTGAAAGCATCGGGTATTTATGAGGAAACTGTAAAAACTCTTTTTTAGAATTTACTGAAATGTCGCTTCCAACCCTCTTGCTTGGTGACTCTTCGGAGTTAAATTCCGGGAATTTCTTCTCCAAAGCGATAAGATCCTGCATAAGAATATCGTATTCAAAATCGGTTATTACAGGTTCATTTCGAACATAATAACTCACATTGTGCTCGTTAAGCTCTTTTCTAAGAGACTCTATTCTCTTTTTTGCGTTGCTCTTATTCATAATAATAAAACTTACAAAAGTACTAATAATTTGAACCTTTATTGATATTATGAGGGAAAAACTTACTCCATCATTATCAAAAATCACCAATTTTAATATATACTCGATTCAGAGAGGTGAAATAAATATATTGATAATTGTAAATGGTTATTAAATTATAAATAATAAGTGGTAAATTTGCACAATTATAAATAAAGAAATATGTCACAATCAATTTTAATTTTAGCAGGAGGGGGACCGGCACCAGGTATTAATACGGTAGTTGGAACAATAGCAAAGATATTTATATCAAGGGGTTATAGAGTCATTGGATTACATGGTGGGTATGAAGCTATTTTTACAGAATCACCATCTTATACCGATTTTGATTTCTTTTTGGCAGATTCTATTTTCAATAGGGGCGGATCTTATCTGATGATGAGTAGATATAAGCCATCCGAAACAGACTTTGAGAAGAATTTTAATGTTAATTTTTTTAAAAATAATAATGTAAAACTTCTTGTAACAATCGGTGGTGACGATACAGCTTCGACAGCAAATAGAATTGCAAAATATCTTCAAGTCAACAATCTTCCGATTCAAAACATACATGTTCCAAAAACAATTGATAACGACTTACCTTTACCAAACAATCAACCCACTTTCGGGTACCAATCTGCCAAATCGGAGGGGACTCGAGTAGCTACCATTGTTTATGAAGATGCAAGGACAAGCGGAACTTGGTTTTTAGTTTCGGCAATGGGGCGATCTGCAGGGCACTTAACCTTAGGAATAGGCGCTTCTTGTCACTATCCGATGGTTGTTATCCCTGAGATGTTTAATAAAACGGAAGCAACAATCGATAAAATCGTAAGATTGGCGATATCCTCTATAGTTAAAAGAAAAATAATGAATATCTCTTATGGAGGAGTTCTCATATCCGAGGGGGTATTTCATCTTCTAAGTGATGAGGATCTTAAAAGCACCGGTGTTGTTTTCTCTTTTGATGCACACGGCCATCCTGAACTCGGTAAAGTTTCTAAAGCTCAGATATTCAATACTGTACTTGAGAACAGACTAAAGGCTTTAGGTTTAAATGTTAAGACAAGACCTATTGAGATAGGTTATGATGTGAGGTGTCATACCCCTGTATCATTCGACTTGACATATTGTTCACAACTTGCTTTTGGGGTGTGGAAATTGTTTTCACAAGGAGAGACCGGATGTATGATTTACATCAACGCATTAGGTATCGGAACGCCTTTGTACCTTAAAGATTTACAAGATCCAAAGAGTGGTAAAATCCCCCCAAGATTAGTAGATGTATCTCGTGAGAAAGTTCGGAATATTTTCAAATATGAACTTCATTACATCACACAAGATGATTATAAAGCTGCTAAGCAATATATTCAGTATCCGGGTGATTACGATTTTTATAAAATTTTGAATTGGGAACCATTCTGTGACTGGTAAATTCATCATATATCAACTTCTACTAAGGGTCTTCGCTAATAATAATGTGAATTGTATCAATAGTGGAAGTTTTGTTCAGAACGGATCAGGGAAATTTGATTCTATTGATGATGATGTAATAAAATCGATAAAAAAGTTATCTGTCTCTTATATCTGGTTCACAGGTATCCTTCGTCACGCAACTAAGGGAGATGAAGGGGTTAAAGGGGAGGCAGGTTCTCCTTATGCAATCAAGGACTACTACGATGTAAATCCTTGCCTTTCAACCTCAACTTCAAATAGGATGTCAGAGTTTGATTCAATGGTACAAAGAGTCCATAATCAGGAAGTTGGTGTAATTATAGATTTTGTTCCAAACCATTTGTCAAGAAGTTATTTTTCAGAAACAGATAATTTTACCGATCTCAATTTTTATCCGGGAAAAATATATGATGGCGATTGGAGTGATACAGTCAAGCTGAATTACTCCAATCGTGATACTTGGATTAAGATGAGAGATATACTCTTGTTTTGGGCAGATAAGAAAATTGACGGATTTAGGTGTGATATGGTGGAACTTGTCCCATTTGATTTCTGGAGATGGTGTATAGGGGAGGTAAAGGCAAAATATCCAGATATCATTTTTATTGGAGAGGCATATCAGCGTGACAATTATGGTAGATTTATTGAGTATTGCAATTTTGATTATCTATATGATAAATCGGGATTTTATGACACTCTGAGGGATATTCTGACCAATAAAAGGGGGGCATTTACACTCACCTCTCAATGGCAGCAAAATGGTTCCTCTCAAGATAGATTGCTTAATTTTCTTGAAAATCACGATGAACAAAGGATCGCTTCAAAATTCTTTTTGGGTAATCCTTTTTATGCCCTTCCAGCACTTTATGTCTCATTGTTTTTTAATAAATCCCCTTTTATGCTCTATTTCGGTCAAGAATTTGGAGAGAATGGGATGGAGAGTGAGGGGTATAGTGGGGTTGATGGACGCACTTCGATTTACGATTACTGTTCACTTTCAAATATATCGAGATGGTTGCGAGGGGTGAAAGGGGGCAATGAGCAGAAATATCTTACCCAGCAAGAGATCAGATTACTTGAGATTTACAGAGATCTATTTTCGAAAGCGACCGATATTGATGCTTTTAAATTTGGATCGACCTTTGACCTCGAATATGCCAATCCCCATTCGGATATGTTTGATCCCAATACCCATTTTGCATTTCTGAGGTTTTATAACAACAGCTTGTATGTATGTGTAGTAAACTTCTCTTTTGAAGATAAGTCGATAGGGGTAAATATTCCAACCCACGCATTTGACTATTTTGGAATAGATAATGGAGATTGTCGCCGTTCTAAATCGATGATCAATCTAATGGTAAAGGGGTGTTCAGGAGAGATTTTTGAAATTAATTGATTTTTAGTATATTATATTATAAATTTTACTATTATGAAAAAGTGTTTAGTGTTATTATTTCTATTATTTTTCTCAGTTTCAATGTTTTCTCAAACAATTAACGGGGTTTGGAAAGCCTCTTTGAATGTGATGGGGAACACCCTTGATATTTATTTCAACATATCTGAAGGGGATTTGAAAGGGACATATAGTGCAACACTGACTGTCCCAACTCAAGGGATAAATAATTTTAAAATAGATACGGTTAAATTTGACGGTATTTCACTCCATCTCTACTCTCCACTATTAAAGATGACTGTTGATGGAATTTACATTAAAACCGGTATACTCGGTGATTTCGAGCAATATGCCATAAAGGCACCGATATCCCTTATCAGAAGTGAGATTCCACCACTAATTCGTCCGCAGGAACCAATCCCTCCATATCCATACATTGAGGAGGAGGTTGTTTTTACCAACGATAGAGATCATATCCAACTTGCAGGGACTTTGACCATCCCTAAAGGGGGAGGAAAGTTTACAGGGGTAGTATTGATTTCCGGAAGTGGTGCGCAGAATCGAGATGAGGAGATTATGGGGCATAAACCATTCAAGGTGATTGCTGACTATCTCACTCGCAAAGGGATAGCCGTATTAAGATATGATGATAGGGGAGTTGGAAAATCTCAAACAAATGGTCTTACTGGTACTACTGACGATCTCTCTTATGATGCATTGGCAGCGGTTGATTACCTAAAAAGCAGAGAAGATATCTCAAAGGTTGGTTTGTGTGGCCATAGTGAAGGGGGAACTATCGCCTTTATAATTGCCTCACGCGATAAAAAATGTGATTTTGTTATCTCACTTGCTGGAACAGGGGTAAGAGGTGATACTATATTATTATCTCAACAGATGGCAATAGGTAAAACTTCCGGGATGGATGAATCTTCCATAGAAAAGGTGATCGCTTCAAATCGTGCCATTTTCAATCTTATTACATCCTCAAAAGACAATGATCAACTCCTTAAAGATAACTTAATCAAGATGATAACTGCATCTAATCCTACAATGGAGAGTGACCTTGTTGAGAAATCTGTGATGAAGTTGATAAATGAGTGGATGTACTATTTTATCAGGTTCTCTCCTAAAGAGGCTATAAGGAATACTTCACTTCCAATCCTTGCCCTAAATGGTACAAACGACCTTCAAGTAATAGCTTCATTGAATCTTCCTGCAATACAGAAGGCTGCACAAGAGGGTGGAAATAAGAATGTAACTATCAAATACTTAAATGGATTAAATCATTTATTTCAACACTCCAAGACAGGTGATATTTCTGAGTACAGCATAATAGAGGAGACATTCTCGGAAGAGGCATTGTCCATTATTTATCAATGGATAACTAACTTATAAACAGTTTTAGGTATGGAAAAAGAGAGATTAACCAAGATAGCAAATCAATTTGATTTTGTTGGGAAGGTCAAAGATGTTTCTCGACTCGGCGAGGGGTTTATAAATGATACTTTTGTAGTCACAATAGATAAATCCGATTTACGATACATCTTGCAGAGAAAAAATTCGAATATCTTTAAAAATATTCCAGCAATGATGGACAATATCTTTAAAGTGACTACCCACCTTAAATCTAAAATAATAGAGATTGGTGGAGATCCCTTGAGAGAGTCACTTACAGTGGTTTTAACAAAAGATGGAATGCTCTATTATTTGGAGGATAACCTCTTGGAGAGGAATTATTGGACAGCAACATTATTTATTGAAGATACAATATCTTACTCATCAGCCTCTACCACATATTTGGCCGAGCAGGGGGGGGTAGGAATCGGCAAATTTCAATATATGATGTCAGATTTTAATGGGGATTTGGAGGACACATTGCCCGGATTTCATAATATTAAGCATAGATTTAAACAATGGGATGAGACTATCCTTAGAGATCCTGTTTTTAGGGTCAAAGAGGTATCAAAAGAGATAGAATGGGTGGAGTCTCGAAGGGAGAAGATGCTCTCTTTTTATAGTTTGATAGAGTCTGGAATTATCCCCACTCGTTTTACCCACAATGACACCAAAATCAGTAATATCTTATTTGATAAAAATGACAATGTATTGTGTGTGATAGATCTTGATACCGTATTGAAAGCCCCTGCACTATATGATTTTGGAGATGCCATTCGATCCTATTCAAATACAGGACTTGAAGATGATGAAAACTTAGAGAATGTATCTATGGATATTAATATGTATGATGCTTTCAAAAAAGGGTATCTGTCTCAGGCTAATAGTTTTTTAACAGAGGCCGAACATAGATATCTCCCATTTTCACCTATTTACATCACCTTTGAACAGGTTCTCAGATTTCTGATGGATTATATTGACGGAGATAAATATTATAAAATAAAAAGTCCCAATCATAATTTGATCAGGACTTATGCTCAATATCGATTACTCCAATCTATGGAGACTATTTTGCAATAGCGTGTGAGTAACCGTTCAATACTTTCCATCCACCCCTTGTGAAATCGGGCATTTTTACCGGAGCACTATTATTATTAACCGATATTTCCGAAAGAGGAGTTACAGAACACCACTCAACCCCATCATATACATTCATATCGAGAGGTAGTCCGTTCCTTAGACAATAAATTAATCTATAATCCATTATAAAGTCCATCCCTCCGTGTCCGCCAACTTTACGAGCAAGTTCTCCAACCTCCTTTGTAATAGGATGTTCATATACTTGCATAAGACTATCATATTGCTCTTGTTGTAAAAATGAGTGAGCTTTAGGATCGAGTGCTATACCAGGTCTCGGATACTTCTCCGCATACCCTTTTGTCCCGCTCACTGCGAATTTTCTGTTATAAGGTCTTGGAGAAGTCACATCGTGTTGAATCATAATACTTTTACCCTTAGCTGTCTTGATAAGAGTTGTATTCATATCCCCCAATTTGTAGGGATAAGTTGCATACTCTGATCCCTCTCCAAATTTATTCTTTGCATACTCAGTCATCCCGGCTTGATCTGATGAGAGTGAAACGAGATACTCCATACGATCACCTCTGCCTATATTAAGTACTTGAGTAACAGGTCCAAGACCATGTGTAGGGTAGGGGTTTCCTGTATGTGTCTCATTGTAACGAAGCCTCCACCAATCGTGATACCCCCCATCCTTTGGATCTAAAAAGTTGAGATACCTCAAATCGTGAATATAAGCACCTTCTACGTGCATTACTTCACCGAGAAGCCCTTTCTGAGCCATATTCAAAACGCTCATTTCGAAGAAGTCATAACAACAATTTTCCAATTGCATACAATGAACCTGTTTTTTCTCTGCCATATCGACCAATGCCCAACACTCTTCAAGAGTCATTGCAATCGGAACTTCGCAGGCTACATTCTTCCCTTGTTCCATCGCATAAAGAGCCATAGGTGTGTGATTTAGCCAATCTGTACAAATATAAACCAGATCTATGTCATCACGATTACAAAGCTCTTTCCATACTTGAGCATCTCCTGAATACCCCACTGCTTGAGGCAATCCTGCCCTTGAAAGGATAGCTTGACAACTATCAACCCTTTCAGGCTCAATATCACATAGAGCAACAATTTTTACCCCATCAATATATGTAAATCTCTCAACAGCACCTGGTCCGCGCATTCCAAGTCCGATGAAACCAACTCTTACAGTGTCAATTGGAGGGAGAGCAAGTGAAATAACATCTTTTTGACCGACACCCCTTACAGGCTCATCAAATGAGATTATGTTCTTATCTGTTGTACAACTTAGTGTACAAAGAATTACAAATAAAATAATTATATTTTTATACATAGCTTTAAATATTTGTCACAAATTTAATATTAATTGATTTAATTAAACTATTTTTGCGAAAGACAATCTATCAATTTAATCTAACTATTTATTGTATGAAGAATATAATGATTACCGGCGGAGCAGGATTTATTGGATCCCACCTCGTAAGGCTTTTTGTTAATAAATATCCGGAATATAAAATAATCAATTACGATGTTCTGACCTATGCAGGTAACTTATCCAATTTGAGAGATATAGAGAGTGCAAAAAACTATGTATTTGTAAAGGGGGACATCTGTGATCAAAAGAAAGTTCAGGAAACATTGAAAGAATATGAGGTTGATGCTATCATCCATCTTGCTGCAGAAAGTCATGTTGACAGAAGTATAACAGATCCCATCTCATTTGCAAAAACCAATGTAATCGGGACACTCATTCTTCTTCACCAAGCTAAGGCTTTCTGGGGAAAAGAGCTCAAGAACCATCTTTTTTACCACGTTTCTACAGATGAGGTATATGGTTCACTTTCAAAGCCTGATACCTTTTTCTATGAATCCACCAAGTATGATCCTCACTCCCCATATTCGGCATCGAAAGCTTCATCAGATCATTTTGTAAGGGCATATCACGACACTTTTTCCCTTCCGATTAAGATATCAAATTGTTCCAATAATTATGGCCCATACCAATTCCCTGAAAAGTTGATTCCATTATTTATCAATAATATACGCCATCAAAAACCACTTCCTGTCTACGGTAAAGGGGAGAATGTGAGAGATTGGCTCTTTGTGGAAGACCACGCAAGGGCGATCGATTTGATATTCCATAAAGGTAAAGTTGGGGATACATATAATATCGGTGGATTTAACGAATGGAAGAATATAGATCTCATCAAGGTGATGATAAAGGTTGCAGACAGATTGCTTGGAAATCAAGAAGGAACATCTGATAAATTGATCACTTATGTAACAGATAGACTCGGTCACGACTTGAGATATGCAATTGACTCTACCAAGCTCAAAAACGAACTTGGTTGGGAGCCCTCTTTACAGTTTGAAGAGGGGATAGAGAGGACTATAAAATGGTATCTGGATAATCAACAATGGTTGGATAATGTAACATCAGGTGATTACCAGAATTATTATAACACAATGTATAAAGAGAGATAATATTATCAAATAATGAAAGGAATTGTTTTAGCCGGTGGTTCAGGTACTCGCCTATACCCAATTACAAAAGGGGTGAGCAAACAAATGCTCCCTATCTATGATAAACCTATGATCTATTACCCTCTATCTGTACTGATGTTGGCAGGAATAAGGGATATTCTTATTATATCGACACCAACAGATCTTCCTGCTTTCAGAAGGCTTCTTGGTGATGGCTCCGATTATGGAATCAAATTGACCTATGCCGAACAACCTTCACCTGACGGACTTGCACAAGCCTTTATAATAGGTGAGCAATTTATCGGTGATGATTGTGCTTGTTTGGTTTTAGGAGATAATATTTTCTACGGAAGCGGTTTTTCTTCAATGCTTGCAGAGGCAGTTAAGGGTGCTGAAAAAGATAATAAGGCGACTGTATTTGGATATTGGGTTATCGATCCTGAAAGGTATGGAGTTGTTGATTTTAATGAGAAAGGTGATGCTCTCTCAATCGAAGAGAAGCCAAAAGAACCAAAATCAAACTATGCAGTTGTAGGTCTTTACTTTTATCCCAATAAGGTGGTGAAAGTAGCAAAGAGTATCAAACCATCTGCTCGGGGAGAACTTGAGATTTCGACTGTAAATCAAGAGTTTCTACAGGATGGTGAATTAAAAGTGAAATTACTCGGACGGGGATTTGCTTGGTTAGATACAGGTACACACGACTCTTTGGCAGAAGCATCCAATTTTATTGAGGTCATAGAGAAAAGACAAGGATTGAAAGTTGCTTGTCTTGAGGCTATTGCATACAAAAAAGGGTGGATCGATACCGAAAGATTGTTGGAGATCGCAAAACCTATGGCAAAAAACCAATACGGACAATATCTTATAAGATTGGCTTCAGAGGAGAAGAACCCTTTCTAAATTCATAGCACATTATAGCTGTTGCTATAGCTACGTTTAGTGATTCTGATGTTTTGGAGTCGGTTGGAAATGGGGGAATTAGTATTCTATTTTTGACCAATGACAATAGTTGTGCGGATATTCCGTTATTCTCACTCCCCATTATTATCAAGGCATTATCACACGAAAAGCTACAATTTTGGATTGATTCTCCATCCAAAGAGGTGGCATATACATCAACCTTTGAGTTTGAGTATGTCGAGATCACTTTTTTAAGATCGATGTAGGTGACTTGCTTTCTGAATATTGCCCCCATAGAAGATTGTATCGTCTTAGGGTTGTATAAGTCAACAGTGTCTTCAGAAGCATAGATCTTATTGATGCCAAACCAGTCTGCTATCCTTATGATTGTCCCAAGGTTACCTGGGTCCCTGATTGAGTCGAGGGCCAATGAGAGTCCCGATGTCTCGATAGAGCTATTTGGGTTAACAGGTTTATGTATTACAGCCAAAGCGGGAGATGGGGAGGAGAGTTGAGTTATTTTTTTCATCTGATCTATCCCGATCTCATCTGAATAGAATACAGATTTCACCTCGAAGTCGGAAATGAGGGCCTCTTTAACCATTTTTTCCCCTTCAACAATAAAGAATCCACTCGTCTCTCTATTCTTTTTAAGATTAAGAGACTTGATAAATTGTATCTCAGATTTTGTTATTGGCATAATACTAATAGCCGAGAATTTTCAACATTGACTTATAGGTCTGTTCCTTACTGAATAGTTTTGTAAAATATTCACCATTTTCATCTTTGTCGATGATGATATGTTTTGGAGCCGGTTGCAGACAATGTTGTATTCCGCCGTAACCTGCGATTGATTCCTGATATGCCCCGGTATGAAAGAAACCTATATATAGAGGTGAATCGTTTTTGTCCTTAATCACTGGAAGGAAGATTGCATTTGCGTGTGCCTCTGCGTTATAATAGTCTTGACTATCACAAGTAAGTCCCCCTAAAAAGACCCTTTGATACTCTGAGTCCCATTTGTTGATAGGGAGGAGTATAAACCTTTGTTTTATTCCCCAGGTATCAGGAAGGGTAGTCATAAATGAGCTATCTACCATATACCACCGTTCTCTATCGTTTTGCTGTTTCACATCGAGAATAGAGTATATTGTTGCACCGCTTTCACCAACTGTATAGGATCCGAACTCGGTAAAAATATTTGGTTCTATCACCCCTCTTTGTTGGCAAATACTCTTGATTTGCGCTACCACCTCTTCTGTAATGTATTCGTACTCATAGTCCATAGCCAATGAGTTTTTGATGGGGAATCCCCCTCCAATATTCAGTGAGTCGAGCTCTGGGCAAATCATCTTCAAGTCGCAATAGGCACTTACGCATTTTGATAATTCGTTCCAATAGTAGGCATTATCTCGTATTCCTGTATTGATAAAGAAGTGTAACATTTTAAGACTGAACTTCTTATTCGAACTGATTTTATTTTTGTAAAATGGGATGATATCTGAGTATCTGATCCCAAGCCTTGAGGTGTAAAACTCAAATTTCGGCTCCTCTTCAGCAGCAATCCTAATTCCAATCCTGCAAGGGACATTGATCTGATGGTCAAGCTCATCAAATTCTGACATATTGTCAAGAACAGGGATTGTATTGTGCCATCCAGTATTGATATAATTTGCGATACTATCTACATAAGTGTCTTTTTTATATCCATTGCAGATGATATAGAGGTCTTTATCAACTATTTTATTCTCATATAATGAATCTATCAAATTAAAATCGAAGGTTGATGAGGTCTCGAGATGGATATCGTTTTTGAGTGCCTCTTCAAGGACAAACGAAAAATGGGAACTCTTAGTACAATAACAATAGTGATAGTCACCTTGATAATCCACCTTAGCCATAGCCACATTAAACATCCTTTTAGCCCTTTGAATTTGAGAAGAGATCTTTGGTAGATATGTGATTTTAAGTGGTGTACCATATTGTTCAATTACATCCATAATAGGTATGTTATGAAAATGTAATTCTCCATCTTCCACTTTAAACTCGTCTTGTGGAAACTCAAATGATTGTTCAATCAGATCAATATACTTATTCTTCATTTTTTAAAATGTAAGTAAGTTACTTATGTTAAAATCCATCAATGTAAGTAACTCGGATTTTTTTTATCGTGCAAATATATCTAATATTTTTATTTACCTGCGAAAAATTATACTTTTGTAAAAAAATACGATGTATAGAGAGTTAGCTAAGCATATTATTTTGCCTTTTGTGGCTTTCTTGCTCATTTTTACCTCTTGTAGCACTACAAAGTCTGTCCCAGAAGGGGAGTTTAGGCTTCACGAAAACAAGGTGATCATCACAAATCACGATAAGTATCCTTCCTACAAACAATCTGATATCCAGAATTATATTAAACAAAAGCCTAATACTTATTTCATAAAAGGTTGGAATCCATTTCTTTACGTATATAATTGGACAAATGGAAAGGGGAAAGGATGGGATAAGTTTGTTCACAAGCTTGGTCAGGCCCCTGTTATTTTCGATCCTAATATGGTTGAGAGCAGTAAAAAAAATATGGTTACTCGACTTGAATTTTTAGGATATTATAATTCAGTGGTGAATGATAGTCTCTCTGCAGAGAATAAGAAGGCAAAAGTTTTATATGAGGTCACATTGGGCAAACAATACCCTATAAATAATATAACTTATTCGATAAAAGACACTACTCTCAGGCGAATATACCTTTCAGACTCATCCAACTTTGTGATAAAGAAGAATAAGCCACTTTCTGAGTACCTTCTCGATCAAGAATCTGAAAGAGCTGCTGCTTTCCTAAAAAATCAGGGATACTACGAATTCTCAAAAAACTATTTCTTTTTCCACGCAGATACCCTCTCATCACCCGATTCGGCCTCATTGAAGGTATCTATTGAAAATTATACCAGGAATGAGCTTGAGAAAAACGCAAAACCTCATAAAAGGTTCTATTTTGGCAATGTATATGTTTATCCTGTATCTGATGCACTCAGGTATAGGGCTTCTTTGGTAAAGAAGATTCCAATGTACTATGATACATTGAAATACAAGAACATAAATGTAATGTATGATGGTAAAAGGAAAATGCGTCCCTCTGTTTTGAATTATATGAATAGTATTGAACCAGGAGGGCTATATAAAGATGATATTGTTAATAAAACTTACCAGAGGTTTACAAATCTCAAACTATATAATAGTGTCAGTGTCCAATTAAATCAAGTAGATTCAAATATTGTTGATTGCGATATTAGACTTATCCCCACAATGGTTCATGGGTATAAAATCAATCTTGAAGCCTCTACAAATTCGAGCGGATTGATAGGTGTATCTCCCACAATATCATATTATAATAGGAATATTTTCAGAGGAGGGGAGAGGCTCAATCTATCCCTTATGGGTAATTTTCAATTCTCTGTCAAAAATTCCACAAGGGCAACAGAATTGAGTGCCACCGCAGGGTTGAGTTTCCCAACTTTCCTTTTCCTTCCCAGCAGACTTTTCAAATCTGTCCTCCCAAGAACCGATATTAGTGCAACATATAACTATCAAAACAGGATTGAATTTACAAGAAATATGATTGGTGCGAAATTTGGGTACAATTGGAGTGGGAAGAGTAATAAGTTTTATTACCAAATATTTCCTATTCAATTGAATATCATTAATATGTCCAATGTTAGCCCGAGTTTTATAGAACAACTTAAAAATCCTTATGTAAAAGACAGATACAAAGATCACTTTGAGTTTGGGGCCGGGACCATTTTGTCATATTCGTCAGACCCATCTTTAAATCCTCAACGATCAAATTTTAAAGCAAATCTTTCTGTAGACCTTTCGGGTAATTTATTGAGTGCATTTAATAAATTGATGCCAAAAGACACCCTTGGTTTTAGAACCATATGGGGCTCTCCGTACTCTCAATTTGTTAGATCTGAACTCTCACTCGTTTATACATGGAAATTTGGAAAAGACAATAAACAAGCCTTGGCTGTGAGGGGATTAGGTGGTGTGGGCTTTGCTTACGGGAATTCTCGGACTGTCCCTTTTGAACGTCTTTTCTGGGCAGGAGGTTCAAATAGTTTGCGTGGTTGGGCAGGTAGAACCGTAGGGCCAGGATCCTCACTTCTTGATACAACATTTACCATCCCTAACCAGACAGGAGATATGCGTTTAGAGGCAAATATTGAGTATCGTTTTCCACTTTTTTGGCTCTTAAATGGTGCTGTTTTCTTGGATTGGGGTAATGTTTGGAACATAAAACGTAATAATGAGTACCCTGATGATCACCAATCTTATTTCACGTTTAAAGATATGTTTAAAACATCTGCATTGAGTGGTGGTGTTGGATTAAGGGTTGATATACAATTTGTGGTTATTAGGTTAGATTGGGGTTTTAAAATATATAATCCTACTGAACAAGTCTTTAGAAACTTTAAAGAGTGGTTTTCTAAGGGAGGATCATCATTCCAATTCGGTATTGGTTATCCTTTTTAGTTATTTGTTTATATTTTATACAATTTATATTATGTTAAATAGAATTTAGAAGATTCTTTGTACTATATTGATATGGAAGATATTAGAGGAGAAATAAATATTCCGATGCCGGAGCGAATGAGGCCTAAATCTCTTGAAGAGTTTGTGGGACAAGAGCATTTGGTCGGGAAGAATTCTATTCTCAGAAAAATGATTGAGACGGGCAATATCTCCTCTTTCATTCTTTGGGGCCCTCCCGGTGTTGGTAAAACTACCCTTGCGCAGATCATTGCATCAAATCTAAATAGAGATTTTTATACTTTATCTGCCATTAATTCAGGGGTTAAAGATCTTAGGGAGATATTTGAAAGGGCTAAACACAATTCAATTTTTTCAAAAGGTGGCGCTCCAATCCTATTTATTGATGAAATTCATCGCTTTACAAAGGCGCAACAAGATGCCTTATTGGGTGCTGTTGAGACCGGCGTGGTTACACTTATCGGGGCTACAACCGAGAATCCCTCCTTTGAGGTGATTACTCCCCTTTTATCTCGTTGTCAGGTATTTGTTCTTAAATCATTGGAGGTTAAGGATTTAGATCAATTATTAAATAGAGCCATAACTTATGATAAGTACTTGAAAAATAGAGATATAGAGATTGTTGAAAAGGAGGCTTTGTTTCGTTTTTCGGGTGGAGATGCACGTAAATTATTGAATGTGTTGGAGATTGTTGTCAATTCTTATAAGAATAACGAGAAGGTTATTATTACAGATGAGATTATTTTCGATCGATTGCAAGAGAATATTGCCTTATATGATAAAAACGGAGAACAGCACTATGATATTATCTCCGCTTTTATTAAAAGTATGCGTGGATCCGATCCGAATGGGGCTGTATATTGGTTGGCAAGGATGCTTTCAGGGGGGGAAGATCCCCTATTTATTGCCCGTAGAATGATTATTCTTGCGGCAGAAGACATAGGACTTGCAAATCCAAATGCGTTGCTAATTGCGCAAGCAACCTTTGATTCAATTCACAAGATAGGGATGCCGGAGGGGAGAATCGTCCTCTCTCAATGTGCCATCTATTTAGCTACCTCCCCAAAGAGCAACTCCGCTTATATGGCGATAGATGCTGCCCTTGAAAATGTAAGAAATACCCCCCCCTCCCCTGTTCCTCTTCATCTTCGTAATGCCCCCACCTCGCTTATGAAAGAGATCGGTTATGGGAAGGATTATAAATATGCCCACTCATATCAGGGCAATTTTACAGATCAAGAGTTCCTCCCTTCAAATATTTCAGGAACAATATTTTATGAGCCGGGAGATAATTCAAGAGAGAGAGAGATTCGTTCAAAAATAGAGTTGATTTGGCCAAAATATTATAAGAAGTAAATATAACATTATGAATATACCACTAACATTTAAAAACAAAAATTTTACTTTGATAGCAGGGCCTTGTGTGATCGAATCTGAGGAGATTACAAGGTCGATAGCTTACGAATTGAAAAATATAACGGATAAATATTCTATCCCATTTGTCTTTAAGGCCTCATATCGAAAGGCGAATAGGTCAAGATATGATTCATTTACAGGCATTGGTGATATTCAAGGACTTGAAATATTGCAAAGAATAAGAGAAGAGTTGAAAGTTCCAATAATCACCGATATTCATCAACCGAGTGAAGCTCAATTGGCCTCTAAGTATGATATAGATATCCTTCAGATTCCAGCTTTTTTGTGCAGACAGACAGATCTTATTGAAGCTGCTGCAATTACAGGGAAATATGTAAACATCAAAAAAGGGCAATTTTTATCCCCTGAAGCTATGGGTTTTGTAGCTCAAAAGGTGGAGCATTGTGGTAATAAAAATATTATTTTGACAGAAAGGGGCTCTCAGTTTGGTTATTCCGATCTTGTGATTGATTTTAGGGGTATTCCTGTTATGCAATCATTCGGATACCCTGTAGCCTTAGATGTTACTCACTCTCTTCAGGAGCCGAACCAATCTTCTGGAGTTACTGGGGGGAGACCTGATATGATTTCAACTATTGCAAAAGCAGGAGTAGCTGTTGGGGTAGATGCCCTATTTATTGAGACACATCCTGATCCACATTCTGCCAAATCTGACGGGGCAAATATGTTGAAACTTAGTCTTATGGAAAATTTAATTAAAGTATTACTTCCTATTAGAGAAGCTATCTTATAAAAACAACTAAAGGTAAAGATGTCAAGAAAAGCAAAGCAAAAAGAGATATTATATAACATAGAAGTAGAGCAAGTTGCAGCGGAAGGAAATAGCTTATCCCATGTAGATGGGAAAGTTATATTTGTCCCACAAGTAATTCCGGGTGATGTTATTGATGTTCAAGTAATAAGGAAAAAATCAGGATATATGGAGGGGCGATGTATAAATATGGTAAAACCCTCCCAGGATAGAATGGATCCTTTTTGTGAACACTATGGCTCTTGTGGTGGGTGTAAATGGCAGCCTCTACCCTATCCTCTCCAACTGAAATATAAGCAACAGCAAGTATATGACCAACTTACACGCATTGGAAAGTTAGAACTTCCATCTGAAGGAATTTCTGAGATCCTTGGTTCGGTAAAAACCACTCAATATAGAAACAAACTTGAGTTTACATTCTCTGATCGTCGTTGGATCTTTGCCGGTGAGTCACCTGAGCTCCTTTTTGATCCACCTATAGAGTTGAAAAGGGAGGATTTTCCAAATGGGGTATTTCCCTCATATTTAAAAAATGGGTATTCATCGATAAACAAGCGCCCCGATGGGTTTGGGCTTGGTTTCCATATTGTAGGGAGCTTTGATAAGGTTCTTGATATTCACAAATGTCATCTTCAAATGGAACCAACAAATCAGATCCGCCTATTTATCAAGAAATATGCAATTGAAAATAATATCTCATTCTTCAATCTCAGAGAGCAAAAAGGGGAATTGCGCTCACTCATTGTGAGAAATAATTCGAAAGGTGATTTTATGGTTACTGTGGTTTTTGGAGGGGACGCAAATAAGCGTTTATCCTCTATCCTCTCCCCTTTATTAGATGCATTACAGACCTCTTTTCCACAAATAAAATCGCTTAATTATGTAGTTAATGATAAGAAAAATGACACGATAGGAGATCTTTCAATCATCAACTATTCTGGAGATGATGCCATTTACGAGGAGATGGAGGGATTGAGATTTAAAATCGGACCAAAATCATTCTACCAAACCAATTCTGATCAAGCCTACAGATTGTATTCGATAGTGCGAAAATTAGCCGATTTTAAAGGGGATGAAAGGGTTTACGATCTATATACAGGTACAGGCACAATAGCCTTATTTATAGCCCGTAATGTTGGTTCAGTTATAGGAATAGAATATGTACCAGAAGCTATCGAAGATGCTAAGGTAAATGCGCTCAATAACGGGATAGATAATTGCTCTTTCTTCGCAGGAGATATGAAAGATATCCTCTCTGAAGAGTTTATCTCAAATAACGGAGGGGACCCCGATGTTATAATACTCGACCCCCCTCGTGCAGGCATTCATCCCGATGTTGCTAAAGTTATACTTCAAGCAAGTCCGTCTAAAATATTGTATATAAGTTGTAATCCTGCTACTCAAGCAAGAGATTTATCCATCTTTTCACAACAATATTCTATCGTAGCTGTTGCCCCTGTCGATATGTTTCCTCATACACATCATGTCGAGAATATTGTCTCCCTCATTAAAAAACCATAGTATTATAATAATTTACCACTTCTAAATCAAATCATTTATATTTATGGACATTCTTCAAGAGAACAATACGATATGCGCACTTGCTTCAGCACAAGGTAGTGGGGCAATATCTGTAATTAGAATTTCAGGGTGTGATACAATTGATATATTATCATCTGTATTTAAACCAGTTGGGAGTACAAAATTAAGTGATACTTCAAGTCATTATTTGAGATTTGGAACGATATTTTATAGTGATTCTTCTCAAGTTGTAGATGAGGTATTGACAGCTGTTTTTCGTTCTCCCCACTCCTACACAGGGGAAGATAGTGCCGAGATCTACTGTCATGGTTCAGATTACATTGTTTCACAAATCTTAAAATTGCTAATCTCCAATGGGGCTACTCTTGCTCAGCCAGGCGAGTTTACCAAAAGGGCATTTATAAATGGAAAAATGGATCTTGCTCAGGCAGAAGCCGTTGCTGATCTTATTTCCTCGGAGACAAAGGCTGCTCACGATGTGGCATTGAGGCAGATGAAGGGTGGTTTTTCTAAGGAGCTCTCTTTGATGAGGGGTGAACTGATTGACATAGTCTCATTGATGGAACTTGAACTTGATTTTAGTGAAGAAGATGTGGAGTTTGCAGATAGATCACAACTCAATCATCTTATAGATAATGTGCAGTGTCATATAAATAAATTGATTAAATCTTTTGATTTAGGTAATGTTATTAAAAATGGTGTCCCTGTGGCTATTGTGGGTGCAACAAATACCGGTAAAAGTACACTTCTCAATACTCTACTCGGTGAGGAGAGGGCGATAGTTTCCGATATACATGGGACAACAAGAGATACCATCGAAGAGACCTTAAATCTTGACGGGATAGTATTCAGATTTATAGATACCGCCGGAATTAGAAATACCCAAGAGACTATCGAAATGATCGGAATTGAGAGAACCTACTCAAAAATGAAGCAAGCATCAATCATAATAATGATGCTTGATGCTGAAAGACCAGAATTCTTCGAACAAAGTATAAATAATTTTTCTCTCCATTCTTCATCCAATTTGAATTTAGAAAATAACGAAGTGCTTGAAAGCAAGGTAATACTCGTATTGAACAAATCTGATATGGTTAGAAACAGTGATGAGTTGATCGATCGAATCTCTATCTATGCAAAAAAGGCAGCCCTCTCTCCTATCGCAATTATCCCAATATCTGCTAAAAAATCATTAGGAATAGATAAACTAACATCCATTCTCATAGACTCGCGCAAATCGCTTAAAAATGCCCAAAACGGAACAATGGTTACCAATATCCGACACTACGAAGCATTAATCGAGGCAAACGACTCATTAAACAGAGTTCGCACCGCCATCGCCGACCATCTTCCCACCGACCTCATCTCACAAGATATAAGAGAAGCCCTCTACTTTATCGGTACCATCACAGGAGAAATCACCTCAAATGAAATACTCGCAAACGTCTTCAAGAAGTTTTGCATCGGCAAATAATTGGTGATTACCAACGATTAGAATATATTACTATTGATTAATAAGGCGTTGAAATTCAACGCCTTTCTTTTTGCGCCTATTATCGATTCTCCATATTTGAATGCTGACGTTAAAGAATATATGGGAGGACAAAATCCTATTAAATACAT
Organism: uncultured Muribaculaceae bacterium; assembly: GCA_964397445.1. GTDB lineage: Bacteria > Bacteroidota > Bacteroidia > Bacteroidales > UBA932 > CAYNHZ01. The sequence continues at coordinate 370,807 of CAYNHZ010000002.1, read as the reverse complement.
AAATTTATAATAAAACACTATCTTTGCATCGAATTAATTGATGTAAAGATGAAAACACTGAAAATTACTCAGCGTGATTACATCAAAGCCAATAGGCGAGCGTCTCGCTTGGCGGAGATTGAGAATCACTGTCGCCCTGTAAGTATTGCAGGGGTACACAAGTCTAAAAAGGTTTATGACCGCAAACGTGGTAAGGCAGAGATGAAAAAGGCTCTGCCTTATCTGTTTTTATGGGGCTTATGTGAGTGGCTGAAAAATAAACTTCATTTCATCAATACTACCCTCTCTATACCCTATCAGGTGTATTTGCCGCTCCAAAACATAAATTATACCCTATGAGGTATATTAGCGGTTAATAATAGCTATTCTATACCCGAAATGGTATGGTCAGAACGACTGACCTATGAGACAAGCCAAGATATATAATAAATAGTAATTTCAAGAACAGATAATTGAAAAAAAGTGTATTATCTATTCATATTTTTACTATCTTTGCAGAAGATTAAAAGTGAAAGATATGAAAACACTCTCTGAATTTGGAAATACGCCAATTGATTTTGCGATACTAAAATCATTATTTTCAGACTACAAGTCAGTTCATAATAAAATCAGTGAGCTTGAAAAGTCTGGTAAAATTATAAGGCTAAAAAAAGGCATGTACATTGTGTCTGCCGATGTTAGTGGACAGCTTATATCTGAAGAACTTATTGCCAACCAACTATACGGACCATCTTATGTCTCAATGGAGTATGCATTACGCTATTACGGGTTAATTCCAGAGAGCGTTTACATCGTTAAATCAATGACTACCAAACACTCTAAAGAGTTTAGAAATTCACTTGGGACATTTCAATATACAGGATGCTCTAAGGAATATTTCTCAATTGGTATAAGACAAGAGATAAAAGGAGTTACTTCATTTATTATCGCTTCTCCAGAAAAGGCACTATGCGACTTGATTATAAATACTCCAAACCTAAATTTACGATTTCAGAAAGATATATTAACCTACTTGGACGAAGATCTTCGCTTTGATATGGATGCTTTATATCAAATGGATAAGTCTATATTTGAGCAATGTATAAAAGTCGGCAAAAAAAAGGCTACAATAATGAATCTACTTAAACTCTTACAACGATGAATACTATATTTGAGCAAATGCTCTCTAAATATCCAATTATTAGTGACAAAGACCGTCGTAATGCAATCTACGAGGTAATGCAGCAGATAACATTGGCAGGACTCTATCGGGGAGGTTTTTTTGACAAGGCTGCTTTTTATGGAGGTACTTGCTTAAGGATATTCCATAAGTTGGATCGTTTTTCGGAAGATATGGACTTCTCTCTATTGTCACACGATGAGTCATTTAATTTGGAAGACTATTTTCCTGCCATCAAAAATGAGTTTAGTATATTAGGTCGTGATGTAGTCATTAATAAGAAAGACAAAAAGAATTTCGGTAAAGTCGAATCCGCTTTCTTGAAACAAGACACAAAGGTGTATGACGTATCGTTTCAGACTGAGAGAAATCTAAAAATAAAGATTGAGGTAGACACAAAACCGCCACTAAATTTTCAAACCGAACAGAAACTGTTACTGCATCCATTCTCTTTTATGACACGATGTTTTACTCTTCCAGATTTATACGCAGGTAAGATGCACGCTTTAGTATTTCGTTCTTGGAAGAATCGAGTAAAGGGCCGTGATTGGTATGATTTTGAGTGGTACGTTAGAAATGGTGTTAGGTTAAATTTCAATCATCTTCAAGAGCGTATTCGTGACTTTAATGGATTGGAAATAAACAAAGAAGATTTTATTAAACTACTAAAAGAAAAAATAATTTCCACTGATATTGATATGGTAAAACAAGATGTAGTGCCATTCGTTAAAAATATAGACAATCTACAGATATGGTCTACCGACTACTTTATTCAGCTAACAGATATGATTATTTTCGAATAAATCACTATCTTTGCCCCAGCAACCTGTTTGTAACACAAGTGTGGTAACAGCCACAAAATCAGACAGACAAACTTTCCGGAGAGAGGTGTCTATTTGTCAAAATACACTTTGTACCGTTTAAAAGGCTAAAACGCTGGCTTTCAATAGTATCAATATGTTGCATCGGAAAGTAGTAACATAAGAATTAAAAAAATCGCTTAATAATGGAAAAAGTAATAAATAAATTTATTATTGTCATTGTGCTTATCTCTTTGAACTATAATCAAACCATAGCTAAAGATTCAAAGACTAAAAAATATATAGATTATGTTAATCCTATTATAGGAACTAATGGTATGGGGCATACTTTCCCTGGGGCTTGTGCTCCTTTTTCAGGGATTCAGTTAAGCCCTGACACAGATACTATTCCTATGTTAATAAATGAAAAATATCAAAAAAAAGTATATGAATATTGCGCAGGGTATCAGTACAAAGACTCTACGATAGTTGGCTTTTCTCATAGACATTTTAGTGGAACTGGTCACTCAGATTTAGGGGATATTCTTATTATGCCTTCTATGGGCGATATTAAATTAAATCCTGGCACATCAGATAGACCCTATAGCGGTTATCGCTCAAAGTTTTCACACGATACAGAAGTTTCTAAACCTGGTTATTATTCTGTTTTACTTGATGATTATAAAATAAAAGCCGAATTAACTGCAAGCTCGAGATGTGGCATTCATAAATATACATTTCCTAAAAATTCAGATACTCCAGGACATATCATATTAGACTTAAATCATGGTATATATAATTATGATGGAAAAACTCTTTGGGCTAATATAAGAGTGGAGAACGATACTCTGATTACTGGTTATAGAATAACAAATGGTTGGGCTCGAACCAATTATACTTATTTTGCTATTAGTTTTTCTAAACCCATTATTAAATATGGTTATCAAGATTTGGAAAAAATTAAATATAATGGTTTCTGGAGAAGGTTTGATATTAATCATAACTTTCCTGAGATGTCTGGAAGGAAACTTGTTTCATATTTTGAATTTGACACAAAAACCTCTAATGAATTAGTTATCAAAGTGGGTATTTCTGCAGTTAGTACAAATGGAGCATTGGCCAATCTAAAAGAAGAAACAAGTAAAATGAGTTTTGAAGACTTAGTTTCTAAGACCCAAAATGAATGGGAAAAAGAATTAAGCTGTATTGATGCTCAAGGCACATATGATCAACTATGTATGTTTTATACTTCTTTATATCATACTATGATAAACCCATCGATATATCAAGATGTAGACGGCCAGTATAGAGGTTTAGATCATAATATCCACAAGGCTAAAGATTTTACAAATTATACAATTTTTTCTTTATGGGATACATATAGGGCAGAGCATCCTTTTTTAAATCTTATGAAGACTAAGAATAATTTGGATATGATTAGTTCTATGCTTGCCCATCAAGAACAAAGTGTTCATAAGATGCTTCCAGTATGGAGCCATATGGCTAATGAAAATTGGTGTATGAGTGGCTACCATAGTGTTTCTGTATTGGCAGAGGCCATAGTAACAAATAGTATTAAGGATGAAATGGCTGAAAGGGCACTAAAAGCTATGATAGAAACATCTAATGTAAAATACTATGCTGGTTTAAATTCTTATTTAGATTTAGGATATGTGGCAATAGAAGAGAATTCAAATGCTGCATCAACTACTTTGGAATATAGTTATGATGATTGGTGTATAGCAGCTGCTGCTAAGCATCTCAACAAACACGATATAGCTGAAATATATGAAAAGAGGGCAAAATATTATAAGAATATTTTTGATTATAACAATAGATTTATTAGACCAAAGCATAATAATGGTCAGTTTAAAAAGGATTTTGACCCATTACAGACTAATGGCGAAGGTTTTATAGAAGGGAACTCTTTTAATTTCACATTCCATGCTCCTCATGATGTTGAAGGTATGATAGAATTAATAGGTGGTGAAAAAGCTTTCATTAATCGCTTAAATGAATTATTTGAGATGGACCTGCCAAAAAAATACTATGAAAAAAATGAAGATATTACTAAAGAAGGATTATTGGGAGGATATGTCCATGGAAATGAACCCAGTCATCATATACCATATTTATATACCTGGACATCAGATAAATGGAGAACACAGTATTGGCTAAGGGAAATAATGAATCGTATGTATAAAAATCATATTGACGGATTAAGTGGGAATGATGATTGTGGGCAAATGTCTGCTTGGTATATTTTTACAGCAATGGGATTTTACCCTGTTTGCCCTGCAAGTGGTAAATATATTATTGGTGCCCCATATCTTCCATATATGAAGCTATATCTTTCAAATAATAAAACTCTCGAAATCGTAGCAAAGGATGTTTCTGATAAAAATCGTTACGTAAAATCAGTAATTTTAAATAATAAAGAAATCCGTAATAATTATATTAGCTACGACGATATAATGCAGGGTGGAATTTTGGAATTTAATATGAGTTCTAAAAAGTAATTAACTAAGTGTAATGCCTAACTTTGTAAAACCAATCAACTTTCTGCAAATATGAATAAGATTATAATAATTTTATTAGTACCACTCGCTCAGAAATCATACGCAATACTCCCTGATATAGTGTATATACAATAAGTTTAAAAACAGACAAAACCCTTAGCATTAATTATAAAACGCATAAACAAGCATACAATGAAAAAAATAGTATTAATAATAATTGGACTTTTAGTTGTCAATTATTCTTTTGGACAACTAAAATCTAAACAAACTCTTGGTGATTCTCTTATAACTAAACTTGATACTATTTATCAACAGGATCAAAAATATAGGAAACAATTAATGGAAATTCTAAATAAATTGGAGAGGACAGATTCTGATAAATTAGAGATAATAAGTCTATTGGATATAATCAATAAAAAAGATTCCATAAATCTATCTGAAATTAAAAAAATACTTGATAAAGATGGTTGGTTAGGCTCTGATGTAATAGGAGAACAAGGGAACAAGACATTGTTTCTTGTAATTCAACACGCTGACCTAGAAACTCAAATTAAATATCTTCCAATGATGCTTGATGCTGTCAAACTTGGAAATGCTAATGGACAAGATATTGCTTTATTAAAAGACAGAATAGCATTACGACAAGGAGAAAGACAAATATATGGAAGTCAAGTATATAAAAACTATGATACCGGAGAGTCCTATGTTTATCCAGTAGTAGAACCAGAAAAAGTGAATGAAAGACGAGCAGAAGTGGGTCTTGAACCTATTGAAGAATATCTCAAACATCTTGATATGATTTGGGATATTGATAAACACAAAGAAACAACACGAATAATAGAGTCTAAAAAAGACAAATAACGAAATGCAAACAAGCTTAACTGCTCCCAAAAACAATATAGCCCAACTAAATGAGCTCCCAGACTATCGACTTCAAATAAGCACTTCAATACTTAACACATAGTATTAAGGACTAACCCTTTTCCCTTATTTATAGCAAAATTTTTCATATCTTTATCGTCTGAAAGAAGTAAGCATCAAAAACCATTTGATATGAACCGAATAAAAGAAGTCCTTGAAGAGAAAGGAATTAAACAGACGTGGCTTGCCGAAAAGATTGGTAAGAGTTTCAGCCAAACCAACGCCTATGTCTGCAACCGCCGCCAGCCCAGCTTGGAGCAGTTATTTGAGATAGCCAAAATTCTTGGCGTGGACGTAAAGGAATTAATTGATGGGAGTAAATAAAAATGAATTTAAACAAATTAAAAATTAAAGTATTTGAAGGATTTGCTGGATATGGTGGAGCTTCATTCGCTCTAAGAAAATTAAAAAAACAGTATCCTGGTTTTGAATATGAAATTGTAGGATATTCTGAAGTAGATAAATATGCTTCTCAATTATATGATGCAAATCATCGAAAATCTAATGGAGATTATATTAAAAATTATGGTGATATTACATTAATAGATCCAAAAGACTTACCAGATTTTGATCTTTTTACTGGAGGATTCCCATGTCAACCATTTTCAACTGCTGGCATGCAAAAAGGCTTAGATGATCCGTATGGACGGGGAACATTATTTCAACATATAGTTCGTATATGTGAAATAAAGAAGCCTAAATATATTTTAATGGAAAATGTCAAAGGATTTAAATCTAAAAAATTTGAAAGTACCAGAGCACTGATGTATCAGATGTTAAGAGAAATAGGCTATGCAAACAATGTTAATGATATAAATACATGTCCAATGGGTATTTCTGTATTAAACTCAAAAGACTATGGTATAGCACAAAATAGAGAAAGATTATGGATGTTCGCTCAATTAGGAGGATTACCTGATAACTTTTGTATGACACCTCCTAAAATTGAAAGTAATTTAAGAATATCAGATTTTTTAGACCCTGAAGAATATGTACCTAAAGAAATGTATTTATCTACAGATCAAATTAATCATTTGAAGTTTAAACATAATATTGAACACTTTTTCGTGGAAAAACCTTTATGTCTAGACATTTATAATAAAAAAATAAAACATGATGGCTATTCTATAACTATAACTCAACCAGAGCATAATAGTTTGAGAATAATTGAATCAAATAAATTGGTTGAGATAGTTAGAAAAATGTCTGTATCAGAACAATTTAGATTAATGGGATTAGAGGGATTGCAGGGAATTGGAAGAGAAACAGATATTAATTTTGCAGGACAATCATATACTCAATTATCTAAGCGAGCTGGAAATGGATGGGATGTTAATTTAGTAACAATTTTATTAAACCATATATTTAAACAACTATGAATATAGATTTTGGATCATTAGCTTTCAATATGAATATACAATCTGGTGGTGGTACCCCGTCTTGGGGTACTGCACTAGGTCAAAACGAACAACATAAGATAACATTTTTGGGATATCAAGAATTTATTCCTGCTATGGTATATAAGATGGTTCCAAATATGAATCTGGTAAAATGTCCTCTTGGTAAGGGAGGTAATAAACCACAATATTCAGAGAGTTCAGATTATGAATATGTTATTGCTAGTAAATTTGATAAGATATTTGTCAATGATATTAAGGTAACAGATGCTAGTTTTATATTATTAATAACAAAAGAATTTAGCAAAGAACATTCTGGAAGGTTAACACTTAAGTACTCTCCGAAAATTGAATATGATTCTATCACAAATAATGATTGTTATAATAAAATACAACAGGCATTAGATTTAGGTGAAAATGCAGCATGGTTTATTACTGATATTAATATTCATAATCAAGATGAATTACATTTTCGAGCCTTTATAGGTGACAAAGACATTACAATGAGTTTCAATGATTCTACTGAGAGAAAAAAATATATGTTATCATGTTTGCCAGAAGATTATAAAGGGGAAATAATTAGAACGAATTTAAATCTTGATGTAAATATAACTCTTCAAACAATTTTCTATGGCGCACCAGGAACAGGGAAAAGTCACTCTGTGAAAGAAATCACCGGAGAAAATATTGAAGAAAAACCTAATGTTTTTCGTACTACTTTCCACCCTGATAGTGATTATGCAAGCTTTGTGGGATGTTATAAGCCTATTATGGAAAGTAAAAAAGAAGAGAATTATTCAAAAGAAGAACTCATAAGTAAGTTAACCGATTTAAAGGCTACAGGAACTCCATATGCAGTGCATAAATTTGGCGCGAAATATTGGTCCTCATTAAAAAAGCTTACTCCTACTGATAAAAAAGATATTTTATCGGCTTGTGGTATAACAGATTCATATTCTGTAGAGATTGATAAATGTATCGCAGTAGGAGAAGAATATTTAGCAAAGAATAAAGAAAAATATATCTCTTACACTTTCGTTCCTCAAGCCTTTACCCAAGCCTATATACATGCATATAAAAACCCAGAGACTCCAACCTATTTAATAATTGAGGAAATTAATCGTGGTAATTGTGCACAAATATTTGGCGATTTATTCCAATTACTTGATAGAAAAAATGGTGTTTCGGAATACAAAATAAAAGCTGATGCTGATTTAGCTGATTATCTTATAAAAGAACTAAGTGATGATAATGAAGGTATAAAAGGTGGTAAACTTTGTCTTCCTAGTAATTTGCATATATTAGCAACAATGAATACAAGTGACCAATCATTATTCCCTATAGATTCGGCTTTTAAACGTCGCTGGGATTGGGAATACGTCCCTATTAAATATGATGATTCTGTTTCTTCTTCTTTTACTATCACTATCGGAGAGAAAACATATAATTGGGTGAATTTCATTGAAAAAGTAAATGATAAGATTTTTGACATTACTAGTAGTGAAGATAAACAAATGGGAAATTTCTTCATAAAACAAAGTGTAGATGAAAAACAATTTGTGTGTAAGGTTATGTTTTACTTATGGAGTGAAATATTAAAAGACGAATATGAAAGCATTAAATATTTTTTCTGCACATCAGATAGTAATAAAAAATTCACTTTCAATGATTTATTTAGGTCAAATAGTAGTGATATCATAAATGGATTTATGACTTACTTGGGTCTACCTTTTTTAAATACAAGTAAAAAAGCTAAAAACGAGGAATCTATTGAAACTACAGAATAGTGAAAATTTTAATAGAACAACAGCAATACGACAAAAGGGTAATAGAGAAATTACTACCACACTATTACTATACTGAATATAGTAATGGTGTGCAGATTCCTTATGTTGGATATTTCTATTCTTCAGTAATTAAAGATACTATTTTCATTCTTCCTAAAGTATTCATTATTGAAGGAAAAGCCTTTGGTTTATATGATTGTCAGGACTTTATTGAAGATAGAAATGAAATAACAGAAGAGAATAAAAAAACTATATTTTCGCTTTCTGTTTGGGTATATCGTGCGATAAAATTATATATTGAACGAAAACAGAAAGCTGTAAATACACAAGAGTATTTACAAAATGTAGTTTCTCATCACGGAGATAGTAGTGAAACAATGCTTGATATAGTGCTTTCTATCCTTAAATTTCATAAAGAGCACCAAAGTCTTTTTACATATATCACTATATTAAAGCATAGTGGAAGAAATAAAATTCATTGGCAAAAAACTATTAGTGGTACACAAGCTATTATCCATAAAAATACTCCATTTTATCTTAATCCTAAGAATAAGCAGAAGACTATCAATTTTGACGAAGAGTTAATAGTTCTATTTTATTCTGTTTTGAATTATTTAAATACAGAATTTCATTTTACCATCAAGCCTATATTTGGTTATGAACTTTTAAAGGATAGCAAAATTAAGGAGATGATAAGATCCGGGAAAGGAACTAGATTGTTGCGGACTAATAGGCGTAAATATTTCACTGATGAAATGGTTAAGTTATGGAATTTACTATTTGCATTTTTCAGTGAAAGTGAGAAAGTTGAGAACAATACTAAACAAAGTGAGGAAGCTATGATGGTACGTAACTTTAATTTAGTATTTGAAGATATGATTGATTGTTTAGTTGGTGATGATTCTCTTTCTGACCTAAAAAATCAAAAAGATGGTAAAATAATAGACCATATTTATAGAGACCACTCCCTAATAGATGCTAAAGATGATATTTATTTTATAGGTGATAGTAAATATTATAAAGAGGATAATGAAGTTGGTCAAAATTCTCTTTATAAGCAATTTACTTATGCTAAGAATGTGATTCAGTATAATATGGATATCTTCAATGATAGAATAAAAGGAAAGGAGAAATTAAATTATCTTGATAAATCTACTGAAGGCTATAATATTACTCCTAATTTCTTTATTAGAGGTTTTATAAACAAAAATAAAATGGTCTATGATAATGATATGTTAACTAAAGATGGAAAAGAGAAAATATCTTATCACTTTGAGAACAGATTATTTGATAGAGACACACTTATTTTACAATCCTATAATATTAACTTTTTATTTGTATTAGCCGCCTATGTTCAAGGTGCTAGTCAATACACAGATATTATTCGTAAAAGGTTTAGAGAAGACATTCAAGTAGTCTTACAGAATAGATATAATTTCTATGCTATGCAAGCTAAGCCTGGTGTAAGTGCGGATGATTATTTAAAAAATAATTTTAGAGAACAGTTAGGTAAGATTTATCAGCCTTACGCAAATAAAAAATATTATTCGTTGGCTCTTGACAAATCTGATCCTGCAAGCGAAAATGATACGATACTTAATACTCTAAACAATTATTTTATAATAAAAGATTGTGGCTTAGATGCAGACCCTACTCCTATTTTATCTGAAGTTTATTCTAAATGTAAAGCTGTAGTAGTGCGACAAGATGGTTATGTCGTAGAAGGAAATGACGAAGAAATGTTAGTTTATGTTGGATTTACGCCTAGTCCTTCTTATAATAAAGAAGATTTTATTAATCATAAAGCCACAGAATATCATACAGGAGCAAAAACTCCTGAATTTGAAGATACAGATAAAATTAAATATCTGTTAGTAAATACAGCTTCTAATGGTGTCTTCGAGATTACTAAAGTGAGCTACAAAAAGAAAGATGGTAATTTTAGGCTATTTTTCACTCTTGGTAAATTCCATGAATGGTTGAAAGATATTAAGAAATTTGGAATTAGTGATACAGTTCCATCAGAGGGTAAATTTATGTCGGTGGCTGATGCAAAAGAATTTATAAATAAATTGCAATAGAGCATAGCGACATAACGTATAGAGCGTACTATAAGCATGGGTGATATGAAATTATTATTTGAGAAGAATCTTAGTCCACAAGAAATCTGTGAAACCTATCTCTTCTTTATGACACGCCTACCATACTATGCAACATACGGCTGTCTTTAGTCGAGATTTAGACTTCTTATGGAAAATTATTAATTAACTTTGTAAAACCAATCAACTTTCTGCAAATATGAATAAGATTATAATAATTTTATTAGTACCACTCGCTCAGAAATCATACGCAAGATAATGTTTCCGGTATTAAACTCTAAATTTTATTTATGAAATCACTTATAATCATACTTTTACTCACTTTATTTTCGATAGAGTGCAAAGAGCAAAATTCCAGTATCAATTTGCAATACGGCGATCCTCACTTGTGGTATAACGATGCAAATAAATTAGGAGACAAGGGGTTTGATGTATTTTATTTGTTGCCGACTTGTGTCTGGGATCGAATAGATACCAATGGTGATACCTTACACTATGCAGATCCTCTATTGGTTAGTGATAGGGAGGCTATGCAACCATCATTTGAGCTTGCCGAGCAGATATTTGGCAAAGATGCGAATTTCTACGCTCCCTACTATCGACAACTTGCTCTTCAATCGTGGTGTTCTGATTCGCTTATTGACTTACGGTTTCCTTATGCTTTTGAGGATGTGAAAGGGGCATTTGATTATTATATGAAAAATATTAATAGTGGCCATCCTTTTGTCTTGGCAGGTTTCAGTCAAGGTGGTAAATGTGTAGTTGAGCTAATGAAAACACTTAATAGTGAGCAATGTAGAAAATTGGTTGCTGCCTATGTCATCGGATACAAGGTGACCGCTTCAGACACATTGAATTACAAACAAATCAAACCGGCAACGAACGAAAAGGATGTAGGTGTAACAATTTGCTATAATTCCGTCGCAACTACAGATGCAATTTGTCGTGTACTCACTCCAAATGCGGTGAGTATCAATCCTGTTAATTGGTCGACAAACACTGAACAAGCCACTCTAAACGACTCTGTTACTATTCATCTCAATAATCAGCATAACGTGTTAATCGTTGACGGCTTTAACCCCGACAACTATTATCATAGCTCTTTGGATTTTCTGTTTAAAAAAGGCAATTACCATCTTCAAGAACTTGATTTTTATAAAAATAATCTTGCTAAAAATGTCACTATACGTTTTCAAACATTCAATTCAAAGTCACAAAGTATTCACGATTAAAATCAATGTAAACTTGTAGTACTAAATATTTATCTCTATTTTATCTATATTTACAAGAAAAATTAAAATCTATGCTAATAAAAGGAGCACCGGCCCCCTATTTTGAAGGGAAAAATCAAAACGGCAAAATTATCAAACTTACCGATTTTACCGGTAAGAAACTTGTCCTATATTTCTATCCAAAAGATAGCACACCAGGCTGCACAGCAGAGGCTTGTGATTTACGAGATAACTACCATCGCTTCATTGCCGAAGGTTATTCCGTACTTGGAATCAGTAAAGATTCAGAGAAATCTCATCTAAAATTTATTGAGACCTATCAACTTCCATTCCCCCTAATTTCTGACCCCGATACTACCATTATCAAAGCCTATGAGTCTTGGGCGTTAAAGAAATTTGCAGGAAGGGAATATATGGGGACACTCCGTCGCACATTTATCATCGATGAAAAAGGGATTATTTCTGATATCATCGACAAAGTTGATACCAAAGCCCACTCACAGCAGATTTTAAAATAACAACGGGATTGTTTTCATCTCCTTGACAATATCTCCTTAGAGTTGATAGCTTAAACAGCACAAACAAAGTGGCAAGAGATAGCTATGACTTATATATAACCGATTCAATATCTTTTCGACTCAGAGGCTTGGATACAAAAGAGTTACACCCTGCTCTTAGGGCCTCTTCCTTATCCGAATCGAAAGCATTTGCAGTCACTGCTACGATAAGTGTCTCATTATCAAATTCTCTAATCTTACGAGTAGCTTCCAATCCCCCCATAATCGGCATTTTTATATCCATAAAGATGGCATCATATTTATACATTTTTGAATATTTGACAGCATCTTCACCATTAATCGCCCTTGTTAAATTGTGTCCCTTTAGTATAGCCTTGAGTAATAGATAATTACTATCATTATCCTCTGCTATCAGGATGTTTTTAATACCACTATCAGTATTGTACTTATTATATGTATCTTTTATAATATAATCATCAGAAGATTGATTATCTTTAAAATACTCAATCTCCGCCTTACAAGGCAGCCAGGCCCAGAAAGTAGAACCTTTACCCAATTCGCTTTTAACTCCAATCTCCCCCCCTAACCTCTCGCAAATAGCTTTGCATATAGAGAGACCCAAACCGGAACCTTGAGCGAAATTATCCAGTTTTTCAAATCGCTTAAACAGTTTTTTTTGATTATCTTGACTTATTCCAATACCGGTGTCTTTTACAAACAATTTTATCCCATTTTTTATATAATCATATCCGATAGTAATAGAACCATTCCGAGTATATTTTACAGCATTGTTGATAAAATTCATCCAGATTTGGAGAAGTCTGTTTTTGTCCAAAGTCACTACACATTTATTGTATGGATTGTGTGCGAATAATTTGACATCAGATTTTTCACAACGAGGTTTAAGAGTAGCATATGTCTCTCTAAAAAGTAGACTAAGGTAAAAAGTATCGAATCTGAAATCAATGGAATTTGACTCGATCTTAGATAAATCAAGAATATCTCCAATCAGCCTTAATAACAATTCGTTATTGGTATTGATAATCTTCATATACTCCCTCTTTTCATCTGGATCATCGCACGATTGCATAAGCTCTGAAAAGCCTACGATGGCATTTAAAGGGGTCCTGATTTCGTGGCTCATATTTGCCAAGAATGCAGATTTAAGCTTATTGGACTCCTCTGCGGAAGCTTTGGCTTTCTCCAATTCGTGGGAAATATCTACCCATTTGCTTATATTTCTATCTATTCCAGTGTATTTAATTATCACTCCATTATTATCTTTTATAGCAATTCCATCTGTGACAAGATAGCTATATTTAGTTTTCGATTCATTCAATATTCGGATTTCTATGTGGACAACATCCGATACTACCTTATCTAAATCGGTAAAGAAATCTTTAAAAATCTTTCTGTCTTCGGGATGGACCATAGACAAAAGAGGGTCAATATTATTATTTACATCTATCTCTATATAAGGAAACAAAGCTTTAGAAGAGAATGAAATCAAAGTGTGGGTATATGGATTATAATCCCAAGGGACCACACCACATACATCATTAACTAATTTTGTTTTATTATTCCACTCTTCAAGCTTTGCTGTATATTTATTTCGTTCAGTGATATCGTACAATGTCCCGATCAAACTAATCACCTCACCCTCCTTATTCTTTATACTTGTTACAGAATGCTCAAAAGTGTGATAAATGCCTGTCTGTTCGTTTTTTATTCTAACATCAATTGCCTCCCGATCTATCTCATTATTCAATAAACGGTTCATAGCAGCGGTGAATCTATTGGAGTCATCAGGATGAATATTTTTATGATAATTTCCTATTCCTGAGTGTTTTTCTATCATCTGATTACCATATAAAATCCGATATTGACTTGTATAAACATCATAATCCCACGCCAATACATTTGAATACTCCATTACGAGATCGAGACTTTTGCGAGCATTATCAAACTCTATCTCTTTCAGATACTTTTCGGTAATATCTTTTTGTGTGCCGATAATATCTTTTATTTTTCCTTCAAGATCCCTTCTTACATTTATCTCGCTCTCATAATACCTATAACCTTTATAATCATTATCGAAGAAACGAACAGTCATTTCACACCCATCTCTCTTTCCGGAAAGCATCTCTTTAAAGAGCTTTGTTATTTTTTTATAATCATCAGGGTGCATAATCTTTCCGGTCTCTTCAAAAGTGAGCCCGTTTTCTGCAATAGATTTTCCGAGCATAGATGAGAATTCTCTCTTCTTGATATTATAAATCCAAGCAGAAACACCCCCTGAATTGAGGGCCAAATCAAGAGTATTATGAAGTTCCTTCATCTGCAGCTCTTGTTGTTTTTTCTCTGTTATATCATTAACCTCAATAATATAACCCAACAATTGATTTGATGATGAGACAATCTGAGACCCTTTTACCTCTATATATATCTTCCCTGTTTTACTTGTTCTATAGTAATTATTGGCCCTAACCAGATCGAAATTGTACCATAGTCCTATGTTGAAATCATATCCGTTTCTTAGCCCTTCTGTTTTGTCTATGGAGAGATTGGGATTATTAAACAAACTTAGCCCTTGTTTCAAGAGCTCCCCTTTTGACTCTATCCCGAATATATTCAATTCACATTCGTTACAATCGACCAATATCCCATCACAATTATAAATTTCAATTCCGCTCATTACAGAATTGAGCAACTTTAACATCTTATCCGATGTCTCCGAAAGAAGATGTTCTTTCTTTTTATAAAGTGTGTTATCTTCTAAAATCCCCAAATAACTCTCTATCTCCCCATCTGAGTTGCGGATAATTCGTACTGTTATAAGAAGGTTTATAACTCCGATGTAAGAGATTTTATTGTTATCAATCAAATTAGAATCATAATCAAACTCATATTTAACATCTTCACCCATTTTAATCTTTTCGATCATCGAGGATGGGATATTTAGGGCATTGTAAATGGTTGATCCATTTAAAATCGATCTGTCGTGTATTTGAAATATCTCTAAAAGGCGGTCGTTTACATATACCAATTCACCATCCTTATTATAAATAGCGATACCGGACAAAATATCTCCATACAGAGCTGTTAGAAAAGCGGGGTTATTACTTAATATGAGAGCATTAGAGGAATTGATGTTATTATAATTCATCTCTTAGAAATTTAGTTAGTAGGGGTAATCAAATCAATATAAATTCACCTATACAAATGTAGGTGAATTTATCATTTGTAGCAAGATTCTTAGCTATAATTTGCCCATTCTTTGGTGATAGTCCACCATTTGCTTTTGTAATCTTTCCAATTTTAGCAATAAAATCATTACATTCTCCCCGGAATTATTTGTATCAAACCAAGGCTGTTTAATAGAATGGATAAAAAGGTTCTTATTATAAATTATATGAACAATCTCTACCAGATCCTTTACAGTTTTACAACAGACGATTAAGTCATCCACAACAATTTTATCCCCTTTAGATGCGTTTTTAACTATTGTAATAAGATTTTGTTCTACTCCATTAGTCATTAGTTTTATCTTTTTCCACAGAGAAATTCTTGTCTATGTGGTGGTTAATATCTATCTAATTGCAAAACATATCTTACTCAAAATTATCAAAAGGCTTCCCTTATTGGGAGGGAAAAAATCATCAGATATCGGAAATTTATTTGGATTGTAAACTAATTATTTACTATTTTTGAACAATCTAATCGTAAAACCAGCTGCCCCCTCCCAATAAGGGAAGCCTTTTGATACACCGGTATGTCTCGCAAGCCCTTCTCTTCTGGGCAGGATGAGCGTGTATAGAGACCTGCTCGAATCACAAATTCAGGCAAAATATCATTAATTTAGATATAATTTCTCTAATTTTATATTTTCAAGTTTATGATAATAGCTTATTTACGAGTTAGCACATTGAGGCAACATATTGAAAATCAGAAAGATGAAATTTTACATTTTGCTAAAAATAAAGGAATATTAATAGATAGTTGGATTACAGATACCGTAAGCGGAAAGACTGATTCAAGCAAACGTAATCTTGGTAAAATATTAAAACGACTCAAAAGTGGTGATACTCTGGTTGTTACTGAATTGTCGAGACTCAGCCGTTCGCTCCACGAGATTATGACAATAATGAAGTATTGTGTTGACAACAGGATATCCATTTACACCACAAAAGACGGATATACATTTGATGACAGTATTAATAGTAAAGTGCTAAGTTTTGCTTTCGGTTTGGCGGCAGAAATAGAACATAAACTTATATCTCAGCGCACAAAGGAGGCGATGGCTCTTCGCAAAGCACAAGGGATACATATGGGGCGTAAAAGAGGTACTGGAGTAAGAATCAGTATCTTATATAATAATAAAGAGTCTCTGATAAAAGAGTTGTCTACGAGCAAGACCATCAAAAAAATCTGTGAAGAGTTCAATGTGTCAGGGACAACCTTTTACCGTTTTGCAGCTTTCAATCCAGAGATCCTCGATCTCATCAAAAAAAGAAAAATCAAATAATGCTCGATTCTCCCCCTTCCGGAGCTATGCTAAGTCTTAATGTAAGCACTCTGCACAAATGGATTATTTGTAAATATGACCAATTATACTTACTTTTATTTCACAATTGATTGCATATGGATAATATTGATTTAAGGAAAGAGTTACAATTTGCAAGGGATGTAGTAAAAAAAATTAAATTGCAAGGTGCTGAAAGTGAAATAGATGCTTATATGGACCTTGTTTGTGGTGATGTTTTGGTAGCGGAAGAGAATCTTCAAAATCATCTGTTGGGATGGGAAAATGCCTCTTTAGCAAGGGAGTTTTTGCGGTATGCTCGTCCTCTTGAAGGGTACGATCACACATTGAATCAGCTTTACGATGCTGTGACCAGAATGATTGATACGATTTACGAACATCCTCGCCTCAAATCAGAGCTCCTAAAGTTTAAGCTTCAAATCGTTCAAAGAATTGAATGTATGAACGATATGGAGTTAGATGAATCAGAAGATTTGAAGATAGAGATTGAGGAAATAGATAAAAACATAGCTCTTGCAGACAAAGGTTTTCTCGATAAAATTGTTGTTAGACATTCTCATCTGAAGTCAGACCCTGTGGAGTGGACAGCAAGATGGGAAGAGGTTATAGATGAAGTTGATAAAAAAGTTGATGAGATCCTTTCAGATCACCCCAGAGGGATGGGTTTCTGTTTCGCTTTTTGGAGTACCCGAATGGAGGTACTAAAATCGGATTTTGACATTGATTGGGCATCTCCCTCTCTAATGAATCCAAGAGTTTGCTTTGATTAAACATAATACATATTTTTAAAAAAAATGTTCACAGTAATATTAATAATGTTTGGAGGTATTGGGATTGGTTTTTTATTAAGAAAAGTTGAAATTTTTCAAAAAATAAACAAACCAATATTCTGGACCATTCTTCTCCTCCTGTTTTTCTTAGGGATTTCTGTCGGAAACAATGATGCCATTATGAGTAATTTGCAAGTATTAGGTTTTCAAGCCCTTATTCTTGCTGTTTTTGGAACACTCGGAAGTGCTCTCGCGGCTTTGGTTGTTTATAAATTGTTCTTCAAAGAGATAGAAAAGAGATGAAAGGGAGTATAATTGTTGTCTTATTTTTTGTTATTGGTTGCCTCCTCGGGGTGAGCGGATATCTCCCCGATTTTTTTGTCAAGAATGATATAACCATCTATATACTTTACCTCTTGATGTTGCTTGTTGGGATAAGCATTGGTAGTGATAAAAAACTTAAGAGTATATTATTGAGTATAAGACCAAAATTACTCCTTATTCCCCTTGCTACAATGATCGGAACACTCTCATTCTCAGCTATTGCTGCCCTCTTGTTATCCAAATGGAGTATTTGGGATTGCTTAGCTGTCGGGAGCGGATTTGCATATTACTCTCTCTCATCCATCCTCATTACTCAACTCAAAGAGCCCATTGTTGGGGTGATATTAGCGACAGAATTAGGAACAATTGCTTTGATAGCTAATATTATCAGAGAAGTAATGGCCTTATTATTAGCACCTTTGCTCTCTAAATATTTTGGAAAATTGGCACCGATCTGTGTAGGAGGAGCAACTACTATGGACACTACCCTACCCATAATTACCAAATATTCTGGAAAAGATATGGTATTCATCTCCATCTTACACGGCATAATATTGGATTTCTCAGTTCCATTTTTCGTCACCTTCTTTTGTACCATCGGATAGAAATACTTGTCAAAAAATAAGACAAGATGTGTAAAAATTATAGACACATATTTTTTTTATAAAAACATAATTATCAGATTATTAATTTTTTATATGTTTGGTACATCATTAGATATATAGTTTCATATATTTAATAATCAATATTTATGTTAAAAGTTGAAAACCTTAGTAAAATCTTTCGGACAGAAGAGATAGAAACAGTAGCACTAAATAATGTGTCGTTTGAAATCACTCAAGGTGAATTTCTTGCCATTATGGGACCATCAGGTTGTGGAAAGTCTACCCTCCTTAATATTCTCGGACTATTAGATAATCCAACCTCAGGGAAATACGAACTACTTGGAAAAGAGGTTGGTTGTTTAAAAGAAAAAGACCGCACTCAATATCGAAAAGGGAACATAGGATTTGTTTTCCAAAGCTTCAACTTAATAGATGAACTGACTGTCTATGAGAATGTTGAATTACCTTTGATATATATGAAAATCAAACAATCAGAACGCAAAGAGATGGTAAACTCAATCCTAAAACGGATGAATATCTCTCATCGTGTCAAACATTTTCCACAACAACTATCCGGCGGTCAACAACAGCGTGTAGCAATAGCCCGTGCAGTTGTTTCAAACCCAAAATTGATCCTTGCTGACGAGCCAACAGGTAACCTTGATTCAACAAATGGAAAAGAGGTAATGGAACTTCTAACCGAACTAAACAGAGAAGGGACTACAATCATAATGGTTACCCACTCTCAACGAGACTCCAACTATGCCCATAGAATACTAAATCTATTTGACGGTAAAATAGTTACTGATGTTAAAAACTTTCTATAACCAATACTTCAAACTTTAACATCGTGCTGAAATAAATTATTAAAACAAATTATTAATCAGATTGAGGGCAACCAAAGGCAAAACTTTAGCTGCCCTTAATTGTTACCTCATATAGCAAAATTTAACTGATAATATTTCCTTTCCTTCAATTTAATTTATACCTTTGTACAAATTCAAACCCACACATTCCAAAACTATAAAAAGAATATCTTTTTATGAAAAAAAACATATTTATCAAATTATTTTTATTTATCGCAATATCTATATTATTAATTAGTTGCAATAATAATTCTAAGAATTTACCCATAGTCGATTTAGATTCAGCCATTTCTGTACAAGATGTTATGTTTACAGATCTTGCTGATGGGATAAAGGTTGTTGCATTGGAGACAGGAGGCGATTTTCTTGTTACTGCTTCAGATAATTTTCTTGTGAATGATAAATATATTGTAGTTTTCTCAAATAAAGCTATTTACCAGTTTAGTTCGGAAGATGGAAAATTTATAAGGACACTTGCTGTTAAAGGAAATGGTCCAAACGAGTTTAACTTTATAGTATCTAATGCGATTGATAATACTAAACAAATTTTATATTTCGCAGGTTTTAGCAGTGATAAAATAACAGCAATAGATCTTAATACCGGAAATTTCTTTCCTCCAATCAATACAAATGAAGAACAAACGACATTTAATAATGTTACTTCGGATGGTAAGTTAATTATAAGTACAGAGACCTCTTTCTGTTCATTTCTTGATCCTATCGACTCTAAGATTTACCCTTTATCATCTGAAAAATTCAATAAAAAAGAAAATGGATCTAAAACAATTTATTATTCAAATAAACCTCAATCTCCCGTTTTAATAAATAAAGATGAATTATTTATTAATTCCGACACACTATATATTTTTAAAAACAACAATATTACCCCATATTGTAGACTTGACTACAATTCTGTCGAGAGTAATGCATCGCCCACAACACACAACGAAACAGATTTATCTTTAGATTATGTTGATAACAATTATATAATCACCACACTGACAGAAACCAGAATGAAATCTGATGCTGCAATGAAAAGCGTCTCAATATCCAGAGATGTCAAAATGGTGCAAATAATTGAAAGGAAAACATTTGAACCACGAATAGTTGGTCAATTTATTATAAATCCTTCATTTATCCTTCCAATAGATAGAAATATCTCTATGTCCTATGCTAATTTCTCGTCAAATGGGAATCATATCTCTATCTCATTGGACGCTATTAAGGTAAAAAATGCTATAAAATCAACTTTAGACTCAAATAAAGAAACTCTTTCAGAAGAGGCATTGAATCAACTTAATCACCTTGATTCAATTCTTCTTGATAATAGTAACCCAGTATATGTCATTGGATTAAAACGTTAATAGATTTTACATAGTTAGTTTCTGAGTTTTTTAAAAAAAAGAATGATTTTATAAATTTGTATTTATTATTCAAAAAATTAGAATAATTGTACAAATTAACTAATAAAGTTCATTGTACTTTTGTACTTAATAATTCAATTACAGCTATGTTAGATTTTAACCCACAACAAGATCAAGATTGCTATTTTTCACCAAACAGCCCCAACATTGGTTTTAATTATTATTCGTTCGATAAAGAGGAATCTATTAAAAATCACACTGCAGCATCACATATTATACTCTTTTGTTTAGAAGGAAGTATGTATGTTTCCTGCAACGAGTATGTTATGACTATTACTAAAGATCAGATGATTTTTATTCCTAAAACCAGTTTTGTAAAATATCGAACAAATGAAAACACTCAATACATTGTGATAAGTTTTGAAAACTTTGCAGATGTATGCACAAAAATGTATTTTTCAAAACTCGTTAATGAGAAAAAATATATAAATTATAGTATGCATCCGTTCCCTGTGAATATCCATATGAAAACATTCTTGGAACAGATAAAACTCTATTCACAGTTGTCCAATAAAAGTTGTACATATATCTCGACCCTTAAAATCCAGGAAATGTTCTACATTTTAAGAACCTACTACAACAAAGAGGATGTGGCCGATTTCCTCTACCCTCTTATTGGTTCATCATTTGACTTCAGAAACAAAGTGATAAACAATTATAAACAAATAAATACTGTCAAAGAGATGGCAGAACTACTGAATACTCCATTAGTTACATTCAAAAGACAATTTACAGAAGAATTCGGTGAAACTCCATTCAATTGGCTACAAAGCAAACGAATCGGAATGGTCAAATATCTATTAGCTGACACAGATATCCCTCTAAAATCCATCATCTTAGAGATGAATTTTTCGTCAATGCCCCATTTCATAAGATTTTGTAAAAAATATTTAGGAAATACTCCCGGCGAAATCAGATCCTTATATAAATCCTATTAACCACCACTTCTCTTTCTATTCTCTTCAGTATCCTTTCAAGAATGGTGACTCGAAGGGGTCTTTAGACACGCCCACCCCACTCAGAATGGCCTACAGGGCACATCGCTGTGTCTAAAGCCTTGGTTTGCGAACCGAAAAGGTGCCTTTAGACACGCCTACCCCGCTCAGAATGGCCTACAGGGCACATCAATGTGTCTAAAGCCTTGTTTTTTGACCCAAAATGGTGCCTTTAGACACGCCCACCCCACTCAGAATGGTCTGCATGGCACATCAATGTGTCTAAAGCCTTGGTTTGCGCACCGAAATGGTTGCCTGAATAGGAATCTATGGTGCCTTTAGACACGCCCACCCCACTCAGAATGGTCTGCAGGGCACATCAATGTGTCTAAAGCCTTGTTTTTTGACCCAAAATGGTGCCTTTAGACACGCCCACCCCACTCAGAATGGTCTGCATGGCACATCAATGTGTCTAAAGCCTTGGTTTGCGCACCGAAATGGTTGCCTGAATAGGAATCTATGGTGCCTTTAGACACGCCTACCCCACTCAGAATGGTCTGCAGGGCACATCGCTGTGTCTAAAGCCTTGGTTTGCGAACCGAAACTGTTATTTTGAACCGAAAAGGTCTATTTAATGGTGGTCACCTTAATATTTCCTATTTGAGCCTTACTTTATCCCTTGAGGTGCCCTCCCTCTCCTTCGGAAGGTATCTCTCCTCCACATTTAGTTGGTTTTCACTCGCTATCACCCTCTGTTGAAGTGATTTGCAGTTGTAATTGGGAGGGATGCTACTTATTGAGGATAGTTATTGAAAACAGTTAATGGTATTGAAAACAGTTAAAGGTAATCGTTATTGGAATTGTTATAGAGGGTGTTGGTAGAAACATCTGATATATAGGTGTTTGTAAACAAGAGCAAATAATCTTACATATATAAATATGGTAATATTTCGATTGTCAAATGATGATACTTCTCTATCACTTTTGTTTCAATATAGGTGAGATTAGGAGAGTATAGATATGAAGTGGAAGAGATACAATGTGATACTGCTATTTTCGGCATCTTGTTTATGATTTCATCAAGGATCAAGTAGTCGAAATATAAAATGAAAATTTGAATTAATAAATGAAAATTTGAATGATAAAATTCAAGTTTGAAAAGGTCTAATAAAAAAACCGCTTTAAAGGCGGTTTTAAAGTGCTCCCTCAGGGGCTCGAACCCTGGACCCCAACATTAAGAGTGTCGTGCTCTACCAACTGAGCTAAGGAAGCATTTTCTTTTGGGAGTGCAAAGTTATAAGAATTGATTGAAATATCAAAAATTAATTCATCTCTTATTTTGCTTCGTAATTCATCTCTTATTTTGCTTCGTAATTCATCTCTTATTTTGCTTCGATCAATATTTCATCTATAAAAATAAATCCTTCTCCCCCAGCTCCAAGATGCCATTGCGGAATAGAACCGAAGTTCTTTGCATAAACTTTCAAAAACCTCCCTTTGATTGGCTCCTTAAATCGGAGAATAAAGTCTTTAACTTGTATGTTATAATCTTTGATATCTACATCATTAGATACCTTTCCGATCAATTTAAAATTCTCACAATCGGATGATACATAAAATTCAACATATTGAGGCATCCATATCCACGAGCGAACATCCTGACAAAAACCACCTCCAACTAAGAAAATATCCATCTCTTTTTTCATATCCACAACACCTATAAAGTCATCCTTCTGAAAACCTTGCCACCCTCCTGTCCTCCAATTGACAGATCCTCTCCTCCCATCAAGCAGCCCCTTCTCACCCTCTGCGTGGTATTGAGGATTATATTCACTTTGTAGTTTAATCGTATAATCGTTATTTATCCTCTTGAGTTTGGTCTCTACCTTAAAACTTCTCCCAACCCCTTTTTCCTCAGAATAGGCAGAAATAATCACATCATCTTTAACCACTAATGGCTCTTTATATAGTATATAATCATCACCTGCACCATTTTGAATGTGCTGGGTGGTCGATGATGCGGATACGATTTTATAATAAATTGTCTCTTTTGAGGGGTTTTGGGAATTTATAGAAACGATCATTGAATCTTTAAAAATAATGTTTTCCATCTCAAAAGAGGGATTGGCTACGAAACCATTTGTGTTAATCGAAGCCCCGGAGGCTGACATTGTTTCGGAGGCTGACAATCTTCCGGAGGCTGATAATGTTTCGGAGGCTGACAATGTTTCGGAGGCTGATAATGTTTCGGAGGTGGTTGAAAAATCTGAGTGGATCTGAGATTTTGGACGATCACTTATTTTGACTCCGAATTGGTCGTTAACTGTGGTGGAGAGGGAGTAGGTTAGATTTCCCCCATCAAAAATGTTATTAAATTGGATAAATGAGTTTGGATAATTGTTACCATTTAGAGCAATAGAATATATGTAGGGGTAATTGTCAATATCAAAGCATTTTTTGTCGGAATTATCTCTATTTATGGCTGCATTTGATCTTATATTAAATACTTTACCATTTTCAAGGTTGATGTGAATATTATCGAAAATGGGTGAGGTGAGTACATATATATCGCTTCCTGGTGTTACACTATATAGCCCGATTGCACTTAACACATACCAGGCAGACATTTGACCACAATCTTCATTTCCGCACAATCCGTCTGGGGATGAGGAGTACATTGTTTTTAAAATTTCTCGGACTTTTTCCTGTGTCTTATAGGGCTTTCCTGCATAAGAATATAGATATGAGATGTGATGACTGGGTTCGTTACCGTGCGCATATTGTCCGATGAGGCCGGTAATATCGACTTGAGTTCTACCTGAAGTGTTTTCTGGGGCTGTAAACAGACTATCCAATTTGGCGCAGAACAATTGATCACCTCCAAGAAGCTCTATATGTGTCTGAATATCTTGTGGAACGAAGAAGCTATATTGCCAAGAATTTGCCTCTGTAAAGTGATTATTTACCTCACGTGGATCAAAAGGTGTTAGCCATCTCCCATTTAACCTCGGACGCATAAACCCGGAACTCTTATCAAATACATTTTTGTAATATTGAGCAGAGGTGAGATACCTCTCACACACCCTTTGCAATGAGTCTGCTTTAGAGATATTTCCTTTTGTAAGAGCCTGATCAACAAGATATTTGGCGACTTGTGCAATACACCAATCATCGTAGCTGTATTCCAAAGTTTTAGAGACCGATTCGTGCTCCAAATCACCGATAACAGCTCCGAATTTTCTAAATACATCTAATCCGAACTCTTTTTTCATCGAGGAGTTGATCATCGCCTCTAAGGCATAGTCAATATCGAAATCGGTAATTCCCTTTGCAACAGCATCAGCAATCACTGATACGGAATTGAACCCTATCATACAATTTGTCTCATAACCGGCCAACTCCCAAATAGGCAATTTACCCCCTTCATCGTAGATGGATAAAAAAGATTTTATAAAATCAACACTTCTGTCCCTCTCAATCAAGGTAAATAGAGGGTGCAAAGCCCTAAAAGTATCCCAAAGTGAAAATACTGTATATCTCTCAAAACCAATTGCTTTATGTACTTTTTTATCCATTCCTCTATACTCTCCGTTGACATCAGAATAGACATTTGGAGAGATTGCAGTATGATAAAGAGCTGTATAAAAGGTCTTTAATTTCTCCTTTTCATTAGATCCCCCACCCTTAACTGAAATTTTAGATAGATATTTTTCCCATTGATTTTCAGTGTTTTTAAGCACCTTTCCAAAATTCCAATCCCTATTTTTCATTTCGGAAAATAGATTGAGTTTTGCATTTTCAACAGAAACAGAGGAGATCCCCACCTTACATATCACCTCATTACCATCAAAAGTTAAAAGGGCACCACTATCACCAAATAGTTTTTTATCAATAAAATTTCTTGAAAATTGAACATAAAAATAGAGGATCTGATCCTCATTCCAAGCCTTTGAACGGCGAAAACCACTCAAACAATTTTGCCCCTCAATAGTGATCTTTGAATCTATCAGAATATCTCTGTGTATCAAGTCAATAATTAATTGAGGAGAGACATTGACGGGGTAAATATATTTGTGAACCCCTATCCTTTTCCCAGCAGTAAATTCGGCAACAATATTTTTGTCGGCTAATCTCACCTTATAATACCCAGGAGATGACTCCTCGTCAGAGTGAGAGAAGTGTGATTTGTACAAATTGTTATCCAATTTATCTGAGTTATAGTTCACAACAGGCATAAAAAGAAGATCCCCATAATCAGAACACCCTGTTCCACTGAGATGTGTGTGGCTAAACCCATAAATTACAGAGTCCGAATAGTGATAGCCAGAACATCCGTCCCAGCCATCCAACCTTGTATCTGGGCTAAGCTGCACCATTCCGAAGGGAAATGTAGCACCGGGAAATGTGTGTCCGTGGAAATCGGTCCCTACTAATGGGTTGACATAATCGATATAACGCAAATCAGCACTTTTTATTTTACCGTTTTGTGTTTGAGCAAATTGCGTTAAAGAGATTATTATCAGCGCAATCGAACAAAAAATATTTCTCATTTGTTTTAATTTATGTAGTCGACACAGTAGTTGGAAATATTGCCCAAAAAGTAGAGCCCTTCCCTAACTTTGAATCAAAACCTATCTTCCCTTTGAGCGAATCCATAATTGACTTGCAAATAGAGAGTCCGAGACCAGTACCCGGAGAAAATTCGTTAAACCTCTCAAATCTCCCGAAAACCTTGTGTTTATTATTGGAGGCGATCCCTATCCCCGTATCTGTAACCGAAATTTTTATCCCCTCCTCTACTAACTCATAACCCAAAGTAATTTTCCCGGCAGAGGTAAATTTGATAGAGTTATTAACAAAATTAGTCACCACTTGGGTAAGGCGATTTCTATCGGTATTTATTATACAAGAGAGATAAGGAATATGACATTCAAAATTTACACTCCCTTTCATACGTGCTAAAAATGATGTATTTAGAGAGAGAAATAATTTTGAAAGATCAAATTCACTTTTATTCACCTCTACAAATCCTGCCTCAATCTTAGAGAGATCCAAAATATCATTGATAAGGCGCAATAGACTTTCACTATTTGAAGAGATAATATTACTATAGTTCTCTTTTTCTTCTTTGGTTAGAGCATCTTTCATAAGATTTGAGAATCCGACAATACTATTGAGGGGTGTCCTGATCTCGTGGCTCATATTTGCGAGAAAAGCAGATTTGAGCCTATCTGCCTCTTCGGCTTCGAATTTTGCATTTTCAAGTTCGACAAGAATCGCCTTTTTCTCTGTAACATCATCTGCACGCAAAATAATCCCATCCAACTCTCCATCTTGTAAAATAGGTATAGATACTATCTCCAGCACCTTATTTGCACAACTCTCTATCTCAATCGTATATGTCATCTTGTCCTTTTTGGTTTTTTCCAAAATATACTCCATAGTGTTTTGATCCGCGTAAATATTGTGACGACACTCCTGTCCGGAGATATAGCGCCCTTTTAATAAATCACACGAACAAAAATTTGATAAATTTTCCCACTGAACAATAAAATCCTTTGACATATATACCAAACCGGCATTTATATGATTTAGAATCAATTCATTATTCTTAATTGCAATCTGGACCTCCTTCTGCAAATCAAGCACCTCTTCTATATTCCATCTTACACATATAAGAAGCTTATCTTCACCAATATATAAAATACTCTTTTTAACAATTGTATGGTGTTCTACCCCATCACTTGTCGTAAAAGTTTCATTACCTATATAAACATTCTCCGAATCGTAAATTTCATTATCCTTACTATCCATCTCAGAAGAATACTCACTTGTCATCATATCTCCATATAAAAGATGTGCTTGTTTATTCCAATACTTATATTCCCCCCCATTTGCTACATCTTTCACATAGACAGGAAATGGAATCGCATCCAAAATATCCGTTATAAACTGCCTCCCCTTCGCCATCTTGATCTGTGACAACTTACGCTCAGTTATCTCTTGAATATAACCAACAGCAATATGAGCATTTTTCTTATCGGTCTGATCTATGCTAAGATAAATATCATAATATTTATCATACTTACCTTCAGTATTATAGAGAATCTCCTCTTTTATATTTTTGATAGTTCCATTTATCATTTCCTCCCTTAGTTTGCATAACTTCTCTACATAATCGGGGTGAATGTTTTTAATATAATTCTCAAAATGTAATTCCTTATTATGTAAATCGATATTACCGACTATTGACTGATCGCTCAATGTGGCATCAACAGTATCATTGTTCATATCCCAAACAATAGGGATAAGATTTCCTGCATTAATCGCCAATATAAGTTGAGAATTTATCCTCTTCTGTTCTATCTCGGAGACCATCAATTTATAAGTAGAATTTTTAACTTTATAACGTAAAAGAATGACAAATATCAAAAGGATAAAACCGCAAAATAAAAGGATTGAGACAATATATATCATCTTCTTTGCAATGGTATACTGGTTCAGAAAACCAAACCATTTATTGTAAATAGTATCATAAGTACCATCCAGCTTCAGATTGTTAATCGCAGTATTGATATCGGAAATCAAAGCGGAATTTTTATCCTTTACTGCAAAACAATAATTAACAGAGGGAAGTTCGGTCTTACATATATACAAATCCCTAAGTTTTTTCTTCGAGATAATGTAACTGATAACTTCTTCCGAATCGATAATTGCATCGCACTTACCAGTTTGAAGCATCCTCAAGCCGTCAATCTGATTATCGACCTTAATAACATTCAAATTGTGATAATTATTTGATATATAAGTTTCTACCCAGGTTCCGTCCTGAACTACAAGGATCTTCCCCGCTAAATGTTCAATCGAATCGATTTTGTTATCATCCCTGCTGACCAATGTTTGGGACATCATAAAAAAAGGGAGAGTCAATCGAATTCCTTTGCTTTTGTTATACAAATTATCATTTGCAGCTATTATATCTACCTTATTTCTACTGAAATCATTAAGAACATCACTCCATATTTTGGCATCGACAGTACAACTCATCCCCATCTCCTTCATAATGGCATTCATCAAGTCAATATTAAACCCCTCGATTTTCCCAGAATCACCTATAAATTCAAAAGGGGGGAAAAAAGAGTCTGCATAATAAGAGATCACTTTTTTATCATTAGAGAAAAGAGAAGTATTATTTAAAAATAAAAATACAAAAGTTAATAGAAGAAATAGTTTACATCTCATTATAGTGTGTTGAAATCTGTTTTATTTACAAATTTAAGATTTTTTTTAGAAAAAATAGGAAAAAAAGAGATTATTGAAATATGATAATTTTTTGATACAAATTGGTAATTATTTTAAAGATTCATACTTTACTTTTGCATCAAATTAAATGATTAAATTCTTTATGGATTTTAAAAGAGGCTATTAGAGTATCAGATCCCACATCTGTACCTCTCCTTAGTTTCATATTAATTTGAATTTTATTAATTTCAATACAATTATTATGAACAAAAAACTATTCTTAATCCCACTTTTTGCAGTTGCCGCATTAGTTGGTTGCCAAAAAAAAGTTGCTGAAACCCAAAATCTCAACATCTCCATCCCTTCAACTGAACTCACCAAATCGTTAGATGGGTACACAATCGATGGAGCAATTACTCCGGGTGTTAAAAATCTTACCCTTTATTTTTGGAAAGACGATCAAGGCACAGCTGCTACCCCACCTTCCCGTACCCTTTCTACTGATGACATCGCCCTTGCAGTTGGTTCTACTGGATTGAATGTGATTATAAGCACAGATGTAACCCATGTCAGTATGAAGGGAAATATTATCCCCACGGGTGATGATATTCTCGATTATCAAGGGATAGCCGATATTAATACATTTAAAACCAAAATTCCTATTGGGTCAGGTGCAACTGTAATCACTACTTCAGGAGAAAATAAAAGTGTTGTATTATCTCCCACAGCATCGATGGCTCGTTTTGAATTGACAGGAAAAATCGAACCCACAGTTGGTTATGAATATGTTAAAGTTGATAAAGTATTTATTAATAATTACTTATTGACTTCTGACGCAGCTACTCCAAAATTTACAACTAAGGATGCAAACTGGGACACAGAACACGCTGCAGAGATGACTACTGCACTTGTTGATGGATTTGTACCTGCTAACAAATCAGTAGCTTACCAAATTTTTCCAACACCGGCAACAAAAGAGAAATCTCCCCATATCATTCTTCAAGTCTCATTCAAAACCAAAGCTACAGTTGTTGGCGGAGCACAAACAATTGCTAAGAGATTTATCACTGTATCCAAATATGGTGTAGGAAATGCAGCAGCAGCTTTCATTAAATTTGAAGGAGGTACAGTTTACAAGATGAGCCTCGCTGACTTCTCTAAATATTTTACCACAGATGATGGTACAGATAATGGAAAACCTGTAGATCCGACAGATGACAAACCTGAGGTTGAAAAAGCAGACCTTAACATTAAAGTGACTCCTGTTGCTTGGTCAGTAGTTAATATTACTCCAGGTATATAGTATCACTATCTTGTTTCTAATATTCAAGTTATTAATTTCTTTTAATTATAAATTTCAGGGGTGGCATTTGCCTTATTTTCAGATTCCACCCCTCTATTTTCTAACTATGTTTTTCATAAAAAATATAACGATATATTTATGTGTTGTGATGATGTGGTTACTGATAAGTAGTTGTAACAAAGATCCATTGAATAATCCCAATCAGATCGAAGATGGTTACACTACTATCCAACTCAGTACCCCGATGTTTAACAATGCCAACACAAAAGGTTTTTCGGATATACAAGAGGTGGAGATGAAAAACATTGAGGTCCTTTTATTTTCAAATCCTTCAGGGACCACATCAGCCCTTACATTTTTGACATCACTCCCCCTCTTAAATGTGGACCAAGCTAATAAGACATTGAAAGTGATGATCCCTAAAACAAACACAAATGTTGCCATATTGATTATTGTTAGGGGGACCCTTTCTCAAAATACAACTGTTCTCAACGCAAAAGGCGAATCCTATTCCACAGTGATTGAGCGATACAAATATGATTGGACAGATAAAGTAAATACAACAGAAGGGTATAGACAATACCTTCCTATGTCGGGATTGACTATGTTATCTTCAAATATTACCCCCACAACAAAAAACATCAACATCGCTTTGGGATACTCTCTCTCAAGGATAGATGTCGGGGTCAATTTTACTGGAGAGGGTCTCACCATTGAGACAGCTACAGGTTTAACAAATTTCGAATTGGTATCAGTCGAAATGAAAAATATAAGTGCCAAAGGTTACGTAGTACCCACTCAAAACAATTCAGCACTCCCATCCATCCCTTCAAACCCTGGAACAATTCCTACAGAAATCGTATATAATTTACCTGCCCTATCCACAAATAAAGCAATAATACGTGAAATTTATCTCCCTGAAACACATTCATCTACAAATCCTTATATTTTAATTGGGGGTAAATTCAACGGTAGCACAACCATCACCTATTATAAAATCAAATTTATTGATAATGGAGGAAATTCCCTCCACCTTCTTCGTGGTTACCGCTATCAAGTAAACATAACCAAAATAATATCAGAAGGGGGATCTACCCCTCAAACTGCCACCTCATTAAATATCACCTCATCAATAACTTTATGGGATTCAAATTCTACAAGTATTGGGGAGCATAATGATAATAAATTGGAAATAGACAAAACGAGTATACAAATTGGAAGATTGGCACAAACAGTGACAAACGCAGCAACCATTATTTCAAATGACTCCGAGATAAATATTAGTGTTAATAGTGAAGCCTCTTCGTGGCTAAGTGCATCTATTGTCCCTATTTCAGGAAATAGATATGGACTAAAACTGATCACCTCATCTGCAAATAACACCCTTTTCCCTCGTAATGCTACTATAACCCTAAAAAAATATGCAATAAATACCACTATCAAAGTGGAACAATTACCCCTGATAGCAAACGATCCAAAGAGGTATTCAAACTGCATAATAGTAACCCCGGGATCGGGAAGTCAGATACAGGCAATTAATATCCCCGAACCCCTTTCAACCCAATTGTCAGCTGGAGTTTGGTGGATGACAGTCCCTTCATTAATAACAGATGTTACCTACAATCTGACAACAGGTCAGATCTCATTTAAAACTAAAGATGCAGAAGAGGGCAATGCGGTAATTGCCCTTAAATCGACTGTATCTGGAACAGAGACTGTATTATGGTCTTGGCATATTTGGGTAACATACGATAAACAAAAAATTGAGGCAGGAGAGCCATCCGGAGGTAGATATATGGATAGAAACATAGGAGCTCTATCCAACACCACCTACACATATGACGGTAAATCGTATGGAATGTGTTATCAATGGGGAAGAAAAGATCCGTTCCCGATGGCTGCACTATCGGTAAGAAGAGTTGCAGATGGTCTTGATGTTACTGAAATGACAATGTATAATAGTAGTGATCAACCATTTACTATGGGTAATAGAATTACTCCAACTTCTCAAACAAATGGAACGATTCAATTTACAATCAAATCACCCGATAGTTTCCTCACAGGTAATACCCAAACCGGAGATTGGCTTTATGTGAAAAATGATAATTTATGGGGACAAACAAAGACTATTTTCGACCCTTGTCCTGCTGGATGGCGTGTTCCTTACGACTCCCGTTCGACAGCGGATGGCTGGACAGGTGTCTCGTTTACCCTCTCTAATTATCAAGCCTACACCTCATCAGGATTTGGGAAAAATCTCCCCTACGCCGGAATTCGCTTAGGAACTCCAAATACATCTCCATCCTTAGCTGCCGGAAAATTGATTTCAGTCGGAAACAAACTTTTCAATTGGTACTCAGAGAAGAGTGATACAAATGATGCACAATCAAAATTTAATACAAACGGAAGCAATATCTTCCAAATCTCCAATGTAGGTAAACGTTCAAACGGAATGCCGGTTCGTTGTGTTCAGGATACTAAATTTGGGCAATACAATAAATAAACACTAAAGCGGTCAATTTGCTATGAAGTTATTAAAGATAAAATATTTGTCAGTAACCCTTTTTCTACTCCTATTTTTATCAGTTGGTTGCGAGAAGAAAAAGCCGATAGACAATCAATTCAATGGTAATCAATTGACTATTAAATTTTCCTTTGATAATAACTCAACTCTCAAAAAAGAGACAAAATCGTCTATTGCTCCCAACGCTGCCTCCCCTGTTTCCGCATATTTATCAGAACTCCCATACACCCTTTCAGTTTTAGTATTCAAAGTAGACGGATTAAATGAAACATTTGCTTATTTAGCTAAATATCAATATGATACAGATTTTAAATACAATCAATCGATAACAGTTACTCTTCGAAAAAGTGAGAATATAAACGATAAATATAGACTTGTATTGTTGGGTAATCCCCCAAAATTTCTGACCCCTTCCGTAGGAACCACAAAAGCAGATGTCTATAAATCAATTCAATACCCTATCTCGTCAAAATGGCCGATAGATACATATGAACTCTCTCCATTTACAATTAGACCTATGTGGGGTGAAACTACAGCAGAAGCGATCCTTTCCCCCACAAATCCATTTAAAGATGCAAATACTAACCTCTCATCCATAGGGTTGGTAGACGCTATGGCTTTAGTCGAGTTGGGTATTAATTATTTTGATAACCAATCTAATGAAACGAGAGGAATAAACACTTTTCTCTTAAGATCGGTATTTGTATATAATATCCCCTCTAAAGGGTGTGTTGCCCCACTTTCCTACTCAGAACTCAACACCAAACCAAACATACCAACATCGATAACATTCAATTCTCCTTTTGATTACTCAGGTATAGTAGCTCAAGGGTGTATTCCGATGAATAACATTATAATACCCGAATCTTCGAAACCCATAAATAGAGGAGACGATAACACCACCTGTATTATAATCGGAGGATTATACAGTTCAACAGGGAATTTTTCTGGTGTTCCAGAAACGTTCTACCGTATTGATTTTATGGATTATACCACTGGAGAGATGTTACCTATTCTAAGAAAACATCGTTACAGATTTAATATTACATCAATATCGGGTCCCGGATTTGCAAGTAAAGAAGATGCTGTAAAATCGTTCGATTCACCTATAAAATTCACCCTGACTTGGAACAATATGTATATTCCGGTTGAAGACAAAATGTTGTACTTAAACTCCGATAAAAACTCAATTGATCTCCCGTATAATGATAACAATATCTCTGGTGCCTTTACTATCAATACTAATTACATAGTTAATGGAACACCTGATTGGACAGTGACGAGTAACCAAGAATGGTTGACCCCCAATAAAAATGGGAACCAAATAGATATTGTAACAACAGGATATAAACAGCCCAATAATGAAACAGGTCCCCGTTCGGCCATTCTAACCATCTCGGCAGGACCTCGTTTAACCTTAAAGTTAAAGGTATTTCAGTACCCTCTTATATCAAATGATCCGGCAAAATATGCAAATTGCTACATTGTAGAACCGAATAGTGTTTTCTCCTTTCAAGCTCTAAATATTCCAAATCCATCAGCTGCGATGTACTCGGAAGTGGTATGGATGAGTGCAGCTGGTTTGATCAAAGGGACATCACTCAATCAAATTGACGGAAAAATAACCATCAAAACAGCGCCCAATATTCAAGGTAACGCAGTTGTTGCCCTCAAAACAAGTGCTGGGGTAATAAAATGGTCGTGGCATATATGGGTAACCCAAAACAAAAATCTAATTGAAGCCGGTGTCCTTGGTGGAAATGGTAAATACTACTTAGATCGAAATTTAGGAGCATTGGCAAATCATCCTAACGCCCCAAATGGTGGAGGCGTTGCAACAATCGGACTATTATATCAACATAGTCGTAAAGATCCTTTTCCCTGCTCATCATCCACGACAAGTATTGTAGAACCATATATTTACAAACCATCAGGTGCAACAACAACTGTAATAAAAACAAATAGCACAAGTATTACAGGTACAGTTGATTATGCTATTTCCCATCCTGACGAGTTTCTTTACAACTTATCTACTACTTGTTGGCAATACGATAATAATAACATTAATTACTGGGGAGGAGTAAGTGGTAGTACCACTGTGAAAACTAAATTTGACCCCTGCCCTAAAGGGTGGAAAGTCCCCTCAAGTGGATCAATAGAATGGGGTTCCCTCGGAGAAAAGCCAACAGAATATTATTCCACTGTAAACAGCATTGTTGGTTACCAATTATCCCGTTTCGGAGGGTGGTTTAGTGCATCCGGCAAAAGATCTGGGGAGGATGGTAATCTATATAGTAATAGTGTAGGCTACTCTTGGACAGCTGTCTCTTCAAGCGGCACGTCATCGCACGCAATGCACCTCCATTGTTACTGGCAGGGGGCTGCAAATAGCGTATATATATGGGATAACGATAACGGTGACGCTTTCCCAATTCGCTGTATCAAAGATCAATAGTATCAGCTATCTTACGCGAAGTAGGGGTTACCGACAACCCGCCATACCCTGTACACCTCAATTCGTAGGGGATCGAGCGACCAACAGAGTCCATTGTCACTATCACCTCATCAAGAGGGACAACAGCATTTACACCTGCTAAACAGATATTTGCAGCACTAAATCCATTTAATGCACACATTATATTTTTCCCTAAACAAGGGACCTCTACCCTATTCCCGACAGGATCACAAACCATTCCTAAAATGTTTTGTAACGCAAATGATGCACTATCGACAGCCGTCTTCGCATCCCCACCCATCAATTGAACAACCCCTGCAGCTAACATTCCTGAAGAAGAACCGCACTCTGCCTGACACCCTGCAACCTCAGCTGCAAAAGTAGATCGTGAGGCGATAAATGCCCCAATAAGTCCAATAGCAAGGAGCCCCTTAACACACTCTTCATCGGTAAACCCACATTGCTCGGCGAGGGCAACAAGTGTCCCCGGAATAGCAGCGCACGAGCCGGCTGTAGGTGCGGCAACTATAAGACCAAACGAACTTTTACTCTCCATCACAGCCATCGTATTACGAATGATTGCATTAACAATCGGATCAGCAATTAACCTCCCTTTTCTCACCCCTATATCTATTAAATGTGACTGTTGCCCCAATATCCTATCTTTATATTCAGTACCTGCTAACCCATTTGCAACACTCTCTTTCATAACATTATACACCTCTTTTGCAAGAGATAGAACCTCATCTTCAGACAAATTTCCCCTAATCATCTCATATTTCAATCCCAACTCCCACAATTGCATCCCCTCTTTAATATAAGGTGACATCTCTTCAACACTTGTAAACGGAGCGATATTACTCTTCCCAGATAAAACAGGCATTATTGGGGGAGAAAAATATGAGTTTTTCCCCTCAATAAGAGTAGTAATCTCTTCTCTTAACTGAGACAGACGGGGGTTAGAAGATTTTACATTAATAATGGACATTTCTCCGAAAGAAGAGACCTCGATTTTATCTATCAGATCCCCATCATCCATTCTCGAAATACGCTTTTTGGCCTCATCAGGAGTGAGATCTGAAAAAATCAACAACTCATAATAAGTTCCATCCATAGAGACCTTAGCCCCTTCAATCTCAATCACCTCAATCATCCCACCACCAACAGATATTGCAGTCAGATGCAAAATATCATTACCATTGCCAACACTCATTTTATATGTATTCGGATGATTATTCTCATACTCACTAACAATAAACCGGATATCAATCCCCCTCTCTTGTGCAATTGTGAGACTATTAAGGATATCAGAAGAGATCATATCGATCCCAATCAATCCAGCAACAATACCAATATCAGAACCTTGACTATGATATGTAGTGGCTAATGAGCCATCTGGAGAAAATTCAATAACCCCTTTTTCAACCCCTTTTCCCAACAGATTTTTTGCCATCATCCCTATTCTCACAGAAGCGGCTGTATGCGAACTCGAAGGGCCCCTCATAATAGGTCCGAGGACATCATTAAAAATACTAATATTCATTTGAAATTATTTTAAATTATCCCTTAGAAATCGATATCAATCCCTATCCCTTTTTCAACCCCCATCTTATATGCGTAGTGGGCAGTCATCAAATCTTGGAGAGCTATTCCTACACTCTTGAAAACTGTCTTTTGTACCTTTTTCCCATTTTCACAAGCATCTCCCTTTGATACAGCATATTCACCTATCTCCCCCATATAATATTTTATCATATTCTTCTCTTTGGGTACTATCACATCTCCACTCTCTTGAAAACACGCCTGATAAGAATCCACATACAACTTAGCCTCAAGCAATAATTCGTCAGGAATCTCCCTCATATCGGGTTTAAACGAGCCTATCGCATTGATATGAACCCCCTCTTTGAGATTATCAACTGAGAACAATGGCGTTTTAGAGTTTGTAGCTGTACATATTATATCAGCTTCCTTCAATAACTCAATATTTGTCCCTTTCACAAATTCAATCTCTTTCAAATGGGAATAGTGTTCTATAAATTTGTCAATAGATGGTGAAAATAGGTCAAATATTATAACTTTTTTAATATCTCTTACTGTCTTAACAGCTTCAAATTGGGTATAACCCTGCGCCCCTGCCCCAAATAGTGCG
This sequence comes from uncultured Muribaculaceae bacterium, assembly GCA_964397445.1. Classification (GTDB taxonomy): domain Bacteria; phylum Bacteroidota; class Bacteroidia; order Bacteroidales; family UBA932; genus CAYNHZ01. Next base: position 333,232 of record CAYNHZ010000002.1, on the reverse strand, counting down.
AGAACAGAAGAGTTCTTATTCGATAGCAATTTTGTAGCAACACCAGATGCAGCACCGGTCCTGATAGCTGTTAGGAAAGAGCCATCCATTATCGATTTAAATGTGTTGGTTTTTGTATCTACAAGCAAAACTATCCCCTGAATAGTTGGTATTCCGGGGGTAAATTCCTTTTTCTGTGATAAGATTTTTATCCCAATTTCAGACATTTCTGGGATGAAGGAGGGCTTATAGAAAAGGGTCTGATATTCTTTACCGAGATCGGTGATTGTGCGAATCGGGGTTATCGAACCACCTTTTGAAGAGATTATAAATGCATTCTCAACTGCATTTATTACTCCATTCATATCAAGCAATTGTTTCAGATCAGAAGAGGAGAGTATTTTTACAATTCCCATTTTATATTTTATATTTTTTGTTGTGGATTATTACTTTATGATCGGTAATTATTTATTTACAAAAATATAAACAATTTGGGTAACTCATATAAAAAAGAGGAATATATTTATGAGTTTTTAAATTATGTTTAAAAACTCATAAATTCAAGAATTAATGCCTGCACAATCTATGTTGCGCTAAATATCAATTTTGAACCGCTTCTATCTAACTTTTTAAAACGAATATTATAATACGACTCTTGAGATAAGTTCGCTTGTTTCGAATACCCCTTTTTTGTTGTAGGTGTCGTGGCGGATCATCCCCATCCCGCGAGCATACCAGGTTTTCCCAGTAGTAACCCTATTCATCCCCATCCCTTTTTCCACCTTATGCTCCTGTATTATAATACAATCATAAGTCCCTGTAGGGGTGGTCAAACGCTCTTTCCCTATCACACTCCTCTTGGTTACAGAGATGTTCATAGTCATTCCAAGAGCCTTCATTGATGAAAAAGCATCAGGAAGGATATCTCCAATCTCCAATTCTGAAGGGAGTACCGTAGCCCCTCCTGAAGTGGTTACATCAACATTCTTCCCTAAAAAAGTGTGAATAATAGTGGTCATAGTCTTGACAAGATCGATATTTACATCCCCTGTGGTCTTGTCGATAAGTGCCTCCATCTTGATCTCATCGTATTTCTTTTTCCTCTTTTTATTATAGATTGTAGAAGAATATGTTACAAGTTGCCCACGATCTGTCGAATCTATTTTTATAATTTGCATTTTGTGATACCACTTAATCTCTCCATCTGCATATTTTCTCTCATATTCTATAATTCTCCCCTCTTTTGTACAAAAATAGGGCTCTTTTAGGTGATTTTGAGCCGAAATGGAATGTGGATATAATACATTGATAGAAAACATCAATGTGGCAAAAATAACGATCTTATTAATTGCAGATTTGTGGTTTTTTCCCATAAAAAATTTAGCAATAAATTTAAAACTATGAGTGAGGTCTCTTTTACAATTACAAAGGGAAATATTTTTCTTTTATTGTTTTGAAAGTACCATTCTTGGTAATATTATCAAGTCCTGTATTAAATATTTTTATGAGATCTTCGTTTTTTTTCCTTTTTACAATAAGGGTAAATACTTGATTCTGAACGCCTTTATATGCAGATATGATCCCTTGACCTTGAGCTTGTCGATAATCGATCAACGGACTCTCTTCTATTATAGCATCTGCATTACCGGAGATCACAGCTTTAAATGCATCATTTACATTGTCAAATGCAGTGTATGTAAATTTAGCTGAATCTCTGATTGATTCTACATAGCTCTCTATCAGTGTACCTTTTGTGGTCACTACTTTAAGCCCTTTCAAATCGGAGATAGAGCTAATATCTCCCCTTCCTGCTTTAACACCTATAGAGATACCCGAAGAGAAGTAGTGGTTTGAAAAATCGAAAAATTCTTTGCGGTCGTAAGTTCGAGTAATCATCCCGATAGCTCCCTCATATTTAGGGTTTTTACGCTTCATCTGTTTTAACATCTCAGTGGATGTCATTGGGTGGAGCCTGATAGCTATCTTTTGATCAGCTGCAATAGTATTGATTAGATCTATCTCTAACCCTTTCATAACTCCGTTTTCAGAGTAGGAAAATGGGGCAGAATCGGCTAAACATATTATATCGTATGGAATATCTTTCCCTTTCTCACAAGAGGTTATAACAAGAGAGAGGACAAGAATTGCAACCAAAGAAAATTTTTTTAAAAAAATATTACTCATTATAAAAAATAATTAATGAAAAATTAATGTTATAATTATCGTGCCACATTTACTAAAGATTGGATAATGCTAAGTCTGATTTGATTTTATCAATGATGGCAGTGACAACTTTATATATTCTTCCATCCTTCGAATAATCTGCAGGGCAAACAAAATTTACCCGTTGCTCAGCCAATAATCGTTCCACATTCTTTGGAGTTGTAACTGTATGACGATTAATATCCGCTATTGTAATGATCTCTGGTTCAGTATCAAGCTCTTTCTGAAAAGATGGATTATATACTGCTATCGAGTGACCGCCAAATTGTTTTACAAGTTTCATACAGGGGATATCAGTAGCCCCATCTCCAAAATATATCATTCTGGAGAATGGGACTGCCCTCTTCTCTTCAGGAACGTATTCGTTAACAAGTTTATGATCACTAATGCTATGAACTCCTTTATTGATCTTGAAAAGGAATTGGGTTTTTGCTGTATAATCGACAGCGACACCGGGCCAAACAGCGATTCCATTTTCATAGAGAAACGAACAGGCAAAAACTTTTCGAAACTCATCATAAATAGATGTCCCCTCTATCATCTCAGTCAAGCCGGAGGAGTTGATATAATGGACAATATTTACCCCTTTTTCTTCTCCATATCGATTGATAAGCGAAAACCACCCCTTCACACCGGGATAGAGTTGCACCATTGTCCCAAATTTCCTAAAATCCTCCCTTGTCAAAGCCACCCCTGCTGCTTTTGCCTCGTCAATCATCAATTTCATATAACACAATATCTCACTTGCATCTTGAGAATGTGACAATTCTCCGCTTTTTTTCCAGAACAATGCAGGTTCTTTTCCAAAAGCTTGAATAAAACCAAACTCCTGCATATTTGCAGGAGATAGTGTGCCGTCAAAATCATATATCAACGCAACAGTGGGTAATTGATTTCTCATTATTGATTTTTCTTCTTTAGTCTTGATAATAATTCATTGCGTAAAGATGTTTTCTCCTCGATATGTTTATGGATCGCACAAACAAACGGATTTGATTCAAAATCCCCACGAACCTCGATAAAGTCTTTTTTCGCTTGATTCAGATCGCCGTCTGCACCGAAACCGGTCATAAATGAGAGGGAGAACTCCTTCTTTGCATCTTCATACACCATATTATCGAGTGTAACGACAGATTCGTGCCATTTATTTACAATCATCACAATATCTTCAATTGTGATCTTGTTAGGATCTATTCCATAGAACTGTTCTATTTTGCTATATACCCAAGTCCATTCGTAACTGTAATAATTGTGGTACATATTGGCAAAAGAATCATTCATCTCTTGAAGAGTTTTTACTTCGTTAGATTCAACGGTGTCGATGAGTTTTGTTATCTCTGACTTTGGAGCAATAAGGCCGGAAACGTCAACCCAATCCCCGAGACCGATCACACCATCCGGACGAAGTCTTCTACGAATATCTTCATCGCTTGTGATTTTTATCCCCTCAAGCCGTTTGACAATGGAGTTGCCGAGAAACTTATTGATTCCGATATTGTAGAAAGAGATCCCTTTTATAAGGGCAGAATTTTTGATCTTAGCCCCTTTATACGAATATATATCGGAGGTCTCCCCTGAAACCTCCTTGATGTTTTCCAAAATAGCCTTCCCATTCATCATTTTTTGAATGGTATATGGGCTCAAAAGATTGAAATTTATATAATCCAATTTATCGGGGTCACTCCTCTTATCCCTCTTTGGCCATTTCTGAGCATCCCTTATTGTCCCAACACTTCTAAGATTAACCCCAGGAACCACATAAGTGGTATTTGCATCCTCTATAAGATATGAAAAAGGGAGATTAGAGGTGTCAACGTGATTTACGTGCCTTCCCATAATAAGTGAAAATGCTCCGATATGGGTCGGAAATAAAATATATGAATCGGATGTTGTTTTAGACCCCCTCTCCAATATCCCATGATGGATAGGGCCGAGCTTATACATATGATTACTCTGGTTTGAACCCGAGCCGGCATTCATAAATGAAAACATCCCCGCAATAAGGAGGGTTGACTTATGATGAGTAACTGTATATGGCCCTGCAAAGATCGCACAAGCCTCACCATTACCTCCATAGCAATTGCTAAATATCAAAGAATCAGATGCTGAATAACTATTAGTGAGTTCACAAGCCTGCCCCACAAAACATTTTGTAAGTGTAGTCCCATCGTCAATTTTAGATCCTGATGAGATGATAAAATCTTGACAAGTAACATTGCATCCAATATGAACAGGAGCGTAAATATTACTATTAATAGAGCCGTTAACCATCCTGCTTGCCCCCTCGATCTGAGCATAATCTCCAATCCTCACATTGTGAATAGTCCCTGTATTTAAAATCATCACATTATTACCGATTGTCCCAATATCGGAAGAGTGTTTTTGAGCATAATAATTAGCCAACTCCTTCATTCTCTGTTGAAAAAGGGGACGATGACGATACAATGCAGTCATATAGGCCTGATGTGCAGATAGTTTACTATGAATTGGCACCTCTCTACCACCCGTTTCATTCAAGACAGATGTCTCTACCCCATCACCAAAACTCGTAACACCATCAACATAGATCAGCCCCACATTTTTGATATAAGTATTGTCTCCGATAATATAATTTGCAATATAATTTTCAATATTCTCTACACAAGAATTATCCCCCACTGTAACATTGTGGAGTGTAGCATATCTTACCCCAGATTTTTTCTGGATACCACCGGGAAGAATAAAAACATCAACGAAATTACCGAGATTTACAACTCCGGAAAATCTTACTTGAAAAACTCGTTTTGGATTAAAATTTTCTTTGACATTTACATTGTTCCAATCATCTGCTATACAGAAATTTGCTTTAAGCTTTACCACCTCATCGGGTGTCAGTTTTCGATATGTATCCATTATTTTATTTGTTGCTCAAATATAACAATTGTGTATTTATTTACAAAAAAACATCCACATCAACTCTATCGGATGAATAGCCCTGTACCCTGTTCCGTGTGATATTTGTTCTCTACAAGAGGTCCCAGGAGCACAAACATAAACATTTTTATCCCCCTTTTCCTTCCCATTCAAAGCCTTTCTTACAGCTGGAAATAGCACCTCCTCCCCAATACCGATTGAAGTCTCATAATTTTTCGCCTCATATCCGAAAGAGCCAGCCATACCACAACATCCACTCGGAATAACATTAACCTTGCAATTAGGGAGAAGCCTAAGCATTGCAGCAGTAGATTCGATCCCGATCAAAGCCTTTTGATGACAATGTCCGTGTAGCCATATTTCCGTATTTTTCTCATTTTTAAACATATCAGGTGAAATTCTCCCCTCATTCACCTCTCTCATTATAAATTCATCAAACAAAAGACAATTTTTAGCAAGAGTGGTAGCTTTCCCCCTCATATTATCATCGACAAGATCGGGGTATTCATCCCTGAAACTCAAAATACACGAAGGCTCTATCCCGATAAGGGGATGCTCATTCGAAACAATGGGCGACAACAATTCAATATTTTTTGTTGCAAATCTCTTAGCCAACTTCAAACACCCTTTTGATATAGCTGCACGACCACTCTCGCAATGGCGAGGGATCTCCACTTGATAGCCCAAACCGATCAGTAATTTTGCAAATGTAAGACCAAGTTGAGATTCAGAATAGTTGGTAAACTCATCTGCAAACAGATACACTTTACCCTTTACCTCAATTTGTGAAATCTTGGTTTTTATCCCCCTTTGCTCTCTCTTAACCAATTCACGCATAGTTCTTTTACTCAATTTTGGAATATCTCTCTCCACCGAAAATTTAAGTACCTTCTTGATAATAGCACTTGTAAAACCCCAAGAAGCAAAAAGATTGTAAATCGGATATACATAGGAGCCTAATCGTTGAATTACCCCCATTCTTGCCACTAAAAATGGTGTCAGAGGGGTGCCGCACTTATCATAATAATGTTGTAAAAGCTCAGCTCTGAGACGTGTCATATCGATATTTGATGGACATTCACTTTTACACCCCTTACAAGCAAGACACGAATCCAAAACCTCTTTGAGCTCAGGGATACTTATCGGATCGGGACTTTTACTGCCCAAATAACCTCCTCTTATATTGTCAAATGCCTCACTCGACCACCCTCTTGTCAATATTTCTCGTAATACATTTGCACGGCACCTTGTGGCCATAATCTCATTTTTACTAACCTTAAAAGAGGGACACATTGTCCCACCAAAAACACTCTGTTTGCGACAATCCCCTGCTCCGTTGCATTGTTCGATAGAACACATCATAGAATTCAACTGAGAATACCCCTCAAAAGAGCCTTTCCAATTGAAATATGTATTAAAAGCACACCCCCGACCCCCATTAGCAATAGCATATTCCTGCCCCACATCGTACCTTAAAAAACAATCCATCGGGGGGGTATCAATAATTTTCCCCTCATTGAAAATAGCAATCGGATCCCAACACTGCTTTACAGCACGCATCAAACCATAAACATAATCTCCATAGAGAACTTTTATAAACTCACCTCTTAGGCGACCATCTCCGTGCTCCCCACTTAAACTCCCCTTATGCTTCTTAACAAGTAGAGCTGTTTTATATGCCACTTCACGAAAAAGCCCCCGACCAGACTCTGTCTTAATATTTAAAATCGGTCTCAGATGAAGCTCACCTGTGGCGATATGGGCGTGATATACACAACTCAATCCAAGTTCAGAAAGCATCTCACGAAAATCCTTTATATACTCGGGAAGACGTTCAGCAGCAACAGCAGTATCTTCAATCACACTGACAGGCTTAGCATCCCCCTTCATCCCATTAAGCAGACCTAATCCAGCTTTTCGAAGTTCCCAAACCTTACTGATATCTGCCCCATACACACGGGAACAATCATACACCAAAGAGTGAGGAAGGGCAGCTTGAAGAGTATCGGCAGCCATATCCAACTCTTGACGACTATCAAAAGCCAATTCAATAATCAAAATTGCTGCAGGATCCCCTTTAACAAAAAATCTGTTTTTTTGTTGAGATAGATTGGATTTACTCAATTCGAGTACATTAGAATCCATAAGTTCAATTGCAACAGGGGAAAACTTCAACGCAATAAGATTTGCAAGCAAAGCTTTCTCAAGTGTATCACAATGTGCACAAATAACACCCTTTTCTTTTGGTGGAAGAGGCACTAAATTGACCTTCAACTCAGTGGCAAAAGCAAGTGTCCCCTCACTCCCGGCCAATATCTTACAAAGATTGATCTTTCTATCACAAAATGGGACAGACTCATCCCAAAGCCCCTCAATCACCTGATCAATCGCATATCCGCAATTTCTCCTTTTAAGAGAAATGTCTGGAAAATTATTTTTAATCTCCCCACTGATAACCTCATCCAACGCAAGATTGATAAAAAGAGAATAAATCCTTTCAATCAACAAACTTTCCCCCTCTTCATTTTGTCCCCCATTTCCATTTTCTCCCCCCTCTTCACATTTTTGATCCCAAAATTTTTCGGAAAATCTCTTTTCCAAATCAGATATTTTATAATCAGATAACAATTCAACACTTCCATCACTCAACACCACCTTAGCCTGTAAAAGGTGCTCCCGAGTACTTCCATAAACGAGTGAATGTGAACCACAAGAATTATTGCCAACCATTCCACCGAGAGTACACCTATTACTGGTGGAGGTCTCAGGAGCAAAAAACAATCCATACTCTTTACAAGCCAAATTTAGTTCATCAAGCACCACCCCCGGTTCTACCCTTGCCCATCTTTCTATCGGATTGATCTCAAGGATTTTATTCATTCGGCTACTAATATCGACAACCAACCCTTTCCCAACAACCTGTCCAGCTAAAGAGGTCCCTGCCCCTCGTGGAATCAGCGTTATAACCCCTGAATTATTATTGCTATTATTATGGCTTTTGTTAGAGCTGCTATTATGGCTTTTGTTAGAGCTATTATTATGGCTATCAGATATGAATTTTTGCCCCAAATTCACCAATTTGATAATATCACTCTCGTCAGCAGGAAATGCGACACCAAGAGGGATTTCTCTAAACATACTTGCATCAGTAGCGTAAGCAATACGATGAATTGGATCGTTATATACCTCACCTTTAATCTTTAAATTATCAAATACATTGTCCATACATATTCTTTTCCACCACAAAGTTAATTCAATCCCACTACAAATTGTAATATTTCTCAAATCATCATTACTTGAGCAGAATAGTTATAGTAATCATCTCATAAATTTCCTCATTAATCTATACAAAATCACCATTCACCCTTATTACTCCCCATTTCCATTCACCCTTACCTGGAGATTGACTTTGAGACAGAGATTTACCCTTACCTGGAGATTGACTTTGAGATAGAGATTTACCCTTATCCGGAGATTGACTTTAAGACAGAGATTTACCCTTATCCGGAGATTGACTTTAAGACAGAGAAAAATCTCTCTCCCCGCCAAATATTAGACACACTATACACAGAATCATCACCTCATCAATTCAATCAATGGAATCAATAATTATCTATGTAAGTTTGTTTAATAAATCTTATAATAAATCCCCTAATATTCAATTATTTATGAGTTAATCAATAAAAATCAATATTAAGGGACTCGTGATCGAAATAATAAAATCAGACTTATCTTCAAGTGAATCTAAAATTTAATTGAGTAAAATCTGAAATTTGATGATAAGTTTTAAATAGTTTGAAGATTTAAATGTTTAAGTTTATTAAATTTAAACATTAATATCCTTACTTCCATATATTAGAAGTATAAACATTGTTAAAAGGTTTGAGATTCCAAGTCTCAGCATTAATTGGAAATAGTAATAGTTTAAAATTTTAAGTACTTGTAAGGTTAAGTAGCTTCTAAAATCGGTTTAAAATTAATAACTAAATAATTAATAAACAACCCTTTTTATCAAAACTTTTCATTCTTTTTTATCACCCCCCTTCAGAAATATCTGTGGGGCAGATTGCTGTGTCTAAAGCTGCGGTTTGCGCACCGAAATGATTATTTTCGCACCGAAATTGTTATTTTTGACCCGAAAAAGTGGCCTGAAGAGGGATCTGAGGTGCCTTTAGACACGCCCACCCTGTCCAGAAGGGCCTGTGGGGCACATCGCTGTGTCTAAAGCCGTGTTTTTTGACCAGAAAAGGTGTCTTTAGACACGCTCACCCCACCCAGAATGGTCTCCAGGGCACATCGCTGTGTCTAAAGCTGCGGTTTGCGCACCGAAATGATTATTTTCGCACCGAAATTGTTATTTTTGACCCGAAAAGGTTGCCCGAATAGGGAACTGAGGTGCCTTTAGACACGCCAACTTCATTTTTTCACCTAAATAAGTTTCGATTTTATGCACAACATTAAAGATAGAGATATAATTCCGGAAGATGTCCTATTATTTTTTTTAGTAATCAAACACATCTATCTAATGCAGATTTTGGCACACCTATTTTCATAAAATGATTGTAAATTATTTTCAATTCGTTATCATCTATAGATTTAAAAGACCTTTTTGATTCAGGAAAATTAATTAATTTATCAATAAAGAGGCATATATCCATATCTGTGATTTTCTGTCCCAGTGACAATGAGGAATTTAAGTTGATATAGATGTCTTTTTTGAGTGTGCTTTTCTCTAAATGTGTAATCTCCTCACTCAATCCTTTATTGATATTATAAATAAAATTCCTTGAGTTTTTATAAAGTCCTTCCACAATTTTTATTGATATAAATGAATCTGGTTTTATCTCAACATTATTAATTACTTGAAATGAATCTGGAACATCAAATCTCCCAAATAATTTTCGAAAATCTTTTCTATTAAGTTCGCTCGGTTTTCTAACATTTAAAGATTGCTCTATCCACTCTAAATACTCCTTTTCATATATCTCCCGCCTAAAATATTGATTTACACTTGAATATCTATAAGATAACGGGTGCTCAACTAAATTATGATGAAGAGCATTTTTTAAAACATAATTTAAAGCAATAATCACCTCATTTATAGTGACTAACACTCGATTATTGATTTTAAATATTATCCCTTCGCAATAATACTTATTGTTAAAATATTTCGTGTAAGACTTTGAAAGCAATTCATTAAATTTCGTTAGGTCTGTAGTTTTAACAATCAAATGAAAATGAGTTGATAAAACTGAATAACCTATAATCAGTGTATTAGTAATATGTGAAAAAATAGCGATTTTATTTATAAAAATTATATAGTCCTTTTCATCCCTGAAAATCACTTTGTTAGAATCATTCCATATGTGGTAGGTATTATTCTTCATTTGTCTCAATATGTTTCACATTTTTATCAAAAATATGCAACAATATAATATTACTTTGCCCATTTTAACAAAATCTAATCAACCTTCCTTATATTATCCTAACTCCCAATAAATATGTATCTTATAAGCTATGAAGAAATCACTTCTCAGAATTATGTCATTTTGCCTTTTAATGGCTACTCGACAGATGAAAAGTCAAGTCTTAGCTTATACCTTTCTCGAATATACCTCAAAATACCCGGTCTCATTTTAAGGCAGCAGTTTGCATCCAACCATTAGGTATCTAAGCAAAAAAAAACGAGCATTAACTCGTTTTCTTTATGATAATTACTTTTACTTTATGACAATTACTTTTCCTTTATGGCAATTACCTCTCCTTTAAAGAGTTGGTATCGTTCCCCACTCCTTAATCCTCTGCTCTTAATCCATCTTACAAATCAAAAGCGTATCATTATGTTCAGCCACGATATAACCATCCAGCCCCTGCACCACCACCCTCCTCAAAGAAGGAGTATGTACCACACAGCCAGAACTCGCTACCATACACACATCAGAGCCAACAGAAGCATTGCCATAGGCATCTTTAGGAAGATGAGTATAAAGCGAACCCCAAGTTCCCAAATCACTCCAACCAAAAGAAGCAGGATAAACATAAACATTCTTAGACCTCTCCATCACCGCATAATCGATAGAAATACTCTCACAATTAGGAAACTCTATATCTATCACCTTTTGCTCAGAAGCAGTATAAAAAACAGAAGAAAGCCCATCAAACTTAGCAGCCAAATCAGGCACACAAGCCTCAAACTCCCTCACCACAGTATTAACATTTCAGACAAAAATACCTGCATTCCAGAAGTAAGAACCCTCTGACAAATACCCTTTTGCCACCTCTAAACAAGGTTTCTCCTTAAAAGCCTCCACCTTTCGAATATCCTCAGAGCCAGAAACACCCTTAATATAACCTTAACCAGTTTCAGGACGAGAAGGCTGCATACCTAAAGTCACAACCCAAATATTCTCCACAGAACCAAACCTTCATACCTTTCCACTGTAAGTTGTAACATCGTCCTACCTGTACCCAAAACATCAATAAACTGCTTCGGCATCTCTGGCGTACTCATAGGCCAAAAGCGACTGCCTACGCCACCAGCCATAATAATTAAATGATTATGATTCATAATGTATATATTTTTCTGCCTCAAGGCAATAAAAGCCCGACTAAGTCGAGCTTAAACATCTTTATCCTCTAACATTCTATTCCTAAACAATCCCCTCCTTCAAACACCCCACGATATACCTCACATCCTCATCCGTTCAAGAAGAATACCATCTTGCCTTACGGAAATGAATCATAACTCGTCCATAGTCCCTAATATCAAGCATACCATAGAAATTCTCCTATAAGCCTTCAAGCTACCTAATTATTTTAACCAAAGTTAAAAAAACAATCCTAAAATACTCGCTCAAAGTAGAATTATTAATATACCTCATATTCAAAATAATTTTAGCAGGCATTATCTCTTCAACATAAGTCCTATCTGGATCAGAAGACTTCTCTAAAAGCACATTCTCATCCATATATTCAATAGAAGCATAATCAGTGATACCCGGACGAATTGAAAGCACCTTCATCTGCTCAGAAGTATAAAGATCCACATACCTCCTAACCTCAGGACGAGGTCCCACCAAACTCATATCTCCGATAAATACATTAATCAACTGAGGAAGCTCATCAAACTTATACTTACGAATATAATACCCAGAACGAGTAACCCTCGGGTCGCGACCACCAATAGTAATCAAACTACCCTTATCAGCCCCAACCCTCATAGACCTAAACTTAAACAACTTAAAATCTACGTTATCACGACCAACTCTCACTTGTTTATAAAAAACAGGCCCCTTAGAATCATATTTAATCCAAATAGATAAAATTAAAAAAAGTGGACTGAGAAAAATCAGCCCCAGTCCACTAGCTATAATATCAAAAAACCTTTTCAAAACTAAAATTACTTAGAAATAATTTCAATAAAATTCTTCAAAATATACTCCACCTGCTCATCAGTCAAACAAGTATGAAGAGGAAGAGTTATTTCATTACGATACTGATTAAAAGCATTTGGATAATTCATAATATCAAACCCCAAAGCCTTATAAGCAGTCATCATAGGAAGTGGCTTATAATGCACATTAGTAGCGATATCCCTCTTAGCCATCTCAAAGATAACATTATTCCTATACTCCTCATCCTTACCATTAAGCCTAACAAGATATAGGTGACCACTAGAAGATTGTTCAGAAGAATAATGCACCATCAAAGTAACATCACACCTCTTAAGAGCTTCATTATACCTATCTATAATCTCACGACGGCGAGCCAACATAGAAGGGTAACGCTTCATCTGAACCAATCCTATCGCAGCCATAATATCAGTCATATTACACTTGTAATTAGGAGCCACTATATCATATTCCCAAGCACCTAATTGTGTTTTAGCTAGTGCATCTTTACTTTGCCCATGAAGCGATAAGAGCATAAATTGCTTATAAATCCACTCATTATCTATACCTTCTATATTTCTCCAAGTTAACGCACCGCCCTCTGCAGTAGTAAAATTCTTTACAGCATGAAAAGAAAAAGAGGTAAAGTCAGCTATCTCCCCACACATCTTACCACCACGAGATGCACCAAAAGCATGAGCAGCATCAGCCATAACTATCACACGACCAAATGCATTCTGAATATCGTTATTAGCCTTAAATAAATGCTTCTTACTCTCTACCGCAGCAAATATTTTAGAATAATCACAAACTATCCCACCAAGATCCACTGGAATAATAACCTTAGTATTTTCAGTAATAGCATCAGCTAATTTAGAATAATCCATTTCAAAAGACTCAGGAGCAGTATCCACCATAACCACCTTAGCCCCTACGTGACAAGTAACACTAGCAGTAGCCGTATAAGTATATGCACAAGTAATAACCTCATCACCAGGTCCTACACCTAGTAATCGAAGAATACTCTCCATACAAGCAGTAGCAGAATTAAGACACACTGCCTTTTCAGTATGAACATATTCTGCTATCTGTTTTTCTAATTCTTTAGTACGAGGGCCTGTAGTTATCCATCCCGATAACAAAGCATCCCTAACTTCATCAGCCTCAGCCGATGTAATATCTGGTGGTGAAAATGATATTTTCATAAATTTCAAATTAAAATTTAACTAATAAATATAATTAACCTAAATTTAGTATACTCCGAGCCATTAATTATTGAATCCATTTAAATAACCTTAAATCATATTTAACTGGCTTTCCATGTCCTGGATATATAGTATATCCCTCCAAAGTTTTAAAAAAGGACTCTGATCTAATCTGTTTGTCAATATTAGCACTTGGTAATTTCGTTACTACTTTACACTCAGGTATAAGAGCATCTCCTGTAAAAATATCATTATTTACTATCACACTTATAGAACCTGCTGTATGACCTGGTGTACTTACTATAGTTAAATTCATATTTCCACACGACAAGGAATAAACATCTTTGATAATTACCTCTTCTGCAGGTAAAACCTCAAAAGCTTGAAAATTATCATAAAAAACAGAACAATTACCTTTTGAACTTTGGATTGCTATATTGCACTCATATTTACAAACTAATTTAACTAATGGATATCTTTTTCTTAAACTATTTACGCCCCAACAATGATCAAAATGCTCATGAGTCAATATAATATATTCAAGTTCTAAATGATTGGATTCCAGTAAACTACTTAATTGATCAATGTTTTTACTTCCTGGATCTATTATAACACACTTTGAATGTTGTTTACTATAAATAAGATAACAATTTGAGTTAATAGGCTCATTTTGTATTCTAATAATACTAAGCATAATAACTTTTAGAATTCTATTATACTACAAAAATTTAGATCTCCAATTTTCATAAGAGCACTACTCCATGTTAAACCTACTCCAAAACCTGCAATACAAATTAATTTAGATTCTGTTTTGAGTTGTTCTCCTATATTAAATGCTATATTTAATGGAACAGTTACACTACTTGAGTTCCCAAAGTTTTCAACAATATTTGCAGGCATTTTATCATACGGAACATTTAGAGCTTCTGCAACCTTATTTAGCATAAATTTATTTGGCTGATGGAACATAAAATAATCTACATCATCAATAGACACATCATTAAGTTCTATTAAATGATTAATCATCGGAGGGACTTCTCTTTGAACAAAATTAAAAACAAGATCTCCCTCCATCGTAAGATTGTCTAAGGATCTATAATTTCCAGCAGCATCCTCAACCATCTTAGCAGTTTCTTCTGAATGAGGAATACGAGCTCCTCCAGCGGGGATTCTAAGTGCAAATGCTCCTTTGCCATCCATATTTAAAGTAAAATGTATAGGCACATCATCATTAAACTTCTCTATTACTGTTATTGCTGCAGCATCACCAATTAGTGGATAACTATTTCGATCTCGTTTTGAGACCTTATGACTAAGGACATCTGCATTCAAAAGAACTACTTTATTAATGCTTTTTTGATCTAATAACATAAAAGCTTGTATTAATCCCAATTCAAACCCAGCACAACCTTGATTAATATCCATACAAACCATATCTGTTTTCATACCAAAATGACCTTGAATCACATTTGAAGTGGGAGGCATTATATAATCAGCACTTTGGGATACAAACACTAATGCATCAATACTATCTTTTTCAATAAGATCATTATCAAACAAATATTGTAGACCATGTATACAAAAATCTGCTGATGTCTGATTTTCAAGGGCTATTTTATGTTGTTTATACCCCATTACTAACGCTAATTTCTTAGATTTTGCAGGGGGAAAATTATAATTAGACATTTCTTCCTCGAAAGAGACTGTCTGTTTAGGCACTATGGAAAGGATTCCTGTAATTTTTTTATTTTTAAAAAGAAAATCCATTATTCTACTCCATTTTTCTTTAATAAAGCAACAATATTATCAAGCGATGCAAAATTTTCAGGGAGGATATCCATACCATTAATAGAAATTCCAAAAGTCTCATCTAAAGAAGTTACTAAGCTGACGATATCAAAAGAATCCAACATTCCTTCTTCTATAAAATTTACACCTTCGGTAAAAACGAACTCTGGTCTAAGCTCATTAAGTATTGTTATAATTTTAGTTTTCATTATATTTTGAATTATATTTTAATTTTTTATTTGTATATATAGTATCAAATAAGTTTTCAGATCTGAAACCACTATGTTCATACCTAACTATAGCATTTTTATTAGTTTCAATAACCCATAATTGATGTCTTTTACAATCTTTTCCACTATTAAAAAAATGATTTAACAACTTAGAACCTATCTTCATATTGCGGTATTCAGGGTGTACGAACCAATATCTAAGATAGAGTGTAGATATGTTTTTCTCAAATATTGTAAACCCTAAAATATGATTTTCTTTCTCATAAATAAACACATTTCCCTTTTCTATTAAAGACTCTAACTCCTCAATATAAGGAATCTGTTCTGATTTTTCGTCAAAATAGAAATTTAATATATCCAATAATTCCTGGGCTTGTCCTTTAGATGCAAGTTTAATATCATCTGATAAATTAATACTCTGATCAATATTTATTCTTGACATTCGTACAAGTGAACAATATTCATTCATTCTTGCACTAAAAACATCTTTAAATAATTCCAATAAATTTTTATTACAAACGACATCATACATTAGGATAATATCTTTATGTAGATCATTAAATATTTCTATACTTTTAACTAACTCATCAATAGTAGTAGAGCAATAAAAAACATTCCAAAAAGTTTTATTCTTTTTTACAATAAATAATGTATTATTAATTCTTTTTAAATACATTACACCTTTATTAATCCATAAAGTATGTTTTGTTATATCTAAATAAAAATTAGTGAGAAACCCTTTTTTTAGATTTCTGATATCAGCTACTGATTCTATTAATTCATCAATTTTAATAATACAATTCATTATTTATTAATCTCATTCTTATAGTACAACCTATCTATTTTACCATTAGTATTTCTACTCATTTCATCCAATCTATGATAAACAGATGGTATCATATATTTTGGCAAGACACTTGCCAGCGTTTTTCTGAAAATAGCTGGTGAAATTTCTTCTGTATGTTCATAAAAAAGGACAATTTCTTTCTTTTGATAATTATAAACAACACAACCATTCTTTGCCATTTTAAGAGTATTAATTATCACATGCTCTATTTCACCAAGTTCTATCCTATAACCCATATGTTTAATTAAGCTATCCTTTCTCCCTTTAAAAACTATTTCTCCTATATTGTTAATACATACTATATCTCCCGTTCTATAAATTATTTCTGGATATGAATTGTTTAAAGGATTTTGAACAAATGCTTCTGCAGTCTTTTCAGGATTATTATAATACCCCATAGCTAAAGATGTTCCTCTCACACACAACTCTCCATCAGTATTACTTTTAACTATACGTTTATTATTTTCATCTAAGATAATAATATCTGTATTTTTATAAGCGAAGCCGATTGGAAGAGGTTCATCATCTTCAATATCTCTTTTTATAATATAAAATACACAATCCAAAGTAATTTCAATAGGACCATAAAGATTGGCAAAAATCACAGAAGGTAAATATTTTCGCCATATATTAAATTGCTTTGTAGGAAAAACTTCTCCTGCAAACCAGACTATTCGTAAATCTGGTAACTCTACCTGAGATAGAAGATTCATATTAGCTATATTTACCATAATTGTAGGCACCCAAAATAAATATGTGACTTTCTTTTCTTTGAGAATATTAAGAATTGCAGC
This sequence comes from uncultured Muribaculaceae bacterium, assembly GCA_964397445.1. Classification (GTDB taxonomy): domain Bacteria; phylum Bacteroidota; class Bacteroidia; order Bacteroidales; family UBA932; genus CAYNHZ01. The sequence goes on along the minus strand of CAYNHZ010000002.1, from coordinate 315,862 downwards.
TGGAAATGCAGACAATGTATCTGGTATCAGAACTATAGTGCTTGACTTAGACATTAAAAGACATAATTCATACACATAAATATCAAATACAGCAGGTGATAAAGAACCTATAATTTCTTCTTCGTTTAGAGGAAATGCTTCCTCAGAACGCTGCATAAAATCAAAAAAACTTTTATGATTTAATACAACACCCTTAGGTGTCCCTGTTGAGCCTGATGTATTAATAATACAATAAGGATCTGTATCTATTAGAAAAGATAATCTTTTAGCTATTAAATCATAATTATATTCCATAGATGAATTAATATCATCTATGTTAATAATAGATATATCGGTCTTTATAATACTCTCTATAAGGTCTAAATGTGCTGTATCTGTAATAATTGCTTGAGGTTTAATGAGCTCAATTATATTGCTAATTCTGGCTATTGGTGTTTTAACATCAAGATTCATATATGGATTACCACTATATGTAATTCCTAAATTAGAAATTACAGTTTTAATAGATTTTGGTAAAAAAACAGCAATTGGAGAAGACACAATATCTTTGTTATTAATAATAGTTTGTGCAATACACAAAGCTTTCTCCTTTAATAGTCTAAATGTAATAGACTGTGTTCCCTCCCATACAGCTACCTTGTCACGGTGAAAATTAACAGTCTCTTCAAAGCATTCAATAAGATTAATCCTTTTCATATTCTAATTATTACATTGCAATTACTAAACTTTTTGGAGCATATGTTTTTTCTTTAATTAGGCTACCTCCATCAAAGTCTACAAAAAAATTCGGATTTTCTTCGAGACATTTAGAGTACTCAAGAACTGCTTCATTCTCGCCTACAAGTGAAATAGTACTATCCCCAAAAGTCATAATTTTAGCTAAACCTTTATCGTAAAGTCTTTGTTCATAAGTATATGAGTTAGAATTAGCAATGACATTTTTGTATCTAGCAAAGAATAAATATTCATCCATATATTTATTCTCTCCATTATATATAAGGCCATTAAAAGCCCGTTCATAACGATAATCTACAGAAAACAGCCATTCCATATAGTGCATATATGTCATACAATCTCCAATTTTCGCACCTAACATAAGAAATTTAACACCTGTTCCACGCCTATGAAGCATATCATAAGTTGAATTAGCACCACATGATGCATGACCTATATTAGTAACCAAGTATTTATCCTCACCTCTCAGTGCAACAGACATAAGAGGATCGACAGAACGTATAACATCATCTTGCTTACGAAAATATTCATTTAAAACACCCATATGTGACTTTGAATTATTTACATCAAAACTTTCTCCATTGCAAAAACTAAATGTAAATGTAGGCATACAAACAGTCTTAACTCCAAGGTTAAAGATTACATCTAACAATAGTTGAAGTAACTCTTTTTTCCTTAATTTTGGATTAGGAATTCCAAAAGATAAAGCAGAGTGAATAAATAATACCTCGCAGTCACTAGCTCCAATTTGAGATAGTAAATTATATAAATCCACATTTGTTAACCAAATGTTATTCTTGTCTAAAAAAAGATCTATTTTTTCCATTTTTATTTGGTGCTCCTTCCACCATCAATAATAATATTTTGACCTGTAATCCATCTAGCTTTATCACTTAATAAAAAATCAACATAATTGATGATATCACTTGGATTACCTAATCCTAAGGGAGTATCATCACGCAGCATAGCGATATGCTCTGGATTTGATTTTTCCGCCATTGGTGTCATAATAGCACCAGGAAGAATTGAGTTAACACGAATACTTGGCGCAAGTTCTTGAGCTAATGAAATTACAAAAGAATTTATGGCTCCTTTTGATGCAGCATAAACAGAATTTCCCTTATCCCCTCTAATGCTAAATAGTGCTGAAATCAGAATTATATTTTTCATAGAAGATATGTTATTCTTTCTTAATAAAACTCGAATAATTTCTATTATAGAGAAAAAATTAACATTGAAAATTTTATCAACATATGGTATGGTAAAATTCTTAATGGGAAGGATTTGAGTCATACCTGCAAAATGAATATAATCTTGAATATTAATATTGTTATTTTTAATAATATCAACAAGCGATGAAAATATGAAATCTCTTTGATTTGTAAAATCGCATTGCCAAATTATATGGTTATCTGAATTATTACACTTTTGTTTTACTTCATTAAGCTTATCAAGATTAGAACCCGATAAAATAAGTTTTCTTGTCTTTGACAATTCTATTGCAGACAGAGCTCCAATTCCGGAAGATGCACCTGTTATTAATGTATAACTCATATATTTAACTAACCTAAAATTCTTTTACAAAAGGCATCGATTGAATTAAAATCTTTCAATTCTTTTGTTGTCATAGATATGTTATAATCAGAGCTGAGCATAGCTATGACAGATATACTAGCTAAAGAATCCCACTCATCAAAATCCTCAAATTTCTTAGTTATATCAATATTTTCAACCTCTAAAATTTCCTCAATTTTACTAATTAATTCTTTCATAATATTTTAATAATTTAATGTTAATATAATTTTATAATTGGATTTCTATTTAATAAATCATAATGCATAATTGCACGTTTTCTACCATCATCTAAGTCTATATATTCATCAATAATAACCCCATTAAGCTTTGCATATTTTAATACTTTTTTATTATCCACATCTATTTCACTATATACTTTATACACTCCTAAGGCTTTACAAACTTCTAAAGCTCTTTCATTCACTTCTAATGAAGCCTCTGGATTTTTTTCTTTAGGATCCCATCCCCAAAATCCACCTCTGGCTCCTTCTGCAGTTATATATTTACCATCATTAGATTTAAGAGATTTATATCTTTTAAATAATATCCCTAAAATTTTAGGTTTGGCAATAATAGTACCAATTGCGGAAAAAGCAAGAGGAAGTTTGTGTTTCATTAAATATTTATGGTGTGCCTCACTATCTAAAATAGAAAAAGAGAATCCTAGAATTTTCCCATTCTCTTCAGCACAGACACAAATACTATTCACATCTGACATAACTAATTTATAATATTCCCGAAGAAATGCTCCTCCCATCATAACAAAAATGCCTCTATCGTTCACTTCCTTAACAGCAGAATGTATTCGCGCTAAATCTTTTGCGTCAGAACTTTTAGCTAATCTATATCTCATTATACAATAAATTTTCAGTTATAGTATTATTAAAAAAGAGCAATGATCTTTGATGTTAGAAATTCATAATCATAATTCTTTGCAGCATCTTTAGCTCTAAGGCTCAATTTTTGGTATTCATCATTTGGCATATCAACAAGTTTAATAATTGATTCCGCATATTCTTCGGGAGATTTAAATTCCTTAGCTATACCAATATTAAACTTATTAATGGGGCAATATGCCATACGTAAATTACAACATATTGGCTTTCCACTTGCCATATATTGAAACATTTTACTCTGACTACCACCATAATGCCCAAAACCTCCTGACATATAATTTAATATATGGATATCCGCTTGTGACACAATATAAGGAACATATTTTGGTTCAACCCATTTATCTTTTAATAATACATTCGAAAGACTATGTCCTTTACAATAATCCTCTATTATTTGGCGTTCATCGCCATCACCATAGATTAAAAATTTTATATCATTTCTATTCTTTATAACCTCTGCAGCTTTAATTAGTTGCATTACATCATTTGCCAAACGAATAGAACCCAAATACATCACTTTTTTAACTTGCGTATTCAATAAATCTGCATCATCAATAGAATAGTTTTCTTTATTATATACAAAATCTTTTAAGTCTACACCATTATTTATATAATGAACTGTTTTAAGATTTATTGGTCCACCATGCCCCATATCCCATCCACGATCAATTATATAATCCTTTCCTCCTTCCATCGAAAACACATGTTCATCCGCTTTAATATACATTCTCTTTTCTTGCCACCTTAAAAATTTAACAATTAGATTTTTATCACTCATGTAACCTAATTCCACTATTGTTTCTGGGTACAAATCAAGCACTTGAGTAATAAATTTGGCTTTGATTTTTTTTGCATAATTTGCTATTCTGTAACCTAACAAAAAACTAGGCACATATATTAAAATATCAGGTGGTTGCATTTTTTTTGAAATGCTGACAAATTTATTGTGAAACTGAATTGTACTAATTATTCTTTTAATCTTACTATGTCCGTAGCTCAATGTCTTTATATGAACAAAATTAATATTACCATATGATTTTTCAATGTATGAAAGTTTATTATCACATAGTAAATCAATATTCATATTATGCATAATAGATGAAGCAAAAATTTTAACATCATATCCCTTCTCTCCTAAATATTGTGCTAATTTTATCGTTTGCAATCGTGATTCCAAATACGGAGGCATCGCACTCATATTATTAATCCAAACTACCTTAGCCATAATTTACTTCCAATTATTAATAATTCCAATATTATTCCCCACCTCTTCGTCTCTAATTACAGAACTAATAGGCAAGCTAAGCTCTTCATTGTGAATTAGTTCAGTAATAGGAAAAGAAAGATTATTCCATTCCTTATAGCACTTCTGTTTATGTGGTGGTATAGGGTAATGTATAATAGTTTGAACTCCATTATCTAATAAATATTTCTGAAGTCTATCTCTTTCCTCACATCTTATCGGGAACAAGTGAAATGCGTGTGATTTCCAATCTTTAATTTTTGGTAAAATAATTCTGGGATTCTTAATCTCTGAAATATATCTTTTAGCTACAGCCTGTCTTAATGCAACATCCTCATCCAAATGTTGTAATTTAACATTGAGAATAGCTGCTTGAATTTCGTCCAATCTACTGTTTCGGCCTGTGTATTCAAATATATATTTCTTATAGGATCCATAATTAGCTAAGGCACGTACAACTTCTGCTAATTGATCATCATTAGTTGTTACAGCTCCTGCATCTCCTAAAGCGCCTAAGTTTTTCCCTGGATAAAAACTATGGCCAGCTGCGTCCCCTAAAGAACCTGTTTTTCTTCCTTGATATAAGCAGCCATGAGCCTGCGCATTATCCTCAATAAGTTTTAAATTATATTTTTTACAAATATCACCTATTATATCTGTGTATGCGCATTGCCCATATAAATGAACTATCATAATAGCTTTAGTCCTACAAGTTATAGCCTCTTCTATTTTAGAATCATCTATCTGGTATGTATCAATACTCGGTTCTACTAATACTGGTTTAAGATTATTTTCAGTAATGGCTAAAATGCTTGCTATATATGTGTTGGCCGGGACAATTACTTCGTCTCCATCTTGCATATGACCAAGCTCTTTATAAGCTCTAAGTATCCATATTAACGCATCAAGCCCATTAGCGACACCCACCGTGTGACTTGTGCCTATATATTTTGAATAATTCTCTTCAAATATCTCATTTTCCTTCCCTTGAAGGTACCAGCCAGAGTCTACTACTCTTTGTACAGCTTGATGAATTTCTTCTGAATATTTTGCTGTAATTGCTTGTAAGTCTAAAAATTTAATCATTATATATAATATTGTTTCCCTTCCTTATCTTTCTTTTGTAGATTTAGGATTATACCATCATTTGTAATAAACCCTCTTTGTGTAGCAGGATTTCCATACCATAGAGTATTTGGAGGGACAGATTTTGTAATTACACTACCTGCTCCTATCATTGCGTATTCGCCAACAACTATTCCTGCTATTATAGTTGAATTCGCCCCAATAGAGCACCCTTTTTTTAATAAAGTTACCTCAATTGGTTTAGTATGAACCTTTGACCTAGGAACTAAATCGTTAGTAAAGGTAACATTTGGCCCTATAAAAACATTATCTTCAATAGTCACACCATCCCATAATTGAACTCCAGATTTTACAGTTACATTATTCCCAATAACAACTTGATTTTCTATTAATACATTAGCGCATATATTACAATTAGCACCTATTATAGCTTCAGGAAATACAACACAAAACTGCCATATTTTAGTATGATCACCAATGTTTTCAGACATAACATCTGATAGTTTATGTATAGCTATACTCATTAATTTATTTTTAATATTTAGTAATAATAGCCTATAAATCTAAACAAATTATCATAAATGTCATATTTTAGTTGTCCTCAATACAAATTACCTAACAAAAAATATCTGACGAGACTTACGTAAATCTAATGAGACAATTCTATCTTCTCCTTTCAAATCATTTTGTATAATTCCGTCAGACAGAAGAATAGTGTTTTTAGCATCAGGGAATATAATCGTAATAACACATTCTGCAGAACTATATTTGTCAATTTTCTCATTCACTTTATTCAGATTGAAATAAACAAAATCGGTTCCATATTCAATCTCTATATTTTCTCTTAAAAATTTATACATAGCTGAGTTGGCAAATGTTGTAACCCAAATATTTTGAGAATAATTTGTTTTTATATAACCTAATAATTCATCTAAAAATTCTGCATTAATCGGCTCATATCCTTCTCCATCAACTCCGTGTCCCGATAAGATTATCCAGTTTTTGGTATTCTCTTTTGTTACCCTTTTAAACCAATTTTTTAAATGTTCCATTCCTTGAATTTTCCTAAAACACCAATAGGCCCTATCATCAATATTGATTGTTGAAGAATATCGAGATGATAGATAGTATTTATCAACAAGCATATCAATAGCTCTATTGTATTGACTTCCCGGATGTGCAAACGTTGCAGGAGAATACCCAAATATGCGATAAATATCATTCGATGAATTAACTAACTCTTTCTCTATATAGTTTAAATCGGCCCCTTCTAAAAAACGGTGATGAACAGTATGAGAGGCGATTTCATTTCCTTGGCTATATATACCTTTATATAATTTTACATATTTTTGGTTTGTAAAAGCGTAGGTTTGCACAAAATATGTACATGTATAATCATATTTTTCAAAAATATTAGCTATTTTCTCATGAGTAAGATTTGCATCATCCCAAGTAAAATTGGTTGTGTACTCATAATCGTTGTACCAATTTGCAATTTTACAATCAATCGTTTTATGACCAACAATTTGTAATTTAGGTTCCTCTTCTTGATTAATTTCCCTATAATCATCAAAATGAGAACACGATACAGGCATTATCCCTAACAACACAACTAAAAAAAAGTAATTATTCATTTATATATTTATTAAAAGTATCATAATCTCTTATATAATCATTCTCATCATACTTCTCAGATGCCAAAACCATACACACAGCTCCTGAAGAGAAATCATATAGATCTCTCCATATACCAGGGACAACATATAATCCTTGATATGGTCTATTGAGAATGAATGTTCGTTTCACCATTCCATCGTCAAGAGTAACAGAGAATGAGCCACTTGCTGCTACTATTAGTTGGCTCAACTCTTTATGTGCGTGGGCACCTCTTGATTCTCCCCCGGGTATATCATATAGGTAGTAAACCCTTTTCACATCAAAAGGAATTGTGACATTATTTTCCACAACAGATATATTCCCTTTTCTATCGCTATGATGTTTGTCCAACTCTACTATAGTACAATCATATACACTACTTCTTTTTTTCATATCTTGAATACTTTAAAAATTCATCATACTCTCTGATATAATCATTAGCATCATACTTATAAGAAGCAAATATAAGGGCTAAAGAGTTAGTAGAAAAATTATTCATCTCTCTCCACAATCCTTTTGGTACATATAATCCATAGTATGATCTATTTAGAGAAAAAACTTTTTTCTCTAAGCCATTGTCTAATATCACATCAAAACTCCCTGACAATGCAACAATAAATTCTGAGTTTTCTTTATAAGCATGGCCCCCCCTGCACTCTCCACCAGGAACATCATAAAGCCAATATACCCGCTTTATTTGGAAAGGGATATGATTTTCTTCTTCCACAAATGAAAGATTTCCCCTCGGGTCAAAAATTTTAGGAAGTTCAATTTTTTGTAAATAGCTCATAAAAATATTTTTAATTACTATGCAAATTTAAATCTATAGTTTTGTAACTTTCTTTATTGAGTTTTTCATACAGATCTATTAATACTTTTGATTGCGAGTTCCAATTAAATTCTTTTAATATAGCCTCTCTTCCGTTTTTTCCCATTTCAAAAGCCAATCTTTTATTGGATAAAATAAAATCTATTGCATTTTTAATAGAATTCACATCCCTCGGTTTTACACATATTCCACACTTGTATTTATTTACTATGAGATTTTCCCAAGAATAAAAATCAGTACAGATAATTGGCAATCCCTCTTCCATATATTCGAAAACCTTATTATTACCCATTGTTCCATTTTTTCCGCCACAATTTGGGGAATAATCAAGTATAACAAGTCCACAAATACTGGATTTATATAAGCTTTGTAATTGTTCTTTTGGCACAAAGGGGACATACTCTACCCTCTTGGCTTTATCAATTACCTTTAAGTTTTCTTTAAAAGCATCACTGATAATACCTACAATTAAATATTTTAAATCTGAAAATTCTTGAATTGCAGTTATTATAGTCTCTTGGTTTGAATCTTTATATACTGTCCCAGCATATATAAACTGGTTGAAACGATTTATATATGTATCGTATGACTCGGAAATATTCAATTTATCATTGAGAATAGGATAATTAGCTACCACACACACACTATCTGTATAATTGATTAATTTTTCCTCAATATGTGGAGATACTGTTATTACTGCATCAAACTCAGAGAGTGTTTTCTTATATAATCTATTTAGATAGGAAGATGCCAATGTTTTGAGAAAAACTGGAACCCAAGAGATGCCACTAATATACATTGGCCAGTCTTCATGACTATCAAAAATAACTTTTTTCCCTTTCCTACTAAGTTTTAATCCGTATCGATACAATTCTATATCGTGAAAATGGTATATATCAGCATCTATTATTATTGCCTTTTTATACACCTTTTTTGCTCCAAAAAACAATCTATATAAGGGATGAGGAGAGGTCTTAACACCATAAATTTTAATTCCGTTGATCATTGTATCTTCAACATTCGGAGCTACAAGTGACACATCATACCCGGAGTTATGTAAAGAGATACACTCTTTCTTAAATATTCTATTATCTTGAGCCTGATGAGCTACTGTAAGATGACATACCTTTACCATTATTACTGATGTATATTGATTTTAAATAAAATATAGCAATGATCACAAAAATCATAAGTAAAATTACACATAATTATTAAGAAATGAAATAATTAGAAAATGTTGAATATTCTGGAATACTAAGTCTTAAATAAAATGAGATAAAACTATATAAGATATGTAAACCTATGAACAAGAAAATCATAATTTTATTATTAAGTGTCTCTAATATTGAAAAAATAAAAAAGAATAGTATCGGGTAAAGAAATAAAGTAACTCTTGAAATTGAACCCATATATAATGTGATAAAGTAAATAATATAATATACCATAATAAATGATAACATATTTTGTTTCTCAATATATAATTTTTGACGAGAGATAGATAAAATAATGATAGCAATACACATATTATAAACATTACCTATAGAGAAAACATCAATACTATTGTTTGTTATTGCAGACTCCGTGTATGTAATTATTTTTTGTAATATAGTTAAATTAAATAAAGATGCGATATATTTAAACAAATTCAGTAAAATAACTTCATTAAATAACAATAATGAAATAAGGAGAATACATAACCAAATGAATTTTGTTAAATCAACTCTCAATAAAAAATAAACAAAAATCAAAAGAATTGATGAAAAGTGAAAACAAGAAGCAAATAATACAATTAATAAGAAACGTACAAAATCTCTTTTGAATATATAATTAAATGAAAATGAAACGATAGTCAAAGCTATCATAAATCTGACTATTTCAATAAATAGATAAGGACATACTGTGTAAAAAATAACAAGAAGAAGAAAGGCATTTGATGAAAAACATCCATGAAATCTTTTAGAAAAAATATAAACTCTGAAAGAAAGAATAGAGAAGCATATAATTTTTATTACTATAAAAAATGGGTAAAATGAAAAACCAAGTTGTTTAAAAAGTAACATTAAGTAGTTGTACCCAATTTCAAAGTCGGGTAAATAATCAAATGAAATATTTTCATAAGCCACTTTATAGAATTGCCAATCTCCTCCATTTGTTGTAGTACAACAATATATAAATGCAGCACCTATTGATAAAATTATAAAAAAAACCAATTTTGTGTTGGCATCAAATTTTTTATTAAAAAAAGATAATAAAAGAGCAATAAATGGAGGAAACAGAAAGGGAGAGATCATCTACTAACTAATTAATAAATTCTTGCCAATTCTTCAAAACATTTTCATCTCTATATTCTTTTTCAAGCATTGTAATATTGTTTTCGGCTTGTTGTGTTGAATAACATCTTAATTGATCAAATGAAAGATTAGCAATATCTTCAGTAAAATAATATTGTATACCAAGTTCTTTCAAATAATCATTTGATGAGTTATTGGATTTGATAAATATCTTTTTACCCATCATAATTAACAACCTAATATTACCCAATCCTTGTTGACGATCATGACCAAAAATAACACAATCTATATCTGATAAAAATTCAATATATGACTTTTTATCCATCATTTTTACCAATGGAACAAACTTCTCTCCAAACAATTGCTTTCCTAATGTTATTACAGAATTGACATATTCGAGATTTCCGCCATAAGACAAAGGGAGATATAATACAATATCTTCACTCTCGTGCTTTGATAGTAACGTTAACAGCTCCATATGGTTATTAGAAGGATCCGCAGAATTTCCTAATAATACTTTAAAAGGTTTTGGGTTTTCTCTTACTGAGAAAAATTGTTTCGCAGACCAATCTAAAGGATATAAGAGTTTGATGAAGCTGTCTTTGGTGATATTATAATATGATTTTGCCAGCAGATAATCTACTTTATCACCTTCGACTGCTACATATCTGAATCTTCTTATAGAGAACTTTCTGAAAATATCATAAATCCTATATTTTATTGGTAATCGTTCTGTCTTATTTGCGTATATAAACAGATCTCCTCCCCATATTACCCAAGTGATTAATTTTAATTTCCAGAAAAATACACTTGATAACAAATAAAGATATGGATCAAAGAATGAATGAAAAATAACAATATCTTGTTTACTAAATTTTACAAATAATTTAATATAATCAAAAAAAGATTTGAGATAAATTATATGAATACTCTTTTCATCAATCTTAGTATTAGATCTTGTAACAAAAACCATCTTGTCATTAAATGAATCTTTGTTTTGGCTAAAAAAATTATATAATTCTAATGAATAAGGACTTGAAGTATCTACAATGTGGTAAATCATAATTTTTTTATACTATTAAAAATTAAATAAATATAATTTTTATCAAAAATTATAAAAGAAAGAAAATCTATAAAAGCAATGAGAAATCCCCCGATTATAAATAATATAAAAGAATGTGAGTTATCAACAAAATAACTTACAACTAAAAAAGTAATAATCGATGGTACAAGGAATATAATTATTGATTTTATTAAATGTGTATAATAAAACCAATAATTAACATTCAATAATGGATTTACATATAATTTCCAATTAAGTGGTGTCAGTAATATAGATTGAATCATTAGAAATACTCCAACAGCATATATGGAAATATTAGCACCTATATAGATAAATATAATGATAATAAAGAATGATATAAAATTCCAATACATATCAATATCAGTTCTCCCTTTTGCTACACAAACCATTGAAAGAGGAATATCATAGCTTCTCACAAAATAGAATAAAGACAATATTGACACCATATAAGCAACTTCTTCATTCCCTTGTCCATAATAAAGTGTCACCAATGGTAAGGACAATGCTGCTATTGCAAAATAAACTAAACCAATAAAATTAGAAACATGCTTCTGGATAAAAGAGAACGAATTAATCAACTCATCTTTTTTATCTTGAAGAATTGAAAAATATGGAGTAAATACCCTTCCAATAATAGGATTGATAATTGCAGCTGGTTTCAAAACCAAATCCTTTGCAAGATTATAAACCCCTAAAACCTCAACACTCATCATTTTTCCAATAATCAACACATCAAAAGATGATGAGAAATAGTTAACAGATTGACTTACTACTTTATAAACTCCTATTTTTAGATATGGTATAACCTCTTTGAATTGGAAAGTAAAAGCAATCTTATAAAATCTTCTGCCTAAAAAGAAAAAACTTATCCCAAGAACAAAACACCTTAATAAATTGGAAAACACTAAGGCATACACCCCTTTTCCCAAATATGCCAATAAAACAGCTGATATCAAATATGCTAATGCTGCACATATTTCAACAGTAGCTATCAATTTAAATTTAAAACATTTTTGTAATACAATTTTCTGTTGAGAACCGATTGAACCAAGTGGTACTCCTAAAGCTAATAATGGAATTAAAATATTTAATTGTTCAAGATGATAAAATTCTGCTATAAAAGGGGCTATTAAGGATATAATTATAAATGAGACTATTGACAATGATATCTCTGTCCAATATAATGAAGAATATACCTTTTGAGAAATATTTTGAAAATGCAAAACTCCTGTACTAAAACCAAAATCGGTAAAGAGATCAGCAAAACCTTTTACAGTTAGTGCTATTGCTATTAACCCAAAATCTCCTTTTGTCAACAATCTCGCTAAGATAGCCATTGTTACTATCTGCGATATTGCAAAAACAATAGTCGAAACAGTTGTATATTTAACCCCTCCCTTTAAAATGCTCTTATCTTGGTTATTGTGCATAAAAAAGTTTAATAGAGTCTGTAACTGCTGTCACATCTTCCTCTGATAATTCATAATACATTGGAAGTCTCAAAAGACAATCTGTATATTTATCACTATTAATTAATTCTTTCCCTTTATATTTATTTTTATAAAACTCACTTTTGTGTAAACTGAGATAATGGAAAACAGTTGAAATGTTTTTGTTTTTTAAAAAAGATATTAGATCTGATCTTTCAGATAATGTGCGACAAACTATATAAAACATATGAGCATTATTTGTAGCATAATTTGGGATAGATGGAAGCTTTATATGATTATTATCTTCTAATATTTTAAGTCCTTGATAATATTGTTCCCATATCTTTATTCGTTTCGACTGAATATCATCTATGTATTCTATCTGTGCCTTTAAAAACGCAGAAATAATTTCAGAAGGTAAGAATGAGCTTCCTGTATCTACCCATCCGTACTTATTAACTTCACCTCTAAAAAACTCTGCTCGATTTGTCCCCTTTTCCCAAATAATCTCAGCTCTTTTACAAAATCTCTCATCGTTTATTACCAACATTCCCCCCTCTCCTGAAATAATATTTTTTGTTTCATGAAAAGAAAATGCAGATAAATGACCTATTGAACCAAGCGGACGACCTTTGTAGAACGAATCAATTGATTGAGCAGCATCTTCAACAACTAATAGATTATATTTTGTTGCTAAAGACATAATTTTATCCATATCACAAGCAATTCCTGCATAGTGCACAGGGACAATCACTTTTGTTCTTGGCGTTATTAATTCTTCTATTTTATCAACATCAATATTTGGATTATTAGTAGAACTATCTGCAAATATTATATTAGCCCCTTGTCGAACAAAAGCTAAAGCTGAAGAGACAAATGTATAGCTTGGAATAATAACCTCATCTCCAGGCTTTATATCACATAATATAGCTGCCATTTCTAACGCATCGGTACAACTTGTAGTTAGAAGGCATTTTTTAAAATTATATCTATTTTGGAAATAATTTTGACAGAAAACAGTAAAATCACCATTGCCTGATAATTTACGTTTTAAAAGTACCGAATTAATGTATTCTGTCTCTTTACCCGTTAAATAAGGTTTATTAAAACTAATCATATTTTATAACAATCTATTAACTCTCTTAAAATAATAACATCAAATAGTCTTTACAAACTCCAATATTTCATTTGATGAATTCTATCTCTATACATCCCTTTAATATCTACTAACACAGCTTTATCATAAGAAATAGATCTAAAGAACTTTTCATCTAAATCTAAATATTCCTCGTGAGCAACAGCTACTACTATAGCATCGTAATTACCAATAGGCCTTTCTACTAATCTAAAGCCATACTCTTTTAACACCTCTTCACTATCTGCATATGGGTCTACAACATCTACATCCACTCCGAAGTCTTTCAGTTCGTTGATTATATCTACCACTTTAGAGTTTCTTATATCAGAGACATTCTCTTTAAATGTCACCCCCATAACTAACACTCTCGATCCTAATATCCCCTTGCCGAGAGAGATAAGCTTCTTAACCAATTTCTTAGCAATATATCCACCCATTGAGTCGTTTATAAAACGGCCTGCTTTTATTATTTGTGAGTGGTATTTCAACTCACTTGCCTTATGTACCAAATAATATGGGTCCACACCGATACAGTGACCTCCCACTAGTCCGGGATAGAATTTTAAGAAATTCCATTTAGTCCCCGCAGCTTCGAGTACATCGTATGTATTAATCCCTATCCTGCTGAAAATAATAGATAGCTCATTCATTAAGGCGATATTCACATCTCTTTGTGTGTTTTCCACGATTTTAGCTGCTTCAGCTACTTTAACATTCGGCGCACGATGCACTCCTGGTTTTACCACCAATTCATACACTTTTGCCACATTTTCAAGTGCTTCCGGATCACATCCTGAAACTATCTTTATAGTATTTGGAAGTGTATGCACCTTCTCTCCCGGATTTATCCTCTCTGGAGAATAGCCATATTTAAAATCTATCCCGGCTTTTAATCCTGATACCTCCTCTAATATTGGCAAGCAATCCTCCTCTGTACATCCAGGATATACAGTAGACTCATATACCACATAATCACCTTTTTTAAGAGCTTGTCCTACAGAACGAGATGCCCCTATAAGTGGTTTAAGATCTGGTTGATTATATTTATCTATGGGAGTAGGTACAGCAACTATAAAAAATGAAGCTTCTCTTAATTTATCGATAGAAGATGTAAATTCTATATCTACATTTTTAAATGCATCTCCTTCTAATTCATTACATGGATCTACTCCATGACGCATTTTTTCAAGACGAGCTTCATTTATATCAAATCCTATTACAGATATCTTTTTTGCAAATTCAAGAGCTATAGGAAGTCCTACATATCCTAGTCCCACTAAAGCTAATTTAGCTTCTTTATTAACTAACTTGGAATACATATATTTAAGTTTTATAATTTTGTTACTCTATTATTTTCTAATTTATATTTTTCTTTACTCTCAGGACATTCAGCTATTCCTTCAGAGTTAAATTCAAGCCTATGACCATACTCACTCATCCACCCAAGCTGTCGAGCAGGATTTCCAACTAAAAGAGCATATGCTAGTACATTCTTAGTCACGACTGCTCCTGCTCCTATAAAAGCATATTCACCTATATCGTGACCACAAACTATGGTAGAGTTGGCACCGATAGTAGCACCTTTTCCTACATAAGTCTTAGCGTATTCTGATTTACGATTTACTGCACTTCTTGGGTTTATCACATTTGTAAAGACACAAGAAGGCCCTAAAAATACATCATCACCGCAGGTGACACCTGTGTAGATAGAGACATTATTCTGAACCTTTACATTATTACCTAATACTACTTCGGGAGAAACCACCACATTCTGACCTATATTGCAGTTATTACCTATCTGGCAGCCCTTCATAATATGACTATAATGCCATATTTTAGTTCCTTCACCTATTTTACAGCCCTCATCTATAGTTGCTGTCTCGTGTGCGAAATACTCTGTCATACTATTTTTGGAAAAATTCTTTAATCCTATTTATTACAATATCCTGCTCCTCTTTCTTCATTTCCGTATGTATAGGAAGAGAAAGTACTGAATAAGCTAATTGTTTAGCATTCTCTAAGTCTCCTGAAGCTTTTGTTATCTTTTGGAAAGCTTCTTGTTCCTGTAATGGTAGTGGATAATAAATCATACTTGGTATTTCAGCATCAGCTAAGAATTGTTTCAAATCATCACGTTTACCATTTAATATTTTTAATGTATATTGGTGATATACTTGTGTCGAATATTTCTCTTCTTTAGGAACTACAATTCCTTTAATATCTTTTAAATTATCAGAATAATATTTAGCTGCTGCATATCTTGCTTCGCAATATTCATCTAAATATTTAAGTTTTATATCTAATACTGCTGCTTGAATAGTATCTAATCTAGAATTACATCCTATAACTTTATGATGATATTTAATTTGTTGTCCGTGATTAGCTATCATCTTTAACTTTTCGGCTAATTTATCATCATTAGTAAATATAGCTCCTCCATCCCCGTAACAGCCAAGGTTCTTTGAAGGGAAAAAAGAAGTACACGCCATATGACCTATAGCCCCAGTCTTAACCCTCCTTCCATCTGAAAAAGTATAGTCAGCACCTATAGCTTGCGCATTGTCTTCAATAACATAAAGATTATTTTTAGAAGCTAATTTCATAATCGGCTCCATATCACAACACTGTCCAAACAAATGTACCGGAACTATAACTTTAGTATTAGCAGTAATCGCTTTATTAATGTTTTCTACTGTGATATTAAAATTATGATAATCCACATCTACCATCACAGGAGTAAGTCCGAGTAAGCCTATCACTTCAGCAGTAGCCACATAAGTAAAAGCTGGAACTATTACTTCATCTCCTGGCTTTAATTCCAATGCCATAAATGCTATTTGGAGGGCATCTGTACCATTGGCACAGGGGATAACATATTTAGATCCGTTATATATAGATAGGTGTTCTGAAAACTCTTTTACTTTAGGTCCATTTATAAATGCAGTATCATCAATAACACTCTGTATAGCAGCATCTACCTCCTCTTTTATCTTTAAATATTGACCTTTTAGGTCTACCATCTGTATCTTCATAATCTCTATTGATTACCATCCGAATGGATGTTTTGATAATGGTAGTTTTGCTAGGGGATGATAATCACCCTTAAGTCCTATAGGGGTAGAATTACGAATATCACTTACTATCTTTATGCAGTTACGTGCCTCTGAGATTCTAAAGCCGTTTCCTGCCAATATGTTTTGGTATGATTTAGTGTGAAGTTCTGTAAAGCCTTCGCTAAATTCAAATTCATCACCATCTATCATAATAGTTCTATAAGTTTTTTTCTCACCCTGCACTGCATTGGCCGGTAAATTATCCGAATTAATGCTTAAAAAATAACGAACTCTGGCTTTTTCTAAGCCAAGGTAGCCTGCTACCCTATCGTGGCTCATTACGTGTACAATATTTTCTTTTACATCTCCGAAGATCCAAGAAAGCATATCATAAAAATGTACCCCTATATTTGTTGCAACTCCTCCACTCTTATGAATATCCCCTTTCCACGAGGTGTAATACCACAACCCCCTGGATGTGATATATGTAAGATCTACATCATAAATTTTATCTTTAGGCCCTTCTTCTATCTTCTTTTTAAGTGCTATAATAGAGTCGTGAAGCCTTAGCTGTAATATATTATATGCCTTATGTCCTGTCTCCTGCTCTATCTTCATAAGAGCATCGATATTATATGGATTTAGCACAACAGGCTTCTCACATATCACATCTGTCCCAAGTCTCAATCCATATCTGATAAATGCATCGTGGGTATAATTTGGGGTACAAATAGACACCCAATCAATATTTTTACCTGTCCCCTTTACCTTAGTACAGTACCTATCAAATTGCTCATTTTCTATAAAAAATGAAGCATCTGGAAAAAAGCTATCCATAATGCCTACACTATCAAATTTATCGTATGCAGCCACGAGATTATTTCCTGTATCTTTTATAGCCCTTAAATGCCTGGGTGCTATATACCCGGCAGCTCCTATTAATGCAAAATTACTCATTATATTATTTTTTAATTCCACCCCTGTAAATACTTATTCTCTATATTATTTTTCTTTAAAAAATCCAATCCGAATACAGCTCCACACCCCAATATCGCCCCGAGAAATGTAAACATTATCAAGATCATTGGCCTGTTGGGTTTTGATTTTTTATCCGGTACTACGATCGGCTTCACCTGTGTCAATATAGGAGTGTCCTCCTTTACCTTTAGATTTGCTTGGAGCAACTGCTTTGAAAGTTCGTTGTAGAGGGTGTTCGCAAGATTATACTCCCCTTTGAGCTGTTCCTCTTTCACCGCTGCCACTTTGCTATTTAACATCCTATTGGCATCTTGGTACTCTGCATACTCTATCTGCTTCGCCTCATACTCTCTCTTAGCCTCCTCATATCTCCCCTTTACATAATCGAAGTTTGATTTTGCCTTCTCTATCTTAAATTCTGTAAGATACTTCTGTAGTAGCGAAAATACCCCCTCTGCTACCTGTGCCGAAGCCATAGCCTCGGGCATAGTTGCAGATAATGTGATATATCCATCTTTATCATTAATTGTGATGGATATCTTATTAGAAAGGATTTGAGCACACTGTGCCTCTTTAATAGTCATACTCAGAAGCCCATATCCACTACCTGAAATAACAGGCTCTTTATCCTCCTCTTTTCCAAAAATAGCTTGGCGTATCACCCCAGGCAGCCCTATGGTGTATCGCTTGATAAATGAGAAAAGATTGAAAGTAGCATACTTTTTATCTGTGTAATAGTCGTAAAGGGTCACCGGTTCGTCCCATCTCTCAAATTTTATCTTAGTGTACATTAGCTCCTTTTGGAAATTGACATTCTTCAATATAGTTGGATATATCTTTGGGGAGAGTGCCTCTGTCCCCGACATATCACCAATATTAATCCCAGCCATTGCTGCAAGTGAAGAGAGTGACCCTCCCCCCCCCTTCTGAGATATTTGAGGAACAATAACGCAGTCTGCACTGAACTCCTTAGGGGAGAAAAGGGCTACAAAGAGCCCCACACCCATAAAAACAAGAGTGATTATAGTTACAAATCTCCTTTTGCTCCATAATCTTTTAATCAATTCGATAATATCAATCTCGTTTTCATTAACTATCTTATTATCTTGAGTATTCTCCATCATTTTTCTATTTAAGTGCATTTACCATACTTACCACCATAGCTGCTACCGATGCGGTAGAAGAGGCTATCGACATCACCTCTGTAGCACTGATGCGCCTCTCATTGGTGATATCTTTTATAGGGACAATTATCTCGCACCCAGGCTCCACTTCAAACCCACTTCCCCTCTTTGAAGAGGCAGATCCATTGATATAGACTATATATGTGCTCCCTCTGATGGCATTTTTAGAATACCCCCCCGCCTTATTGATATAGTCTCTTGGGGAGAGTTTAGGGTCGTATGTGAGGACATTACTAAATAAAACCCCTCCCGACACCTTCACTGTGTTGTTGAGTTTTGGGATTGTCACTATATCCCCCTGATGGAGGACAAGATCGGAATAGGAACCCGGATCGGAGATGGCAGAGATAAAATCTGCACTTACAGTGTATCTCTCATCCCTTTTGAGATCTTCTATCATAATTGAGTCGGTCTGTTTTTTCGCTATATCTATAGCCATCTGAGCCCTCTCATACTCTTCATCTGTCAATAATCTTTTAACAGTCCCCCCCTTCAGATAGGCATCTTTTGTCACCCCCCCTGCCCTCTTTATAACATCAGAAAGCCTCACAATATTGTTCTCAACCACATACTCTCCGGGAAAAAGGACCTCTCCGGTTAAAGTGATGATTTGTTGCTTTTTATAATTTGGGAGATGCCTTACAAATACCTGATCATAAGGTTTCATCTCAAAAGCGCTCTCTTCAGGGTGATTCAAAAGATCAAATCTAAACACTCTTGCTATAGTGTCAGGATTTGATATTGTCCCTTCTAAGGTATTTCTTCGTGCCACATCAATATTTGATATAGAGGCACCATTATTAAATCCACCTGATAGTAAGATAATGTCAGAAAGGGTCATCCCCTCTCTGAACTCAAAAACCCCAGGCTTATTAAACTCTCCAAACGAAGAGATGGTACTGCTATCGCGTAGCTCTTTTGCATAAAACAATCTCACCTTATCGTCTGGCATCAATTTGATCTCCTCATTTCCCTCAATTACCTCTTTAATACTAAAATTCAACGACACCTTCTTTTTGGTCATATCAAGTCGCTCTATATACCCCTGCTTCATATACGCATCCTCTTTCACCCCTCCTGCTACTTTTATGAGTTGTTGGAGTGTAGATAGGGTATCCGATATCGAATAATACCCCTGATGCCATACAGCCCCTATAATATTAACCCTGTTTTTATTCTGTTCGATATTTGAACTTACAGCCACTTCATCACCATCTTTTAGGATAAATGAACCGAATTCGTTAGAGGACACATCGAAACTCTCTCTCCTCTCCCCTATTACCCGAGTAATATGGACCCTTTGTCTGTTTGCATCTTTAGAAAACCCTCCACAATAATCCAATAATAGGGAGATACTCTCCCCCTCTCTCATCTCATAATACATAGGTCTCTTAATATTTCCCGATATCTTTACAAGATTTATATAGGTACTCACCTTGATCAAGTCATTATCTTCAAGTCTTATATTTGCCGAAAAATCCCCTTTATTTATAAAGTGATATATATCAAGAGTCTTTATTAGTTTATTGTTTCTATATACCTTTATATCTCTGACCGAACCTATGTCAGATGGCCCCCCGGCAAGATATAGAACCGAAGTTATATTGGAGAGTGAGGGGAGGGTGTATGTCCCGGGCTTGGCGATATCCCCCACAACATTTACAGTTAATGAGCGCATTCTCCCAAGGGAGAGCCTCAAAAAGGTATTAGCGTCCCCACCTAAAAGGCCAGAATATATTTTGGAGAGATAAATTTTAAGATTTGCCTCAGCCTGTGAGATGGTCTGTCCGTTTAGATATACAGGGCCGAGATCTGGTATCGTAATACTCCCCTCTGGAGAGACTGTCTGGGTATAATTTAGATATACTCCACCCCACAGATCTATCACCACCTCATCACCTGCGGATATCTTATAACTTTGGGGGGTTGGAATATTGTAACTTGGTATAAAATTGAGTTGCTCAGATTGGAATATTTCGTGTCCATAGATCTCTATCTTGGTACTATCCACTATTTTCTCCTCTATATTTTGATCCAATTTCCTTGTTTTTTGAATTTTATTGGTGTCAGCCCTCTGGACCTTATTGACAGTGGAAACTGTTTTTGTAGCTTCCCCCCCCTTTTTTGCTATCATAGCATTGATTTCACTCTCCGAATACCCCTGAGATTTAGCTATCTTTTTTGCCATCTCTATATCTTCAGAAGTCTGAGCTACGGCAGTAATAGAGATGAGTAAAATGGAAAATAGGAGGATAAAGTGTTTGATAGATATTTTCATAAACTATTTTTTATCTAAATATTCATATTGTGAGTTTTGAGAGATATACTCAGGAATCATTTTTTTCAAAAGAGAGACAGACCCCTCTGTATCTAACTCTTGTATAAGTGTGTACATCTGATCGATAATTCCTGACACCTCTGAATAATGGTGAGGAACCACCTTTGCTATCCTTATTTTTGCATTGTCTGTGGGTAAAGTTTTCTCTTTATCACCCAAAACCTCTTCATAAATCTTCTCTCCTGGACGCAATCCGGTAAACACTATCTTGATCTCTTCACCCGGTTTATATCCGGCAAGTTCTATCATCCTTGTGGCAAGATCGACTATTTTTACCGGTTCACCCATATCAAAAACAAATATATCACACCCTTTTCCCATAGTCGCTGCCTCTATAACAAGCTTCGAGGCTTCTGGAATCGACATAAAAAAGCGATTTATATTTGGATCGGTTACAGTGAGTGGTCCCCCTTGTTCTATCTGTTTTCTAAAGCGTGGTATGACAGAGCCGTTAGAACCAAGCACATTTCCAAATCGGGTGGTGGTAAACTTTGTTTTCCCCGCTATTCTCCCCTCATTGACCTCTATCCCGAGACTCTGGATATACATCTCGGCAGCTCTTTTGGTGGCCCCCATCACATTTGTAGGATTTACCGCCTTATCTGTCGAGACCATTATCATCCTTGAAACATTGTATTTCAAACAACAGTCTGCCACATATTTACTCCCAATAATATTTACATATATCGCTTCGCAAGGGTTATCCTCCATAAGAGGGACATGCTTATATGCAGCTGCGTGGAATACAATATCGGGTCTGAATTTATCGAATATCAGATCCAACCTATTTAATATCCTCACATCCCCAACAATCGGGATTATATTAACCCTCTCTCTTAGTTTGGATAACTCTCCGTAATTCTCATCCATAAACAACCTCAATTCGTGAAGAGGTGTCTCTGCTGAATCAAATAATATTAATCTTCCTACATTGAGATCAGCAAGTTGACGTGCCAATTCGCTCCCTATCGATCCAGCTGCACCTGTTATCAAAACTGTCTTACCGCGAAACGAAGGAATAACCTTCTCTCTGTCAATATTTATCTCCTCCCTTCCAAGAAGATCCTCTATATTGATCTCCCTAAGCCCCAATTTTAACACCCCGTTATTTGGGTGAACATTATCAAGATTTGGAGAGATAATCATCTTGATATTATTTTTATGACAATACTCCACAAGTCTTCCCTTCTCTTTATTCAGATCTTTAAATGTCGGGAAAAGGATATATTTATTTTTTATTTTATGGAATATCTTATCGCAATCCTTCTCGTTTTCAAACCCATACACTTTATACTCTCCAATGGTTAGTTCAGATCCATACCTGTCATACGCGAGAAACCCAGCCAAGTAATATTTTGTACTCTGATTCAAAAAAGAGATTAAAGAGGCACTTTTTTGTCCCATACCATATACCAACACTTTATCCCCTCTAACACTTGTCGCATCGACTAAATACTCATAAATTATTATCATAATCGCTCTGACCCCAACCAATCCTACAAAGGTCAAGAGGAGATCGGAAATTGATGCTATGATAAATATCTGAAGATTTGTAATATACCGGTTCCATAAATAATAATAGACAGAAAACACTATCAGCACCTTGATAAAAGCAGCTAAGGACAATAATCCGACATCCTTAAAAGTAGAGTGCCTAATAATTTTTCGGTAAGTATGTAATAAGAGAAAAGCAACTAAAGATGAGATGAATGAGAGATAAACAACCCTTATAAGAGTACCTTGACGGATCTCGTACCCCATCAATTGATCTATTATAAAGAGTGTTACCAGAGAGGCTATCAATGATATAACAAGATCTATCATCAATATCACCCAAGACTTCAATATCTTAATATTCTGTATTCTATTTGAAAACTTTTCTTTAACAATCATATTTTACCACTTATGTATACAGCTCCGCCTCCTGAGTCACATACTAATTGTGATTACAGAGGCGAAAAATATATTTATTTTATACATAATTTAATATAAATATAAGTATTTTGTGACAGTTAATCTATATCAAATTTGCCATATCTTGAGTTGCAACTTTTATATTCGGGGACGATACATTTCATAGTCGCCACTGTATCATCTTTATCCATCTGTTTAGCAAACACTTTCAATCTATCTAAATCTTTAACTATATCCTCAAATCTATACGATCTCGTCTTTGCCAAGAAGATCTTTTTATGGGTAGTCGGGATGGTGTTCTCCTCCACATTTAACAACTCCTCATAGAGTTTTTCTCCCGGTCTTAGCCCTATATATTTAATCTCAATATCTTCTCCGAGGGTCAATCCTGCAAGCCTTATCATATTTTTTGCCAAGTCCACTATTTTAACAGGATCACCCATATCGAATACAAATATCTCATCACCAACTCCAAGTGTAGCAGCCTCAAGAACGAGTCGGCACGCCTCGGGAATTGTCATAAAATATCTGATAATATTTGGATCGGTCACCGTAACAGGTCCTCCTACAGCTATTTGTTCACGGAATAAGGGAATTACGGATCCGTTAGAACCAAGTACATTTCCAAATCTTGTTGTGATAAATTTTGTTTTTCCGGGGAGTTCTCTACTTGAGATCGCCTTGCTCAAACTTTGAACATATATTTCAGCTATCCTTTTTGATGCTCCCATAACATTTGCCGGATTAACAGCTTTGTCGGTAGAGATCATCACAAATTTTTCCACTCCGTATTTAACTGCGGCATCTGCCACCTTCTTAGTACCAAAAACATTAACATTTACAGCTTCACAAGGATTTGCCTCCATCATCGGGACATGTTTATATGCTGCAGCGTGGAATACAACATTCGGGCTGTATCTTCTAAAAATCGCATCAATTCTCTCCCTTCCCCTCACATCGGCGATAATAAATTTCTTCTGGATAGCAGGCGATTTTCCTATCAGCTCCAATTGTATATTGTGAAGAGGGGTCTCTGCGCTATCTACTAATATCAGTTTTTGAATAGGAATAGTGAGAAGTTGTCTACATAGTTGGCTCCCTATCGACCCTGCAGCCCCTGTAACCAAGACAATCTTATCGGTGAGGAAATTATTAATATTGCACATATTTATCTCAATCTCCTCCCTTCCCAATAGGTCCTCTATTTTTATTTCACGTATCGGAGAGATAACGTTGTCACCACTCTCAACAAAGTTAAAAGTTGGTTTTATCAACACTTTCACACTCCTCATTGTGCAAAAGTCCAAAATCCTATCTTTCTCCTCACGTGCCGATTTGTATGTTGGAAAAATAACAGCTTTAATATCGTATTTAGTCACGATTTTATAAAAATCTTTTTCGTTTGCAATCTCGAAAACCGATGATCCGCACAATATTTTTCTCCTTAGGATCTCTTCATTCGCATTAAACACAACGAATCCTGCACACCTGTAAATCTGTCCTTTAGATCTATCTAACATCCCGAATACGGATACTGACTCATTAGAATCTCCATAAATCAACACCTTTTCAATCTCTGTTCTGTAATCTGTATCAATCAGTAAGTGATAAAGATTTGAGATAATAATCCTCGACATTATCAATAAAAAGAAGGTTAGAATAGCATCTGATACGGCACACATAATCAAAATCCAAGTAGAAAATGAAAAGTGAAATGCCAATGAAGATAGAATGATTATCGAGGAGAGTATTATAAATGATTTTAAAATTGAAGCAAATGAGACCCTCAACATCTCTTTAATAGTGATGTGTCTGATGATCCCCAAATGGGTACTCATAAGCGAATAGACTATGAGTGAAACAACTGCATTGAAGAAGAAAAATAAAAGATAGTTAATTACCGAAGTCTGCACCCCAAGCAGTGAGTGTGCTGCCATAGAGACTATTATGGACGACACTGCTGAAACTATTGTATCAAACAATAGAATCCAATATCTGCTAACATAATGATTCGATAAATAATTTGAAATATTTTTTAGCATCAAGCGAGTTTAAAAGTAAAGTATTTTAGCAATTATTGTTCCGCAAAGATAATACGATAATCTAATAAATTGTCAATACCACATTAAAAAATAGTACAAATATTTGAGTAATTTTTAATATTAATAGATTATTTATTCAACTTTTAGTTGCAATTAATATTTATTATAATGTATTGCTTATCTAAAATTTATTTATTTTTGAAAAAGATAAAAATTCATCACCTATTCTTAACTTAAAATTTTCAAAATGGTTAAAAAATCATCGTTTTTAATAATTGTTGTAATTCTCTTAATATCAACATCTTGTTCGGTTTTGACAAAATCGCAAATCGAGGCAATAAACAACCTCTCACTTGTCTCTGACACCCTCACAAACTCCCCTGCATTCATCTTCGAGACACTTCGAGATGTAAGGACAAATCGGGGGATGTTTTATGCATCATCCCTCTCATCGGGTAAACTTCAAGTTGATGAACTAAATGCTATCTCTGATCAGAGGGTAGTTGATGATAAAATGGTGAAAAAAGGGTACCTCTATACACAGGCTCTAAACAGTTATATTAAGGTTCTAATTTCGTTATCAGACCCTATTCGATACCAAAACATCGGGAGAGAATTACGAGGAATAGGTAAAAATACAGATAACCTTATCACACTCCACAACTCTATAAATCAGGAGGGGATAAAAGATGGGGATGTAGATGAGATCCCTGTAGGATTAGGGAAGATTTCCGGCAAATATATCGGTTTTGCAGCTGAAACTTTTATGAAATACAGGCAAGCCTATCTGTTAAAACAATACATATCAGAGTGTGACACTGTAGTTGGTCATTGTGTAGACGAATTAACCGAAATTTTGCAGGGTGGATTGTTAGACACATTGATAATAAATGAGAGTAAAGGGCTATCTGACAATTATGAGGCTTATATCTCTACATTCCTAAATAATAACCACCCTATTGAGATTGGTGCAACTATTCATTATATGGAGTTATGTGAGAAAATAACCGATGCTAAAAATATTAGGGATAAATGTGTATCGGGATTAAAAGCTTTTAAACGGGCGCACTCTAAGTTGATCATCAAATTGAAAGAGAAAGGGGAGATAGAATACATCTACAATGAATATATTGAACTCGCTGCTATCAATAATCAATTATCAGAGTATATCAAGAAACACAAAACTACTGCATCTTCTTTGAGTCATTGATAAATATCTCAAGACCACGATCTGTTAAAGGGTGATTGAGAAGGCCGAGAATTGCATTCAGAGGGCAAGTAGCTACATCTGCACCTGCATCAAGACACTGAATTATATGTTGAGTGTGGCGGATAGAAGCAGCTAAAAGTTGGGTCTTATATCCATAGTTTTTATAAACTTCTGCTATTTTATATACAAGCTCTACCCCATCCGAACAGATATCATCAAGTCTTCCGACAAATGGCGAGACATAGGTAGCTCCTGCTTTAGCAGCCAAAAGTGCTTGCCCTACAGAGAATATGAGAGTACAATTTGTTTTTATACCATTGGAGGAAAAATACTTAACAGCTTTAATTCCATCTTTAGTGCAAGGGAGTTTTACCACTATTTGCTTGTGAATTTTTGCAAGTTCGTGCCCCTCTTTTATCATTCCTTCATAGTCTGTCGCAAAAACCTCTGCACTCACATCTCCGTCCACTATTTCGCAAATGCGACGATAGTGTTCGATAACATTATCGTGCCCTTTAATCCCCTCTTTTGCCATAAGGGAAGGATTTGTTGTTACTCCATCTATTATTCCGAGTGACTGAGCCTCAGAAATTTGACCTAAGTTTGCTGTATCTATAAAAAATTTCATATCTGTTGTGTATTTAATTATTTTTCCCTTTGTTGTTTCTATACTGATTATTTAGTTTTAAGAGTTCATCATTCTCTTTAATAAGATTTAAAGCTTTTTGATTGAGATCTTTGTGTTTATCTTTCAGGATATTATACTCATTTTTCTGATCTCTCAACTCCCTTTTCAACTCCATTATCTTATATTTATACTCAGAGGTGATCTCGTATCTTCGGTCAAATTTCTTTGGAGCTATGGCTATTTGAATACCGATAGTGGCACTATTCATACACTCAACTGCAGGGGGAAGAATCGAGGGTTCATAATTTGAATTATACCTCATTTTATCCATCCTTCCGTCAGCAACAACAGATCTCAACTCTAAATTGAGTGAAACATATTGTGAACATCTGAAATTGAACAAGAAACCTCCAGAAACTGCCGGTCCTATCTCCATCCCTACCGAAGGGGAAAAAGTCGAAACCGCACCTGCACCAATAAAGGGGATAAATTTGAATATTCGTGAATATCTGTAATTATCACCTATATCCAAAACATTCCATAAAAAATCAACTTTAGTGTTCACATAATAGAATGCCTCTTTATACACATTCTGAACAGGTTTTGAGAGCATATATGGTGAAGTTACCGATGTCCAACCATATCCCTGAATACCGGCAAATTGAACTCTAAAACCAAGAGATGGGGAGATCCATTTACCAAATGACAAATCGGCCGCAGGGGATAAACTTGACGTAGAGATATATTTAAAATCCTCTGTTCCATAATAAAGTTGAACCCCTCCACCAACAGATATAAACCAATTGTTTTTTGTCGGTAAAAGATAGTATCCTTTTACATCAACCTCATTAATATTCTCATTTTGAGCACTTAAAAAAGTCGGTAATAAAAGGAGGACCAAAGTAATTGTCAGACAAAAGGACTTCATTGTTTGTGTTATTGTTCCTGCAAAGTTAAAAAAAATGTGTATTAAACGACTATGAGAGAGAAATAATTACATTTGCAAAATGAATAAGAAAATAGGTGTTTTTATAAAAATTTCATTTCTTCTTTATGTCTTGGCTGTGATGTTTTTCTGTTTCTTTACAATATCACTTCCTGAAAAGGTTGACCTTGCTCAATATTTTTTAGGCATAAGGGGAGATCGCATAGCACACTTCATAATGTTCCTCCCATATCCATTTATTGCCTGGCTTACTTGCAATTATTCCCACCACCTCTTACGATTTCGCCGATACTCGATCTATATAACTCTGCTAACAGGGGTGTTATTTGCACTTGCTACAGAACTTACTCAATATCTTTTCATAACATCTCGTGAGGGGGATATTTTGGATTTCACAGCGGATTGTGTCGCTATATTATCTGGTACCCTTATCATCTATTTGTTTTCTAGAATCCATTTACACTATTAATTTATCTTTTTTAAAATTTATTATCCGATTATGAAAATTTCTACTTTTTTTAAAAATAGCAACTTATTGATATTTAGTTGTTTTATCATTCTAAGTACATTATCAACTCATCAGTTATCTGCTCAAACAAATGAAAAAAAAATAGCAAGACAGGAACGCCTTTTCGGGGGGGATCCAAATCGTATTGCCGTCAAGTTAAATGCAGCTGTTGTTGTAGGTATTATAAATCCCTCAATCGAATTTCGTGTTCATAATAATATCACAGTTGCTTTGGAGTCATTCGCCTGTTTTGCCCCAAAAGGGTTTTTATTTACAAAAATTCCTTTGACAATTGCTACAGCTTTTGTTGAGGGGAGATATTACCCTATTCAATCCTTCCGTGGCTTTTTTGTTGGTCCCAACATCGGATACGGAGTATGGAGATTGTCAAAAGGGATAGTTCCTGCCTATTGGCATACATATCCTAATGAATATCAGGTTGGTTCAAATTTTATGGCAGGTCTGACACTCGGTTACCAATTTACCCTTACAAAACATTGGGGTTTGGAGCTCTCTTGGGGAGGGGGCTACTCTATTTCACTTTATGAAGGGCATAGATCTTCTGACGGCTCTATGTATGTAGGACTTAACAAATCGGGAGAGTGGTTGCCTGCATATAAGGGGGCAGTTAATATTATTTATAAGTGGTAATACCTTTCCTCAATTGGTGATCTTATCTATTTAATTCCAAAGAGATTACTTGAGGGAAAGAGACCGAACAATCCCCCTGTATGGATAAACAATATGTTTTTTGACTCTTTTAACCTCTCTTTCGATTTTAACTCGCTCCATAATCCAAACATTGCTTTTCCGGTATAGACGGGATCTAATAAGATCCCCTCACTTCTTGCAAAATTTGTGATAAACTCGATCTCTTCCGGACGTGAAAGGGCATATCCTGCCCCTATATAATCTCTGTTGATCTCTATATCAGATGGATTGAATATTGCCAAGTCATCTCTTTCATTTTGTTTCAACTCTCCGAAGCAAACAAGATAATCCAGACTTTCATTACAATAATTGGCTATTCTGATTTGAAAATCATCAATTGCTACGCAAAAAGAGATGATCCTCTTACCCCCTTTAAATATCCTGTTTCCGACATTCAATCCTGCTGAGGTTCCCCCAGAACCTGTTGCTATCACTATTGTATCAAAAGTGACTCCCATCTCTTTCTCTTGCTCTATAATCTCCTTATATGCTGAATAATAGCCTAATGTTCCTATTCCATTTGAAGCACCTTCTGGGATTATATACGGATTATACCCCTTTTGTCTATACCCTTCGGCGAGCTTTTTAAGCATTGTGTCCCTGATGGCATACTCATCTACACTGCAAAAATGGATATCAGTCCCATAGAGAACATCTAAAAAATAGTTTCCCTCAAGTCGTGGGTTGTAGGTCTGTTTTAACATTATTGCAGACTTCATTCCGAGCATTGTTGCTGAGGCCACTGTCGCACGGCAATGATTGGATTGAATACCTCCACAAGTAATTAGCATATCGGCATTTAGAGATTGAGCCTCTGCTATAGAGTATTCTAATTTTCTGATTTTATTGCCGGATAGTTCTGTCCCTGTGTAGTCATCCCTTTTTATATATACATTCTTCCCTGTCTCTTTGGAGAATTTCTCCAAATAATTGATTTTGGTAGGGATATTAGCTAAAGATATTTTACGCATAATAACAAACAATAGGTGTGAAAAATTGAATATTGATTGCAAAGATACAAAAGGGGGCAATATTCCCCCATTATTACCTTGTTATATTCCCCATTTCAAATAAATTTTTATAACATCAAGGAATTATCTCTATTTTTGTAAGGTATAAAAGTCAATAATCATCTCAATGGCCCTAATAGAATGGATATACGCAGATCATTTCCTAAAATAAATATAATAGTCATATTAATACTGTTTTTCCTCTTTTCTGAAACAGTTTTCCCGGAGTCAGCTCTCTCTCAACCACCACACTCTTATAAGAAAATTCCTGTTACGGAGTTTCTCCCCATTTCTGATTCTATCTCAAAAATAATGATGGGTAAAGCTGAGTTAATCGGAACTATCACAGTAGATACAGCTTACCTTTCTAAATCTAAAAAGGGGTTACAATTGCATTTTTCAAGAACACTTGGGGAGAATCCAATTAGAGATGAAGATGTATCACTATTGTATAATATCGCAAAGAGTTTATTACCTGATAAATACAAGAAGTTAAAACTTGAGTTGTTCTCAATGAGGACTAAATTGGAAGATCTCTCATCACCCTATTTTTCAGGGAGGCAATTCTCCGATATCATAGATTGTTCAGGCTCCTCAGATGAGGGAAATACTCTCGCCAAAATAGAGGCCGTGAATAAGTGGGTTACCCCCCTCTCTATACCTGTTGAAATAACAAACGGACTTCAAGAGAGGCACATTGCATTGTGGCAAAGCCACGGATATTATTATGAGCAATCACTTTTGAGATGGGAATGGCAGAGATCAAGGGTATTTGAAACTGTAGAAGACCTTTTTACTCAGAGTTATGTATTACCATTTATTGTGCCGATGTTGGAAAATGCCGGAGCCTGTGTAGCACTGCCTCGAGAAAGGGATTATCAGAAGGAGGAGATAATCGTAGATAATTGTGGGGAAGATTATTATGAATATACTTCAAACACCTCTAAACATTGGGAAGATACGGGGATTGAGGGATTTGCAAACCCAAAATCTGTTTATGTTTCTGGAGAGAATCCCTTTAAAATGGGCAATGCAAGAAAAATAGTTTGTCAAAACGGAACGATTAATCATCTGAAACACACATCGTTTGCTTGTTGGCGGCCCACTTTTACCAAATCTGACCGATACGCAGTTTATGTCTCTTACCAATCACTTGAAAACAGCTCTGATTGTGTATATTACACAGTTACCCATCTCGGAGGAAATACCCTATTCAAAGTCAATCAGCAAATCGGTGGTGGTACTTGGGTCTATCTCGGAACCTTCAATTTTCCCAAAGGGAAGAGCGACTATGGGGTTGTATTGCACAATCTGTCCACCTCAAAAAGTGGTTCTGATAATGTAGTAGTCGCTGATGCTGTCAAATTTGGTGGAGGGATGGGTAATATTGCAAGAAAGCCGGCAAATCATTTAGGCACTAATGGTTATGGGTTTGTAATATCTCCCATAATCAGTGGTTACCCTCGATATGCCGAGGCTGCAAGATATTGGCTTCAATGGGCAGGATTTCCAAATGAGGTCTATTCTCAAAACTCAGAATCTGATGATTATAAGGATGATTATAAATCCAGAGGATCTTGGGTAAATGCTCTATCTGATGGCTATAAAATTCCTATCGACCTCTCTTTGGCCCTCCATTCCGATGCGGGGATCTCCCTAACAGATTCAATAATAGGTACACTATCTATATATACAAGGTTTTCTGAAAATTCAGATCTCTTTCCTAATAAGCTCCCTCGCATCTCATCGAGAGAACTTTCCGATATGATTCAGACCCAATTAGTCACCGATATTCGCTCTTCTTTTGAACCCAATTGGACAAGGAGAGGTCTTTGGGATCGCTCCTATTTCGAATCACGCCAACCCAATGTTCCATCTCTTCTTTTGGAGCTCCTTTCTCATCAGAATTTTGCAGATATGCGTTACGGACTCGATCCTAATTTTAAATTTACCGTTTCTCGTGCCATATACAAAGGGATACTCAAGTTTCTCTCTTTCAAAAACAATATCCCTTATGTAGTTCAGCCCCTCCCGATTAACTCCTTCTCGGCGACCATTACTAACGATGGGAGAAATGCCCATCTTGAGTGGAAGCCCACAATAGATACATTAGAAACGAGTGCCAATCCGGAATCATTCATAATTTACACCAGAATTGTCAACCTTCTCGATATTTCCAATGAAAAATTTAGTAGAGAAGATTTAAGAGCTGGAAATAGTAGCGGTTTTGATAATGGTGTTGTAGTGAAAGGAAACTCTTGTCTCCTCCCGATTCAGCCAGGACTAATCTATAGCTACAAAGTTGTCGCAATCAATTCAGGAGGGTGCTCATTCCCAAGTGAAACACTCTCTCTATCATCTCAACCCTCTGCCGATACGGACCCACATTCTGGTAAAGTTCTTATTGTTAATGGTTTCGATAGAATATCTGCCCCGGCCTCATTTGCTACAAAAGATAGTACCCGTGCTGGATTTTGTGATTATATCGATGCAGGTGTTGGTTATATCAAAGACTACTCCTATGTAGGAAATCAATTCCAATTTGACCGATCTGCCTTTTGGACAGATGATGACTCCCCCGGATTTGGAGCCTCAAATGGAGACTACGAAACTTCGATCGTTGCCGGAAATTCCTTTGATTATCCATTTGTTCACGGTATAGCTTTTGCTAAAAAAGGGATACAATTTGAGTCGTGCAGTAGAGACGGACTTATAAACGGAGATATAGATATAACAAATTATAAAGTTATCGATTTGATTATGGGGAAACAGATCTCCACTCAAATTGGGAGAAAAGGGGCATCTAAAATCCGATTTGAAGTGTTCCCTATCAAATTACAAAACATATTAACTCACTATTGTTTAACAGGCAAGGGCAATCTATTGTTGTCAGGCTCATATATTGCAACTGATGTTTGGGACGGCATTTATGAGAACACCCGAAAAATGTTATATTTCGATCAAAGAGAGAAAATCAAGGCCTCATTAATCAAAATAACTCCAAATACAGACTCTTTATTGTCTATATTTAATAAAAAAAATGAGGAGTTAAAACTGATAGATTCGATATGCAAACCACTTCAACAATCAAGAGATTTCGTTAAGAATACCTTTAAATATCAATGGATCTCATCAAAAGCTTCTGCAACCGGTGTTATCAATCCAGCACCAAATCCTTATGGGATAGGAAAACAGATTTATTCGATATTCACTCATCCAAATTCTACTGTCTATAGTGTCAATTCTCCTGACGGAATAATTCCTTGTGGAAAAAACAGTTGGACTATCTTTAGATATGGTGACAATAATATCTCTGCCGGAGTAGCTTCAAAAGGAGAGAGTTATAAAAGTGTTTCACTCGGATTTCCTATCGAGGCCCTTCATTCACAATACGAAATAGACACTCTAATCGGTGAAATAATTGACTTCTTTTTTCGATAATTATCATATATAAAATACCCAAATTTTAATTGATAATAAATTGGGCCGAATTGGTAACACTTTTCACAAATTGGATAATTACTTTTGCATCGTAGATGGGTGATAAACTATTTACAAACCTCTGAAAATGTTTTAATCATATCAGAGTAAAAGTTCTTTCAATAGTTTTCAATTTTTAAGTTGTAGGGTGAGAGCGGCTAAAAAATTCTTTTTAGTCGCTCTCTTTTTTATTAGATCTATTTATTTTAATCTCCACATCCTGTTAACCATACCTTAAAATCAGCTACCCGAGGTTTGTTAATTATGATTTTGGCATCGGGAGACGATTTTAATTTGATTGAAAGCCTTCCCCCAAACCAAAGTTCTATATGGGCAATATCATTTTTTGAGACAATATATTGCCTATTTACTCTAAAGAAGATAGATGAATCTATCATATCATATAGTTGTTCAAGTGTATGAGGCACTGTAAAAACACGCAGATCGTGTGTTTTAGCACGCACAAACCCCTCTTCGATTCGAAAGTGAGCGATGTCCCCTATAAAAAGGGGAATCATTTTGTTACCTTTCATTGGAATAAGAAGATGTGTTGTCCATTTTTTACCTTTTAATGAATTGATTAATAGATTTATAGACTCCTTGCTAATATTATCTGTCACAGAGGCAGTCTTGTTAAATTTTTCAATAGACTTTCGCAAATCAATCTCGTCAATAGGTTTTAATAGATAGTCAATACTATTGACTTTAAATGCTTTAATAGCATATTCATCATATGCGGTTGTAAAAATAATAGGTGAATTGACTTGACATCTTTCGAAAATGTCAAATGCAGATCCGTCTGCAAGGTGGATATCCATAAAGATCAATTCGGGTTGCGGATTATGAGTAAGCCAATCTATACTCTCCATCACATTGTCTAAAACTTTGATTATAACGATGTTTGGATTAATTCCCGCAAGTAGTGAGCTTAGGTTTCTTGCAGCGGCTTTTTCATCTTCAATTATTAGAACTTTCATTGCAATGTTTTGCTAACGGTAAAATTACTTTGTAAATATTATTCTCAATTGAGATCAGAATATCTTGCTTAAAAAGGAGATTGTACCGTTTATTTAGATTATTAAGACCGATTCCGTCCCCCTTTGAAGTGCTGATTTTCGGTTGAATTGGATTTGAGACAGTCAACCTCTCCTCATCTGTACAAATTGTCATCTCCATAGGCCTTTTACTGCTAATTTCATTATGTTTAACCCCATTTTCAATAAGCATCTGAACAGCCATTGGAGGGATATAATACCCCTCATACATTTTGTCTATTCTGATCACAAAATTCAGATTCTCCTCATATCTTTGTTTGAGAAGGAATATATATGCATCCACAAACGCCATCTCTTGTACCAATGTAACACACTTTGATTCAGATGTTTGAAGTGTATAGCGAAGCACTTTTGAAAGCTCACAAGTATAATTCTGTGCTTTTTGAGGCGACTCTCTTATCAATATGTTCAATGTGTTGAGGGAGTTAAAAAGCATATGTGGATTTAATTGATTTTTGAGCGATTCATATTGGTTGCGTAAATTTTCCGTCCTGAGTTCCTGATTTTCAAGTACAATAGATTGATCTCTCGCAACAAGATACATTATATAACTTCCCCCTGTAACGACGAATGAGATGATAAAATCTCGTAAAGGGTGGAGGTAGTGATGTAAAGTGACATTAATGGCAGGTATCTGTATATAATCTCTCAATAAAATAAAGAGGTGGCCAAGTAAACTGCTTAAAATCCAAGTGATTATAAATGAAATAAATACTAAAGACCATTTTATGATATGCTTTTTGTTATAAAATTTAAACAAGTAGCCGTTTATAGCAAATAGAATTAATAAGGTAATAAATAAGTATCCTATTTCACAAGAGATCTCTGCAATTGTTATCTTGCCGAAAGGGTTGAAATTGCCATCAAAATTGAGCATTGAGATCAGTTCAGGAAAATGTACCAAAACAGATACAAGTGCAGATAATATTACAATTATAATTCTGTAAATCATATCCTAATATGTTTTATTTTATAATCGCTATCACATACATACCCGGTCTGAAATAGTCTTCTGTTGTTTTTGATTTTGCATACACCCGAATAGAACGATTTACAGAATCTACATTCTGGTCAATAGCGGTAATAACTGCTTTATACATTTTACCCTCTATACCATTGACTTTAAACTCAATAATCTGTCCTATCTCCAATTTATTAATATCTTTTTCATAAGTTATTAGACTCAATAATATCTCACTTTTATTGATGATCTGGCAGATAGACTCCCCTGCATTGATATATTTGCCTTTATTTACCCCAACATATGAAATATATCCGCTTTTGGGAGCGATTACAACTAATTTCTCTACGATCCCATCACTTTCAACTTTGCTCGGAGAGATCCCTAACATAGACAATTTTGCTGCCATTGCCTCTTTTTTACTCTTTGATGAAAGGAAATAAGCCTTGCTCTCTTGATATTTCTTTTTAGATGTAACATCTTGATCTGCAAGATTTTTCTGACGATTATACTCTGTCTCTAAATATTCAGTCTGGGAGGCAGCATCAAGATAAGATTGTTGCATATCAATAAACTCCGTGTTTTCGAGTACAGCAATAGTCTCACCTTTTCTAACATAAGTACCTGGAAGTAAGGAAAATGAAGTTATTATCCCACTGATTGGTAGGGAAATAGTAATATTATTCTCTGGCGGAATAGTTATTGTCCCATTTATCATCAATGCGTTCTCAACATTTGTAGCACCGCTGACAGCATCAATCGAATCGACACTTGTGATAATTGTATCTAAAACAGCCTCGGAAATTTGCGTCTCTTCACCCTTTGGTGAGGAACAGGAAAACAATAAAAGAATTATTGTGGAAAATATTATTAGTTTTTTCATTGTATGAAATTGTTTACACATTTCTAAAATTATTTATACATCTCATATTCAAGAAGTGCAATATTGTATTGATATAGAGTGTAAATATAAGATTCCTCTATCTTTATAGCACTATTTATCGCTTGAATCGCTTGTGAAATATCAATATTATTGTTATTCAACTGCAATTGAGTAGCCCTTCTCAACTCCTTTGCCTGATCAAGTAGAGTGCTGTCATATATTTCAATGTTTTCTTTTAGTAACTCTATCTGCATATAAAGTTCAGAGCGATGCATATTGATCTCTCTCATAGCTGCTTCCGATTGACCTTCGGTCTCAGCCAGAGCATATTTCGCTTGACGTATTTTGCTAAGTTGAGTATTGAAAATTATAGGAAAAGTAATCCCAACACTGTATGAATTGAGCCCTTTTTCCGGTACAATTGTCTGTCTGTGATATGAGGCGAAAATTTCAGGACTTATCCGGCTTTTTTCAACATTCAAAATTGCCCTCTGTTCTTTATTTAACCCTTGATAATAATTTGAATACAGTAATGAAGTGCTATCCAATTGAAGTGTGGAAGGATCTGTTATATTTATATTTGTATCGGACGGGGTGATAGGTATTTGCGAGAAACAAACCCATCTCAATCTCTCAGCTGCCATTTTATACTCTTTTTGGGCTTGAAGAAGCTGGGTATATGTTGTTAATGAGAGTGATTCACTTGCTTTTTCTTCCAATAAACTTATCTCACCCATATCGTACCTCAATTTATCCCCTAAATAAAGTTTGTCTGCAAGTTCTTTCTGGGTGGTGTACAACTCGTTGATTTTATTTGTATAAATATAGGTGATCCAAGCCCTTTTAACCTCTGCAACTATTTCACGTTTAACTATTTCCGCCATAATAGTCGCATTGAGAGTTCTATTTTTGGCAAGGGCATTTTTATAGAATGGGGTGATGGGTGAACCGATAGATTGGCTTATAATTAACTGATTATCATATCTTGTACCATTTATTTGCCCACCACCGTATTCGATAGAAGTTGGGGTGATTTCCCAAGATTCCCCCTTCGATGCTTTGTTCCTTTCAATTGCTGCCGCTGCCACCTTCATCCTTGGATCATTTGACAAAGCCATTGATATTGCTTGATCCAATGTGATATAATTTGTCGTTTGAGCCTTAACATTATTTTGCTTTTGAATATCAATTTGAGCTTGAGAGGCAATGGGGATTAGAATAAACACTACTCCAATTGCTAATAATTTAGAAATAAATGATTTGGCTATCGCAATGCGGCTTGTTTGGACAAGTCTGTAGAAAACCGGAATAATGATTAGTGTTAATACAGTGGATACCAATAGTCCTCCAATGACTACAGTGGCAAGTGGCCTTTGAACTTCAGCCCCGGCAGAGGTTGCAATCGCCATCGGAATAAATCCGAGAGAGGCAACAATTCCTGTTAAAAACACAGGTCTAAGCAAATGGGGAGTACTTCTCTCTATTACTCTCATTACAGATAACTTATATGGTGATGCATTTCTTAACTCCCTAAAGTGGTTGATCATCAAAATCCCATTTAGAACTGCAACCCCGAAGAGGGCAATAAAGCCTACCCCTGCAGAGATACTGAAAGGTAATCCCCTTGCATAGAGGGCAAGAATTCCCCCAATCAATGAGAGTGGAATAGTGGTAAAGACAACTAACGAGTAGGTAATACTCTTAAATGCAAAAAATAGGAGTAACAATATAAGCATCAACGCAACGGGAATTACTATTAATAGGGTATTTATCGCATTTTGGAGATTTTCAAATTGTCCTCCATATTCGAAATGGTATCCTGGCTGCAATTTAATGTTCTCATCAAGTGTGTTTTGAATTTGAGCAACAACTTTTCCAATGTCTGCACCACGAACATTGACACCAATCACAATACGTCTTTTGGTAGCGTCTCTATTTATTTGCAACGGCCCTTGAACATAATCAACTCTTGCAAGCTCACTTACTGGAATTTGCACCCCTTCACCAGTTCTAACAAAGAATCTATGAAGATTTAGATCGGCAAATTTTTCTTTATCAAGCCTTACCACAAGATCAAATCGTCTTTCATTCTCAAATACAATTCCTGAACTTTCTCCAGCATAGGCTGTTCTAATAATATCATTAATCTCCTCAATATTAACACCATAACGAGCTATCTTATCCCTATCGTAATTTACAACTAATTGGGGAAGCCCCATAGCTTGTTCAACCAAAACATCACTTGCACCTGGAATTTTCTTGATATAATTAGAAGCCTCAATCCCCTTTTTATAGAGCTCTTCCATATCCTCTCCATAAAGTTTAATAGCTATATCCGCCTTTGAACCTGTCATCAATTCATTGAATCTCAGCTGTATTGGTTGACTAAAATTAAATTCTGCACCAGACACAGTATCTAAGGATGATTTCATTTTATCAACCATTTCCGATCTTGATTTGGCACTTACCCACTCCTTAAACGGCTTCATAACTATCATAATATCTGCATCTTCTACTGCCATAGGATCTGTAGGTACCTCTGCAGTCCCAATCTTTGCTACAACGTGCTTTATTTCAGGAAAATTACTTAAAAGAACCTTCTCAGCCTGTTTTGACACCTCAATACTCTGAGTCAGAGAGCTTCCCGCCGGTAAAGTCATTTGCATTGCAAAATCACCCTCATCAAGGGTTGGAATAAATTCTGATCCGAGTTTTGTAAAAATAAACAAACTAAATGCAAGGGCAGCAAAAGCAGTTATAACACTTCCCCAAGAATGTTTTAAGGCAAATGCTAAACTCTTTTGGTAGATCCCGTTAAGCCATTTGAAAAATCTATCCGCAAATGTTGGCTTCAAACTGATTTTACGTTTCAAAATCAGTGAACTCATCATAGGAACATATGTCAATGATAATATCAATGCCCCAATAATGCAAAATACTAAAGTCTGCGCCATCGGTGTAAAGTATTTACCTTCAATACCTTTTAATGTCAATATCGGGAAAAACACTATCAATATAATCAATACTGCAAATGTAGCTGAGCGGATAACAGAGCTAACACCTTTGGCGACTTCATTCTCCATCTCACTTTTAGTCAATGTTTTACCATCAAATTTCTTAGTGTAGATATGTGCCAAAATTCCCTCTACAATCACTATTGCCCCATCTACCACAATTCCAAAATCGATCGCTCCAAGGCTCATTAAATTTGCAGAGACACCTAAAAGTCTCATCATTATAAAAGCAAACAACATCGCTAATGGAATAACTGAAGCCACTATCAACCCTCCTCGAACATTTCCTAAAAAGAGTATAAGTACAAGAAATACAATGATAGCTCCCTCAATAAGATTGAAAATAACGGTCGAAATATTTCTGCTTACAAGCTCAGACCTATTTAGATAGGGGGAAATT
Source organism: uncultured Muribaculaceae bacterium (assembly GCA_964397445.1). Taxonomy (GTDB): domain Bacteria; phylum Bacteroidota; class Bacteroidia; order Bacteroidales; family UBA932; genus CAYNHZ01. Next base: position 275,584 of record CAYNHZ010000002.1, on the reverse strand, counting down.
TTAACCCCATCAGGAAGCATCTCTTGCACTTTTTCAACCCTTTTTTCAAGCTCTTCCGTGACTTGATTGGCATTTGCCCCTTTAAGCATCATCGCAATTCCACCAACACACTCCTCCTCACCATCAATTGTCATTGCACCGAACCGCTTCGGGGACCCTAAATTTACTTTTGCAACATCCTTGATATGAATAGGAACACCTCCCCTATTTGTAATAACCACATTCTCAATATCCTCAACCCCTTTAATCATCCCTTCTGACCTGATATAATAGGCACGCTTATTTTTTTCAATATATGCCCCTCCAGTGTTTTGATTGTTTTTACTCAAGGCATCAAATACTTCTAATATTGTAATATTCAGAGAGAAGAGTGCATCAGGATCTATAGCAACCTCATATTGCTTTAAATATCCTCCAAAACTATTGATCTCCACTATACCTGGAATTCCAGACATATTTCTTTTTACAACCCAATCCTGTATAGTTCTGAGTTCCATTGCATTATATTTATCCTTATATTTCGGATCAACCTCCAAATAATATTGGTATATCTCTCCTAACCCGGTGGAAATGGGCATCATAGTAGGCACCCCTAATGAAGAAGGAATCTCTCCGGAGACCGTTTGAATCTGTTCATTCACCAATTGTCTGGCATCGAGAGTGGGAATGTTCTCCTCGAAAACAACAGTCACAACACTCAATCCGAATCTGGAAACAGACCGAATCTCTATTACATTCATTATATTACTCATAGCTATCTCAATTGGAAAAGTTATGAGTTTCTCAACCTCTTGAGGAGCAAGTGTCGGCGAGATTGTAACTATTTGAACCTGATTATTAGTGATATCCGGAACGGCATCAACCGGAAGTGTTATCATCGAATATATCCCTCCGATCAACAAAAAAATTGTGGTCAGACCAACAAATAATTTTTTCCGAATCGAGAAATTAACAATTGCGTCAAACATAAACGATAGTTTTTTGTGATAAATAATCCTCAAATGTACACCATCGTGTAATAAATTATCTAATAATTATAGTTGAAGAGGCCAAAATCGCACTTGAAAACACAAATTTAATAAAAGAGGGCACCTAATCTCAGGCACCCTCTTCTTAAAATATTTAACATTATATCTTTAAAACATAAAATCTTGTTATGTTAAAAACTTAATAATTAAAGATTTGCAGTTGAACGTTTAATAAAATCACTTAACTCTTTCCCCTTCAACATATTATTTGCAAGCAATGCAAGGTCAACAACTTGCTTAACAAGCAGATTATCTGAGGCAAATTTTTCCATAACAGCTTTGCGATTCCCCTCTAACTTTGAGATTTCCCCCTCCAATCTCTCCTTTTCATCCTTCTGAGCTGTAGTAATCTCTTCAACTTTTTTATCTTTTGTTTCCCCATTGATCTTATCGAGTTGTGATTGTAACTCATTATGTTTGGTATCGAAATTTTCAATATCTTTTGATGTTGATGTTTTTTTATCTTTTAATATTCTATCGATTAATGGGTGTTGGGCATTAATACTGATATTATAAGATGATGGCAATTCACCATAAAAATTCATTCCACCACCTAAAGCAGACATTTCACGATAACGCCTCATAAATTCTGATTGAGTAATTAGAATTGGAGGACAATTTTCTCCAAGATTCTCTGCTTCAATTTGATAATTATTTCCTTTTGGCAATAGCGACTCGAATATTGACGATAAATCTGTTTTTTCTTGAGCAGTAAAATCTGGTTTTGTAATCTCCTCTTTCTTAATCAGTTTATCAGCAGAATTTGAATCCACCCTCACAAATGTTGAGTCTTTAAACTTAGTTTCAAGAAGGTTTACAAAATGGGCATCTAATTGACAATCAAATAATAATACATCGTATCCCTTCTCTTTTGCAGCCTCAATATACGAATATTGTTCTACAGCATCTGTCGTGTATAGGTATGCAACTTTTTTATCCTTATCTGTTTGATTGATCTCTATCGCCTTCCTATAATCTTCATACGAGAAATATTTACCATCCGTGTTTTTCAAAAGTGCGAATTTCTCTGCCCTTTCATAAAATTTCTCATCTGTAATCATCCCATATTCCAAGAATAATTTAAGATTATCCCATTTCTCCTCATAATTCTTACGATCATTTTTGTAAATATCTTCTAATCTATCAGCAACTTTCTTAGTAATATAAGTTGAAATCTTCTTCACATTACTATCAGATTGCAAATAACTCCGAGATACATTTAGCGGGATATCGGGAGAATCGATTACCCCATGAAGCAATGTCATAAAATCGGGAACGATATTCTCAACAGAATCAGTCACAAATACCTGATTACAATATAATTGTATTTTATTTCTTGTTAGTTCTATCTTATCCTTTATTTTAGGGAAATACAAAACTCCTGTTAAGTTAAATGGATAATCCACATTTAAATGGATATAGAAAAGAGGGTCCTCTTGCATAGGGTAAAGATCCCTATAAAACTTCATATAATCCTCCTCCTTCAATTCAGTAGGTTTTTTAGTCCAGATAGGTGTAGAATCGTTGATAATCTTATCCTTATCAGTATCAACATATTTACCATCTTTCCACTCTTGTTCTTTTCCAAAAGCAATCGGAACAGGCATAAATCTACAATACTTAGTAAGGAGGGTATTAATCTTATCACGATCTGTAAATTCCTTAGAATCAGCATCTAAATGCAAAATAATCTCAGTTCCTCTCACTTTTCTCTTACCCTCATTTATCGAATACTCAGGATCACCCTTGCACTCCCATTTAACTGGCTTTGCCCCTTCTCTCCAAGAGAGAGTATTGATAGTCACCTTCTCAGATACCATAAATGCAGAATAAAAACCAAGACCGAAATGTCCGATAATGCTTCCTATCTGATCCTTATATTTCTCCAAAAAATCACCGGCACTCGAAAAAGCAATCTGATTAATATACTTCTCAACCTCCTCTTGAGTCATACCAATTCCTTTATCCTCAATGGTTAGTGTATTTTTTTCACTATCTACCGACACATTGATGGTTATATCACCCAACTCACCTTTATACTCACCGGTATTAGCAAGAGCTTTCATCTTTTGAGTAGCATCAACAGCATTAGCAACCAATTCTCTTAAAAAAATCTCGTGATCAGAATATAAAAACTTCTTAATGACGGGGAATATATTCTCAGTCGTAACCCCGATTTTACCTTTTTGCACTGTCATATCTTTTAAATTTATCTATTAATTGAAATTTCGCGTTAGGTAAAGACAAAATATATACCAACATATCAATTATGACAAAATGACATAATCATAACTATAAATACCCAATTAATTATTTTAAAATTTCTTCAATTTTTATTTCATTTTATTAATTTTTACTCAATATTTTTTGAAACAGAAATTGATGAATATTTTGTCATTTTGGGGTATTATTTTTTAATTCTGATTATACATTTGCTCCCGCATCTATCTCTGAGGAGGATGCTTGGAACGGGTATAAGAGGGGGACCCGGTGATGTTGAGAAGAGATAGATGTTTTTATGATTTTTAACTAAAACAAAAGATATGAAGGGAAGATTATTTATTCTAATTGGTGTAGCAGTTATTTCTATGCTATTCCAATGCAGTTGCACAAAAAATGAACAAAAAGCTACTATTGAGATGGGAAAAATTCATCTCAAATTTCAAATTTCAGAAGTTGGAAAGGATGGGATAAACCTACATTCTACAAAGGGTATTTATAGTGATGAAAATGTTTTGACACAGGCAGGTGATAATACTATTAATACAATTGATATTCTTGTTTTTTCCAATAATTCAGCGTCTCCAACCCTCTCTAAGTTGGATATGATAAAAACTTTTACCTCTGCAGATCTCTTAGTGTCACCTGAAATTACTATTACCACCTCATCAGGGGAGAAAATGATTTATGCTGTTGCTAATTCGCACGGTATCAATTGGAACATCGTTAAAACTTTGGGGGATTTTAATACTGTATTTGCCGACTTATCAAAAGAAAATCTGAACAATTTTACTATGGTTGGGCATTCAACAGGCGATATAAAAACGAAGCCAACTTCAAACATTGTTTTGTCAAGAATTATTTCGAGGATCAAACTCAACTCATTGTCAATAAATTTCTCAAACACTGTTCATAGTGGAAAGAAACTAACCGATGTGAAAATTTATATGATAAATGTCAATAAAGAAAAATTGTTATGTGATGGGATTACATCGGGGGCAACCATTTTAAATCGAGGCGGACTTAATCCAAGTGATATGGAGTCCTTAGCTATAAATGGTATGCTATATGATAATGTTGGAACAGATTTAAGCGATGGCGAAAGATACTCCTCAATTCACACCTTTCATTGCTACGAGAATACAATTAGTAGTGAGAGCATTGAGAATAAATTTACTCGATTAGTGATTGAAGGAAAAATTGATGGCACAAGTTATTATTATCCTATATCGATAAACAGAGAGGGATTTGGATACACTTCAGGTGCTGAAGGTATTGAAAAAAACACTTGTTATTCCCTAAGTGTCACTATATTGAGAGAGGGAAGTAGCAGTCCCGATATAATCTTAGACAAAGGAACGGTGAATGTGGTAATTACATCAACAGATTGGAAATATATTGACAATGGTAATATCGAGTTTTAATAGCTTGGCGAGATTACTCTCGCCAACTATTTTTTACATTCTCTTAACACTATTTCCACTATCCACCTCCTGTAACAAAGCTGAATTTAAGGAGACTAACTATTATGACAATATACTTTTAAAGATTAACCATATAGAAAGTATAAATAGCACAGACACCATAGACTGCAAGGGTACCATTCAACCCCCTATAGTTGACGTGAATATATATTTAATTAATTCTAAAGGTATTGTAGAAAGACACTTACATATTGTTGGGGATAGATCTATGGCCCCTATTCCAGTTCCAATTATCAATAATGGTGAATACTATATCTATTCGATCTCAAATGCAAAGGATAAAATCTCGTTCCAAACAAAAGATGAGTTAGAGAATGGTTACATAAACATAAGAGAATCAGATATTAGTGATGGATCAATTCAATATATTTATGTAGGTAAAACAGAGTTATTAAAGTTGAATAAAGATCAAAAGGTAATGGTTGAAGCAAATAGAATTTGTTCCAGAATAAGGATTAAAATGGATTTAAGTCAATTTACCGGTAAACTTTTTGAAATCAAAAAAGTAAACCTTGTTAACATTCCAAAAAGAATCTCGCTATATAAGCCGTATGTGGAGAATTCTACAATCAATTCTACATTCAGTTGTTCATTTGAAAGTTTTGATTACGATTTTAATACATCCTATAACGATTTTTACATAAATGAGAATATGAAAGGGGAATTATTACCATTCAATAAGTACCACTATAATAAAATATTGACAAATAGTTTGGAAGAAAATATGACTACTTATATTGAGATACAAGCAAACTATAAATCTAAAGAAAAATACGGAACAATTATTTATCGATTATATCCTGGAAAAAACAATACGACAAATTTTGACATTGAGAGGGGAGTAGAATATTCAATGATAATTTGCCCTATCGGAAATGGCATTGGAAGTTTCAATTGGAGAATAAGTTGCGATGGCCTTATAGAATGTATAAAAAGAATAATATTTGAAAAGAGCATATATATAATATCACTTCAGGGGCCACCCTCCTCTACTAAAGTGCTAATCAACTTCTCCACTGAACCCAAATATTCAATTCCACCACCACTCAGATGGGAGAGTAACGCTCCAAATATAGCTACAGTTTCGCAAAGCGGTGTAGTTTCAGCAATTTCAAAAGGGGAAGCAACTATAACAGCATATTCAACTGATGGCGGAGATGCATCCACCGAATGCAAAATATATGTAACAGATTGATTATTATCCGACTATCCATCTAAACTCTTATGGATAACATAGTCATTACTCAACCAATTAAAACCAGATTAATACTAAATAACTGATAAGATTAATACTAAATAATTGATAAGATTTTAGTGAAATAAGAGTATTCAAAACTAAAAATTAAAATTTTTACTAAAAACTATAAATAAATTTTGGAGTAATAAAATTTAAGCATATATTTGCACTCCCAAATTGAAAGGGAGCATAGCTCAGTTGGTTTAGAGCATCTGCCTTACAAGCAGAGGGTCGGGGGTTCGATTCCCTCTGCTCCCACTCAATAAGAGAATGATTATCAATCGAAAGATTAAAAATCGTTCTCTTTTTTTCTATACAACATTGCCACTACTCCTTTCTTGACACATTCTTGACACATTCTTGACACATTCTTGACACCGCTATCAAAGATCTACTTGAACACTTTGATATAGCATCATATATTGCGATATGTTGATCTCTGAGCTTATCAAACTAACCCCGTCTTTAGACACACCCATATGCCCTGCAGATCATTCTGAAGAGGGTGAGCGTGTCTAAAGACATCATTTCGGGGCAAAAACCAAGGCTTTAGACACACCCATATGCCCTGCAGATCATTCTGAAGAGGGTGAGCGTGTCTAAAGACATCTCAGTTCCTCTTCGGGCCACCATTTCAGGGCAAAAGCTATCAAGTAATCAAAACTAGAAATGTGGTAGTGCTTCAGCTACGACATAGCTACTTCCACCTATGTAGACAAGGTCGGTTTTTAGGGAATTTTGACGATAATGAAAGATTGCATCGTAAACTGAGGATGAGACATATTCGTTATGAATATTATCACTTAAACCTATTCTCTTCCGATAATCCAACACTTTGTCTTTCAAATCTTTTGATGACATTGCACGGGTACCTATTGCATTTGTGTAATAAAAAATTGTCTCGTGTTGAGAGATAGGAAGAAGTGGTAAAATGGAATCAATATCTTTGTCTTTTGCCATTCCGTATATCAAAATTAATCGACCAAACTGTCCTGTGGAAAAAAGTTGCTTAAGTTGATTCATTACGGGTTTTAATCCGTGTTCATTATGAGCTATATCGCATATTATCATAGGATTAGTTGAAAGTATCTGCCACCTGCCAAATAATCCTGTATATTTTGCACAATGTGTAATGGAATCAATAAGAGAATGATTATTAATTGATATATCGCTTTCAGATAAGATTTTCGATTTACATAATTGATCGAGAGCTGCCGATAGCGTTACAAGGTTGATTTTCTGGTAATCACCCTTAAGATCCAATCGAGATTCACACACTTCCGCCAATGAAGCTACACTCTGCTTCTTATTATGCCTATCCTCTGCAAAAATATTATTGGATGTTATTGTTATAGGGGCATCTCTCTCTGTGGCAATTTTTTGCAATACATTTTTCACTTCATCATCAACCTCTCCAACCACGACAGGTACCCCTTTCTTAATTATCCCCCCCTTTTCGTATGCAATTTCCCCCAATGTATCTCCAAGGAGATCTTTATGATCAAAGCCTATCGATGTGATGATACTCAATAGCGGAGTGATGATATTTGTAGAGTCTAATCTCCCCCCTAACCCGACCTCAATAATCGCATAATCAACCTGTTGATGTTTAAAATAATCAAAAGCCATAGCTGTTGTGATCTCAAAAAATGAGGGATTATTTGAGGTGATAAATTCTCCTGACCTATCAAGAAAATCAAGGACATCCTCTTTATCAATCAAACTGTACCAACACTCCCCTTTTTTGTTAATTATTTTAATTCTTTCTCTAAAATCGACTAAGTGTGGAGAGGTGTATAGCCCCACTTTGTATCCCAATGAGGCGAAAACAGAGGCGAGAAAATGGGAGAGCGACCCTTTACCATTTGTCCCGGCTATATGGATTGAGGTAAAATGGGTATGTGGATGATTAAGAAATGTATCAAACATCTCCATAGTTTTCAAACCCGGATGATAAGCCTCTCCACCTATTACTTGATATGAAGGGGCTTGAGCATATAAATCAGAAATCGCTTTTTGATATTTTTCTTCTATCTTATCCATTATATTCAAGTATGTTGATAATTTGTTCGCAAAATTGACAATTAATCATCAAGATTCATAAAAATATCCCTAATTTTACATAACAATAACTGTTTACAATAACTGTTTATATACACTATATGATTATATTCTTCCTATCAAAAACGGAACACATTATTGCCGTAAAAATCAAAAAAGAGATGACTCAACAAGAAACTGATGCTCTATGTTGGTTATTTTCAGATGCTAAACCACTTAATCTTCTCTCTATCGAGGGATGGTTTATAGGACCGAGACGAGAAATGATAACCCCCTGGAGCACCACAGCAGTTGAGATTACAAAAAATATGAATATCGACGGCATAGAGCGGATAGAAGAGTTTATAAAAACGGATAATTCTAATATCCATTTTGACAAGATGTTGCAACGCATATACGAAGGTTTAGATCAAAATATTTTCACGATTGATAAAAAACCTGATTCGATAGAATATGTCTCCGATTTCGAAGCATACAATGTCAGAGAGGGGTTGGCACTTTCTCAAGAGGAGATCGATTACCTAAAGAATTTGAGCAAGAAGATTGAAAGGCCGTTGACTGATAGTGAAGTATTTGGCTTTTCTCAGGTCAATTCTGAACACTGCCGCCACAAGATTTTTAACGGAACATTTATTATTGATGGGAAGGAGATGGAATCATCACTTTTCAAGATGATTAAAAAGACCTCTTCTGCAAATCCTGGTAGAATAGTTTCCGCATATAAAGATAATTGTGCTTTCATTGAGGGACCAAAAATAAAAATGTTTCACCCTACTGACGGGACAAAGCCCGATCTCTTCAAACTAAAAGAGGAAGATACAGTAATCTCGCTTAAAGCTGAAACTCACAACTTTCCAACCACAGTAGAACCTTTCAACGGAGCTGCAACAGGTAGCGGAGGGGAGATCAGAGACAGAATCGCCGGGGGAAAAGGTTCTTTTCCGATAGCAGGTACAGCAGTTTATATGACATCGTATCCGAGATTTAACGAATCTGAAGCTGACACTCTAAAGAGGTGTCCGGAGCGTGTTTGGGAAAAGACTCCCGAACGTAAATGGCTGTACCAATCACCTTTGGAGATTTTAATTAAAGCTTCTAACGGAGCATCTGATTTTGGGAACAAATTTGGCCAGCCCCTGATCTGTGGAGCACTTCAAACAATGGAGCATACCGAATCAAAAGGGGATTTGAAATATGGATATGATAAAGTCATTATGCTTGCAGGTGGAATTGGATATGCAAAGAAGAAGGACTCTATCAAAGACAAACCAGAAAGGGGTGATAAGATAATTCTGCTCGGCGGAGATAATTATCGTATCGGAATGGGGGGAGGTGCTGTCTCTTCAGTCGCTACAGGTGAATATGATAACTCAATTGAACTCAATGCTGTACAACGTTCAAATCCCGAGATGCAAAAAAGGGCATATAATGCAATAAGATCAATTGCAGAGAAAGATAATAACACAATAATTTCTGTTCACGACCACGGCGCAGGTGGGCATCTTAATTGCCTATCAGAGTTGGTGGAGGAGCGTGGCGGTAATATTGAGATAGACAAACTCCCTATTGGTGACCCTACATTATCTGCTAAAGAGATAATTGGGAATGAAAGTCAAGAACGAATGGGGTTGGTAATGAGAGGAATAGATACAGAAGAGTTGCAAAAAATTGCTGACAGGGAGAGGGCTCCTTTCTATATTATTGGTGAAACCACCGGAGAAGGTAATTTTACCCTTAAAAACAATATCACTGATGAGACACCGATAGATCTTTCTCTTGAGGATATGTTTGGTTCGACCCCGAAAACTATAATGACCGATACCTCTACATCAATCCGATTTTCCCCTATTGACCCGCTTCCCGACACACTTTCATCAAAGGAGATAGTTGAGAAAGTCAAGACTCTGCTCCAAATAGAGTCAGTTGCGTGTAAGGATTGGTTGACAAATAAGGTTGACCGTTCTGTAACAGGGTTAATTGCCTGTCAGCAAACTTGCGGTGAGATCCAACTTCCGCTTAACAACCTCGGTGTTACTGCAATAGGTTATGACAATATTGAAGGGATCGCCACAAGTCTCGGCCTATCTCCTCTCGTTGGATTGATAGACCCTGCGGCAGCATCTCGAATGGCTATTGCAGAGTCACTTACAAATATTATTTGGACTCCTATCAAAGATAAGATATATGGTATCTCACTGAGTGCAAACTGGATGTGGCCTTGTAAAAATGATGGGGAGAATGCCCGTCTATACAAGGGGGTCAAGGGGGCGAGTGATTTTGCTATCGAATTGGGAATAAATATCCCAACCGGGAAAGATTCAATGTCAATGACACAGAAATACCCTAACGGAGAGAAGGTCTTATCTCCAGGCACATTGATAGTCACTGCCGTTGGAGAGAGCTCCGATGTAAATGCGACTATTCATCCGGTATTAGATATTGATAAACAATCTATTATCTATTATATTCCTTTCACACGTAATGTTAAAGGGGTGAGTGCATTCCCTCTCGGCGGCACAGCTTATGGACAGATATTAAACAAAGTGGGTGATAATGCAACAGATATTTCTGATCCTACCTATTTTAAAGAGTGTTTCAACACTATGCAAGAGATTATGTTCTCAAATTCTTCGACTAAAAACGCCTCTCCTATTGTCATTGCAGGTCACGACATCTCTTCAGGAGGGATGATCACCACTCTGTTAGAGATGTGTTTTCCAAATTCAAAGGGGGGACTGGAGATCGATTTGACCTCATTTGAGACCTCAAATATCATTTTTTCCGAAAATAGTGGAATAATTGTACAAGTGTCATCATCACAAAAAGTAAATTTTGAAAACAAATTAATAGGAAAAATATTTTTCAAAGAGATAGGGAAATTGATTCCACAAAGGGAATTAAAGATCTCACTTTACGATAAAAAAGAGACAATCATCTTTAATATCGATGAGATGCGAGATATTTGGTTTAGAACCTCCTCCCTATTTGACTCCAATCAAGTGGGTAAATTGTTAGCAAAAGAGAGATTTACTAATTACAAAATTCAGCCTCTTCAATACAATTTCCCAAAACATTTTTCAGGGAGATATGAAGCGCCTCTAAAACGAATCATAAAAGCTGCAATTATCAGAGAGAAGGGATCCAACGGGGATAGAGAGATGGCTTGGGCTTTGTATATGGCCGGTTTTGAGGTTAAAGATGTCCACGTGACAGACCTTGTTTCGGGACGAGAAACCTTAGAGGATGTAAATTTGATCGCCTTCGTCGGGGGATTTTCAAATGCAGACACCCTTGGTTCTGCAAAGGGGTGGGCAGGTGCACTCCTTTATAATAAAAAAGCTAAAGAGGCTATCGATAGATTTTATTCAAGAAAAGATACACTCAGCCTCGGTGTATGCAATGGTTGCCAATTAATGGCCGAACTCGGGTTGATAACCCCTGATGATCGCAAATTATCTCCAAAAATGGTCCACAACGATTCTCATAAATATGAATCTGCCTTTATCGGTGTTACCATCGAAGATTCGCCATCAATCTTATTATCTTCTTTAAAAGGCTCAAAACTTGGTATTTGGGTTGCACACGGTGAGGGTAAATTTTCATTCAGCAACGACTTTGAAGGGTATAAGGTAGCTATTAGATATAATTATAACTCCTACCCTGCCAATCCTAACGGATCTCAGGATGGAATTGCAGGGGTAACCTCTATTGACGGAAGACATCTGGCACTTATGCCCCACCCGGAAAGATGTCTGAGACCGTATAATTGGGCACACTATCCAAAGGGACGGGTAGATGATAGTGTAACACCTTGGATCGAATTATTTATAAATGGAAGAAAATGGTTAGAAAATCAACACTAATTTCTGACACTAAAATCAGAAAGCAAGAATTTGCAAATTTTCAAAAAAAATCAAAGAGTAGTCTAAATCCAAAAATTTTTGTTTTGGATACAAATGTCATTCTTCACGACCATAAGGCTATATATAATTTTCAAGAAAATGATATATATGTTCCAATACCGGTCATTGAGGAACTTGATAAATTTAAAAAGGGGGATGATACCATAAACTACAATGCCCGTGAATTTGTGAGAGATATCGATAAACTCTCTAACAATTCCCTTTTTGACAAAGGGGTTTCACTCGGTAAAGGGAAAGGGGTCATTAAAATTGAGATGGGGCACCCATATACACCTGAGATGTTGGACTCCCTTTCTGATGACATCCCTGATCATCGTATTATTGCTACAACGATGTGGCTTAAAAATCACCTTCCTGAAAGAAGGGTGATATTGGTTACAAAAGATGTCAATATGAGGCTTAAGGCCAAAGCATTAGGTCTTATGGCTCAAGACTACCTCACTGATAAAGTAAAAGAAGAGAGGGTTGAACACGCAAGAAAGGAGGTAATCTCCATAAAGAATGTTCAAAAATTGGTCATTGAAAAGATCTCAACCTCTCCCAACGGGGTGACTATTCAGGAACTCGGAATAAAGAGAACTCCCCCTTGTAATCAACTTTACAAAATCAACGGCAACAATAACACCCAGATTCTTGGACGATTCAATGATGGCACCCAATCCGTAGTAAAAATTGTCGGAAAAAGTGCATTTGGAATTACACCAAGAAATAATGAACAGATCCTCGCGTTGGATGCTGTTATGAATAAAAATATTAAGCTTGTTTCTCTCACAGGGACAGCAGGAACAGGAAAAACTCTATTGGCACTTGCCGGAGCACTTGCACAGGCGGACAATTTTGATCAGATCCTTTTATCAAGGCCTGTTATTCCCCTTAAAAATCAGGAAATTGGCTTTCTTCCTGGAAGTATTGATGATAAGATAGGACCATATATGCTTCCCCTTTTTGACAATCTCGGGGTAATTAAAAAATCTTTTAAACCAAATAGTCCGGAGGTAATAAGAATAGAGGATATGTTAAGACGGGAGAAGTTAATAATCAATCCATTAGCATATATCAGAGGGAGAAGTTTGACAAATGTATTTTTTATCGTGGATGAATCACAAAACCTCACTCCGCACGAGATAAAAACGATTATAACACGGGCAGGTGAAGGGACGAAAATTGTCTTTACCGGTGATATTTATCAGATCGACCAACCCTATTTGGATATCCACTCCAATGGTTTGACACACCTCGGTGATAAGTTTTATGGCCACTCAATATTTGAACACGTTAATTTAGTGAAGGGTGAGCGAAGTGAACTTTCTGAGCTTGCCGGGAAACTATTATAAAATTTTTATTAATTTTGTCGCTTCATAAAAAACTATGAATTATTACAATTCACTAATATTAATTATTTATGTCAATTAAAAGAGTTTATTTCTTTGGTGGTAAAGAAGCCGAGGGAAAGGGTTCGATGAAGAACCTATTGGGTGGCAAAGGTGCTAACCTAGCAGAAATGTGTACTTTAGGAATTCCTGTTCCTGCCGGATTTACAATAACCACAGATTGTTGCACAGAGTATTACGACCTTAAATGTAATTACCCTGCCGAGTTGGAGAAAGAAGTCAACGATGCACTATTACGTGCTGAGAAAGTAATGGGGATGAAATTTGGTGACAAAAAAAATCCTCTTCTCGTCTCTTGCCGTTCCGGAGCGAGATCATCTATGCCCGGTATGATGGAGACAGTTCTCAACATAGGTTTATGTTCTGAGACTATCCCGGGTATGATCGAAAAAACAAACAATCCACGTTTTGTTTATGACGCATATCGTCGTTTGATTATGATGTACTCCGATGTTGTTATGGAAAAAGCTGAAGGAGTTGAGCCTGAAGAGGGAATGGGAATCAGAGTTCAGCTTGACAGAATGTTGCACGATGTTAAAGTAGCTAAAGGTTACAAAAATGATACAGACCTTACAGAAAATGATTTGATCCAATTATGTAAAGACTTCAAAGTCAGAATCAAACAAGTACTTGGTAAGGAATTTCCTGATAATGCTCACGAACAATTGTGGGGCGGCATCGGTGCTGTATTCAAATCTTGGAATGGTAAAAGGGCCATCTCATATCGCCGTATAGAGGGTATCCCAGATGAGTGGGGAACAGCAGTTACTGTTCAAGCTATGGTTTTCGGAAATATGGGAGATAAATCTGCAACAGGTGTTGCTTTCTCTCGTAACCCTGCTACAGGTGAAAACAAATTTTACGGAGAATGGTTGATTAATGCTCAAGGTGAGGATGTTGTTGCTGGTATTCGAACCCCTAATCCCCTAAATGAAGCTACTAAAAACGATCATAACAGACAATTAGCATCACTTGAAACATCTATGCCTCAAGTATATAAAGAGTTGGATGAGATTCAAGATAGGTTGGAGCACCACTTTAGTGATATGCAAGATATTGAATTTACTATTCAAGATGGTAAATTATGGATGTTACAATGTCGTGTAGGTAAAAGGACAGGACTTGCCGCATTAAATATGGCTATGGATATGTTATCAGAGGGGCTAATCGATGAGAAAACAGCTGTTTTACGCGTTGCTCCTTCTCAACTTGATGAGCTTCTTCACCCTATTTTAAACCCAGCTTCAGAGAAAAAAGCCACAGTAGTGGCAAAAGGGTTACCTGCAGGTCCTGGTGGAGCTGTCGGTAAAATCGTTTTCACTGCTGAAGAGGCTGTAGTACGTGCAGCCAGTGGTGAAAAAGTGATTCTTGTTCGTGAAGAGACTAACCCAGAAGATGTTGAGGGGATGCGTGCTGCTGACGGACTTTTGACCGCAAGAGGTGGAATGACCTCACACGCTGCATTAGTTGCTCGTGGATGGGGAAAATGTTGTATCGTAGGTTGCGATGCTGTTCATTTTAGAAATGTTGAGACAACAACAATGCTAAATGGCAAAAGCCCTATGATAGTGATGAAAAAAGAGCTTGTTATCGGTGAGAAAGTCTATCAAGAGGGTGACCTATTCTCATTAAACGGAAGTAAAGGATTTGTATACGATTCCCCAATAGAGACAATGGATGCCTCTGAAAATCCTCTATTCGTAAAATATATGAATATAGTTGATAAGTATCGTGTACTTGGGGTTAGGACAAATGCTGACACCCCTGAAGATGCACTAAATGCTATTAATTTCGGAGCAGAAGGGATCGGTTTATTCCGTATTGAGCATATGTTCTATGGTCTGAATTCTGAAGAGCCGCTATCCAAACTTCGTAAAATGATCCTTTCTAAAGGTATTGAAGAGAGAATTAAAGCACTTGATGAACTGAAACCTTATGTTATCAAAGCAGTTAAAGGGACAATGAAAGTTATGGATGGAAGACCTGTAACATTCCGTCTATTGGATCCCCCATTACACGAATTCGTTCCACAAACCACTGAGAAACAATCAGAACTTGCCAATATGCTTGGTATCTCTATCGACAGTGTCCGTAAACGTGGAGAATCTCTTCACGAGGTTAACCCTATGATGGGACACCGTGGAGTACGTCTTGGTATCTCATATCCAGAAATCAGTAAAATGCAATTCCTTGCTATTTTCACTGCAACAGCAGAATTGATAAAAGAGGGCTTTAATCCAAAACCTGAGATTATGATCCCTGTTACAATCAATGATAAAGAGCTTGATTTTCAGAAAGCTCTTTGTGATAAAGTTCATGCAGAAGTTGAAAAACAATTCAATCTCAAGATCAGTTACCTATACGGAACAATGATCGAGATTCCGCGTGCAGCTATCACGGCAGCTCAAATGGCAAATACCGCTCAATTTTTCTCTTTCGGCACAAACGACCTTACTCAGATGACATTTGGTTTTTCAAGAGATGACATCGGATCTTTTATGGGTGACTATCTTCAAAATAAGATTATCCCTAATGATCCTTTCCAAACCATTGACAAAGAATCAGTTGGTAAACTTATGGAGATCGGTGTAAATGGTGGACGCTCTACAAATCCTAAATTAAAAATCGGTATTTGCGGAGAACACGGTGGTGATCCCGATTCAGTAGAATTTTGTCACTTATTAGGGATGAATTATGTCTCTTGCTCCCCCTTCAGAGTTCCTATCGCAAGGTTGGCAGCAGCTCAGGCAGCTATTAGAAATCCGAAGAAGTAAGTCACAAAAATATTTGAAACACATTATTAATAGTGAACCGAAAAAGGTTCACTATTTTTTTATTATATTTGCTACAAATTATCAATTGATCTAATAATATATTTTACCACTATGAAACAAGTAATTTTTATAATTTTATCAGCATTACTCTCCCTAAACTTATTAGGGCAAGGCAAGCAAATTGCAGCCAGTACTGAATCAGAACCAAGATGGATTAATAGGGATGTAGATCAATATAATGTAATTAAAACATACTCCTCAAGCTCAATAAGTATGGATGATGCTCGCAATAAAGCGATTACTTCATTAAAAGAGAGGGTTATCATTGCCACTACCAGGTATATGCTTAATATCTCTATTAACGGAGTAGAATCAGATATCAGACAAGCTGTCGAGAATTCTCTATTTGTAAAAAACATCTCCGAATCATCTGCTATAGAGACATATTGGGAACACAGATATGTCAAACGTCATAAGTTGAATATTTTTAATTATTATATCCTCTATAATTTCAATGAAATGGAGATGAAAAAAATTGCCCTTGAACTTAATAAAGCAAACAGCTCCGTAAACTCAATAATCGATCAATTATAAAATTCACAAAATGAAACTTTTTAAAATTTTTACCTTTTTTTTATTTTTAATATCTGCAACTCATATTGCCGATGCCCAAAATTACAAATACAAGACTTCTCGCAATTATGAGATTCAAATGCTCGGCATTGGGAGCGACGGAACTAAGGTTTTTAAAATTTTTGCAACAGCAAAAAATGTTGAAAAGGCTATTGCGCTTTGCAAAAAAGCAGCTGTTGAAGTTTGTATTTTTAGAGGTTTGCCTGCTTCAGGGTCAATTAATGCGACACCTGCCCTTTGCGACAGCAAAACCGAAAGTGAAAAAGGGGAATATTTCGAGAAATTCTTTACACCTGGTGGAGCATATCTTAATTATGTTAATATCACCACTGATGGTGTCCCATCAGGTCAGGACAGACTTAAAATCAAAGGGGGATATAAAGTTGGCCTTATGGTGCAGATAATGTATGATAATTTACGCCAAGATCTTGAAAAAGACGGCGTTATCAAATCATTAAATTACGGGTTTTAAACTAAATAATTCAATATTATAATGAAAAAATTAATTATTTCACTCTCTATTATATTCTGTGGTTTGACACTTTCTGCTCAAGTGGCAAAAAAGCCAATCATTATGGTGATACCCTCTGATGCTTATTGCATTAGAAGTGGATATGTGAGTACATACACCAATGAAAATGGAGATAAAATCCAAACTCCAAATTACAAAACTGCTATTTCCAAAGATGAGAATATGCGTCTTGTAATCTCCGAATTATCAACCATTATGGCTCAAAGGGGATTTCCTCTGAAAGATATGGAGCAGACTCTTAAAAACATTAATAATGAAGAGATAGAATTGAATTTGCTCACAAGTAAGGGGGGAAGTATTGTAGTTGAGTCACCACTCGATCAATTGAAAAGGGTAGCTAAAGCAGACATTATAATGGATATAGATTTTAGTCTCAAATCAAGAGGACCAAGTAAATATATTAGTTTTAACCTTAGAGGTTTAGATGCTTATACAAGCAAAATAATAACAGCCGCTTCAGGGGATGGCGCTCCATCTACTATTGCTTCTCCCGGACTCCTTATTGAGGAGGCTGTGCTCAACTATATGGACTCTTTCAATAGTGCTCTTCAAAAACATTTTGAGGACATGTTTGCAAATGGTCGTGAGGTAACTATCTCATTGAGAATGTTTGACCTCTCCCCTCTCTCATTTGAAGATGAAGTTGATTTTATGGGGGAGACCGCTCCGCTTTTAGATGTTATTGACTATTGGATGGATGAACACACTGTAAATCATCGTTTCTCTCGTACCACTTCCGGTGATTATGTTTTGAAATATGAACAGGTGAGAATTCCACTATTTAAAACCGTATTTGGTAAAGAGAGGGCTACTGATACACGAGGATTTGCTATTGATCTTGCAAAATTTTTGGAAAAGGAACCTTTCAGCCTCCCATATAAGATGTACGAAAAAGGGCTTGGTGAGGTTTGGATTATTTTGGGAGATAAATAATTAAGAATTAAAAATAATTAAATATGAAAAAGATACTTTATACAGTTATACTTCTATCTACAATATGTTCAACTGCCTTTGCCCAAGATGCAATGTTGGAAAAAGACAGACTTGCCGTAGCTGTCGTAAAACCAATCGGAATTACTAATGAAAATGCCTCTACAATTCTTGTAAATAATATTACACAAGCACTTACATTGAACGGACTTTCTGCTATTGATAGTAGATTTGTCGTGATACCAAATATTGCCCTTGTCTCTGTAAATGTAACCTCCACAGCTCCTCCAAAATATGTTGTTGAATTGGATGTTGCTTTGTTTCTCGGAGATCTTTACACATCGACAATTATGGGACAAACCTCATTCTCTGTAAAAGGTGTTGGCAATAACGAATCTCAGGCATATATTACAGCTGTAAGAAATATTCAGGCACGTAATTCCAAGATGAAAACGATGATTATTACAGGAAAAGAGAAAATTATGTCCTATTTTGATGCTCAAGGAGAACAGATTCTCGGACGTATTTCTGCCCATATCGAACGTAAAGATTATGAATCTGCTATTATTGAGGCTTATGCTATTCCATCTGCCTGCTCTGACCTATATAATTCGGCTTCTGCCCTGATAGCTAAAATTCCTGTTGAGAAAAAGAAAGATATTGCTGTTAATGAAACAGTTGTGAATAATTATTATATCACTGAGCCAAAACAAGATAGAATAACCCGACTAATAAAATAATCCTACTATGAAAAACATATTTCTTATATTTCTAACAGTCTGCATCTCACTCTCTTTACAAGCTCAGTATAAAGTCAAAGAGAGTAGTCAGAAGAGGATGCCCGAATGGGTTACTTCGGTAACCAAGGATTATCTCAATGTTTCTGCAACAGGGGCGACAATCGAAGAGGCAAAAGCCTCTGCTCTCGCTTCAGTAAAACAACAGATCATTGAGAGTATAGCTTCAAGAGTGATTGCTGAGACAGATCTCTCTCGCACAGATGTGGAGGTAAACGGGGAATACAATTATGCTCAATCAGTTAAGACAAATATCTACTCGATGACTGCAAAAATGCCATTTTTGGGCGAATTATCGTTATCTAAGGTATCAAATTATTATTGGGAACAACGTTTCTATAAAGAGAGCAGAAGTTACGAATATTTTTATGCAGTTCAATATCCGTTTTCCGATTTCGATATGAAGAAACTCGTGATGGATTTTAACCTTCATAATAAACAGTTAGATGAGAAATTGTCCAAATTCGAAAGTAATCTCAAAAATCAGACAAACATAAATAGTATTGAAGATATAGATGTAAATATCAGTAATTTAAAAGCATTTTCAGAAGAGTTTACCACACTCGATCCACGCTATATTCAGATAAATAATATGATTGCGCAGTATCGTAAATTATATGATTACATATCTATGTATTATTATCAAAATCAAAAAGGGGTAATAGCTGTTTCACTTTCACTATCGGGCAAAGATATCTCTACACAACAAAAGCCTATTTTAAAATCAAATTGTGCTACAAAATTGAGTAGTTTTTATGAAGAGAATGTATTGGTTATCAATTATGATGATTTTAGTTGTTATCCGGAGGATGAAAACTACATTGATGTCAGGTATAAAACAGGCAATAAATATATAACTGAGAGGATACCCCTTAATAACATTATTAATATCTCTATTTCCGGTATAGTCACAGATGCCGATTCGGGAGAGCCTATCTCATACGCAGAAATATCGATATTACCCTCAAAGAAGGTGATTATGACCAACAAAAGCGGAATGTATCAATTTAATGACCTTCCGGGTGGAACATACACGATGCAGGTTATGAAAAAAGGGTATAGCTCTATCAAGGAAGATGCAGCCGTAACTTTTAATAAAACCCTCAGGAAAGATTTTAAAATGTCTAAAAAAGAGGTCATTGAAGCTGATAGAGGGATTATTGCTACAAACAATATTCAGAACGAACCTATTGCATCAAAAAAAGAACCTGCCAATACAATCAGAAACGGACTTTATGCTTATTATCGTTTTAATGGAAGTTTTGACAACGCCATATCATCTCAGATAAAGGGGCAAGGGGTCAACGAATCGTCTTTTGTTAATGATAGTAAAGATGGAACTAAATCACTTAAACTCAGCGCAGCAAACGATAGTTATGTTATATTTCCAAAGGGGATGATAAAGATGCCCATTGAGAATTATTCGATCACTTTTTGGGCAAAAGGGCTCTCAAACGGACATATTTTCACAAATAGTGTTGGGACCAACACAGAGGGAGAGAACATACCGAGACTTGAAATAATTGATGGAAAACTGAAACTGATTCATAGATATGATGATGATATAAATTCATTCTCACACAATCCTATCTCGTATGATTGGCATTTTATAGGAATTGTAGTTTCGAAAGAGGATTCACATTATACACAAGCCCTCTATATTGACGGGGAGCCGATAGATGTCATATCATTTAATAATTGTTTCAGCATAAGGGCTACAAAATTTATCCTCGGAGGACCCGGTATGTTGGGGGGAAATTCGTTGGATATGTATATCGACAATCTCAGATTTTATAATGCAAGGGCATTAACCGAGGACGAAATACAAACCATATATCGTGTTGAACAATAAAGGTTATTGTTTAAAATGTTTTGAATCTCCCCATTGGTCCCAACCGATGGGGATATTCATTTTATTTAGATTCTCTTCCAATTTTGATTTAGAAATTTCCGCATCATCTTCCGTTCCCGGCTTCCCTTCATAAATTCTATATTCATTTCTAACCTCTTGAATCGTCATATTAGGCATTATTATATTTGCACCTGCCAATATAGCCCTCTCTCTTCCCGATTTATCTATAACTTGAAGGGCTGTTGTTGCAGCAATATTTATATCTGGCATCAAAAGTCTGAGAAGGGAGACCATTTTTAGAGAGAGTGTAAGTCTCTTTTCTATGGGTAAAAGCAGCCCTCTATACTCATATAACGGTGTGTCTGAGTGTTCAAGGTAGGGCCCCATTCCACACATATCTATATCCAATTGTTTAAAAAACAAGAGATCATCTGCTAATATATCGTATGTCTGAAAAGGGAGACCAATCATAACCCCTGTTCCAAGTTGATAACCGACCTCTTTAAGGGATAAGAGAGAATTGATCCGTCCTTTAAAATCGTGATTCGGATTTTTAGGATGAATTTTATAATAGAGCTCCTCATTTGAACTCTCAATTCTCAATAAATATCTATGGGCACCAGCCTCAAACCACTCAGAATATACATCTTTTGTCTGTTCGCCAAGTGAAAGGGTTATCCCAAGCGGAGAAGATGGTTGAAGAGCTTTAACCCCTTTTATTATTCGGGTTATTTTATTGATAAACTCTTTATCGTTACGTTCACCACCTTGTATTACTATAGAACCATATCTCGCCTCTATCGCAAAACGGGCTGCTTCCAAAACTTGATCCTCTGAGAGTTCATATCGAATATTTTTATGATTATCACTTCTGATCCCACAATAAAGGCAGTTTTTACGACAGATATTGGTAATCTCTATCAATCCACGTAAAAAGACTTTATCACCAATTGTGTCCGTTTTTACCTTATATGCTTGCGCAAATAGTTGTTGAATCTTCTCACTATTATCTGTTTGGAGATACTCCACTAATTCGGTATGGGTCATATTATGATATTGGGCTTGAGTTTGGTTTTGTCGAAATGTCCCAACATATATGCAATCGCCATTCCATAATTTGTAACGGGAATATTTTTCTCAATCGCTGGATAAAGTCGCGAATAGAGTTGTCGAGAAGTTATCATACACCCACCACATTGGGCAACTAAAGCATAGTCCGAAATGTTTCGTTTGATATTATCAAAACCTGCTACAACATCAAAATCCAACTTTTTACCTGTGTATTTTCTAAACAGGTTGGGCAATTTTACCCGCCCTATATCCTCACAAGAGGCGTGATGAGTGCAAGATTCGAGGATAAGTATTCTATCTCCATCTTTAAGTTTTGATATGGTAGGGGTCCCATCTATATAATAATTAAAACACCCTTTACTCCTCGCTAACAGCATACTGAAACTTGTAAGGGGAATTTCATCAGGTAATATTGCGGAAACTTGATCAAGAACTTGACTATCTGTTACGACAAGATCCGGTTTGATATTATTTGAGAGATGATTTTGAAGTGCAGATGGCAGAAGGACTATAGCAACTGCTTTTTTATCAAGTAAATCCCTAATCGCCATAACTTGTGGAAGGATAAGTCTCCCTGTCGGTGCTTCTGAATCAACAGGACAAATCAAAATAACATTGTCCCCCTCTCTCACCAATCCATCAAAAATAGGTTTCTCTACCAATATTGATTCCTTTGAGGCCCTTACTATCAGTGAGATCAACTTTTTAACCATCTCATTCTGTTTTTGTTGATCAATTATATTTGAAGAAAACTCAATAATATCCAAACCATATTTTTCTTTCAATCTGGTCATAACAGATTTGTCCATTGGAATAATATCCGATTGATTATGAACAAGTATTGTTGGGATTTTTAGTGTATTTAGCTCCTTTAGGAGATCTTTTTCCCCTTTTGAAAAATTGTTTGCAGTAAAGAGTAATAGGGCAATGTCAATATGAGAAATTATCTCTTTTGTTTTTTGAACCCTCTTCATCCCGATCTCTCCTGAATCGTCTATACCTGCTGTATCTATAATCTGACAAGGTCCTATTCCAAATATCTCAATCCTTTTTTTAACCGGGTCAGTAGTCGTTCCAGGTGTATCAGATACTATTGCGAAATCCTGACCAAGAAGAAGATTTACAATTGTTGACTTACCGACATTTCTTTTTCCGAAAACGCCTATATTGGTTAGATTCATAATTTTAATCTTTATTATTTCTACAAAATTAGAAATAATTCTTTACTCTGAAGATATAGATATTACAGGGTTTTCATTTGAAGCAACTATGGTTCGTATTGAAATTACAATTACTGTTAGAATGAGTACAGAAACAAGGACAATAGCATAAAGGGACCATCCTATTTCAACTCTATTCGGAAAATTTGATAACCATTTTGTAAGTATAAAATATGAAATGGGGGTAGAAATAATAAAACTAACTAATACAATATAAATATATCTTTTATTTATCATATGCATAATTTCCAATGAGGTGGAGCCCACTACTTTGCGTAGAGCAATCTCTTTACAACGATGTTTCGTCTCAAATAACACCACACCGAACAGCCCAATTATTGAGATTAAAATCGCTATTAGAGAGAATAATGTAATTATAAGTGATTGTTTCTTGACCGAACCATATAGCTGCTCAATCTTTTTATCTACAAACTCTACAGATACATCATTATCTGTAGGATAAATTTCACTAACAGAGGATTGGATATATGATATCACATTTTTAATGTCGGCTCCTGCACAAGTTCTTACATAATAAGTATTTAGATCCGTTGATTTTGAAGCCACAAAAACGTCAAAATATGATTGTTTCATTGTTTGTATAGATGAAAACTTAGCATCTGCACATACACCAGATAAAACCATATTCTCCCACTCCCCTCCAATCTTCAAATCAATGAGATCATACAACTCTTTTGTTGCAATATAACATTTCCTTGACACTGATGACTCCTTAAAACCCTCTCCCTCTATCAATGGAATACCCATCACTTCAAGAAAATTATAATTTACAAAGTAAACATTCAAGAAAAACCTTTTTTCATTTTTTTCTCTCCCCCACACAGAACCGGGAGTCCCAAAAGAAGTGGAAGATTGAGTAATACCGATTATATCTGGATGATTTTGAAGTTTTGTACTTAACACATCTCTGCTTTTTGAAACAATTCTATTAGTAGTAAAGGTTAATAAATTTTCACGATCAAAACCCATATCAAATTTAACCATATATCTAAATTGTAAAAAGAAAACTGTAGAGAGAATAATAAGGATAAAGGTTGCCACAAATTGTGTTATGATAAGAATTGAGCGTAATGTGCGCCCTTTTATAGATTGAGCAAATCCCTGTTTAACAGCCAAAGATGGATTGAATTTTGTAATATAAAGTGCCGGATAAATTACTGCAATACAGGCCATTATTAAACATACAGCAATCATTATCAAAAGTGGATAAATATTATCAGTAATTGATAAAGAACCACTTATTAATGACTCTATTACTGTTCCCTTTAGCAGGGATATGATAAGCATTGCTACTAAAATAGCAATTAAAACATAGCAAATCGTCTCAATCAAAAAACCAAATATTAACCTTTTACGTGACGCCCCAAAAACTTTTTTGATATTAACACTTCTCAATTGAGATGGAATTTTTGCTATGAAGAAATTTATATAATTGATAAAGGCAATTATAACAATCACCATAGCTATAGCAATGAGAGTAATAGTAGATTTAATAGTTACTGATAATGAATGGGCTAATCTATCTATATTCGCATAGTGGACTTTATTCAAAGAGATCAATTTGATAGGTTGTAACTCGTCTCCAGGATTGTAAGAGGTTTCCATTGGATTTTCCTTTTTATACTCTTCTATCATAGTGAGATACCAATCACTATATAAATCTTGCCAAATTTTTACAAATTGCTGAGTATCATAACCTTTACGGAATTTAATAAGGAAAGAGTGGTTCCAATTATTGTTCGGCTCCTCTTTTGCCCCAACTAATTGTCCGATTATATCCATATTATAAAAGTCGCTGTTTTTCGCAAAATCTCTATAAACACCCTTTATAACAACATCCAAGGTTGGTTTCTTCTCTTCTGCAAAGGGCTTAGGAAGCCAAAGATGATCCCCTATTTCAACCCCTAATATTTTGGAAAGTTTATCTGATATTACGACCGTATTAGGTTCTGAAATAGATAAAACTCCCGATAAACAACCATTCTGTATAATATCCAACACCTCTTGATCCATCTGATAATAACTATAATTATATTTTCTATATTCGCCATTATTATCTTTCCAAATAAGTTCAGAAGTGTAGTCAAAATTTATTTGACCTGCCATCTCAACTCCAGGACAATTATTCACAGCTTCAAAAGAAACAGGTCCCGGACAATTGCTACTCCATTCGTCATTTATCTCATCCCAAAGTGGGAAAGCTTGATAGATTCTATCGGCATCCTTGATAGAAAAATTGTATGTTATATCAAATAATACTTGAGAAAAAATCACAAAAAAAGTGGCAAAAGCTAAAGAAAGTCCAAATATACTGATGATTGAAGAAGTTTTATTGCGCTTTATCGTAGTTAAAAAATGCATATCAGTAATATTATAGAAATTGGATAGTGTTTAATAAATATTCTATCATTATTTATACCAAAATTGTAAAACGATATCTATCAAGACAATAATCAATATTGCAAAATTCTAATTGTCAAAATTTTATACAGAGATGTCTAAAAATTGTATGTCCCGAACCCCCGTTTTACAGGGGTATAATAAAAAAACCGCTTTAAAGGCGGTTTTAGAGTGATCCGGTTGGGATTCGAACCCAAGACCCACAGCTTAGAAGGCTGTTGCTCTATCCAACTGAGCTACCGGACCATTTTTATTTGAGGGTGCAAATATAGACAATTATTCTTTATTCTTTAGTTTTTTTGCAGCCATCTCTATTATAAATACTATAGAAACTCCAATAATTACGAAAATTAATGCCTGAATGATATGTTCGTTTGGTAGTATTGGTCTAGAAACGCCGGAAGCCAACTCGATTTGCCATGGCCAAACTTTAAGGAGCGAACCAACCATAAATCCTGAGAGGAGACAGATTGCAGATGTGTAGAATCTCTTCAAAAGCCAAGAAAGAATATGGGAAAAAGCTATAATACCTAACGCAGCTCCAACAACAAATACAATCAGTGGAACTATATTAAATTCTGTCAATTGTGCCAACATATATTCATATTTACCCAAAAGGAGTAAGATAAAACTCCCTGAAATACCTGGAAGGATCATTGCACATATTGCAATTGCTCCGCAAAGAAATATGAACCAGAGGTTTGAAGGGGTCTCACTCGGAGAGAGGAGACATATAGTGGCACCTATTGCCACACCTATAAGTAGTGAAATAACAGCACCAAAACTCCATTTTTTAATATCTCTCAATATAAAAATTGCTGAAGAAATAATTAAACCGAAGAAGAACGACCAAAGTGGAATAGGATGATATTCCATAAGATAGGTCATCAACTTAGCCAATGACATAAAACTGATAAAAATTCCGGCTAATAAAGAAAACAGGAATGTTCCGTTAATCTTAGTCCAAAATTGTTTAATATGGCCTGTAAATAGTAGTTTAACAGCTTGGAAATCAACAGCTTTTATAGAATTTAGTAACTCCTCATAAATTCCTGTAAGAAATGCTATAGTTCCACCCGAAACACCAGGAATAACATCAGCAGCACCCATACACATACCTTTAAGACAGACAAACAGGTAAGAGTAAAAATTTTTAATCATCGGTTAAAATGTGATATTTGAATTAATAGATTTGCAAATTTAATAAATATAGAATTATTTGCAAGGATAAATAGAAAAGAGATACTCAACCCCACCCTTAATCATAAAGAGTGGAGATACTTTTTCAAGTAAGTCTCCGTTTGAGATAATTATATCACTGATCTCTTTACTGCCCGGTAAAAACCCCACTTTGAGTTTGGCTTTGGATTTCGTCATAATATAATCGATTGTAAACAGATTTGAATTACAGGACAAGTCAATAACAATATCAAACTCTTCATCTACAAAATCATCAATCAATCTGTTTTCGGGAATTCCATACCAATTTACATTATTTTGATAGATCATTACAAGAAAGGGATCAGATAGGATAGCAGGATCTTTTTTTGTCTCTTTTGAAAGGTCGACACCAATAGATTTATAAGTTATCCCGCAATTAGAAAGCTCTTTCCTCAAAAATGTAACTGCTTCAGCAATGGAGAGATCACAAACATTGATAATAAAACCCACTCTCTTTGCATTTTTGAGTGATGTGTACTTTTTAACCCTCGTCTGTTGAGCAGCCTCCCTCTTAATGACCCTCTTTCTGATTATTTTTGTAAGGAAATTATTCATTTTATCTATATCTTTATCCTCAAAGGTAAAAACAAAAATTATTCCTCAACAATAAAATAGGTCAAAAAAGATTAAATTTGTCAAAAAATGTCTGAAAAAGAGCTTCCAATATTTGAATCTTTAAGAGCTGGATTCCCCTCCCCTGCAGAAGATTTTAATGGATCATCGCTAAATATCACCGATCTGCTAATCAAAAATCCAGAATCAACTTTTTATGCAAGGGTTAAGGGTGACAGTATGAATGGGGATGGTATAGATGATGGAGATATTTTAGTCATAGATAAGGGGGAAGAACTTTATGATAATTGTATTGCAGTGTGTTTTATTGATGGTGAATTCACCATTAAAAGGGTTAGAAGGGAGAAGGACTATATTTTACTGATACCCTCTAATAAAAAATATCAACCAATAAAAGTGACTAAAGATAATGAATTCATAATATGGGGAATAGCACGTTTCCTTATAAAAAAATTATAATATGTTTGCCCTTGCCGATTGTAATAATTTTTTTGTAAGTTGCGAAAGGGTATTTCGTCCAGATCTCGCTTCCAAGGCGGTTGTTGTCCTATCAAACAACGATGGGTGCGCCATTTCACGATCAAATGAGGCGAAGAGTATGGGGATCAAAATGGGAGAACCATTATTTAAGTTCAGAGAATTGGTAGAGTCTGGTGAAGTAGTTGTTTTTTCATCAAATTACTTGCTCTATGGGGATATGTCAAAAAGGGTGCAAACAGTCTTGAGAAACGAATCTCCTGCCATTGAGGTGTACTCAATCGACGAGTCATTTCTCAATCTGTCCGGAATGGAAAATCAAGATCTCTCCACTTGGGCTAAGAAATTATCTACTATTTGTTTTAAAAAAACCGGCATTCCGATAAGTGTAGGGGTAGCACCTACAAAAACCCTTGCAAAGGTCGCCTCAAAACTCTGTAAACAATATCCAAAATTGGAGGGTGGGTGTTATATGCACAGAAAGGAGGATATTGATAAAGTTTTAGCAACTTATCCTATAGAAGATATTTGGGGAATAGGAAGACGATACTCTACCCGATTCAAATCATATTATGGAATCAAAACGGCAGGAGATTTCATAAATAAAGGGGAAGAGTGGATAAGAAAAGAGATGGGTATTGTTGGGTATAGGACATATAAAGAGCTTCTTGGTCACCCTTGTATCTCTTTCGAAGATAATATAGACGCACGAAAGCAAATATGTGTTTCTCGCAGCTTTTCAAAAGATTTATACGATTTTGAAGAGATTTCTGAACAAGCCTCACTCTTTTGCAGTATTGCTGCAGAGAAACTTCGAAAACAAAACACACTCTGCAACCAAGTTATTGTTTTCTTAATGACAAATAGGTTTAAAAAGAGTGAGGAACAAGGAGTTAGAACATCGCTGATTACTTTCCAAACCGCTACTGATAGCACTATCCAGATAAATCAATCTGTTCTCTCAGCATTAAAAGAGATATACCACAAAGGGATAGGTTATAAAAAATGCGGTGTCATATTTACAGATATTGTCCCAAACGAAGGGGTACAACTCTCTATATTCGATACAATTGAACACGAAAAGCACTCTAAATTAATGGCAGTAATCGACTCGGTGAATCGGAAAAATAAAAATCACCCGATAAACTTAGCATCTGTCTCAACTGAAGGAATTAAGATGAATAGAAAACATATCTCCCCATCCTACACAACCTGTTGGGATGATATTATTGTTGTCAATCTGACTGACAAATAGATATCACTCTCTAACCCTTAATTTTGGTAAGGATCTATAATTACATCACTTGATAACTCTACAACTGTGTTATCAACACTGATATCCAAGTCTGCATTTCCTGAAGAGGTAGAGGCCTTAATGGTTAATTTGTGCCAACTTGCAGCAGTAAGGGTTATTGAAGAATTAAACTCTTTTGCAGTACTATCCAATTTTCTTGTCCCTTTAACCACTATATTGAGAAATTTTGACCCCTCTATATTGAAGTAAGCAATAGGTGAAGTAAGATCAGATGCATCTGTAAAGGTAAGTTTACGACCACTATCATCAACTGCATATACATTTACAGAGTAATTTGAAAATTGAGAAGTAAATGAGAGATCATAACCAATTGAAACCTTTGAGTTGACCATTGTACAAGTAAATGTGACATTTGTCGTAGCTCCTGCTGTCACATCAAATGTGGAATTACCAAAGAATCGTTGAGCTCCCCAATTAGAGTTTGCTGTTTTTGCTTCGGTTTCCGAAATATTGAATGCAGAGATTTTATACCCTGTTCCAACCTCCACTGTAAAAGCATTTTTTACAGTACCATAGGTACCTGTACCGGCATCTACTTGAGTTCCTGAAGAGGTAGTTGTAATTATATGATATTCATCCGGAATAGTGGATACTGCTTTTGTTTGATCAATAAAAATCTTAGCCCCTTGTTCAATACTTAACGACACTTTTCCGTACTGAGGAGCTAATTCGCTTTTAGAACAAGAAAATAAAAGAAGAGTTGAAATAAATAAAAATGAAAAATTTTTCATAAAATACTATTATTGTTTATTAATAATTTAATACTACATTATCTATCCACATTTCACTTCCGGTAACACGATCATCTCCCCAAGGGTAAGAGTTATACCCACCGGCAATATGCCTTAAATAAGACCAATCGTTACCTACTGTCCCCGATTTGAAAGTCACCTTAATATAACCTGCCTTTGATGTTGTATTCGTATAGTTGAAATATGCAATAGGAACAACAGATGATGCAGCTGCAGAGTTATATGAAGCAGTTGCAATAATTGCACCTGATGTGTCATAGATCTCTGCTATCATAACAGCCCGATCTGACGCGTTATATGGTGTATATGTGAGGTCAAAAGAGATAGAGGAGGGACGGGAAGAATGAGATGTCTTTTGATTAATATCATCAACTAAGCCACCTGAAGTTGTTGTCAGAGTTCCTATCCATATAGTTCCATTTCCCGACACTTGATTGAAAATATAGGAGGTTCTTGTTTTACCCAAACCGAAGGTTTGTCCAATTTTAGAGTTATACAAACCCATTGTCTTTAAATATACCTTTCCATTATCCGATTGAACGGCCGAATCCCATTTAAATTTTGTACCAACATTTGTTGTCAAATTCTTACCGTCCACACCATTCAATGTAGTGCTATTTTGGGTAGCCCACCCGGCAAACGAGTAGTAATTAAAGTTTGATTTTGATCCGTAAGTACTCCCTTTACTATTGGTTACAGAACTACTGAAATCCCCATTTTCAAGTTGTTGGATCTTTTCAGATGTAAATAAGACTTCATTACTATATATAACTCCGTAACGTCCTCTCATTTTATAAACCACTTCAGTTGATGATGGGGGGAGGGTAAATATCGGGTTTACAGAAGTCGCCACAATAGCCTGACTCCAATCAGATGAAGATGAGGGAATTGCCTCATAAATAATTTTTGAATTATCACCGGATGATATGGTTGCAGTTGTAATAATGTGTTTTGTTGCCCAAGAGTTATATGACAATTGACCGGGAAGTGTTAAAGTGGGGATAGATGGTGATAAAGAGGCATTGATAATATACTCGGTTTTATCAGAAATAACACCGCCTGGCAACCCCTCTGATGAAAAAAGTGAAATAGAGGTGTTCTGATCAATACTGTTTATACCTGTCAATGTTACAGTAACAGGCATCCCCCCTTTTAAGAACAATTGAGAGCCCGAATTGAGAGTGGTTGAGAAAGTATTAGAGCCGCTCCCTCCGTTTACATTTATAGAATACGATTTAAAATGTTGAGAGAGAGATTGGGGAATATTAACTTTAAGGATAGAACCTTTAAAAGATGCATTCAATGTAATGATTGAAGTGATCCCTGATTCAATCAGAATATCTTGATTGACTGCATAATAAGGTGATAATGAAAATGGGGCGTTTACACTATTGGTGTAATCCGTCCCATATGACAAATTTACATTATATCTATCTGCAAGTAGTTTGATAACTCCCTCTTTCGCAGCACCTTCATAACCATCACCTGATGAATACGGGGTGATTTTAAGGGTGAAATCTCCAATGGATGGGGTTGGCGCAGCTTTTGTGCCTATTGAGGTGATATTGTCATTTATAGATATTTCACCATAACTGATCTGTAAAATTCCCGATTTATTCGTATCCCTATCTCCATCTCTTTTCGTACAAGAAAAGAGAATTATAATAGGTAATATGCTAAAAATCAATAATTTTAAAAAAAATTTGCCCATTTGTAGAGTATCAACTCGCAAATATAGAAAAATTTTAACTCATAACACCTCTAAAAACGATTTTTTCACCATCAACATCTGCTATAACAGATTGATCACGTGATATTGAACCATCCAATAGTGCCTTTGCCAATCCGTTTACAAGCTCTCTTTGAATAATACGCTTAATAGGACGAGCTCCATATATAGGATCAAACCCTTTTTCGGACAAATAATTTGTTAATGCAGGGGTAAAATCTAAAACAACTCCATTATCATCCATTTGTTTCCGAATATCATCAAGTTGCATTTTCAAAATTCCTGTGATATCCTCTTTTGTAAGTGGTTCGAAAACAATTATTTCATCAATCCTATTCAAAAACTCAGGACGGAAATTTTTCTTTAAAATCTCCATAACCGATCTCCTGCATCTGTCGTGATCATCAATCATCTCCTGAATAATATCAGAACCAACATTTGAGGTCATTATCAAAATTGTGTTTTTAAAGTCCACTGTACGTCCCTTGTTATCGGTTAGTCTACCATCGTCAAGGACTTGCAACAAAACATTAAAGACATCGGGGTGGGCCTTCTCTATCTCATCCAAAAGGATTACAGAATAGGGTTTCCGTCTGACTGCCTCAGTTAATTGTCCCCCTTCATCATAACCTACATATCCAGGAGGGGCTCCAACAAGTCGAGAGACAGAGTGACGCTCTTGATATTCACTCATATCAATACGAGTAATCATATTCTCATCATTGAAAAGGGCCTCAGCCAATGCCTTTGCAAGCTCAGTCTTGCCAACTCCTGTGGTACCCAAAAACATAAATGAACCTATCGGCCTTTTCTCATTTTGAAGTCCAGCCCTACTCCTCCTCACTGCATCTGCAACAGCCTTAACTGCTTCGTTCTGGCCAACAACCCTTTTATGAAGCATCTCCTCCATATTCAATAATTTAACCTTTTCACTCTCTAACATCCGTCTAACAGGTATTCCTGTCCATTTAGACACAATCTCAGCAATATCTTCAGGCTCAACAGACTCATTAATAAGAGGATCTGGATTTGCCCCTTTTTTATCCATAAGGGCATCAATCTCTTTTTGAGTGTTTGCTATCTTTCCATAACGTAATTCCGCAACTTTACCATAATCTCCCCTCCTTTCTGCATCATCAGCTTGAAACTTATACTGTTCAATATTTTGACGCTTAATCTGTATCGATTCCAACAAATCCTTCTCCTTTTTCCATTTATCATTCAATACATTCCTCTGTTTTTCAGCCTCTTTCAAAGCTATATGTATCTCATCTAATTTTGGAGATGTCCCTTCTCTCTTGATTGCCTCCCTCTCTATCTCCAATTGTCTTATTTTTCGATTTAATTCATCAATACTGTCAGGGACCGAATTCATCTCCAAACGGAGCTTAGAGGCAGCCTCATCGATCAAATCGATAGCTTTATCGGGGAGATAACGATTTGTTATATATCTGTGTGATAGATCTACGGCAGCAATGATAGCATCGTCATCAATTCTTACCTTGTGGTGATTCTCATATTTCTCCTTTAGCCCCCTTAGGATTGAGATCGATTCTGCAGGAGAGGGTTCATCTACCATAACCATCTGAAACCTCCTCTCCAAAGCCTTATCCTCCTCAAAATACTTCCTATACTCATCAAGGGTTGTAGAGCCTATTGCCCTCAATTCCCCACGAGCCAAAGCGGGTTTTAAAATATTAGCCGCATCCATCGCCCCGGAGCTCCTCCCAGCACCTACAAGGGTATGGATCTCATCTATAAACAGGATTATTTCACCTTCACTTTCAATCACAGCATTAACTACCCCCTTTAATCGCTCCTCAAATTCACCTTGATATTTTGCCCCTGCAACAAGAGCCCCCATATCAAGGGAAAATATCTCTTTTGTTTTAAGATTTTCAGGCACATCGCGATTCACTATTCTTTGGGCAATACCCTCAGAAATAGCGGTTTTACCAACACCCGGTTCCCCTACGAGGATAGGGTTGTTTTTAGTTCTTCTACTCAAAATCTGTAGTACACGACGGATCTCTTCATCTCTTCCTATTACAGGATCGAGTTTCCCATCTTTCGCCCTATCGTTAAGATTTATTGCATAGCGATTGAGCATCTCTTTATTTGTTGTCTTATCGTTCATAATCAGTGTCTTTCAATTTTATATACACTAATCTCAAATTGTTTGCCAGTCAGAAAAGCTGTCAAAGTGGCAGAATAAAATCTATTAGTCAAAGGGCTGAAATCTAAGAAATATCTTTACATTTGTACAAATGAACGACAATAATTACATAGAAAAACTTGATAATGGAAATCTCCTACCATTGGTTGAAAGTTTTTATACTATTCAAGGAGAAGGATTTAACACAGGTAAAGCTGCATATTTCATCCGTCTTGGTGGTTGCGATGTCGGGTGCAAGTGGTGCGATGCTAAAGAGTCGTGGAATCCAGACTTATTCCCTCCAATCCCTATTGACTCAATTATAAGCGAGACATTGAAATATCCTGCAAAATCAATAGTGATTACAGGGGGAGAGCCTCTGAGATATCCCCTTGATCCATTGTGCAACAAACTGAAAGAATACAATTTAGAAATATTTCTTGAGACATCAGGATCTCGCCCTTTAAGCGGTAGATTTGATTGGATATGCCTCTCTCCCAAGAGACAACAACCGCCATTGAAAGAGATCTATCAATCTACCTCAGAATTAAAAGTTATCATATGTGATGAAGAGGACTTGAAATGGGGAGAATACAATCGAAAAGAGGTCTCTAAAAACTGTCTTTTATATCTTCAACCAGAATGGAGTAGATCTGAAAAGGTGATGCCTATGATAGTTGAATATGTGAAGAGTCATCCAGAATGGAAAATATCTCTTCAAACTCATAAATATATGAATATTCCTTAAACTATAATAAACCTTTGCGTCACATATACATCTAATAATAAGTTCCCATCATTATAAACACTTAATTATCATATTATGAAGATTAAATCACTTATCCTACTGACAGGCGCTCTCTTAATTATGGCTCCTACCGGTTACTCCCAAGACAAAAAGGGAAAAAAAGGGGCTGAACAAGAAGGATATATATTTGAAACAGTCAAATCAAATCCTATTACTTCTATCAAAAACCAAAGCAGCTCAAGTACTTGCTGGTGTTTCTCATCACTCTCGTTTTTTGAGTCCGAAATTATCAAGGCAGGATACAAAGGTGACATTGACCTCTCTGAAATGTTTGTAATTTCTAATGCTTACTCCGATAAAGCAGATAAATTCGTAAGACTTCACGGAGCTCTCAATTTCTCCGGAGGAAGTTCATTTGGAGACGCTATCGCTGTTATGAAAAAATATGGAATGGTTCCAAATAGTGTTATGGAAGGACTTAATTACGGAGAAGACAGGCATATTCATGGCGAATTAGACGCAGTCACTTCCGCTTATGTAAATGCTATCATTGAGAATCCTAACCGCAGATTGTCAACAGCATGGAAAAAAGGATATCAAGGTATTCTTGATGCATATCTCGGTAAAATTCCTGAAAAATTCACATTTGAAGGGAAAGAATATACACCTCAAAGCTATATGGCCTCTCTCGGAATAAATATGGATGACTATGTTGATATCTCTTCATTTACCCACCACCCTTTTTATGAAAAAATGGTGATAGAGGTCCCTGACAATTGGCGTTGGGAGGAGGCATATAATGTTCCACTTGATGATATGATCTCTATTATTGACAATGCTATCAATAACGGTTACACTATCGCTTGGGCTACCGACGTTAGTGAAAAAGGGTTT
The DNA here is from genome assembly GCA_964397445.1 of uncultured Muribaculaceae bacterium. GTDB lineage: Bacteria > Bacteroidota > Bacteroidia > Bacteroidales > UBA932 > CAYNHZ01. The sequence continues at coordinate 240,146 of CAYNHZ010000002.1, read as the reverse complement.
ACAAGAGATGGATTAGGAATTGTTCCCGACACAGAAAAAATAGCACAAGCTGCCGGTTCAGACCAAGCTCGTTGGGTGGGTCAAAATCAAAATTCAACTGAAAAAAAGAAACCATCTCCTGCCCCTGAAAAAGTTATTACACAAGAGATGCGACAAATGGAATTTGACAATTATAAAACTACTGATGACCACGGAATGCATATTTTCGGAATAGCAAAAGATCAAAACGGAACAAAATATTATATGGTAAAGAATTCTTGGGGCGAAAGTGGTGAATATAAAGGGATTTGGTATGTTTCAGAGCCATTTGTAAGATTTAAAACTACCGATTTGGTTGTAAATAAAAATGCGATTCCAAAAGAGATCAGAAATAAAATGGGTATAGATAATAATTAACCAATAAATAATATCTATAATGAAAACAATTAAATACTTTTTAATCATCGCCCTCATCACTATTATGAGTCCGAATCTTTCGGCTCAAGCATATAAGTTTACAGATGTTGTGAAACAAAAAGCGACACCTGTAAAAAGTCAGGGTAGTACAGGAACTTGCTGGTGCTTTGCATCAGTCTCATTTATGGAGTCAGAATTAATTAGGACAGGAAAAGGCGAATTTGACCTTTCTGAGATGTTCATAGTTCGTCACAACTATAATAAGAGGATGCAAGACAATTATTTAAGGAGAGGGGAAGGCAATATTTCACAAGGGAGCATCTCCCATATGGCTTTCAATATAATGGAGGAAAACGGACTAATGCCAGAAGAGAGTTATTCGGGTATTAATTACAACTCAACAAGTCATAATCACAACGAGCTTTCAAGCTATATCAAAGGAATTGCAGATGTCTCCGTAAAGATGAGAAATCGTTCTACAGAGTACTTGAAATTACAAGAGGCGCTATTTGACATCTATCTTGGTAAGATTCCTGAAAAATTTACTTATAATGGTAAAGAGTATAATCCTATAACTTTCAGAGAGTTCCTAAATTTGAAAAGGAGTGATTATGTAGAGCTTACAAGTTTTACTCATCACCCATACTACCAATTAGTTCCACTTGAAATATCTGACAATTGGGATCACGCAACTCTATACAATCTTCCACTTGATGAATTTATGGGAGTTATTGATAATGCTCTTAATAATGGTTATACAGTGTGCTGGGACGGTGATGTAAGTGAGCCGGGCTATATTTTCGGTATGGGTATCTCTATTATTCCTCTTAATGAAAATATTAAGCGTGATCAAATCACCTCTACGGACACATTGATAGCAGAGGTGCAAGTAACCCCAGAGTTGCGTCAAAAATGGTTTGAGTCATTCAAAACCACAGATGACCATCTTGAACACATAACAGGTATCACAAAGGATCAAAACGGCAATAAATACTACATTACTAAAAATTCTTGGGGAACAGGTGGAAACTCAACAGGTTATCACAATATGTCTGAAAGCTATGTTAGGGGAAAAACTGTAAGTATAATGGTTCATAAAAACTCCATACCTAAAGAAATAAGGGGTAAATTGGGTATAAAATAACTTTGAGAAAATGGTAGGCATAATAAAAAGCATCCCTAATATAATCACCTGTTTAAATCTATTATCAGGTATCTTGTCAATAATATACGCATTTAACGGAGATTATAGAACTGCCTTTATTTTGATTATTATAGCTGCCTTTTTCGATTTTTGCGACGGGTTTGCAGCCCGTTTACTAAAAGCATATTCAAATATTGGAAGGGAGTTAGACTCACTTGCTGATATGGTAAGTTTCGGTTTAGCTCCTTCCATTATATTATTCACTTATATTCAATCTTTAGAAGGGATCCACCCACTCATATGTTACATTCCCCTTATTCTTGCAGTTTTTTCTGCGTTGAGATTGGCAAAATTCAATATTGACACAAGACAAAGTGAAAATTTCATCGGACTTCCAACCCCGGCACCTGCATTGATGATTGGGGCATTGATCGCATTTGCTATCTGTGACAACTCCTTCAATATTTCTACTTATATAGACAATAGCTTCACATTGCCGATATTATCGGTGATCATTTCACTCCTTTTGGTGAGTGAGATTCCTATGTTCTCGATGAAAATTAAATCGATAAAATGGAGGGAAAATCAACAGAGATATACCTTCATTTTATCCTCAATGATACTTGTCATATTGATCGTGACAATATCTAAAATAGATTGGACTGGGATAGTATTTATAATTTTAGCTTACTATATCCTATGGAATCTAACAGCCTACATATTCAATAAACTCTTTAGCAAGGGTATCTAATTTTTTCTCTGCTTCATTACCCTTTACTCCAAAATAGAACTTAATCTTAGGTTCAGTCCCTGAGGGTCTTACAGATACAACAGAGCCGTCTGCTGAAAAAAATCTAAGAACATCCGATTTAGGAAGACCGGTAGCTTTATTATCGTTATAATCAACAACTTTCACCACCTTTGACCCACCTATTGTTTTCGGATTATTTTCTCTTAAAAAAGCCATAATTGAGGCAATCTGTTCTATACCGTTAATCCCTTTTTTGGTAACCGACACCAATTTCTCCTTATAATATCCAAACTCACGATAAATAGTTTGCAAAATATCATAAAGGGTCAATCCGTTTTCTGATGCCCAAGCAGCACATTCAGCCACCATACAACAAGAAATCACTGCATCCTTGTCCCTAACAAACTCTCCAACATTATAACCATAACTCTCCTCCCCTCCGCAAATAAACAATTTACTCCCCTCATTTTGACGCACAATCTCTGCAATATATTTAAATCCGGTCAAAACATCATAAATTTTAACCCCAAACTTATTTGCAATAGCTGTCATCAACTCAGTAGTAACAATTGTTTTTACCACATAAGTATCTGAAGTAATTTTACCAAGTTCTTTCCAACGAGTTAGAATATAATATGTTAGAATTGAAGCCGTTTGATTTCCGTTCAATAAAACCATTTTCCCTTTATCATCCCTTACAGCGATTCCAAGTCGATCGGCATCGGGATCGGTAGCCATCACAATATCTGCATTGTGTTTATCAGCCAACTCGATAGCAAGTTTCAAAGCAGAGGGCTCTTCGGGATTTGGAGATTGGACAGTTGGAAAATCCCCATCGCTTATATCTTGAGAGGGGACAGTTATTATATTATTAAATCCCACGCTTTTCAATGCCCTTGGGACAATCCTTACGCCAGTACCGTGAAGGGGGGTATAAACTATTTTCATATCACCAGCCTGACGAACAGATTGGGGCGATAACATTAGAGATAAGATAGAAGAGAGGTATCTCTTATCCATCTCCTCCCCTATTATCTGAATATTGTATGGGGAACCATCACCGAACTTCACCATCGAGGGTGATTTGATCTTATTAACCTCATTGATAATATTAGTGTCATGTGGAGCAGTGATCTGTGCCCCATCTTCCCAATACGCTTTGTACCCATTATACTCCTTAGGATTATGGGATGCTGTAATCATAACCCCAGCTTTGCATTTGAGCTCTCGTATCGCAAAACTGAGTTCAGGTGTTGGTCTGATATTATCGAAAAGATAGACGTGAAACTCATTTGCAGCAAAGACCTCAGCTGTTATTTTTGCAAATTCGCGGCTATAATGACGTGAGTCAAAAGAGATCGCAACAGTAATATCTTGATTTGGAAAAGCCTTCATAATATAATTTGCAAACCCTTGTGTGGCCATCCCTACACTATATTTATTCATTCTGTTTGTCCCTACGCCTATTATCCCTCTCAATCCTCCTGTACCAAATTCGAGATTTTTATAAAAGCACTCCTCTAACTCCCTTTGATCACCATGAATCATAGCATTGACTTTCATTCGGGTCTCCATATCATACTCTTCCCCTGTCCATTGAAGAGCTACTTCTTTATAATTTATCGACATAGTATTAAGGTTTAATAATGTTATGTAAATGACAAATTTACTTAACTTTGTCGGAAATATGGATAAAAACACAATAAATTTTATCATCGAAAACGAATCTTGTGACACTGTGAAACTATTGCTCAGTGCTTCGAATTATCCATATATCGATGTTCCTCTTGCTGTAAAATGCATAGAAGCGAGGAAGAGGATAAAAAGAAAAGTACCCGAATGGTATAATTTTCCGGAATTAGAGTATCCTAATCCCCTCTCCATCGAGCAGTGCAGTTCTGAAATAACAGCTAAACATAAATGCACATTCATAGAAAAAGGTTGGAAAATAGCAGATCTGACCGGGGGACTTGGTGTCGATTCCTATTTTTTTGCCAAGAAAGCACATAGTGTTGATTATTACGAGCAAAATATCGCCCTTTGCAAATCTGTTACTATGAATAATATAACATTAAGTGTTTATAACATAAATGTTATAAACGCTGATATTAATAGTGATTATATTAGAACTATTGAAAACAAATACTACGATCTTATTTTTATCGATCCTGATCGAAGAGGTGGAAAAGGGGAGAAAATTTACTCGATTTCTGACTGTTCTCCTAACATTATCGAGCTACAAAATGAAATTTTTAGGATAACAGATAAGATTTTGGTTAAAATCTCCCCTATGGCAGACATTGACTCCACCATTAATCTTCTCCCAAGAGCTACAATTATAGATATTATTTCGGTTGCAGGAGAGTGTAAAGAGTTGTTGTTACTATTGGAAAAATCTGACAAACCACAATCTGCCAAATTGCCTGTAATCATAAGAGGACTCAATTACAATAAAAGGGGTGACTTAATCTCAAATTTTAAATTTACACAGGATGAGGAGCAAAATGCAAGATCATCATATTTCAGCCCTGATAAATTATATTCAACTCTATACGAGCCTAATAGCTCAATACTAAAATCGGGTGCTTTCAAACTGACAGGGGAACGATATGGACTTGATAAGGTCTCAATAAACACTCATCTCTATATTTCGATTGAGGAAAATGGAGAGGATGAGAACTTTGGAAATTTTCCCGGTAAAATATTTAATATCTTAGAGATCATCCCTTTTAATAAGCAAACAATAAAAAAATTGGCAAAGACCTATCCGTTTGGTTCGGTCTCTGCCAAAAATTTTCCATTATCTTCAGATGATCTTAAAAAAAGATTAATGATAAGGGAGGGGGACAAATATCATCTGTTTGCAACCACACTTAACGGAGGAGAAAAAATTATATTTGTCACAGAAAAAAAGGTTTAAGTCCTATTTTCTTGCTCCTAATTCTTTATCCATCATATAGATAGCCAATCCATTACCATCTATCATTTTCAAACCATCAATGATACCACGTGCTGTCTCCTCTTCTTCAACTTGCTCATCAACAAACCATTTAAGCATTGATTGAGAGGCATAATCATTCTCCTCCACAGCAATAGAATAGAGATTATTAATCATACTTGTCACCTCAATTTCGTGTTTAAGGGTATCCTCAAAAGCAGCAAGGGGTGATTTCCATTTTGTATCTACTTTATCAATAGGTAATAACTTGGGAGTAGCATCTTGTTTAATCAAATAGTGTAGCAATTTCATTCCGTGGTCTTGTTCCTCTTTAAATTGAACATAAAACCAATTTGCAAAACCAGGTTTTCCGTCAGCTGCAAAATGTGCTGACATAGAAAGATATAGATATGCAGACCACAATTCTGCATTAATTTGAGTGTTAATAGCCTCCGCTAATCTCTTACTGATCATAATGTTAAATTTTATTAGTATTAATATTAAAAATATTCTTTGTAAATTATAGTTATTCTAATTTACAAAAACTATTCCACAAATTCTTTTTCAAGTAAATATTTGTACCAAAATATCATATTTTCTTTATTATAGTGGTCACCTTGAAGCCCCCTATATCCGTGATAACCTCCTGGGTATATCATTAGTTCAAATATTTTACCCTCATTAATCAAAGCATCTACAAGCTGAAGAGTATTTTGAAAATGGACATTATCGTCAGATGTTCCGTGGGTAATCTTCAACATAGATGTTTTATCACCCACATATTTAGAGACTTTTGATATAGCTCGCTCAGAGAGATACCCGATTAAATTATCATCTGGCAAATCCATAAACCTCTCTGTATAATGGGAATCATAAAGTGTCCAATCATACACACCCCCACCTGCAATACCATATTTAAAATACTGATTACCATCTGTGAGGGCAAGGACAGTCATAGTACCGCCAAAAGAGAATCCTGTAATACCTATTTTAGTACTATCTACATATGGTAAAGTGCGTAAATATTTAGCCCAAGTTATATAATCTTCGAGTGAGACGGATCCCATATTTCTATGGGCACAATTCATACCCTCTTTACCAGAGTGACCTGCCGTTCTCGAATCGATAGTAATCTGTATAACACCTTCATTTGCCCACCATTGATTCCACTTGGATGGATTCCTCCACCTGTCTGAAACTTGAGGTGAACCTGGTCCTCCATATACATCTATGATCACCGGATACCGTTTTGTTGAATCCAAATCAATGGGGAGGATTATTGAGCCTGGCAGGGTATATTTTCCATCACTACTCTTAATAAATATCATTTCAGGTGTAGCCAAACAATATTTATCAAAATTTTCACCTCTCGAATCATCGATCACTTCAATTTTATCACACTTTATTGTAGATACGACAGCCACTTTAGTTGGGGTTGAAACATTAGAAAATGATGTGGCAAAATATTTATTATCAGGGGAAATGACAACACTTCCAAAAGTATAGTTACCAAAAGAGATTCGATCTATTTTATTATTTTTAAGATTCAATCTATAAATATCGCTACGGGTAGAGATCTCTTTGCAAGAGGAGAAGAACAGTAAGTTGTTTTTCTCATCTACTTTCAATATTTTAATATTCCAATTCCTTCCATCAGTAAGTTTTTTAAATCCGCTTCCATCGTAAGAGAGAAAATAAATTTGTTCCCACATTTCGAAATCCCTCACCATATATACACCTTTTTGTGTAAAACTTGCCTCCTCTACCCAATCGATCCAAGTTGGTTGAGATTCTTTATAAATATCCACTTTTACCCCACTATTAGGATCTATTTTATAGATGATCATCTCGTTCTGCTCCCTTGTCATCCAAGGAACAATAAATAAATTTGAATCATAAGACCAATAAGGGGTACCGAAATATTGATCGGAATATTGATCAAAATCGCCCCAAATTATTGAACCTGAGCCATTCTTAAAACTCTCTATATCAATAATTCCTATTTGCACAGTTGGATTATTTTCCCCCGCTTTTGGATACCTTGTCTCAGTGAGAGTCCCATATTTTTCATTTGCATTATAGATAGGAAACATTGGAACTTTAGAGTCATCAAACTTGTAAAAGGCCAATTTTTTACTATCATTTGACCACCAAAACGCCTTATATCTCGTACTTCTTCCGAGTATCTCCTCATAGTAAACCCAAGATGCCCAACCATTCAGGGTGGTATTAGAACCATCATAAGTATATCTCGTCTCTTTTTTTGTAGCTATATCAAGTGAATACAGATCATTATCCTTGGTAAAAGCAACCATAGTCGAATCCGGGGAGTAGGTGACATTTTTGCCCAAAAGCACATCAAGCTTTTCATTAACCATTTTTTTAGATTGGTAAGGTGTTATCTTTTTGGTATCAATATTATAGATAAACTCTTTATATGTTCCACCTTCATATTTACCTAATATTAAGTTGGATTTATCAATCCATTTTGAGGGATTCATAATAGAATTAACTATCCCTTTTGGAATATTGTTTAACTCTTTATGTGTAAATTTCTGTTTTCCTGAGGGCTGAGATAACAGCAAAGTTGGGATAAACGCAAAAAAACAGAGAAGTAATGAATATAAATTATTTTTACTCATAAAATTTTTTGTTAAAATTTATAAAATATAGTTTAGTGACTGAGCGTGTTATTGCTGTGTATAACCATTTTAAATCATCTATCGATAAGTCCTCACTCCAAAAAGGGTTATCAACAAATACAGATTTCCACTGTCCCCCCTGTGCCTTGTGGCAAGTGATAGCTGAAGCATATTTGATTTGAAGAGCATTATAATAAACATCCTCCCTGACAGCTTTATTCCGTTTTCTCTTCTGTTTAATATTATCATAATCGGCAAATACCCCCTCATACAACTGTATTTGTTGGATCTCAGTCAAAGAGGCTGACTCAGATAAAAGGGTATCTAAGATCACTTTTGCTTTAATCTCAACATTGTTGTAATCGGGAAATGAAAGTGTGGCCTCCGCAAAGTGGAATCCGTATCTATCTTCATATTTACTTATCTTTATAAGCTCTGCAACATCCCCATTTGCAATAAATTCTAAATTTTCAATCCCCTCTAAAAACTGGTAACAGTTCTTTACCACCATCAACCTATCCCCTCTTGTTAGTTGTTCCTCCTTATATAAAATAGAGGAGCGGATAGCAGAGTTATACCTGTTTGCTCTCTTATTTGAACGGCATACAACGACTGTTTCGTCTACCCCATAGGTATCAATAGATTGTGTGATTGCCTCTAAAACTTCACTTCCATCTATAAAGTGCACATCTTCAAAATTACTCCCATCCAAATGGGGAAAAGAGAGAAGACTCCCACTTTTAATTATTTTACGGAGAATGGTAGCATTGAATAGAATACCCGATTCATATCCTTGACGGACAACAGTTTTCAATTCAGAGTAGATAATCTCTCCAAAAAAAGATAGATAGGTCAAATCTAAAGCGGGACTTATTGAAGATGCTATCGGAGGGAGCTGCGCATCATCACCTATAAATATCAATTTATTTCCAACCCCTTGCCTGACATATCCTATCAAATCCTCCACAAGATTACCGGTACCGAAAGGAGAAAATGGTGATGCAGAGGAAATTAATGAAGATTCATCAACAATATAAATTGTCCCCTTATCCTTATTTATATCAATATCGAAAACTCCAACCCCTCCATCAAGTGATTTTTGTCTATATATCTGTTTATGAATAGTAAATGCTTTCTCCCCTGAATACCCTGCCAATAATTTTGCAGACCTTCCTGTCGGAGCCATAAGTTTAAATGAAATAGAAAACTCTTTAAGGGTCTTTACATAAGAGGCAATAGCTGTCGTTTTACCAGTCCCTGCGTACCCTTTAACAACCATCAAATCAATATCGGAATGTGAGATTGAAAAGGTAGATAGAGCTTGAAACAGAGTTAATTGACACTCTGTTGGGTGAAAAGCAAAATGGTCTAAAATTCTATCAGAAAAGTAATTATCTACACCCATTTATCAACTCCTCTTAAAAATGACAAACACCATCAAGAAAGTATAAATTTCCAAACGACCGAGAAGCATTTCAAGAGAGAGGATAAGTTTGGCAAGGATTGGAAAATGGTTAAAATTCCCCAATGATCCACAACTACCCAGACCTGGTCCCACGTTCCCCATCGATGAGATTGAGGATGAGAGAGAGTCTGAGGTATCAAGTCCGAGTGCTGCTAAAGCCAGCGATACAACAAAAATAATGAAAAGATATAGGACAATATGAAGAGATACAGCCGAGGCTACCTCAGGTTCTATAGTATGATTTCCAACCTTTATAGGAACGACTGCACTTGGATGTATTTGCTTGACAATCTGTTTCTTTACCGATTTAAAAAATATCCAAACTCTATCAACCTTTATACCCCCACTTGTAGATCCCGAACATGCAGCTTGGATCGAAAGAAACATAATTAAGAGTGTTGATAGGACAGGCCATACAGAGGTATCGGTTGTTGCTAATCCAGTTGTCGTAGAGATTGAGATGACCTGGAAGAATGCTTGTCTGAAAGCCATCTCCCAAGTTGAAACATTACCGCTCAACTTAATATTTAGGGCTATAACTATTGATGAAACAAAAATAAAAATCAAAAAATAGCGAATAATTGGTGATTTAAAAATCTTAAAAGAGCGAGAGACCAATGAGGAGTATAGTAATCCAAAATGGAGTCCAGATATCAACATAAACACCCCACACACAAACTCTATCTTAAAAGAGTTGAAATATAATATTGATTGATTTTTAGTACTGAACCCCCCAGTAGAGACAATACTGAAAGCGTGGTTAATGGCATCAAAAAAATTCATCCCTACAAACATCAAGCTGATGAGGGTCAAGAGAGTAATCCCTATATAGACGGTAGATATTACCTTTAAAGTCTCTTTCGTTTTAAATTTATAATGCTCTTTTGAGAGTGACGAGATCTCCATCCGGGACATTTTCATCCTGAAAGTACTCATCGCCGGCAATACGAGAAGCATAAAAATCACAACGCCGATACCACCAATAAAATGGGTTGAAGACCTCCAGAAAATAAGCCCTTTAGGGAGAGATTCAACATTGGAAAGGATTGTCGAACCTGTCGTTGTATATCCGGAAACAGATTCAAACCAAGCATTTATTAGAGAGAAACTTCCACCCCACAGTAGGTAAGGCAACATCCCAAAGATACAACAGAGAATCCAAGAGAAAATTGTGATTGTAAAACCCTCTTTAAGATTGATATCCTCAGATCTTCTGACAAAAATTAATGGGAAAGTACCCACTATCAAGGTAATCAAGCTACTTATTATCAAAGGATAAAAAGATGAGTCAAAACCATTAATCATCGAGACAAGCGCAGATATAAACATAAAAACAGAGTTAAACAATAATGCTAACCCTATATATCTCGCTATTAGTTTAATATTCATCTTTTTTTAAGCGATTTATTCTCTTCTACTAACTCTTTAATCATCTCATTCATCCCTTGAATCTGATCCCCTCCATAATCAAACGACACATCATACGACTTGCCAAACTCCTTATAATTTCTCAATCCTATATTCATCTTAACAATTGGCTTGAGGATAAATAGATTAATAAAATAATTGAATAATATAACAAGTAAAATACCTGCCCCAACCGCCACTACTCCGGGCATTACAGCCCTATAATAACTATCTGTGAGGCTATCATAGTTTCCTGTAAGTGCTCCCTGGGAGATCTGGGAGAGTTTTTGTAGATAATCACTCAATTTATTATAAACAGGTTGTAACCTGTTGAAATACCAATCCCTTCTCACCGAATCTGCTTCAATCCACATATTATCAATCTCATTGGCAACTTGCATATATGCTGCATAAGCATACATTACAGAATCTGACATATTCCTTTCATTATCAGTAGTATGATGAGCTATTAATTCTTCAAAAATTATATCAAACTTCTCATTATCAATATTTTTAGAGGTTGAAAAAGTGATATTATTTGTTATATCTTGAAAAATATCTTGATTGTATTTATCACATACATTAATAAGAATACGAGCCGAGTTAACACTATAAATATTATTTGCGATCAGAGATGAGACCGCTTTACTCATACGAGAATATTCCAAGAAAGCCACTACTCCGGACAAAAAAAGGATCAATCCTATCACAACAGAGCCAAGCAAAACTTTATTTCTTATCCCGAAATCTATTTTTTTCATAAGTTAAAATTTACAACAATGCCAACCCAAAAATAATACACCATCATATTGGCGGACAAATATACAAAAACTTACCAAATGTTTATAAACCATCTGAAAAGAGGAAGAGCTCGATCAATCACCGAGCTCTTCATTTAGAAATGTGTTATGAATATCAGTTATTATTTAACGGTACTCATATACTTTATCATCTCAAGTACTTTATTCGAATAACCCCACTCATTATCGTACCACGATACAACCTTTACAAAGTGTTCATTCAATTGAATACCGGCATTTGCATCGAAAATCGAGGTACGTGGATCTGACAAGAAATCACTTGAAACAACAGCATCTTCGGTGTATCCGAGAATACCCTTCAATTCACCCTCAGATGCTTTCTTGATCGCTTTCTTAATATCCTCATAAGAACAAGCCTTCTCAAGACGGCAAGTAAGGTCAACTACAGAGACATCTGCAGTAGGAACACGGAATGACATACCTGTAAGTTTGCCATTTAATTCGGGAATAACTTTACCTACTGCTTTAGCTGCACCTGTAGATGAAGGGATAATATTTCCAAGGATAGAGCGGCCACCTCTCCAATCTTTCATTGATGGTCCATCAACTGTTTTTTGGGTAGCAGTAGCAGCGTGAACGGTTGTCATAAGCCCCTCCAAGATTCCAAAATTTTCATTAAGGACTTTTACAACTGGAGCTAAACAGTTTGTAGTACAAGATGCATTAGAAACGATCGCTTCTCCTGCATACTTTTTATTATTAACTCCATATACGAACATTGGGGTATCGTCCTTAGATGGGGCAGACATAATCACCCTTTTTGCACCTGCTGTAATGTGTGCTTGTGCTTTCTCTTTTGTCAAGAAAAGACCGGTAGATTCAACAACATATTCTGCTCCAACCTCAGACCATTTTAAATTAGCAGGATCTTTTTCAGCAGTGATACGAATGGCATTACCATTTACTACAAGCATTCCATCCTTAACTTCAACAGAACCTTCAAAACGACCGTGAACAGTATCATATTTTAGCATATAAGCCATATAATCAACATCTATAAGGTCATTAATAGCGACTACTTGAATATCATTACGTGTCTGAGCAGCTCTAAAAACTAAGCGTCCGATACGTCCGAAACCGTTAATACCAATTTTTACTTTTGTCATAATAGAATATATTTAAATTATAATGATTGCAATTTTGCATTTCGCAATATTCCACAAATATAGTAATTATAAGGGAAAAAGAGTATATTTGCATAACAAAATTCTATATGGAGAGAAAGAGAGAGATATTAATCACAAACGATGACGGCTTTAACGCAAAAGGAATCAACATCCTTGCAGAATTGATGATGGAATATGGCAATGTAACAGTAGTTGCACCCACCTATATGCAATCAGGTAAATCGGCTGCTCTATCACTTCAAACCCCGCTATATCTTAAAGAAGAGGTAGTTAAAGAGGGATTGAAAATTTACTCATTCGGAGGGACACCTGTTGACTGTGTAAAAATGGGAATCAATAAATTTTTTCAAGATAGATATCCGGATCTACTTGTATCCGGGATAAATCACGGCTCAAATGCCTCAGTTGCTTCGCTTTACTCAGGCACACTCGGTGGGTGTATTGAGGGGACAATATACGGAATACCATCTATCGGTTTTTCGATAGACAGCCACTCTGAATCCCCAGATTTTGAAGTTGTTATTCATTATGGCAGGATAATTCTTGATAAATTTTTAGCTCACAAACCCTCACCTTATGTATATCTGAATGTCAATTTTCCAAATCTTCCTAAAGAGGAGATAAAAGGGATCAAAATGGCAAGAAGGGGTTATGGAAAATGGATAAAAGAATACACTATCCAAAAGGATGAAAATGATAACGAATATTATTGGATGTCGGGGATCTTTGAGAATCTCGAAAAAGAGGAGGAGTTGGGAGATCACTTATTAAACAAGTCTGGATATATAACAATAGTTCCTCATAAAATTGACACCACAGACTACGAAGAGATAGAGAGATTAAAGAGACAATGGGACTTGTAAATATTTAAAAATGAGATACTATATCATTGCAGGTGAAGCATCCGGAGATTTGCACGGTTCCAATCTGATGAGAGGATTAAAAGAATCTGATCCTCAAAGTGATTTTCGTTTCTGGGGGGGAGATATGATGGCAGAGGTAGGTGGTTGCATGGTAAAACACTACAAAGAGGGGGCGGTAATGGGTTTTGTAGAAGTTTTATCCCATCTTGGGAGAATACTTGACAATATCAGTTTCTGTAAAAAAGACTTGCTTGAATACCACCCAGATGTTTTGATCTTGATAGACTATCCCGGTTTTAATCTAAAAATTGCAAAATTTGCCAAAAAGAGGGGGATAACAGTTTTTTACTATATCGCACCGAAAGTGTGGGCTTGGAAAGAGTCTCGGGTAAAACTATTAAAGAGATATATCGATAAACTATTTATTATCTTTCCTTTTGAAATTGAGTATTTTAAAAGAAAAGGGATAGAGACAGTTTATTGCGGTAATCCGTTGATTGACAAGATTTCATCAGATCGTTCAAATTTTGAGTCAAAGGAGGAATTTTATTCTCGTCACCATTTAGAGAATAAACCATCGATAGCTCTTCTTGCAGGGAGTAGGAAGATGGAGATCGACTTTCTCCTCCCTATTATGAAAAAAATTACAAGATCATTTGGGGACAAATACCAATTTCTCCTTGCTGTTGCTCCATCAATAGAGATAGAGTATTATGGAGCCGATCTTTCGCAATACAATATTATCCCCATTGTAGACGACACATATTCAGTCCTCAAACACTCACAAGCAGCGATAATATCATCAGGTACAGCGAGTCTTGAAGCAGCCCTTATCGGGACACCTCAAGTCGTATGTTATGGTGCTAATCCCCTCTCGTTTCTAATTGCTAAACTTGTCGTAAAATTACCTGCTATCTCCCTCGGCAACTTGATTATCGGAAAGACAGCATTTAAAGAGCTACTTCAAAGCAACTGCAATGCGGCCAATCTCTCAAAGGAGTTAGATTTGTTGCTAAACGACTTGGAGTATATAAAAGGAATTAAGCAAGATTACTCAGCAATGAGATCAGCATTGGGTAAAGGGGGTGCTTCATTAAGAATAGCAAATAAAATGGTACATTTATTAAAAGAAAAAAATGGTAATTAAAGTATATAAATACCAGGGAGCTGGAAATGACTTTATAATAATCAATAATTTCCACAATAGAGTAGATATTGACAAATCTGCTATTATAAAGCTTTGTGACAGGCGTTTCGGAATTGGTGCAGATGGTCTTATGTTGATTGAAAAGAGTATAAAATACGATTTCAAAATGTCATTTTTCAACTCTGACGGCTCAAGCGGTATGATGTGCGGCAACGGGGGAAGATGTATTATTGCTTTTGCTTCTAAAATAGGGCTGAATCACTTTGATTTTGAGGCTATCGATGGTTTTCATACAGGCTCGGTAATAAATAGTGCTAATAACACCTCACAAGTGAGGCTTAAAATGGGAGATGTCAAATCGATCTCTAAATATTTAGAATCTTCTTATACGATGAATACCGGAGCAGATCATTTTGTGAAGTTTAGTAAAAATGTTAAAGAGATAGATGTTATTAGTGAGGGAAGGGAGATAAGATATTCAAAGGATTTTGCCCCTAAGGGGGTCAATGTCAATTTTGTAGAGTCTAAAGATGACCATCTGTTTATTCGCACCTACGAAAAGGGAGTAGAGGATGAAACATTGGCTTGCGGCACAGGTGCAGTGGCTTCTGCAATAGGTGCATATCTTGCAGGTTACAAGTGTTATACAAAGCAAAACGATGGTAGTATCAAATTCAATATCGAAGTAACAAAAACAAATCTTACAGTGGAGTTTACCCCAATATTAACAGATAGAGAGAAAAATTTATATGATTTCTGTGATATTTACCTCACAGGAGAGGCTACCTATGTATTTGAGACCGATATTGAAGTGTGAAGATCTCTGGCCCCGAAAATATTTGTTCCTATCCTTACTAAAGTACTCCCCATCTCTATAGCAATATGATAATCATTAGACATCCCGAAAGATTTTTGGTTGAATTGTGATAAAAAAGGGTAGTGTTTTTGAGAGATCTCATCAAATACCTGATTGAAAAAGCCAAACTCTTTACGAATAATATCCTCATCATCGGTAAAGGTGGCCATAGACATCAATCCCCTTATAATTACCTTTTTAGGTACAAGAGAACTCTCATTTTCCATTCTATCGAAAAGCTCCATCAACTCCCCCTTTTTAAACCCCTGTTTTGTCTCTTCAGAGGCTATATGGAGTTCCAAAAGAATATTTGCATCAAATCCATTAAGGAGACAATACCTATCTATCTCATATAACAACCTCTCTGTATCGACGGAGTGTATCAAAGTAGCGTATGGAACAACCATCTTTATTTTATTGCTTTGAAGGTGACCGATAAAATGCCATTGAACATCATACGGCATATTTTGAGCCTTTTGCATCATCTCCTGCGGCCTATTCTCTCCAAACAATCTCTGTCCGCAATTATATGCCTCCATCAGATCTTGAAGAGGTTTGTATTTGGAAACTGCCACCAAATCAATCATTGGTGGCAGCTCATTTTTAATTTTCTTAATATTATCAGCTATTCCCATTACCTTCTTTTCTGTTTTTTTGCAGCCTCTTGTTGCGCTTTAGCAGCAGCTTCAAGTCTTTGTTGAAATTTAGATTTTGGTTTAGTTGCTGATTTTGAAGAGTTTTCTTTGATACGGGCAAGTATCTTCTCCTCATCAATAAAGTATTTTTTAATTACAAAGGTTTGACCTATTGTTATAAGATTTGAAAGCATATAGTAATAACTCAATCCGGAAGAGAAATTATTACACAAAACTAACATAAAAATAGGCATAAAATAGACTGTCATAAACTTCATTCCAGCCATCTGTGGAGTAGAATCCATCTGACTTGCAGTCATTTTTGAATAGAAAAACATAGAGACAGCCATCAATATAGCAAACAAGCTGACGTGATCTCCATACAAAGGGATCTTAAATGGAAGATCCAAAATCGAATCGTACGCACTCAAGTCTGTTGCCCAAAGGAAACTTTGTTGGCGAAGCTCAAATGAAGCTGGGAAGAATCGGAACATCGCTATAAGAATCGGGAATTGGAGCAACATCGGAAGACATCCGCCAAACATATTAACCCCACCCTTTCGATACAACTCCATCACCTCTTGCTGCTTCTTCATCGCATCTTCCTGCTTTGGATATTTCTCGTTAATTTTCTGAATTTCAGGCCTTAAAACTGACATTTTAGCAGAAGACATATAAGACTTCAATGTCAAAGGAGAGATAACAAGTTTGATCAATAGTGTCAATAACAATATAATAATCCCGTAATTTGAGATAAAGCCATTGAACAAATCAAATATAGGGATGATCACAAATCTGTTTATCCAACCGATTATCCCCCATCCAAGTGGTACGATCTTCTCAAATCCATAGTCGTAACTTTTAAGGGTGTTGAAAAGATTTGGACCGAAATAAAACTTAAACGGAATAGTCACATCTTGCGTCATATCGTATTGAACCTGAACATCTGCGTGACAAGCCATCAAATTATTTGAGGGATCCCCCTCTTTAAAGAACTTGTAAGACAAATTTCCTTGCGAAAAACTATTATCAGCCACTAAAATAGCAGAGAAAAATTGTTGCTGAAAAGCAAACCAAGAGATTTTTGTCTTTAGAGACTCCTCTGCGCTATCTTTTCTCAATCCTAAATTTTCGACTGAAGATTCATCGGGATATTTATAAACTATTGTAGAGTAATTCTTTTCATTTTCATATCCCCTCTCTAAACGGGGAATATCCATATTCCAAACCATATCAAACTGGGCTGCGTTTTTGGGAATAACCCCACCCATTCCGACAAGTTTAAAGTTAAAATCGACCAAATAGCTCCCTGCCGAGAGTTTATAATTGTGTTCAATATAAGAATTTTCACCAAAAAAGAGCCTCATCACCAATGTAGAGTCCGTATGTTCTACAGATTGAAATGAAAAATCTTTTGTATTAATCATTTGAGAGGTGTACATCTGAATCCCGAAAGAGCTTGCATCTTCCTTCATCAGATATAAATCTAAACTATCGTGAGTATAATAATCTTTAACCCTTACAGTCAACGGTTGTCCCCCTTTTGAGGTATATTTTATTACAACCTTATCATTCTCTAAAGTGTAAAATTGTGCAGGGGAATTATGAGCACTCTCCAATAAATCATTCGAATAGGTACTACTATAAACACCTTTTACTGTATCACCTGATTCGCTTGCAGCTCCACCTAATGCTAATGCCGAGAGACTATCACTTTTTTGTTCTGCTAACTCTTTGGCGTACTCAAAAGCCCTTACTGCAGCTATTGAGTCTTGAACTCTTTTAATCTCTTGTTGCTCTTTAAATTGCCTGGTATTGTAAAAGCTAAATCCTAATAAAATTAATCCTATTAGCGCTATACCAATAATGGTATTCTTATTCATATCTAACTATTCAAACTGTTTATCAATTGTTTTAATTTTTTCCTCCAAGTCTAATAACTCAGCTTTAGCAATCTCAATCTTATTTTTAATCTCTTTGATAAATATATCTGCATTCTTTGAGCTCGCAAAGAATCCCATATTATTCTCATAAGTTGCAATCTCGCCCTCTTTCTTTCTGAATTTTTGAACCAATCTCTCCCTCTCGGAACGAGCAGGGTTGATATTATTGCCCCTTTGAGGCCTATTATCGCGACTATCTCTTCCGGGCCTGCGACTACTCTTAACGCCACCCTCATTTCCTCTATACTCTGCAAAATGCTGATTAATAACCTCTTTAAATATATCTTGAATTCTATCTTTCTCCTTGAATGGGACAAATCCAACTTCATTCCACCTATTAAAGAAATCTTTCATTGCCTTGATATCATTAGAAGAGTTTCCATCTGAAACAAATGACTTAACCTCTTCAATGATAGCCATTTTCTTCTCAAGATTTTCAACATATTGAGGATCTACACCACCAAAATTCTTATCTTTATTATTAAAGAACTTATCACAGGCAGCTCTAAATCTTACCCATATTTGATCAGATTTTTTACGTGAAACAGGACCAATCTCCTTCCACTGTTTTTGTAAAGAGATCAGCGTATCAGTGGTCTTTTTCCAATCTGTACTATCCATAATAGCTTCTGCCTGCTCACAAAGGGCGATCTTTTTCTCCATATTTACGGACATTTGGTCCTTAAACTGAGAGTAATATTCCCTTTTTCTATTATAGAAGATATCGCAAGCAGCTCTAAATCTATCATATATCCTCTGATTCTCCTTTTTAGATGCAAACCCGATAGTTTTCCACTCTTTTTGTAGATTTTCCAAATCTTTAGAAGAGGTATTCCATCCGTTTGTCTCGGTAATCTCCTTATTTGCAATCTCTTCAGCTTTCTCACAAAGGGTAGTTTTCTTTGTAAGATTTTCTTTCTGCTCCTCTTTAACGACCTCGAAGTGGGATTGATGTTTCTTATTTATCTCAGAGGTTGCTGTTCTGAATCGCTCCCAAATTGATTCCCTAAACTCTTTTTCAACAGGTCCGAACTCTTTCCACTCTTCGTGAAGTTTCTGTAGTTTTGCAAATGCATTGATCACATTATCCTCTGCGATCAACGCCTCTGCTTTTTCACACAAATCGATCTTAGCTTCGTAATTTTTCTTAAAATCAAGATCTCTCAATTCGTTATTGATTTTCACATAGTCATAGAACATCTCAACACAGTGTTGATAAGTATCATAGACATCTTTCACCTTAGCTTGAGGAACAGGACCAGACTCACGCCATTTTGTTTGGAGTGCCCTAAATTCGGGGAAAGTCATATTTAGATCCTCTTGTGTTTCAAGAAGAGATTTCAACTCGTCGATAATCTGCAATTTGACTGCAAGATTCTCATCTTTTTTATGCTCAAGCTCTTGCAAAAACGCAGAACGAGAAGATTTGTACTTAGAATAGAGGTCTTTAAAACCCCTCTCTATCTCTGCAAAAGGATTTACAGATACATTTGACTCATCTTCTGTTGATTCTTCTGTATGATTCTCGGATGGTTCAAGAAATCCAGCTGCAATCTTCTCCCTTTTGAGAGTTTTATAGAAAGAAGCCTTTATGGTCTCTGAATATTTATACATCTCTTGTTGATCCCCTTTTTCAATAATCGCTTCAAAAATCTGCAAAAGATCTTTTAAACTCTTAGAAGAGAGGTCTTGAAGATACTCCTCATTTATTTCAATTATTTGATCCTCTGAAGCCGCCTCTGACAAAGCCTCCACAATTTGAGATATCTCATCAGCGATATCCAATTTAACAGAGGGTTCTTCAACACTTTTCTCTACATTGTTCAATGGTTCAGTGTTGATCTCTTTCTTTTCATTAATCTCGTCCGGAGTAGTATTCTCTTCAGAAGTAATTTGTTTGATAGCATCTTCGCTCATAGTAGTGATAATATAAAAAATATTCGTTTATAATTTTATAACTTGCAAATATACATTTAATTTTGAATAGAATAGCAGAAATGCGTAATTTTGCGCCATTATGAGAATAGATATTATCAGTGCAGTACCAGATATTTTAGATAGTCCTCTCAATCATTCTATCATAAAAAGGGCGAAGATGAAAGGAATTATTGAGATACACATTGTAAATCTCCACGATTTTGGCAAAGGTAATTACAAACAGATCGATGACTACTGTTTTGGAGGAGATGCGGGGATGGTGATGACACCGGAACCCCTTTACAATGCAATAACATCCCTCACATCTAAAAGGGATTACGATCATATAATATACACCTCTCCGGATGGGGAATTGTTAAATCAAAAGATAGCTAATTCACTCTCCTGTGCTCAAAATATAATTATTTTATGTGGTCATTACAAGGGGATTGATCACCGTATCAGAGAACATCTCATAACAAAAGAGATCTCAATAGGAAATTATGTTTTAAGTGGCGGCGAGCTCGCCGCTGCAGTGATATGCGATTCCATTATCAGGTTGATACCTGGGGCACTTACAGACGAGACCTCTGCCCTTAGCGACTCCTTTCAAGACAATCTCCTCGCCCCCCCTATCTATACAAGACCAGCAGATTTTATGGGGTGGAAAGTACCCGAAGTGCTACTCTCAGGCAATCCTAAACTGATCACACAATGGCAAGAGGAACAAGCTCTTATTCGCACTGAAAAATTACGTCCAGAACTATTGGAAAACAATTAAAAACCAAAATCATCTACCTCTTTTTTCTCTTGAATCTCTTTTAAGGGAGATTTTGCTGTCGAATGGGTAGAGAGGGGAACAATAGTTATCGCTTTTGGAGAGGCCGGACAGATATATTCACATCCCCCGCACCCAATACAAATATCTCTATTCACACTCGGTATAAAGAGATTTTCATTTGTTTTCAAAGGAACCATAGTGATAGCCTTTGTAGGACAATGCTCATCACAAGCACCGCAATCGGTACCGGCTGTGTGAACTACACAATATCTAAATGTATATTTAGCTTTTCCCACTTGGATATGTTGTTTGTCGGCTAAAGGTACATTTACAAGTGCCCCACTTGGACAAACCTCCATACATCTTTTGCAATCGTATCCACAAAAATGAGAATTATAATGAATTACCGGAAGAAACAATCCATTTAATCCATATTCTCCTTTCGCATAGGTAATTATCTCATTAGGACACGCAGCAACACAAGCGTGACAAGCAGTACAATTGTTCATCAGATGTTCGATCCCTTTCCCTCCAGGAGGAATAATTCCGGTTATCTCCCTTGTATTCGATGAAACACCACTCTCTGCCACCTCAATTTTTTCTTTTTTCCAATTTCTTACCACCAAAAGGGCACCTATTGCACCTATTGCGGCAATAGCTTCCCTCCTTCCCTTCATCTCCTTAATGTGGCTCTCCTTCGAGAGAGGTTCCCCTTTTTTAAATAAATTCCACCTCAATTTATAACTAATCGCCCCACCGGTACATACCCCCATACAATTAAAACAAGCCACACACCTACTCTCGTCAATCACCCTGTTATTTTCGTCAATACACTCTGCCTTACAATGTTTTGCACATTGAGCGCAACCCACACAAGAAGAGTGGTTAATAGTGAGTTTAAAAAGGGAAATTTTAGATATTAATCCTAATAATGAGCCGACAGGACAAATGGTATTACAATAAAGTCGTCCTCTTAATGAACTCATAATTACAATAATAATGAAAAATGAGATAGTTAAAATCAATGTGCCTGAAACAATCGGGGTAAAGGATCTATAATAGACCGATTCCGGGAAAAATGTAGAAATAGAATTAGAGACTAATTGAATTGCAGGATTAAAAATATGGCGGGCAAATCTACCGAAAATCGAATAGGGATCCAACATAAGAATTGGATACATAATCCCAAAAATCGTAAATAAGAAAATAATTGCCAATATACTGTATCTCAAAACATTGAATGGTTTGGAATATTTTGTTCTTTTCTGTTTTTTTGATTTAAAGATGTTAGATATTCTCCCTATACAATCTTGAAAAATACCGAGTGGACAAATGAATGAGCAATAAACCCGCCCAAAAAGCAAGGTCAACAATAAGAAAACCAGAAAGATAACAGCTCCTCCCCCGGCAAATAGGAGTAAAGAGGGAACGAATTGAAATTTAAGCACCTGCGAGAGTTGTGCAATCTCCCTCCCTAAAAATGTAAAAGAGAGAGTTACAGCAATAAAGACAAGTAGTGCAACCGCTATTCTAAACCAACGTAAAAAACCGTAAAACTTATTCGATACCATCAGATTTTAATTTTCTTCACCCTTAGAGAGTCAATATCCATACTACCAATTTTAGCCTCTTGACCGAGTCTAATGTGTGTAACACGATCGAGATCCATCTCTTTATATTGGTTAAAAAACTTCACTGCAGCTGTATCAACTGCAACAATATCGGTGGAGAAAAAAATAGCCTTTGCAACCCTAACATCATCTACAGATTTTCCTTTCGGGCCATTTTGAGTCATTATCCTATACGCATCGACAATATTTAAAACGGGCATTTTATCTATAGTGGAGCAATCGGCAATAGATTGCTGTAAATCATTAGTATGCATCTTCTTACGATCCCATACAATCCCCATAAAGTTCTTCATTGCTATGGTCATCTTTGCACCACCGTGGTTTTTCAAAATTGGCACATTGATCCAAACATCACAATCAAGTATAGCTTCGTGAATTTTTGCAGTTTTCATTTTTTTTGCCTTTGGCAAAGTGACCTCCCTATAATATTTCTCATCGTGAGCAAATGCCATCCTCCCTTTTGCCGACTCGACAGCTTGTTGAATACCGCTATTTTTATAACAACTTTGCCACTCATCACAAGTGTGATCAAATACTACAACTTCTGATGCGCCTGCTGCAAAACAATCTTTAATTATCAATGATATCAACTCAGGATTTGTATCGGCAGCAAATTCAGGTGATTTATCCCAACCAATATTTGGCTTGACCACAACTTTTTGCCCTTTTTTCACAAATCTTTTCATCCCTCCCATCTCTTCAATCCCTTTATGATACAACTGAGCAGCTGTTCCACCCATAACTGCAACAAGATCATTGGGTTGTGATGAAGAATCACCCTCAATAGAAGATTGTAATTCCGATGCATTTAAATTATCCCCTTTTATAGCAACTGCGCCTGCAATTGCTCCGAATATTGCTGTTTTTAAAAAGTTACGTCTTTGCATATTATTGTTTTTTGCAAAGTTAAGAAAACTGCCTTAAATAATATTCAAAAAGACGGGGAATTTCTCAATCGCCCGTCTTTCCTTTTAATAATTTGTTTATTTATCTATTTATTAACCTTTTATTTTCCACCTATACTTGAAGAGCTCCCAACCCTGCTCGATTCATCCAAATTTCCGACATTCCTATACTTGGATGCTTTAGATTGACCGAAACGATAGACAAAAGAGAGAGACACCTTTTGAAAATACATCTTTTGGTCAACTTTCATATATGTCTCCCCTTTTACATCTTTTGCAGAGAGGTTGTTTTCAAATGTTCTGAAAATATCATCCACTTTTAGTGATAAGGTAGCTTTATTCCCCATCATATTCTTTTTTACCCCTCCGAAAAACATATAACTAGGATGGATGATAAAATCGCCCCACGGATTTGTCCCCTGATAGAATCCACCGAACTCTATTTTCCAATCTTTTGGTAAAAGAAAAGTAAAATTACCATATGCGGATGTCATCAAACCTTCATTAACAAAACCATCAGTATTATTTACGTTTTTATTATACCCTGCATAGATATTTGCATCAAGAACAAGCCATTTAAATATTGACAACTCAGATAGAGCTACACTACCACCTACCATATCTTGAGTTCCACAGTTACTCCATAACATTATTTTCTTTCCAGTGACAGGATCAATATTCAATTTCTGCATTATAAAATCACGATTATGAGTATATAAGAGAGATAGGGTCAAAAATGATTTATATCCGACCGAAGCCACCAAATTATCAGAAAATTGAGGGGTGATATTTGGATTCCCTTGAATAATTGTTGAAGCATCTATTGTCATCATAAAGGGATTAAGTTGGCTATAGCTTGGTCTCTTCACCCTCATCGAATAAGAGAGCGACAACCTCCAATTTTTAGTTGGGGTATACCCTACATAAGCAGTTGGAAACAAGTTTATATAACTTTTTTTGCTTACACTACCTGATGTAATCCAATTCCCTTCAGAGTATGTGTATTCTGAACGAAGTCCCAATTTAGCACTCCACTTCTCCCCAAACATCTTTGAAGCAGTTGCATATAGTGATGCTACCTGTTCATTGTATTTAAACTTGTTTGAAAGGTTCTCATTATTGATCCACTCCTGACCTATAAAATCTGTCCGAACTGTATTATTATTCGTAAATGTTTTTACCCATTTAGCACCAAACTCTAACACACCTGTCTTCCAAAACATCTGCTGATAATCTGCTTTAGCAGAGACAATATTAATATACTGAGTGGTATTTGAACGGAACACTTCAGGGGTCAAATAATTGGAAGCAGAACTTTCAACAACTTGGTTCTGAATATTATTCTCACCAATATCATAATAAGCATAATCGGCATTGAGTGTTAATTCTTGAGCTTTTGTCTCATTAAAAGTGTGGGTATAATTGATATTTCCGGTTATACTATTTGTATAACTAGGGTTTGAAATATCTGTTATTTTACGGGAAATGATATTATCGATATAGAAAATCTCGTTTTCACTCGGAGTGAATGAGAAAGATTTTCCATCTCTGAGAGTGGAATTAACTATAAAACCAAATACATCTTTTTTGGTTATATACCAATCATTTCCACCCCTTATTTGATGGCTCATACTGTTAAAAGTGAAATCAGTTTTTGCGATCTCTTTATATTTATAATCTTGTCCGAATTTTGTCTCTGATCTATAATCGATACCCATAGAGTTATAACCTGGACTATACATAAGAAAAGTATTTGTTTTATCAGATCTATAAGAAAGATTGATCGTCCCATCTATATCTTGAAAATATCTATTGATATACATTCCACCATATCCTGCACGTATAGAGCCATTAAACCCTTTCAAAAAATTCTTTTTTGTTATGATATTAATAATACCACCACTTCCTGAAGCATCATATTTTGAAGAGGGGTGAGACATAATCTCTATCTTTTCCACCGAACTTGCATCTGTTGATGCAAGCAGAGATTCCAATTCCTTTCCTGAGAGATATGAAGGTCTTCCGTCAATCCAAACATCAACGACATTACCATTTAATTTGATATTACCTTCATAATCTATCGAAACACCCGGAGCTTTTCTTAAAATATCAATTCCGTTACCACCGGTTGATGAGACAGATTCAGAAATATTCATCACTAACTTATCAACTTTTTGTTCGATTAGAGGAAGTCTGGCAGAGACAACTGCACCATCAATTACGGCAATATCCTCTTCAAGTGTTAATTGAGAAAGATCTATTAGATTTTTATCAACCTTAATATTGATCTTTAAATCTTTATATCCCATAAGTGTAACGATCATTGTATGCTCACCATAAGGGATTTTTAAAATTGAGAAATCACCATTGGCATTGGTAGTAGCTCCACCAATAATTGTAGAATCAACGGCTTGTATAATTATTGTTGCATATTGCAATAACCGATTCGTATTGGCTTCTATCACTTGCCCCTTAACTTGTCCGAGTTGGACAGACTTGGCTGATAAAATAGTAAGAGGAAAAATTAAAATAATTAGTGCTAAAAATAACTTTTTCATAATATATATATAAAAAATAACGTTTGAATATTACTTACATTTAAGACGATTTAAAAATAAAAAGTTACAGATTTATCTATGAGTATTTTGATATTTTCTATATAATTCAACCACCTCATCAATATTAATATTTATCAATTCCATTTTTTTAAAAATTGTAATCAATTCATCCTCAATAAATTGTTTCTTTTGTGATGTTTTAATATTATTATTTGCATTTGCGGACACAAAGTATCCGATTCCCCTCTTATTATAAATTACTCCACTATTTTGTAAATAATCATAAGTTCTCATTATTGTATTTGGGTTTACCTCGAGATCTATTCCGAGTTCCCTAACAGATGGTATCCTCTCCTCCTCTAACCACTCCCCTCTCAATATTTTATCTGACAGATTATCTGCAATCTGCAAATAAATTGGTTTGTGTTCGTTAAAATCCATTGTGATATTTATTAATATTGGAGTTTCTTTAGTCTGAAATAAGATAGTGTTAGAAATAACACAGATATTAGAATCGGAAATATGTTTTCGCACACTTCTATACACCTTTTCACCTTTTCCATTACCTCTGTATAGGTAGGATCGCCCAAAAATTGGTCTGCATTTGTGAGATATAGAAATGAATCCTCAATAAATAATGACATTGACGATAAAGTAAGTATTGTAAGAACAACTCCAAAAACAATCAATGATAAGAAAGTTTTGCTGAATTTGTGCTTTATAAACATCAAATTACCAAGAATCGACGCAGTACCTATAAAAAGTGAGTCGATGTATATCAACAGATTATCAATATTTAAAAAATCCGAAGAGAAGAAATTGTCTGAAAAACCACGAGTCCCACTGATAAGTGATAAAAAACCATCTAACGATAATAGTGCAATGAGAAAAAGTGTCGGATAGATAATAATGCAACTTATCACCATAACTGAGTATTTTTCCAAAATAGAAGCAGGAAGCAATGTGTAAAAAACCCCTTTTTTCTTATCATTTATATCTCCATACAGTTTAAAAGGGAGCATAATTGTAAAAATAGAGAATAGGAGAAAAATCACCTCTTGGCGTTGATCCGGGCTCACTAATTTCCTGGTAAAAACAAGGATGAAAACCCAAATAACAACAAGCACGGATAAAATTAAAATTGACGAAATTCCATACTTTGAATAAAATTCTTTCATCTCTTTTTTGAAAAGCTGACCAAATCTGTAGAAACTAAATATATTATTCATAATAATTTATATTTTAATGATTTAAGTTAAATTTGATTAATTAGTTAAATATCGTTACTTAGCAAAAATAGATTTGAAAAGCTCTTTATTCAGAAGAGCTGCATTGAAGAGAGATTCAAGATTTACTTTACTCTCTTTCCCATTCGTATTTTGTGAGACTTGAATATAACCTCCAAGTGAATGTTCAGAAAATAACGCCTTATCGTTTAGATTAGAATCCATTGAAAAATAAAGTTTTTCAGATATGGTATCGATAGATGCGTTCATTAGTACCTCTTCTTTTTCTAAAATGATAATCGGATCGATAAGGTTTTCAAGATCACGAACCTGATGTGTAGAGATGATAATGGTGTTATCATCAGATGAGTTCTCTGAAATTAATTTCCTCAATTGACTTTTTGAAGGAATATCCAATCCGTTGCTTGGTTCATCAAGCAGAAGGAGTTTTGTTTTTAGAGAGAGAGCGACAGAAATAATAGATTTCTTTTGTTGTCCGTATGAAAGTTTAGTGAATTTTGATGCCGGATTTACCTCAAATACTGACATACATTTGTAAAATACAGAGCTATCAAAATTTGGATAAAATGTTCCAATATGTTTTGCAAAGATCTCTATACTCATATCGGGACCTACAAAATCCTCCTGTATGAGGAAAATATCTTTAAGAAAAGATGGTTCTCTGTTGAAAGGGGTAGCGCCATCTACTTTGCAACATCCTGAGTCTGGTTTCAATAGCCCCGAGATTATTTTCAAAAGGGTTGTTTTTCCAACACCATTCTGACCGAGAAGACCATAAATCTTCCCCTCTTCTATAGAGAGATTAATCCCCTTTAAAACCCGATTTTTGGAGTAACTGAATTCAAGATTTTCAATTGTAATCATAATACCTTTATTTTGATTTGTTAGATTATTAGTGTATTAGTATATTAGTACACCGCAAAGGTAAGTATGATTTTTAAAAATCCAAATTTTTTTTAATTTATTTTGTTTTATGTTTTAAAGACCTCGCCCTGAATGTATTCTTCATAAGTGAAATTATGGTCATAGGACCCACTCCACCAGGTACAGGGGTAATATATGAGCATTTAGGGGCTACTCTGTCATAATCGACATCACCAACAATTTTATACCCTTTAGGATTATCCGCAGGAACCCTTGTGATTCCCACATCAATAACTACTGCCCCCTCTTTCACCATATCCTCTTTAAGAAATTGTGGAACACCAAGAGCTGCTATGATTATATCTGCTTGAAGGGTAAACGATTTAATATCTTTTGTTCTGCTATGACACATAGTTACCGTACAATCTCCAGGATAGGATTTCTGAGAGAGTAGGTTAGCTATAGGACGCCCTACAATATTACTTCTGCCAAGTATAACACAATGTTTTCCGGAGGTTGGGATATTATAGTGCTCCAACAGTAACATTATCCCATAAGGGGTAGCAGAGATGAAGGTATCTTCACCTAACATCAGTTTACCTATATTAATTGGATTAAATCCGTCTACATCTTTATATATGGAAATGGCATTAACAACTTTATTCTCATCAATGTGTTTAGGGAGTGGAAGTTGAACGATAAATCCATCAACATCATCGTCATTATTGAGTTTTTCTATCTCAGAAAGTAAGCAGGATTCAGTGATATCTGAGTTGAAAGTTAGAAGAGAGGATTTGAACCCAACTTCCGAACAAGCTTTCTCTTTGTTCGCAACATAGGTTTTACTCGCTCCGCTATCTCCAACAAGAACTGCTACAAGATGTGGAGGGCGCTCTCCGTTTGAGACCATCTGTGCAACCTTGTTTGCGATATCTTTTTTTATCACATTTGCTGTCTCTTTTCCATTAAGAATTGTCATAATACACTTGTTTTTAAATGATTGATAGATTAATATTTTTTATCTGCGCTTCATACCTCTCATTGCATTTACCGCATTTCGTGCCCCACCACCTGCAACATTTTTCATAACCTTTCTGGTGTCTTCAAATTGTTTTAGAAGTCTGTTTACATCAGCAATCGTTGTTCCGCTTCCATCTGCAATTCTTCGTCTGCGACTTCCGTTAATTATCTGAGGATTCTCCCTCTCTTGAATGGTCATAGACATAATTATAGCCTCTACCCCCTTGAAAGAGTTATTATCAATATCCACATCCTTCAACGCTTTACCAATTCCGGGAATCATAGATGCAAGATCTTTTATATTTCCCATCTTTTTTATCTGCTGTATCTGTTGATAAAAATCGGTCAAATTGAATTGATCTTTAGCGAGTTTCTTAGATAATCTTCTTGCTTGTTCCTCATCAAACTGTTCTTGAGCCTTCTCTACGAGAGAAACAACATCTCCCATCCCCAAGATTCTGTCAGCTATTCGAGTTGGGTGGAAAACATCAAGGGCCTCAAGCTTTTCTCCTGAACTGATAAATTTAATCGGTTTATTAACCACGGCCTTGATTGAGAGTGCAGCTCCACCTCTGGTATCACCATCCATTTTAGTAAGGACAACACCATCAAAATTCAACCTCTCATTGAAAGCACGAGCGGTCTCAACAGCATCTTGCCCTGTCATTGCATCAACTACAAAAAGGGTTTCTGTTGGATTTACACTCTTCTTTATTGAGGCTATCTCATTCATCATCTGCTCATCAATAGCCAAACGACCAGCAGTATCTATGATAACAAGAGAATATCCCTCACGCTTTGCAAGTGCAATAGCGTTTTTTGAAATCGAAACAGGATCTTTACTCCCCTCTTCTGTATATACAAAGACTTGAATCTGCTCACCGAGGATTTTTAATTGCTCAATAGCTGCAGGGCGATAAACGTCACCTGCAACAAGCATCACTTTTAGCCCTCTTTTATTCTTACAGTTTAGAGCTAATTTACCTGAGAATGTGGTTTTACCTGAACCTTGCAGTCCAGATACAAGAACAATTCCAGGATTGCCTTTGATATTTATATCTGATGCTTCACTGCCCATAAGCAAAGCAAGTTCGTCGTGCACTATTTTAACCATCATCTGGTCAGGGCGAACTGCTTTTAGAACATCTTGACCAATAGCCTTTTGTTTGACATCGTCACAAAAAGTTTTGGCTATCTTATAACTTACGTCTGCATCTAAAAGAGATCTTCTGACCTCCTTTAAAGTCTCAGCAATATTTATATCAGTTATTCTCCCCTGTCCTTT
Source organism: uncultured Muribaculaceae bacterium (assembly GCA_964397445.1). GTDB lineage: Bacteria > Bacteroidota > Bacteroidia > Bacteroidales > UBA932 > CAYNHZ01. The sequence continues at coordinate 209,803 of CAYNHZ010000002.1, read as the reverse complement.
AATAATTTTAAAGGATCTCTCTAATTTGTCGGTCAAATTTTCAAACATAGCTAATTTGATATTAAAATAAACTGCAAAATTAGGAAAAAATGGTAATTTTGCGAATTGGTTAGATAACTTTATCGACAAACATATAAACATATTATATTATGAACAGAGGACCTATTTCACAATTTATCACACATCACTATCGCCATTTCAATTCGGCTTCATTAGTTGATGCAGCTAAAGCCTATGATAATCACATTAATAAAGGTGGCAAGATGATGCTTGCAATGGCAGGAGCAATGAGCACTGCCGAGCTTGGTCTTTCACTTGCAGAGATGATTAGAAGAGATAAAATAAGCATTGTATCTTGCTCTGCCAACAATCTTGAAGAGGATATTATGAATCTTGTTGCCCATTCTCATTACAAAAGAGTCCCAAATTATCGAGATTTGACACCCGAACAAGAACAAGAGTTATTGAATAGTCATATGAATAGGGTTACAGATACTTGTATTCCGGAAGAGGAGGCTTTCAGAAGATTGGAAAGACATTTAGTTGATGTCTGGAACGATATGAAAGCAAAAGGGGAGAGACTTTTCCCTTGGGAGGTCATTTATAAACTTATAAGAACAGGGGTTCTTGAACAATATTACGAGATCGATCCGAAAGATAGTTGGGTACTTGCTGCCTGCGAAAAGAACATTCCTATAGTAGTTCCTGCTTGGGAAGATTGCACAACAGCTAATATTTACACTGCACACTGCATAAGGGGTGAATTTGACCCTTCAAAATCAATGGTAAAAAACGGAATTGAAACTATGATATTCCTAACAGAATGGTATCGTAAAAATTCAGGTGGAGAGGGTGTTGGTTTCTTCCAAATAGGAGGCGGCACAGCGGGAGATTTCCCTATTTGTGTTGTCCCTATGATGGAACAAGACCTTGAGTGGCACGATGTTCCATTATGGAAATATTTCTGCCAAATATCTGACTCAACCACATCATATGGATCGTATTCCGGTGCAGTTCCAAACGAGAAAATCACTTGGGGAAAATTGGCAATAGAAACTCCAAAATTTATAGTTGAATCGGATGCAACTATTGTTGCTCCACTGATGTTTGCCTATATACTTGGTTGGTAATCACCGAGATGTTCCCTCCTCAACAGATCATTAACCGTCTTTACAGGGTTAAATGTGATGATGGGGGTTTCAACAAACAAAGTGTTCCAATTACTCATAGAGCCATTCCATAAGCCGGGTAATTCTTGAGCTTTTAGCTTCTTACCCTCATAGCTTTTAGAACTTATAAGACCTGTCTGAGGATCGACAAACTTAGACAGGTCAAATTTTTTCCCTTTATAGTCAAATATTGAGCAAACTATATCGACAGGATTGAAATGGGTAGATAGGTCAAAAGCCCCTTTTGATATAGGGTTTGATTTATCAATTTGGGCCCCTTCAAGTATTTGAAGAGAGGTACTCATATCGTTATCGTAAACAATAAACGGTCCCCCACCTGGCTCCCCCTCATTTTTCACCATTCCGCAGACACGAATTGGCCTATTGAGTTTATCGTGGAGATATGGGATAATGATAGCTCGATCAATTTTTGGTATTTTTACACATAACTCACTATCTAAGAATTGGATAATCTCAGTTATCAACTCTTCTGTCGGGGAGGTGTCAAGAAGCACAAGATAGTTGAAGATTTTGTGGCGAATCTCCAATAATTTACCGGCTAAAATCATTTTCCATCTTAGGGTTGTCCCAATCAACTCCTCCCTGATAATATTATCTATGTTTTTAAGAAAAATAATATCTGCGTCAATTTTATTAAGATTATTTAAAAGGGCACCATGTCCCCCCGGCCTATACAAAGGGGTACCGTCTTGTTTAATAAACGGGGTATTATCCTCATTTACAGCAATAATATCGGTAGATGGCTCCTGTATACTGAAAAAAATATTGTATTTACAATCAAAACGCGCCTCATATCTGCATACAACTTTCGATAAAATATTTTTAAAACCATTCAAGTGTTCAGGGGAGACAGTGAAATGGATATTAACCTCACCACTTGACTCTTTAGCATATAACGCTCCCTCAACTAAATGTTCCTCAAATGCTGTACGAGTCTCACCTCCTGGTAGAAAATGGGCACCGTTATATTTATGAAAAAGAATTTGTCCTTTTGGTAAAGATCCATAATTCAACCCCTTTTCCCCAAGCACATATTCTAAAATCTCCTTTTTTGAGAGATTATCTATCTTTTCAGAGAGGTAGAATGGAAATTTCTTAATATTATGAAAAAAAATGGAAGCAGGTGAAGACGTGGAAATCTCTTTATTATTATCTAAATCTATCTGAGCTTCATAGAGATCCTTAAACATCCTTGAGGCAGCTCCCGAAGCTGGTACAAATTTTAATATTGTACCTTTATATTGTTCATATAATTCTATAAGTTCATTTTGTCCTTTAAGATCAATTTCAAAGATTCCCCTTCCTAATGTAGCCGGCGAAACAATATCAAGGAATGGGAATCCTTTAATATAATTTAATAAATAATTTTCCATAAAAATATTTGATAATCATTTAGTTGTTAAGAGTTATTTAATAGATGTTGTCTTAACACAGCGAATCGGACTTCCATCTGCTCTCCCTTTTCTTGGGGAATTAGGATAAACAGAACCTATATTGAAATGAAATCCGGAAGAGTGGTCTAAATCTGTCGTTCCTGAAAAAGGGGAACTGCTCCAATATGACCCTAAAGTACCGCTATATTGAATATTACCAGGAATACAAGGTCTATAACCGCAAGCGGGGTACCAAGTGGTCTTACCCTTCCTAAATTCTTGGTAATAAAAATGCCAACCGTTAGAGAAGAGAGCTGTTACATTGAAGAAACCTGGATCATCCGAATTCACACCATTGTATGTGAAATTATTCCAAATATAACGTGGGGGAACCATATAACCTGGGGGACAAGGATCGTAGATGGTTTTTTTTATGTTGTAGGGGGTACCATCGTATCCGAACGGATTTCCCCACAAATAACCATTTCTTCCTGAGATAAGCCAATCAACGTGCCCAAATGCCCCTTGATTGGCAACCAAGAACACTGTCGGATTTAGTATTGAGCCATTTATTGTACCCAAAGAATTATTGGTACCTATAAGAGATATTGCATTAACCTTACCATACAAAACCCTCTCTACATCGCTATTAAAAGACGAAGTGCCCGGAAAAGGGTCTTTCCTCCCCCATTGATAAAGCAATCCATAAGATTCTGTTTTTTCCTCATTCGTTGTGCCCGGATTATTACGTAATGCTCCTAAATTTCTATCAAGCATCTCGTATTTGACGTTTCCCAGATAATAGCCGTCAATAGAGGGTGCATCTGTCAACCATATATGCCAACTCCACAAGATACTACCTTTTCCTTCAATATCAGAATAGGCAGCTATTACAGCATTACCTTTCAACTCTGATGCAACAAATGAGATTGTTTTGTTATTTTTGTCAAATTCAACTTTTGTGATAAGATTCTCCTTATCTTGCCATAGCAATTGAGCTGAAAGGGGAGATATAGTTGAAGAAGTGGTGTGAAATCCGACACCTTGAATAATTCCATCTGAACCATTTCCTATAACATCCGCTTTAAATTTATACTGCCCCTCATTAGAGACAATATAAGAATTGGCATATCCATCAATATTTAAATCAATAACAGTAGGCACATAAGAGAATTGACCTGCTTGGCATCCATTTGAACGGATAATGGAGAGTGGTTTAACACCAGATTTTACCATAACATAACCATTAGAATCTCGTATTCTAAGATCAAAAGTGTTATATGTTCCCGGAGGTAATACGATATAAAATGTTTTGGGTAAAGATACATTTAATTGAATAGGTGATTTTGTCATATCCAATTTAACACTACTAAAAGATTCAACTTGATCCATTACAATAGTAGGAACTGTTTCATAATTCATTTTGACATAAGCCTTTCCTGAAACAGGGATAGCGGCACCTTTAGCATCTTTAGATTGAAATGTAATCGAAGAGATAGATTGTGACCCTTTTAATCTTATCTCCAATACACCACACAGATTCATAAAGGAGAGTTGTGTGTTGGTACTTGATGCAACCATAGGGAAGATATTGTTTGCAAATGATTTATCCCTATATTCCTGTACTTTAGGTAGATAGAATGTCAACTCCTGAGATTGATAATTTATAGAGTTTTTCGCATTATATGGATAAATAGAATAATAGTAGGAAGAGGTTGGAGCTAATCCTGAAAAAGGGGCTTGAGCTACTGTATCAATCCCATTATATACTAATTTAGATACCCCTCTTGAATAAAACAGCATTATTGAGTCTTGCGGCATCCAAAAAATTTTGCGTATATCATCAGACTCTTGTCCATGTAAAATGGTTTTTGTTTCAACTTCCGTATTAGCTATAAACTCAATGGTCTCAAATTCGTTTTTAGGTAACAGTTTCTCTTTTTCACATCCTTGGAAAAAGAGAGCTACAATAATTGTAAATAAATATATCTTTTTCATAATCTCATTTTTTATTATTACCACAAATAATCATTGTGTCCATAGTCCTCATTTCCAGAAATAGAAGATTGATAATCAGTAATAATATTTAGGTTAGCTCCTACATTAGACCAGATAGGTACCCATTTTTCAGAATATTGTTTTTCTGTCAAATAGAGTTTCATAGTAATCAATGATCCTTTATCATCTTGTTGGTTTCCTAAATAGACATTTTCCAATTTAATATTATTTCGAATATTTAAACTCTTCATCAAATTTCCCTCACTTGAAAGAACCATTAGTTTAGTGTTTTTATTCAAATCAATAGTTTTTATTTTATTGTAAATAAGAAACAAATTGGATAGATTCAAATTTGAGGAGACATCTAAAGAGGTTAATTTATTAAAGCTACAATCCAAATAAGAAAGTGCAGAAAGTGAAGAAACATTCAAGGAGGTAAGAATACATTGTAAACAATTCAATGAAGTTAACTTATTAAGACCTTGAACATTTAGATATGTAATAGGATTAGAAGAACAACTAATTTCTGCCAAAGAGGTGTTATTATGCAAATCTAACGATTGTATATTATTTGAATAACAGATCAATCTTGTAAGATTAATATTATCCCCTATTTCCAAAGAAGATACTCTATTATATTCAAGAATTAATTCTGAAAGAGAAGTATTTGATGAGAGATCTATACCGCCGGATATTATATTATAGTTCGTCTGATAGGAAGAGAAATCATTACCGATATCAAATACTTTAAGTTGTGTTAAATCTTTGATTTGAGATGGTATGGTGCCAATCAGATTATTTGTTCTTAATTGAATTTTTGTGACATTTCCATTATATACAGTCACCCCATACCAAGTAGAAATATCTTCATTAGAGCACCAATTTGTTTTTTTAACCCAATTATTACCATTAGTCGAGTTAAAAAGGGCTTCTAATGCAAGCCGCTGTTTATCTACTTGCATAGTAGTAAATGTTACTTGATCTCCATAATAATAAACACCTTTTTCATCTTTAGCAAAAGCCTTTACATAATATTTAGTCATAGGGGTTAATCCACTTATAGGCGCTGAATAATTCCCGATTCTTGAAGATAATTTGACAACACTTATTAAATTTACTGTCGGATTCTCTTTGATATCCCAACAAAAACCACACTCAACCACTGAGGAACTCGCTAACTTATTGACATATCCATTAAGTGTAGCCGAAGTTTGAGTGATACTTGTGGGAGCATTGGTGGTAACTTGAAGATTAATGTAATCTATAGTAGTGAAAGACTTTACAGATCCATAAGATACTCCGGAAGAATTTTCTGCATAAGCACAATAGTAATATTTAGTAGATGCTGAAAGATTAGATATCGTTACAGAATATGTACTTTGGAATGAGGAGGAGGGTTCCATTATACCGGAAATACTGGGGTTATTATTAGTAGAGTAACAAATGCCTCTATTGATAATATTTGAATTACCAACACTCTTTATTGTACCGGAAAGAGTTACGGTTGTTTGTGTTAAAGATGAAAAATCACCAGTTAAAACAACTGATAATGAGGGGTTAGATTTAAAATCATCAATAGTCGGGTCTACCATACAAGAGTGTATGATATTAAAGGAAAAAACCATCAATATTAATATGTAAAATTTATTTTTCATAGATAAATATTTTTAGAAAGTAAAACCTACTCCAACTTCAATATTAGAGTATTTAAAATTGATAGTGTTATAACCGGCAGAAATAGAGACTAAACCGAATCTAAAAATCGCCCCTCCATCAACAGAAACTCCTGACAGTGAATAATCTGTGATACGCGTCCATTTTTGAGATGGATTTTGCCAGATTAGCGACCTCTCACCATATCCTGCCCCTGTATATAAATACAACCACTTGGCAACTCTAACCAAAACTCCTGCTGTTATAACTCTAAATGGCTTTTTATTAATATCATAGGAGGTAACAAAAGATTCTGAAAGGGATTCATTATCGTACTGGTCATCAACAAAACTATCCCTATATTTTATATAAGCCCCTGCCCCTTTTGACCACCCCACCATAGCGCCATAACTTAGTTGTGGATAAACTCCCATCGCGTATTGAATCAAAACCATACTCGGTCTATCTATCCGTCTGAGATCTCCGCCACTCTCATAGATTTTTTTCTCTTCACTCTTAATCACCGACTTACTTTTATATTGAATATCTGAAGTTCTGATATCAAATTGAATGTCTTCCCCATTTAGAAGTTGCTGCTCCTCAGTCACCCTCCAAGCAATCCTCTTGTGTCCGGATGATTCAACAAGTCCAACATCCCCGGATACTTTTTTTAACGAAAATGGGTAGAAAAGTTTTCCTCCGTCAGTGCTGACAAATAGCGATACTGTACAACTTGCTACTTTATATCCCAAAACGATGTCGTATTCAATTATTATCTCATTTCCCTCTAAGTATGTTTTTGGCGCACTTAGTTTTGGAGAAGATTGACCATATATGAAGAACGATAATAGACATAAGGCTATTGATATAATTAATTTTCTCATAATTATTTTTTAATGTTTAGGTTATTTTAATTTTACAACAACCATATCTCCGTGTCCAAAAAACTGTGGATTCTGTTTATGATTTTTAATTCTTAAAGCCTCCTTAGGGAGATTGATATTTATATAATTATATAACTCACTCATTGTAACCTCTCCATTTGAATCTGAATCCGCTTCACCTTGCATACCGAGGGCGAGAAAATATGTAAACAAACCAGATTTACTTTGATCATTTGCAATAGTTGTCTGAGTTCCACTCGAAGAGGTAATCACCCTAAATTGCTTTTTGGGATCATCCCAAGGTTTGTTTTCATAATTAATCTCAGAAACCTCAATAAGTGCCTTGTGTCCCCCAATAGGGACGCTTTCAATCTCTGCAGATGCACGAGAAGAGGAGCCTGAAAAACAAGCATCAAGCATAACAGTGACAGATTTAGCTGGTAATTGTGCCAAGTTATTGTATAATCTATTGATACTATACCCTCTTGATGTTATCGATTCGTCATTTTTACCATCAAAAGGGAAGAGGTAAACATCAGTAGGTGATTTTTCAGGATATGGTATTCCATGACCTGAATAGTAGATAAACACATCTATTGAATCTTTAAGAGCGTATAGTTGGTTTGCAAGTTCTCCATTTCTCTCAAAAAGGTCATATAACTTTGAACTTGGGACTTCACTATCTGTATAAACCCTTACATCCTCTATTCCTAAAGCATACTTAAAATATTTACCCATTAATTCTGCATCATTAGCAGCATATGGGGCAGGAGGATTGATATATTTATTCTTTTGAACACCTAACACTATTGCAATTGCATTTTTATATATAGGATCAGTATTAGGAATTGTATGGATATTTTTCAAGTTTGAAGTAATCCTTGTGGATTGAGTAAAAATAGAGACCACTGATTGAGATTTATTGTTGTCCGGGACATTATTCACCGCATAAACTTTTATAGGTTCAATAGTCTTATCAAGTGGTAATTTGATACTATGAGCAATCGGATTGTCAACAAACGGTTCAAAGAATGTTATAGAGATTGGCAAAAACTCAGAAGAACCTTTATATGCATTTGCAACGAAAACTTTAACATCTATGTCTGCACTCTCGCCAACCTTCAGGTTTGTCAATACCCCCTCTTTGGTCCTCGTAATATATGGATTCCATATTTGAACAAAGTTGTCATTTGATTCAATCAAATACTTAAGATTTTTTAACTCATCATCCCCAACATTCTGAACTGTAAGCCTTGCTATTGCTAACTCTTGTTTCTGGAGCTTTTCATCTAATATCGAAGCCTTTAACCCCACCCCTTTTTCAATCAAACGTACCCCTTGCACTATTACCCTCCCTTTTAGGAGTTGAAGGGTATGAAATTTCAAAACTGCCGATTCCGCATAACCATACTTAGGATCCATAACATCAATAACCATCTCAATACTATCTCTAAGTAATTTACTATCAGTCGTTACAGGAACGATAAAATCTTTTTTCTCTCCATTGTTTAGAGAGATATTCGTAAAAGTTGTCTCTCCGAAAGTCAAACCATTGATGGTTTTCCCATTTTTCGGTTGAATATCCACTACCAAATTATTTGCAGAACCACCTTCATTACTGATAGTAACCTTGATCTTAGCACTCTTCGTTGCTGAAAGTGCATCCTCCTTATGAACATTATTCTCATCAAGAAAATCAATATTTATATTCAATAGAGGGGGCATAATATTCTTCTCGATGTCAGTTATTTTAAACTTTAAAACTGCAGTTTTAATGTTTTGTCCATCAGCAAAAAAAACTGAAAAGAAAAATAATAGAAATACAATATTTAGTTTTTTCATAATTAGGAAAAATAAGTGTAGTAAATTATCTTACAGTGATTTGCTTAAGAAAAACCCTCCTTTCATCAGATGGAATTTCATATAACCACTCCGCAATATTTTTATATGTTAATTGCTTATTATTCAATAAGAAAGGATATTCTTTCTTTGATGCAACAACTATCAAGAAGATAGATTCACTCTCAGTTGCAGGTGATTCCTTCCTAAGGGTGTAAGACAACCCTTTTTTTGGAAATGTATATTTAAAATCTTTTTTAAAGCACATTGACCTGAAATTATCCCTTTGGGTAGGGTAAATCATTGCTCCACCTGAAGCATCAAACCAGAATATGTTCAAGAATGCATCAAAGCCATAAAAAGAGACTGTGAAATTCATCAACTCACCATTCTCATAAATCGAATTAATGTTTTCAACATTGATGATAAAAGATTTATCCTCCTTAATATTGTCTACATTAACTACAGCATATATCTTTGCAGAGACATAGTTCATCCCCCCTATTAGTGTATCCCGATAGATGGGGGCCATAACTAACTTCATCATCCCGTCTATGAAGGTTGTACTGAATTCTGAAAAACCCTCATTATAATTTTGATCCTCGTTAGAAGAGATAAGGCTTTGGAAAGACCAGACAGACATAGGAACACCAGCCTCAACCAACGCCTGTGACTTTGCCTCTTTTAAAGCCATTATCTTAGCTTGTTCTTTGGATAAATTGTCAGGTAATTGATAGACACCGACTGCACAAACATTTCTCTCTTTTTTCTTTTGTGCATAGGTGGACACAGATGAAAGAATCAATAGTAATATCAAAAGTTTTTTCATAATATTCAATAAAACTCAATAATTAAGACTAAGATTTACAAATTTATAATAATTATTTAAATCTTAAAGCATTAAAATTGAAAAAATTGAATTTTGTGACAAAAAAAAGAAATTATCTATTCACTAAAATAGAATAGGTAAGACAATCATCTCCGATTGCATAATAATCCTTAATACGGGATTCCAATGTAAAGCCGTATGAGACATAAAACCGCTGAGTAGGGATATATAGATCACGTCCTGCTGTTTGGAGGATAATTTTATTTCCTCCGAGCTCTTTAACGATCTTTTCGACATTAGAAATGATAAAACTGCCCACCCCCTTACCTTGAGTATTCTTATCGACACAGAGCCAATACATCTCAAAAGTGCAAATTGAGCAGGGAACCCGAGCAAAGCAAACATAACCTAAAATAACGCCATTTTCCTCCGCAATAAGCGTCATATAGTTATCAACATTGTTACCTTTATTTATAGATAGTTCAACAAGTTCTATGGCTACATCTATTTCATCAGGAGCTTGGTCGAAAAAACCGGTACCCTTTATAATAGCTCTGATTGGTGCAATATCTGCAAAAGTTAAATTTTTACGAATTGAAAGCATCTTTTATTAAAATTTCAAACATCTCCTCATTTGTTATCCCCATCCTCTCAGCCATTGCAACAAAGCCTGAGTCCGGAGATATACAAGGATTGGTATTAATATCAATAACATAAAGATTGCCAAATTTATCCATCCTATAATCTACCCGTGCATACCCCTTCAAGGCCAACTCCCTACGACAAATTTCTGTCAATTTTACAAGACGTGAAATAATTGGCTCCTCTATTGCAAAGGTACGAAGACTTTTTTGAAAAGAAAAAGCCTCTTCATCCCATTTCGCTTCATAAGTCAATATCTTATGTCCAACAAAATCTTTATCAAAATGGATTTCGGCTGGTGGAAGTATTATATTTCCTAAAAAAGCACAATTAAACTCCCTCCCCTCAATATATTTCTCCGCAATCCATTCCATTTTAGTCGCCTCTTCCTTCTCCAAAAGGGCATTATTCAACTCCTGCTCTGTTGAGAATTTCATTATACAATTGTCGTCCAAGGCAATAGAGGCGTGCTCATTTTTTGCTTTAAGAATATACTCCATACCTGACTTAAAGCAAGAGGTTGGGGTAGGGATATTCTTCTCTTGTAAAATCCTCTTTGCCAATGATTTATTAGCACTTATAATCTGGGGATAAATATGATTGCCGGTAAAAGGGATACCCATAACCTCTAATAGTTGAACAGAAATTATCGATAAAGCATCACTATCGCACACAGATTCAACAAGATTGAAAACGACATCAGGCTGAAAATCTCTAAGCAAATTTATAACCGAAAGAATATCCGAGGAGAAGGGTATCTGTTTTACAATGTGATTATTAGAAAGTGATTTTTCGGCAAAATCTGCCTCGATCTGATTATCCAATTCATCAAGAGCATCTGAATTGACAATATCATCTTTTAAGATTGCTATCTTCATATTACAAACACTTTACATTCTGTTTATAACATCATCCACAATACTATTAATCAACTTCTCGTAAGGAAACCCTACCTTTCTACACAAAATACATAGATCTGAATAAGATGGATTTAGCCCTGCCATAGGATTGACCTCCATAAAACAAGGGTCACCCTTTACATTCATCCTAATATCAATTCTACCCGCACCCATACAATGAAGCGATTGCCACGCCTTAAGGGCAAGATTTGAAACTCTGGGTTCATTCACGATCGTATAGATCATTCTGTCCTCATAAAGTTTTTTATTCTCATAAGTATAAGCCAAATCATCAGCAATATCGGTCATAGAAATCTCCATAACCCCTATAACTTTAGAATTATCACCTGTTCCAATCATCCCAACAGTGAATTCCCTTCCTGGAAGATACTCCTCCACAAGTGCCGGTTGATGAAATTTTTCCAAGACATAACGACACCTCTCCGTCAAAACTTCTAAATTATCCACCCTTGAAAATCTGTTAATACCTTTACTTGTCCCCTCCGCAATCGGCTTGACAAAAAGGGGAAACGGGATCTTCACTTTATTGATATCCTTCATCTTACGAATTACACAAAAATCGGCAGTCCTCACCCCGTATGTTCTCATAATAGCATTTGTCAACCCCTTATCGAGGGCAAGTGCTAATATTTCTGTTGATGAAAAAGTGAATGGAATCTGATATGCATCTAATATTGCCGGAATTTGAGCCTCTCTTCCGATACCGTGGAGCCCCTCCGCAATATTGAATACCATATCCCATCTATCACCTTTAAGAACTCTCTTGAGAAGTTTTTCGAGACACCCTATCCTCTCCACTTCAAATCCCCTATCGGTTAAAACTTTTTCTATAGCCTCTATAGTCTCTTCACAATCAAACTCAGCCACCTGTTCTGCTGAGTAACCCTTTGAGATATAATGTTCTCGAAGGTCATAAGTTAAACCTATCTGCATTATTAAATTGCACCTGTTTAAAGAAATAGTCAGTATTAAATAGTGGGCAAATATAGAGTAAAATAGAATGGTTGATACTAATATTGAAAGAATTTTTTAAAAAAATGAAAACTAATTGATTATCAATAATATACAAACTCTGTCCTGCAAGTATATTCTCCCCTTATTCTCTCAAAATCTGACAAAGATCTTCGAAAGATATTGTCAATATCGGTAATTGGGAAAATTGTTAACATCTGATCGGTGAGCGAGCATTGCTTTTTGAAGAATTCCTCATAAGGAGAGGAATCCTTAAGGAGATTAACAGGGACATTGATTCTCGGGGTGGAGACCCTTTCAGGAGTGAAATTATAGAGCCCTTTTATCCCCAAATATCTCGCAAAAGATTGAATAACCATAGCTGTTCCATTAATTTTACCCTCAAACGAATAACCGGCAATATGTGGGGTAGCAATATCTGCACATTGAGCAAGTTCTCTTGAGATATTGCTCGGTTCCCCATTCCACACATCAATAACTATAGCTGAAAATTTATCTTTATAAGAAATAAGTGCCTCATCATCCACTACTTCACCCCTTGAAGCATTAATAAAAAACGATCCCTTCTTCATTTTATGGAAGAAATCGGAAGAGGCAAGCCGATAAGTAGATGTATCCATAGGTATATGGCACGAAACAATATCACATTGAGAGAGTAAATAATCCAAAGAAACAAACCCTTCATCACCCAACTTCTCTGCAAGTGGAGGGTCGTTTTTTAACACTTCAAATCCGAGATGTTCTGCAAATAAAGCAACCTGTTTCCCGGTATTGCCATATCCTATAACCCCGAATTTTTTTCCCCTGAGATCTATCCCTTTTTTACAAGCTGTATAAAATAGTGCTGTATGAACATATTGCATAACCCCCTTTGCATTACAACCAGGAGCATTAGAGAAAACAATTGACTTTTTTTTCAGATAATCGAGATCTATATGATCAGTTCCTATAGTCGCCGAGGCAATAAACTTCACATTTGTCCCCTCAAGCAGCGACTGATCACATTTTGTCCTTGTCCTTACAAAAAGGGCATCTACATCTTTCAGAACAGAATTATTAATGTCACTACCATTTATGTAAACAACCTCAGCAAAAGGTTCAAGAACCCCCCTGAAACAAGGAATTTTATTATCAACTACGATTTTCATTTCAAAATAATTTTTTTAACAGGATCATCATCAAATTTAGAATTAACTGCCTGAATAATATCGTTCAGTGCAAAATAGAGTTGATTCCGGTAAACAGAGGATGATATTGTACAATATAGAATTCCTTTATCATAAAATTTATGAACCGTAACAGATGCCCCTTTCTCCCCGACAACCTCATCCCATACATCATATATAGAGATCTTTTTCAGCCCCTCCTCTAAGCCCCCTTTTATTACGAGCTCCTTAAACACATCACCTATTAATATAGGTTCATCTTTTTTCATACTTAATAACTATTTATCGACATCCTGACTAAAAATCCCATTCACCACACTGAAAAACTTACGATCTTCAGTTATTGACTTAACTATCGATGTGATCCTATCTTTATTGCAATCAGTAATAAAAATCTGTCCAAAACCTTGATTAGCCACAGTATTAATCAAATACTCAACTCTTTTCATATCCAACTTATCAAACACATCATCAAGTAGAAGTATCGGAGAACATTTATAAAGCTCCCCCATCAAGGTATATTGTGCCATTTTCAAAGAGATGAGGAATGTCTTCTGTTGCCCTTGGGAAGAACATTTCTTCATCGGTTTACCATTAATTAAGAAAGAGAGATCATCGCGTTGAATTCCTACCGTAGTATATTTCAGAAATTTATCTCTGTTTCGGCTATTTTGCAGCAACTCTTCAATAGGGGTATCATTCATATCTGAGATATACTCCATCGACACAAACTCTTTCTCCCCTGAGAGAGATGAGTAAAATCCGGAAGTCAAACCGTTCAGACGATCTATCATCTCCCCCCTTTTTCTATGTATAACAACCGCCCACTTCGAGAGTTGTTCAGACAATGTGTCGAGTAGAACATCAGATATAGTATCAGATTTAAGAAGTTTATTTCGTTGAAGTAATGTCTTATTATAGAGTTGTATAGCAGTTAAATATTCTTTATCAGTCTGAGAAAGAATTATATTCATAAAACGCCTCCTCTCCTCCCCAGAATCATTAATAAGCGAGGCGTCAGATGGAGAGATAATAACTATCGGAAAAAGGCCGATATGGTCCGATATTTTCGGGTAATTTTTAGAATTTCTCCTAACTACTTTATCACCATCCTCTCTTACACATACAGAGATTTTATCATCAACACCACAACGATCATAGACACCATGCAACATTGTCTCATTAGTTCCAATTTTAAATGTATATTGGTCAGATGAGAGGAGAAAACTTTTTGTCATCGAAAGATAATAAATTGCATCAAGAAGATTAGTCTTTCCCTCGCCATTATCGCCACAAATACAATTGATCTTAGGGGAAAATTGCAAATCTGCATCTGTAATATTTTTAAAATTAGAAATTATTATCCTCTGGAGAAACATCTATCAATTATTTAATAAATCATACCATCAATATCAAAACAAAATTAAACAGATTCTTGATATCAACAAAGATAAATAATTATTAGGAAATTGTCTTTGTGTTTAGACAATTTATTGTAATTTTGCACCCTGCAAATTTAATTTTATAAAAAAATGGCAAAAAACATTAAAAGTCAGAAACCTGAAAACAACGAAACTGTAGGTCAGGCAGTGTCAAAAACAGAACAATTTTTTCAAAAGTACGGAAAGCTGTTAACATACTCATTAATAATTATATTAGTGATTGCAGCAGCTATTGTGGCCTATTTTCAGTTTTATCTAAAACCATTGAAGAAAGAGGCTATAGACCAAACATTTGTGGCCGAACAATATTTTCGTGCCGGTAATTTTGAGTCTGCCCTTAAGGGTGATGGAAACTCACTCGGCTTCTCTCAAATCATAAATGAATATGGTTCTAAAGGGGGCGAATCTGTCTATTTTTATGCCGGTGTTTGCGAACTCCAACTCGGTAATGCAGAAAATGCAATTAACTACTTAGAAAAATATAAAAGTGATGACCCTATAATTTATGCAAGGGCACAAAGTTGCATCGGTGATTGCTATGTTATGCTTGATAAAAACGAAAAAGCAATAACATACTATACCGCAGCTGCTAACCAAACAGACAATATTTTTGTTGCTGCATACCTTTTAAAAGCTGGTATCATCAGCGAAGAATTGGGTAAAAAAGAGGAAGCTCTCAAATTTTACCAAACAATAAAAGAGAAATATCCTCAAACTTTTGAGGGATACGAAATTGATAAATATATTTCACGTATTAAAGTATCAGAATAAGACAATGGGAAGAGCATTTGAATTTAGAAAAGAGCGTAAGTTTAAACGTTGGGGCAATATGGCCCGCGTATTTACAAGATTAGGAAAGGAATTGACTATTGCTGCAAAGGCAGGTGGTCCCGACCCCGATAATAATCCCCGTTTAAGATCTATTATTCAGACAGCTCGCAATGAGAATATGCCCAAAGAGAATATCGAAAGGGCTATCAAAAGGGCTGTTGAAAAAGATCAAAGCGACTACAAAGAGATCGTTTACGAAGGGTTTGGTCCTCACGGTATAGCATTTCTGATAGAGACAGCTACAGACAATCATATGAGGACTGTGGCTAATATTAGAAGTTACTTCACCAAATTCGGCGGAGCTCTAAGCACACAAGGGAGCGTTGAGTTTATGTTCGATCGTAAATGCGTATTTAAAGTTAAGAGTGATAAGGCTGTAGATATGGACGAACTTGAACTCTCTTTAATTGACTTTGATGTTGAAGATGTTTACAGAGACGATGAGGATGACACAATACATATTTGTGGAGCCTTCGAATCTTTTGGAATTATCCAAAAACACCTTGAGGAAAATGGGTTTGAAATCCTTTCAGGAGGATTTGACAGATTTCCAAATGTTCCTTTAAAGACTTTAACTCCCGAACAAAAAGAGGGGATTGATAAACTTATGGAGAAGATTGAAAATGATGAAGATGTGCAAAATGTTTATCATACGATGTCCCTTTCAGAACAAGAATAATTAACTTTTATAACAAATAAACATTATATCATGGAATTATCACATATTGAACACATTGGTATTGCTGTAAAATCTTTAGATGAGGCTATTCCTTATTATGAAAATATCTTAGGTCTAAAGTGTTATTCAATCGAAGAGGTTGCTGACCAAAAAGTCAGAACAGCATTCTTCAAGATAGGTCAAACTAAAATAGAACTTCTTGAAAGCACCTCTCCTGATGGTACCATTGCTGCATTCATTGAGAAAAGAGGTGAAGGTATTCACCATATAGCTTTTGCAACAAAGAACGGCGTACAAAACGCCCTATCCGAAGCTGAATCTAAAGGGGTTAGGCTTATCGACAAAGCTCCAAGAAAAGGTGCTGAAGGGTTAAACATTGCCTTCTTACACCCTAAATCCACTATCGGAGTCCTTACCGAACTTTGTGAGAACCCGAAAGAGTCCTCTTGTGGTTGCGGATGCGGATGTGGTTGCAATTAACAATAGTCATTAATAATTAATTAAAAAAGAATAAGTTATGAGCCAACAGCTTGAACAAGTCAAATCGCTGATTCAGCTTCGCGAAAAAGCACGCCTCGGAGGGGGACAAAAAAGAATCGATGCTCAGCACGAAAAAGGTAAATATACTGCAAGAGAGAGAATTAATATGCTCTTGGACGAAGGCAGTTTTGAAGAATTCGATATGTTTGTAACACATCGTTGCACCAACTTCGGAATGGATAAAACCACATTCTTGGGAGACGGTGTTGTAACAGGTTATGGTACAGTAAATGGTAGATTGATCTATGTATTTGCACAAGATTTTACAGTTTTCGGCGGATCTCTTTCTGAGACCCTTGCTATGAAAATTTGTAAAGTTATGGACCAAGCTATGAAAATGGGTGCCCCTGTTATCGGTCTTAATGACTCCGGTGGAGCTCGTATTCAAGAGGGTGTTAACGCTCTTGCAGGATATGCAGAGATTTTCCAAAGAAATATTTTATCATCAGGTGTAATACCTCAAATCTCAGCTATCCTCGGTCCTTGTGCAGGTGGAGCTGTGTATTCTCCTGCTTTGACGGATTTCAACATTATGACAAGGGGAACAAGTTATATGTTCCTTACAGGTCCTGCAGTTGTTAAATCGGTTACAGGTGAAAATGTAACACAAGAGGAACTTGGTGGAGCATCTGTTCACGCATCAAAGAGTGGAGTTGCCCATTTTGCAACAGACTCTGAAGAGGAAGCTATTGAAACTATCCGTGAACTTTTGAGCTATATTCCTCAAAACAATATGGAAGAGCCCCCTTACAAACCATCAGCAGACCCAATCGAACGTTTGGAAGACTCTCTCAATTCAATTATTCCTGATAGCCCCAACGCACCATATGATATGTACGATGTTATCAATGGTATAGTTGACGATGCAAAATTCTTTGAAATTCATAAAGATTATGCAAGAAACATTATCATCGGTTTTGCCCGTTTCGGCGGATCATCCGTAGGTATTGTTGCTAATCAGCCAAAATATTTAGCAGGTGTTCTTGATATCAACTCTTCAAGAAAAGCTGCCCGTTTTGTCCGTTTCTGCGATGCTTTCAATATTCCTATCGTTACATTAGTGGATGTACCAGGATTCCTTCCAGGAACTCAACAAGAGTATGGTGGAATTATCCTTCACGGAGCAAAACTTCTATATGCTTATGGTGAAGCTACCGTTCCAAAAGTTACGGTAACCCTTCGAAAATCATATGGTGGTTCTCATATCGTTATGAGTTGTAAACAATTACGTGGTGATATCAACTACGCTTGGCCAACTGCAAATATCGCCGTTATGGGTGCTGAGGGTGCTGTTGAAGTGCTATATGCAAAAGATATTAAAGCTGAAGAGGATGCTACTAAACGTGAAGAGATTGCAAATGCTAAGAAGAAAGAGTATAACGATTTGTTCTGCAACCCTTACAAAGCAGCAAGTTATGGCTATATCGACGATGTAATCGAGCCAAGAAATACCCGTTTCCGCATTATTCGTGCGTTAGAGCAGCTCTCTACCAAGAAGCTAACCAATCCTGCTAAAAAACACGATAATCTTCCATTGTAAATCCAAAATAATAATGAAAAAAATTAAATTTATATTGGTATTAGGTTCTTTACTTTTAGCATTCAATATGTTTGCTCAGAGCCAATCCGATATGCGTCTAAACGAGATGTTGGTGATCAACACCTCCGATTTTCAAGACGATTTCGGTCAGCATAGTGCGTGGTTTGAGCTTTTCAACACTTCGTACGGGACAGTAAACATAGGTGGATGTTTTTTATCTAACGACCCTAATAACCTAAAAAAATACATTATCCCAAAAGGCGATGTTTTAACTAAAATCAAACCTCGTCAACACATTCTTTTCTGGGCAGACAACCAGCCATTCCGCGGCACATTTCATGTGAACTTCCTTCTTCAAGACTCTGAGGAGATATTATTTGTAAGTAGTGATGGACGCACAATTATTGACCGTATAAAAGTTCCTAAAAATATGGCTCCTAATGTTTCATTCGGACGCTTTAATGATGGTATAGGATCAAGAGACGGCTCTGGCGAGGGGTGGAATGAAATGTCTTGGACTTCACCAAGCACCAACAACTCTGGTGTAGATGACGAAACAAAAAGTATGATTATGCAAAGGCACGATCCTTATGGTTGGGTTATCTCTCTAACAGCAATGTCTGTTGTATTTTTATCCCTAATATTACTATGCTTTATGTTTAAATTTACCGGATATGTCTCTATCAAGAAATTGCAAGATAAATCCGACAAATCATCTGAGAATGGTAATGCAACAGTAGCTGTTACAGAGAGCTCTACAGAAGCCTTTGCTGCTATTGCAACAGCTCTTCATCTATTTCACATTGATAACGAGGCACACGATTCTGAAAGTCTCACTATCACTATGAGTCACACAGATAGAACATATTCTCCTTGGAGTTCAAAGATTTATGGTTTACGTCAAACTCCACAGATAAAGAAATAATAATAAGATAATAATTTTAATAATGAAAGAATATAAATTAAAAATAAACGGTAACGACTATAATGTAGTTATCAATGAAGTTGAAGAATCTACTGCATCTGTAGAGGTAAACGGCACCCCTTTCAATGTGGAATTTGAAAAACCAATTTCCAAACCTACTGCTATTAAGGTTGTACGCACATCGAACGCAGCACCTGCTGTTCCCCCTGTTGCGGCAAAACCAAATCCAGTAACTCCCCATCCGAGTGCTCCTACCAGCGGTGGAACAACAATTACATCACCACTTCCGGGTGTAATATTAGAAGTTAGTGTAAAAGAGGGAGATAGCGTAAAGAAAGGACAAAAAGTAATGGTTCTTGAAGCTATGAAAATGGAGAATATTATTGAAGCTCCTGTTGATGGAGTTGTTAAAAGTGTTAAAACAAATAAAGGTGACTCAGTTCTTGAGGGGGCACCTCTAGTAATATTGGGTTAGTATGAATACAATAGTAGATAATTTAAGCCAATTCTATCAATATACAGGTTTTGCCAACTGTAATTGGCAATACTTGCTTATGATTGCAATTGGATTGTTTTTCATCTTTCTTGCTATCAAGAAAGATTGGGAGCCTCTCCTACTAATTCCGATCGGATTCGGTATTGTAATCGGTAATATTCCATTGTTTCCCGGACTAAGCGTTGGGGTATATGAAGAGGGTTCTGTATTGAATATTCTTTATCAAGGTGTTCAACTCGGTTTCTATCCTCCGCTAATTTTCTTGGGCATAGGTGCAATGACAGACTTTTCATCACTTATCTCAAACCCAAAACTCCTTCTTATCGGAGCTGCTGCTCAGTTAGGTATTTTCGGTGCTTATGCAATAGCATTATCACTTGGATTCTCCCCTGCAGAGGCCGGTGCGATAGGTATTATTGGTGGTGCAGATGGTCCAACAGCAATTTTCCTATCATCAAGACTTGCTCCTGACTTAATGGGTGCCATTGCGGTCTCCGCATACTCATATATGGCATTAGTTCCGGTTATTCAACCTCCTATTATGAAGATCCTTACAACCAAAAAGGAGAGACTTATCAGAATGAAACCTCCACGTCCTGTATCACCTGTAGAGAAAAAGTTGTTCCCAATCATAGGATTTTTATTGACAGCATTTATCGTCCCTTCAGGTCTTCCACTTCTTGGTATGTTATTCTTCGGTAACCTTCTTAAAGAGAGTGGTGTTACCAGACGTTTGGCAGAGACAGCTCGCGGGCCCCTTATTGATGTTGTTACTATCCTTATCGGTCTTACAGTTGGTTGCTCCACACAAGCAGACAAATTCCTTCAAGTTAGTTCTGTGAAAATTTTCATACTTGGTGCTGCATCGTTTATTATTGCAACAGCAGGTGGTGTATTATTTGTTAAGATTTTCAATATCTTCTTGAAACCAGGAAACAAAATCAATCCACTCATCGGAAACTCAGGTGTATCTGCGGTTCCCGATTCTGCAAGGGTATCAAACAATATTGGTCTGCTATACGACAAAACCAACTATTTGCTTATGCACGCAATGGGTCCTAATGTAGCTGGAGTTATCGGTAGCGCTGTTGCTGCCGGGATTTTACTCGGTTTCTTATCATAACCTGTTGATTTAAAATTTAAAAAAGGTGTCTTGAAATAGGCGCCTTTTTTTTTGTGATAATTATATTGGTTGTGACTATATATTCATTACCTTTGGAGATAAATTCTAATATTTGATAGTTATGCAGAATAAATTGCAAGAACTCACTGACAAACTCTACAATGAAGGAGTTTCTAAAGGTAAAACAGATGCTGAAGAGATAAAAACTAAAGCAAAAGCGGATGCAGTAAAGATTGTTTCAGATGCTAAAGATGAAGCTGCACGGATAATTTCCGAGGCAAAAAAACAAGCGGAAGATATTAGATTTAAAGTTGAGAATGATGTAAAAATGGCCTCAGTTCAAACAATATCCGCTACAAGACAACAGATTGAGAATCTTTTGGTAACAAAAGGAATATCTGCAAATATAAAAGATGCCATCAGTAATGTTGATTTTATTAAATCTGTGATTTTAACGATAGTTAAAGCATACGATCCGACAAATCCTCAGCCGATGGATCTAAATCTCATTCTACCTGCATCAATGGAGAAAGAGCTCTCCTCATATATGGAAAACGAGTATAAAAAATTGATGAGTAACGGACTCACAATCAAATTCTCAAAACAGGTAAGTGAAGGATTTAAAATTTCACCTAAGGAGGGGGGTTATTTTATAAGTTTTACGGCCGGAGATTTTGAAAAAATATTATCCGATTATCTAAGGCCTACCACTAAAAAAATACTATTCGGCATATAGAGATGAACAATTATCACTACATAATTGGAGGCCTGCCCTATTTAAGTTCCGATTTCGGTAACCAGCCGTTCTCTTTCGACACACTCTACTCAGCTATCACAAATGGTTTATCAGACAGAGATAAACGTCTGACGGATTGGATATTATTTGGATTTAAAAATGACAATCTGACTCATCATTTTTATTTGGCAGCCGAGAAATCTAAAAACAGATTCATCTCCCTTTATTTTGATTTTGATAGAAAAATCAGAAATTCACAAGTGCTTTTCACCTCAAAAATGTTAGGTAAAGAGGGTAGTAACTATATTGTTGGGGATTTTAACCCAGCATTCGAGGAGTATCCTACACTTTTGAAAATTTTTGAATACTCCAATATCTTCGATAGGGAGCAAGCTATCGATAGACTTAAATGGGATAAAATATCTGAAATTACCACATATAACTATTTTGACATAGATGTTATATTGGCATACATATCGAAGGGGCTAATCATAAGAAGATGGTCTGAATTGGATAAAAAAGAGGGGGAGATATTATTCGAGAAATTTGTAGGGGAGGTAAGGGGAACATTTAAAGGAATATAAATTTAAAAATATTGAAATATATGACAACCACAGGAAAAGTTACCGGAATCATTGCCAATCTCGTTACTGTTACAGTAGATGGTCCTGTTTCCCAAAACGAAATCTGTTATATCAATCTTAACGGCACTAAACTGATGGCGGAAGTTATCAAAGTTACAGGTAACAAAGCATCTGTTCAGGTTTATGAGAGCACTCGTGGTCTTAAAAATGGTGATCAAGTTGAATTTGACGGCCATATGTTGGAGGTAACTCTTGGTCCAGGGCTCCTCTCAAGCAATTTTGACGGGCTTCAAAACAACCTTGCCACTATGAAAGGGGTATTCCTCGAAAGGGGAGAATATACATCCCCTATCGATTTGAGTAAAGAATGGGAATTTACCCCCATATCAAAAGTTGGTGATGAAGTTATAGCTGCCGACTGGCTTGGGGAGATAAAAGAGGGATGGGTGCCCCATAAAATTATGGTTCCTTTCTCTTTCAAAGGGAAATATCAGGTAAAATCGATAGTTCCGAAAGGCACTTACAAAACATCAGACACTATCGCTCACCTTATAGATGAAAATGGTGAAGATTATGTAGTTACTATGTATCAAAAATGGCCTGTAAAGATAGCCATCGATAATTATAAGGAGAAACCTCGTCCACATAGAGTTATGGAGACAGGTGTCAGGTGTATCGATACCCTAAACCCTATAGCTGAAGGGGGAACAGGTTTTATTCCCGGTCCCTTTGGTTGTGGAAAAACTGTTCTTCAACACGCAATAGCTAAACAAGGTGAGGCAGATATTATCGTAATGGCTGCTTGCGGTGAGAGGGCAAATGAAGTTGTTGAGATATTTACCGAGTTTCCAGAGTTGATAGACCCCCGTTCGGGACGCTCCCTAATGGAGAGGACCACCATTATATGCAACACATCCAATATGCCTGTTGCAGCTCGCGAAGCCTCTGTCTATACAGCAATGACTATTTGTGAATACTATCGTTCAATGGGGATGAAAGTATTGCTTTTAGCAGACTCCACTTCCCGTTGGGCACAAGCACTTAGAGAGATGAGTAACCGAATGGAAGAGCTTCCGGGTGCAGACGCATTCCCTGTTGATCTATCATCTACTATTTCCAATTTCTACTCTCGTGCAGGTGTTGTTATCCTTAACAATGGTCAAAGCGGTGCAGTTACATTTATTGGAACTGTATCGCCTGCAGGTGGCAACTTGAAA
This sequence comes from uncultured Muribaculaceae bacterium, assembly GCA_964397445.1. GTDB lineage: Bacteria > Bacteroidota > Bacteroidia > Bacteroidales > UBA932 > CAYNHZ01. The sequence goes on along the minus strand of CAYNHZ010000002.1, from coordinate 186,224 downwards.
GAGCCTGTAACCGAATCTACTAAAAAAGCAGCAAGGTGTTTTTACGCCCTATCACAAAATAGAGCCGACAAAAAACGCTATCCGGCAGTTGACCCTATCGATTCCTACTCCAAATACCTTGAATATCCTGAAATCATTGATTTTTTAAAAGAGAAGATAGATTCCGAATGGGTTAATAAAGTCTTAGAGGCTAAAAACATAATACTCAGAGGAAAAGAGGCATACGAGCAAATTAATATTCTCGGCGACGACGGAGTTCCTATCCTATATCACGAAAGGTATTGGAAATCCGAATTGATAGATTTCATCATCCTTCAACAAGATGCATTTGATACTATAGACTCATCCACTCCTCTTGAAAGACAAGAGTTTATGCTTACAAAAGTTTTGGAAGTTTGCGACAGTGAACACGATTTTGAAACATTTGAAGATTGCTCAAAATATTATAAAGAGATCATCAATATTTTCAGGCAAATGAACTATTCAAAATTCAAAAGCGATACATTTAATAATTATCTTGAGAAAATCAATAAATATTTGAGCAATGACAAGTAAAGCATTTCAAAGAATATATACAAAACTTGAATCCATCACCAAAGCTACAGTTTCAGTAAAGGCTCAAGGTGTTACAAATGACGAGCTTGCAACCGTAGGAGGCAGATTGGCACAAGTTGTAAAAACAAAAGGGGAAGAGATAACTTTACAAGTCTTTGAAGGGACTGAAGGGATCCCCACAAACGCAGAAATTATATTTTTCGGAGAACCACCTGCATTGAATGTCAGCGACGAGTTGTCCGGACGTTTTTTTGACGCATACGGTAATCCTATCGATGGAGGCCCAGCTGTTGAAGGAGAAAGACGTTTCATCGGCGGCCCATCTGTAAATCCATTTAAAAGGAAACAACCATCACAGCTCATCCCTACCGGTATTGCAGGTATTGATCTTAATAATACCATCGTATCAGGACAAAAAATTCCTTTCTTTGCTGACCCTGACCAACCATACAACCAAGTAATGGCGTTAGTTGCTTTAAGGGCAGATGTTGACAAAATTATATTAGGGGGAATGGGGCTTTCAAACGACGATTACCTCTATTTCAAACAGATGTTTGAGAGTGCAGGGGCATTAAATAAAATTATCAGCTTTGTAAATACCACAGAAGAGCCGCCAGTAGAACGACTCTTGATCCCTGATATGGCCCTTACAGCAGCAGAATATTTTGCTGTAGATAAAAATGAGAAAGTACTTGTCCTGCTTACAGATATGACTTTATACGCTGATGCTCTCTCAATAGTGAGCAATCGTATGGACCAAATCCCTTCAAAAGACTCAATGCCGGGATCTCTCTACTCAGATCTTGCCAAAATATACGAGAAGGCGGTTCAATTACCTGAAGGGGGCTCGATTACTATTATAGCAGTAACAACCCTAAATGACGGAGATATTACACACGCTATTCCCGATAATACAGGATATATCACTGAAGGTCAGCTATTTCTAAGACAAGACAGCGATACGGGAAAAGTTATTGTAGATCCGTTCCGCTCCCTCTCACGTCTTAAACAATTGGTTATCGGTAAACAGACAAGAGAAGACCATAACCAAGTGATGAACACAGCTGTTCGCCTCTATTCGGATGCTGCAAATGCCAAAACCAAATTGGAAAACGGTTTTGACCTGAGCGACTACGACAACAGATGTTTGAAATATGCAAAAGAATACTCTACAAGGCTTCTCGCAATTGATGTCAATATGACCATCAATGAGATGCTTGACACCGGTTGGGAATTGTTCGGAAAATACTTCACGAAAGCGGAGACCGGAATGAAAGATGCACTTATAGAGAAGTATTGGAAAGCTTAGAGACAATAAAAGATGGCAATAAAATTTCAATATAATAAGACTGCGTTAAACGAACTCAATAAACAATTGAAGGTTCGGACACGCGCATTACCTACTATAAAGAATAAAGAGTCGGCACTACGTCTTGAGGTTAAAAAAGCAAAACAACACTCCGACTCACTTTTAGAACAGCTTTCTTCATCATTAAAGGCCTATGATTACCTCGCCGGATTGTGGAATGAATTTGAGCCTGGATTGATCTCTGTCAAAGATGTGATTTTGACAACAACAAAATTTGCCGGAGTCAAGACTCCAGAATTGAAGGAGGTTATATATGAAGTGAAAGATTTTGACCTATTCAAGAAGCCCCTTTGGTATTGCGACGGTGTCAATATATTGAAAGAGCTTGCACAACTTGGAATAGAATCGGAAATATATGCTAAGAAGAGCCGCATCCTTGACTACTCTCGAAAGAAAACAACTCAAAAAGTAAATCTATACGAGAAAGTTCAGATACCAGGTTATAACGAAGCTATCAGAAAGATTAAAAGATATATGGAAGACGAAGAGAATCTCTCCAAAGCTTCACAGAAAATCGTTAAAAACAGACACGCTTTACAAGAGGAGGAAATAGTATGATAACAAAGATGTCAAAATACTCCTTTATCGTTCTTAATAGCGAATTAGAAGACTTTTTGGAAACCATAAAAAGTCTTGGAATTGTTGATATTACAAGATCTAAAAAGGAGATCGATTCAAAATCTAAAGAGATGATGGATCTATCCAAACGTTATAAAAAAATGATTGGATTGATTACCAAAATCCCGAAACTATACGAAGGCATAGAACCTATATCCACAAATTTCGACCCCGAAACATTGTTGGATAAAATGGAAAGCACCTTACAAGAGGAGATTGAATTGAAAGAGAAGATAAAAACACTTAACAAAGAGTACTCTGACTCAATAAAATGGGGAGATTTCAATCCTGACGACATCGAAATGGTTGAAAAACTCGGTTACGACCTCCATTTTTTTGCTATAAATGAAAAGAGATACCAAAAAGAGTGGGAAACAGAGTTTCCCATCAAAATACTAAACAATTATGATGGGATCATCTACTTTACAATTTTAGCCCCAAAAGGGGAAGAGTTAAAATTCAAAGCTAAAGAGGCACAATTTCCACAGCGAACCTCCTCCTTAATTTTAGAAGAGCAAAAGGAGATAGAAAATAAACTCTTCCAAATCACCGGGACAATAGCAGGATTCACAAAATACATCGGCACCATCAACACACTTTTCAACACTCTTTTAGAAGAATTAGATCTCTATTTGGCAAATGGAGCATCAATTAAAGAAGGAGAGGGACATATTGCTGTGCTTGAAGGATTTGCACCAACAAATGATGATAGTAAAATAGCAGAAACTTTAGACTCCGTTGATGCTATTTATTTAGTTCAGCCTGCAGTTGAAAATGATAATCCTCCTATAGTCCTAAAAAACAACCGTTTCTCAAGATTATTCGAGCCGATAGGTTCCCTATATGTATTACCAAAATACAACGAGCTCGACCTCACCCCATATTTTGCCCCTTTCTATATGCTCTTCTTTGGTTTTTGCCTTGGGGATATGGGCTATGGGTTAGTCTTGGTAATCAGCGGACTAATCGCCGCATTAAAAGTTCCAAAATATAGCAGCTACGGAAAATTGGTTATTTTCCTTGGGATAGGATCGATCATTATGCCACTCCTCTCAGGAACAATATTCGGGATGAAACTTGCAGACATAATTCCAATGCCTGAGAACATCAAAGAACTTTTCTTCTCAGATATGAAAATGTTCTGGTTTGCCATAATTTTCGGATTGGTACAAATTCTCTTTGCGAAAATGCTTCACGCTATCGACTGCTTTACAAGAAAACAATGGGACCCTGCCCTTACAAACATAGGTTGGTGTATGGTAATAATCTGGGCAGCTTGTGCTTACGCTGGTTCAGAGATGAAAACCACATTTTTTCCACCTATAGTAAACTACATATTAGCCATAGGAGGCACAACCCTAATCCTATTTTTTAGTAAACCATCCAAACATATATGGCTCAGGCCTTTAAAGGGGATCGTCTCATTATACGACATAACAGGAATATTTGGCGATATGCTCTCCTATATACGACTCTTCGGACTTGGTACCACAGGGGGAATATTAGCATTAGTCATAAATTCAATATCAATGAATCTTACAGGGATACCCTATGTAGGTTGGTTCTTTGCTATTATAATGCTCATAATAGGACACATAGCAGTATTAGGACTCTCGTGTCTCGGAGCATTTGTACACCCTGTCCGCCTCACATTTGTAGAGTTCTATAAAAATGCAGAATTTCAAGGAGGTGGCAGACCATACAACCCGTTAAAATCCTTTAAATAAAATTTTGCGCCAACAGACAGAAGCCAACAGGCGGACTAAATAAAAAAGAAATATATAAACATAAATAATAATTAATTAAAATCATTATGGAATCACTACCCTTATTTTTAGCATACACAGGAATGGCTGTTATGCTTGCCCTAACTTGCATTGGAAGTGCAATAGGTGTAACTATCGGAGGTAACACAACTATCGCCGGACTTAAAAAGAACCCAGATATCTTTGGCCCATCAATGCTACTTTGTGTTCTTCCATCAACTCAAGGACTATATGGATTTACAGGATTTTTCCTTATCCTTGGACGTCTTCAAACCATTAACGCATTAAGTCTTAACCAAGCATTAGCTATCCTTGCAGCAGGATTAGGCCTTGGCTTAGTAGGCTGGTTCTCAGCTATTAGACAAGCAAATCTCGTTGCAAACGGTATTAATGAGATGGCAAATGGTCAAGAAGTATTTGGAAAAACAATGATATTAGCAGTATTCCCTGAGCTTTACGCTATCCTTGCTTTCGCCTGCACATTCTTCGTATTACCGTAATTAATTTATTTTAACTATATCAAAGCTGTTTAGATGTCGTCTAAACAGCTTTTTCTGTACCCGAAACTCTATTAGTCCCAAAGTCGCAAAAAAAATGGCTACCGGAAAATCCGATAGCCATAAATGTTTTGATGAAAGTAAGATTAGTACCTTCTGTCAGAGCCGCGGCTGTTTCTTCTATTGTAACCACCACGGTCTCCTCCCTCTTCCCTATCTTCTTTAGGACGAGCTGCTGCAACATTAATTGCTCTATCTTTGAAAGTAGCACCATTAAGTGCTTCTATCGCTGCTTTACCAGCATCGTCTGGCATTTCGATAAAACCGTAGCCTTTAGAGCGACCGGAAAATTTGTCGGTGATGATTTTAACTGATTGAACTTCTCCGTACTCTTCAAAAGCTCTTTGTAAGTCAGCCTCAGTGAGACTGTAACTTAAATTGGAAATAAAAATATTCATTAAATATTAAATAAAAATTAAATAACACTCAAAGATACGCTTAAATTGGAAATAACAACTTTTTTTGCAATAATTTGCATAGTTTTGTGCGATTTATTTAAAAATGGGTGAAATTTATGGATGAAATTACACTTTTACGCCAATTTGCAGAGAAATATAACGACGAAAAATATTTTTCGAGTGATCCTATTATTTTTCCAAAGCATTTTACCACCCTTTTAAGAGAGGGAAAATCGACCCTGAAAGATGTTGAAATTGCAGCAGTAATAGCAGCACACCTCGCCTGGGGAAGAAGGGATATGATTGTGAGGGATTGCAAAAGGGCAATGGATGAAATGAATTGGCATCCATACGATTATATTATGAGAGGAAAAATCGGGTGCAATGATTGCGATACGGTCCTATATAAAAAGGATGATTGTTCCCTCCACAGAACAATTAAATGGTGTGATTTTGCATCGATTTGTTGCAATCTGAGGAAATTTTACGAAAGCAACGAGAGTCTTAGCATACTCTCTCCAGATTCAATGAGAACCCTCATCTATGGACAAAAAAGTGATCTGACTGCAGCAAATAAAAAGATACATATGTTACGGAGATGGATGGTGAGAGATGATGGAAAAGTCGATCTTGGACTATGGAATGTTATTAACAAAAACGACTTAATCATACCACTTGATGTTCACGTACATAGGAGTGCTTTGAATCTTAATATAACTTCTCGAAAAGGGGCAAATATCACCACAGCTTTAGAGATAACAGAATATCTGAAACAGGTTTTTCCGGGAGACCCTACACTCGGAGATTTTGCTCTTTTTGCTGTTGCAGCAACAAAGAATATGGATTAAATTTGTAGCAATGAGAAGAATTTTGTTAATAACTTTTTACCATAAAGTGGCAGAAATTTATGATTTTAGTAAAAAAAGTTGTATATTTGTGCTGATATGTGTGTTGAAATATGCCTAAGTTATTCATAATTTCAGGTTGTAATGGCGCAGGTAAAACAACTGCCTCATACACCATTCTTCCGGGAATGTTGAATTGCTGCGAGTTTGTCAATGCAGATGAAATTGCTAAGGGTTTGTCCCCTTTCTCACCTGAGAAGGTTGCCATACAGGCAGGTAAGATAATGATAGAGAGAGTGGCAGGACTTTTAGATAGTGGCAAAGATTTTGCAATAGAAACTACATTAGCCACCAGGACCCACTTGAACCTGATCAAAACTGCACAGAGTAAAGGATATACAGTGACTCTGCTATATTTCTGGCTGAATATGCCCTCGCTCGCAGTTGAAAGGGTAAGATTAAGGGTGGCATCAGGGGGACACAATGTCACGGAGGATAAGATCAGAAGGAGGTACGATATGGGGATAAAACATCTGTTTCAGCTATATATACCTGCTTGCGAATACTGGATAATAATTGATAATTCTAATATTCCGATTGAAATTATCTGTGAAGGGGGAAAGGATATAACTACTAAAATACATAATAAAACCTTATTTAACCAATTAATTAATTATGAGCGAACTAGAATCACGGGAGCTTAGAGACAACATCCTTAATGGATTGAATTTGTCTTGTCAAAAATTAGTTCAGGAGAAGAAAAAAACTAATTCTGAGTTGGTCTTTGCCAAGAAAGGTAAAGTTGTAAAAGTAAAAGCAACCGAAATCTAATTTTGTTCACTCTGCTACGAACAAAAATAATAGATTACAAGGTAAATCAGAGGGTGTTGTCACCCTCTTTTTTTTAAAAAAAACAAATAATGAGGAGAGAACTGACAGAATTATTTGGAATTCGTGACATAGATGTAGAAAAACTGATTTCAGTAGCACTCTCAAAAGGGGGAGATTTCGCAGATTTATATTTTGAATACACAGTTGCTAATGAGCTCTCATTAAGAGACACTCAAGTAAATACTGTTTCATCAAATATTGACTACGGAGTTGGGATAAGGGTACTTAAAGGTGAAAAAACAGGATATGCCTTCTCGGAAAAAACCACAATGAAAGAGATGCTTTCAGCAGCCGAATGGGCTGCCGAGATAGCCTCTTCAAACACATCTAAAAACAATATAAATATTTCATTTTCATCTCTTAATAAAGGAAACTTCTACCCTATTTTAAATAGTAGCTGTAATATGGACAACGATATTACAGACAAAAAAAACTGTCTTATAGAGATCAATGACACCATATTTTCACAAGACAAAAGGGTAATTAAAGTAATTGAAAGATACTCTGACTCAATAAACAAAATACTATACTACAATTCATTAGGTGGCACATTCTACGATATAAGACCTCTATCATCTATAAATGTAACCTGCGTGATGGAATTTAATGGTAAGATTGAAAATTTTTCAGTGTCAAGAAGTTACAGAAAGCAATGGGATTTTATAGATAAAGAGCTTATCAAAGAGATTGCAAATGAGGTGGTATCTGGTTGTTCAAAATTGTTTATCTCAAAACAGCCCCCTTGCGGAGAGATGATGGTGGTTATGGGTGCGGGGAGCTCGGGCATCTTACTACACGAAGCTATAGGTCACACATTTGAGGCCGACTTCAATCGAAAAAAAGTTTCGATCTTCTCCGATAAAATGGGGAAAAAGATATGTAATCGGGATATCAGCATAGTCGATGACGGTACGATTCAATACAATAGAGGTTCAATAAATATTGATGATGAGGGGGTTGAGTCTCAAAAAACATATATGGTAAAAGATGGTATTTTAAATTCGTTTCTACACGATAGAATAAGTGCAAAATATTACAACACAGCTCCTACAGGGAATGGGCGGAGAGAATCGTTCAGATTTATGCCTATTCCGAGAATGAGAACTACATATATGGAGAATGGAAACAGTAAAGAGGCTGACCTGATTAAGTCAGTGGAAAAGGGGATATTTGTAGATACTTTTTCAAACGGACAAGTACAGATAGGGGCAGGCGATTTCTCATTTTATGTCAAATCAGGGTATTTAATTGAAAATGGTAAACTTACAAAGCCTATAAAAGATGCTAACATTATCGGAAATGGGCCGACTACCCTTGAAGATATTATTGGAGTAGCAGATAATTTGAAGATAGATGACGGCACTTGGACATGTGGAAAAGAGCAATATTGCCCCGTTTCTTGCGGAATGCCGTCAGTTCTTATTAAGAAATTAAATGTTGGAGGTATCAATGAATAAATCAATTGCTTCGCAAACACTTGAAAAGGTCCTCAAATATGGTGCTCAAGGGGCGAGGATAACCATTAGTGAAGGTGTCCAATCATCTATCTCACTATTGAGTGGAGAGATAGATAAATTGGAGTCTTCTGCATCAGCTGTCTTGATAATCCAGATGTTTGTCGATGGAAAATATGGAATATTTTCTACTAATAGGATGGAAAACAGTAATTTAGATGAGTTTATCAAAAATGGTATTGCCTCATCGAGGTTATTATCAATCGACCCACACAGGAGTCTTCCAGACCCCAAAAGATATTATAATAATAGAGGTAAAGATCTTAATCAGTGCGACAAAACATTTCACGAAATAGAGCCTCAAAAGAAGAAGGAGTTACTATATAACATTGCAAATGAGGTAGATAGAGATGATGCAACAATTATTTCTCTATCAAATGAATATTCCGACTCGATAGATTCAGAATATATGATTGACTCCCAGGGACTTGAAGTATGGGATACATACACAAATTTCACAGTTAGTTGTGAATGTACTATTAAAGGGAAAGGGGACGATAAACTTCAAAATTGGTGGTACGACAGTTCTATGTTTTTTGATACCCTACCGAAGGGGTGTTGTAAAATGGCATTTGAGAGGGCTATAATGATGAATAACCCGAAAAAAATTAAATCGGGGAGATATGCCATAGTCTTGGAGAACACAGTTGCAAGTAGAGTGGTCTCCCCCATTATCGGTGCATTGAATGGTTCCTCACTTCAACAAAAAAATTCATTTCTATTAGACTCTATAGGAAAATCTCCATTTAATAGATCACTGACTATCACAGACCATCCCCATTTGATAGGTGAGATGGGATCACGATATTATGACAGTGAGGGGATTTGCACAAAATCTATGGATATTATTCGTGATGGTATGATATGTACCTATTATCTAAATACTTACTACGCTAATAAGATGAACCTTCCCCCTACTGTCGACTCCCCCTCATCCCTTATTTTTGAAAATGTAAGCCCATTTGGACAATCAGAGATGATCAAGAAGATAGGTAGAGGTATTTTAATCACAGGGTTCAATGGGGGAAATTGCAACGGAGCAACAGGAGATTTCTCATTCGGTATAGAGGGGTATTTATTTGAGAACGGAGAGATAGTTCATCCAATAAAAGAGATGAATATGACAGGTAATATAATATCTTTGTGGAGAAATTCTCTTTACATAGGAAACGATCCAAGAGGATGTGCAAGGTGGAAAATACCCACATTATCATTTAACGATATAGATATTAGCGGATTATAATAAAGATTTTAACAACAAAACAAATAATAATTATTTTAATGGAAATTAAGAACAATAAAGTAGTAGAATTGACCTACACACTGACAGTGGATGGAACTGTTGCAGATATGACAACTGAAGAGAGACCTTTAGATTTTATTTTCGGAACAGGTTCACTCCTTCCTAAGTTTGAAGAGAATATTCTTGGAAAAAAAGTTGGTGATTCATTTGAATTTATCCTTTCACCTGCTGATGGTTATGGTGAATATGATCCTCAATCCATAGTTGAGCTGCCTAAAAACATTTTTGAGATAGAGGGAACAATAAGAGAAGACCTTCTTGTTGTTGGAAATACAATTCCAATGATGAACTCAATGGGTGGTGTTATTCCTGGAAAAGTAACTGAAGTTAAGAAAGATACAGTGCTTATGGACTTCAACCACACAATGGCAGGCAAAGAGTTGCATTTCACAGGTAAGATCATCACTGTAAGAGAGGCATCTGATGAGGAGATAGCTATGGGTCTTCACGGAGAAAAGAAGGCAAGCAGCTGTTCAGAAGGTGGTTGTTCTTCTTGCGGCGGATGTCACTAACGGACAATTGCAGATGCGCAATTGATCCCATCTAAAGCGGACGATACGATTCCACCTGCATATCCGGAACCCTCACCACAAGGGTATAAATTTTTTAATGAAATATGTTGCAAGGTGACAGGATCTCTGGGGATTCTAATCGGAGAAGATGTTCTCGACTCCACGCCAAGTAACAGTGCTTCAGACGTATAAAAGCCTTTCATCTTTTTATCAAATAGAGGGAAGGCTTTTTTCAATCTATCAGCCACAAATTGGGGTAAAACTTCAAATAACGAAACAGGAACCACACCAGGAGGATAAGATGATGGTTGTAATTGGGATAAAACACCCTTGTGAATATCCGATTTGACAAAGTCGGTCATTCGTTGTGCAGGAGCCTTGATAGAGCGAGTTTTATTGTAAGCACATCTCTCCACATCTCTCTGGAAACGAAACATTTTCATAGCATCATCCTGACTCCCTATATCAGATGGCTCTACCGAAACCACAATCCCAGAATTAGCCCATTTAGAATTACGTAATGAATTAGACATTCCATTTAAAACAACAGATTCACAGTCAGTTGTAGAGGGCACAAGGACACCTCCGGGACACATACAAAAAGAGAAGACACCCCGTCCATCCACCTGCTCGACAAGTGAATACTCCGCAGGTGGAAGAGATTGTTGAGAGCTATTGTGATATTGAATTGAATTGATAAGTCTTTGGGGGTGTTCCACCCTTACTCCGAGTGCAAATCCTTTTGATTGGATCTGCCATCCATTTTTATCAAAAATTTCATAAATATCAGCTGCTGAATGGCCAGTAGCAAGGATTAAGTTCTTAGCATTAAAACTCTCTATAAAACCGTCATCCCCATTTTGAGAACATTTCACCTCCCATCCTCCGTTTTTAGGGACAATGTCCATAACTCTCCTCTCAAAATGGTACTCGCCTCCACAATCCTCGATACAAAGACGGATATTTTCAATTATCCTTGGGAGATTATCACTCCCGATATGGGGATGAGAATCGATTAAAATCGAGGGATCTGCACCAAACTTAACTAATTGGTACAATACCTCACGAATATCTCCCCTTTTATTAGAACGAGTATATAATTTACCATCTGAGAAAGTACCTGCGCCACCCTCCCCAAAGCAGTAGTTAGAATCTTGATTTACTGATCCAAGCCTCGATATCGAAGCTATGTCGTATTTTCTTTTGTGAATATCTTTACCACGCTCAATGATAATAGGTTTATAACCAAGCATTAGTAATTTCAGAGCCGCAAAAAGGCCTGCCGGACCCGCCCCAATAATCAAAACACCCTCACTATTCTTTACATTTTTGTATTCCGACAGGGAAAAAGGGGCCTCATCGTTGTCTGTATCGAGAACCACCTGAAGACGATAGCGATAGATAATATCCTTTGAACGGGCGTCCAAAGAGCGTCTCAAAATTCGAACATTTTTTATTGTTTTTATCCCAACACCCAAACACCTCGCTGACAAATTGAATAGTTCAGCAGTAGTCGGAGTGCCATTTATCGAATAGGGAATCTCTATCTCTCTCATATCTATTTGTAATCCAGTGCCCGAGAAATGGGGGCAACATCAAGTGGACAGAAAATTGAAGATTTATATCTATAAAGCGCTGTTATTGCTATCATTGCGGCATTATCTGTTGTAAATTTAAATTCCGGGATAAAGGTTGTCCAACCCCGTTTTATCCCCTCAAATGCTATCTTTTCCCTCAAACAGGAATTGGCCGAGACTCCACCAGCAATAGCTATTTGAGTAATACCTGTCATTTTTACAGCTTTCAACAATTTATCGAACAATATCTCTATCAATGCATTCTGGAAAGATGCACAAATATCATTCATATTTTCCTTTATGAAATCGGGATTATCTTTCATACTATCCCGTAAAAAATACAACAACGAGGTTTTTATACCGCTAAAACTATAATTAAGATCAGGTATAATAGGTTTAGAAAATTTAAACCTCCCCTTATCCCCCATTTTAGCCAACTTATCTACTATAGGCCCACCCGGATAACCGAGCCCTAACACCTTTGCACACTTATCAAACGCCTCACCGACAGCATCATCTATTGTGTAGCCGATAACCTCAAATTTTAAATAATCATCAACCTTGACTATCTGAGAATGCCCCCCGGAAACAAGCAATGCTAAAAATGGGAATTTTGGCACCTCTTTCTCTTTGCCAGCCTCCTTTATGAAATGTGAAAGGATATGTCCCTGTAAATGATTTACTTCGATAAGGGGTCTATTTAAAGAAATAGATAGGCCTTTTGCAAAAGATGTCCCGACAAGAAGAGATCCGAGAAGTCCCGGCCCCCTTGTAAAGGCTATTGCATCAATATCTTTCTTATCTATTTTCGCATCAATAATAGCCTGATTAACAACAGGTAATATATTCTGCTGATGTGCTCTGGATGCTAACTCCGGAATGACACCACCATACTTACTATGCACCTCTTGAGAGGCCATAACATTTGATAGGAGATAATCATCTCTCAGAATTGCGGCAGAGGTGTCGTCACAAGATGATTCTATCCCCAATATTAATAATGACATTTACATAAAATTTATGCGAAGATATATATTATCTTTACAAAATGACCTATATTTGTTAGTTAAAAAGCACCTTTATCAGAGCGTTAAGAAAAATATTAATAGGGTTACTGATCATCATTGGTCTGTTTCCGTTTGCAGGGTATGTAGCATTACAGTTTCCGACTGTTCAAACTACAATTGCAAAGAGGGTAACTAGTTCGATAGAGGAGAACATAAACGGAAAAATATCGATTGATAGAATCGCAATTGTCTTCTTCAACAGAGTTATTATAAAAGATGCCTATATCATCGGAGAAAAATCCGACACCCTTATAAGTTTTAAAAAACTCTCCTTAACTCTCTCTTCAAGAGACCTTATCAGGAAAAAAATAACAGCAAATAGGATAAGACTCGATAACGGATGCTTCAATTATATCGAAGAGGGGGGCAAAGGGGAGAGCAATCTATCGAGAATATTTAGAATCACTAAAAAAGATAGCACCTCGAAAGGGGGAATGCCTGACTTTAAAGTTGGTGAGGTGATGTTGAAAAATTTTAGATTTGACTACAAAGGGGGTAAACACAAAACGATAACTGACGATTATTGCATCAATTTTTCAGATATTTCCGCATCAGGAATAAATGCTAAAATCAATAAAATCAGTATGAAATCCAATACCCTTACGTGCAGAATCCAAAACCTTGCTTGTAAGGACAAAAGCGGGTTTGAAGTGAAATCTCTTAAAGGGGATTTTACTATGGGAGACAATGAAATTCGTATTGATCACCTCTACTTAGATGAGACCTACTCCACGATCAAAGCCAACTACCTCTCATTCGGATTCAATTCCGGAAAAGATTTTAGTGATTTTCTAAGAAAAGTGGTAATGAGTGCCGATTTTACAGATGCTTTTTTAGATTTCAGAACACTTGGCAAAATCTCACCTGCACTAAAAAATAGTAAATTACAGATAGTGATAAATGGCGTTGTAAAAGGGACAGTTTCTGACTTGAGGAGCGACAATCTCGTCCTCTCGTCGATTAACAAAGAGACAACTATCAGTGTTTCAACCATTTTAAGGGGAATCCCAGATATGTCTAAATTTAAATTCACCCTTAACATAAAGAATCTATACACAAAGAGTAATGATCTCTCACACCTAATCGCATCTTTTAGCGGAGGGGAGAAAATAGCCTCTATCTCAAACCTTTCAAACAATGTTAAATATCATTACAGCGGAATTATCTTCGGAGAGCTTTCGGATTTTCTGGCCAAAGGGGTTTTAAAAGCAAACGATGGGATATTACAACACAATGTGTATGTGAAAAATAAAAAAGTATTGAATATTAACGGGAACATTAATACGTCAAAATTGGATATTGGGGCTATCCTCGGAAATAATATTTTGGGTCAAGCAACATTAGAGTCCTCAATCAAGTCCTCTTTTAATAAAAGTGGACAAGGTGGAACTTCAGTAAAGATTGATAGCCTAAGGGTTAAAAAATTAGGCTTTTACGGATACAACTACTCTAATATCTATGCAGTGGGTAATCTGAGAGACAACACATTTGACGGAAGGTTGATTTGTCACGATCCTAATCTCGATTTTATTTTTCAGGGACTCCTATCGATGCCTGGAAAGAACAAAGAGAGTAAATTTAACTTTTATTTTGAGATGCCCTATTCAGATCTATCTGCATTAAATCTTGATAAGAAAAATAAAGTATCACAACTAAGTCTTAAAACAATAGCAAATGTCTCGATAGATAAAAATAAAAACCTACTTGGTAATATTGATATTCGAAATATTCAATACACTAATGACCACGGAGAAAACTATATTAAAAATATCACTTTGCACTCTTTACTTCAAGAAAACTTCCACAGAATAGATCTTACCTCCCCATTTATCACTGCAAAATATGTAAGCTCAGACCTCCCCTCAGTATTTATTGAGAGGATGAAGAGTATCCTTATCTACGATCAATTCAGTGAAATATTTCAAAAAGGGGGAAAAGAAAAAGATGTGAAAAAAGAGAATGGTGATAAAAATGGGTATGGCTCAATCACCATCAAAACATACAATATGAAGCCGATATGTGCAATTCTCTCCCCCTCATTGTACATTGCAGACAGCTCTTCAGTTTTGATAAATTTAGATCAAAACAATAAACTTAGCCTTCAACTAAATTCTAAAAGGATAGGATTAAATAATAATAATCTGAAAAATCTCTCTCTCTCCCTCACCAACCCCAATAATACACTCTTGTGCAATATTGATAGTGATCTGATTAAGCTATTCGGGATGAATCTTACAAATAACAAGATCGGAATATCATCAACGAATGGAAAAATCTCAATGGGTTTTAAGTTTAACAACTTAGGTGAGAACAAAAGTCAACTCGATTTCTCTTCAAACATATCATTTAATAGGGACTCTTTAAACACACTTCTGACCAATATCTCCATAAATAAATCACTATTAGTCTTCAGAGATCAAAATTGGGAGTTCAGCCCATCAACTATCACTTTAGGTAATAAATACTACTCGGTAGAGAATTTCTCCATTAACAATAAATATCAAAAAATTGAGATTAACGGAAAGGCCTCCACCAATCCTCAAGACAAGATGAAACTCAATATGCAAAGTTTCGACATCTCTCTATTAAACTCATTTCTAAGTGACAACCTTAATATCAAAGGATTATTTACAGGAACAATTGATGCCGAAAATATCTTTGGAAATCCGAGTATAATTATGGATATCACAGGTGAGGATCTCTATTTATCGGGGAATAAGGTCGGACGACTCGATCTTATGAGTAAATGGGATCAGGTCAACAAACGGATCAATATACTGATAAACAATAAGTTTGAGCAAACAAATCCAATTAATATAATAGGTTACTACAAGCCTGATAGAAACTATTTAGAGGTTAATGCATCATTCCAAGAGCTTCCAACCATCTATGCCAACCCATTCTTAAAAGGGGTAATGAATATTTCCGGGGGGTCATTTTCTGGAGATATTATGGTACTTGGAAATCTAAACAATCTGAAAATGATCAGTGACAATAGCAGATTGAACAATTTTGCCTTTAGCCCTGACTACACCAAAGTTCCATATATTTTAAATGGTCCCATCCGTTTAAATGAATCTGGAATTGAGCTTAATGATCTGATAATTACCGACCAATACAACCATAAAGGGACTATTAGTGGAAATATCAATCATAAGTTTTTTAAAGATATGTATTTGGACACAAAATTGATTTTGGACAATTTGCACTGCCTTCATACTACTCAGAAAGACAATGATACATTTTACGGAGAGGCTTTTGGAAGTGGGGTTATCTCAGTTAGCGGGCCAATTAACGATCTATATATAGAAGCTACCTATGCAACAAAAGAGAAGACCTCAATCCATATTCCTATGTCATCTGCCTCCTCGGCAACATCAAAAGAGCTGCTAACTTTCTCAAAACCTGCATATAGCAATCTCGACCCCTACGATCCTGTTTCCGATCAGATCAATAATGAAAAGATAAAAGAAAAATCAAAAATTGAGATGAGGATAAAAGCGAGCATAACCAATGATGCCGAATTGTTTCTAGAGATCAATAAGGATTTAGGTGATGTGATGAAATGTAAAGGGTCGGGGATATTGGACTTGGCCATCAATCCGACAAAAAACATAATGGACATAAGGGGTGATTACACCATCTCGGAAGGGAGTTATAGATTTGTTCTCTTTGGATTGACTGCCAAAGACTTCACCCTGAAAGAGGGGGGGAATATTGCATTTAACGGTAGTTTTAAAAACACAAATATCAATATCGGTGCCACCTATCGAACCAAAGCATCCGTTTCAACCCTCATTTCAGATATAAGTGCTGTGGAAAATAGGCGAAATGTTTTCTGCGGTCTAAATCTTAAAGGGGCCCTTACAAACCCTGAGATCTCTTTTGAAATAGATATTCCCGATTTAGACCCTATCACTAAGGGGAGAGTTGAAGGGGCATTAAGTAGTCCGAACAAGATCCAACGCCAATTTATGGCACTCCTTATTTCGGGCAGTTTCGTACCGGACGAGCAGTCGAGTATCGTTAATAACACAACAATCCTTTATTCCAATGCCAGCGAGATATTGTCCAACCAATTCAACAATATATTCAGGCAGTTGGATATCCCTTTGGACTTGGCACTAAACTACCAGAAAGGGCAAGACAATAGAGATAAATACGATTTCGGCGTGTCATATCAAGCATTTAACAATAGGGTATTGATAAACGGCAATGTTGGAAATAGGGAGACCTCTTCTAACTGGATGGGAAATGTCGAGGTTGAGGTCAAGATTGATAAAAAGGGCAAAATGAGAGTTACCCTCTTCTCTCGTGCAGCTGACGACTATTCCAACTATTTAGATAAATCTCAAAGAAGCGGATTTGGTTTCTCTTTCCAAGACGAATTCAATACCGGAGGTGATTTCTGGAGAAGTATATTTTGGTCAAGAAAAAAGAAAGAGGAATATGAGGTCAATCGAATGCTTGAACTTGAGAAAGAACTTGAAAAAGATGCTGCTAAGATGAAAATTAAAAAAGAGGAGGTAAATAAACCAAAAGAAGATCCTCTGAAACTCAATAACGAATCGGGATTAGGGCAATATTACCGTTGAGACCTTCCCTATTTTTTCACGATCATACTTTCTCTCCACTTTGATATAGTTTTCAGTATAACCAAACATCATTCCACCTCTCAATGTACTCTCAAATAAGACTTTAGCCTCATTTCCGGAGTTCATCTCACAAAATTCTTTATACAATTGATCTGAGAGAATTTCCAAGGATTCTACCCTCCTACTCTTTTCATTATCCGATACTTGCCCCTCCATCTCTGCCGCTATTGTGTTTTTTCTAATTGAATAGGGAAAGACGTGTATAAATGATGGTTTTATATCATTTTTAAGGAAATCGTAGGTCTGTTCAAAATATTGCTCATTCTCTCCCGGAAAACCGACTATAACATCTATACCGAAAAACACATTTTCCATTTTTGATCTGATATAATCGATTTTACTCTTAAACATCTCCCTATTATATCGCCTCCGCATTTGTCTCAATATCTCATTACAACCAGATTGTAAAGGAATATGGAAATGGGGTAAAAATTTCGTTCCAGATGCGATCCAATCGATAATCTCCTCAGTAAGGAGGTTGGGTTCAATAGATGAAATTCTATACCTTTCGATCCCTTCAACACCATTTAATGCCTTCAATAACGAGAGAAAAGATTCCCCTGTTGTTTTACCGAAATCGCCGCTATTAACCCCTGTAAGAACTATCTCTACAATACCCGATTTGGCAATCTCTTTCGCCTGGCTCACTAATAAATCGATAGGGACATTTCTACTCATACCCCGAGCCAAAGGGACAGTACAATATGTACAGTGGTAATCGCATCCATCTTGAATTTTCAGGAAAGAACGAGTCCTTTCCCCACTTGAAAATGAAGGAAAAACAGACTCGATACTATTAACTTCACACGAAAAATTCTTTTTATCCCCTTTATTCTTCAATTTTGACACCTGAGTAAACAGAGAGCCCTTCATTTGTGAACCGATAACAATATCAACACCATCTATTTCGAGTATCTCTTCCGCTTTCAGTTGAGCATAACACCCTGTAACAGCGATTATTGCATTAGGATTATTTCGAATTATCCGCCTTATAATATTGCGACATTTCTTATCACTATGTTCAGTTACAGAACAAGTATTAATAACAAATATATCAGCAGATTGAGTGTGAGGGACTATATCATAACCATTTGAAACAAATTCTCTCGCAAGTGTTGAACTCTCAGAATAATTGAGTTTGCATCCAAGTGTTACAAAGGCAACATTACTCCCCATAACCTAATATTTAAGAGTTATTCGAGATGCTCCTACCTCTCCGCCAAGGGGGGGAGAGAGTTTTGACACCGAAACAGATGCCGCTATTATAGTGGGCAATGTTATTTTTATCCTATTGAGGATACGAAAAGCTACATTTTCCAATAAAGCAGAAGGGATAGCCATCTCCTCCTTTATAATATTGTAAATATATTGATAATTAACTGCATCTTCTATCTTATCGCTTACACAAGGGAGTGACATATCCACCTCAGCACTAAAATCAACAATAAATTTATTACCTATTTTTCTCTCCTCCTCGAAGCAACCGTGTTTTGCAAAAAACACCATATTTTGTAATTCTAATTTTCCCATTAAAACTTTAATTTAAATCAATTATCTAAGCTAAAATCAAAAAGACACAAGGCCTCTTCCCTATTATTATCCCCTCTTTTGTCCACTCCCCTATAGTTTTCGTCTTTATATAAGAGGTCGGGAGGGTTAAATCAGCTGCTAAAGTGAGCCTTGTAGAGCTATCGCAGCACAAGAGAATATCTGCCAATAACGAATCGTTTCTATATGGAGTCTCTATAAAAATCTGAGTTTGATTACTAATTCTCGACTGTTTTTCCAACTCTTTCAACTTTGCCCTTCGTTCATTTGTCTTTGCCGGGATATAACCACAAAATGAAAAACACTGTCCGTTAAGGCCGGATGACATCAATGCAAGCATCAAAGAAGAGGGACCCACAAAGGGGATAACCTCAATATTATTCTTATGAGCAAGTTCAATCAATAATGCACCTGGATCGGCCACTGCCGGTAACCCTGCCTCAGAGATCAATGCAATATCATTACCCTCAAGTAAAACCTTCAATATCTCTTCAATATCTGTTACAGATGAATGTTCGTTAATTTCAAGGAAAACAAGGGTATCAATCCTCCCTCGAAGACCTATTTTAGAGAGATATCGTCTTGCAGTTCTAAGCTCTTCCACAGCGAAATAACTTACTGACAATAATTTATCTATTGCAATATTGGGTATTACCTCTCTGTAATCATTATCTCCGAGTGGAGTTGGAACAATATATAATCTTCCTTTCATCCTGCAAAGTTAATGGTTTTTTTTCTAACTTTGAAGGATGCAAAATAGAATCATTTTTTTAGGCACCGGCACATCTCAAGGGGTACCTATGATAGGATGCGACTGTAGCGTATGTAGGTCTTCCAACCCCTGCGATAAGAGGTTGAGAACCTCCGCATATATTGAATATGAAGGGCTCAAACTTGTTATAGATGCAGGGCCTGACTTTAGGCAACAGATGCTGCGTGAGGAGATTAAGTACTTAGATGCCGTCCTTTTGACACATCAACATAAAGACCATACAGGGGGGCTTGACGATGTCAGAGCGTTTAATTATCTCTCCAAGTGTGGCTTCCCTATTTATGCAGAAGAGAGGGTTCAGGAGTCACTAAAAATGGAGTACTACTACGCTTTCAACGAGCAAAAATACCCAGGAGTTCCCGAGTTTATTTTGCATACAATAGATGAGAAACCATTCTATATTAAAGGGGTAGAGATAATTCCCGTTCGAGCAGTTCATTATAAACTCCCGGTTCTTGGATTTCGCTTCGAAAAATTGGGCTACCTGACAGATGCAAATTATATATCTGACGAATCAATTGAAAAATTCAAAGGGGTGGATGTTTTTGTAATAAACACTATCAGAAGAGAGAGACATATCTCCCATTTCTCATTAGGGGAGGCAATAGATGTTTGTAATAAAGTTGGAGCAAAACACTCCTACCTCACCCATTTATCACATCAAATAGAGGCTCACGATATATTGAAAAAAAGCCTCCCACCAACGATAAAGCCCGCATACGATGGAGCAATTATAAAATTCTGATTTCATAGAAAATTTTGGGAATTATTTTTGACAAATAATTATTTTTTCTTATCTTTAGAAAAAATTTACTAAAACTATTCGGATATGATTAATGTTTCAGACACTTATGAATACACCACCGTATTCACACAGCACGATGTAAAAGCATTTGCTGAACTAACAGGAGATAATAATCCGATTCACATCGATAAAGCTTTTGCTGAAAAAAGCGAATTCGGTCGTCAAGTTGTGCAAGGGGTTCTTATCCAATGTGCATTCTCTAAAGTCTTTGGTACAATGTGGCCAAAAGATGATAATTCTTTCTTCATCTCGCAAGATGTCCAATACATCAGACCTGTTTACCCTGATGTATGCTATACAATCAAATTTGAGTGTACAAGTATAGATCACCAAAGGGCAATAGGTACTATTGTTGGGATTATGAAATCTCCCGATGGAATAGATGTTATGAAGATGACTGCACGTATTTCAAGTAAAAAACAATTTTCAGCACCAATCGTTTAATCTAAACCAATAACTCAAAAAAGGGGATGAATAAAAAATTTATTCATCCCCTTTTTTGAGTTATGATTTTATCTATGAGAATAGTAAAAATTAGTACCTTCTATTAATGCCTCCGAGTGGAACACTGATGCCGATGTTAAAGTCTAAGTAGGCATTTTTGACAGGGATTCCTTGAGGGGTGTAATTGAGACAAGTGTAGTCGCTTCCAAAAAATATATTAAGCCCTTTTTTGGGAACAAAAGTTAAAAGCCACCCGATAGATTGACGCGAATTTAGGAAAGAATAAGAGAGAGCCACATCAAACCACCTAACAGGTGCGTAATTATAGGATAATGTCAATTCATTATCGTACCTATATTGTCCGAATCTCCCTGAATAAAGGAGTCCTACCCCCATTTTATCATTTAGAAATTGGTACTCAATCCCTGCATACACTTTAGCAGATACCATTTTTGTTTTCCCTTTTTCGGATATCTGCTCTTTAAATGATGCCATACTAAGCAACTGTTCTTTGACTTTGTCTATTTCCTGTTGGAAATCAAAATTCTCTACATTCATATCTTTAAAACCGCTAAAAGAGGCATTGCCTTGAGCAATAAGATCTTTTGATTGGTTCTTAAAATAGGAGATAAAGCCAAGATCGGCTACAGAGAGTGAGAATGTAAGACCATCTAAAGGGGTTCCTTGTGACAACCTATACTCGATACCAAAATCTACAGCCATACCAACACCTCCGATTGATAATGTAGAGGCATCAAAGGCAATATTGGTAATCACACCGTTAGGATCTTTTTCAATTTTTATTCCCCCACCTAAAACAGAGCCGGAAGCATTGGAGCTAACCCTCCAAGCATCTGAACCCATATTGATATCAAATTGATTGATGGAAGCATTCATACTTGAAAGCCCGAACAACATTTTAATTTTCCCCCCTAACCTCAACCCTTTAAGATACTTATCGAGACCTTGAGAGTACCCCAAAGAGAGTTGTGTATAGATATCCTCTCCGAAAGAGAGATTTGAAATGGTATAATGTTGAGGATCATTTTGCATCCCCTTTTTCATAAATTCAAACATTGAAGTAGGAATAGATGAGTTTATATCTGTCTTAACACCAAGAGAAACAGACCAAAACGAATCTTTCCAACTAAACCAGCCTGCATTTAAGATATCCATATCCATTGATGCATTGAGATATGGTGAAGATGAGAAGGAATTTAAGAAAGCATCCGCCGGAACATCTTTGTGGAGAAATAGTGCTACTTTCCCATTTTGAAGTGGAAATAGAAAATTAGATGCCCCCATATTGCTTAAAACACCCACATTGATATTGCTCAATACCGGGATTCCAATATAACCTTGATCTGGAGCAAAAGAGGCATTAAGATTGTGCCTTAATGTGGAGTTCTTAACAAAATAACTTGTCTTATTCTGCCCGAGAGCACCGAAAGAGGTCGTAACAAGCAGAATCAATATTGTATATCTATAAATATGTTTCATAAGTTTTATTTTATATAAATTAATATAAACAAATTATTGTTTTGGGATTTCAATTTCAACCCCACCTGGAATTTTCGCATTTAAGACAGCTCTCAAATAAGATTTACTGTTTAGTGGCAACCCTTCGACCTCTCCCGAAACAGCTTTGAAATTAACTACAAGCTTCTTACCGTTTATCGCTGTTTTATTCCCTTTAATCGATAGTGAAAGTGGAGTTTTAACAGGAACGCCGCTTTGAACAGGGGCTTTAATAATCTGTTTGTTAGAGGTAATATTGATAGGATTATTATTTCCATCTAATAGTGCAACTGAAAGCTCCATCTGTAATGGGATAGTGTTCTCAACCTCACCACCTAACAATATTTCAGATGAACTTAATAATTTTCCGAACATATCAGGTAGATTAGCCAGTGTATCTGAAAAAGAAATACTTAGATCTTTACCAAATGCAAACGGAATAACAAAATTACAATTTGCTGACAATTTGTAAATTGCATTACAATCAAGGATGTGCTGTACAGATATATCAGTACTCGGAACAACAGAAAGATTGATTGCATCCGGGATCTTCTTAATAAGAGATGATATATTTTTCTCAATAAAGGTAAAATCTGCAGGTGCGCCACTCTTTGATGATGCGATCCAATACTTACTTACCATATCTTTATTAGGATCAATTGACATCGGAAAGCCCATATTAAAAGAGATAGCATTTTGTTCAATTCGTTGATTACCAATGATTGGAGTAATAGTAGTCATCCCATTAATTGGAATTCCGACATTTGATTTCAATATTACCGATAGGTTAGGAGAATAGAAGTCAAGAACAACTCCCTCTTTTTTCAATAATTCAGGAATAGAAGAGAGGTCTATCATTTGATCTATTCTATCAAGAGTTTTTCCGATTTTCCCATAAAACATATCGGGAGAGAGATCATTCAATTTGGTGTCAATGCTGATATTTAATGTTTTACCAAGAAGAGAAAGTACATTACCTGAAGAAACAGTGATAAACATATTGTTTATTAGGAATTTATCTCTAAATACCCACTCTCCATTGACATTAAGATCATCAAATTTAGCAACATTGACAGAAAGTGGATCAAAAACCACCTCTCCATCAACCAATTTTCCCTCAAAAGTGACAATATTGTTATTGCTTCTGCTATCACCTCTGATCGGGTATCTCTTCGGAACTTCAAAGGAGAATGTAATATACATATCATTCGGGAAAGAGGCTCCATTAATTTTGATATTGGTTTTTATCGCTGCATTGACGAAAGAGATAGAGTCAATATCTACAATTCCGTTTGACTTAGCCTCTTCGAATGAGATAATAAAATCGAATTGTTCAGATAAAGGAATTGGAATTTTCACACTACTACTTGATCTCTCACCATAAGATGACAATACCATAGGGACTGTATAACTCAACCTTGTAGAGTGATTGATTCCGTTCATACGAAGTGATTCCATATAATCTGCAAATGAAGCGTTCATAGAAAACGCCTGATTTATAGCCATAAAGTAATTGCCGTTTTCATCTATCTTTAGCATATCGATTTTATCAATTTGGATTAGTTTATCAACCCTTAAAGTATCTGTATATCCTAAAGGTAAAGAGAATGAGTCTCCTCCAATTTTGATATTTCTGTCTAAGTTGTCGCCGGAAATATCATACTTCTTAGCACAAGATGCTAATAGTAAAAGTGTTAAAATTGGCAACAAATAGATGTGCCGTGTTTTGAATATATCCATATTTTTCAAATTTTAATCTTAAAATGATGTCTTGAAATTAATTAATTGTTTTCGGTTAGGTGCGGTCAGTAAAATTGTAAGTTGTAATTTTTAATCTAATGGTTTTTATTTAGGATTTTTATTCATAAATTTTGGTTTTAAATTTTATTAATTTATATATCAATACTTCATCATCTCATCCGGAGTTTTCCCAAATCTTTTACGACAAAATTTATTAAAATGAGAAG
This sequence comes from uncultured Muribaculaceae bacterium, assembly GCA_964397445.1. Taxonomy (GTDB): domain Bacteria; phylum Bacteroidota; class Bacteroidia; order Bacteroidales; family UBA932; genus CAYNHZ01. The sequence continues at coordinate 161,543 of CAYNHZ010000002.1, read as the reverse complement.
AGTCGTAAAAATTAAATTCTTGTATTATCTCACTGATTGTGACGCCAGCTTGTGACATCCTTTTGAGTATTTTCTCCTCTTTCTGTTTTTGAATCCAAGAGAATGGGGGTTCTCCGTTGAAAGCTAATTTGAATTTTTTTTCAAAGGTCCTTTTGCCCATTCCACAGGCATACGCTAACTGGTCGACGTTATATTCAATCTTCATCCTCGACATAACCATAATTTTAAAATCGGGGGTGTTAGATACGATAGGGAGAAAAAGGGAACGAACCTGTCTGCTATTGTAGTAATATTTCAATAATGAGAAGAGTTCGGAAAGCTTAGAGTACGCAAGATTTGGACTCATCATACCGTCCTTAATGTAAGAGAGGAGTAACATAAGATACATATTAAGGGGGTATTTTACCCTTAAAGAGCCTGTATAATCGATAAGTTCTTCATCTCTATTGACAATTAGCAATTTTTGCATCTCTTTAAAAATAACTAAAGTACTTTCGAAAGAGATAACAAGTATCTCTCCGTCTGTTTTAAATCTCAATCCGAAATTGTAAGAAATAGGGGAAAAAAGGAGATCTCCGGAGAAATAACTTTTAGCTGTGTGGAAAGGATCATTTTTACTGGTAATCGCAACAATACCGTTAATTATAAATATGATAGAATTTCTATTGATATTTTCAACATCAAAATTGCCATTCTCATTAAAAACATAATGACGAAAACTTATATCTTGTGGAGAGATACTTCTATTCATAATTGCAAATATATGAAAAAAAAAACAATTAACACACTTGATGTAAATCATCTGTAAACCAAAGGAAACCACTCACTTTACCATATCCCATACTTTTGATTATGGAGACATAATTTGATACTTGCGAGAGGTACGCAGAGCTATTGTTCTTCCCAAATTTATAGTCCAATATCACCACCTCATCTCCTTTAATCATAACTCTATCCGGACGATACTCAAAGCCGGTTGGGGTAAGAATTACCCTCTCGTTAAATATTTGATAGGTACCATCAAACCAATGTTTATCCTCTACCGATGCAATCATCCCTGCTATCGTATTGTATATCTCATCACTATCTGCCGATTTCACAATCCCTTTTCCTATAAAATCATTAACAACTCGGCGCAGATCGGAACTATGAGTAACACAAGAGAAAATATTGTGCATCAATATTCCCTTAACCCTCATACTCTCCTCCTCGAAGAAATCATACCCATTCAACCTCAAACGAAGCCGATCAGCTATAGGGATAGGGAGATATGGAATATTTGTATATAACTTATTCCCCTTTGTCTCTATATTTCCTGAATCTATGACAGCCCAATTACCAAATTCCACAACCCCCTCTTCATCGATTTTATGTGAAAAACAATTATAGAGCAAATCGCTAATATTCTTTAGATTGTACTCTCCATCTTTATTTCTCTTAGGGAATTCCGAAAAAATGAAAAGCTCCCTCTTAGCCCTTGTAAATGCGACATAAGAGGTGTTGATAGCATCAACGTATGAGTACAATAACTCATCAAAATAGTCATCTGCAAAAATTGTATTCTTAACAGATTTAAGAAGTTTTATAGGGACAAGTGAGAGCTCATTAAATGGGGGTACAGAGGGATTGCACCAGATAATATTTCGACTTCCAAACCCAATTGTCTCTTTAAAGAATGGCATTATAACTACGTTAAAACCAAGACCTTTTGACTTGTGAATCGTAATAATACGAATAGCATCTTCGCCATCAGGAAGAGATATTGTCTTTTTCCTTCCAGATTGATCCCACCAACTTATAAAACCGGGAATATCCGAACCATTTAAAGATGTGTATTCCAAGACACAATCCATAAATGCATTGATAAATGGTTCTTCTCCATAAGTATCTGTTACAATGACTCTTAAAAATTCATCACAAAAATCAAACAACGATTTTCCATTGAAATCGATGATTTGATCTTTAAAAAGATATGCGTTAATTTTATTTTGATCGTCTTGTGAGTATTTAAGGGCAGAAACGACCCTTTCAACACATTTTGAAGAGGATATATAGAGGGAATCTTCAGAAATCACATTATATCCCCCCTCTATTAAAGTGGAGGCAACCTCTTGCCCCTCCCTATTTAATCTAACTAACACAGCAATATCGCCACCCTTATACCCATTTGATTTTAAGGTCTTTATCGCATCTAACATTTTCCTTTTGGAAACATCCTTCCACCCCTCATCATCATCCTCTGACTTTACGAATTCAACCTTCACATGCCCCTCAAATCCCATTTTTTCTTCGGGAATTATTTGATGAACAGAGGAATAAATATCTGAAATAAGGGTATCTGTCCTCCCAGATTCATTTAAATAAATATTCTCCATTACCTTTCCTACTTGGGAGAAAAAAGTGTTATTAAACTCCACTATACTCTTTGAACTTCTTCTATTGTAGAGGAGGGTATCGCTATCAATCTGAGAGGGGTCAAAATCTCTAAAAATCTCATTGTTCAACAAATTCCAATCCGAACCTCTCCATCTGTATATACTTTGTTTGACATCACCAACGATAAGATTTTCATTGCCTGAATCCAAACTATCTTTAACAAGGGGCTTGAAATTGAGCCATTGTAAGAGAGAAGTGTCCTGAAATTCATCCAACATATAGTGGTCGATACGCCCCCCTATCCTTTCGTAAATAAATGGGTTGTCACTCCCATCAATGATTTTATTTAAAAATTGGGTGCTCTCGCTAAGTAATACTATATTTTTCCTTTTACAGTAATCATTTATGTAAAATTGAATATCATATAAAATTCCGAGAATGTATAAGTTTTCTAATATCACCTTCGCACTATGGTAGGATGTGGTATCACTATATAGCCTTACTATATCACTTATCAACTCATTGAGTCCGTCAGAGTAGAGGCCCTCAATCTTTTCTTTCACCTGTTCATCTGCTTTTTTGGCAACCCATTTATCGATATTCCCTTCAAGATTAAAAAATGATTGAGATGGAGTGGAGAAATCGCCACCTGCCATTTTTGATAGCTTTATAAAAGGGGAACGGCTACCACCATAGAAATCGGAGAGTTGTAAATTATATTTATTAATCATAATAATTCCTCTTCTCCCCAACTGAACAGAGAGATTCTCAAATATTTTAACAATTTCTGAGAGCTTCTGTCGATATTGAATAAGAAAATTTCTATCGGAGAATTGAGCTTTCACACCTCTCTCTTTTATTTTAAAATTCTCTGAAAACAATTCATCTGCAAGTTTTTTAAGATTTGGACGAACATTCCAGCCACCCCCAGATTCTATTGAATCTACTGATAATTTAACAAGCCACTCGAGAGCTTCTCCATCCTCTTCAAGGGAGTTCATCAATGCATCAATAGCCTCTATAAGAACACTCTCCTGATCTAACTCGACATTATATGAGGTATATTGACCAACCTCCCTAGCGAAAGAGCGAAGAGTCTGTTGAAAGAAACGATCAATTGTGCTAACATTAAACATCGAATAGTCGTTTAAGATATCTATCAGAAGGGAGCCTGCCACCTTTTGAATAGACACTGAAGGAACCAATCCATCAAGGTCTTTTAGATAGTGTGACTTCGAGCCCTCTTGGGAAAGGGTATATAACTCCTCCAAAATCCTTTGCTTCATCTCACCTGTCGCTTTATTTGTAAAAGTGACAGCTAATATTGTTTTGTACCCAAATTTAGTAGAATTGTAGGTAGAAAAGAGAAGTTTAAGATACTCTCCTATAAGTTTATGGGTTTTCCCGGAACCTGCTGATGCTTTATAAATGTTTAACATTGTCGGAAAGTTCTCTTATTTATTGCAAATAATTATAAATGGGCAGTTTGAACAAATCATCGGATTATTTGTCCCTTTAAAATCAATATCGGGATTGAAAATCTCCTCTATCTTTGTAGTAAGCTCAGTCTCAAAAGAGTTGAGTTCCATTTGGGAAACAGTGAAAGATGAGAGGTTATCCCTAAAAATAGTTTTCAATGGATAAACCACCAAATTGACATCAGCGCCTCCTTTGATAAACTGAGAATGGGAGAGAACAAAAAGATAGAAAATCATTTGAAAAGCGGTAAAAGCTCTGTTGGATCTGTTAACATCAAATAGATCTTGGATAAGGCTGTATTGCATAGTTACAGAGCCTGTTTTATAATCTATTATTCTAATTTTCCCCTCAACTATATCGATTCTATCTACCACACATAACAGAGTTATCTTTCTCTTCCCATCACAAATCGGCAGTGTAGTAAAGATTTTTTTTTCAGAGTATAAATACCTAAACGGAGCAAACTCTTCATCACATTTAAGGATTTTTGTCGCATATTTTTCAAGAATCACTTGAATGATTTTATTTTTACCTAAGATCTTATCTACACCCAATGTGGATTTAAATGAAGAGAGAATATTATCCCTCATCAAATCAATATTTTTGATAATCTTTTTTATTTCCGCCTTGTCAACCTCCGAATTGAGATATGGGGAGTAAATATTTTCCATTAATCTATGTAAAAGGAGACCGAATGTATCTGACTTAACCTCCTCTGCAACAGAATCTGCCTCTCTCATCCCCTCAACATATCTATAATAAAACGCCAAAGGGCAATTTAAATATGTGTTAATGGATGAATATGAGAAGATTGTATTTTCAAGATTTGACAACATAAGGGGAGTTTTCTCCACGGAAATCGATTTCCCTATACGGGAAGGGCCAGCCTTAAACATCACAGATGACTCTCTTATAGGGAGATGATGATGATATTTCAACTGTTTGATATATCGACTCTCCTCACTGCTTTTTATACCGGAATCCCCCCTTGAATCGTAAATCAAAAATATCTTCTTTGCTCTGTAAATACTTCTGTAAAAATGGTATGCAGATATTGAGTCTTGAAACTCATAAGTCGGAAGATCAAATCCTTTTCTAATATTATAGGGTATAAATGAAGTGCTTACACTTTTGGAGGGGAAAACCCCCTCATTGACCGAAAGTATTATCAGATTCTCAAAATCCAATGCACGCGTCTCTAAGGGACCCATAACTTGAAGGCCCGAAAGGGGTTCACCACTGAAAGGGATAGAGATTGATGCAGCCATACGATCCAATAATCTGAAATACGTCCCCAACTCCATCTCGATTTTAAGATTCACTATCTTATTGATAGATAGGCAATAATGATATATAAACTCCCTCTCAATGGCACTTACGGAACTTTGTAATAGAGAAAGAATATCCAATTGATACGAAGAAACTGCCTCTATCATCTCACTTTTAGCCATATAAATGGTTGAGACAGGGATGAAGATCTTCTCAAGGAGATCGTCCCCCTTAAAGAGATTAGGATGGACATACACCATATTGTTTTTTAATATATCATTCCTAATCTTTAAGATAAGATCACTGTTGATCCCCTTGCAAAATGGGTGGGAGAGGAGATCTAAAACACTTTTATGGTAAAAGAGACTCTGTTGATTAGATACTTTGATCTTCTGCTGTAAAGAAGAGACGAAAGAGACAAATGTTGCGGTATTGCTATTGGATAGTTTAAAACCCATCGTAACATTTATCTTGTCTATCTTTTCGGGAATAGAATTAAGAAGTGGAATTAGCAATTGTTCATCAGGGAGTACTATGGCGGTTGAAAACAATTTATTCTCATCAGGCGAATCGATAAGTTGCTCCAATATCTTAGTAACCAACTTTGTTTGTCCAACCGCAGATGGAACACCGATAACCTCTATCTCCTGCCCCATATCAACTCCTCCCCCATCTGTCGGAAAGGGGTGAATAGAGGGATATCGGGAAAAATTGTCATTCATAAATAGAGAGGATTTATTTCGAGGATCTTTTATAATACTTCCGAAATAGTCCCAATAGAAATCCCCCCTTCCATCGTTTCGAAGGGTATCTAAAAATTTTTTCTCACATTTATTCAGAGCATTAAGACCTACAAAAACAATCTTCTCATATTTGTCGAGGGTTGGATAATTCTCCTTTTGGGCAACATTTCTATAGATCATCCCCTCGTATCCTCTCCCCTCGGCAAGCAATGATTTATTAAAATCTTTATAAATATCGAATAGATAGTTCCAGATACTTAGAAACGATTGTTCCTTTTCATTCTCTTTGAAAGGGATAAAATTGCCCCAAAACTGCGTTAAAGCATCACGTTGATTATCCGATAAATAGCTATAATTATCCTTAATCTCCGAGAGCTCTTTAATATTTAAGAACACCTTACTCGGATCTGCAAGGTATTTATCCACATCGTCAAAATCGTTTAGAAGCATATCGCCCCAAAAAATAAATTCGTCAAATCCCTCTTTATAATTTGTAATATACTTAGAATAAGAACGGTATAGATAATACATCAGAGTTATCCTATCTGTATTCTCAAGGCCTGAAATATCGGTTAGTAGGTCGTTGATAGTGACAAGTGCCGGGGAGAAAATTGGATGTTTAGATGAGTGTCCGAGATATTTACTAAAAAAGAGAGAAGATCTTCTATTTGGAAAGACAAAGCAGAAATGGGATATATCATCACCATATTTATTTATAAAAATCTCTGCTATCTCCTTTAGAAATTCTTTTCTCATAGCGACAACTAAAGCCTTTTAAATAGCTGATCTGCAATCTCTTTATATCCCGGTTTTCCAAGAAGGGCAAACATATTTTTCTTATATCCTTCCACCCCAGGCTGGTCAAAAGGATTTACACCGAGTATGTAGGCTGAGATAGCACAAGATATTTCAAAGAAGAAAAACAATTCACCTAAATTAAATTCGTCTATACGCTCAATTTCTATTCTGAGATTTGGTACACCTCCATCAATATGAGAAAGTTTTGTCCCCAACTCCGCCATATTATTACACTCCTCAAAATGTTTGCCGCTTAGGAAATTAAGGCCATCTAAATTATCTGGATCATTTATAATAGAGAGTGATCTGTTTGAATTTGCAACTGAAAGTACTGTCTCAAAAAGGATCCTTTCACCATCTTGAATATATTGCCCCATTGAGTGAAGATCTGTTGTAAAATTTACAGAAGCCGGGAAAATACCAAGCCCCTCTTTCCCCTCAGACTCTCCGAATAATTGTTTCCACCACTCTCCAATGTATTGAAGTTTGGGGTTATAACTGACAAGAATTTCTATTTTTTTACCCTCTTTATACAAACTATTTCTTGCTGCTGCATATTGAATTGCAGGATTTTCCCAAGAGCGAACTGAACAAATTTCTGACATCCTTAATGCCCCCTCAACCATTTTTCTTATATCATATCCGGCAATAGCTATCGGGAGGAGACCAACAGGTGACAAAACAGAAAAACGCCCTCCAATATTGTCATCAATTACGAAAGTTTTATAACCTTCAGAATTTGCAAGTGTTCTTAGGGCACCTTTCGAGCTATCAGTAACAGCTATGATCCTCAGTTTTGAGCCCTGTTTTCCATATTTCTCCTCAATAAGGGCTTTAATAACCCTAAAAGCAACAGCAGGTTCGGTGGTTGTACCCGACTTAGAGATAACTATCGTCGCAACCGATTTGTCTGCAATAAATTCCATCAACTCGGAATGATACTCTTCGGAGAGATTATTCCCTGCAAAAACAATTTTAGGAACACCCTCTTTTGGGATAAAAGAGTGAGAGAGGGCGTCAATGGCAGCCCGCGCCCCTAAATATGAGCCTCCGATCCCGATAATAACAACCACATCTACACCGATTTTGCGCCAAAGCGAAGCAACAGCTTCACAATCAGCAAATAATGAAGGTGGCGTATCGTTTGGTAAATCCATCCACCCAAGGAAATCGTTCCCTTTTCCATTTCTCTTTTCAAGAATATCGAAAGCAGATAAGCCCTCATCGATATACCTATTACTGCAATTAAAATCAACCTTAATCATAAAATGATATTATTATAATAAAACATCACATAACTGTCTGATAACATAGTAGGGATGTTTTCCCTCATATAAAATAGAATACACTGCACTTGCGATAGGCATATTTATTTGATACTTTTTATTGATCGCATAGATAGCTTTTGCAGCAAAATACCCCTCTGCAACCTGCTTCATCTCAATCTGAGCCGCTGAAACAGAATACCCCTTTCCGAGCATCCCTCCGAAAGTTCTATTTCTACTAAATTGGGAGTAACAAGTCACGAGCAGATCCCCCATATATGCCGAACGGGAAGTAACCCTATTTGGATCAGGATGTGTAGCTGTCAAAAACTCAATAAGTTCGTTATAGGCACTTGTAATCAGTACTGCCATAAAATTGTCACCATATCCAAGACCGTGGCATATACCTGCAGCCACTGCATAGACATTTTTAAGGGCAGCAGAATACTCCACTCCATATATATCTGTCCCTGCAATAGTGTTTACATATTCATTTTTAAACAATTTGCATAAATAATTTGACATCTCGATATGCTTTGAGGAGATGGTAATATACGACAGACGCTCCATTGAGACCTCTTCTGCGTGACAAGGGCCACTGATAATCGCTATTTTACTAAAAGGGATATTGTATATTTGATTGAAATATTCCGCTATCGTAAGATTTTCTTTTGAAACAAACCCCTTAATGGCTGAAATGATCATTTTATTTTCATATCCGCATTTGATTTTAGACTCCTCTGCTATAAAATAGGCAGACGGGACGGCAAAAATCAATATATCCGACTGAGAAACAACCTCGTTAATATCATCACTGATCCTAAAGACACTCGCATCGAGATATACGGCGGTGAGGTATGTAAGGTGGTGATGATGAGTCTTTATATAACTTATCGCATCTGTGTTTCTCATATACCAAAACACTTTTTTCTTATTATTAATGAGGAGTTTGACAATGGCTGTAGCCCAAGTACCTCCCCCAATCACCGCCACTGTAGGATCTGAATTATTTAATATTTTATCCATTAAAATTTTCTTTAAAAGTATTGATAAAGCACTAAGGTAGTGAAAAATTCACTTAAAATAGTAGCTTATAAAAAATATTAAATTAAATTTAGATAAATTTGTCCAATTTTAAAAATGGAAAAAAGAGCTGCCGAAATATTAAAAAAAACAACTTTGTTGCAGCAAATAGAGTTGGAAGAGGCTATGTATCTCTATTACAATGCCCCAATCGCCGATTTAATGCAAGCGGCCAATACGATCCGTAATAAAATAAATCCAGGAAGAGGGGTAAGTTGGCAGATTGATAGAAATGTAAATTATACGAATATTTGCATCTCGAGATGTCTTTTTTGTAATTTCCATTGCCCCCCACATAGGGTAGAGAAGGGGTATTCATTGACGATAGATGATTATAAAACAAAGATTGCTGAGCTGCTTGAAAAAGGTGGAAATCAATTACTCCTTCAAGGAGGATTGCACCCTAAATATGACATAACCTATTACGAAGAGCTATTCTCCTCTATTAAGAAAATAGCCCCATCAATCAAACTCAATGCACTTGGACCACCTGAAATAGCCCATATATCTCGATTAAGTTCACTAAGTTATAAAGAGACTTTGGATAGATTGATCCGATCTGGGTTGGACACCCTCCCAGGAGCAGGCGCCGAGATCCTTTCAGATAGAGTAAGGAAGATAATATCCCCTGCAAAGCCCTCTGCAAAAGAGTGGATAGATGTGATGAAAGAAGCCCATAAATTAAATATAAGCACTACTGCTACAATGGTTTATGGTTCAATTGAAACTGCACAAGAGAGGATAGAACACCTGTTTACAATCAGGAATATTCAAAACAACAAGCCAAACAATAGTGTTGGTTTCAGGGCATTTATTGCTTGGCCTATGCAGTTGGAGGGGACTAAGTTGAAAAAGTTGATAGATATGGGGACATTGAGGGTAGAAAACACAAATTCAGGTGGGGCAGAATATATTAGGATCATCGCTTTAAGCCGTATTATCTTACTAAACATCAAACATATTCAAGCTTCTTGGCTTACTGTTGGTATCCCTACTGCTCAAATAGCACTCCATTCAGGTGCAGACGATATGGGGTCAATAATGATCGAAGAGAATGTTGTCTCTTCTGCAGGGGGAAAGAATAAACTTGACAGGGATGGTATGGAGGAGGCTATTCGAAGAGGAGGGTTTCATCCTTGGTTGCGAGATCAGCAATACCGCACTCTTTAATAGCTTTTTCTGCAGCCTCGACAGCAAGTTGATCACACCTCTCATTTTCAGGGTGTCCTGCGTGCCCCTTTATCCAGAAAAAGGAGACATTGTGATTTCTGTATATTTTAAGAAAACGAATCCATAGGTCGGGATTAGCTTTTTTGTTATAACTCTTTTTCTCCCAATTAAAAACCCACCCTTTATTGACAGCATTAACTACATATTGGGAATCGGTGTAAACACTGACATCTCCCCCACTTTTCTTTATGGCTTCCAACCCCACAATGACTGCCAACAACTCCATCCTATTGTTTGTTGTGTAGGTAAAACCACCGGAGAGCTCTTTATAATGAGGCCCGCTTTTGAGAATAACACCATAGCCGCCCGGACCCGGATTACCTTTTGAAGCACCATCAGTATAGATCTCGATTTTTACACCCATATATAAAGTTTATACCGGTCCTCTGAGTTGAGAAGAAGTATCTTCTAATTTAACTTTCAGAACATTAGATCTCATTTCCGAAAACATCCGCCTGTTTCTTACAATATCTATTGCTGTATATATAGCAGATTTCATAGGCATAGGATTGGCAATATTTTTTCCTGCAAGTTCGTATGCAGTCCCGTGATCGGGAGAGGTTCTGACAATTGGAAGACCGGCAGTAAAATTCACACCGCTATCGAATGCCAACGCCTTGAAAGGGATAAGCCCTTGGTCGTGATACATAGCCAAAACAGCATCAAAAGCGTATTGTTGATGGGTACTGAAAAATCCATCTGGTGAATAGGGCCCGAAAGCGAGTATCCCCTCACTGATAGCAGCCTCAATAGCCGGATTTATAATGGTATTCTCTTCGTCTCCCAATAGTCCACCGTCACCTGAGTGTGGATTTAGGCCGAGCACCGCAATTTTTGGGCGTACAATATTAAAATCTTTGATTAAAGAGTCATTCATCAACCTGATTTTTCCGAGAATTTTCTCTACAGAAAGTGCCTGAGACACCTTAGAGATGGGTAAATGGTTTGTAACAACCCCTACTCTCATTTTATCTGAGCATAAAAACATAAGGCCGTCATTTAGACCAAATTCGTTTATCAAATATTCGGTATGACCAGGAAATGCAAATGAGTCGGCTGAAACAGCTTTTTTGTTAAAAGGTGCAGTCACAATAGCGTCCAAATCTCCGCTTTTAAGATCTTTAACTGCAGCTTCAAGGGCAACAATGGCAGAATGGGCAGAATCTTTTGTGGACTGCCCAGGATCTATATGAAAAGTATCTGGAACACAATTAATTATATTGATTCTCTTAAGATGATAATCTTTTGCTGTGTTGATTATATTTGTATTAATACTCTCACTATCTTGGATCTGTTTTTTATAAAATCCAAAAGCTCTCGAAGAGCCATAAACAATCGGAACACAAATATCCAACATTCGTGCATCAGCTAAGGCCTTGATAATAACTTCATAACTAATTCCATTAGTGTCTCCCTGCGTTATTCCTATAATGATTTTCTGAGCCATATTTATTAATTTAAAAAACGATGCAAGGTACAAATAAATTTTTACTAAATTTGTGTAATGACAAATATCCTTGATAGAGAGATTCAATACTTACCCGGAATAGGGCCTAAACGGGCTGAACTTTTGGGTAAAGAACTCAATATCTTTACATTTAAGGATTTATTATATACATTCCCATTCCGATATATTGATAAAAGTAAGATCTATTCCATCAGAGAGGTTGAGTCCTCAATGGCCTATGTCCAGCTCCGTGGAAAGATCTCAAAGATCTCTATTATTGGGGAGCGAGGGGGGAAAAGGGTGGTGGCAGTGTTAAGTGATGAGACAGGCAGTATCGATCTTGTTTTTTTTAAAGGAATAAAATGGATAGAGAGCAGACTCCTTGTCAATCAAGAATATATAGTTTTTGGCAAACCTACCATATTCAATGAAAAACTCAATATCGTCCATCCAGAATTTGATAAAATAGGTGAGGAAAGTAATATTATAACCTCCTCTATGATAGGTGTATATTCCAATAGCGACAAGTTGAAGAGTAATGCCATTACGATAAAGGTGTTTACAAAATTTATTTATAATGCTCTCAATATGAGTCTCGAATATATCCAAGAGACACTACCTGAACATATTATCTCTCAAAATGGGTTGATTCCTCTGAAAACTGCCCTAAAAGAGATCCATTTCCCAAAAAATCTCCAATCTCTCTCGGCAGCCTCATATCGTCTTAAATTTGAAGAGCTTTTTTATCTTCAACTCTCAATTATCAAACAAAAAAATATAAAAATAAAGAGCTCTACAGGGACAATGATCCAAAAAGTGGGGGATTATTTTAATAATTGTTTCAAAAAATTGCCTTTTGAGCTGACAAACGGACAAAAGAGGGCTATTAAAGAGATCCGTTCCGATATGACAAGTGGGAAACAGATGAACAGGTTGCTGCAAGGGGATGTGGGAAGCGGTAAAACTTTAGTAGCCGTACTATCTGCACTTTTAGTTGCAGATAATGGATATCAATCTTGTATTATGGCACCTACAGAGGTTCTTGCAAATCAGCATTTTAACACACTAACTGCACTTTTATCAGATTCAGGGATTAAGATCTCTTTATTAACAGGCAGCACTAAATCCAAGGAGAGGGAGGAGATAAATGAATGGCTTCAAAATGGGACAATAGGTATTTTGATTGGAACCCATGCAATTATAGAAGAGGAAGTTAAGTTCTCAAAACTCGCATTAGCCATTATTGATGAGCAACATCGTTTCGGCGTAGAGCAGCGGGCAAAATTGAGATTCAAGTCCCCTATTGCCCCCCATATTCTTGTTATGACTGCAACCCCTATTCCTCGGACACTTGCTATGACCGTTTACGGCGACCTCGATGTCTCTATCATAAACGAACTCCCACCCGGGAGAAAACCTATTCAAACTATTCAAGCCAATGAGTCCCAGAGGGATAAGGTATTTACTTTTGTGAAAGGGGAGATAGATAAAGGGAGGCAGGTATTTATTGTTTATCCTCTTATAAAAGAGTCTGAAACAATGGATTATAAAAATCTCGAGGAGGGATATGAGACAATTACAAGGGTTTTTCCAGCCCCTAAATATGTAACTGCGGTGGTTCACGGCCAACAAAAGACCGACAACAAAGCCTATGATATGAATCTTTTTGCCCAAGGGAGGGCCAATATATTAGTTGCCACCTCCGTAATCGAAGTTGGGGTAGATGTTCCAAATGCATCTGTAATGATTATTGAGAGTGCTGAACGATTCGGCCTTTCTCAGCTCCACCAACTTAGAGGGAGGGTTGGAAGGGGGAGTGACAAATCTTATTGCATCCTTATGACAGGTTATAAATTGGGAAAAGATTCTCGGAAAAGAATTGACTTGATGTGTTCAACCCAAGATGGATTTGAACTCGCAGAAGAGGATATGAAAATGAGGGGATATGGTGATATTGAGGGGACACAACAGAGTGGCATTGCCATAGACTTGAAGATCTCAAATCTATCAAAAGATGGAGATATTTTAAATCTTGTTCGTAATATTGCATTCGATATTCTCCAACAAGACCCACTACTCGAATCAAAAGAGAATACGATTTTGGCGAAACAACTAAGCAAAATGAAAAAGACTGATAACACAATTGATTACTCAAATATAAGTTAGAAAATAAAAGATGAAATACATTGGAGCTCACGTGAGTGCATCAGGAGGTGTAGAAAATGCACCAATCAATGCTCATAATATAGGGGCAACAGCTTTTGCCCTATTTACAAAAAATCAGAAACAGTGGGTTGCCCCACCCCTTTCAAAAAAGAGTATTGAATTATTCAAAGAGAGGTGTTTACAATACGGATACAAACCAAATATGATCCTCCCACACGACAGTTACTTGATAAATCTCGGCCATCCTCAAAGTGAAGGGATCTCAAAATCCAGAGCAGCATTTTTAGACGAGATGATAAGATGTGAACAACTCGGTCTTGACCGTCTGAATTTTCACCCAGGAAGTCACCTAAAAGAGATATCTGAGACGGAGTGCCTTAGAAGGGTTGCTGAATCTATTAATATTGTATTGGATATTACCAATGGTGTTACTGCTGTTATTGAAAACACTGCCGGACAAGGGTCAAATGTGGGATATAAGTTTGAACATTTAGCAGAAATAATCTCCCAAGTCGAGGATAAAAGTAGGGTTGGGATCTGTATTGATACCTGCCACTCATTCGCTGCAGGATACGATCTGACCGGGGAGACATATGATGAAGTATTTAATCATTTAGACAACATAGTGGGACTTAAATACTTAAAGGGGATGCACCTCAATGATGCCAAGAAAGGATTAGGCTCTAAAGTGGATAGGCACGATAGTTTAGGGGCAGGATTAATCGGTAAGGAATTATTTATAAAAATAATGCAAGATCCTCGTTTTGATAACATTCCGCTAATACTTGAGACCCCTAATCAAGAGTTATGGATCGAAGAAATAAATCAATTAACAAAAGCCATTAATAACTGATATTCTTATTGTAGAGTCTCTTCGTCACCCTCTTGCCCCTCCTGAAGAAGTTTTGAATGAAATTTTTCCCTCATTCTGACCCCTTTTCCCTCCAATTTGCGGGAGGTGACCACAATTGATTGTCGACCGGAAAGTATTCTGCGTGCATCTTCAAACTTTGCAACACTCTTCTCAATAGTTACCCCCACATCGTCGAAAGTGTTGGCAAATTTTGCAACCCTATCTAATAATTCACCGGCTATGATCATAACTTCTTCTAAATTTTTTTGTTGTTTGATCTGTACCCACGCCGCATCAATAATTTTAAGCATTGCGAAGAGATTTGACTCCCCTGAAATAATTATTTTCTTCTCAAAAGCTGAATGCCAAGCCTCTTGAAAATTCTGGTAATAGAGTTGGAATGCCCCCTCATTGGGGATAAACATAACCACATACTCCAAACTATCTTTTCCTGTTTGTTTGATATAGTGTGAATAATTTTTGGTTGACAGCTCCTTAATATGCCCCTCAACACTTTTGAAATGATTTTTGAGTGCCTCTGCTCTCAAATCGTCAGTCTCAGCATTAACATAGTCTACATATCCATTCAAACTCACCTTTGAATCTATAACAATAGCTTTATTATCAGGCAAAAACAACACCGTATCTGGGATCATCTTACGATTATTATCTTCATTTTTAATGGTATTGCCATCTACATCCTTTATTGATTCTTGTATAATAAAATCTCCCCCCAACTTCAGCCCCATATTTTCCAATAGGTTTTGAAGTATCACCTCACCCCAATTGCCGAGGGTCTTATTATTCGATTTTAGAGCAGATGCAAGATTATTAGCCTCTTTACTAATTGAATTTGTGTGTTCGATCATAGATTTGATCTGTTGCTCGATGGTTGTAGTATTTTTTATCGATTTTTCCTTAGAATCCTCAACCGCACTCTTAAACTCTTCCATTTTTTTATTTAATGGATCTAATATGTTTTTGATTTGCTCTGAGTTAGAAGAGCCCAAATCCTTAAGTTTCTCTTTAAGTATCTCATTTGCTGAATCTTTAAATAAAAGTTGCATTTTATTTATCTGTTCAGTCACCTCCTTTCTCACCACCTCCAACTCCTCTTTTTTATCAAGTTTACCCTCCTCTATCTCTTTAATCAGATACTCCTTCTCTTTTGACAATGAGGCTATTTCAATACTTTTTTTATTATTTTCATCCTCAAGTGAATCGCATTTTGATTTTAAAAGATCAAATTGCCCTTTCTCTATAGAAATATTGTTCTTATAATGTTTATTTGCAAATAAATAGGCAGTGATAGATCCGATAAAAATGCCCAATAATATATAAATGACAATCTCCATTTTGAATAAGTATAAATTTTTACAAAAGTAACTAAAGTTACTGTGAAAATTTATACATTTTTCATCAAATTACACACCAGGTTTTATATCTTCGTCATCCCAATTTAGAAGTTTAATCACAACCTTCATTCCATTTAATGAGATCTCTATCGGCACAATTATCTCATTCTTATCTCCCAACTCCACATTATTATCCTTTAAGAATTTTCCTAATTCGAACGAGGTCAACTTCATACTACCAGAGAAAATATGGATCACGATAGGATTGTTAATTTCAAACTTTAAGAAGTGACAAGCAGCCTCATATTCAGTATTTTTAGATATAATAGTTGATTCAATACGATAATTTGCATTTGACATATTTAGTAGACCTCTGTCAAAATTATACTCAGGGGTAACATTCTTGATCTCAAAAATCGGTTTATTGCTAAAAGTCCAACCTTTAGTTCGAAACAAAATAGTAATGTGGGCACCTGACATCTTAAACTCATTTTCTGAGAATACATTTTTCCTTACACTGATGTTGTGAGATCCATAATACAATCTGTCGTGAGTAGTAATTATAGAACCTACCCCCGAATACTCCGGGTGCGATAAATAACAATCATAGATACCCTCGCCTATTTTAATCAAGGTTTTTGATAAAACATTTCCCCAGCAGACAATTCTATAATCTCCATCTGGCAGAATTAGTGGATAGCCATCAACAGAGGTAAATACATTCTTTTCCAATTTAAAATCTGAAACATATTTAGAAGTCTTACTATCAAAAACATATCCGTTAATTACACTCATATAATCCCCTATAAGATTTGCCCCTTTTTCCCCTTCATCATCAGCATAATAGGTAAACTTCAAATATGTATCTGAACATTTACTTCTATCTTCAAAAATACATCCTGATAAAAGTAAAACTGATACGACAAATATGTATAATTTTTTAATCATAAAAGGTCTTAGTGTAAATAATAAATTATCTGTTTTTAAAAAAATCATTCTATTTCCCTAAATTATTCTCTTTTTTATCAATTTCTAAGAGGTTATATTCTGCTGATTTGATTCCACCTTTTAAAGAGGATTCGAGTAACAAACGGGCTCGATCATATTCTTCTTTCATAGCTGAAATAATACCCATATTGTTATCATAGAAAGGGTTACGTACTTTTGATCGAACTTTACTAAGGTACGATTCAGCACCATCAATATCCCCCTTGAGAATAGCTGCACCTGAGGCATTTATATTAGCGACATCATCTGCGGGATAGATTCGAGCTGCCGTTTCTAAAATATCAATACACTCCTTACTATCGTGAGGAAAAGAGGTTGCAAGTGAATACATATCATTGATCGTCAACCTCTTTGGATCACTATTTAATATTTGAGAGATCTCTTCAATGGTCATATTTTTTGATTTGAAAAATATTTCACATACTGATATTCTGAGTTTTGGAAAGATGTTTTCCATAAGATGCTTATAGGTAGCACCACCTTTATGTCTCTTTATCAGATTCTCTCTCTCCGTTTCAGTATCATAAGTGGAAATAATATTGATAATATCATCTCGATAATCTAAGTTCGATTCAGTCAACAACTCCGCCAAACCATCCCAATTTTCCCCTCCGAATTTTATATGAAAAATAGATGGGGGATATGATAATGTATTTATCAGATAATTCATCAACGAACGGGCTCTTGACTCTGATACCTTTTTATTGATTGCGATAGGACCATCCGGAGATGCAAATCCGGTGATATTGATGGATGTTACCTCGAAATTATTCTCTTTAAGTGACTCCATTTTAGAAATTAATTTAGCTATCTCTTCACTATTTCTTGAGATCCCCGGATCAATAGCTGTTTTACCGGAAGCAAATTTTAGTTCCAATTTAATATCCTCTGACTGAATAGATTCCGGTCTAATATATTCCACATATGGGACAATTTTATATTCTGGAATTATTACTGGTTCGGGGAGTTTCTCTGAGGTAAAAACAGCACCTGTAACTGCCTCTTTTCCATTAGGTAATAGAACACATCTACAACCTCCTACAGTTTTATTAAGTCCCAAAATTGCCCCGCTCATCCAAGGTTTATATTGTATCACCGATTTTAATTCAACTCTATTTTCCGAGCGCTCTCCATACCCCTTAAACACCTTGTAATAAGGAACAAAAGATGTATCTTTATCCCCATTTAAAGCCTCTTTTCTTTTATAAGACATATAATTATTTCTCCCCTTTATTGAGATATTTGGAAAAACAAAAGAGTTTGTACTATCACTTAATATCGGGACAATATCCAAAGAATGGTTAGAGATGACCCTAATTTCTGATGCATCTATAAACAGCGAGAGATAAAGTGAATCACCCTTCTGCTCAAATTTTGTAGCAACCCCCTTTAAATTACCTTTATACGGAATTCGTTCCCCTCTTAAATTTATTGACCCTGTCAATAAAAGGAGAATGGAAAATGATATATATATGATACTTATTAAATTTTTCGAATTCATAATCATCTCTATTTGATAAGGTAAATAATGCTCAGACCCATTTTCGTAATGCCGAAATAGTTCCTACTAACATCAGACGCAAGAAGTTTTCCACAATTTGTACAACGATAAGTATCATAATTAAGATATGAATACCCCGCACCTATAGTGGCTTCAATCCCCCAGTGAGGTGATAGAATCCATTGATAACCATAGGATAAACCAGCTCCTGCAACCCATCCCTCAAAGCGCTTCCCTTGCATAAACTTCGTATTGATCCAAAAAGGGAGCATTCCGCTTGCGTTATACATTCCATAATGAGCGTGTAATCCAAAAAAATGGCCATTAAAACTCTCACAAGTCCAAAATCTTGCTTCAGGCTGAATTAAAAAATGTTTTATCTTCCTATCATTGGAAAATTTCCAAGGATTATAATTCCCGGAAATATCCAAAGTCCATCTATCTGAAAGAGAAACCTCAACCCCAAGATTAATGGTGGATGTGACATCATATATAAGGTTTGTCTTAACCCCAACTTTCTGAGAAAAAGCAGAAAAGTAAGAAGCGAATGAAAGCAATAAAACAAATCCAGCTACTAAAAATCTTCTTGACATTATAATATGCAATTAATCAATTACGATAAAAATTCTGAGTGCAAAAATACTCCTTAACCATTTGCTAATCATTATCAATTCGTATCATTCTTTTATCAATCAACACACCACCCCCTGCACCCCCACCTAAATCATCTCTTCCCCCGCATCGGTATTCTTCACCCTCAGATATTTCCCATATACTAACTGCTTTTCAGATACTTATCACTATCCACCATTTTTTGTAAAAATAAAAGTTCCAATCTTCAACTATGTGTCTGAGCCGTATAAAAATAGAAAGGGGGTTGAGATCGCAGTCGAATAACTCAACTTTCGATTCAGCCCCCAAAATATATATAATTTATATCACACCCCTTGATTTCGCTACCTTGCGAATGGGTGGTGAAGTGATTACCTTACAGGGTCCTTTGGAACAGATGGTAATGGTTTATAATCTTTAAGTTCTGCTTTTATCACTTCAATTGCTTTATTTAATTGAGCATCAGTGCCAAGATAATCTTCAAACGGATTAATATCAACGATAATATCGGGATCGACCCCTCTATTTTCAACAATCCATTTGCCGTCTGTAGAGTAAGATGTAAAAAACGGTGTACGAACATCTTGTCCATCTAAATATGGTTTAGAACCCGATATACCGACAATTCCACCCCAGGTCCTAACACCTATAACTTTGCCAATTCCCAACTTTTGGAACCCATAAGGGAAAAGATCTCCGTCTGAAGAGGAGTATTTGTCCACAAGGCAAACTTTAGGACCATAGTGTGTTTGATTAGGAACAGGAACAGGATCAATACCTCCGTTTCTATACATATTGATTCGATATACAACCCTTTGCAACCTCTCAGTTATCATAGGAGAGACATTTCCACCTCCATTCATTCGGTCATCTATAATAAGCCCTTTCTTATTGAGTTGAGTATAGAAAAGCTTCGTAAACTCTTCTAAACCTGCTAAATCCATATCGGGAATATGGATATAACCTATTTCACCATTGCTCGCCTCATTGACTTTGCGAATATTGTTTTGAACCCATTCATAATAGGCCAATTTTGTCTCATCAGCTATCGGTTTCACATAGATTGTGCGAGAACCTTTTGTAGAGGGTGAACCATTGATTTCCAAAGCAGTAACAACTCCAACTTTTCCCACAAGCGGCTCAAAAACAGATAAATACTCAGAAGAAGGAATACCGTTAATAGATAAAATATAATCTCCCTCTTTCACCCCGAGATCTATTTCGCCAAGTGGAGAACGCATATCCTCACCCCAAGAGACTCCTTTAAAAATTTTATCGATTTTAAAGAATCCCGATTTGTCTTTTGAGAACTTAGCACCAAGTAATCCCACTTTAACTCTCTCAGCCTCCGGTGCTTCCCCTGTTGTAACATAGCAGTGACCTGTTGCCAATTCTGCAATCATCTCCCCTATAATGTATGTAAGATCTTGTCTATGATTTACATAAGGAAGCAAAGCCTCATATTTGTCCTTAATTTTATTCCAATCCTTTCCAACCATATTTTTAACATAGAAATGGTCTCTATACACCCTCCAAGTTTCTTCAAAAATTTGTTTCCACTCTTTATGGTAATCAACATAAACTGAAGCATCGCTTAATGGAATAGGTTTATCAGCTTTAAACGAAGAGGTACTAACTACATAGTATTTATCTTTTTGACCTATAACTGCTTTTTTAAAATCTGGTGTATAAGCAAATATTATCTCTTTAGTAACATCCTTAACTTCAAGGTTTTTCATAGAGATTGATTTAGTCTCACCACCTTTTCTGAAATACAACAAATCATCATAAGCAGCTAACAATTGATACCTGCCGCTACCCAACGGAAGTGCAACGGAACGTTCAATAATTGAACCGAAATCGATCGTCATACCTGTTGACTCCTTTTTCTCAACTTTCTCAACTTTCTCCTCTTTCGGTTTGTATTGATCCCCAATTATTGTCAAAGGACTTTTAACAGAGCTATTTAGAGGGAGTACAAAAACATAACTGTCTACAGAATACGAAGCATTCCACTCAACACTTGAGTATATTGGAATAAAATCACGCTCTGAGGTAAAAAACAGGTATTTACCATCATCGGAGAAAATAGGTGAATATGAATTATACCACTCTGAAGTAACTGTATGATGTTTATCGTTTATAACATCGTAAATATTAACAATTTGTGTTTTGTTTTTCGCTAAGGTAACATACGCAATCCAATTACCATCTTTGGAAATAGTATAATCCCAAGCCCCCTCAGACTCACCCTGAAAAATCTTTTTGAGTTTTTTAGTAGAGACATTCAATGAATACATATCATTTTTTTCTGTAGTAAAATACAACTCTTTAGAATTTGGCGACCAAGAAAGATCTGAAGGATAGCCATCCTTGAAATTTGTCAAGACACTCTTCTGTGAACTATTGTTAGAAGGGGTAACATAAATCTGATACTCTCCGGAAATATCTGAAATATAAGCAATACTATTACCATCCGGCGACCACTCAGCCTCTCTCTCGTGAGAGCCTGCAGAAGAGGATAGATTGTATGTTGCTCCGACAGATGCAGGAAGTGAAAAAATATCACCTCTTACTGTTGTCAGAACTCTCTCTCCATCAGGTGATAGTGAAAATGAGTACCACCCTTCAGATGCAGAGATATTTTTACCCCTTGCAAACAGCAACTCATCATTGATCGTGATATTAACTCTTAAACACTCTTTCGTCTTAATTGAGTATTTATATATATATCCACCATTTTCAAAAACAATATAATCTTTTGAAAATGAAGGGAATTTACAATCATATTCGGTAAAATTTGTAATTTTTACAGTCTGT
Organism: uncultured Muribaculaceae bacterium; assembly: GCA_964397445.1. Classification (GTDB taxonomy): domain Bacteria; phylum Bacteroidota; class Bacteroidia; order Bacteroidales; family UBA932; genus CAYNHZ01. The sequence goes on along the minus strand of CAYNHZ010000002.1, from coordinate 139,538 downwards.
TTACTCTTGACATTATAGGAGAATAGATTCATAATATTATCTCTATCAGAAAGGAAATATATATCCTCCCCTACCCACATAGGAAAAATATCTTGAGCATCGTTCATAGTTATATTTTCCAATTGAGTAGTGCCAACTTTATTTATCCATATATCATCAGCCTGTCCACCACGATAATACTTCCAAGTGCGAAACTCTCTAAACATCCTATTTAAAGCAAGATATTTACCATCAGGAGAATATGAGCAAAAGCCCCCTTCTGTAGTTGGTATCTGCTCTAAATTACCTCCATCAACCGGTACTTTATACAACAGCCCTCTAAGCCCTGAAAATGTGTACCAACGAGTTCTGAAAACAACACTCTTTCCATCAGGGGTCCAACACATCACAATATTGTTGGGGCCCATTCTGTCACCAATATTATCCCTATCAAGAGTAGCTGTATATGTTATCCTCTTAGGAACTCCACCCTCTGCAGGGATTGTATATACTTCAGTATTGCCATCATACTGAGCTGTAAAAGCAATAGTTTTACCATCAGGAGAATACCTGGAAAACATTTCAAATCCAATATCTGAGGTCATCTTGACTGCGACACCTCCATTTACGGAAACACTGTACAAATCACCCGAATAGGTAAATGAAATTTGATCTCCTCCAATAGAAGGGAAACGAAGAAGTCTTGCCTGCTCATCCTTTGCTGAAGATAAAACAGGAAAAGCTACTAAAAGAGTTAAAATAAAAAAACGCTTCATTTGTAATTAATTAAGTTATAATATATTTAGTGACTGTTCCTTGATCTTTTCCAATTCATCTTTCATCCGAACAACCCATTTCTGAATCTCAGAATGGTTGGCCTTTGATCCCATAGTATTGATCTCCCTCCCCATCTCTTGAGCAATAAATCCAAGTTTTCTGCCGGGGAATTCCTCTGTATCAATAGTTTCTATAAAATATTTACAATGCTGACGTAAACGAACTTTCTCCTCATTAATATCGAGTTTCTCAATATAATAGATAATTTCTTGCTCTAAACGATTTCGGTCAGGGGAGCCATTAATCTCATCTATTTTTGAACGCAACCTCTCTTTAATAATTTCAACCCTCTCATTTTCATATTTTTCCACCTCAAACACATAAGACTCTATCAATTTCGCTCTGGAAGAGATATCCTCTTTTAATATAGCCCCCTCTTTGATTCTAAACTCCACAATTGAGTCAAGGGCAGAATTTATACATTTTTTAAAAGAATCAATAGTTTCCTCAGTCACCTCCTCCTTTTTCGTTTCGATAACATCCGGTAAACGCAATAATGTAGATAACAGGTCATCGCCATTACAATTTGATAACACAGTATTTGTTTGTAATTCTCTAATCTGATTATAATAATCTAAAAGAACATCTTTATTGATCAATTTGGTCTCCGCCCCTTTTGTATTTTCAACAGTTGCGAATAGGTCAATATTGCCTCTAATCAGCGTCTTAGAGAGGAGTTGCCTCACATCATACTCAATTTCCCTTGGGATATATTGTGATTTTATAGAGATATCAGCAGTTTTACCATTTAAAGATCTTATCTCAACGGTATATTTTTTATTTGAAGATATGGTTTCTGCTTTACCATATCCTGTCATTGATTGAATCATTGTATTGTTAGTATTTTCAATCTGTAAATTTAGATAATATTTTACATTTTAGCTATATTTGCAGCCATCAAAACAATATATAATGGAAGAAATTAGAAAAGATCAGATGAGTGAGGATTCTCCGAAGAATTTCATAGAGGAAATAATCGAGAAAGATCTTGCTGCAGGGAAACACAACTCAATTATGACCCGTTTTCCCCCCGAACCAAATGGATACCTCCATATCGGGCACGCAAAAAGTATATGTCTAAATTTCGGACTTGCTCGACAATATGGTGGAAAGACCAATCTTCGTTTTGATGATACCAACCCTGTAAAAGAAGATACAGAATATGTGGACGCAATTAAAGAGGATATAAAATGGTTGGGATTTGATTGGGCAAATGAATTTTACGCTTCAGATTATTTTGATCAGCTATACCAATGGGCTGTAAAACTGATCAATATGGGACTTGCTTATGTTGATGATCAGAGTCAGGAAGAGATTCGAATCGGGAGAGGAACTGTTCAGCAAAGCGGTAAGAACAGCCCGTTTAGGGAGAGAAGCATCGAGGAAAATTTATCACTTTTCGAGAGGATGAAAAATGGCGATTTTAAAGATGGCGAGAAAGTTCTGAGGGCAAAGATAGATATGTCCCATCCCAATATGCTCCTTCGTGACCCCCTTTTATATAGGATAATACACACAGATCACCATAGAACTGGAGATAAATGGTGCATATACCCTATGTACGATTATGCCCATGGACAATGTGATTCGATCGAGCATATTACACACTCTATCTGCACATTAGAGTTTGATGTTCATAGACCTCTATATGATTGGTTTATTGAGAAACTCTCTATTTTTCCCTCAAAACAATATGAGTTTGCCCGCCTAAACCTCACCTATACAGTTATGAGTAAGAGAAAGTTACTTGAGTTGGTTCGCAATAATTATGTTTCCGGATGGGATGATCCCCGTATGCCAACTATTTGTGGATTGAGAAGAAGAGGATACACACCTGAGAGTATTCGTAATTTTGCCGAGAAAGTAGGGGTTGCAAAAAGAGATAACATTATAGACCTATCACTTTTGGAATGGTGTCTGAGAGAAGATCTTAACAAACGATCAAATCGTTATATGGCTGTCATCGATCCGATAAAATTGGTTATAACAAATTGGGAAGAGAAAGGACAAGTAGAGTGCAAAGCTCCTGTAAACCAAGAGTCTCCGGAAGCAGGAAGTAGGTCAATTATATTTGATAAGGAAATATATATCGAAAGGGAAGATTTTATGGAAGAGCCTCCCAAGAAATTTTTCAGACTCCGTCCGGGTGGTGAAGTTCGTTTAAAATACTCATTTATAGTAAAATGTGAAGAGGTTATAAAGGATTCTTTAGGAAATATCACCGAGGTCAGATGTACATACGATCCAACCTCACTACCAGGAAGGGGAGAATGGAGATCCGTTAAGGGTACAATACACTGGGTATCAGTGTCTCAAGCGAAGAAAATCGAGGTTAGACTTTATGATAGACTTTTTATGGAAGAGGATATGGGAAGTATAGCCGAAGGAATTGATTACAAATCATTCATTAATCCTGCTTCACTGGTTGTAAAAGAGGCATTTGTTGAGGATAACCTTCTTAAAGACAACTCCAATATTGCAGTCCAATTTGAGAGAAATGGATATTTCTATAAAGATATGGATTCTACACCAGAGAAAATCGTCTATAACAAGACGACAGGGTTAAAAAACAGTTTCTAATTGATTGAAGATCTTTTGATGTTACCCCTTTGTAATTCAATCTCTTTAAAGTTGTATTTAGATTTTGCAAAATCAATCCATTTCTCTGCAAGTTCATAATATTCAAGCATCTCACAAGCTACAGATAGATTAAAAGCTGCGAAAGCGGCTTTTTTTGGATCCGAGCTTTTGACTAATTTTAACCAAATCTCCATCGCCTCATCCCACTTAAAATTATCTGCCAAATAGTATGCTTTCATCCAAACATCAGTATCATACGCGATAATAATCCTCTCTTGTTCTTCCCATTGAGTTGAAAACATTGAGCCAATACTTGAACCTACACACTTAAAAGACTCTAAGAGGGTAGAATTTGACTTCGCAATAGCCTTTATCTCATCAATATACTCCTTAGAGATAAGTGTCCACTGTAAAGAGTCAGTCATAGTTTTATGAAATTCATCTGTAAACATCTCATTACCAACCAAAGACAGTGATAATGAGAATGGAAGAAAGGTATTTGTTTGTTGATAAAACTCATTATCTTGATAAATCCTCTTATCAGAGTATTTAACAAAAAAATCACCAACTTTCACCGAATCAATCACCAAAATCTTATCACATTCAATTTCAGAAAAAAGGAGCGAAACAGCAGAGGGATCTTTAAAATCCATCTGATTGCTATGAATTGAAAAAATTGAGATATCTCCTTGATTCATTCCTAAATCAGACTCCATCTTTTCAGCAACTCCTATGGCAATATTTGTTATGAGAATGCTATCTTTATTTCCCAAATCGGCAACAGTAATAATAGCCGGTCTATTTCCGTTTAGGTCTATCCCAACTTCAGATTTTTTCTTCATCTCCATAGAGATGGTATATGCAACAGGTGAACAAGAAAAGGTAAATATTGAAAAAATCAATATAAAAACCCACTTTTTAAAATTTATAATATTCATAGACAATATTTTTATATTTGATTCAAAACCTTCCCATATAAATCATACTCATCTGCCCCATCAATTTTCACATTGGCAAAATTACCTATTGTTATAACTCCATCCCCTTTTATCAATACCTCTCCATCCACCCCCGGACTCTCTTTCGATGTTCTACCAATATATAAGCTACTCTCTTCAGAATAAGAATCAATCAATACCCTTTCAACTGTATTTAATCGAGACTCATTGTAAGCCAAAGAGATACCAGATTGTAATTCCATTAGAGCCTCATACCTCTCCTGTTTGATCTCTTCAGGTATTATATCTTTCAAATTTTGTGCCCCCCACGTCCCCTCCTCCTCAGAGTAGGTGAACGCTCCAAGTCTTTCAAATCGATAATCCGCCACAAACGACATAAGATCATTGAACTCCTCTTCCCCTTCACCAGGATGACCTACAATCATAGTTGTGCGTAAGGCAATACCAGGAACTATCCTCCTCATCTTTTCCACCAACTCCCTTGTTTGCTTAGCATCTATAGATCTGCGCATTGCAGATAATACTCTATCAGAAGAGTGCTGCAATGGAATATCCATATATTTACACATTTTATCGGATGATGAAATCAGGTGGAGAAGATCCTCCGGAAACGATGCAGGATAAGAGTAATGGAGACGAATCCATTGTAATTTATTTATCTCTGATAATTTTTCGATCAGCTTTGTTAAAGACCTTTGATGATAAATATCCAAACCATAGTATGTTGTATCTTGTGCTATGATTATCAACTCTTTTGCACCGGAATCTACTAAATATTCCGCCTCATCTATAAGTTTTTCTATCGGGATCGAGGTGTGTTTACCCCTTATAGAGGGAATTGCACAATACGAACAATTTCTATCACACCCCTCAGATATCTTGAGGTAGGCATAATGAGATGGGGTAGTAATATATCTCTTCGTTTCAAGTGCTGGATTATATTTCACACCTAATTCTTTCAATATCAACTCTATCTCGTAAGCACCGAAAAACTTATCCACCTCAGGGATCTCCTCTTGAAGATCAGCTAAATATCTCTGAGAGAGACAACCGAAAACATAAAGTTTTGAAATATATCCATCAGCCTTAGCATCAACACCATCAAAAATAGCAGCTATCGACTCCTCCTTTGCATCTTTTATAAAGCCACACGTGTTGATAATCAACACATCTACCATACCAAATGCAAGTTTCTCATCTTCAGGAGCTACCATTATCCCTCCATCAACCAACTGTCTTAGGATATGTTCAGAATCAACTCGGTTTTTTGAACAACCGAGCGTCACCAACTTAACACATAATTTATCTCTCTTACTCTTTATCATTTAAGAAATTAATCTTTCGCCTCCTCTTGATCCGCATCACCTTTTGGCTCTTCGAAATCTAAAGAGGCATATTCTTTAAGTAAATTGTACCATTGCACCACTTTTTTCATATGAGATGTATAAAATCTACCCCTATCATAGGTAGGAATCACCTCTTCAAAAAATGAAACTAATACTTTCGTATCACTTTTTTGATCGGGAGCATTGGATTCACCAAGTTTCTCTTTCATCTTCACCAACACCTCTCTAAGAGGCATCTCCTCATCTTCTGTATAAATTGATATATCTGAAAGTGATGTCACTTTTGCATTAACTCCAAATGGAGACCTTTTTTTTGTCAAAAAAGACTCTGCTATAATACCGGACTTCCCTTGAGAAACAAACGAAAATAGCCCTGACTCTCCCGATATTGATAAAATTTTTTGTAAATCTGTTTTCATAAGATTTTTTATAATTGTTAATTATTGTATTTCTATTTTTAAAAAAATTCTATTATTTATAATTTTCTATCATTTAATACCCCTTGCCACTTTAATTTTATCATAAGCATCGCTGATAGATTTAAATTTTTCCTCTGCCGCCTTACGAACATCCTCACCGAGATTTGCGACCTTATCCGGATGGTGTTTTACTGCCATACTTTTATATGCCCTCTTTACCTCATCATCAGTTGCCCTCTCATCTATTCCAAGAACCACATAGGCATCACCTATAACGTTAGAAGAGAGATTGATACCATACATTGCAAAAATCGAATCACTATCGTGAATCGGAATATTTAAAGCTGAAGCAATTTTTCTAAGGATCTCAATCTCCTTCTTAGCAATTGAAAAATCGGCTTGAGCCACTCCACAAAGATAATGAAGTAATTGCAACCTATGTGAAAGGGGCATATTGCTCGCAATTTGTGCCGATACACTATCAATATTTATCTCTTTGCTCAGCACATCTTTCAGAATAGCAACTGCTTCAACAACAGCTTGATCTCCAAAATTCTTTCTTATAAAATCCTTAACGAAATTTAATTCCGATTTCATAATTTTTCCATCCCCCTTCATCACAGCAGCAGAGAGGACAACAAGTGAGAGTAAAAAGCTATTTCTTGTGCCATCGTTTGTATTGCCTCTATCTTCCTCATTCTCACTAAGTTTCTCAAGAATTGACACTAAACCAAACCCCAGCAACCCTCCTATCGGTCCCATTACAGCCCATCCTAACGCCCCTGAAAGCCATTTCCCATACTTTTTCATAAGACTACCTTTTTTTTAATTTTACCATTCTATCATAAACATCAACTACTTGAGGTAATAAAGGGCGAACCTCGTCAGATACAATCACAAAATCTGCTATCTGTTCACGTTGTTCATCTGTCCATTGGTGAATCAATCTCTCTTTAATCATTTCGATAGTTATTCTGTCTCTCTTGCGTATCCTTTCAAATCTGATACCAAGTGGAGAAGAGACCGTCAATACTTTATCGGCAATATCACTAAAAATGGGTTTTTCAAGAAAAATAGCAGATTCCAAAATCAAAAAAGGGATATTTGGGGTATAAACTCTCTCTATCCATTTTGATATATCATTTCTCACCCTCGGAAAAACGATATCTTCAAGGGCCGAAAGTTTCATTTTATCTGAAAAGATAATCTTCGCCATCATTTGTCTATCCAATAATCCCTCACTATTAATGATTTCTTCTCCTAACATTCTCTTTAATTCAGATAGTAGATCCACATCTTCGTAATAAAGTTGTTTTGTCCTGTCATCAGCAAGATACGCAGGTATTCCCATAGCTGAGAACATCTTAATAATGTGACTTTTACCACTCCCCATCCCACCTGTTACTGCTAATAATTTTTTCTCCATCTTATCAATTGTTAATTAAAAGACACTCTACAAATTTAGGAGAAATATCTGTTGCAAAGACAGATTTAGGTTTCTTAATTAGTTGAGGGACAAGTTTCGAGTTTATAGATCTCAAATAATCGTTATAATCAACGACATATAAGAAGTCTGAAGATCTAAATCGTTTTTTAGAACCGAATGCTGTTCTATAAGTTAAAGTCAATTCTGATGGAAGCAAAAGTATCTCTTTGTTAGGAGGCACATTAATAATTTTGACATTTATAGTTATCGATTCCTCTATGTATCGCTCCACATCAATAGAATAATATATCTGTGACTCAGAGACTTTAGTATTTCTAAACTTTTTTAGTTCCACTATCCCTTGAGTAGGCTCACGTAGTTGTTGAAGATTGAAGTTTTCAGTTATGATAGAGTCAATATTGTTCAGAACCTTCTCTTCTCCATAGATATACACACTGTCGGGTTTCAAAACTATGTCACCAACCTGCATATATTGACTATAAAAAGATATAGAGTACTTAGGAACAACAGGTATCTTCTTATTTGTCACTTTCGGAAAAACAAAGTTTAATGTTTCAGTCATAATAAACTCAATATCAACATCATTACCTATTGCTTCAATAATATCTCCTTTCAAATCGGAGCTATTTGCATAAAAAATATCGTTTGATTTGTCTTTGATATGGAATTTTTTCGAATCAACCGTCAAAGTGATCAAAGACCTTTTTTGAATTCTTTGTTTTAAAATATAAAAACCATCGGCTTTTCCCCTAACTATTAAAACATCATCCGAAGTGGAGGTAAGGCTGCGCCCTATAATATTAGATTTCACCTCGACTCTGTACTCTAAGAATGCGGGATAGGTCAATGATAAATTGTGAATAAACCAAATAAAAAAAGCTAAAAGAAGAGATAGCAGCAGCAAAAGCCACTCTCTCCCCCCTTTAGCCCATTTTACCTTACCTATCTTTAGGTTTGGTGACATAAGTACCTATTAATTATTTTGCAGGTATGTCAGTAACATCCTTAACAACAGAAGATTTATCAACCCTTATTTTAACATTATTATCGATTTCAACAATAAGGAATTGATCTTTAACCTCAGTAATAACTCCGTAGATGCCACCAATAGTCACAATCTTGTCACCTTTTTTAAGCGATTCTCTGAATTTAACTATCTCTTTTTGTTTTTTTTGTTGTGGTCTTATCATAAAGAAATACATCACAACAAAAATAAGTACCATCATCAGCAGGAATGTATAATTACCTAATCCACCTTTTGCTGCTTCCGGCTGCGCCTGAAGTAAAAATAAAAAATTAATCATTTATATTTGGTTTTTAATTAATACAAAAGTAATATTTTTTGGTAAAAGAAAAAAAACTAAGATTCAATCAATCCCCTACCGGTCTTAACAATCTCGCCAGATGCAACCATCTTCTGAATCATCTTATCCAACAAACCATTAACAAACACTCTGCTTTTCATTGTGCTGTAAAATTTAGAGATCTCAACATACTCATTAATAGTGGCCTTAATAGGAATATTCGGAAATTTAACGGCTTCTGAGATACCTTGTTCTATAAGGATAAGGTCTGTCGCCACAATTCTGTCAGAATCCCAATTAGAGACATTTGCAGTTATTGCATCCATATATTCATTATAATGAATTATTGAGTGTTGCAATAGTGAAACAGCAAATTCTTTATCATCTTCTTTCATAAAGACTGAAGGATTTATCGTCATCGATTTATTTTTCAAAAGATCCATATCTCTCAATAGAAGATTAACGATATATTCAAGGTCATCCATCCAATATAGGGACATGTCTTCTAAAAGAGCCTCAAGTTCTTCATTGTCAATCAACTCCTCAACATACATACGTTGAATAAACTCACAATCCTCACTAAAAGTTCTCTCCGGAGATTGCATATACTCTTTGAAATACTCCTTCTCAGACATAGTCGTGTAGAGTTTTTTAACAAAAATCATAAGATCCCCTCCCCAAACAAGACCGTTCTTCTCGCAAAAAGCGTTGAAAACCGAATCATTTAACAATTTAGCTATATACTTATTTTGGGAAAACTTCAAATTTGGAGTGACCTCTTCAGGAGTGGGATGAAATTTCTTCAGACCGGTTTCAATTTTATTATCAGCATAGCGTTTTAACGCAATCGGGAGGATTTTTATAAAATTATATAAAAATAGGGTGTCTTCACAAGATTTCAATAAATGTTGTTCAGCTTGTTTTAAAGAATCTTCACCTGAGAAAACGAACCCGTAAAGAATTTTAAAAACTTTAATTCTTATCAAACGACGATTGAGCATATTATGTTTTTATAAATATTTTGCAAATATAGAGTTTTACAGTGGAAAAATATTTTATCTTTGTGAAGAATTTAAAAATCCTTAATATGTATTCTGAAGATATTGAAAATGCAGGAGCGCAAGAGCGTAACGGAGATGATGTTTTCTCAAAGCCGGTAAGAGCAGGGAAAAGGACATATTTCTTTGATGTTAAAGCAACTAAAGGCAACGATTATTATCTTACAATCACAGAAAGTAAGAGAAGAGTCGAGAAAGACGGAAGGTTTGTATATGACAAACATAAAATTTTCCTTTATAAAGAAGATTTTGATAAATTTACCGAAGGGCTCAGTGAAGTGGTATCTTATATTAAAGAGAGATGCCCGGTAGTAGAGCGAAAAGTTGAAGATGGAGACAATTCCTCATTTTCAGATGTAAATTTCGAAGAACTCTAACCACCATCGTGCCGAGAACACACCACACTGAAAACTCCTCGAGACGATGCAAAATAATATTAGTTGAGATAATATAGGGGTCAACTACACTCAAACACTGAAATGAGCCTCAAAAGTTTATGTCTAACTTTTGAGGCTCATTTCATAAACAACCCAAGAGGAGTTTAGATTATGGGGTTTTGGTTACCTGCCTCACAAAAGCAGCACTGATTATTGCTGAAGGAATTGCTAAAAGGGCAACTCCCAATATTCCTGTCAAACCGGCAAATAATTTTCCAATCGGTGTAATCGGGACAATATCTCCGTATCCAACCGTAGCATAAGTTACTGCAGCCCAATACATTCCTTGACCTATATTTGAAAAGGCTTCAGGTTGAGCATCCTTTTCAAAGAAGTAGGTTATTGATGCACAGAACATAAGTCCAACCAAGGCAATATAAATAGCTGCAAAAAGCTGTCCTCTCACTGAACTAATTGTCTCAAGAACAGCACAAAAAGCAGGGGAATAACGTGAAATTTTGAACACTAAGAACAACCTTGTAAATTGCAAAGCATTGACAAGTGAGTTAAGGCTTTCAGAAAAGAAAAGGACGCTTATTAAAGGGAGTATTGCTATCAAATCTATGATACCGAAAAATGAAAACATATACTTGATTCGTGCTCTTGTTTTACCAATCTTTTGGTAAAGGAATGGGGCAGAGATCACCCTCAGAATATATTCTATAGCAAAAATAAAAGTTGCTAAGAAACTGAAATAAAAAAAGAATTCATTGTATTTTACATATTGGGCAAAAGTGCTCAATACAAAGCCTAATAAATCAACACTAATAATAGAGGCTAAAATTACATTTAACAGTTTAGTTGCTTTTCTCATTTTAGGGTTACCAACTAATATCTCTGCACTAAGCAATAAACGCTTTGGAACCTTCGTTTTATTCATAAAATAAGTTGTTTTGGGTAAAGACATCATACAAAGATAAACTATGTTATTAAAAAGACAACACGAATATACAGAAAAAGCCCCCTACAAAATAGTAGAGGGCTCTCGAGGTACCAAGCAGAATCGAACTGCTGTTCACGGTTTTGCAGACCGTTGCCTAACCACTCGGCCATGGTACCGGTTAGGGAGTGCAAAGATAGTACTATTTTATTTTTTTGCAAATAATAGAAGCCAATATCTCCAAGTACTTCGCATCAATATCATCAAAAGCGGATAATCTTTCACTATCAATATCCAAAACCCCATAAAAAATCCCATTTGAATCAAATATAGGAATGACTATCTCCGAACGAGACAATGAACTGCAAGCTATATGACCTGGAAAAGCATCAACATCATCAACCACAATAGTCCTGCCCTCCTTCCATACAGTACCGCATACTCCTCTGCCAAATTGAATCCTTGTGCACGCAAGAGGGCCTTGAAAGGGAGCTAATACCATCTCTTTTATCCCATTACTATTATTCTTGATAAGATAAAAGCCTACCCACCAAAAATTGAAAGTGTATTTTAATACAGCAGCAATATTTCCAAGATTTGCTACGATATCCTCCTCATCAGAAATAAGGCTCTCTATTTGAGGTATTATCTCAAGATAAATCTCCCCCTTATTCGATGATTTCACATTTATTTGTTCCATCTTTTACTAAATTAATATAGGGATTATTCGACATATAAAAGGAGTCCTTTTAAATATTCTCCCTCAGGGTGATATATATTTACAGGATGATCGGATGGTTGAGTTAGTCTGTCTAATATTCTTACCCTCCTACCTACTTGTGCAGCTGCAGAAAACACTGTTAATGCAAACATCTGCTTATCCACAACTTGAGAGCAACTATATGTAAATATCACTCCGCCTGGAGCAACCTTCTCAATAGCATAACTATTCAATCTTCTATATGCCCTTAAAGCATTATTAATAGCTCCTCTGTGTTTTGCAAAAGCAGGAGGATCAACGATTATCATATCAAAATCGCCACAATTAACTCCTTTTAAGTAGTCAATAGCATCATTACAAACTGATGTATGAAAAATATGTTCTCCTTTGAAATTCAAATCAACATTTCTATCCGTCATTAGGACAGCTGATTTGGATGAATCGACAGAGACAACCCTCTCTGCTCCAGAAGCTAAAGCGTAAATTGAAAATCCACCCGTATAACAAAATAAATTTAGGACCCTCCTACCCTGAGAATACCTCCCTACAAGGGCTCTATTGTCACGCTGATCCAAAAAGAAACCAGTTTTTTGTCCTGTCTCCCAATCAATTATAAACTTATGTCCGTTCTCTATAACAAAATGATCGCCATTGATAATTGGATGTTTACCATCAACTGAAATTGAGTTAAAAAGATATCCATCCCTCAGGTTTAACCCAGCCTTAAAGGGGGCTGTTCCCTCACTCTTATCATATATTGCCAATAGCTTTTCACCATAACATCTTTTCAAAGCAGCAGCAATAATCTCTCGTGAGAGATACATTCCAGCAGAATGAGACTGCATAACTGCAACACCATCATAATAATCAATAATCAATCCGGGCAAAAAATCACCCTCTCCGTGAATAAGACGATAACAATTTGATAGCGGAGTAATTTGCAAGGAGTTTCTCATCTGAAGAGCTTTATAAATCCTGTCATACCAAAAGTCCTCTCTGAAAGAGCCGTTCATTGGTAAAAACAAATTATCAAAAGCTAAAATTCTAACTGTGATAGACCCTAACTGATAATGTCCATAGGCTAAAAAAGTCCCCTCATAGTTAACAACCTCAACCACTTCTCCCTCAAAAATCCCTTCGTCCATCTTATAAATAGCCCCTGAAAAAACCCAAGGATGAAAACGGATAATGGATTCATCTCTACCTTTCTTTATAAATACTTTTTTAATCATCTGACAATTGTTACTCGCTTAATTATTAGCTTGACTCTCATTTAATGTGGTCAATTTCACATACATCTCTCTACATATCCACGCATCAATAGCTGCATACTTCAACTGTGCCCCGGACAATTGAGGTGCCTCCCAATTGGACAATTGTTGGGTTTTTGACACCTTTCTCCCCATAATAATTGCTGCAAGCTTCTTTACACTCTTCTCCTGTATCCCATAAGTACTTGCAATCATCTGAAGGTCAATAAATCCTCGAGGTGTAAACTTCTGATATTGACAAAGACCTTTTATATCATCCTTAACCGCTGCCCCAACCTTGACTATTTTAGCATTTGATAATATATTGGCAATCGGGGTCGGTAATCCCAAAGATTTGAGCCTAAACAGATAGGCCTTGTCTTCACCCGACAATTGTAACAATGAAACTTTGTTTCTCTCCCCTGAATGAAAACAGGGCTTAGTCTCCGTATCAAAACCAATGATTTTCTGAGAACTGAGATATTCCACAGCCTCTGAAAATTCTTCATCTATCAAGTCTACAACTATTATTGGTCCTTCAAAAGAGGCTATTTCCAGAGATTCTATCTCTTCCTGTGAAATACTTTCAGAATAAAGCATAATAATTAATAAAGTGTTTTTTTAATAAGAGTAAATGAAAGAGGAACAGTATGTTCCATTCTTAAAACAGTTTCACTATCGATATATCTTGAAGAAAAAGGTACAATCTTGGTTATAACCTCTTCACTCCCCAATACTCTACCATACTTAAAGATATCGGTAAAACTCCCATCTGGATTGAAAAAATCGGGAGAGAGACCATATGAAGGGAGCGAAACAAATGCAGACAATTGAGTGCCTGATGTCCTGAGTGCCAATTTTTTAGCTTCTCGTAAAATATTATAACACTCCTTAGCAGTATATTCTGCAGGATCAATAAATCTGATATTATTGGAGATGGTATTGCGATATAGATAAACTCCATCCCTTTTAAAATTGTATAACTCTTTAATAATATTCTTTAAAGTATCCATTATAAATGGGTAATGGGTATTACCCAAAATAATAGAAGAGAGTGGTAATAAACATCCGCTCTTTCTATGTTTCTCCACTAATGAGACAAGATTAAATCTTGCATAGTTACCTAAAGAATTGAGTTGAATATTAGTAAAAGTCTCCCCCTCTTTAGTGAACAAAATCTCATTCCCGCCAAATTGAAAATTATATCTATCCAAAAGATTTGGATTAATATCATTTTCACCACTTCCCAATTTAGGCCCTGCATAATCCCCCCTTGGAGCTGTTGCCCCCTTCAAAATATACCTTTTATTCCCCTCAATAGCATCTGTAATCCCCTCACCCTCTTGATAGAAAACTTGAAGAGGAAAATTGAAACCCATAGCAGATGAGATATTGTTAATAGACTTATCATACTCACCCGAAGCAATCATACCTGGTGTAGATAGAACCCCAATCGAATAGGGAGAGTTCCTATCAAGAGAATCGAGAGCTGCCCTAACACCGGAATTAATCACCCCAACAACTCTAACCCCCGTATTGCTAAGGTTAAGGAGGGTATCCACATCACGATATCCGCAAGCACTCGCTGCATTAGATGCAATTATCACAATCTTTACAGGATCTTTATACCCGGTAGGTTTTTCATCAATCGAAAGGTTATAAAAATTTCTCCCCATCATAAAAAGGGAATTTTTAATTACGATCTCGCGCAAAATATCCTCTTTCCCGAATTTCCAATAATTACCATATGGAAAATTTGCATAATCAGCTAAATAAACAAAGTTCTCCCCTGCAAAATCGGGTATTCCGTCCTGGATCTCTTTCCCCGTTATATTATCAAATTTATCTATTTTTAAAATAGTCTCCAGGACAGTAAGCCCCCCTGTTCCCGAATCAAAAATACCTATCGGCAATCTCCTTGCATCCGATGGATATTGATCAAAATGGGCATAATATATCGAAGAGGTATCGTTCAATGCCTTATTAGAAATAGACAGAAGCATACTATGTCCCTTATCATCACTGCAAGAAATCAAAAAAATAGAGATAAATAAAGAAAAAAGTGAAATAAAAATATTTTTCATAATCAGTTAATTATACACATACTCTCCATTCTCTCCCCGTATCACAACCTCTTTACCATCACACTCCTCAACCCTACCTATAATCTTAGCCTCCACACCATATTTCTCAGAAATAGAGATAATATCATTTGCAATATTTGCAGGAATATACAACTCCATCCTATGTCCCATATTGAAAACCTTATACATCTCTCTCCACTCTGTACCGGACTCCTCTTTTATAACCTTGAAAAGAGGTGGAATAGGGAATAGATTATCCTTAACAACCCTGAGATTATCAATAAAATGGAGCACTTTTGTCTGGGCGCCACCTGAACAATGCACCATCCCGTGGATGGATTTTCTATAATTTTCCAATACCTCCTTGATAATCGGGGCGTATGTCCTTGTTGGAGATAAAACTAATTTCCCGTATGTAATTCCTGTTTCAGGCTCTATATCATCCAATCGCTTGGTACCTGAATAGACAAGCTCTTCGGGAAGATCTTTATCATAACTTTCTGGGTATGATAAAGATATATATTTTGCAAAAACATCGTGACGGGCCGAAGTCAATCCATTGCTTCCCATTCCACCATTGTATTGATCTTCATAAACAGACTGTCCATATGAGGCCATACCAACCACCACATCACCGGCAGTAATATTCGCATTATCAATAACATCCGACCGTTTCATCCTTGCACAAACAGTACTATCTACGATAATTGTCCTAACCAAATCGCCAACATCTGCAGTTTCCCCTCCAGTAAGGAATATGGAAATACCATACTCATTCATTCGATCCACAAAACGTTGATTAGCAGATATAATAGTAGATATAACCTCAAATGGAATATTCAATTTATTACGTCCTATAGTAGATGAAAGCAATATTCCGTCTGTGACACCGACACATATAAGATCATCTGTATTCATAACAATTGCATCCTGAGCAATCCCCTCCCAAACACTTAAATCTCCACACTCTCTCCAATATGAGTAGGCTAAAGACGATTTTGTTCCTGCGCCGTCTGCATGCATAACAATGCAATAGTCGGGATCTCCACACATATAATCTGGAATAATTTTGCAAAAAGCCTTTGGAAACAACCCTTTATCAACATTTTTTATTGCTTTGTGAACGTCCTCTTTTGAAGAGGAAACCCCACGCAAAGCATATTTATCGAGTATTGTCATTATATAGAAACTGTTTAATTGACAAAAATAGTAGTTTTTTCCACACAAAACTTCTTATTCAACATAAAGTTGATACCTTTGTATAGCGCAAGAAAATATCACTTTATTATAAAACTATAGTTACAAATAAGTTATGCTAACAATTTCAAAAAAGGGGCAAAGTATGCCTGCCTCGCCAATAAGAAAATTAGTTCCATTTGCTGATGCTGCCAAAAAAAGAGGGGTAAAAGTTTACCATTTGAATATCGGGCAACCCGACATCGTTTCCCCTAATGAGGCATTGGAAGCAGTCAAAACAAATCACCTTAAACTTGTTGAATATCCTCACTCTGCCGGGGTAGAATCCTATAGAAAAGGGCTTGCCAAGTACTATCAGGGGATCGGTATCGATGTTGATTTTAATGATATCAATATCACTACCGGGGGTAGTGAAGCACTACAAATAGCCCTATCTGTAACATGCGACCCACAAGACGAAGTGATTGTGATGGAGCCTTTCTACACAAATTACAACTCATTCGCACTCCAAAATGATGTAAAACTTGTTCCAATCACAACCTCAATAGAAAATGGCTTTGCTCTCCCCTCTATCGAGGAGTTTGAAAAACACATAACCCCACGCACTAAAGGGATTATCATTTGCAATCCTGGCAATCCTACGGGGGTACTATATTCTAAAGAGGCTATCCAAAAATTGGGAGAAATAGCAAAGAAAAACCAATTATACATCTACTCAGACGAGGTATATCGTGAATTTTGCTACACAGAAGAGCCCCATTATTCTTGTATGCATCTTAAAGGTCTTGAAGATAATGTTATCTTGATAGACTCTGTTTCAAAAAGATACTCTCTTTGCGGTGTAAGAATCGGAGCAATAGTTACCAAAAACAAAGAGGTAATGAAAACTGTCCTCCGTTTTGCACAAGCTCGTCTTTGCTCACCTGCTTACGGACAAATTGCTGGGGAAGGGGCGCTATCTACCCCTCAATCCTATTTCAAGATGGTTAGAGATGAGTATATGAACAGAAGAGATGTAATGGTAGATGCATTAAGCAAGATAAAAGGGGTAAAATGTCCTATGCCTAAAGGGGCTTTCTATGCAGTTGTAGAGCTTCCTGTCGATGATAGTGACAAATTTGCACAATGGTTACTCGAAGATTTTTCATACAATGGAGAGACAGTTATGGTTGCTCCTGCTGCTGGTTTTTATGCTACCCCCGGAAAAGGAACCAACCAAGTCCGCATCGCTTATGTCTTAAAAGTTGAAGATCTAAAAGCAGCTATTAAATGTCTTGAAGAGGCGTTGAAAGTTTATCCAGGGAGGACAAATTAGAGAAAGAACGACACTCTATAGACAAGTGAAACAATGATAAGCAGGAGCACACAAGCCCTGCTTTCTTTTTTATTTTCAATATTTGAAATAAAATTGAGAAATATCAACGAGAATGGGATGAACAAAATCAATTCTGCAGGGGTCTTTTCGTCTGAATAGTATAAAAGGAATAATATTACTGATAAGAATGTCATAAAGAAACTTAAAGAGATCACCATTCTATGGATAACTTTCAACATTGAACGCCCTTTATCGAAAAAGAAAAAAGAGCGTATTGCAAGTAGTAACACTACAAAGTAGAAGAAGATATGGATAATGTCCATTTTCATAATATTAAAACCTGCCCCTTTAATAGCATCAAAGTAACCATTAAAAAATCCGACAATATCGAGTTTTCCAAAGAAATAGTAATATGAAAAGAGGTAAAACAGGACAATTATATAAGCACCTGTAAAGGTCAAGAAATATTTAAATACCCCAGACCTCTTTTTAAAAATAGAAAATACAAAAACTCCTAAAGCTATCCATATTGCAGGCGGAAGTATTATTGAAACAGTTGCAATCATTAGTGTCGACAACAATACAGCACCATAATTTAATTTTTTATCTACTATATATTTGATTACAAAAAAAAGGGACCAAACAAGAAGTAAAGCAGCAATATGGTATCGTGAAAATTGTAAAACTGACGGGTTAGAGAAAATGAGGAGAAAATAGAGACAAACAAATATAAAAGAGTTTGTTGATACAAAAAAGTAACTATTATTAATATAGTACAACGAGAACCCGATTAGAAATAGGACCGCAATTGAGAGTAACGAAGAGATGATTGAAACATCGCATAGAAAAAAAGAGCTCACCATCAATGCTATCACAGATAGAAAGAGCCATTTTGAGAATGATATTGTTTGAATATTACTCACTAAAATCTAATATTAATAATTCTGAAGATCGATAAGATCTTTACCTATATCCTTTCTATAAAAAGAGTTCTCAAAACCGATTTTATCGATTGAAGAATAAAGATTATTTCGAGCATCAACAATATTGTTGCCAAGAGAGGTTACGGCAAGTACCCTTCCACCATTTGTAAGAAGCTCTCCATTTTTATTAATTGTCCCAGAATGAAAAACTATTTTATCATCCATATTCTCAGGTATCTCTATTTTACACCCCTTTTTATACTCCAACGGATACCCTCCAGATGCTATAACAATAGTAACTGCCGTTTTATCCGATACTTCTAACTTCTCTTGTGAAAGTGTTCCATTGACTGCTGCAATTAAATGGGATAGGAAATCACTATTAATTCGTGGCATAACAACCTCAGTTTCAGGATCACCCATTCTAACATTATACTCAATTACATATGGATTGCCCCCACAATTCATAAGACCTATAAATAAAAAACCACAGTATTTAATCCCCTCATTATTCAACCCTTTGATAGTGGGTTCCACAATCCGGCTTCTAACCTTATGCATAAACTCATTATCTGCAAAGGGAACAGGAGAGACAGCACCCATTCCTCCAGTATTTAACCCTTTATCCCCATCAAAAGCCCTTTTATAATCTTTTGCAGTGGGTAAAATCATATAGTTATCCCCATCAGTAAGGACAAAAACCGAAGCCTCAATCCCATCGAGAAACTCTTCAATCACAATCTTAGACCCGGCAACACCAAATTTTCCATTAAGAATATCTGAAACAGAGTTACAAGCCTCCTTATAATCCTCTGCAATAATCACCCCTTTCCCTGCTGCAAGGCCATCAGCTTTAATAACATAGGGGGGAGTCATTCGAGAAAGGAATAAAAAAGCCTCCTCATCACCGCCCCTATTAAAAGTGCAATAATTTGCCGTTGGAATACTATTTTTTTTCATAAATTCCTTCGCAAAATCTTTACTTCCCTCCAACCTTGCCCCCTCTTTTCCGGGTCCGATAAAACCAACATTACAACACTCCGGAATAGTCGAGAGATAATCTTTCAACCCATTTACAAGTGGGTCTTCAGGCCCTACAACCACAAGAGAGATCTCATTTTCTATGATAACACTTTTAATCGACTCAAAATCTGAAAGGGAAGCAGTGATATTATGAGCATAATGAGCCGTACCCGGGTTTCCCGGCAAGCAAAAAAGTCTTTTCAAATGAGGACTTCTATATATTGTGTAGGCAAGGGCATTTTCCCTCCCCCCTGAACCGATTATCAAAACATTAATCATATTACCATTAAAATTAAAAACATAATCATAACTCTATCCGTTTACAAATTAATCCCCTATTCCCGATCTCCTCAAGGACTCTCGGAAGAGCATACCATAGATTTTTAGATGCCTTCAAAGAGTCGTGAAATACTATTATAGAGCCGGGTGAGATATGGGGTATCACATTTCTTGCACACTGATTTCCTGTAAGACTTCTATTATAATCTCTACTCAAAATACTCCACATCAATATTGTATATCTTTCATTAACCTCTTTGGCCTGAGAAGGGGTTATCTTTGCATAAGGGGGTCTGAATAGATTAGATCTGATAAGGTCATTAGCCGTATCGATGTCTCTCATATAGGTATTATTATCTGTTTTCCAACCTTTTATATGGCTATATGAGTGATTGCCAGTCTGATGTCCTCTATCCAAAATCTCTTTATACAAATTGGGATAAAGCTCCACATTTTTTCCTATGCAAAAAAAAGTAGCCTTAGCACCAAAAATATCCAATTGATCCAAAATCCAGGGAGTAATCTGAGGTGACGGTCCGTCATCAAATGTCAAAAAGACTCCATCTTTATCATTTGGAAAACTCCAAATAAGTGAGGGATAAATCCTTTTGATAATTCGAGGAGGGGTAATTAGCATTGAAAATGGAATATAAATATTTATAGGGGTACAAATATAATAGTTTTTAACATCGCCGCAAAAGTTTATTTTTGCTATCTTCGCAAATTATAATAATAAGAAAAAACTGATGACCTTAAAAGGATATATAGGAATAATTATCTCATTATTAATGATATACTCCTGCTCAAAACCGGGTATTATATCAAAGAAAACAATGTCTGAAATATATTACGATATATATATTACAGATCAAAACATTCTTAACAACCCTCCACTCAGGGGGATACCCGACACCCTCCTGGTATACGAACCGATCTTCAACAAATATGGCTATACATTTACCGAATATTCAAATAGTGTAAAATACTACCTCCAACGCCCCGACCAATTTTTACTAATATTTGAAAAGACTAAAAAGATGTTGGAAAACAGAAAAGTGGAGCTGACCCATCTTGTCAAATTGGATAGTATCAATTCGGCCAACAAAATTCTTTTGGACACTTTGTTTATGTATGCAGATGATTCCATTATAAGTAACAACTATTATAGAACGATAAAGGCTCTCCTTAAAGCACCAGACACAGTAAGTTACTCATTGATAATCGATTCCTCGCTTTTCTATTACACTCGTAAGATCAATCATTTATATGACTCAATACCTCCGTTTGTCACAGACACTTCCATTCGTTTCAATACATCATTGCCACTAAGAAAGCCCACCACTAAAAATGATTCTATCAAATTGGACAAACCTATGGAGAAAATATTGAAAAAATAATAGATAATATTTACAGAATGAGAAGAATAGCAGCAAATTATTTATTTCCTGTAAATGGAACACCTATAAAAAACGGTTATGTAGAGATTGACGATAATGGTGTAGTTGTTTCAATAGGGAAACTTGAAAAAGAGTGTGAGACAACAGAATTTTATAATGGCATTCTCTGTCCCGGCTTCACAAACGCCCATTGTCACTCGGAACTTTCATACCTAAAAGGGAAATTTAAAATGGGGACAGGTATGGCAGGATTTATTGATCAGATCAATCTTTTGCGAGACTCCACCCCAAAATCAGAGAGGATACAATCCATTCAAGAACAATTTGAAAATCTTTTTTATCAAGGAGTTACAGCAATGGGAGATATTTCAAATTGTGATGAAAGTTTTGAAATAAAATCAAAATCGCCAATATACACACGCACCTTTCTTGAGGTATTTGGAAGTGATCCAAAAGATTGTAATGTAGTTATGGAGGGGGTAAGAGGACTGAATAGGGTCAGTAACTCCTTCAGAATAGATGCTTCACCTACTCCCCACTCCCCATACACTATGAGTCCAGAACTTTTACGCGCCTCATCACAGGCAGCTCTCTCATCAGGATTTCTCTCTTACCATAATCAAGAGTCGCCACAAGAGGAGGAGTTACTGATCAGCGGCACAGGTGAGCTTGCTGATAACTATAAAAACCGGTCGCTCCACACCCCTCCCGTCACGGGAAAATCTGCAATATTTTATTTTTTAGATACTTTGCAATCAATCCATCCCGCCCCCTTTGAAGAGAATATCTTATTGATTCATAATACCGCTACAAATAGTGAAAGCATTGATGGTGCCAAATCCCTCCTTAAAAATAGTTTCTGGGTAACCTGCCCTCTTTCTAACTTATTCATTCACAACACACTTGCCCCACTAAGATTACTGAAGAACAAAGGGGTAAAAATCGCAATAGGTACAGATAGCCTCTCCTCAAATCACCTCCTTTCGATGATAGATGAACTAAAATGTATTCAGAATGCTTTTCCCGATTTCACCCTCGAAGAGTTGCTCAGATGGAGCTGTCTTAACGGAGCCGAAGCGATAGGAAAAGGGGATATTTTCGGTAGTTTCGAAAAAGGGAAAAGACCTGGAGTAGTTTTGATAGACAAAGTGGATTTTACAACCTTCAAACTCACTAAAGAGAGTAGATCAACAAGAATAGTATAATCCACAATATTAGATATTTATAAATAAAAAACAATAATATTATGT
Source organism: uncultured Muribaculaceae bacterium (assembly GCA_964397445.1). Lineage (GTDB taxonomy): Bacteria > Bacteroidota > Bacteroidia > Bacteroidales > UBA932 > CAYNHZ01. The sequence goes on along the minus strand of CAYNHZ010000002.1, from coordinate 116,853 downwards.
CAACAATATTATGGAACGAGATCGTATTCGGTCCGATACATAGTCGAAGGCTCGGATCTTCACTCGGTATCAATTTGATGCCAACAAAAGGGAAAGTTTGCAGTTTCGATTGTATCTACTGTGAATGCGGTTGGAATAAAGATGGTAAGAAAGATTCAAAACTTCCATCTAAAGAGGAGGTCTTTGAAGCACTTACGAAGAAGGCGATAGAATTGAAGAATAAAGGGGTATTGGTAGATACCATCACCTTCTCCGGAAATGGAGAGCCCACCATCCATCCAGATTTCCCTGCAATTATAGATTTTACACTAAAAATCAGGGAAGAATATTTTCCGAATGCAGTTGTATCAGTTCTGTCAAATGCTTCACAGATAGGGAAAAAAGAGATCTCGGACGCTTTAAAAAAGATCGACAATCCCATTCTTAAAATCGATAGCGGATTAGAAGAGTATATTCATCTGATTGACAGGCCACAGAGTAGTTATTCGTTGGAAAAAACCATTAATAATCTTGTCAAATTCGAGGGGAATTTTATCCTTCAAACTATGTTTTTAAAAGGGAAAATAGAGGGAAAAGAGATTGACTGTACATCTCCTCTTATGGTTGATAGCTGGATAGCTCTCGTGCTAAAATTGAGACCTCGTGAGGTTATGATGTACACTATTGATCGTGAGACCCCCTCCACAAATCTTGAAAAAGTGACTGAGGAGCAGATGAAGATAATAGCAGAACCACTAATTAAAGAGGGGATAAAAGTACAAATAAGAGGATGATTTTTTATGAGAGTCGTAATTCAAAGAGTAACAGATTGTTCAGTTACAATTTCAAATAAAATCCACTCTCAGATAGGTAAAGGGTTGTTGGTTTTGACCGCTTTTGAGGAGGGAGATGCTGAAAGTGATATTGATTGGATGTGTAACAAAATTGTAAATCTTAGGGTATTTGATGATGAAAACGGGGTGATGAATAGATCTGTGATTGACATCAAAGGTGATATTATGATAGTGAGTCAATTCACCCTTTATGCTTCCACTCGAAAAGGGAATAGACCCTCATATTTAAGGGCTGCACCACCACATATTGCAGTTCCGCTCTACGAAATCTTATTAAAAAAAATAGAAACAATTTTAGGAAAATATCCTAAAAGCGGTATCTTTGGGGAAGATATGAAAGTATCATTTACTAATGACGGACCTACTACTATAATTATTGATACAAAAAATAAAGAATGATATGGAGAGTATAGACAAAATTATTCAGCAGATCAGCACAAATATCCAACATTGGATGACACCAGAGATATTGACAAAGTGTCTTGGGATGATAGATCTGACCACCTTGAAATCAGAAGATACCTACAAAAGCGTTACTAAATTCGTAGAGAAGGTTAATGGGTTTAAAGAGAAATTCCCCCTTTACCCAAACCCCGCTTCAATATGTGTCTATCCAAATTTTAGCAAAACAATTAAAGATACCCTTACTGCTAAAGATGTTGCTATCACAGTGGTATCTGGTTGTTTCCCTGCATCTCAAAGTTATTTAGAAGTCAAATGCTTAGAAGCTAAGATGGCAGTGGAAAACGGTGCTAATGAGGTAGATATAGTTTTGGCTTTAAACAGTTTTCTTGATGGTGATTTTGACACCTGTAGAGAGGAGATATCACAAATCAAAAAAACTATTGGTGATGCCTATTTGAAGGTGATATTAGAAACAGGAATAATCCACACTGAGGAGAAAATAAGCAATGCATCACTTCTTGCTATGGAGTCAGGAGCCGATTTTATCAAAACATCTACAGGTAAAATAGACCCTTCTGCAACCCCATTTGCGGCAGTTGTTATGTGTAACAGTATAAAAGATTTTTATAAAAAAACGGGGAAGAAAATAGGTTTTAAACCTGCAGGGGGGATCTCGACTGCAAAAGACGCAGCTGTTTACTATGCAATTGTTGAGACAATTCTCGGAAACGAATGGTTAAACCCTACCCTTTTAAGATTTGGTGCAAGCAGAGTTGCAAATAATCTTCTTTCAGAAATTGAGAATAAAACAATCATTTATTATTAAACCATAATTGTTATGAAACGAATCATTATCATCATTATCACATTGGCAATAAGTGCCACAGCATTTTCTCAACAATACAAACAAGCTATTGGTGTCAAAATAGGTTACGACATTGCTGTTACCTACAAACTTAATCTTAATGAGACAAATTTTATTGACTTAGGTGTTGACCTTAATGGTTTTTATCATCATCATTTTGGAACACAAGTTTACGGCTTCTACAATTGGGATTTTAATATTGGTGCAGTAGATGGACTCTCTTGGTATGTTGGTCCAGGTGCATATTTAGGATTTATAGTTGATTTCAGTGATGGCAGTGCCTATTTTACAGGATCTGTTAATGCTATGATTGGACTTGAATACAAAATACCTACAGTTCCATTAGCAGTATCCATTGACTACACCCCTGGTCTTGCTTTTCACAGCTATTCAGGAGTCCATTTTGCTTATTCAGGAGGTGGTGTCGGTCTTAAATACACATTCTAATCAGAGTTCTATTCTATACAAGATATAATATCTTGATTTATAGTTTAATACACTATTAATCACACAATTGAGTGATATTAGGGCATTATCTTTATATAGAGATCTGATATTGTAAAGATGGCAAAAACGAGTGATGCAACACCGTTTGAGGTAAAGAATGCAGCATTGAGTCTTGATAATTTTGTCGGTGAGACTATGCAATGTTGATAGATAAGTAATATAACAAAGAGTGAAGCACCAATAATATATAACCACCCCATATCTGCACTAAAATAGAGCAAGATCAAAAGGGGGATGACAAATAAATGTAAATAGAGAGAGATATGAAAGGCCCCACTCTTTCCAAAGAGTTGAGGGATAGAGTGTAGTTTATTCTCTCTGTCAAACTCCTCATCTGAAACTGAATACAAAATATCGAAGCCGCTAACCCAAAAGAGAACCAATAGAGATAATATTACAACAGATAGAGAAAGGTGAGATGTAACACTTATGTAGGCAGCACTCGGAGCAATGGCAAGTGCTAATCCAAGTATTAGATGGCAAAGAGAGGTGAATCTTTTGGTATAACTATACCCAATCAATACAAAAATGGCAGGGAACGATAGATAAAAACAGAGCAGATTTATAGTAAAAGCCACACCTATAAACAAAATGCAATTCACCACGACAAAAATAAGAACAGAAGAGGGAGAAACAATACCACTTGGAACTTCGCGTGCAGCTGTTCTTGGATTTGCACCATCTATCTTCCTATCTATATAACGATTGAACCCCATAGCTGCATTTCTTGCAAACACCATACAAGCTACTACTTGAACCAATAATAAAAATGAGAAGTCGTACCCCGGCTGCGAAATTGCAAGAAAATACCCGACAAGCGCAAAAGGGAGTGCAAAAACTGTGTGCTGAAACTTCACCAACGAGATGTAGTGGGCAACACTTTTAATAAAGCCGGCTACCATATCAGGTTACCTTAATGTAGCATTAAATTGCTTGATAAATACACCTAATAATTTATCCATTATTTGTTCAACATACTGATCAGTCAATGTCTTATCATCATCTTGAAGGGTAAACGATATTGCGTATTGTTTCTTATCCGAAGGAATTTTGATCCCTCGGTAAACATCAAAAAGGACAACATTTTTCAAAACCTTTTTCTCAGCATTAAATGCAGCTTTTCTTATTTGAGCAAACGATACCCCCTCGTCAATAAGTATTGCCAAATCTCTACGAACCTCGGGGAATTTTGGTAACTCTTTGTATTTCACTTTATTTCTTAGATAAAGATTTAAGAATAAATCCCAATTTATCTCAGCTGCAAATACAGGGATCTTTATCCCGAATTGTTTCAATCTCGCATTTGATATAGCACCCATTGTGGCAAGAAGTTTTCCGGCAACCCTATATTCCATCCCCTCTGCAAAGAGATCTGAAGGGGCAGATGAATAATCAAGTGAGTAAAAATCAATTCCGAAACGCTTCATTAACAATTCAATATAACCTTTAAGGATAAAGTAATGACCTCCACCTACGGAATTTCTCCAATACTGAGAACTCTTCCCGGCTAAGAAAATGGATAAACGGGCCCCCTCTTTATAGGAGTTTAGTTGAGCCCTTGGGTTCTCTTGATTCTGATCTGGTTCGAATGAGTAAACATTTCCCATTTCAAAGAGTTTTATATCTGACGCTTGTCTGTTAAGATTATATGACACAACCTCCAATCCGCTAAAAATAAGGGTTTGACGCATACTATCAAGGTCAGAACTTAGAGGATTGATTATCTTTACCAAGTTCTCTTTATGGAATGATTTAAGCCCAGAATAATAATCCGATTTAGTAAGAGAGTTATTCATACACTCCATAAATCCATTATTGGCAAGAAGATCACACGCTTTGGAACGAACAGCCTCAGGATCGGGACTCGGAGTAGCAGATACAGATGAAGTGACCCTTTCAGGAAGTTCAATATTATTGTAACCATATATTCTCAGCACCTCCTCTACAACATCACATTCACGATAAACATCCACCTTATATGAAGGGACAAGTACCTTAGCTCCTGATCTGTTATGAGAAATAATCTCAAAATCCATATATTTAAGAATCGACAAAATCAGATTGGCACCCAATTGTTTACCAATCAATCTTTCCATCCTTTCATAATCTAAAGAGATCTCTTTCCTCTCAATTATGTTAGGATAACTCTCCACAACCTTTCCTGAAACATTTGCACCTGCATATTCTATCATCAAAAGGGCAGCTCTTTTGGCAGCATAGGGGATAATATTTGGATCCCCACCCCTTTCGTAACGGAAAGAGGCATCTGTCTTGAGTGAGTGCCTTTTTGAAGTTTTTCTGATAAATACAGGGTTAAAATAGGCACTTTCCAAAAATATAGAGGTACTATTCTCATTAACCCCCGAATTAAGTCCACCGAAAACACCGGCGATGCACATAGGCTTATATTTATCACAAATGACAATATCCTCATTTGACAAAGTCCTCTCAACAGAGTCAAGGGTTACAAATTTTTCACCTTTGTTTGCCCTCCTTACGACAACCTCTTCCCCCTCAATCTTAGAGAGATCAAAAGCGTGAAGCGGTTGACCAGTCTCTTGAAGAACATAATTAGTTATATCAACAACATTGTTGATAGGGCGAATCCCTATTGATAACAATCTATTTTTAAGCCACTTAGGAGATTCTGCTACTTTTACATTCTCAAGTGTTATCCCCATATATCGCGGAGCACCCTCTAAACACTCCACATTTAAAGAAATTTTCGTTCCCTTTGCTTCTTTAAATTTATCAACATTTGGAATATACATCTCCCCACCCATTCCATTAAGACGCAAATAAGAAGAGAGATCGCGAGCAACACCAATATGAGAAGCTCCATCAACCCGATTCGGGGTCAAACCGATTGAAAAAATAGTATCACATTCCAAATGGAGATAGTCTCTTGCAGGAGTTCCAACAACTGCCTCTGCAGGCAACACCATAATTCCATCGTGAGAGATACCTATACCCAATTCATCCTCCGCACATATCATCCCCATAGACTCTTCACCCCTTATTTTTGAACGTTTTATTTTAAACTCAGTTCCATCCTTAGATGGTAATACCGTTCCAACAGTGGCAAGAAGCACTTTCTGCCCTTTATCCACATTTGGTGCACCGCACACAACTTGAAATGGTTCTCCACTTCCGATAGACACTTTTGTTATATGAAGATGGTCCGAATTAGGATGTTCAACACACTCTAAAACCTCTGCGACAAAAACACCCTCAAGTCCACCTGGGATATCCTCGACCTTATCCATCGCTTCAACCTCCAATCCTATTGAAGTTAAAATTTCGGCAACCTTCTCCGGCTCCAAATTAAAAGAGACATACTCTTTCAACCAATTGTAAGAAATATTCATATACTAAGAATCTTTATATTCAAATTAAAATTAGTTAAACAATGAGTCAATAAACGACCTCTTATCAAAAACTTGGAGATCTTCTATCTTCTCCCCTACACCTATAAATTTCACAGGAATTTTAAATTGGTCTGCAATCCCGATGACAACCCCACCTTTGGCTGTACCATCAAGTTTTGTCACTGCCATTGCGGTAACATCTGTCGCTTTAGTAAACTCTTTAGCTTGTAAAAAAGCATTTTGGCCTGTAGAGCCATCGAGGACCAAGAGAACTTCGTGAGGAGCATCTGGAATCACTTTGCGCATAACATTGCGAATCTTCGTAAGCTCATTCATTAAATTTATCTTATTATGCAAGCGACCTGCAGTATCGATCAAAACAACATCAATATCTTGAGCTACCGCAGATTTAACAGTATCAAAGGCGACTGAAGCAGGATCCGACCCCATAGATTGCTTCACAATAGGTACCCCTGCCCTATCGCTCCATATAGTAAGTTGCTCAACAGCTGCTGCCCTAAATGTATCTGCCGCACCTAACATAACACTTTTGCCTGACTCTTTTAATCTTGCCGCAAGCTTACCGATAGTCGTGGTTTTTCCAACACCATTTACCCCTACAACCATAATAACATACGGTTTTTTAGAGAAATCAAAAATCGTATTTTCATCCTCTTTATCAACATCAAGAAGCGATATAGTAACCTCCTTGAGGATAGAATTTAACTCTTCACTATTCATATATTTATCTCGAGCCACCCTCTCCTCCAAAAGATCGATTATTTTCAAAGTCGTATCTACCCCGATATCCGATGCAATCAACGCATCTTCTATCCCATCAAGAAGGCCATCTTCAATGCGGGATTTTCCGGCAATAGCACGGGTAAGTTTTTCAAAAATACCAACTTTAGTCTTATTCATCCCCTTCTCGAGCGACTCCTTCTGAGTCTGATCAATCGACACACTCTCTTCTTCTTTCTTATTTTTCTTCCAAAAAAGTCCCATATCAAATATTTATCTTTTGGCAAAGATAGGTATAAAAGTAAAACAGTATTTAGAATGGTGTTAAAAAAAGAAATTGCCCGAATAGATAGATATCTGTCGGGCAAAAACACCAGAATGTAATTATTTACTAACCGTCTATATAATTTTTACTAACTTCATCTTTATTATTTATCAACTATCCTTAAATTACCTATTTATCGCCTGAGCTCCGTATCCTGAAACAGCTCCGAACAGTTTGAAGCAGTCATCAACAGGGTAGTGATTTGCGTGCATCGTAGCCCTTGTGGTAATGCTTCCTTGCTGATTCATACCAAAAATGGCACGCACTTGATTTGCGGATGAGTTTGGATTATAGCTTGAAGTCTCTCCACAAGAAAAATTAACCCACCCCTTCAAATAGGGTTCATTTAACGACTTGATAAATTGTTCATCATTAAATTCCCTATTACCTGACGAGTTTTTCAATTGATCCACATCTTCAAAATCTTTAGAAAAAATGAGTGTAAACTTTCCACCGCCTGAAGGGAGGGTCAAATCACTGTTTTTATTCATAAAAAAAAGATTATCAGTAACACTTGTCACCCTTAGCTTCTCCCTATTTGCATCCGAATCTATATATGTTCTATCAATTGCCCCATAAAAACAGGCTCCGAGAATATTGTGATGAATATCCATATCCACCCCGGTCATACACCTAACTCCATACCCCATATCATCATCACCCGAAGGTTTATTTCGTGTCCAAGTGTATAATACCGTATTATGGGAAAATTCTATTTTACACATATTAGGATTCCTATGCATCCCCCTGATTTCACAAGCAGACATCCTATTATTGACAAAAACATTATTCGTCAACACCCATTTCCCCCCCATATTACCCATCTGAATACCAAACCAAGAGCCATTAACAAAAACGCAATTTCTTATTATCACATCACCTTCAATCTCACCATTTAACATCGCATTAGTATTGATATAACTCGGATGAGTACCCCTTGGTCTTGCCAACGAATCATTTGCAAACGGAGCGGCCTCCCCTTTAGAAAGGGCTATTCCACCACCCATTCCTGCATACCACAACCTCGGAGTCTCTACCCCAATAGGCCAACTCGAAGTAACTCTATCACTTGCAAACCAATAACAGTTTGACTCACCTCTATCAAATATAATTCCATCAACAACAACAAGCCCATTTGGATTTCCTTTAACTGTTATGTTTATAAGCCCCTTAGATGTATTTGTCCCGGAAGCAGCAACTTGTAAATCGGGCTGAAACATTGTTCTATATTTGAGTGGATCCCTCTCAGAGAAATCGGCAGAATACCCCCCAATAATTGACAAATACTGTTTAATCTCCACATATCCGCAATTAAGTTTACCCATATATACCCCCTCCGCAATATGGATTGTCGCTCCTGGAGAGGCTGCATCAACAGCAACTTGAATATTCTTAAAGGGAGATGATTTAGAACCATCATTCTTATTCGAACCTATTTTATTATTAACATATAAATCTTGAGTTGACATATTTTCCGTCACTGTTTGTGACTTAGTATTCTTAGTATTCTCAGTAGTCTCAGTAGTCTCTTTTACGATATTCCCCAATTTTTTAAAAATTTGTCCTTCTAAAGGGGTAATAAGAAGAGACAAAATAAGCACCATTGAAATAGTAATAAGTCGTTTCATATCCATTCGATTAAAGAAATTATTAAATCTTATATTTTCCACAAAATTATCAACCTTGCACTAAAATAATTTGCATTTTTAGAACAATAAATAGGATAAAAAAATCGAGAGTGACATAAGATCGTCTCTTAGTCACTCTCGATTAAAACTCCTCATTAAAGATTATTTCTTTGCGAAGAAATCTTTAGTCTGATCTATCGGTACCAACTCTTCTTTGAAAACATAAGCTCCTGAACGGTCAGATTTATCCATACGGATACATTTAACATAGGTTCTTTTTGAAGCTCTGTCTCCACTAAATGTTGCAACTGCTTTCTTTGCCATAGTGAATAATTATTAATGATTATTTAATTTCTTTGTGAACTGTTACTTTCCTAAGAAATGGATTGTATTTTTTACGCTCCAACCTTTCGGTAGTGTTCTTTTTGTTTTTAGTAGTTATGTATCTTGAGATACCAGGTACGCCACTTTCTTTTTGTTCCGTACACTCGAGAATAACTTGTATCCTATTGCCTTTACTTTTCTTTGCCATAATATTGCATATTAAACTAAGTCAACTAAACCCTTAGCTTGAGCAGCTTTAAGTGTAGCGGTCAATCCGTTTTTATTTATAGTTCTGATACCAGATGTTGATACCTTTAGAGTAATAAATCTTTGTTCTTCCTCCAACCAGAAACGTTTGGTTTTCAAATTTGGAGCAAACTCACGTTTAGTACGACGTTTGGAGTGGGAAACATTGTTTCCTATCATCCTTTTCTTTCCTGTAACTTGACAAACTCGTGCCATTGTATATTGTAATTATTTGATTATACTATTTTTTGGGGCTGCAAATATCCTATTTTTTTCTCTAATTTGCAAATCTTTTTAAACAAACTTAAACAAGCGATTCCACCTGATATTTTTTGGGAAAGGTTTGTGTTTGTCAGTTGAGAACCATATTAACTTCGGTTTACCCACTATATGATCTTCAGGAACAAAACCCCAATATCTTGAGTCAAGAGAGTTGTGCCTATTATCCCCCATCATAAAATAATAATCTTGGGAGAAAGTGTATGTAGTGGCTATTTTTCCGTTAATATAAATATATCCATCCTTTACCTTTAGGGTATTTCCTTCATAAGTGGTAATAATCCTACTATAAAGGGGAAGGTTCTCAAGGGTTATCCCTATCTCAGCACCTTTAGCAGGCACATAAATAGGTCCGTAATTATCTCTTGTCCATTTGAATTGCTCACTAAAAGGGAAAAGCATTAATGGCGAGTCTGGATAGTCAGGGGGATAAACATCAATATTCTTATTAACTTCAACAATATTGCCAATCTGAGAAATGAGTTTGGCAATAGAATCGTTCAATGGAATATTTGAATATCCGGGAATCGCTGCGTCAAACCAATACTCTTCAGGATTGATATTCAAATCTTTAAGAATCTTGGAATTGATAGCAGATCCGTTTGTCCTAACCATATAAGTCTCTTGTATCCCGGGATAGTTCTTTTGTGGAACCCCGTTAACAAAAACTTTTCCATTCACAATCTGCAGGGTGTCACCACCTATTGCAACACATCGTTTAACATAATTATCTTTCTTATCAACCGGTCTGACAACAATCGGTCCATACACCTTTTTGGTATATTCCCGACCATTCATCCTAACGTGTGCATAGTAATCATCCGTTGGAGCAGCTTTCAAAACTGTATCACCATTTGGAAAACCGAAAACGACTTTGTCATCACGTTCAACCTTTGAAAATCCTGCAAGTCTTCTGTATTTAATCTTAATGAGATCTGAGTAAGACTTAGAGCCAATTATGGGAAGTGTATTGTGAACAAAAGGAAAAGAGAGAGGCCTTTGGGCAATTTTAGGTCCGTATGAAATCTTACTTACAAATAGGTAGTCACCCGTCATCAATGTTTTCTCCATTGAAGAGGTTGGAATTGTAAAAGCTTGTAGAAAAAACATATTGATAAATGTCACAACGATAACTGCAAAGATTAATGCATCTAACCAATCTAACCAAACATTGTGTTTTTCACCCTCTTTATAATTTTTCTTCCAAAATGCCCATTTAACCTTTTTAGTTATATTTAAATCGAAAATCACAGCAACTCCAAAAAGCCACCAATAATTACCGAGCCAAATAACCCAAAGGATATAGAGCAAAGTCCAAAATCCAAATTTAAACCATCTATTTTGTAGAAAATCTCTCACGTATTCCCTTTATTTTACGGAATTTACAATAGCTTCGAATGCTTGAGGATTGTTCATTGCCAAATCGGCAAGTACCTTACGGTTCAATCCAACATTTTGTTTAGCGAGAGCTCCGATAAACTGTGAATAGTTCATTCCGTGCTCCCTTGCAGCCGCATTGATACGTTGAATCCACAAAGCGCGGAAATTACGTTTTTTGGTTTTGCGGTCACGATAAGCATAAGTTTGACCTTTTTCCCAAGTATTTTTGGCAACGGTCCATACATTTTTGCGTGATAAAAAATTACCTCGCGTTTCTTTTAAAATTTTTTTTCGGCGAGCCCTTGATGCTACCGAATTTACCGATCTTGGCATAAATGATTTTTTTAAGAATGTCAGCGCCCTCCCCTTATGAGAGTCTTTTTCTGCTGTTCATTCAGTTAAACAATAAAATTAGTTAGACAGCGAGCATAGATTTAACCCTCCTCTCATCGCAACTATCAACCATTGCAACATGAGTCAAGTTTCTTTTCTGCTTTGTTGTCTTTTTTGTGAGAATGTGGCTTTTATAAGCGTGTTTTCTCTTCACTTTTCCAGTTCCGGTAAGCGTAAAACGCTTTTTTGCTCCGGAGTTGGTTTTCAATTTGGGCATTGTTAGAATATTTTAAGTTAAACAATTATTTCTTTTTTATCGGTGCTAACATCATTATCATCCTCTTCCCTTCAAGCTTAGGCATCTGCTCAGCCTTCCCGAAATCTTCAAGTTCAACAGCAAATCTAAGAAGCAACTTCTCACCTTGCTCAGAAAATAAAATTGAACGACCTCTAAAGAAAACATAAGCCTTCACCTTTGACCCCTCTTCCAAAAAACCTTTTGCGTGCTTGAGCTTGAATTGAAAATCGTGTTCATCTGTATTTGGACCAAAACGAATCTCTTTTATAACAACCTTGCTCGCATTGGATTTCATCTCCTTAGCTTTCTTTTTCTGTTGGTAGATAAATTTCTGATAGTCGATTATCTTACATACAGGTGGATCTGATTTATCAGAAACCTCAACTAAGTCCAATTCGAGTTCCTGAGCCAATTTCAACGCATTGAAAAGGGTAAATATCCCCTGCTCGGGAATATTCTCACCTACAAGCCTCACACGAGGTGCTGTTATCTCTTCATTGATTCTCGGACCACCATCGTCATTTGATTGTTGACGAAAACGGTTATCCAGATTTCTGTTCTGAGCAGCATTATTGTTTCGTGCCTGAAAATTTGGTCTTGAGCCGGTAAACGGACGTTTTTTAACTGGTGTTGCGATAAATTTAGCCTCCTATAAATTATTAATTAATCATTTTTTTAATCTCATCAGTAACCAATTCTGCAAAGGCTTCAACCTTCATTACTCCTTGATCACCAACTCCTTGACGTCTAACAGAAACGAGTCCTGCTTCAGCCTCTTTCTCTCCAACTATAAGTAAAAAAGGAATGCGTTTTAATTCACTCTCCCTAATTTTTTTACCTATTGTTTCGCCCCTGTCGTCAATAGAGGCGCGAATATCGTAATTATTAAGTAATTCACCAACTTTTTTTGCATATTCATTACATTTCTCACTAATAGGCAAAATAATAGCCTGCTCCGGAGTCAGCCACAACGGGAATTTGCCTCCAGTGTGCTCAAGTAGCACAGCTACAAATCTTTCCATTGATCCAAATGGAGCTCGGTGAATCATAATTGGGCGATACTTCTTATCATCCGATCCGGTATATTCGAGTTGGAATCTCTCAGGAAGATTATAGTCTACTTGAATAGTTCCAAGTTGCCATTTTCTTCCGATTGCATCTTTAACCATAAAATCCAGCTTAGGACCATAGAATGCCGCCTCACCATATTCAACAACCGTCTTCAACCCCTTCTCATTGGCAGCATCTATAATAGCACTCTCAGCTTTCTCCCAATTCTCATCGCTACCGATATATTTTTCTCTATTGACCTTATCTCTCAAAGAAACTTGAGCTATGTAATCATTGAAATTCAATGTTTTAAATATATATAAAACAATATCAATCACTTTACAAAACTCCTCCTTTAACTGATCAGGACGGCAGAAAATGTGGGCATCATCTTGTGTAAAACCCCTCACTCTTGTCAACCCGTGAAGCTCTCCGCTCTGTTCATATCTGTAAACCGTACCGAATTCTGCTAAGCGAAGTGGTAAATCCCTATATGAACGGGGCTTTGTTCTATATATCTCACAATGATGAGGACAATTCATCGGTTTTAGTAGAAACTCTTCACCCTCTTGTGGGGTGTGTATCGGTTGGAAAGAATCTGCACCATATTTAGCATAGTGTCCTGATGTAACATACAACTCTTTCTGACCAATGTGTGGCGTAATAACAGGGAGATAACCATATGATTTCTGAACCCTCTTCAGAAACATCTCCAATCTCTCACGAAGTTCAGCCCCCTTAGGTAGCCATAAAGGCAATCCTGCCCCAACCCTTTGAGAAAATGCAAACAATTCCAACTCTTTGCCGAGTTTTCTATGATCCCTCTTCTTTGCCTCCTCCATCAAAACAATATACTCATCCAAAAGCTTTTTCTGAGGGAATGTAACCCCATAAACCCTTGTAAGCATTTTGTTTTTCTCATTTCCCCTCCAATACGCCCCGGCAATAGAGGTGAGTTTAACCGCTTTTATAACTGAGGTATCCCTCAAGTGAGGACCTCTACAAAGATCTGTAAATGTACCGTTTGTATAGAATGTTATTGTTCCGTCTGTTAAATCATTGATCAACTCGCACTTATATTCATCACCTTTTTTAAGGTAAGTCTCCATAGCTTCTGCTTTGGAGACATCCCTCCTTACAAAATGTTGTTTCTCCCTTGCCAACTCAATCATTTTGTCCTCAATTTTCTTGAGATCCGATTCGGATAAAGACCTCTCTCCAAGGTCAACATCATAATAAAAACCGGTATCGATTGAGGGACCTATTCCGAATTTAACCCCCGGATATAAAATTTCAAGTGCCTCTGCCATAAGATGCGAAGAGGAGTGCCAAAAAGTTTTCTTTGCCTGCTCATCCTCCCATTTGTGAAGTTTAATGCTTGAATCATTATTAATAGGACGTTCAAGATCAAATATTTCACCATTAACACTTGCCGCCAATATCTCACTTGCAAGACGAGGCGAAATGCTTTCTGCAACTTGATACGGGGTCACACCTTGATCAAAACTTCGGATACTCCCATCCGGAAAAGTAATATTTATCATTTCTTAATACATTTTCATTTCAACCTGCAAATGTAATGAAAAATTTATATTAGATTTGCGCTTTAACTACATAAAATAATATGAATAACGGAAGTACCTGGTCCCTTGGAGCAAAAAATGGACTAATTTTATCACTTGTAACTATAATAGCAGGACTTGTATCTGCTCTTTTTAAATTGCCAATGGCTCTTCAAGTCGTAATTACTATCGTGAAGATTGGCTTGATAATTTATCTTTTATATTACTTTATGAAAGAGTATTCAAATGGTTTTAATACCATATCGTATAAACAATCATTTAAATATGGGTTTATATTATGTCTCTGTTCATCTATAGTTTGTACGCTATTCACACTCCTTCTATACCTTGTGATAGTACCTGAAACAATAGACACTATGATAGAGACAATTATAACGACACTCTCCTCCTCATCCATCTCTATGAATATGGATTATGACGAGATGAAGAAAGCTATCCCATCAGCTTTGGTTATATACCAATTAATTTATTGTGTAATATGGGGATTAATACTCTCATCGATTATTGCTAATTATACCAAAAAGGTTGATTTCTTTTCAAACGATAATCAAGAGAATAAATCTGAAGAGTAATGGATATATCTATTATAATATCTCTATACAACGAAGAAGAGTCAATCTCCGAATTGGTAGATTGGATAGAAAGGGCTCTCTCAAATAGTGATATTTCAAATTTAGAGTACGAAATCATCTTTGTAAATGACGGAAGTACAGATAATTCGTGGAAGATAATCGAACAGCTTTCAAAAACTCATAATAGGCTTAAAGCTATAAGTTTTAGTAGAAATTATGGAAAATCTGCCGCCCTGTATTGTGGGTTCAAAGCTGCACAGGGAGATGTAGTTATAACAATGGATGCTGACCTTCAAGATAGCCCTGAAGAGATTCCAGAGCTCTACCGGATGATCAAGGAGGGTGATTATGATATTGTTTCTGGATGGAAAAAGAAGAGACACGACAATATTATCGCCAAAAATATCCCCTCAAAAATATATAATTTCACAGCAAGAAAGGTCACCGGAGTCAAACTTCACGATATGAATTGTGGTTTGAAGGGGTATAAAAATGAAGTTGTTAAAAATATTGAGGTATATGGGGATATGCATAGATACATCCCCTATATTGCTAAAAATGCTGGATATACAAAAATTGGGGAAAAAGTGGTTGAACACCAAAAAAGAAAATACGGGAAGAGCAAATTTGGTATCAGCAGATTTTTCAACGGCTTTTTAGACCTCCTTTCCCTCCATTTCCTCTCAAAATTTGGGAAAAAGCCAATGCACTTTTTCGGTGTTCTTGGATTATTATCCTTTTTCACCGGATCCTTTATAGCCATCTGGTTAATTATAGATAAGATCATATCCCAATCAAACGGATTAAAATTCAGGCAAGTAACAGACCAACCTCTATTTTATATTGCCCTTATCGCACTTATTATCGGTTCTCAACTATTTCTAACAGGTTTTCTTGGCGAATTAATATCAAGAAATAGTCACAATAGGAACGATTATAATATCAATAAAACCATCTGATATTAAAGACTGAACTTACAGCACCTTATCCTTTATTCACGGGAGAGGTCTGCTGAGTCACTTTGAAAGGATCTGTCCCTTGATCAGCAATTTTCATAGATTTTACAAAATCTACAAATTGATCGTGATTGATCATATCACAAGTACCATTGAAAATAACACCCATCTCTATACATAATTTAGATACCTTCAAGGCACCTTTAAATATTGCAGAAGATTTTAATGTCAAATTTTCATCTACAAAGATATGACCTTCTACCTTTCCCCAAATATCAGAACTTTGACAAGCGATTCTCCCCTTGATTAATGATGACTCACCTACAACCAATTTTCCTGTTGTATATATATCCCCTTCAAATGTGCCGTCTATCCTTATATCAGACGACGATGAAATAACCCCTGTAATTTTTGTCCCTTTTGAGATGCGACAAATTTCATTTACTTGAGGTGTGTTTTCTATTTTAGACATAACAATTTAAATGTTAGATTTATAAATTTTTATAAATGGATGACCTCTCCGTGAGCAGCAGCTGCTGCTTCCATAATTGCTTCACTCATTGTTGGGTGAGGATGAATTGAGTGGATAATATCTTTACATTTAACGCCAAGATTTCTTGCAATAACTATACCCGAGAGCATCTCTGTTACATTTGATCCTACAAAATGAGCACCGAGAATCTCATCAGTTTTAGCATCAATTATAAGTTTAATAAACCCATCTTTTTCACCTGCAGCTGTGGCTTTTCCGGATGCGGTAAAAGGAAATTTTCCAACTTTGTACTCAATCCCTTTCTCTTTGACTAATCGCTCTGTCATTCCCACAGAAGCTATCTCAGGCGAGATATATGTGCAGGCAGGAATATTATCATAATTGATAGATTTTACCTCTAATCCCGCTATATGTTCAACACAACATATTCCCTCAGCAGAGGCAACATGAGCAAGTGCAGGTGTAGGAATTATATCCCCAATAGCATATATTCCCTCTATAGAGCTCCTATAATAATTATCAACTTTAATTTTTCCTCGTACCATCTCTACGCCAATCTCTTCAAGACCCATAAATTCGGTATTCGGCACCACACCTACTGCTGAAAGAACCTTCTCTGCTTCAATAATTTCCAATCCTTTCTTAGTCTCAATAGTGAGTTTACAGACATCTGAAGAGGTATCCACATTTTTCACTTGAGTAGAGACCATAACTTTAATACCCATTTTCCTAAAAGATCTGCTTATTTGAGCAGAAACATCATCATCCTCAAGGGGAACAATTCTATCCAAATACTCTATCAAATAGACAGTTTCTACCCCCATTGAGCGATAAAAATATGCGAATTCGCTTCCTATAGCTCCGGAACCGATTATCGCAATACTTTTTGGTAGCGAATCTGGGACAAGTGCTTGGAAATATGACCAGATTTTTTCTCCGTCAATAGGTGCAAATGGAAGTGAATTTGGTCTTGCCCCAGTTGCAAGGATAATATGATCTGCATTATACTCACTTTTGCCCTCAGAACTTACAACCTCTACTATCTTCCCTTGTTTAAGTGATGCAGAACCATTTATCAAGGTGATTTTATTCTTTTTGACCAAATATTCAACCCCCTTAGACATTTGCGAAGAGACACCTCTGCTCCTTTGAACCACCTTTTGAATATCCAAAGAGAGATTACCATCAATTTCAAAGCCATACTCCGATGCGTGTTGAGCATAATGATACGCTTGAGCACTCTTTAATAGTGCCTTAGTAGGAATACAACCCCAGTTTAAACATATACCGCCAAGCTCTGATCGCTCAATTAATGCAACATTAAAACCAAGTTGAGCACCTCTGATCGCAGCAACATATCCGCCAGGGCCCGAACCAATAACTATTATATCGAATTTATCCATAACTATATATACCTATTAATATTAATTTATCTCTTTACCATGACACTGTTTAAATTTCTTTCCCGAGCCGCAGGGACAAGGATCGTTTCTACCCACTTTCTTCTCGACATGAACAGGGGCATTGCTCTTAGGCTCTCCACCGTTTGTAACCAAGTCATTTCTCGATGTTTGAAGATTACTCATATCTGTCCTTTTTCTGTGACCTTCATTCAGAGAAGTTGGCTCTTGATTTCCACGAAGTGGAATATGCGCCCTTAACAAAAATGAGATCACATCTCGACTTATCTTCTCAATTACGCCTTGGAACAATTTAAAACTCTCAAATTTATAAATCAGTAGAGGGTCTTTTTGTTCATAAGTCGCATTCTGTACAGATTGTTTCAAATCATCCATTTCACGAAGGTGTTCCTTCCAATATTCGTCAATCATCAATAAAGTAATTGTCTTATTTACAGTCCGTATCAGCTCTCTACCTTTAGTATCATAAGCTTTTCTCAGATCAAGAACAACTTGCATTATCTTATTCGAATCACCAACAGGAACAGCAATATTTTCGTATGAAGCACCTTGCCTTTCATAAATAGCCTTAATAATCGGCCAAGCCTGATTGACCATTATATCTGTCCGTCTGTTATATTCAGACTTGAGATGCTCGTATAGTTTGTCAGCAATCTGATTGGTATTTGCATCTTTATAAAACGCCTCGTCCATATTGGTGTCCATAGACAATGTGCGCAGAACTTCAGTATTGAATTCGGTGAAACTCATATCTTTTGAATTATCTGCGAGAATCTCACAATAATCACCCATCATATTCATAATGTCAACATCGATCCGCTCTCCGTACAAAGCATTACGTCTTTTGGTATAGATCACCTCCCTTTGTGAATTCATAACATCATCATACTCAAGAAGACGCTTTCTTATCCCAAAGTTATTCTCCTCAACCTTTCGTTGTGCTCTCTCTATTGAATTTGATAGCATAGAGTGTTGTAAAACCTCACCTTCTTCAAGTCCCATTTTATCTACAAGCGAAGCAATTCTCTCAGATCCGAAAAGACGCATCAAATCATCTTCCAAAGAGACAAAGAAAGCGGATGATCCAGGATCACCCTGACGACCTGCTCTACCACGTAACTGTCTGTCAACACGCCTACTATCGTGTCTTTCTGTACCTATGATAGCGAGACCTCCAGCAGCTTTAACACCATCTCCGAGCTTAATGTCGGTACCACGACCTGCCATATTTGTAGCAATGGTAACTGTCCCAGCCTGTCCTGCATAAGCAACTATTTCTGCCTCTCGAGCGTGCTGTTTAGCATTTAAAACATTATGTTTAATGCCCCTCATTTTCAACATTCTGCTAAGAAGTTCTGAGATCTCAACAGATGTTGTACCTACCAATACAGGACGACCTGCCTCGGTTAGTTCAACTATTTTCTGAATTACAGCATTATATTTCTCCTTCTTAGTCTTATAAATCAAATCATTTTCATCAATTCTGACTACAGGTCTGTTTGTAGGGATAACCACAACATCCAATTTATAGATTGACCAAAACTCACCGGCTTCTGTCTCTGCCGTTCCCGTCATACCTGCAAGTTTATGATACATCCTAAAATAATTCTGAAGGGTAATAGTTGCAAATGTTTGAGTAGCAGCCTCAACCTTTACATTCTCTTTAGCCTCTATCGCTTGGTGAAGACCATCTGAATAGCGCCTTCCCTCAAGAATACGACCGGTCTGCTCATCTACAATCTTTATCTTATTATCCATCACCACATATTCAACATCCTTCTCAAACATAGCGTATGCTTTAAGGAGCTGATTGACAGTGTGAACCCTCTCAGATTTCATAGCATAATCTGCCATCAATTCATCTTTTTTTGCTTGCTTCTCCTCCCCAGAGATATTTAACTTCTCCAAATCTGAAATGTCGCTACCTATATCCGGCAAAACAAAAAACTTATTGTCGTCAAGATTCTCGGAGATAAGATCATTCCCTTTATCTGTCATCTCAACAGACTTTTGTTTCTCATCAATTACAAAGTAGAGTTCATCTGTTACTATATACATCTGCTTATTGTTATCCTGCATATAGTAATTTTCAGCCTTATTGAGCAACTGTTTAATGCCCGGCTCTGATAAATATTTAATAAGTGGATTATATTTAGGCAATCCCTTGTGAGCTCTCAATAACAATTTTCCCCCTTCCGCCTCATTGCCCTCAGCAATAAGTTTTTTTGCATCGACCAATAATTTACCGACTAATTGTTTTTGGATATTGTATATCTTTTCAATGTAAGGTTTGTATTCACCAAACTGTTGATCATCTCCTTTCGGGACAGGTCCGGATATGATAAGAGGTGTCCTCGCATCATCAATCAAAACAGAGTCAACCTCATCGACAATGGCATAGTGGTGTTTCTTTTGCACGAGATCCTGAGGATCAATCGCCATATTATCCCTCAAATAATCAAAACCAAATTCATTATTTGTTCCAAATGTGATATCGGCACGATAGGCTTTTTTTCTCCCCTCAGAATTGGGTTGATGCTTGTCGATACAATCTACTCTAAGTCCATGGAACTGATATAAAGGACCCATCCATTCAGAGTCACGTTTTGAAAGATAGTCGTTTACAGTGACAATATGAACCCCTTTTCCTGCGAGGGCATTAAGGAAAACAGGCAATGTAGCAACAAGGGTTTTACCCTCACCGGTAGCCATCTCAGAGATCTTACCTTGATGCAACACAATACCTCCAATAAGCTGAACATCATAATGAACCATATCCCAAACAATAGGATTTCCCCCTGCAATCCAAGTATTTTTCCATATTGCTTTATCACCCTCAATAGTTACAAAATCGTGTTTTGTACTAAACTCTCTATCGAGATCTGAGGCTGTCACAACAATCTCTTTATTCTCTTTAAATCGTCTTGCAGTTGATTTCATTATGGAAAAAACATCTGGAAGCACCTCCATAAGGACTTTCTCAATGTTCTCATCTATTCTTTTGGTAAGTTTATCTACCTCTGTAGCAAGTTCTTCTTTCTTCTCAGGGTCAATATCCACATCCTTCAGCTGATCCCGTAACTCCTTCTTGCGTGCCTCATCATCAGCTATTCTCCCCTTAATAATCCCTTTTATCTTCTCGGTTTCTCCCCTCAAATCGTCATCAGAGAGTTTGTCGATTTTTGAGTATGCAGCTATAACCTTCTCAAGGATAGGTTTTATCTGCTTCATATCTCTATCTGCCTTAGACCCGAAAAGTTTCTGTAATATTACATTAAATGATGCCATAAAATTGTTTTATTTAGTCCAACTTACAAAGATAACTAAATAACATTATTTATTACTAATTTTGCCATAATAAAATGAATCGACACCTTATAGATACACAAGATGGATCACCATCAATATTCTCCGATATCTTCGGCGAAAGTTATCACTCTTGTACAGGTGCAATCCAAGAATCACAATATCTTTTCATAGACAACGGCTTATCATACTTTATTAATAATCATAAAGATAAAAAGACAATTAATATTATTGAATTTGGATTTGGAACAGGATTAAATACCCTTCTCACTACCCTGTCAATCGAAAAATTTTCTATAGAAAATAGACCGAAAATTTATTACGATACATTAGAAAAATATCCCCTCCAAGAGGATGAATATAAATTATTGAATTATGGTAATAATAGTATTTTCAATGATATACACACATCAGTTTGGGAGAGATATAATGAAATCACAGATAATTTTTTTCTAAGGAAGGTAAAATGCGATTTTCTCGAATACAATTTTGACAAAAAGATTGATATAGTCTATTTCGATCCATTTTCACCAAATACTCAGCCACAGATATGGGGAATAGAGATTTTTAGTAAAATATATTCTGCTATGAACAGCGGCTCCATTTTTATAACATACTCTTCAAAAGGGATTGTAAAACAAGCTCTTAGAGATGTTGGGTTTAATGTAAAACGAATTAAAGGTGCCGGAAACAAAAGGCACAGTTTACTTGCTTTCAAGTAATTATATAATATTTAAAGATATGAAAATACAAACAATTGCATTAGTTGCTCACGACAATAGGAAAAAGGATCTTATCGAGTGGGTAAAGTTTAACAAAGGGACTTTGGAGAATTATAAACTTGTATGCACTGGAACAACAGGAAAACTTGTTTCCGAGGCTCTTCAAGAGGATTTGGATGCAGACAAAAAATTAGACATAGTAAGGTTGAAATCTGGTCCACTCGGAGGGGACCAACAGCTTGGAGCACTAATAGCTGAAGGTAAAATAGATATGGTAATATTTTTATGGGATCCAATGCAGCCACAGCCTCATGATGTTGATGTTAAAGCACTCTTGCGTATATCTAGCCTCTACAATATACCGACAGCTTGTAACAGATCCACAGCAGATTTCCTAATATCATCTCCCCTCTTCAAAAGAGATTACACAAGAATAATGAAAGACTACTCAGAATATCTCAATAGGATAGTTTAAACCATAGCAGTCTGATTTATTGAGATATAAAATTGGATTTCAAAAAGAAAGAAAGGATAACCAAAAGTGGTCTCACTTTTAGTTATCCTTTCTTGTTAATCTTGAGCTTGAATTATGCTTGAGAGATTGCAGAGTTAGGACAAGAATCTACACAAGTACCGCAATCGGCGCAAGTATCGGGATCAATTTTATAAACATCACCTGCGATAATCGCCCCTACCGGGCATTCGTCAATGCAAGAGCCGCAAGCTACACAAGCATCTGGATCAATTTTATGTGCCATAATATTTGGTTAATTAGTTGTTTATTTAGTTTAAAATGCAAATATAATCAAAAGAGACAATTCACCAAAATTGAATTATAAGGTTAGTATCCGAAAATCTCTTTTGTCTCAACCCTCTTAATCTTACCAATTTTTTCAAGACTCTTGAGATCTAAATCTTTAGCATCACCAAGTATGGCAATTGTATATTTTCTCCCTTTAACCCATTTCTGTTGAAAATCGATAACATCCTTCATTGTATATCCTTGAACCTTCTCAAAAATATCCTTATTAATATCATATTCCATTCCAAGTTTTCTCGAAGAGATATATGACCAAAGAACATCACTCTTAACAATTCTTGAGGTCCTGATATTTGTAAGGAGAGACTCTTTAGCGATTTTGAATGCATTTTCCGAAACAGGCATATTGTTGATAATATCATCAAATGCATTAATTGCATCCATCATCTTATCATTCTGAGTAGCAATAAAATTGGTGTAAATATATGGTATTTCGATATTATTAGGAGTTACAATGCCTGCCCTTGCGGAATATGCAAGACCACGAGCTTCTCTCATCTCTTGAAAAACAATTGAATTCATTCCTGAACCGAAGTATTCATTATACATTGCAATCATAGGTGCGTTCGCAGGGTCATATTTTTCCCCTCTGTTCGAGCTCGATAGAAGATAAATCTGCTTAGCATCGTATGGAGCCAAAATTACACTATTTTCAGTAGTTGGAAGATAGACGAAAGATTTGTTTTTCTCCACTTTGGTCAATTTTTCAGGAACTTTGTGAAGTGTGTTGATCATATCTATAATCTCCGCATCCGAAAGTGGACCATAATACAATATAGAGTGCTCGAAGCTATTTAAATTGTGAATTTTTCCCACCAATTGCTCACCTGTAAGGGCATTTAACTCCACTTTAGTCAAAATATTGGTAGCAGGTGACTTTGGACCAAATCTCGCATAAGATGAGAGCATTGAAACATTATATGATTGATCCAACTTAGCATTATCCATATCCTTCAATGTTATCTCATTCATCTCTTTAAGTGCATCGGGATTTGGTTGAGCATCAGCAAGAAGAGTTTCAAATAATGTTACTGCCTCTTTCATATTCTCATTAAGACCTGAAAGGGTAACATAAGTTCTATCGGTAGAAGTTGTTACTGTGAAGTCGCAAGCCAATGAGTAAAAAGTTTGCTTAATCTGCTCCGGTGTCATTGTACTTGTTCCGAGATAATCCAAATACTCAACAGCGTGTGCAAGGACTTTATCTTCATTCCTTCCAAAATCAAAGAGATATACAAGGCTGAAAAGTTCATTTGTAACATTTTTCTTATAGAGTAACTCTACCCCGTTTTTAGTAGAGAGTTTACTCATATCTTTTTGATAATCAACAAACACAGGCTCAATAGGCTTAACTTGGAAAGATTGAACGCTCCTCAAAAAAGCACTTGCTGTATCACGATTAGTGAAAATAGGGGTAATTTTAGGTTTTGATATTTTAACAGCCTCTTTATCTTTCCCTTCATTTTTACGCACATATGCGTAATTCTCTTTGAAATACTCATTTGCATAGGCAACTAACTCATCTTTGGTGATGGCCGACATAAGATTCACTTCATTTACATAATCACCCCAAGAGATATCGTTTACAAAACAATCTACATATCCGTTTACCCTTCCATTGATACTCTCAAGATTGTATATTTTATATCTTTTATAATTGTTTACAACCGATTTCAAAAGGTTATCATCAAATTCCCCTTTTTTAACTTTTTCAATTTCACAAAGAAGAATATCCTTCACTTGATCAAGGGTTTGACCATGCTTTGGTTGAGCCATTAAAAGAAAAATAGAATAGTCTGCAAGTCCATACATTCCGCCACCTGCTCCTATCACTTTTTGTTGTTGATTGACATCTAAGTCGATCAAACCTGCAACTCCGTTATATAAAATTTGTGAAAGAAGTCTCAATTTAATGATCTCTTTATCATTGGATGCCGGAAATCTCCAAGCCAATAAGATACTCTCAGACTCAAGTCCGTAAACATCTGTAACTACAGGTTCGGTAATAGGATCCTCTTTTTCAAACTTCAATCTGCTTAACTCTGGATTTGGTTTTAATTGTCCGAAATATTTATTGATAATCTCTATTGTAGCATCCGGATCAAGATCTCCTGAGAGACAAATAGCCATATTATTAGCAACATACCACTCTTTATAATATTTTTTAATATTGGTAATTGATGGATTTTTAAGATGCTGCTGAGTACCCAAAATAGTTTGTGTTCCGT
Source organism: uncultured Muribaculaceae bacterium (assembly GCA_964397445.1). GTDB lineage: Bacteria > Bacteroidota > Bacteroidia > Bacteroidales > UBA932 > CAYNHZ01. Next base: position 92,170 of record CAYNHZ010000002.1, on the reverse strand, counting down.
ATGGGTGTTTTTTAAAAAGAGAAGCGAACATTGCATCAAAAAGCTTATCTCCATCCCTTGTCAATGACATATTCTTCTCTTCATATACTGTTTCAAGTTCGGTATGGAATCCTCTGATAACATTATTAGAGAATCTATCCGACTGTATCTTAGCCCAATTTTCCAATTGATTTGACGGAATATTCTCAGTATAAACTGTCTGATCATAAGAGGTATAAGCATTGGTACCACTTGCACCGATAGCTGCCATCAATTTATCATATTCATTCGGAATAGCAATTTTCGAAGCCTCGTATGATATAGAGTCAATAACTTTATAAATCGCAGCCCTTTCTGCCTCATCAGTTGTCTGACGATATTTTTCAAATTGATTTTCTATCTCATCAAGAAGAGGTTTCTCCAACTCGAAGTTTTGAGTACCAAATTGCTCAGTCCCTTTAAACATAAGATGTTCAAAATAGTGGGCAAGTCCTGTGGTTTCGTGTGGGTCGTTTTTACCACCCACCCTCACAGCAATATGAGCATTGATTCGTGGTTCATCCTTATTTACACTCATATACACCTTCAAACCATTATCAAGGGTGTAAATGCGAGTTAATGACGGATCATTAGAAAATGTTTCAAACTTCTGTTTTACACAAGATGTCGAGAGGACAACTAAAAGAAGTAATCCGATTTTGAATAAATGTTTCATTTTTTAAAATATTGGTTTTGGTAATGATTGACAAAGATATGTACTATTTATCTATCTTTGTCAAAAAATAGAGAAGATGGGGAGAATAAATCATACTTTAATTTTATTTGTTATTTGCCTGCTATTCCCAACTTTACATTTAAATGGACAAAACGAATTTGCAGGTGTTGTTAAATTTGATAAAACAACTCACGATTTTGGTGATTTGCTGATAGATGAAGGGAACAAAAGATGCACATTCACATTGACCAATATCAGTAAAAAGCCTATAGTAATACATCGGGTTATAACCTCTTGCGGATGCACCGACCCCACGTGGACAAAAAAACCTATTATGCCTGGGGAAAAAGGGGAGATTAATATTGTTTTCAAAAACGATATTGGACCATACCCATTTGACAAATCGATAACTACCTATATTTCAGATATTAACAAGCCGATAATACTACGAATAAAGGGAATTGTTCACGATAAAGCTAAGAGTCTCAAAGACCTGTATTCTTACAATATAGGTGGATTTGGTATGAGGGAAGAGAGTCTTGATATGGGGCAGATAGAACAAGGCTTATCCAAAAACGAGGAGGTTGAGATTGCAAACATCTCTTCGAAATCGATTAATGTTGCTTTTAACAATTTAACACCGGGGCTGTCTCTATCATTAAAGCCAAACCCCATTCCACCAAATTCAAAAGGGAGATTGGTTTGTTTGATTGACACAAAATGTACAGCATCCTGTTTGTGGGGAAAAAATATTTTCACCGCAAATTTGACAATAAACGGAACACAATATAAGAAGAAAATTGCGATAAAAGCCCTTATAAAAGAGAACTTCTCGACTTTATCTGAAACTGATAGGAGAAAAGGATCTCTCCCCCAATTTACATCCTCTTCTGAAAGTTTCGGAAAATTAAAAATGGGAGAGAAAGGGAAGGTCACTTTTGAATATAAAAATCTCGGGAAAGAGGAGCTGATCTTTTACAAAATCGACTCAAGCGAGGAGGGGGCAGATATCGATTTTACTAAAAATGTCACATCTGGCAAAAGTGGTAAAATAGAGATAACTATTGATAGTGAAAAAAATGGAAATAAGGGTGAAATTCTTTATATACTTACAATTATCACCAATTCACCATCAAGGCCACTTGTAAGTATTTTTATCACAGGAGAAATAGAGTGAAAATTATAATCTACAAATATAATTATGGCAAATAAAAATAAACATCAGGGAGATTTTTTTGAAGAGTATAAAAATGGAGATACAGCATTGGTAATAAATGAAGGAATTGAACAACCACCAATTATCAATCCATATTTGAATAAATTTCTAAAGAAAAAGAGTTCATTATACACGGTTGATCAATATATGGAGGGAATTTTAGCTGGAAATACAACCATTCTTAGTCAAGCTATTACTCTTGTTGAGAGTTCATTACCTGAACATAGGGGTATTGCACACGAGCTAATAGTCAGATGTCAGGAGATCTCTGACAGATTTAATTCGATGAGGATAGGTATTACCGGTGTTCCCGGTGCAGGTAAAAGTACATTCATAGAGTCTTTTGGAGGACTAATAACTTCAAAAGGTCACAAACTTGCTGTCCTCGCTATCGATCCTAGCAGTGAGAAGAGCAAAGGGAGTATTCTTGGGGATAAAACCAGGATGGAGACTTTATGCAACGATAAAAATGCATTTATCAGACCCAGTCCGAGTGCCGGCTCACTTGGCGGAGTGGCAAGAAAGACCCGTGAGACGATATTACTATGCGAAACAGCAGGTTACGATGTGATATTTATTGAAACAGTAGGTGTCGGACAATCTGAAACTGCCGTTCACTCTATGAGCGATTTTTTCCTATTACTTATGATTTCAGGTGCGGGGGACGATCTTCAAGGGATAAAGAGGGGGATAATGGAGATGTCAGACTTGATAACCATCAATAAGGCAGACGGAAACAATATTGATAAAGCAAATATGGCGAGGGCTCTCTATGCGAATGCCCTACACCTATTCCCCCCTACTGAATCGGGATGGGTGCCAACAGCCCTGACAGCATCTGCGGTGGAGAAAACCGGATTGAATGAGATATATTCAAAAATAGAAGAATATTTTTCTCTAATAAGAAAGAATGGTTTTTATAAACAGAGAAGGCGTGAGCAATCAAGATTTTGGATGTATGATAGCATCAATAATTCTCTAAAAGAGATGTTTTATGAGAACAAAGATATAATAGAATCTCTCCCAGTTTTTGAAAATAAGGTATTGAGTGGTAAAATGGACTCATTTTCCGCAGCAGGGGAACTTTTATCTATTTATAGAAACAACAATAAATAAAGAGTTGAGGGATGAGTTGGGAAATTTTCTTTGATGTCCTCAAAAATTCATTAATGATCACCGGATTGGTGGTTGTGATGATGATGATGATAGAATATATAAATGTTCAATCTTCAGGAAAGTGGTTTTCTAAGTTAAAGAGTTCAAAACCACGCCAAGTTCTTCTTGGTTCCCTACTCGGATTGATCCCCGGCTGCATAGGTGGATTTGCAGCAGTCTCACTCTATTCTCATAGATTGATAAGTTTCGGAGCACTAATAGCTATGATGATTTGTTCGTCAGGCGATGAGGCATTTGTATTGATGGCAATGATCCCAAAAGAGGCAATTATTTTGTTTGTTATATTATTTTCAATTTCCATCATAGCCGGGCTTGTTGTTGATGCTTTTTATAAAGGGGGACCTATCGATGTGGAGTGCAATAATGAATTTGATATTCACAAAAGTGATCATAATCATCTAAAATCAATCTTTCATCTATCTACTTATAAAGTTTTGAAACACCCTACAAAAGAGCGGATTATCATCTCTTTATCCCTATTGCTTTTCATATTAGCCATATTTTTCGGTATTTTTGAGCACGACCACGCTGCCCACATAGGACATCAATGTGTAGAACATTCTCATAATGGAAATTTAGATATTTTCAGTGAGAGGTGGTTGAATATTATTTTTGCAATCCTCTCAGTTATAACCTTGATGTTAAATCTATCAAGCGATGAACACTTTATAAAAGAGCATATTTGGGGCCATGTTATCAAACATCATTGTTTAAAGATATTCTTATGGACCTTTGGTGCCCTTGCAGTTATTCAAATCGGGCTCCCTTATTTAGATATTGAGCATTGGATAAAAGACAACACATTTTATGTAATTGTACTCGCTGCCCTTATCGGTATGATACCTGAATCGGGACCACATATGATATTTATAACACTATTTGCCGGCGGTTATGTCCCTTTTTCGGTGTTGTTAGCAAGTTCCATTTCTCAAGACGGCCACACTACACTTCCTCTATTGGCCTCAAACAAAAGGAGTTTCGTGAAAGCGAAACTCCTAAATGCTGTTATATCTATAATAGTCGGTTCAATTTTTATGTTTTTAGGTTTCTAATCTATTCTCCATTCATAGAGATAAGAAACTCTTCATTTGAGATGGTCTTATCTAATCGAGATTTCATAAATTCCATCGCCTCCACACAGTTCATATCTGCAAGGTAATTGCGAAGTATCCACAATCTGTTAAGCGTCTCTTTATCAAGAAGAAGATCGTCTCTGCGGGTACTACTTAATGTAACATCAACAGCAGGGAATATCCGTTTGTTTGAGAGTTTGCGATCCAATTGCAACTCCATATTACCTGTCCCTTTAAACTCCTCAAATATAACCTCATCCATCTTAGAACCGGTCTCAGTAAGTGCAGTGGCAAGTATAGTAAGAGAGCCTCCGTTCTCTATTTTACGAGCTGCTCCGAAGAAACGCTTAGGCTTATGGAGAGCATTTGCATCCACACCTCCAGAAAGAACCTTACCTGAAGCCGGTTGAACAGTATTAAATGCCCTTGCAAGTCTTGTGATAGAGTCTAAAAGGATAACCACATCGTGACCACACTCTACAAGTCTTTTAGCTTTTTCAAGCACAATGCTTGCAACCTTAACATGTCTCTCTGCAGGCTCATCAAAGGTGGAAGCAACAACCTCTGCCTTAACGCTTCTTGCCATATCCGTAACCTCTTCAGGACGCTCGTCAATCAAAAGGACAATCATATAAACTTCAGGATGGTTATCTGCAATTGCATTCGCTATTGCCTTGAGTAACATCGTTTTACCTGTCTTTGGCTGAGCAACTATAAGACCACGCTGACCTTTTCCAATAGGGGTAAATAGATCTACGACTCTTGTTGACAAGTTATTATGACCATTTGAAGTAATATTGAATTTTTCTTGTGGAAATAGTGGAGTTAAAAAATCAAATGGAACCCTATCTCTTACATATTCCGGTGATCTTCCATTAATCATATTGATTTTAACTAATGGAAAATATTTATCTCCCTCTCTCGGAGGCCTTATCTCACCCTTAATCGTGTCACCTGTTTTAAGGGCGTATGACTTTATTTGAGATTGAGAAACATAAATATCATCGGGCGAATTTAGATAATTATAATCAGAAGAGCGGAGAAATCCATATCCGTCAGGCATAATTTCAAGTACGCCAATAGCCTCTACTATACCTTCATACTCAATTTTAGGTTGTTTAACAATAATTGGTTGTTCGTTATGTCTGCTTTCTGAAGAGACATTCGGTGATTTTTCACCATCTTCACCCGATTTACTGTTAGTGTTCCCCTTTTTGTGTTCGAATTTATTGTTTTTATTATGTTCCTTTTGGGAATTCACAACTACTTTAGTATCTTCCTCAAAATCACCAATTTTATCTACTAACGATTTAAAATTTTCAACCTCTTCAACCACTTTTGGCAACTCTTTTTCAACTGTAGTTTGCGTATCTATAAGGGTCTCTTCCGGACTATTCTTTTTTGGCCTCCCTCTTCTCTTTTTAGATGCTGTCTCAGAAACAACTTTAGAAGTAGCTACAACCTCTTTTGTTTCTGCCTCAACGATAGGTTGTTGAGATTTTAGCACAAGCTTCGGCAGCTGATTATTCGGCTGCTGAGGTTTCTGTTGCTGATTGTGCTGTTGCCCTTTTTGTTGGGGATTATTATTCTGAAACAGATTACCATTGTTTGATTGCTGTCCATTACTACGCTGTTGATCACCACGTTGTGTAAACAGATCACCCTTTGGTGTAGGTGACGATACATTCGAATATTTAAAATCTTGTGTTGCTATAGGGGTTTTGGTAATCCTTGTCCTCCGTTTGGATCTTGGCGATTCTTTACTTTGAACAGCTTGTTCATCCAAAATTTTGTAAATAAGATCCTCTTTGCTAAAAGACTCAACTTTTTTAATACTAAGGTCTTTTGCTATCACAAATAAGTCATCTTGACTCTTTGCATTCAATTCTATGATATCGTACATTTTATATTATATAGGGAGAAAAAGCGATTGAAATATCTAATCTATTTTGCAAAGGTAAAAAATATTCTCTTATAGCAATATTTTTTAACATTTTACTGCAATTACATCCACTTCAGCGAGTGCATTTTTTGGAAGGGCAGCAACTGCATATGCTACTCGAGCTGGATATGGCTCATTGTAAAATTGTGAATAGACCTCATTAAGGGTTGCAAAATCTCCCATGTTTGTAAGGTAAACTGTTGTTTTTACAACATTTGTAAAATCATAATCTGCCTCATTAAGAATGTATTCAATATTTTTAAATATCTGAACAAGTTGTTCTTTAACACCACCTTGAGGAAATTCACCGGTCTTAGCGTCAATTGGCAATTGACCGGATACATATAATGTTCCGTTTACTTCAACAGCTTGACTATAAGGCCCTACCGCCTTGGGTGCAAGTGGACTTGATATAACTTTTTTACTCATAATGTATTGTGTTTTAATAATTAATATAATATTAGTGTTTATTCTATTTATTGTCCCAATACGAGGAGCTCTTCTTATATTGGAGTAAATCTGCAAGTGCCGCAGCTTTAGCATTGATTCTGAAACTCCAACTCGCCCACTGTCCGGATGGAATCCAAGAAAAAGATATTTGAAAACAATGGAGGTCATATGTGGCACTTAATTGAGTGGATGTCAATTGGAATTTAGAAAAATCCAACCCTGTCGTAACATTGAAATTCAAATCTTTAGTCAATCTAACTTGAGCTGTCACCCCAAGGGTCTGAGTATGATTGTGCTTCATCTTCAAAGTTCCATTGGTAGTTTCGTAACCGAGGCTATAACTGTAATTATAAGATAATGTAAGTGCCCAAGGGACATTAGGATTGAGATAGTAAACCCATCCCCCCGGAATATACTCCCCTGTTATTGGGTTATAATACACTTTAGTGTACGGGGCTGCAGAGGTGCCAAAATTAACCCCTTTAGTTGCACCACCATCAAAAATTCCGGGGCCTGCTCCCCCACCACCTCCACGACCGGATTCTCCAAAGCCGCCACCTGCAGCACCATTTGATGATACATTTGGGTTTGATCCGTCATTTCCCTTCCCTTTTGCCTCTCCTGATATACTAAAATTAATTGAGGCTGAAGCATTTGTCATTCTGAGCAATTTAAATCCCCCCTCCTGTACTATATTAAACTGATTGTGTCTATTTCCCCTTGAGTCAACACCATAAGGGTCTAAAGCCATATTTGCATTTATTCCAACTTTCTGAAAAATTGTTGTATTAGCTGAGATCATAAAGGGAGAAAGCTTCATAGAGTCTGCCAAGAAGTTATATCCTCCGGAAATCTGTAACTGATCTATTAGTTTTACTTTTTTGGTACCAACTCCCGTCGTATCGTTTTTATCTAACATTTTTGCTTCAATATTGTTACCAATACTAAATGAGATAGATGCAGATTGTCCCCTCGATGGGGGTGAATTTACCCCTCCATCCCATTTATTGTATTCAACAACATTCTCTTTTCCATTGACATCTGTGTAGGTATATGTCCTAAATCCATTGATCTTCGTACCATGTTCCGGTTTATACATAAAACTCAGACTCGGAGTGATAACGTGTCTGACTGCCCTCAATTTTGATTTTGGGTTCTTAGAATTGAATGTTCCATAGATACGGGTACCTAATGAGAGAGAGGCAGAAAAATCGTGAGTCGCCCCAAAATCACCAAATTGATTAGAAGTGACTGTCTCCAATTTATCGGTTTCCGGGTTATAGACCTTGTTTTGAGATTGGAAATACCAATTCATCCCATAATTGACGGTCGGTGTGAAATTTAAATATTTCAATAGGGTGAAAGAGGGTAACCCTATTGAGAAACGGTGAGTCATCCCTGTTTTCATCTTTTTCCAAAAATCGGGATCCTTCACCTCACTCGATTTAAAAGCTATCTTATTTTGGAAAGCAGTGTTATAACTCATCGAAAACTGTTCATAAAATCTCTCCTTCCCCACCCTGTTTTTCCTTTTGAACGGATAGAATTTATTGACATTGAAGGTAATATTCGGAAGGGTTATGGAGTATGAACTATCTCGAGAATTTTGACTATGTAATCCATTTATTGAGAGGCTCATCTTACTCCATGTCTTTGAATATGAAATGGATGAAGATACCTGATTTGAGAGAGCCTGATCAAGCGAATGGGAGTTGTATTTATTGTTAGAAGGTGTTGAAAAATTGACAGAGGCACGGAAAGATGTTCCTGGTCTTGCTTTAGAGTCCTGGGCGTGAGACCACTGAACACCAAAATTATCAGATCTCGAATAGTCAGTACTCCCTTTTTCACCAGTCACGTCGCTCGAATATGAGAGGCTGAATGAGCCGTCAAACTTATATCTCAATTTGTATCTGGTATTAAGCTTTGCACTCCAAGAGCCCTTACTATAAAAGTCGCCGGTCAAAGCAACATCCAAATAATCTCCCAGAACAAAATAAAATCCTCCATCTTTCAAGTAGAATCCCCTCGCCTGCTCCTCTCCAAATGATGGAAATAATATTCCACTTGCCCTCATTGGTCTTTTAGGGACAAATCCGAAAGGGAGTGGCACCGGTATTGGCACCTCCTCTACGACAAGATAGGCAGGGCCGAATACAGTTTTTTGCCTTGGTTTTGTCTCCATCTTAGCTATTGTCATTTTTAGATAATAGTGAGGATGTTCCAGATCACACACAGTATATTTTCCGCCTGAAATATTAATAGACTGGTTTGGCATCATCTTGATCTTCTCCCCGTGTAATATCCCCTCCTGCTCCTTAGTAACCATATTTTTTATCCGAGCCTTTCTCGTTCTAAAATTATAAAACGCATTCTCCATTGTATAAGTCTTACCGCTTTCAGTCATCTCTGGCTTACTTACATTACCCAAAGAATCTGCCACACCTGAAACATAAACTGTCTGTTTATCAATATTATACTCCATATAATCGGCTTTCATTTCCATATTGCCATATTTAACAGAAACATCACCATAGTAATATATCATCTTCTCTTTCCCTGAGAAATCCTCAATAACAGAGTCCCTTGCTGTTGAAAAAGCAGGTTGATCAAGCATACCTGGAGTTCTTTGAATTGTATCTGAGGGAGAGATTATTTTTCTATTTGCAAGAGAGTCCAAAATAGCAACAGAATCGCCTCCTGCAAGGAAATTCATAATATCAAGTGAATCGATAAAATCATTCAATGCCTGTCGAGAAATGGTATCTATCTTATTGACCACCAACTCTTCTGAAAATAAAGAATCTTTATCAAAAAGGGATGTATCTATTTGGACCGAAGAGGAGGAATCAATTGGGGAAATTTCCTTTATAAAAGTATTATCAACCAATTGTTTATATGCAGTAGTATCATCAACTTTTATTTCACTTACCCCTTTAGACGAGTCAGTGGCACTTTTAACTCCAACCGAACAAGCGCAAATGCCGCATAAAAATAATACGACAACGAATGTTAAGGTAAGTTTTGAAAACTGCATCGAAGATTACGATATATAAAATAATTGAATTTTGATTATGCAAAAATTGAGCAGCAAATATAGTCATTTTTTATTACCTTTGTATGAATTTAGAAATATGAACGGCTGCAAAACAATATTATGACTCGGAACCAACTTATAATCTGCTATTTGTTATTACCTGTCTTGTTGTTAAGCAATATTGACAATTCTTACTCTAAAAGTCAATCATCAGTACAAATAAAAACAGTTGTAATAGATCCAGGTCACGGAGGAAAAGATCCTGGTGCAATAAATAATAACTTTAAAGAGAAAGATATTACACTCTCGGTCAGTCTCCTATTAGGAAAAATGATAGAAGAGAAATATCCGAATGTAACTGTCAAATATACCCGTTCAGATGACCGATTCATCCCCGTTTACGAGAGGGCAAATACTGCAAATAAGATACACGCAGACCTATTTATATCTATACATGTCAATTCGGCAAAAGCTAAGGGGGCGATGGGCTCTGAAACCTTTGTCATGGGGTTAGATAAAAGCAATTCCAATTTTGAGGTGTGCCAACTTGAAAATAGCGTAGTGGTATTGGAAGACGACTATACCTCTAAATATGAAGGATTTGACCCCAAAAATCCAGAATCTTATATAATTTTCTCCCTCCTTCAAAACTCCCACTTGGAGCAAAGTCTGATATTTGCTGGGATGATTCAGGAAAATATGGGAAAGGGGCCGATATATCACAACAGGGGGATAAAACAAGATATTTTTCTCGTTTTATGGAAATGTACTATGCCATCAGTCCTCGTTGAACTTGGATTTATATCAAATCCATCCGATTTATTGGTCCTTACCAATAAATCAAATCACGAAAGAATGGCTAAAGGGGTATTTAATGCTTTTGAAAAATATAAAGAGCAATATGAGACTAAGATAGATCTCCCTGTGACGATTGTGGAAAAAGCCCCGTCTACACACTATCGGATTCAGGTAATGTCAACACAATCAATAATTAAGAATGGTTCACCTCAAATGAAAGGGTACGATCTCGAATATATTAAAAGAGATAAGAGCTACAAATACACATTCGGGAGATTCAATACAAGAGAAGAGGCAAAAAAAGAGTTAAATGAGATAAAGAAAGCATTCCCTCAAGCATTTATAATAACAATTTCAGAATAAAAAAATGAAACTTAAAAAAGAGACAAAAATTGGAATTTTCATAGTAGTAATTCTATCCGCAATAATAGTACTAATAAATTTCCTCCGTGGAAACGACCTATTTAGAAGTAGTATTGATTTATTATCCGTTTATGAGAATGTTGAGGGGTTAAATCCATCTAGTCCCGTCTATATCAAAGGATTCAAAGCAGGTTCTGTGGTCTCTATTAAATATGATAAAGAGGCAGGAAATTATATTGTCAAATTAAATATTAAAGACGAATTTGAAATTCCAAAGGACTCTAAAACAGAGATTTATAGTGCAGACATCCTTGGAAGTCGTGCCATAAGAATCACTCTTGGCACATCTTCAGCTATTGCAAAAACAGGTGACACACTAAAGGGATATGTTATCCAAGATATGCTCTCCCAGATAATCAATGGGATACTCCCGTTGAGTGGTCAGATAGAGGTGCTGATAAACAATCTAAATGAGGCCATTTCAAATGTTAACAAGATATTAGACGAACAAACAAGATCAGATATATCATCTATTCTTACCGGGATCAAAAATAGTATTGATAATATTGAATACATAACTGCAAAGATTAAAGGGAGTACCCCTGAAATAAATGAGCTTATAACCAACTTGAACACATTGACTCAGCAGTTGAATCTCTCTGCAGACAAACTCAACGGAACTCTCGACACGGTAGATCAAGAGTTAAAGGAGGCTCAAATCAAAGAGACAATCACTAAGTTGAGGACACTAATTGAAAAAATACAAGATCCTCAGGGGAGTATAGGAAAAATGATCACTACAGACTCACTCCACAACTCTATCAATAATTTATCAATTGATATTGATTCTTTAGTAAAAAAAATAGAAAGGAATCCTAAAAAATACTTAAAAATTTCTGTTTTTTAAAATAATTCTTAGTAATTAATTGTCACATTTTCCAATAATAACATTTATATAAATAGATTTTAAAATTGAAAACTTAATAAATTATCTTAAAACCCATTTTTATGAAAAAAATATTAGTAATCCTATTGCTTATTGTTGCAACAACTTCATTTGCTCAAGATATAATCATCCTCAAAGACAACACTAAAGTTGAGGCAAAAATAACAGAGGTGAGTTCGAAAACCATTAAATATCTGAAATATAACAATCAAAGTGGACCTTCATTTGTGTTAGAGATATCTAAGATATCATCGATTTTGTATCAAAACGGAGAGGTCGCATCATTCGATGTGGTAGATGTAGATAAAGATATTAATAACAATACAACTATCAAGAATCAAATTACTCAAACAAGTGTGGGTGACTTTATGTACAATGGTAAAAAAGTTGATTCTTAGGAATTAAGATATATCATTGAAAAAGAGAGACCTGACTTATTAGTGAATTTTGATGAAACTGTAAAATTAGGACAGAAAAATAGATTGTTATATTCCGTTGGAGGTTCATTTCTCGGTTTTGGATTGGGAGCCACTCTTGCCGGATCTATTTGCTATTCAATTAGTGAAAAAGCCGAATATTATATTTATTGTGGATTAGGGTTATCAGTAGTAGGTGGAATTATTATGCTCTGTTCAATACCCTCAAGTAAACAACTTAAAATATCATCTACTAAATTGCTAAATTCTTATAATAGTGGCGTAGAGGGGCAACAATACTCAATGAATATTGATTTTGGCGCAACATCCTCAGGGGGAGTAGGAGTCACTTTAAGTTTCTAAGATAAAATTGATTGGTTAAATGATTGAAGAGGCTGAATATGATGTCTGTAATGCAATTTCTAATATATCTTATATTTTCTTATAATGTTTGATAATTGCTTAATCTGTTTTGCCATTATTAAATTATTATTTGGCTTTTATTTTGGTTGTTTTACCCAATAATATCCTTCCGATAATTGGCACCTCATTCAAGAATATGAGTAAGAAGGTAGATTAAACCTTTCTTCTCTCGAGTATTATCATCATAACGGAGATTAGGATTAATATAATTCCGCAGATGAGTTTTATTGTCAAATTTTCCCCAAATATCATAACTCCTATAATGACAGCTGTGAGTGGTTCAAGTGCACCCAAAATAGCGGTGTATGTGGATCCTATGATTCTGACGGATACAGCTAAGAAAATCAGCGATATTACAGTGGGAAATATGGCTATGCCAAAGGCATTGATCCACAAATTACAGGTGTTTGGCAGTGTTATTTCCGTAATAAGTAATCCTCTGATTATAAAAACTATACTCCCTGTAATGAGGGCATAGAATGTGAGCTTTATAGGTGAAAACTTTGAGATGGCAGATTTGTTTATGGCGATCATATAAATGGCGTATGAGAGTGAGGAGAGCATAACCAATACGACACCTATTATACTTAGAGTTGCTCCGTCTTCACCTTTATACAATAGAGCAATTCCTACACACGCCAATAGAATAGAGGAGATTGTGATAATAGATACTTTTTCTCTAAAAAACACCGAATTTATTATTGCTACCATAACCGGATAGACAAATAAGATGGTTGAGGCGATACCTACATCCATATAGTTGTAGCTGGAGAAGAGGAATAATGATGAGAATGCAAATAACAGTCCCATAACGATTAGTGGAACTATTTCCCCACTTTTTATTGAAAATGATTCTCTTTTGATCACCATATAGAGACCGATCAAGAGGGCTGAAATAACATATCGTGATAATAATACGGAGTCAACATTCATACCTCCGTTATACATATTTACTGCAAATAATGGGTTTAGACCATAGCAAGCAGCAGATACTGCCCCAATAATATATCCTTTAGCTGTTTTATTCGTATGTCTCATTTATTTCTTGCCAACTATATAACAAAGGACAAATGTAATACAATATAATCCGTTTCGGTACCTATTTTATCCGGTTCAGTAAAAATCCAATAGATTTGGTTATTATCATTTATTTTCTTTGTGCAAAAACATATTATATGAATAGATTATTCTTAATGATTTTGATGGTTATGTTAACTGTGTCGTGTGGAGCTAACCAAAGCAAAGAGGACAAAAATTTTGTAATAAAGACCGATAAGGCAAGGTTGGTTGTTGGTAATAATGTTAAGAAATTTTCATTTATTTCTAAACCGCAGCACACTACGAATCTTTCATTTCGTGTAGGTGGACAAGTAAAAAACTTTGATACCTATGTTGGTAATTATTTCAAAAAGGGAGATGTTATCGCAGAGATTGATGATAGAGATTTTATTATAAGAAAAGAGAGAGCAGAGGGGCAGTATTTCCAATCGAAAGCAGAATATGAGCGGATTAAGAATTTATTTGAAAAGAAAAATATTTCTGCAAGTACCTATGATAAAGCGTACGCTGATTATATTTCAGCAAAAACATCTTATGAAATAGCAAATAACGAATTACTTGATACAAAACTAATTGCTCCGTTTGATGGGTATATCAATCAAATTTATATCGAACAATATCAAGATGTAAAAGCAACTCAGTCGATAGTCACTTTAGTTGATATCGAACAGATTAGAATCGAGGTATATGTTAGTCAGGATATAGCAATAAAGGCTCAAAATATTAAAGATGTATCCCTTTGCTTTGATATAAATCCGGAGAAAATGTATTACGCAAAGGTGGCAGATATCTCTAAAAACACCTCTGATAACAATCTTTCATATTTGCTAACAGCTTTATTGTCAAACAAAAACGGTGATTTGTTACCAGGTATGTCCGGAGAGGTTTCTTTTGTTTCTGAAAAAACAGATTCTGTTATTGTGATCCCCCAAACAGCACTATCGCATCGTCCTACGGAGGGTGATTATATATGGTGTGTAGATACGGTCTTATGGAATGTGTCTAAAAGAAATATTGAAATTGGTCGTTTATTACCAAGAGGGAATGTTGAAGTTTATGGAGAGATAAAAAAGGGTGAACAAGTGGTTATAAGTGGACTTAGATTTCTTTCGGAAGGTTTAAAAGTAACCATTCAAGATTGATTAAAATTATGAAATTGGTTAAATATTTTTTACAAAACAAATCAATAACTATATTATTCCTCGCTTTTATATGCTTTGGGGGAATATTCTCATATGTGAAAATGGGAAAATTGGAAGATGCCCCTTTTACAATTAAGCAAGCTTTAGTGATTACACCTTATCCCGGTGCCTCCCCCTCTGAAGTGAGGACCCAGGTTACTGATGTGCTGGAGAAGTCTATCCAATCTTTGGGTGAATTGTACTATCTGAAAACCGAAAATAGGGCTGGTTTGTCAAAAATTACTGTTTTCGTAAAGAAAGAGATCAGGGCGGATCAAATGCAACAACTGTGGGATAAACTTCGCCGCAAAGTGAATGATGTCCAGACTAAACTACCTGCCGGTTCAGGACCCTCTGTGGTGAATGATGATTTTGGGGATGTGCTTGGGGTGTTCTATGGACTGAGAAGTAGCATTCACTCATATAGAGAGATGAATGAACAGGCAAAAAAGATTAAGAACGATCTCCAAACTGTTAAGGATGTTGCAAAAGTAGAAATTTACGGGGTTCAAACTCCTACTATTGATGTATTGATAAGCCCCTCATTAATGTCTCAGAGCGGACTTACTACAGCAGATATTCAAAGAGCTTTTGAAGCTCAAAATCGTGTAGTCGATGCGGGAGCTATCGAGACGAGTGATAATCGGATCAGAATAGAATCAACAGGAAATTTTTATTCTCTCAACGATATTAAGGATCTCACTATTGTCTCTCATACGGGAGAACATTTTCGTCTATCCGATATTGCTACAATCGAGGAGAGTTATAAACACCCTATAAACAGTATTATGCGTATTGATGGAGAACCTGCTATCGGAATAGCTGTTTCCACAATTCCCACAGGTAATGTTGTTCAGATGGCATCTCTTGTAAAAGAGCGTATAGATGAGTTTAATAAATCGCTACCGGAAGGGTTTGAGTTGTTCCCCCTTTATGATCAAGGGTATGAATCGGCTTTGGCTAACGATGGATTTATTTTAAATCTTATCATCTCAGTTGTAACAGTGGTAGCTATTCTACTGTTTTTCATAGGTTTTAAAAACGGATTATTGGTTGGAAGCGGATTGATTTTCTCAATTTTTGCAACCCTTATAGTGATGTTTGCTGAAGGTATAGCCCTTCAACGGATGTCACTTGCTGCAATAATTATTGCAATGGGTATGCTCGTTGATAATGCAATTGTTGTGTCCGACTCTGCACTCGTAAATATGCAACGTGGTATGCGTAAGCGTATTGCCATTTTGAAAGCTTGTTCATCTACTGCCCTTCCCCTTTTGGCTGCAACTATTATTGCGATTCTTACCTTTATGCCGATCTATTACTCACCCCATATTACAGGGGAGTTGCTCTCGTCATTGGTGATTGTAATCGGTATCTCATTGATGTTTAGCTGGGTATTTGCATTTACTCAGACCCCTTTCTTTATCCAGGAGTTTGTTAAAAGGCCTCGCCCTGATCAAATAAAAGATCAATTGTTCTCAGGAAAATGGTTTGATCTTTTTAGGAGGTCATTAAAATTTGTTATTAGGTATAAATATGTTACAGTTAGTATTGTAGTAGTGTTGATGATTTTATCAGTTTGGAGTTTTAAATTTATTCCAAAGGTATTTGTTCCTTCACTTGATAAACAATATTTTACGATCGATTTATGGTTGCCTGAAGGGACTAAAATTGAGAATACAGATGCTATTGTCTCCGAAATGGTTGATTATATCAAAACTTATGATCAGACAGATGTGGTTTCAAGTTATGTTGGGAGAACCCCACCTCGATATTATTTATCAAATGTGGCATTCGGTCCCCAACCAAATTATGCACAATTATTGATAAAGTGTAAATCGTCAAAACAATCAAGAGAGTTGCATACTTTATTGGATGAATCTATTAGGGTAAAATTCCCGGAGCCGCTAATCAAAGTGAATAAATTTGAGTTAAGCCCTCTGACTGAAGCTGTTATTGAAGCCCGTTTTTTAGGTCCAGATGCAGATGTATTGGACTCTTTGGTGGGGATTGCCATAGATATAATGAGAAAAAATCCAAAAGCGATAGATATTCGCAATGAATGGGGAAATATGACAATGGTAACTCAACCTATCTATGATCCGATTAAGGCGGGCGCTTTGGGTATTTCAAAGGCTCAGATGATGGAGTCGGTCAAATCGATAAATGACGGAGCTGTTATCGGAATATATCGTGATAATGAGGATAAAGTTCCCGTTTTATTAAAATCTGCGTATACAGATCCAACCTCGCCTGAGGAGTTGGGGAACATCTCAATATGGAATGGATCCAATTCGGCGCCTTTATCTCAGGTAACAAAGAGTATCGAGACTATATGGGAGTATCCCCAAATCAGAACATATAACAGACAATTATCTATGGCTGCCTCTTGTGGCGTTTGCAGTGGCGCTACTATGTTGGAAGTTCATACAAAAATAAGGGATGAGATTGAAAATATTAAACTTCCTGAAGGATATACTTTCTTTTGGGACTCTCAATTTAAAGATCAAAATGAGGGGTTAGAAGCACTTACAAAATTTTTCCCGTTAGCATTCTTATTGTTAATCGTGATATTGGTTGCTCTGTTTGGTAATTTCAAAGAACCGCTGATTATTTTATGTGTTTTGCCACTTTCTTTGATTGGAGTGTCGATTGGAATGCTTCTGACCGGATTTGATTTTGGGTTTTTTCCGATAGCCGGGTGGCTCGGATTGCTTGGGATGATTATCAAAAATGTTATTGTACTCATTGATGAGATAAATATTCAATATCGTAGCGGGATTGATCTCTATCAAGCAATCATTGAGGCAACCGTATCTCGTACTCGTCCTGTTTTAATGGCTGCTACTACTACAATCTTTGGTATGGTTCCCCTCCTTTTTGATATAGTATTTGGGGGGATGGCAGCAACAATTGTCTTCGGACTTACATTCGCAACCTGTCTGACACTATTTATCACCCCGGTATTGTATTCTATTTTCTATAAAGTTAAATCACGCTAATAATGAGAATAATAAGTGTACTAATAGTTTTTTGTTGTATTTGTCTATCTGGATATGGACAGACAAATATCCCTTTGTTGGAGAAGTACCGTCAGATGGCTTTGGAGTATAATCACGATTTGAAAGCTGCTGAGAAGAATATTATGGCAAGTATTGAATTGGTAAAATCTGCACAAGACAATTTAAAGCCCAAATTTGACGGAAGTGCTAATTTTCAATATATCGGCAACCCAATGGAGTTATCATTGAATATTCCTACTGTGAACGACAAAATATTTTTCAAAGGGCAAAATATGCAGTATGGTGTGGCGATAACATTGCTTCAGCCTGTATATACAGGCGGGCGTGTTTTAGAGCTCATCAAACTCTCAGAGCAGCAGCAATCACTCTCTAAAAACACATTTGATATGGTTCGTTCCAATGTCTGTTTTCAAACAGATATTCAGTATTGGAATACGGTGGCAAGTATTGAACTTACATCACTTTTTAATGCTTATTATCAATCAATTGCGAAACTCAAGCAGATAGTGAAAGAGAGGGTAGAGATTGGGATTGCAGACCCTCAGGATTTGCTTATGGTAGAGGTAAAACTAAATAATTCTCAATATCAACTTTTAAAATCACAAAATGAGACTCAGTCAAATAGGATGGCACTCAATTCGCTTATTGGCAATAAATTAGATGATTTGATCGAGGTCGATTCGTTGGTTGTAGCTTCTATCGACACTACCTATTTTTCTTCTATACAATCTATTGAGAGACCTGAGATAAAAATGGCCACCGATAATGTCAATATTCAACAAAGTTCATTGATAATCAACGATGCTCAATATAAACCTCAGTTTTATGTAGGGGCTGAGGGGAGTTATTCCTCACCGGGTTACAATTTTAAGAGCGATCTTAATCTAAATTATGCTGTATATGCCAAGCTCACTGTCCCGATATTTGATTGGGGCAAAAGGAGGAGCGATAAAAGGGCTTTTGAGCATAAAATAGGTATTATCAAAGACAATCTTAATAATATTAAAGATGCAATAGAACTCGAAGTGGAGAAATCGAAGATGAACTTGATGCAATCAATTCAAAGGGTGGATTTGACAAAAAACTCTCTTGATAAAGCGTATGAAAACGAATTCAAATCGATTGAACGATATAATGAGGGAAGGGCTTCTGTTGTTGATGTGATAGATGCTCAGGTGTACAAACTCACTACCGAAGTCAATTATGTAAATGCGAAACTTGAGATGCAAGTAAATTTTGCTGAACAAGTTAAGGCTTTAAATGGTTATTGTGTAAAATAAATCTTGTAATATTGCAATATAATAGATTATAATATGGTGAAGGTAAAGACAAATGTATCTTATATATTCCTATTTTCTATTTTAGGGCTTCTGGCTTATGTACTACTTTCTAATGCGACAAACCTGCCGGCAGATGCTAAACTATTATACAAATTTATTTGGGGGTATGTATTCTTCATTATAGCATTTAATATTCTTGGCTTTTTAATTATCAGACTCAGTAAGTGGATTGGGAGATATGTAATGCAACGTTGGAAGATGGTGCTGTTATATTCTTGTGTTGCAGTTGTATTGTTTTTAGTGAATTACGGATTATTGGTATTGGCAAAGTTGTTGGTGGGGGTAAGTGAGCCGTATTTTTTTCCAAATGGTGGTGGTAGAGTATTGATAATATTGTGGTTGTTAGATCTAATCATTGTAGGGCTTTTGGTTATAAATCAGTCGGTCCTTCAAAATATGCTCATTCAACAGGAGACAGCAAGGTTGCATGATGAGAATAATAAGGCCAAATATGTTGCATTACAGGGGCAGCTCAATCCACATTTTCTGTTTAACAATCTTAATACACTTATTGCAGAGATAGAGTATGATCCGGCAAATGCCGTACAATTTACCCGAAATCTTTCCGATGCATACAGATATGTATTGTATTGTCAAGATAAAATGTTGATTTCCATAGATAAAGAGCTCTCCTTTATGAACTCTTACGTTTTTTTACATCGTGTAAGGATAGGTGATTATATCTCTGTAGAATGTAACATATCTGATAAAGATTTTGATGTAAAAATCCCCCCACTTACTTTACAACTCTTAACAGAGAATGTAATTAAGCATAATGTTATTTCGGAATCTTTTCCGATGATTATAAACATCTCAATTTGTAACGATTTACTTATTGTTTCAAATACCTTAAATCCGAAAAACATTACCGAAACAAGTGGAACAGGACTTAAGAATCTATCAAATCGATGTATATTGATGATGGGTAAAAATATTACAATCCTCAGGGATGAGAAATTATTCACCGTAAAGGTACCAATACTATATGAATAAGATATTTGCAGTAATTATCGAAGATGAAAAACCGGCGGCCAGATTATTGATGTCTATGGTTGAGAGAATGCGTCCCGATTGGGATGTTACGATAATTCCGGGTAGTATAAATGAGGCTGTTTTGTGGTTTTCTCAAAATCCACACCCCGACCTGATTTTTCTTGATATACACCTTTCAGATGGCAACTCATTTGATTTCATCTCCAAAGCTATGCCGACATCTACAATAATTTTTACAACTGCCTATGATGAGTATGCTATTCAGGCTTTTCAGGTAAATAGTATCGATTATATACTGAAACCTATCCATCAGGAGAGACTGCTTGAAGCTATAGAGAAGTATGAATCTGCGTACAATCGTAACTTGAAATATCAACAGGAATATTTAAGTAATATTCTCGAAAATTTAGTCACTCCCTCATCAAAACGGTATAGGACACGGTTTTTGATATATGGCGCTGAAAGATATACAACTCTTTCGGTGGATGAGATTGCTTATTTTTATTCTGAAAATCGAATAACTACAGCGGTGACACATATCGGGAGGGAGATGGTAGTGGATTTGACACTTGACAAACTGAGTGAACAACTTGACCCCAATAAATTTTTTAGGGCTAACAGACAATTTATCATAGGTATCGACTCTATAAAAAAAATCGAACCATATTTCAATAATAAACTTATTGTAGGTGTAGTTCCTCCTTCAAAAATTACAATAACAATCAGTAGGGAGAAATTGTCCTCCTTCAAAACTTGGTTGAATTATTGATAGAATATTGTATCTGAAAAAAATAAGAAAAGAGAGTAATAAGCTGAATATTAATTCATTACTTATTGCTCTCTTTTTCGTGCGGGCGAAGGGACTCGAACCCCCACGCCTCTCGGCACCAGATCCTAAGTCTGGATTGTCTACCAATTTCAACACGCCCGCATTACTAACTTTTCAAATTGGGAGTGCAAATGTAATACTTTTTTTGAAATCAGCAAATCAATTATAACCTTTTTACAAATTTTACCATTGCCCACTTCTCTTTTGTTAGTTGTGAGAGATAATCAAGATGATGCTTGGCACCTTCTGCAATTAAAAGTGGAATATCCTCTTCATAAAATCCACTAATCATAAGTAATCCACTATTTTTTAATGCAGTAGCATATGTTGACATATCTTCAAGTAGGATGTTTCTATTGATATTTGCGAGTATTATTTCATATTTACCCCTTTGAATTAGCGATGCATCGCCGCAAAGGGTTTTTATTTTGTGATCAACTCGATTTTTTCTACTATTTTCATTAGCTGAGCGGACTGCAATAGGATCAATATCTATGGCGTGAATAGGGATTGCACCACCCATTTTTGCAGCAAGAATTGAGAGGATACCAGTTCCGCATCCCATATCAAGGAGTTGTCTATTTTTAATATTATCCCCCGATTTACCACTTTTCTCTTCAAGCAGCCCTAAGATCATAAGTGTTGTCGTCTCGTGGTGTCCGGTTCCAAAAGCCATTTTAGGATCTATAATTATTGTGTATGGCGTCTTTGGAAGACCCTTGTGAAAAGAGGCTTTTATTGTGCAAAGACCATCAACAACCACAGGTTCAAAAGAGGATTCCCAAACTTGATTCCAATTCTGTTCCTTTATAAGATTGATAACGTATTTAATTGAGAAATCGCTTGAAAGAAAACCGCTTAACAATGTTTTTAAATTGGGTTCTGAAAAATTGTCTTTCGGGATATAACAAATTAAATATGGAGATTCGGTCATATAGCTTTCAAAACCTAATTGATCGATTTCTGCCAAAACTATCTCGGAGTTCTCTTCGTTAAAAGGGGTTATCTCTATTCGTACCTCTATATATTCCATTATTGATAGTAAATTGCAACACTCTTAAAATGACATAGCTATACCGATAAAGTCATCCCCTTTCAATGCAGCTCCACCAATCAATCCACCATCGATATCTCTCTGTGCAAAGAGCTCTTTAGCATTTGAAGGTTTGCAACTTCCACCATATAAAATGGATATCTCTTCTGATAGTTTACCAAAGCGTTCGGAAATTGTTTCGCGGATAAAAGAATGGATCTCTTGTGCCTGATCAGAAGTGGCTGTTTTACCTGTTCCGATAGCCCACACCGGCTCGTAAGCTATAACGATATTAGACATTTGTTTGTCGTTGAGAGTAAACAAAACATCTTTGATCTGGTTAGATATAACCTCGAAATGTTTTCCGGCCTCTCTCTCTTGGAGTTTCTCTCCAACACAAAATATAGGGGTCAATCCATTATCAAGGGCAAGATTGATTTTTTTTATCAATTTTTCCGCATTTTCGCCATAATACTCTCTTCTCTCCGAGTGTCCAAGAATTATATATGAACAATGCACACTTTTAAGCATCTCAGCAGAGACCTCACCTGTATAGGCCCCTTTGGCTTGGTCAGCACAATTTTGCGCACCTAATTTCAATCTGGTACCATCTATCATCTTCCCAATTGAACAAAGGTGTGTGAATGGAGGAGCGATTATCAGATGAACATCGCTGCTAACGGGTTGCATTTTTTTAATAATCTCGTTTACAAGTTCTTTACCTTCTCCGATAATCGTATTCATTTTCCAATTACCTGCTACTATTTTTTTTCTCATTATAAAATAAATTAAAATTTTAACGCAATAATTATCCGGGAATAATCCCTTTCAGATTCCGTAAAGTTAGTAATAATTATCTATACTGATTTTATATCTATTCAAATTTGATAAATCATATTAATTTAGTACTTTTGCGCCCCAAATACATAGAAGAAATACTATATAAAATGAATATTAAAGAGGTAAGTAATGACGGACTAATGATCCGTCTATCAATGAATTTCGGCAAAGAAGATTATGCTGAAAAAAAGAAAAAAGCATTAAATAAATTTCGCAGAGAGGCTGAAATACGCGGTTTTAGAAAAGGGATGGCACCTATGGCACTTGTTGAGAAGATGCACGGCGGTTCCGCTCTTGTTGACTCTATCAATGAGTTAATTTCTGAAAATTTGAACAATTATATCGAAGGTAATCAGCTCTCAATTATAGGGGAACCGCTTCCTGTAGATAATAAAGATACAAATAATGATTGGGCAAATGGGGAAAATTTTGAATTTCAATTTGATATAGCTCTTGCCCCTAAATTCGATATTTCTCTCTCAACTGAGGACAAGTTAACCTACTATGAGGTATCTCATACAGCAAAATCAAAAGGGGAATATAAAGCTGCGATTTTGAATAAATATGCCTCTTTAGAGGAGTGTGATAATGTTGAGGAAGAGGGCTTTGTCTTAGCAAATTTTGAGCAAGGTGATAAGAAAGTTACCGAAACATACATATCTATCAAAAGTATAACAGATGATACTGTTAAACAGATGTTCTTAGGTAAAAAGAAAGGTGATTCATTTGATATTGATGTAGTTATGTCGTTCCCTAATGAAGCTGACAGAGCTGCAATGTTGAAAATGAAGAGAGAAGAACTCGATATGACTCAACCTATTTGGAGACTTACAATAGTTAAGACAAGTAAGTATGTTGATGCTAAAGTTGATACAAAATTATTCAATCAAATGTTCGGGGAGAATGTGGTTAAGACAGAGGAGGAGTTTGAGGTAAAACTTACTGAGATGATGGATAATGAGTTTAAACAAGAGAGCGATTATCGTTTTGTCCTTGATACAAGAGAATATCTGATCAATAAAGCAGATATCAAATTGCCTGAAGATTTTATGAAGAGGTGGCTATTTTCTGTAAATGAAGGTAAATTTTCAATGGAAGAGATCGAAAAAGATTTCGCACTATTCCTAAAAGATTTCCGTTGGCAGAGCATAGCTCAAAGGATTATGGCTGAGCAAAAATTGGAAATTACTAATGAGGCACTTTTGGATCAGGCTAAGAAATTTGCTCAGTACCAGTTTGCTATGTATGGAATGAGCAATATTCCAGAGGAACATATCGTTAAATATGCACAATCTATTCTTCAAAATGAAAAAGAGGGAAGGCGTATATATGAGAAGGTTGAACAAGACTTGGTAGTTGATTATATTCGCTCGGTAGTGACTATAGAAAATAAAAAAATAAGTGCGGACAAACTTCGCAAAATGAATGAATAATTAATAAGTATGGCTTCAGAATTTGAAAAATATGCAAAAGGACACCTTGGAATAAGTAGCTCTGTATTAGACTCTTATTCAAAGGTTTATGCAGGATATATAAATCCTACTATTATAGAAGAGCGTCAATTGAATATAGCTTCTATGGATGTCTTTTCCCGTTTAATGATGGATAGAATTATATTCCTCGGTGTTGCTATTGACAATGATGTAGCGAATATTATTCAGGCCCAATTGTTGTTTCTCGAATCTACCGAATCCACATCTGATATTCAGATATATATAAACTCACCGGGTGGAATTGTATATGCTGGTCTTGGCATTTATGATACAATGCAACTTGTATCCCCGGATGTTGCGACTATCTGTACAGGTATGGCAGCTTCGATGGCGGCTGTACTGTTAGCGGCAGGTTGTAAGGGGAAGAGATCTGTGTTGAGACATTCGAGGGTGCTGATTCATCAGCCAATGGGTGGAACAGAGGGGCAGGCATCTGACATCGAGATAGCTGCACGAGAGATTAAAAAATTGAAAACAGAACTTTACGATATTATTTCAAAACATTCAGGTACTCCGATCGAACAAATTGAAAAAGATGCGGATAGAGATTATTGGATGTCTGCTCAAGAGGCAGTTGCATATGGTATGGCAGATAATATCTTAGAACGTCAAAATAGTAAGAAAGGACAATAATTATGTCGAAAATTGGTGGGGATAAGTGTGTGTTTTGTGGTAGGGACAAAGAAGATGTAGATTTGCTCATTGGAACAGATAATGCCTCTATTTGTCTCGATTGTGCCATAGAAATTTCAAAATACACAAAAGAATTTATGGGTGAGTCGGATTCTTTTGCCGGTAAAATTGTAAATGAAAACAAAACAAAGGGTGATTTTCTTAATATGACCCCTAAAGAGATAACTACTTTTCTTGATCAATATGTTATAGGTCAAGATGATGCGAAAAAGTTTCTCTCTGTAGCTGTTTACAATCACTACAAAAGGATAAATGATATTTCTAAAAGCAATGATTTGGAAATTGAAAAGTCCAATATTCTTTTAGTAGGTGCTACCGGTACAGGTAAAACATTATTAGCTAAAACAATAGCCAAAATGTTAGATGTTCCATTTGCGATTGTTGATGCAACTGTTTTGACCGAAGCTGGCTATGTGGGTGAAGATGTAGAAAATATCTTAACGAGACTCCTACAAGATGCTGACTATGATGTCGAAAAAGCTCAAATGGGCATAGTCTTTATTGATGAGATAGATAAGATTGCTCGTAAAAGTGACAACCCATCTATTACCAGAGATGTTTCTGGCGAGGGGGTTCAACAAGCAATGCTAAAATTATTGGAGGGGAGTGTTGTAAATGTTCCACCTCAAGGGGGACGTAAACATCCTGAACAAAGGATGATTTCTGTTGACACCAAAAATATTTTATTTATTTGCGGCGGAGCTTTCGAAGGGATTGAGAGAAATATTTCTCACAGATTAAATACTAAAATAGTGGGATATGGGGCTCAAAAAAAGAATGAAAAGATAGATAAAGAGAATCTACTTCGTTATATAGCCCCTCAAGATCTTCGTTCCTATGGCCTTATCCCCGAAATAATCGGAAGACTTCCCATAATAACTTATCTAAATCCTTTGGATAAAGAGGCTATGAGGAGAATCTTGACCGAGCCCAAAAATGCTTTGATCAAGCAATATGTGAGATTATTCCGCTTAGACGGAGTCAAACTCACTATTAAACCGGAAGTTTTGGATTTCATTGTTGATACCGCCATTAAATATAAGCTTGGTGCAAGGGGCCTTCGCTCTATATGTGAAGCAATAATGCTTGATCCTATGTATGAGATTCCCGGAAGTGGGAAAAAGAGTTTCACTATTGATCTCAAATTTGCTGAACAAAAAGTAAACTCTTTCACCGGTACCCTCCTCCAATAGATCATCTCAAGGAGATCATCTCAAAGGTAAAAATTAAGCGGCTGAAATCTTTAATTTCAGCCGCTCTTATTTTTCTTGGTCGTATCTGAACAGGGTTATTTGCAAACGATAGTGCTGCCAAGCAGTGTTACATTCATATCACTACATTTTGCGTATTTACCAAGTGGAACAGTAGTTGTGGTTACAATATTATTGCCACCTGAAACAATAACTGTAGTTGTGCATTTGCAAGTATCTTTCTTGCAAGAAGAAAGACTTGCTGCTGAGATAAGGATCATTGCAAGGATCCCAACTTTTAATAAATTCTTTTTCATTGTTGTGTTAATTTCAACAAAGGTAATAAATCTATTAATTCTGTCAAAAATAAATTAATTTATAGTTTCTGAATCATTTGATTCCTAATCTTTCGAGCCTCTTCCTCAGCCTTTTCTGCAAAATCAATTCCGCTTGAGGCATAAATAATGCTTCGAGAGGCGTTTACGAGTAGGCCGCAATGGTCATTAAGACCATATTTACAAACATCGTCAAGAGATCCTCCTTGAGCACCGACTCCTGGGATAAGAAGAAAATTATCGGGACAATATGTTCTAATCTCCTTTAATTGTTCAGGTCTGGTCGCCCCAACTACAAACATCATCTTTTCTTTGTGGTGGGGAGTTATATTTGTCATTTGCTGAATAATCTTTTTATAGAGTGGCGTTTCTGCTTGAACTTCAAGACTTTCAAATTGTTCGGCAGATTTATTAGAGGTCATTGCCAAGATAATTACCCATTTATCCTCAAATTTTAGAAATGGATCTATTGAGTCGCTTCCCATATAGGGAGAGAGGGTGATAGCATCAAAGTCCATCCTTTTGAAGAATGCCTCTGCATATTTATTTGAGGTGTTACCTATATCACCCCTTTTTGCATCTGCTATGATAAATTGGGAAGGGTAGTTTTTACGAATATATTCAACTGTCATTTCAAGAGCTCTCCAGCCTAAACTTCCTTCTGCCTCATAAAATGCTGTATTAGGTTTATATGCAACACAGTAACGAGAGGTACAATCAATTATCGCTTTATTGAACTGATATATAGGATCGGGCATCTTTTTTATGTGGTCAGGAATTTTTCCTAAATCTGTATCAAGACCGACGCACAGAAAGGACCCTTTCTTTTTAATCTCTTCGTATAATTGATTATATTTCATAGATATGTGTTATAAGTATCTTAGAAGTATTTATAAAACAAAGCGATGGATTCCATCCCTTTTTCAAACTGTGAAAGAAGGTAACTCTCATTAGGTGAATGGATAGTATCTCTCTCAAGTCCAAAACCCATAAGGAGGGGATCTGCTTTCAAAATTTGTTGCATATCTGCTAAAATAGGGATTGATCCACCACCTCTATTTGGAACAGGTTCAATTCCATACACTTCAGAAATTGCTTTTGAGGCGGCTTTATATGCGGCAGAGGAGATAGGAATTAGGAAACCATTTCCTCCGTGATGAGGTATCACCTTAACTTTTACCCCTTTTGGAACAATTGATAAGAAATGTTTAGTGAACAGCTCTGTAATTTTATCACAATTTTGATTTGGAACCAATCTCATTGAAATTTTTGCACTTGCCTTGGATGGAAGTACTGTCTTAGCGCCATCGCCGGTAAAACCTCCCCAAATCCCATTAACATCAAGACAAGGTCTTATACCTGTTCTTTCTGGTGTAGAATACCCTTTTTCCCCATCAACATCATCAATATCAAGAAATTCATTATACTCAATAGGATCAAATGGGGCTTTTGCAAGCATAGCTCTATCCTCTTTTGAAAGCTCAACTACATCATCATAAAACCCTTTTACTGTGATTTTACCATTTTCATCAATAAGCGAATTAATCATCTTACATAGGGCGTTTATTGGATTGACAACAGCACCGCCGTAATGTCCCGAGTGTAAATCCTTGTTTGGACCTGTGACCTCAACTTCAAGATAGGCAAGACCACGCATTCCGCAATTGATCGATGGAACCTTTTCTGAGATCATAGTTGTATCCGAAACAAGCATAATATCGCAAGAGAGCATCTTTTTGTGTTCTTTCGCCCATTTTGCAAGGCTCGGAGAACCTATTTCCTCCTCCCCTTCTAAGATAAACTTGATATTATGTTTAAGTAACCCATTCCTATTTAAAAACTCAAAAGCTTTTATGTGCATAAATGATTGACCTTTATCATCATTTGCCCCCCTTGCGTAAATAGCATTATCTCTTATTTGTGGTTTAAATGGATCCGATTTCCACAATTCAATGGGGTCAATAGGCTGAACATCGTAGTGTCCGTATATCAAAATAGTCTTTTTTGATGGATCAATGATTTTTTCTCCAAATACTACAGGATGACCATCAGTTTCATAAA
The DNA here is from genome assembly GCA_964397445.1 of uncultured Muribaculaceae bacterium. Lineage (GTDB taxonomy): Bacteria > Bacteroidota > Bacteroidia > Bacteroidales > UBA932 > CAYNHZ01. The sequence goes on along the minus strand of CAYNHZ010000002.1, from coordinate 63,566 downwards.
TAGATGCTTTTTCTGCACCAGCTTCGATTAGGAGTGAAGTGAGCTTCTCAGCGCACTTGTACATATCTTTTTTATGAGACGGATCAGAACTTATTGAGGGAATTGTTAGTAATTCAAATAGCTCACTAAGGAACCTGTCTTTATTTTCTGTGATGTATTGTTTCATATTACTTAATTATTTTTTTTATTTAATTCAGCTATAATGGTCTCTGAGCCTACAACTTTATCTCCCATTTTTACACATACTTTAGATCCGAGTGGGATGAACACATCTGCCCTTGACCCAAATTTAATAAAGCCCAATTCCTCACCTGACTTCACCTCTTTTCCTTTCTCTGCATAGCAAACAACCCTTCTTGCAAACAATCCAGCAATTTGTCTACACAAAATTTCAACCCCATCTTTATTTTTTATAACAACTGTTGTCCTCTCGTTCTTAACAGAAGACTTTGGATGCCAAGCTGCTACATAATTGCCTGGATGATATTTAAAATAAGAAATTATTCCGGAAATGGGAATCCAATTGACATGAACATTAAAGAATGTCATAAAGACAGAGATCTGCAATACTTTCTCTTTAAAATATTCTCCCTCTTCAACCTCTTGAATGATAACTATTTCGCCATCAGCAGGCGCCGATATTTTGTAGTCATCACCATTCTGAACCCTGACAGGATTTCTGAAGAATGAGATAAAAAAAATAGAAAACCCAATCGGGATTAGCGACAGTAAAACTGTCCAGACTTCTATACCGAAATAGAAAAATAGCAATGAAGAGATAATTAACGCAGATATAATACCAAGAATTATAATCGTTGTCCCTTCCTTATGTATTCTCATCTTTTTAAAATTATATACCGAGTAAAATAATATAGGCAATAGATGCAGGAAAAGCGAGGAGTGCTCCATCAAACCTATCAAGCAAACCACCGTGTCCCGGCATTATTTTACCTGAATCCTTGACCCCAAAATTACGTTTAAATTGTGATTCCGCCAAATCCCCGAAGGTGCCAAATACATTGACTATAACAGAGAGTGTAATACAATGGATCAGTTCAAAAGGAAATAAATGTGAAATGAACATAATATATCCGGCTATAATGGACATAATCAATCCACCGATATACCCCTCCCAAGATTTTTTAGGGGAAATGGAGGGGAAAAGTTTATGGCCGTTTTTTTGACCGAACAACATTCCGAAAACATATGCACCAACATCAGAAGACCAAAGTATTATCATCAAAGCGAGGATGATAGAACCATTAAACTCCCCATTTTTGAATGTAATAATATTTATCAAAGCAAAAGGGAGGGCAATGTATAACAATGAGCTGAATAGGTATGGATATGAATGTGAGCCCTCTTTATCTTTTTGGTATAATAGTGCAATAAAGATTATTGATAAGAGTAATGGAATGATCATTAGCCACTTGTAGCTAATACCATAGCCGTATATCATAAATACTATCAAAAACAGGAGTGAACTCGACAATATTGAGATAACTTTTACAAGCAGATCCTTTTTCCCTATCGAAATAGAGAGGTATTCAACACTCATAACAATAATGACAAATGTAAATATTGCACCGAAAATCAATTGATGTGTCAGTAATGCGAATAGAAAAATAGCGAGAAATACTACTCCGCTTACAGTCCTAACAATGAGATTTTTGATAGTCGGGTTCATATTTTGTTGTTATCACTTTTTGCCTGGGGACCGAATATAGCTTCCAAATCCTCACTAAAAATAACCTCTTTTTCTAAAAGGAGTTCGGCAAGTTTTGTAAAGCCCTCTTTGTTATCGGTTAGGACTTTTATGGCGGTGCTATGAGCCTTATCTATAAGGTCCTTTGCCTCTTTATCAATAAGCTCTGCAGTCTTTTCACTATATGGTTTATTGAAATTATAACCTGCCCCATCTGATGAGTCGAAGAAGGAGAGATTTCCAATCTTCTCACTCATACCAAAATAGGAAACCATAGCGTATGCCTGTTTTGTCACTTTCTCAAGATCACTCAAAGCCCCTGTTGATATTTTACCGTTAATTATCTCCTCTGCAGCCCTTCCACCAAGTGTGGCAGCCATCTCATCCATCAACTGTTCGGTAGTGGTTAACTGTCTCTCTTCCGGAAGATACCAGGCTGCCCCTAAGGCTTTTCCACGGGGAATTATTGTAACCTTCAAAAGCGGATTTGCGTTTGGAAGCATCCAACTGACAGTTGCGTGACCGGCTTCGTGATATGCAATGGTTTTCTTCTCCTGAGGTGCTATTATTTTACTCCTACGCTCAAGTCCGCCGACAATCCTATCGATAGCATCGAGAAAATCTTGCTTTTCAATATTGGGTTTATTTTTACGGGCTGCAATCAATGCGGCCTCGTTACATACATTTGCTATATCTGCACCGGAAAAACCTGGAGTTTGTTTTGCAAGAAATTCTATATCAAATCCCTCAATCAGCTTGAGATTTTTTAAATGCACTTTGAATATCTCCAATCTCTCTTTCAATTCAGGAAGATCTACATGTATTTGTCTGTCAAAACGTCCAGCCCTCATAAGAGCTTTGTCGAGAATATCTGCCCTGTTAGTGGCAGCAAGAATTATAACTCCTGAATTTGAACCAAACCCATCCATCTCTGTAAGAAGTTGGTTAAGAGTATTTTCTCTTTCGTCGTTTGATGAAAATCCAACATTCTTACTTCTCGCTCTCCCTACCGCATCGATTTCATCGATAAACACAATACAAGGGGCTTTCTCTTTTGCTTGTCTGAAAAGATCCCTAACTCTGGAGGCTCCAACCCCAACAAACATCTCGACAAAATCGGAACCTGAAATTGAGAAGAATGGGACATCTGCTTCCCCTGCAACAGCTTTTGCAAGCAGTGTTTTACCAGTACCTGGAGGGCCTACTAACAACGCCCCTTTCGGTATTTTACCACCCAATGCTGTGTATTTCTTAGGGTTTTTGAGAAAATCCACAATCTCCATCACCTCTATTTTTGCCTCTTCGAGTCCGGCAACATCTTTAAATGTTATTTTTACATTATTCTCTTTATCAAAGAGTTTTGCTTGCGATTTTCCAACTGAAAAGACTCCTCCGCCTTGTCCGCCTCCCATCCCTTTCTGCATAGGTCTGAACATAATAAACCATAGAATACCAAATATTATGAGGGGGAAAAGTATCCATTCGAACAATCTCCCCATATAATCATTTTGCTCTTCTGTAGTTATACTGAATCTGTTCTCCTCAGGGAGTGAAAGTCTTGCTTGTTCGAAACTCTCTTCTGCGTTGAAATTATCAGAAACAATAAAGAAGAAATGAGGGCCAACTTTGGGCTCCTTCCCGCTGAAATATTTATTTGTGTATTTTGAGAGGCTGTCTTTTTTTATAAAAACCTCTGCTTTATGAAGATTAGTGATATAGGTGATTTTTTCAAGATCTCCTTTTGGTATCATTTGTTCTTTAACAGTGAGCCACTCGGTTTTAACTGGCTCTCCATTTGAGTAGATGCGAACCATATAGAGGAGTGCAAGACCGAATAGGATATAGATCCAAAGAAAATTAAACTTTGGCTTCTTATTATTAAGATTATTGAGTTTATTGGGAATTTTTTTCTTATTATTATTTTCCATATCAGTCTTTATATTCTTTTTTAATTGAATCTGCCCATAGATCTTCCAATCTGTAAAAATTGCGATATTCGGTTTGGAAAATGTGTACAACTATGTTGAAGTAATCTAAAATTACCCAGAAGCCATTCTCTTTTCCTTGCATTCTTACCACTTTCCTTTTGCATTTTGTCAACATCATCTCTTCGATGTTATCGGCTATTGCAACTACTTGTGTAGTGGAATTTGCATTGCATATTACAAAGTGATCTGTGATTGATGTTCCTATCTTCCTCAAATCCAATGAGCAGACATTTTGCCCTTTTTTTTCGAGCATTGCCTCTGCAATGGTATCTATCTCTTTCATTTTTTGTATTTTTGTGTTTGCAAAGATACATACAATTTTTTAGCCAATAATATAGTTGGCATTTTTTAAACTAATTTTTATAAATGAAGATTTTTTGGCTTAAAGAGGTTGATTCCACTAATTCAGAAGCCTTTAGACACATAGCTGATGCTGCGGACGGATCTGTGTGGTCTGCTGAGTTCCAAACATTGGGGAGGGGGCAAAGGGGAAATTCGTGGGAGAGTGCAAAATTTCTCAATCTGACATTCTCTATTTTATTTAAACCATCTAATATTCGGGCTGACAAACAGTTCGTTATTTCTCAGTTGGTTACAGTAGCCATTAAACGCTATCTTTTAACCCATAATGTGGAGGCAAAAATCAAATGGCCGAACGATATTTATGTTGATAATAGAAAAATTTGCGGTATCCTTATCGAAAATGTAATTACAGATGACAGATTGTCAGCATCTGTCGTGGGAATAGGTCTGAATATCAATCAGAGGGAGTTTAGAAGTGATGCACCAAATCCAACTTCGCTCCTAATGGAGATCGAGAGAGTTTGTGGATTTGAGGTATCCGAACTTGATGTTAAGGGGGAGTTACTCAACCTGCTTGATATTGTTTCTGAGTTGTACGACAAGGTGTTGGGAAATGAACTTCAAGATGAGTATTTTTCATCCCTATACAGATTAAATCAATGGTATGACTTTATTGATGAGACTTCAACTGAGATATTTTCGGGAAAGATAATAGGCATTGACCAAAAAAGTGCCCGTTTATTGGTCGAGCTCAATAATGGTGAGGTTAAAGGTTTTGCTTTTAAAGAGATTAAGTATATTATATAATCTTCCACTAACCCATTAATTCTTTAATGGTCGCCAATGGATCCTCTGATGAAAAAACTGTATTACCTGCAACGAGAATATCTGCCCCTGCTTGAGATAAAAGTTTTGCATTTTGGATATTCACTCCGCCGTCAACCTCTATGAGGGTAGATAGATTATGTTTTATAATTATCTCTTTCAATTTAGAGACTTTCCTAAGGGAGTTTTCTATAAAACTTTGCCCACCAAACCCTGGATTTACAGACATTATTAAAATCATATCGCAATCTTCTAAAATATTTTCTAATAATGAGATAGGTGTGTGTGGATTTAGTGCAACACCAGCTTTCATCTCCATATTATGAATATTCTGGACTGTTCGATGCAGGTGGGGACAAGCCTCGTAATGGACAGTTAAGTATGTAATACCAAGCTCTTTAAATCTTGCAATATATTTATCGGGCTCAACAATCATTAAATGGGCATCAAGAGGTTTCTTGGCAACTTTGGAGATATATTTTACAACAGGAAATCCGTATGAGATATTTGGAACGAAAACTCCGTCCATAATATCTAAGTGAATAAGTCCCGCATCCGATTTGTTTACCATCTCAACAGATTGGGAGAGATGGCCGAAATCTGCCGAGAGCATAGATGGTGCAATTATCATACTATTTGCATTTTTTGATAACATCTTCTAAAAGAACTGTGAATTTATCGAGACTATTAAGGTCAAGTCTTTCTCCAGGTGCGTGAACCCCCCTCAATGTGGGACCGAAAGAGATCATATCCATATTTGGATATTTGTCTAAGAATAAACCACATTCAAGCCCTGCGTGAATAGCCCTTACAATAGCCTCTTTCCCAAAGAGTTGTAAATAAGATGCTTTACAGATATCGAGAATGTGAGATTTCAACTGAGGTTTCCATCCTGGATATTCGGATTCGTGGGTAACTTCTGCTCCTGAAAGGATGAATGCTGATTCAATCTTTTCTGAAGCATAGTGGCGGGCACTATTTAGAGAACTCCGTTGGCTTGTGCCAACTCGTATCTTTCCATCCACCATTTTTACCGAAGCAAGGTTTGTCGAGGTTTCAACCAATCCTTTGATCTCTGGGCTCATTGCAAGGACTCCGTGAGGAATTGAATTTAAACACATTATCAAATTAAAGGCACATTTATTATCAATTCCCTTCCCTTGGAATTCACACTTTTCAAACACCCCTTTAATATCTGGATCACTTACTGCATATTCGCTTGTAACATCATTAATAACAGTACTATGAATCTCTTTTATTTTCTCTATATCGTTTTCTTTACAAGAGATAATAGCATAAGCTTCACGAGCGATTGCATTTCGTTTGTTTCCCCCATCTATGTAGCACAAATCTGTTTCGGTAGAGGAGAAAATTTTGTATAATGATCGAGCAAGAGATTGAATTGCATTTGAACGCCCTTTCTCGATGTCATCACCACTGTGTCCTCCGATCCCCCCATTAAAACCAATCTTGTAAAAATGGTTGGAGAGATTTAGAGCCTTCTCTTTATATGAATATTTTGCTGTGGTATCTATTCCCCCGGCGCAACCGATAAACAACTCCCCTTCATCTTCAGAATCGAGATTAATTAAGATAGAACCTGTAAGAAAATCGTTTCTAAGGGCAAAAGCACCGTCAAGTCCTGTCTCCTCTGATGTTGTGAATAGGCACTCAATTTTTCCGTGCTCTAACTCTTTATCCTCAAGAACAGCGAGTTGTGCAGCAATACCTATTCCGCAGTCCGCACCGAGTGTGGTATCTTTTGCAATCAACCAACCATCTTCAATTACAGCTTTGATCGGATCCTTTGAAAAATCGTGAATAACTCCATTATTCTTTTCGCAAACCATATCGGAGTGACCTTGAAGGATTATGGTTGGAGAGGTCTCCCTACCTTTAGTTGCCTCTTTGGTTATCAACACATTGCCTGTACTATCTGTTTTGCAATCCAAATTGTGTTTTCTTGCAAAATCTTGCAAGTAAGCAATGATTTTCTCCTCGTGCCCCGATTCTCTCGGAATACGAAGGATCTCGCTGAATATCGCGAGGATTCTATCTGATTTCATTTTATATAGTATTAGCTTTAAGCTGTTTTTCAATGTCGCTTATGTACTGACGAAATGTACGATCAGTATCCATAAGATCACAAACGGTACTACAAGCATATAGGACAGTAGCGTGATTTTTTCCACCTATCTGTGTTCCAATCGAATCGAGTGATGTATTTGTCATATTTCTACTTAAATACATAGCAATCTGTCTTGCTTGTACAATCTCTCTTTTACGAGTATTTGATAAAAACATCTCATTGGAGATACCGAAATATTTGCAAACGGTATTTTTAATTTTTCCGATTGAAATATCATTTTTAGGGGTGCTGACGATTTTTTCAATAAGTTCTTGAGCCAAATTGAGTGAGATCTTCTTTTTGGTGAGGGTAGCATTTGCTATTAGTGAAACAAGTGTCCCTTCAAGTTCTCTGACATTGCTAGTAACTTTCGAAGCGATATAAGATATGATTTCATCAGGAAGATCTATCCCCTCTTTGAAACTCTTGTTCTTTAGTATAGATACCCTTGTCTCGTAATCCGGAGACAACAATTCTGTTGTAAGACCCCATTTAAACCTCGATAACAGTCTTTGTTCCAATCCCTGAAGATCAACAGGTGCTTTATCTGAGGTTAAAATCAATTGTTTACCGAGTTGATGAAGGTGGTTGAATATTTGAAAAAACGCATTTTGTGTACCGTGTTTTTCAGCAAATTCATGCACGTCGTCAATTATCAGTGTATCAATTGATTGGTAGAAATGAAGGAAGTCAGTCAATTTATTTTTAACATTGACAGCATCCATATATTGTGTTTGAAAACGATTTGCACTTATATATAGTACAATCTTTTCCGGGTGTTTCTCTTTGATAGCTATCCCTATTGCTTGAGCCAAGTGTGTTTTGCCAAGACCCGGTCCACCATAAACAAAGAGGGGATTAAATGTATTATTGCCAGGTTTGGTGGCTATCTCTAATCCGGCAGATCTTCCAAGTCGATTACAATCCCCCTCAATATAATTTTCAAAACTGTAATTTGAATTTAGATTTGGGTTGATATTCATCCTCTGAAGTCCAGGGATAATATAGGGATCGTTAATATTGTATATTTTATCGGATGGATATGGAGTGTCCGGGTTTTTGATATTTTGTTGAGGAGAGCTGGGGTAGGTGATCGTGCTCCCTTTTACAATCTTTACATTGTAAACAAGCTTAGCATCCGGACCTATCTCCCTTTTTAGGGTTTTTCCAAGTAAATCAATAAAGTGTTCCTCAATGTATTCTCTAAAAAATTCTGAAGGTACTTCGATTGTAAGGGTGCTCCCTTCGAGGCTTATCGCTTTAATCGGCTCGAACCACGTTCTATAGCTGTTAGGAGAGATTATATCTCTGATAATGAGCAGACAATTATCCCATACTGCTATGTTATTTAGTTCTTTCATCAAAAAAGGTGAATGTGGTTTAGGCCTTTTGTTTTTATTAGACCGCTACAAAATTGGATAAAAAATTTTTATTAAAAAAATATAATTACAATATATTTTTTAGAAAAATATTAACTCACTAATAGTCAATATTAAAAAATTTTATTATTTAATTTATTTAAAAAAATCTATTCTCCACGCTATTAAAATCTTTAAACCATTGATAATCTTTGCTATACTCGTAAATAATTGAATAAAGCTGAAAATCACATACTACATAGTACATTTTCGGCGATTTTATAAAGAGAAATGTATGATGTTTGTTGGTGTTATGACCATTGAAGAGAGCAGAACGATTAGATCTATAATATTTGGATCTAAAACCGTTTTGTATAAAAGTGGCAATATGGTTCACTCCCTTTTCTCTCGTAATAATTTTGGTGATACTCTTCAGCAGTCCAAAAAGTAGATACAGGTGTTAACTGAGTAACAATATTATATCCTTTATCAATAAGCACTTTAATCAATTTTTTAGCTATTTCTAATTGCTCCTTTGAAGTGTAAAAAATCTCAGAACGGTATTGGTCACCTATATCAGGGCCTTGGCCATCTTCCTGAGTTGGATCGTGAATCTCCATAAAATATTTTGTAACCTCTTCATAACCGATTACAGATGGATCAAACACAATCTTAACCACCTCAGCATAACCACTCCTTTGGCTTTTCACCTCCTCATAAGTGGGATTATCTGTGATCACACCCATATAACCAGATGTCACACTCAAAACACCTTTTAACTGTTTCATAAGATGTTCAACACCCCAAAAACATCCTCCAGCATAATATGCAGTCTCAACACTTTTCATATTTGACTATTAAAATATTACTATTAGAAAGATTAACTACTTGCCAAATAACCTCTTACATTCTTAAACGATGGACGTTTAAGATCAGAAATAGGAATTAAAAAATACAACATACCGCAATCCATAAAATTTAGTTCTATTCCTGGCTCAACTTCGCAAGAATCGAGCTGAAAAAGTAATGCATACTCAGAAAGATCAATATCATCTCCAATATATGATGGCTTTCCCAATAATTTATGAGCACAACCTTCACCTAAAGAATCGGATGAAGAATTTGAAAATTCTATCTTTTGCTCCTTAAAAGAGACATCTTTATCATCTTCATCAATCAACACAATTTGTTCAAAGTTTTCAAAGTCGTTTTTTGGATAGTAATAAACTTTAACCCCATCCTTACCCCAAAAACCTGAAGGCATCGGTTTGTCAAGAAAATCTCCGAGATAATAATCAATCCTTGCAAAAAAATACAACATACCCTTATGCGGCAAAATGGCATCGGGATCGTATTGCGCAATCTCACAACAATTTATCTGACATACAAATTCATAATGATTCTCCTCCCCCTCCTCATCGATAAAAGTAGGAAATTCAAAAGAAGAGGGCATATCTGGATTCCCCCACATCTTAGAGTCACCCATAGCAAGCTCATTCTCAGGAGTATGGGTAGAAATTTTAATATTATAAGACATAATTGTAAAGTTGATTATTAGTAAATTAAAAACAAATGTACCAATATTTATCGTAGCCCTAAAGAAAAAAAGGACTGAAATAGAAGTCGAGAAAATTCTCCTTCGATTCAGCCCCTTTTAATCTATCAATAAAAAATTATTTCATCATCTTAGATATAGCGTTTCCTAACCTCTTAACTCCTTCAACCATTTGTTCATCATCAACATAAGAGAAATTTAGACGGAGAGTGTTTTGTCCCTTTCCATCACAGAAGAATACCTCTCCAATAACAAATGCAACATTCTCTTTGATTGCTATATCGAACAAAGCCCTTGAATCCATCCCTTCAGGAAGGGTAACGAATAGGAATAAGCCACCTTCAGGTCTTGTCCAGGTAACACCCTTAGGCATATATTTGGTTAAACATTCGTGCATCAAATCCCTCTTATGTCTGTATAGGGTGATGGTTTTTTGAAGATTTGCATCAAAAAGTCCTTTCTCCATATAACGAGCAGCTACCTCCTGTGTAAAAATAGGGGTGCAAAGATCTGATGATTGTTTGGCAACTATCAATTTATCAATAATTTGTTCATTTGCCATAACCCAACCAAGGCGGAAACCGGGAACAAAGGTTTTAGAGAATGTACCGAGAAGGATAACCCTCTCAGGATCCATTGAATATAGAGTAGGGAATGATTCTCCTTCGAAACGAATCTCTTTATAAGGACTATCTTCAAGGATAATCAAATCATATTTTTGAGCAACAGCAATAAGTTCTCTCCTTTTTTGCAAATTCATAGTGACCCCTGATGGGTTTTGGAAGTCGGGAATAGCATAAATAAATTTAGGTTTCTTACCTGTAGAGATCAATGCGCTAACTACAGCCTCAGCCTCTTCATCATTTTTTATTCCAATAGGATTTGCTTGATAAGACCAAAATGCTTGCAATGCCCCAAGATAAGAGGGTAAACCGCATAAAACAGTATCACCGGGATTGATAAAAATTCTTGAAACAAGGTCGATAGCTTGTTGAGAAGCTGTTGTTACAAGGATATTTTTAATACTAACTTTAATCCCCTCTTTCTCATATCTTTTCGCAATCTGCGTTCTAAGAGCAACACTGCCCTCAGTAGAACCATATTGGAGAACCTTATTTGGCATTTCATCCATAAGTTCTACCATTATTTGTTTCAAATCCTCAACAGGAAATGTTAGTGTGTTTGGAAATCCACCTCCGAAAGAGATAATTTCAGGTTTATTTGCAACATTAAGAAGATCTCTGATAGCTGATCTTCTCATACTCTTTGCATTATTTGATAAAAATTCAGTAAGATTTAGTGCCATAATGTTTTTGATTTGTCTACAAAAATAATAGAGTGTAATCAAAAAACAAAATATTATTACTATTTTTTAGAAAGAATCTTCTCTTTCTTATTTTTCGTAATCAATTTATCCCTTTGACAATCATAATAAATAACTCTGATTTAAAAAAAAATAGTACTTTTGAATTAAGAATAAATATAAAACATATGGCAATAATCAACATTACTAAAGAGTTCCGATTTGAGGGGGCCCATACACTTTGTGGCTATGATGGAAAATGCAGACATATTCATGGTCACTCATATCGATTATTTGTAACTGTAAAGGGTTCTCCTATAACAGATCCCAAATCACCAAAATACGGAATGTTGATTGATTTCACGGATTTAAAAGATATCGTAAACAGAGCTATCTTAGACAAATTTGATCACGCTTTAATAATTAAAGAGGGTTCACCACTTATAAATGAGATACAAAAGGGGTACGACAATGTCGTAGTTGTCCCATTTCAGCCCACTTGCGAAAACCTTGTAATATACTTCGCAAAGATCATTGGAAACTTACTCAATAAAGAGGTCTCTCTTCACTCAATAAAATTGTATGAAACAGCCACCTCTTTTGCAGAGTGGAAATCAAGTGATAATTAAAATGGATGATTCTAAAAAACTTTTTTTGATTGATGGTCACTCCTTAATGTTTAGAATGTACTACGCATTTTTAAGGAGGCCGATGATCAATTCAAAAGGGGTGGACACCTCGGTAATATTCGGGTTTATGAAATATATACTCGAATTAATTAAAAAAGAGAACCCAAGCCACATAGCGATTGCATTTGACCCCCCCTGCAAGACATTTCGCCACGAAATATTTCCACAGTATAAAGCCAATAGAAGTGCGACACCTGAGGTTATAAAAAACTCCCTTGAACCGCTTGTTGAGATAATTCACTCCATTAATATACCGGTCATAATGATCAACGGATACGAGGCAGATGATGTTATAGGGGCAATGGCAAAGAAAGGTGAAAGAGATGGATATCTGGTATATATGGTCTCACCTGATAAAGATTTCGGGCAGTTAATTTCCGACAAAATTATTCAATTCAAACCTGGAAAAAGAGGAGCTGAAAATGAGATTGTTGGAAAAAAGGAGATATGCGACAAATTTTGCATTGATGATCCGAAAAAAGTCATTGATATCCTTGCTATTTGGGGAGATGCCTCAGATAATGTTCCGGGTGTTAAAGGGATAGGGGAGATTGGGGCAAAAAAACTTATTTCTCAATACGGAAGTATAGAAAATATCATTCAAAACCTTGATAAACTTCCCCTTAAACAACAAGAGTCATTTAAAGAGGCAGCGTCATACTTAGATTTGAGTAGATATTTAGTCACTATCAAGACAGACATCGATATCCCATTCTCTGAAGAGGACCTTTTAGTATCGTTAGGAGAATCACAAAAGACAAGGGAACTATTTACACAATATGAACTATTTTCATTATTACAACTTCTCCCCTCTCCTACTCAAAATGAGGTCGCTCCCGGAAATAAAGACAACCAAATAATAAAGGGTTTGCATAGAGTTGAAATAGAGCAATTTATCGCTGCAGTGAGAGAAACAAAATCTATCTCCATCAACATAGATGTTACCAAAAATGGGAGTTTATCTATTTACTCATCAAGCGATGATAAATTGTTCATAACACAACTTCCACACCTATTAAAAGAGATTTTAGAGGATGATTCGATAAAGAAAATAGGATATAATCTGAAGCTATATATTAAACTTCTTAGAAAAATGGGGATAACTCTTAATGGCTATCTTGCAGATATAGAGTTGATGCACTATCTTATTAATCCTGAGAGGGGACACAAAATAGAGCTTTTATCGCACTCATATCTCAATACAGATATTGATAAAATGGTCTCCGAATCTGTCGGAAATAATGACGATAAGGTTGGAGTTGAAATAGACCTTTTTAGTACCATTGAGAATAGAGATAGCGAAGAGAGTGTTACCAATGCACTTCACTCAGAAAAGATGGCAATAGAGACCTCCATTCTCACCCCTCTATACAAAGAAGTTATAAAAGATTTTGAGAGGGACAAGACCTTGATCGATCTATATGAAAAAATGGAGATGCCCCTCATCAGAGTACTTGCAGATATGGAATATCAAGGATTTAAGATTGATACATCAATGCTTGCAAGGTATGGAGTAGATCTTGGAAAAGAACTTTCAATTATTGAAGAGAGGATTAGGAGAGAGTGCGATGAACCCGATTTAAACATCGCCTCACCAACCCAATTAGGAATAATTCTATTTGAAAAATTGAAATTAGATCCAAAAGCCAAGAAAAATTCAAAAGGTAATTACTCAACAGATGAAGAGACACTTCTTGAACTATCGGACACAAGCCCTATTATCAATGATATACTACAGTTTAGAGGGATAAAAAAGATCATCTCTACATATATAGACCCTCTCCCCTCTCTTATCGATCAAAAGACAGGTAAGATACATACAACGTTCAATCAATCACTTACAGCCACAGGAAGATTGAGCTCTGTCAAACCTAATCTCCAAAACATCCCAATCAGGACAGAGATGGGGAGGGAGATCAGACGGGCTTTTATCTCGAGCTATGAAGATGGATTCATTGTCTCAGCCGACTACTCTCAGATCGAACTCAGGATAATGGCAGCATTAAGCTCAGATCCAGATATGACAGAGGCATTCAGAGAGGGAAAAGATATACACACCTCTACCGCCTCTAAAATATTCAAAGTTACTGAGGATGAGGTCTCTCGTGAGCAACGCAGCAAGGCAAAGGTTGCAAATTTCGGGATTATATATGGTATCTCATCATTTGGGTTATCTCAAAGGCTACATATCCCTCGTAAAGAGTCTAAAATACTTATAGATGAGTACTTTGCAAATTATCCTAAAATACACGAGTATATAGAGACAATGAAGGAGAAAGCAAAAAAAGATGGCTATGTGGAAACATTGCTTCACAGAAAAAGGTATTTGCCGAACATTCATTCAAAAAATCAAATTGTACGGGGACTTGCAGAGCGTAATGCTGTCAATGCCCCAATTCAAGGGACGGCTGCCGATATTATCAAATTGGCAATGATAAATGTTTACAATAAAATTAATGAGTTAAATCTGAGGGGTCGAATGATATTACAGGTTCACGACGAATTATTATTCGATGTTCCTAAAGAAGAGGTTGATACCATTGTAAAATTAGTCACTCAAGAGATGGAAAATGTTTTAAAAATAGGTATTCCCCTAACAGTTGAGTGCAATAAAGGGATAAATTGGTTAGAGGCACATTAACAATGAAACATAATAAAAGAATCGTTGATCAAGAGGCAGATCAGAGTGATTTGATGTTGGCTAATGCCGCCAAAAATGGGGATGAGACAGCATTTGAATTACTTATATCTCGCTACCAAAACTCAATGCGCCATTTTATCTATCCATACTGTTCCATCCAACAGGACATAGATGATATATGTCAAGAGGCCCTTAAAAAGGCCTATCTTTCAATAGATCAATTCAAAGAAGAGTATGCTTTCTCGACCTGGTTGTTCTCTATTGCCAAAAATGCTGCAATCGATCATTATAGAAAAAATAACAACCAATGGGGGATCACTATAAACGAACCAGATGATGAACTCCACGAAATTCCCGATATCGTTGGCACCCCCGAAGAGAGTATGATTGGAAGTCAAACATACGACAAACTTATCAATGCCATAGATAATCTTCCCCCTCTCTACAAAGAGGTTGCAAAATTGAGGTTTGTAAATGAATATGCCTACGAAGAGATCTCTGCACAATTAAATCTTCCAATCAACACTATAAAGACAAGATTAAGAAGAGCAAAAGAGATACTTGAAAAACAACATTTTTAGGGGTAAATAACTATACCCTGCAAGGTTCAAATCCGGCAGATTTCACGATACTTATTAGTTCCGATTCTTCCATTCCAGGGTTTTGCTCTTCAGCACCGGCGAGACTATAAATTTTAGTTGAATCATTGATCGTTCCATCTATATCATCTGCTCCAAAAAGGAGTGCAAGTTGTGCATTTTCCCTTCCGAGCATCGGCCAATAGGCTTTGATGTGAGGTATATTATCAAGGGCAATTCTCGATATGGCAAATGTCCTCATTATCTCCACAGTATCGACCTCGGAAATAGAATATTTCTCAGAGGCCAAATTATTTGCAGAATGGTATTTAAGTGGAATAAAGGCACCGAATCCACCACTCTCTGCTTGAAGATCTCTGATCTTAATGATGTGATTAACCCTATCTTCTCTACTCTCGATATGTCCGAAAAGCATAGTCGCATTTGAAGAGATACCAAGTTTGTGAGCCACCCGATGCACCTCTATCCATTGCTCTGAGGTAGCCTTATCGGGACATATTTTTTCCCTAATTCTATCATCCAAAATCTCAGCTCCACCACCGGGTAACTCAGTTAACCCCGATCTTTTCAACCTTGCGAGGACCTCCTCAATCTCTCTGACATTAACTAAACCATCATCTGTACACATATCTATGATCTCAACAGCAGAATAGGCCTTAATTGCCACATCTTCCGGCAATTCTTCCCTTACCACCCTTATAATCTCGTCATAATAATCAAACTTTCTTTCAGGATGAACACTTCCAACAATATGTACCTCAGACATCCCCTTAGTATATTTCTCCCTACAATATCTCCTTATTTGCTCTATCGACATACTCCAAGCTCCGGGCTGATGTTCAGACTCACGTCGATAAGAGCAGAATTCACATCGGTGACGACAAATATTACTCGGCTCAATATGAAAATTGCATTTATAAAAGACCTTCTTTCCGTTCTTCCTCTCCCTAACAATATTTGCAAGGGATGAAAGTATTGCAAGATCAGGATAATCATATAAATAAATAATTTCCTCCTTAGAAAGGGGAAAACCCTCACTCACTTTTTTTTCTATTTGTATAATTTGATTAGTCATACCCTATATAAAAGCAAAAGGCTGCGGTCGCCTAAGCGAATCAGCCTTGCACCTAACATAAAAGGACTGTATTAGAATTGATCTTCTGAAGATACAGTCAATTTTTTGCGACCATGACGACGGCGTGATGCCAATACGCGGCGGCCGTTTGGAGTTGACATACGTTCACGAAAGCCGTGTTTATTGCGACGTTTGCGTTGTGATGGTTGAAATGTGCGTTTCATATCCTAATAATTTATTATTTGTCAAATTTGGGAGTGCAAAGGTAACGCTTTTGTTGAAAAAAGCAAATTATCTACATATATTATCCAAAAAAATTATCTTTTTTTGATTAAAATAATCTTCTTCAAAAAAATCATTAATCAAAAAGGTCTCAATTGATCTGTTTTTAGAATTAAAAAGAATCTGTTTTGACCCATAATCTCCCCCTTTAAATCTCTCTATTTCAACATCTGTATCCCCACCTTTAAGAAAGATTGCCCCTTTTGTGAAAGTTGCTTTGATCAAAGGGAAAAAATCGGACAACTGTGCTACTGCCCGAGACACTACATAATCAAACTTAGAATCAAGTTCCTCAACCCTCCCTACATAAGTTTTTACATTTGTTAGCCTCAGCGAAGCTGTCACACCATCAACCACCTTTATTTTCTTACCAATCGAGTCACAAAGTGTAAACTTAACCTCAGGGAAAAAGATTGCCAATGGAATTCCGGGAAAACCTCCCCCTGTTCCAACATCTATAACACTGCAACCAGGAAAGAACACACCCCCCTTCACTTCAGAAAACTTTGCTATTGCCAAAGAGTGGAGGATGTGGTGAAGATAAATATCATCAATATCTTTTCGAGAGATCACATTGATTTTGGAATTCCAATCAAAATACAATTGATAAAGTTGTTCAAATTTAGATATCTGATCATCTGTAATGTTGGGAAAATACTTGATTATCAATTCCGATCTCATAACAATTAATGTGAATAAAACTCTTTTGGTTAATATTCGCAAAATTATGGTTTATTTGGATTTGAAAAATAAATATAATCGGTTTTTTTATTTTATTAGCATCAAAAACACTATTTTTGGGGCTAAATGCAAATACACAATATGAAACATCTGAACATAAAAAATCAATGGGTAAAAACGATCCTTAAAATTGCATCTCTACTACTTATATTATTGAGTATAACCTCTATATCTCTCAATATTATAACAAGACATAATCGTGAATTAACTGTTCCCGACTTCACCCAAATGTCGATAGAGGATGCAAAAGATCTTGCTAAAAAAAGCAAACTCCGTATTGATGTTACCGACTCAGTATATATTCGCAGTATGGCACGTGGATTTGTCTCAAAACAAAACCCTGTACCCGGAACAAATGTCAAAAAGAAAAGAAGAATATTACTCACAATCAATTCAATACTACCAAAATATATAGATATGCCTTCAGTAATTGGATACTCACTCAGACAGGCTAAGACAGAGCTGATCGCTAAAGGACTTGCTGTTGGTAAACTTATCTATGTGGAAGATATGGCTACAAATAATGTTTTGGCACAGCAAATTGATGGTAGAGATATCGCCCCTGGAGAGGAGGTAGAGAGCGAAAGCCCGATAGATCTTGTACTTGGAATCAATCCTCGTGACAACGCCACTTTTATTCCAAATCTTATCGGATATAAATATTTGATGGCCAAGGGGAAAATTCACGACAATTCATTAAATATCTCCAATGCCTTTTTTGATGAGACTGTTACATCATATTCTGACTCTTTAGAGGCGGTTGTATATCGTCAACAGCCCTCTAACAGAGACTCTTCAAGTTATCGGTTAGGTTCCCCTGTCACAATCTATCTCACCAAAGACCAATCCAAAATAGATGGAACAAATAGGAATTGATCAAATCGAAGATGAACTTCTCGATCAAGAGTTAAATTACGGATTAGAGGATGCCGAACAAGGTATGTTTGAGCATTTTAGATTTAATGTTGATAAAGGACAGACTCTACTACGCATAGATAAATATATCACATCTCGAATGGAACACACTTCGAGACATCGGATCCAATTGGCAATAGAGGCAGAGTATGTCAGGGTTAACGATAAAATAATAAAAGCAAATTATAAGGTCAAACCATTTGATATTATTACAATCCTTTTACCATATAGGAGAAAAGGATTTGAGATTTTACCGGAGAAAATGAGTTTGGATATAAGATATGAAGATGAAGATGTTTTAGTAATTAATAAACCTGCCGGATTGGTGGTTCATCCTGGTTGCGGACACTACACAGGAACACTTATCAACGGCCTTGCATACTACTTGGGGAAAAGTCAAGGGGAAGATGCTGAGGATGATAGAATGGGGGTTTTGGTTCATAGAATAGATAAAGACACCTCAGGAACATTATTAATCGCGAAAAATGATGAATCACAACTCTATTTAGCAAAACAATTTTTCGATCACTCCATTGAACGTAAATATGTTGCAATTGTTTGGGGAGATGTAAAGAATGATGAAGGAACAATAGTGGGCAACATCGGAAGAGATCCAAACGATAGATTGAGATTTAAAGTGTATGAAGACGGATCTGGAGGCAAACACGCAGTGACCCATTATAAAGTTATCAAAAGACTCAATTATGTAACCGTCATTGAATGTAGGTTAGAGACGGGACGAACTCATCAGATACGTGTCCATATGAACTATATCGGCCACCCCCTTTTTAATGATGAAAGGTACGGAGGGGATAAGATATTGAAAGGGACACTATACTCTAAATACAAACAATTTATTGAGAATTGTTTCGAAATTTTACCTCGCCAAGCACTTCACGCCCAAACAATTGGTTTCATCCACCCCTCTACAAAACAAAAAATCCTCGTTGAGAGTGAACTCCCCGAGGATATGAAATCACTGATTGACAAATTTACTACATTATTGGGGGAGCGCCCATAGGGGGACCTGCACTTCCGTGAGGGCCTCTGCCACTATTCATCCCCTTTGCCATATTATTGAAATTACCAAATCTAAAGGTTAGGCTTATCATAAAATATTGTCCGAGTGTATTATTCACTACATCTTGAACATAGTTATCGGTAGTTATTCTATAATTGTTTTTAGCCTGATTAAGTATGTCATACACCTTAAATCTCAAGGTTGCCCTCTTCTTAAATATCAATTGAGAGATCTCTGCATTCCAAATCACCTGAGGATCTCCAAATCCTTGATCATAACCGATATAGAAATTATATCTTGCATCTGTTTTGATCTCCATTCCCCAAGGCATAGTAGCATTTATCTCTCCAGTAACAGCATTTGTCCAAGTTGCAGCATTTTTCTTTTCTCCTACTGAATACCAAGCATTTGAATAAGATGCTACACCTCCCAAACGAGCCTCGATATAGTTATCCCTATAAATAAATGTCAAATTTTCTGATGCGCCAAGAGATGTTGTTCTACTTTTAATTAGCTCACCTTTAATCTCTTCTAATGTCTGCCCTTCACCTGTACCAGAATAGGTCAATTTACTTGATGTACTCAATCTTGTAAATGAATTGATTGAGAATTTAGACTTAGCAATAGGAGTGCTATACATTATCATAGCTGAACCACTGTATGAACCCTCCTCAGAATTGATTGGTGCAGAATATTGTACACCTGATTTATTATACCAACTTGCAGTGATAATTGCATCTTTCGTATATGAAAAATTAAGCATTGTTGAGAAAGAGGAGAAGGTCTTCATATCTGTCGTTCTATACATTCCCCTGACCGAATGAGAAAATTCAGGCTGTAAAGATGGGTTACCTAACGAAATATAGAGCGGATTTGAATTATCTGGAACAGGTTGCAATTGAGTTATAGAGGGCTGCTGAGTAGAACCTCTATAATTGATTCTTAAAAACTTATAATCATTAAATCTATAATCAAACCTTGCAGAAGGGGCAAAATTCCATACAGAGTAGGTCAAAACACTATCCCTATTCTGTTTAAAAAGGTGAGAAACACTCTTTGTCGTAGATGGCTGTGCGCTAAATCCCACTTGAACATTGTATTTATCCTCCTGCTTCATCGCATTAAGTTGAATATTCTGATTAATGAATGAATTTTGATATCTCGAAGAGTAATTTTCATCCAACAGACTATAATCTCCTGATGCAATATCCTTATCGTAAGTAAGTTTCTCAGAATTATTCTGATTGTAACTATATTTATATGATGCTTGCAAAAAGTAATTCTTTCCAAGAGGCTCCGTATAGGTCAAATTACCACCGATAGAATACGCATCTTTGCCCTGTTTAAATTGTTGATCAACAACTGTAGAGTCCTCTAATATATCATTAATATACTTTCTTGTCACCGATTCATTGGTCCCAAACAGACTATTTTTTGAGATATCATAATCAATATTTAGTGAAATAGTCCTACCACTCGTATTACCTATTTTTTGTCTTAACAACAATCGCCCGTTAGTTTTCCAAGAGACATTTTGACCCGTTGCCCTACTATGACCATCATTAACCTTCCCTGTCAATGTATTATCCGAGCTGAATAGGGTTGAATCCATATAGCTGCTATACCCATAATTAAACTGAGGTCTAAAGTAAATAGAAGTTTTATCGGTTATTTTATAATCAAGCTCAACACCCGCTCTATGTCCTTCTGTCGTATTGATACTCAAACCATTATTTGTTGTGAGTAAACTTTGTTTATCATCAATAAAAGTGGTTTTACTGCTCTTTTCATTAAGCTCTTTGATGGATCCATTGTATAAATAGTTTCCCCCCAATTCCATAGCATTATTATCAAGAAAATATGAGTTTGCATTCACACCCCCCATCCAAGAGGTTGTAATACCGCTTGTATTGCCGCCCATACTTCTGCCCATCATTCCTCCTCCACCTGAACTCCGTCCAGTAGAAGATCTCATACTATTCATCATCTCCCCCGCCATATCTTGGAATCCTCTGTTATTTGTATTATTACCATTTCCAATAAAACTTAGTTGAGACTTATCTGTAAACCTTCCTGCCATTCCTGATGCTTGATATCTTACAGAGTGGTCAGAACTTACAAGATCGTGACCTGCTCCAGCTGAAACATTACCAAACCACCCCTTCATCATACCCGGAATTACACTTAAATCAATAATGGTCTCTTCATTTCCATCATCGATGCCGGTAAACTCTGCTTGCTCTGATTTTTTCTCCACAACCTTTACCTTCTGAACTATTTTTGCCGGAATATTTTTTGTTGCCAACTGAGGGTCATCAAGAAAGAAGGTCTTTCCATCAATAGTTATTTTAGTAATAGTCTTACCATTAGCAGTAATTGTACCATCACTTGATATCTCCACTCCGGGTAATTTTTTCAAGAGTTCCTCCAACATATCGTTATCAGTTGTTTTAAAAGAAGAGGCATTATACTCAATCGTATCTTTTTTTACCACAATAGGATTACCAACCGCAGAAACAACTGATTGCTCTATCTGATCAATATTTGGCTCAATCTTAAAAACCCCAAGGTCAATAGAGGCATCAATCTTCACCTCTTTTGTAAAAATTTTATATCCTAACAACTCAGCTTTGAAAATATAGGTACCGCTCTTTACTTTAGGGATAGTAGCATAACCTTGCTCGTCGGTAAGGGAATAAAATGCGTTTTTGGTTGTTCCATCTTTTGAAACATACACTGTGGCAAAAGGGACCGGTTCATTATTATTAGCATCTAAAAGTCTCACCTTAACTGAGAGATAAGATTGTGCGGGAAGAGAAAAACTAAATGTTAAAAGGAAGAGAACAAAAATTAATAATTTTTTTAAATTCATATTAGTGTCATATAAAATCGACTACCATTTGACAGAGCAAATAAAAAAAGGTTTAAATATTTTATAAAAACCAACAACTATAAAAGTCTATCAGGATGTGACTTTATAAAATTTTCCCACGATGAAGAGGTTGAAAGATCTGTAAGTGGGTTCGTTAATTGATACGAGTGACATAGTGCGATAGCTAACGCATCTGATGCATCCAAATATTTGTTTTGCATCTCAATTTTTAAAGTTTTAGATAGGATCAACGCCACCTGCTCTTTTGAAGCAGCCCCCTTGCCTGTTATCGCCATTTTCACCTTCCTTGGGGCATATTCGAAGATTGGGATTCCCCTTATAAGCCCTGCAGCAATAGCAGCTCCCTGCGCCCTTCCAAGTTTAAGCATAACTTGAGGATTCTTCCCATAAAAAGGGGCCTCGATTGCGAGATCATTTGGAGTATAAGACTCAATCAACGATCCCACTTCAGAGGTGATTATTTTAAGTTTATTAAAGTGATCTTTCTCTTTACGAAGATCAATAATCCCCATATCGACATAATGGGTCTTCGTATCGTCTAAAAGAATTATCCCGTAACCAAGTATCTGTGTTCCGGGATCTATACCGAGAATAATTCTTTGACAATTGCCCATAATTGGAGTTAATCTATCCTTACAAATTGGGTATAACTCTGTAATACCTTAGGAATTGAGATACCATCCCTACCTTGATTGTTTTCCAAAATAGCGGCAAGAATACGAGGTAACGCCAATGAACTCCCATTTAGAGTGTGGGCAAGTTGAATCTTGCCATCAGCATCCTTATATCTCAATTTCAATCTATTAGCTTGGAATGATTCAAAGTTTGAAACCGAACTAACTTCAAGCCATCTCCCTTGAGCAGCAGAATAGACCTCAAAATCGTAGGTTATAGCGGATGTAAAACTCATATCTCCGCCACAAAGCCTCAATATTCGGTATGGAAGACCAAGAGACTTAACAAGCCTCTCAACATGAAGAACCATATCATCAAGTGCACTCGAAGAATTTTCAGGAAGAGATAGTTGAACAATTTCCACTTTATCAAATTGATGAAGTCTGTTTAACCCCCTCACATCCTTTCCATATGAGCCTGCCTCCCTTCTGAAACAAGGGGTGTAAGCAGTCATCTTTATAGGAAAATCTGATTGAGCTAAAATAACATCACGATAAATATTTGTTACAGGGACCTCTGCTGTTGGAATCATATAAAATTTATCAAGGGGGGCAAAATACATTTGTCCCTCCTTATCGGGTAATTGACCTGTTCCGAAACCTGAGGCTTCATTTACCATTATCGGAGGTTGAATCTCAGTATATCCAGCTTTTGTATTATAATCGAGAAAATATTGAATTAAAGCTCTTTGAATCCTCGCCCCTTTCCCTTTATACACTGGAAAACCTGCTCCTGTTAATTTCACCCCAAGATCAAAGTCTATGAGGTCATATTTTTTTGCAATATCCCAATGAGGAATGGGATTTGGACCTAAATCGGGAATATTTCCCCCCTCTCTTACAACCACATTATCCTCTGCCCCTTTACCAAAAGGGACAATACTGACAGGAAGGTTTGGAAGGAGGACAAGAAGCTCATTTTGACTATCTTGACTCTCCTCCATCAATTTTTCCACTTCTTTTGATTTCTCCTTTAAAGAGGCGACTTCACCCTTTGCAATCTCTGCTTGCTCCTTATCTCCACTCTGCATCAATATCCCTATCTCTTTTGCTTTGGATTTTTGCATCGCAAGATAGCCATCAAGCTCCGTTTGATATTGTCTTCTTAATTTATCAAATTCTAAGATTTTATTGACAATCTCACTTGCATCAAAGTTTTTAACTGATAATCTTTCTATTACAAAGTCTGGATTTTCCCTTAGGAGTTTCAATGTTAACATATGATAATTTTTAAAACAATCGCAAATTTAAGAATTAATTCATCAATTGAATGTCACTATTTTAATTTGTTTTACACAAATAAAAAATTAAGGGTTGCACCTAAGCAACCCTTAAAATCAAGTTTTGTTATTATTACCTTTCTAATGAGGTAATGTTTATAATGCTTATATCAATTATTCTGCCGAAAATGGCATTACTGACACATAAGACTTATTGTTAGCCTTTTTGCGAAAAGAGACAATTCCGTTTGTAAGTGCATATAAAGTGTGATCTTTACCGATACCTACATTTTCACCCGGGTTATGAACTGTTCCCCTTTGACGTACAAGGATATTGCCTGCCTTAGCAACTTGTCCTCCGAATAATTTAACACCTAATCGTTTGCTGTGCGATTCACGACCGTTCTTCGAACTACCGACACCTTTTTTGTGAGCCATAATCTAAATCTCCTATAAATTAAGCAATCTCATTAATGAGAATTTGGGTTAAACATTGGCGGTGGCCGTTTTTCTTCTGATAACCTTTACGGCGTTTCTTCTTAAAAACAATTACCTTATCCGCTTTAATATGGTCAACTATCGTTGCCTTAACATTTACACCGTCAACATATGGAGCTCCAATTTTAACGATTCCTTCGTTGTCGGTTAATAATACTTTGTTGAAATCAAGAGAGGCACCCACCTCACCGTCAAGACGGTTAACGAAGATCTTTCTCCCTGCTTCCACTTTAAATTGCTGTCCTGCAATATCTACAATTGCGTACATAAATAAATTTTTAAAGTTTGCGACTGCAAGCGGTTATTATTTAAATAACTCTTATTCAATAGCTTAACAGCCTTATATAATAATTTTGGACTGCAAAAGTAAAACAATTCATCGATTCAAACAAATAAAAGAGGAAAAATCACTCAATTTTATTTAATTTTGCTGTAACAAAAAAAAACAACACAAAGATAAACTCGTTTTTAATTTTATGGATAGCCCTTTTGCATATAATAGATTCGTGGTTGAAAATGATTTTCTTTCACGAAAAAAAGAGTTAAATAATTTAACAAATCTTTTACGCGAGAAAAAACACGCAGTCATATATGAACCGCAAAAAACAGGCAAAAGGTCACTCATCCAGCAGACATTGCTAAATCTACAAAAGCTATCGTACAATTTTAATATTTGCGAGATCAATCTTTTAAATATCAGATCCAGCGATATCTTTTTTAGGACATTGGCTGCCCAAATAGCAGCTTGTGTCTCAAATACCTTGACAGATTGGAATACATTTTCTAACAAATACATTCAATATCTGCAATACGACAACTCTACACCACTTACAGATTCTCAAATAGATAGCATCATAGATCTCCCTGAGAAAATATGCGTTGATTTCGATACGAACATCATAATTTATATTGAAGAGTTTCAAAATATTCTATTGTTTGATGATGGAGAAGACCTTCTGAAGTTGTTGGAGAAAAAATGGGCTTCTCATAAAGAGACCACCTATTTGATTTCAGGCTCAAGACTTAATGCAATGAAATTGATTTTTGAAGAGGAGAAATACTTTTTCAATTTTGCTGAGCACATAAAATTATATCCGATAGAAGAGAAGGCTATTATTGACCACATTGTCAGAGTATTTTTGAAGGTTGGAAGGGTGGTAGATCAATCACAGGCACTCCAAATATACCAATCGGTGCAAGGACACCCTTGGTACATTTGGCATATATCAAATATGTGCTATAACCTTACTAAAGGATATCTGAACGACAAGCTTATACAAGAGGCAACCAACTCATTACTTCAGATTCACGAGATCCGTTTCAAAGACATAATGAGCAATTTGAGTAATTATCAGATAAATCTATTAAAGGCCATCTTTTGCGGAGAGACACGCTTCAGTTCATCGGAAATCATTGACCAATATAAATTGAATTCTTCAGCAAATGTCTTCAGAATCAAAGAGGCATTGAAGAAAAAAGAGGTTATCACATTTGACGAGAATGACATACCCTCTATCATAGACCCACTTTTCACAATGTGGCTTAAAAAATATTATTTCATTAATGAATAGACCTATTCACATAATATGAAAAGATTAGCGATTCTATCTGGAGCAGGGGTCAGTAAAGAGAGTGGACTTAATACATTCAGAGATAATGACGGGATGTGGGAGCAATATCGGGTTGAAGATGTTGCATCCATCGAAGGGTGGTATCGCGACAGAGGAGTGGTTCTCGATTTTTATAATCAACGCCGCCGAGCTCTTAAAAACGCCCTCCCAAATAAAGCTCACACCATAATCGCCCAGCTTGAGCCATTTTTTGATACTACTATCATCACTCAAAATATTGATAATCTTCACGAAAGAGGGGGATCATCGAAAGTAATTCATCTTCACGGAGAGTTGACAAAAGCGATAGAAGAGGATAATAAATATAAAGTTTACGATATCGGATATAACGACATAAATCTTGGAGATAAAGGGGAAAACGGGGTCCAGTTACGCCCATTTATAGTTTGGTTTGGAGAGAGTGTCCCTAAAATAGAAGAGGCAATTGACATAGTTTCCAAATGTGATATACTTCTTGTTATTGGGACATCACTTGTTGTATATCCTGCAGCCGGAATTATCCGTTATGTCAAAAAGGATACTGCTATTTATATGATTGATCCTGCGGATATTAATATAAATATTCCATCATTTACCCATATAAAAGAGATCGCTACTACCGGGATGGAGAGATTTAGGAATATATTACTAAATAATTATCAGGTAATATGAAAATAATCGTTTCAATTACAGGGGCAAGTGGTTCTATCTATGCAAAAAACTTAATAGACACCCTATTTATCGAACAGTCTCGATATCCTCAAAGTGATATTAAACTCTTTTTCATCTACACCCAAACTGCTGAAAAAATATGGTGTGATGAGATGGGTCAGGAGATCAAAAGTTACCTCACCGAAAAAGGGGAGATATTGGACAACAGCAACTTTTACACCCCTTTTGCCTCAGGATCGAATTGTGCTGACGCTATGATAATTGTCCCAGCAAGTATGGGGATAGTAGGAAGAATTGCTTCGGGTATCTCAAGTGACCTAATATGCAGAGTTGCAGATGTTCAGCTAAAAGAGGGTAAAAGATTGGTAGTTGTCCCTCGAGAGAGCCCTTTCAATCTTATACATATTAAAAACCTGACCACACTATGCGAAGCTGGCGCAATAATTGCGCCTCCATCAATACCATTTTACAACCACCCAAAAACAATTGATGAAGCGATAACTGGATTTTCTAAAAGGGTGATCGATAAAATAGGTCTCCACTTGATAGAGGAGAGGGATAAGTGGATGGGAAATATATAACTTCTATGAATTTAACTTATTACATTGATACTATGATTAATAAATTTAGAATAAAGAGAGTATTTTTAATTATTATTGTGATTTTTAATATTTTTTTGAACCAATCTTGTCTCTTTTCAAATATTCAAGAGACAACCACAGAGAAGGCTGCTATACCTGAAAATTTCAGTTGGGAAACGATGGTTATCAAAGAGGTAGAGATACTTAACAATAATTCCGTCATATTAAATGGAAAAGATCAAATTCTTGCAAACAATCTCCCTTTGGGGACATACTCTTTTGCAATCAACAGCAAAGACACATTGATCGCTATCCAGCAAACCTCTATCACCCTCTCCCCCTCCAACTCCCCTTTGTCTATTCGGAAACAGGACTTAAATGAAAGATATCTCTTTTTTCCATCAGAAAATTCATATGGAACCTATTTGGTAGAGGACCTTTTCCCCTACAAAGGGGACTATGACTTTAATGATATAGTGTTCGGTTACAATTTCAAATACGAACTCACAGATGATGGTAACAGTGTTAAATGTATGGTTATCAAAATACTTCCACGCGCAATTGGAGGTATCTCCAAGACAATAGGAATTGGACTCAAATTTTATCATAAAGTCAAAATAGAATCTGTTCAAAGAGATGAAACAGATATTAATAAATTGTTTACACCTATGTTGCTCAATGGAACCGAAGAGAATCAAAACAGTTGCGTTGTTGTCCCCCTTGTAGACAATTTACGCACCCTTTTCGCCTCACAGGATGACTTCATCAATACCTTTGCCAATATCCCCCATATCTCCTCCACATTGACCACAATTACTATCAATTTCGAAAAGGACTCATATCCTAATTACAAAAAGGTTATCCAACACCTCTCATCAAGTGAAGAAGATAGTGGAGTATCTCTTTTCATTGTTATTGATACAAGGGAGAAAGAGATTTTCACAAAAGAGAACACCCCAACAGACAAATTCGATAAAACCCTATTCTCACCCACCGGCAGAAAAAACTTTTCAGATTCACAGAACTATGTCTGGGCTATCCAAAGTACCAATAACCTCCTCTATTCACTCGAAATGGTGTCAATATCAGAGACCTATCCATTGATCGATCAATGGATGTTCAGCGGTGGAGTTGAAAATGAAAATTGGTTTGAGAACCCTAACACTTCTGTAACTTATAAGGAGTAGAGATTTAGTAAATAATTTTTAGAACTATGGAGAATAAATGGTTTGTGCTTTATACTGCACCCAGAGCCGAAAAAAAGGTAAGAGAGAGATTGGAACGAGAAGGAATAGAGGTTTTTTTACCAACATTTATTTCAGTCAGAAAGTGGTCAGATAGGGTAAAAAAAGTGGAATTACCTCTGATGCCGTCATACATCTTTGTAAATTGCACCCAAATCAAACTTCGCACCTTAGTAATTGTACCAAGTGTCGTCAGAGTTGTATATTATCTTGGTGTCCCTGCCATTATAAAAGATAATGAGATAACAGCAATTAAAGATTTCATTAAACTTACAGTTGGAAACACATTAATCAATGAGGGAGATATGGTCAATATTCTCGGAGGTCCATTTGAAAAAGTCTCAGGAAAAGTGATCAAGTTAAATAAAAAATTTGCTTACCTCTATATAGAATCCCTTCAAGCCACAGTTTGTGTCCAAAGTGACCTATTAGAAAAGAACTAACCCAAGTACCACCTCCTTCAGGCAAATTTCGATCTGTATTTCGGGTAGAAAACTAAGGCTTCAAACACACAGATATGCCCCATAGACACTTCTGAATAGAGTGAACTTGTCTAAAGGCAGGAGCTATAAAAAAAGAAAAAGAGGGTGTATCATTTGAGTACACCCTCTTTTTAAAATATATAATTGTGGAAAACTATTTCTTTTTGTAACGTTGGTAAAATTTATCAACACGACCAGCACTATCCACAAGTTTCATCTTACCTGTATAGAATGGGTGGGATGTATTTGATATTTCGACCTTTACTAAGGGATAAGTTACCCCTTCAATTTCAAGAGTTTCCTTTGTATTAACACAGGAACGAGTAATAAATACGTGCTCGTTTGACATATCCTTGAAAGCTACAAGACGGTAGGTTTCGGGATGTATTCCTTTTTTCATTTCTTTAATTTTTTAATTATGGGTTGCAAAAGTATGCAATATTTATTTTATGAACAAATAATTTTTCAAAAATAGTGAAATACTAATAAGTTATCTTTACGCGAGTGAGTTGATCGTCATAAAGCATATATCTTTTTGCCTTTCTCATCCATTTCTGCTCTTCAATTTTCAGATAATCTTTTATATCCGACCAAGGTAGTTTTCCAAGAACATAATCATAAAGATCTTTATCACCTATTACCCTCTCCAACAAATGGTATTCCAATTGAGGATAATTCTCTTTGATATATTTTAATATCCTCAACGAGTGAGACAAGGAGTGATATTGAACACCCGGGACAGGAAGCATCTGGCAGCCGTAACAAATCTCACCAGAAAATATTCCAAATTGTGGGGTGAACATCGTATTTCTTATAAAAACTCCACTGTCAGCAAAACCCTCTGCATCCTCCCGAGAGAATGGTTTCAAGAAAGGGGCACCGAAAAATTCGTAAGGTCTCGTTGTCCCCTCCCCATAACTAAGGTTAACCCCCTTAAAAATAGCTTGTCCGCAATAAAAATTGGTTGTAAATAGTCCTGGTATATCTTGAAACGGAGGAATACTCCAAGGCATCATAAATTGGGTAGCAGATCTAACTATATATGAGATGATATGGAGGGGAAATTTAGCCCCGATTTCAGAATAAAAAAGATTTGACAACTCACCTAATGTGAGCCCATGCCTATGTGGAACACCCTCAACACCTTGTCCACTAATATATTGAGGGTAAAGCATTGTCCCTTCAACACCTCTTCCTGAAGGATTTTCCCTATCCAAAACATAAACAGAAAGTGTCGCTCCACTATTGTGTAAAGCAAGAAAAAGATTGAAAAGGATAGAGGTAAAACCATCATATCTCGAACCGAGATCTTGATATTC
This sequence comes from uncultured Muribaculaceae bacterium, assembly GCA_964397445.1. Classification (GTDB taxonomy): domain Bacteria; phylum Bacteroidota; class Bacteroidia; order Bacteroidales; family UBA932; genus CAYNHZ01. The sequence continues at coordinate 33,245 of CAYNHZ010000002.1, read as the reverse complement.
AACAATAAGAGCATCTATATCTTCAAATTTTTCCAAAGGAAATGAGAACTCCTCCCCCTCCCCTTCAAGTGGAATAAATTCGCACCCATCCAATCCTATATGAGAGTAATTACTAAAATTACACTTTTTAGAATCAGTATTCTCTCCGAAAATACCAGATTGAGGGATAAAAACCCTTTTTAAATTACCTATCCGATAGAGAGTTTCAAAAACATACTCCCCTTTTTCGGGATTCCAAGCAGATTGATTGCATAACACAGCAAGTCTACCCCTACGCAGAACCGTATCCTCTTGTTGATCAAGAGGTGTTGTTCTAAAAGAAAACATACTCTACTTAGTAATATTATTAGCAATTAGTATAATTTTTGCAGCCAAATCTCCCCCTTTTTTCTCATCAGATGCCTCAGCATAAATCCTAATAATAGGCTCTGTATTTGATTTACGGAGGTGTACCCACATCTTCTCACTATCAAAATCTATCTTCACCCCATCTATGGTAGTGATTCGTTGATCAGAAAACTCCTCTTTAACTTTAGTTAATATTTTATCTATCAAAACAGGATCTGACAACTCTATTTTGTTCTTTGAGATAACATAATTTGGATAAGTTGCCCTCAACTGAGATACTTTCAACTTTTTATGTGCAAGATTGCTCAAAAATAAAGCTACCCCTATCATTGCATCCCTTCCATAATGTAAGTCTGGAACAATTACCCCCCCATTACCCTCTCCACCTATCACAGCATTTGTTCTCTTCATCTCAGTAGTAACATTTACCTCACCTACAGCAGCTGCACTATAAGTATATCCGTAAGATTCTGTAACATCTTTCAAAGCCCTTGATGATGAGAGATTTGAAACAGTAGCCCCCCCTTTTTTTGATAAAACATAATCGGCCACAGAAACAAGGGTGTACTCCTCACCAAAGAAAGTACCATCCTCACACACCAATGCTAATCTATCCACATCCGGATCAACAGAAATCCCAAGATCTGCTCCGGAAGAGACCACCATCTCACTAAGAGTCTTTAAATTAGAGGGAAGAGGTTCGGGATTATGGGCGAAATTACCTGTAGGCTCACAGTTTAATTGAATACACTCTACACCAAGAGCCTCTAATAATTGAACCATAACAATTCCCCCTACAGAATTAACACTATCCAAAACCACCTTAAACCCCGATCTGTAAACAGCCTCAACATCCACTAATGGGTAAGATAAAACCGCAGAAATATGCCTTTGTGTAAAATCCTCTTCTACAACCTTTCCAAGAGTATCCACATTGCAAAATTTAAAATCGCCCTTATCGGCAACCCTTAATAACATCTCACCCTCCTGAGCATCAAGGAATTCCCCTTTCTCATTCAATAACTTCAAAGCATTCCACTCTTTGGGATTGTGAGAAGCTGTAATAATTATCCCCCCATCTGCTTTGGCAAACAGAACAGCCATCTCAACAGTTGGAGTAGATGCAAGTCCCGCATTAATTACATCTATACCACAAGCTGAAAGCGTTCCACACACTAACGATTCCACCATTTTTCCCGATAGCCTCGCATCACGGCCAACAACAATAGTGTACCTCTCTTTTCCCTGGATTCGTTCCCTCAGCCTATCTGCATAAGCTGATGTAAATTTGACAATATCTAAAGGGGTAAGGTTGACCCCTTGTTCACCTCCAATCGTTCCCCTTATCCCTGATATTGATTTAATCAGTGTCATAAAATCTCTATTTAAAATATAAAAAAATCATCAATAATATAAGTCCTAATAATCTAAATAACCTCGATATCACCCTTTAAAAGCCACCCTTGTCTCCCATCCTCAAGCTCAACCCTATCCCACTCTCCAAGACTCTCAATAATCTCAACCTTAGTCCCTTCGTGAATAATGAACAAAGATTGACCAGACTCGTTGGGAGAGCTTTTAACCGAGCTAACCGGTTTCATAATTATCGCTATATCATCCCTCTTCAACTCATTCGACAAACTGATTGAAAACGAAAGAGATACAAGTGCAAAAATAAAAAACAATATTGCTGCAATAAACATAACCTTTCTCAGTGCCAATCCTCTACCAAAATGGAAAATGAGGAGAGACATCACCACTATAAAGATGAAAAACAAAAAAAGATATGACCAAGTATTTGAAGACAAATGTTCTCTGAAATTTTTGACCCAAATGATAAGGACAAATTCGGGGACAACATCTATTCTATCTGTCGTATATTGTTTTGCAAGATTGAGATTAAATTGAATATCCTCTGAAGAGGGGTCTATCCTCAAAGCCCTCTCATAATATAAAATTGATTTCCCGACATTATTGCCCAATTTATAGTAGCAATTTCCGATATTATACATCAAATCAGCCGAGCTGTAGCCAAGCTGTTCAATCTGTAAATAATCTTGAAGTGCAACATCATAATTACCACCAGTATATGCAGTTGATGCATTATTCCAAAGGGAATCTTTCTCACTTGCAAAAGCAATAAAAGTCGTTGATAATGCTATAAATAAAATTAAAACTCTTTTCATATCCTTAAATGATCTAACTTTCTATTTCTGAAATAATATCAATTGCCCCTTTATAATGATTTTCCATAGCCTCAAATCCCGATGTAGGAGCGTATCGAGCATATTCACAAGCATCCAAAAGGGTGAATAGACTCATTATAAGCGACTCATCCTTACCACTCTTAGAGAGTTCCTCCCTTATTCTATCACGATTCATATCTGATAAAGGGATCATAAACTTATCTGAAATATACCCTGTAACCGCTTTATGAAGTTCCTCATAAAAGGCAGAATAGAGATTTCTCTTCAAGAGATTCTCCGCATTTTTCAACCTTGCTTTCGCCACCTTTTTAGCCCTCCGATTTTTAGACCCAAGAACATCACTTCTCCTCTTAATTCTTTTCTTCAAAAAGAAAAACAGCCACACATATAACAATATTGCGACTAAGATTAAAATGTAAAAGATTGGTGTCAAAATAAAAATATTATTACCCATATTCAATTTCGATTTATCTAATGAGATAAATCGAATATCCTCACCTAAACTCTTTACTGACTGTTTATTAACACCTCCACTCATAACAACAGAACCATTATCTACCCCTTGTGCAATATCGAAAACAATAGGAGATGATTTAATAGTTACATATTTTCCTTTTGAAATATCATAATAACTAAACTCTACCCCTTTAAGATCAAAATTTCCGTGGCTTCTCGGGATAAACGGATACTCAAATGTTTTTGAGCCCGAAGTCCCATTCGAACCCGATTTTAACTCCTCACTCCTTTTAATATCATACACCTCAAAATCGGGTGGAAAGACAATATTTGGAGCCTCTATCAGATTAATATTTCCACTCCCCGTGATAGTAACTATCAAAGAGGCTGCTTCATGAGATTTTAAATCACCCTTAGAAAGATGTGCCTCAATTTTAAAATCGCCCACACCACCTGTAAATGAAGAAGGCGCCCCCGCCGGTAATTGTGCAACATTTATTGTTATCGGAGGTGTTGAAACTCTCTTCTTCTGAGTCTCATAAGAATCAAAAAAGTCATCGAAAATAGAATTTGATCCGACTGAAGAGCGAACAGGTACCTGACAAATAAGTTCAGCTGCATCTATCTGAATATTACCCGATTGTTGAGGAATCAACATATACTTTCTTAACAATGCTGCGCTATAAATCTCCCCGTTTAGAGTCTCTCTGATAAATTCCACATTGCTTGGAGTTTCGATCTCCTGACTCCAGAAACCATTAAATGTGGGGAATTTAACATCTTCAAAACCATTAATATTTACTTTAGTATATAATTTCAGTGTGGCGATTATTGGCTCCCCTTTAACCACTCTACTCTTATTGAGGATCATACGCAATTGAATATCATTGCTCCCTACCCCCTTTGATGACAAGGTACTACTCTCCTTTGAACTCTCACCCTTATTCGAGGCAGATTTGATAATCTCTATTGAGACACTATTGCTGGAGTATCTTTTTCCCTCTATTTCAGCAGAAGCAGGTGAAATCGTAAATTTTCCTATCTCTTTTGCTTGCAACACATAAGTATAACTCATCTCATAGGTGTGTGTCCTTTTCCCATTGATAATCTGAGTAGAATTAATTTTAGAAAGAGATGGTCCCGCTAACACATTAAATCCGGGGAATTGAGGTGGTGTAAAATCTCCCACCTTTCCATTTGCGGTATAAATGATATTGAAAACTTCGTCTTTTTCCACAACGGCTGGCGCACTGACAGATAGAGTGTTTTGCCCTCTAACTACGTTAGCACTGCATAAGAATAAAACAATAATTAAATAACTAAAAAAATATCTTTTCATATTCTACCAATTCTTTTCTTTCTGTCTATTTTGCAACTGTTTAGCCTTTTCTTTTTTAACCTTTTCTTGAGTCCCTTTTTCCTTATCCTCAATAGCTTGAAGCATCTGTTGTGCAGCCTGAGGCGTTATTTTTGGAGGAACCTGCTGCTTATTATCTCCTTGATTTTGGTCTTGATCCTTGTTTTGATCCTGATTTTGATCTTTGTTTTGATCTTTGTTTTGATCCTTGTTTTGATCTTTGTTTTGATCTTTGTTTTGATCTTTGTTTTGATCTTTGTTTTGATCTTGATTATTTTGCTGTTGTTGCTTTTGATTATCAAGCAATTTCTGTGCATAAGCAAGATTTGACTTTGTCTCTATATCGGCAGGGTTGATCCGTAAAGATTCTTTAAAAGCATCCACCGCCTTCTGATAATTTTTTGTTTTCAGAGAGACATTTCCACTATTGTGGAAAAATTGAGCCGCTTTTTGTGGAGAGACACTCTTTAATGAATCACTATTGATTTTACCATAAAACTTCTCAGTTTCTTGATAAGTTTCCCCTTTATATAGCGTATTTCCAAGATTATAAAGAGCCGTAACAGATGTTGAATCTTTTATCAAACCCCTCCTATACTCAATTTCCGATTTTTGGAAATTCCCCTTCTTAAAATAGCGATTACCTGAGCGCACCTCTGATCTGTCAGACTGAGAAAAAGATGCCGTTGAGAAAAGCATAAAAGTAACAACCATCAAGGCAGCTTTCTCAATTTTAAAAAGCTTTCTTCCATTTCTTGAGTCACTTATAAAGAACTCACAAACTAAGAAAATTAGAGCAATTGCAAAAAAGTACATATATTGTTCATCAAAATCTTCAAACACTACAGATTGATACCGTTTGGCATCCATATTTCTGATATCATCAATAATAGGATTCAAGCCAAATTCACTATTTCCTGCCCTTACATAAACCCCTTTTCCTGCATCCGCAATACTCCTTAATGTATTCTCATCCAACCTTGTAACAACAATATTACCCTCCTTATCTTTTAGCAAATCCCCATTCATCGGAATAGCCTTACCCTCTTGAGAGCCAACCCCTACACAAAACACCCTAACCCCCATACCGACAGCATCTTTAGCTGCCTCAACAGGATCATCCTCGTGGTTTTCCCCATCAGTTATCAAAATAATCGCCCTGCTATTTTCACTTTCAGGGCTGAAACTCCTGATTGAAGTTCTAATTGCATCCCCAAGTGCAGTACCCTGAACAGGAACTGACTCGGTATTAATTGAATTTAGAAAAATCTTGGCTGAAATATAATCCGTTGTGATTGGGAGTTGTACAAACGATTGACCCGCAAAAACTATAAGTCCGATCCTATCATCTTGTAATTTGTCTACGAGTTTAGATATTGCCAATTTAGCCCTTTCAAGACGGTTTGGAGAGTAATCCTCTGCAAGCATCGAATTAGAGACATCCAATGCAATCATAATCTCAACCCCTTTAACCTCACGCTCTTTAAGAGTTGCACCAAGTTGCGGACGAGCCATCCCTATTGCAAAAAACAATAGAGAGAGGGAGAGAAATGTCAATTTCACCCACCCTTTTCTCTTAGAGCTAAGAGGTGTCAATCTCTCCATTAAAGAGGGGTCACCAAATCTTGCAACCCTCTTTTTACGTAAACTTCTCATCAATCCATAAACTATATAAAAAAGTGGGATTAAGACAATCAGTAATAGATATTGAACTTGTGCAAAATGTATCATACTATCCTCCTTGAAGTAAAAAGTCTAATAATAATCTCTAAAACAAAAGCAATCAATGCCACTAATGCATACTTGGCAAATAGCTCTTTATAAACAGGAAACGAATCTATGGTTGTCCTAACCTTCTCCATCTTATTGATCTCACCATAGATTTGCAACAATTTCGTATTATCGGTAGCACGGAAATATGACCCCCCGGTATTATTTGCTATATCTTTTAAAAGATTTTCATCGATTTCAACCTCAACATTCATCATCTGAACTCCAAATGGGGTCATCATTGGGTACGGAGCTGTTCCCATAGCCCCGACACCAATCGTATAGACTCTAATCCCATAAGTTTTAGCTATCTCAATAGCCATTTGAGGTGCTATTTCACCCCGGTTATTGACACCATCGGTCAATAAAATAATAACTCTACTTTTCGCTTTGGAATCTTTAAGTCTTGAAACTGCTGTGGCAAGACCATTACCAATAGCAGTACCATCCTCAATCAATCCACACTCAACCTCTTTGAGAAGGTTTATCAGCGTCGCCCTATCTGTTGTGAGGGGAGATTGTGTATAACTCTCACCTGCAAAAACCACAATTCCTATCCTGTCTGACGGGCGTTGAGATATAAACTCAATAGCTATATCTTTCGCAGCCTGAATTCGATCTGGGGTAAAATCCTGAGCAAGCATACTCGTAGAGACATCAAGGGCAAGAACAATATCAATTCCCTCTGTATCTGACTTTTCAAAGACAGAAGATGAACGAGGTCTGGCAATAGCCAAAATAATAAAAGCAATTGTTACCACCCTTAGAACAAATGGCAAATGTCGAGCAATTCTCTTAATAACACCATACTTGTTTACATAGGGCATCAAGTTTGGTACAATAATATAAGGCGTTTTTCCTTTTAACTCCCGATAGATATAAAAAGCTATTATCGGAATCAATATCAATTCCAAATAAAGCAGTTTTGGATATTCAAAAAATACACTATCCATTTTTCTTATCCTCCTCCAATTCTTGCATAAAAGTGGTATTTACAAATCTCACAGCGGTTGGAAGCGCATTCTCATTCTCAGAATTAGTTGCTTCACATTTTGCAAATTTCACCAAATCTGATAAAGTGAACAATTCAGAAATCTCCTTATACACCGCTTCATCAACTTTAACTTTCGCCAAATCGGCGAGAATCTCCCCTGATGTCCTCTCCATCGCTTTAATTCCAAAACGTCCCTCAATATATACTCTTAAAGTGTCGGTTATTGAGGTATAGTATTGCTTTTGTTTGTTATTTTGCCACAACTTCTCCCCCCTTATCTTATCAAGATTCCGTAAAGCTGTAATATGTGGAGGGTCTTTCACAATGGGTTTTCCAAACAAAGTCTTATTCTCCCTTCTGTTTTTGATAATTTTATAAATGACAAAAGTCAATAGAACGATAAGAATGACCAATCCGATCCAAGGGATAATCTCTTTAAATGTGACAGGATAGTTAAATTGACCTTTAATATCGTACATTTTATATGTTGTGGTATCTATCGGGATGGTTGTCACCTCAAGTTTCGTTCCATTGATAACTAAAGAATCAGATAACATTCCATCCTTAAAAAGGTATATCGTTCTATTCGGTAAAACATAAGATCCGCTATCAAATGAAGTTATAATGGCTTTTATCTCCAACTCAGTCGCCAACTTGTTGATCGACAGGGTATCCAACCCATACTCTCTAATCAATTCTACCCCCTCTATGACAGGATTTGAGAGTGTATCATATTTAATAGTAACCCCCTTTGGCATATTGACCTTAGCAGACCACTCCACCTGATCCCCTATCAAGATAGAGTCTTTACTCATCTTAATCGATAAAAGCTCTTGAGAATAGAGCGATGCTGACACTAAAAATGTCAGAAGAGAGACGATAATTATATGCTTATAAAAAAATTTCATTTTATGTACGTGTCTTAAATAAAGTTACAAGATTCTTTACATAATCTTGATCAGTGCTTATACTAACCGTATCAACCTTATATTTTCTTAACAATATCAACGAATCGGAAAAAGCTGTTCGCGTCCACTCCTCGTATTTTTCTCTAACAAATTTATCTGAAGTATCCACCCATCTCTCTTTCCCATTCTCACTATCTCTGACTTTAATCAAACCGACATTTGGAAGGACCCTCTCCCTATTGTCATAAATATTAATAACCGAAATATCGTGTCTATTAACAGCAACCTTCAATGCATATTCATAAGCGGGTTTGAAATTTGCATCTAAATCGAGCATATCCGACAATAAAAAAGCTGTACATCTTTTCTTTATGGCATTGGTCAGAAATCTCAACGCCTCCCCTATGTTTGTCCCTTTATCTTTTGGCTCAAACTCGATCAACTCCCTGATAATTCTAAGAAGATGACTTCGCCCTTTTTTAGGAGGGATAAATTTTTCCACTTTAGAACTAAAAAACAGGGCTCCTACCTTATCGTTATTGATCGATGCGGAAAAAGAGAGCACCGCGGCAATCTCTGCCATCAGATCCCTCTTCATTTTATTTTTGGTACCAAAAAAACGGGAGCCGCTCACATCTATCATCAAAACCACCGTCAACTCCCTCTCCTCCTCGAATACTTTAATGTAAGGTTCTCGAAGTCTTGCTGTTACATTCCAATCCATATTTCTCACATCATCACCAAGTTGATACCCCCTAACCTCACTAAAGGCCATACCTCTCCCCTTGAATGCAGAGTGATACTCCCCGGCAAAAATTTGATGCGATAAAGATTTTGTTTTAATCTCTATTTTTCGAACCTTTTTTAGTAACTCGTTATCCATAAATCAAACACTAAGGAACTTCTACAACATTCAATATATCAGAAATAATATTTTCAGTGGTAATATTTTCTGCTTCGGCCTCATAAGTCAAACCGATACGATGTCTCAACACCTCATAGCATACTGCCCTTACATCTTCAGGAATAACATACCCCCTCCTCTTGATAAAGGCATAAGCTTTTGAAGCCATTGCAAGTGATATAGAGGCACGTGGAGAGGCTCCATAAGAGATCAAATCCTTCAATTTACTCAACTCATATCCATCAGGAGTTCTCGTTGCATAAACAATATCCACGATATATTTCTCTATTTTTTCATCCATATAAACATCCCTTACCACCTCTCTTGCCCTAATTATATCTTCTGGATTTAGGACAGGATTTGCTTTCGGAAAAACACCACCATTATTCATTCGGATAATCAATTTTTCCTCCTCTTTTTTGGGATAAGTGACCACAACTTTCAACATAAAACGGTCAACTTGTGCCTCAGGAAGCGGATATGTCCCCTCTTGTTCAATAGGGTTTTGAGTTGCCATAACTAAAAAAGGCTCAGGAAGTTTAAAAGTCTCATCTCCAATAGTCACCTGTCTCTCCTGCATAGCCTCCAATAAAGCCGATTGAACCTTTGCGGGAGAACGGTTAATTTCATCAGCGAGGATAAAATTTGCAAATATAGGCCCTTTTCTTATTTGAAATTGTTCAGTTTTCTGACTATAAATCAATGTCCCGAGGACATCTGCAGGCAATAGGTCAGGAGTAAACTGAATTCTATTGAATTTGGCATTCACACTTGAAGCCAAAGTATTAATAGCAAGGGTCTTGGCCAACCCAGGAACCCCTTCGAGAAGGATATGTCCATTAGCTAAAAGACCTATCATCAAGTTTTCAACCAAATGTTTTTGACCAACGATGACTTTATTCATCTCCATCGTCAAAATATCAACAAAGGCACTCTCTTTCTGAATCCTTTCGTTCAATTCTTTAATGTTTACACTCTCCATATTAAATTATTTGTATTTTTGCGAAGTCAATAATTTACAAAATTAGCTTTTTCCTTGAGAAACCGGTTAATTTTATTATTGAAAAATAAGTTTCTAAGGTATGAGGTACTTTGTTGAAATATCTTTTTGCGGAATCAAATACAACGGTTGGCAAATACAAAAAAATGGTCAAAGCGTAGAAGAGGAGGTTGAAAAAGCCCTTTCAATACAGCTAAACGAACAAATTGATGTAGTTGGTGCCGGTCGTACAGACACCGGAGTAAATGCAACTTACTTCATTGCCCATTTTGATTCCGAAAATAAAAATCTTATCAAAGACCGCACGACCCTTTTATACAAAATAAATGCCATCTTGCCATACGATATTTGCGTAAAGGGAATTTATCCAGTTAAAGAGGATGCTCACGCAAGGTTTGATGCAACGAGTAGAACTTATAAATACTATATTACCCTTGAAAAAGATCCATTTGGCACCAATTTTTCATATCATTTCAAACACCGGATTGATATTGAAGAGATGAATAGAGCGACACAATTTCTCATTGGAACAAAGGATTTTAGTTGCTTTGAGAAGAGCCATGGAGGGAATACCACATCAATTTGTACAGTGACAAACGCCATTTGGGAAAAATATAGCCCTGATCACTTATACAGAGAGAGTGACAATTATTATGTTTTTACCATTACAGCAAATAGATTTTTAAGAAATATGGTAAGGGCAATAGTCGGATCTCTCCTCGAAATAGGGAGAGGGAAACACAACTCGGAATGGATAATCGAACTGTTAGAGAGGCAAGACAGATGCAGAGCAGGTCAATCGGTCCCGGGAAACGGCCTCTTTCTGACAGATATACAATATCCTTATATGTTTAATAATTAAGAAAATTTATAAAAATTATGTTATTTACTATTTTACAATCAGGTTCGGAAATTGTTGTGCAAGAAGCAGTTGCACAAAATGGTGATTTTACTTTACTAAGTATGGCAGCAAAAGGGGGCTGGTTGATGTTTGTGCTCCTATTTCTCTCAATACTTGCAATATACATCTTTGGAGAGAGATGGTGGGCCATAAGAAAAGCGTCCAAAATAGATAAAAACTTTATGGAAGAGATACACGTGATGATTCACGAAGGAAAAATAAAACCTGCACTTGCCCTCTGCAAAAAATACGACTCCCCCATTGCAAGATTGATCGAAAAAGGGATTGAGAGAATAGGTCGTCCCCTTTCAGATATTCAAGGAGCTGTTGAAAATATGGGAAATGTCGAAATATCCAGATTGGAGAAAGGGCTTCCAATGTTAGCAACAGTTGCAGGAGGGGCGCCAATGATAGGGTTTCTTGGTACCGTAATGGGGATGATTCAAGCGTTTTTCAATATGTCACAAGCCGGTAACAATATAGATATCACACTATTGTCAGGTGGTATTTATACAGCAATGGTTACCACCGTAGCCGGATTGCTGGTTGGTATCGTTGCCTACTTCGGATACAACTACCTCACCGCAAAGATTTCCGATCTTGTTTTTATGATGGAGAGTAATACGATAGAATTTATGGATATGCTCAACGAGCCTGCAGAGAAAAAATAACTTTACAACAATGGCAATCAAACGAAGAACAAAAGCAGAACCAAATTTTTCTATGTCCTCTATGACGGATATAGTATTCTTACTGCTTATATTTTTTCTTGTGACATCCACCCTTGTCAATCCTAATGCCCTGAAACTTCTGCTTCCAAAAAGCACAAACCAAGTCTCAGCACAAGCTACCGTCAGTGTTTCAATAAAACACTACCCCGAAAAGGGGCTCTTCTCTTACCACATCAACGGCCAAGAGCGGCCAATCCCCTTTAGCGACATTGAGGGTACCCTGCAAAACCTCCTCAAAGAGAGCGAAGATCCCACTTTTTCCATCTATGCAGACAAAAGTGTTCCGATCGAACAAGTGGTAAACTTGATGAATATAGCAAAGCGTAATAAATACAAAGTAATTTTAGCAACATCCCCAGAATAATATGGATATTCGTGCCGATAAAAAAGCAAAATTTATAGGATTGGGTGTAACTCTATCGGTACACGTCTCCCTCCTATTTATATGCCTCGGCAGCGGATTTAAACATATCTACCCGCCACCACAAGAGAAAGGGATACTGATGGAATTTGTTTATGATGAACCAAAACCAATTCAAGTTAAAACGGGTATTGAACCCCGTTCTAAGAGGGCAAACCCCAACGAAGATGTGAGATTGGTTCAAAAAGCAGAGTCTCCCGAAAAAGGGACAAAAGAGAACAAAGTTCAAGAGGCAACTATCGGTGAAAAAGGAGATTATGACAAATATGAACCTCCTCGTACAAAAGAGATAGACAAAAGAGCATTGTTTGCAAGCAATAAAAACAAAGGGGACTCAAGCGACAGACAAGTTGCAGATAATCCCTCAAACAAACTTGTAGCAGGTCACCCTGAGGGGAATACAAAAGTTGGTGCAATTGATGGCACCCCATCAGCCAAATTAGAGGGGAGAACTATTATGGGAAATCTGCCACTTCCAACATATAATGTGGAAAAATCGGGCAAAGTTGTTGTTAGAATATTAGTGGATCAATATGGCAAAGTCACAAATGCCATTCCAGGCATAAAAGGGACAACTGTTCAAGATGCTGTTCTATGGGAAGCTGCAAAAAAAGCTGCCCTTGATGCTAAATTCAATATCAGCTCCTCCGCTCCCTCCGTTCAAGAGGGGACAATCACATATATTTTCAAATTAAAATAGTGTTATCAGCCACTTATTGAGAACATCGCCCCTACTCATATCTTAAAGACTCAATAGGATCCAATTGCGATGCCCTTTTTGCCGGCATATATCCAGATATCATACTTACTAATAAACAAATAGCAACGGCTGCCAAAATCCATATCCAAGGAATGGTAAAAGGAGCTTTCATAATAAATGCCGTAACATTACCAACCAAAATACCCATAATAATACCAATAACTCCTCCGAGCTGCCCGATGATAATAGCCTCCATAAGAAATTGCTGCTTAATTAATCGAGATGTTGCCCCCAACGCTTTTCGTGTCCCTATCTCCCGAGTTCTCTCCTTTACAGATACGAGCATAATATTCATAAGTCCAACAGCAGCCCCTAACAATGTAATAAAACCGATTACCCCAGCAATCATAGTTATACTACCTAACATCTTCATCATATCTTTTAGGACAGAATCACTTTTCCTCAACTGAAAATCATTTGCATCAAAAGAGCTCAATCTTCGAATCGAGCGAAAAAGAAGCTCTGCTTCATCCATAGCTATTTGAGGATCGACATTATTATCCGGTCTAACACCTATCGTAAAAAAAGAGTTTTCATTAATCAGAGAACCCCTTGCATTTGTAATAGGGATAATGACCTTCTTATCCATACTTCCGGAGAAGGTCTGACCTACAGATTTTGTAACACCTATAACCTCATATTTCACCCCTCTAATGGAGATAAAATTCCCTATAGGATTCGTTTTACCGAAAAGTAGTTTATCCAAAGAACTCCCTATCACACAATAAAAAGCTGCATTTGACACATCACGCTTTGAGAAATTTCTCCCTTTATCTATCTCTGAAGAGTTGAAAGGGATATAGTTCTCATCACCAGCTACCAAGAGAATATTTGAATTGGTTTTGTTTGATCCCGCTTTGATCACCTCAGCGTTATTTATTGATGAATAGACAGATACAAGGGCCGGAACCTTATATCTCTCAGCAAAAGAGATTGCTTGCGAATAAGAGATATTTCTCTTATTTAAAACCCTGCTTCTACTTGATGAAGAGACATCTGAAAAATTAGATGAAACATAAAAAGCAGTTGCCCCCAATTTACCAAAACTCTCAGTCACTGAAGACTTAAGGGCATCTATTGCTGTTAATATACCAACTAATGACATAATACCTATTGCAATTATCGAAATTGTTAAAACAGATCTTAGTCGATTGTTCTTAATTGAGCTAATTGCCACATTCAAATTCTCTCTTATTAAGGGAGATACAATTTTTATTCTTTTCCACTCCATATCCCAAACATTTATTTTGTAAAAATAGGAAATTATATGTTATTAACATACCTTTGCCGCAAAATTTATCAATAAAAAATGAGAACAAGAATTACAAGAGGTCCTGCCAATAGGGGTACGGCCGAAAACAATGGCGAGAAGCCATCAAACAATAGTGGCGACAGACCACGCAGACCATTCAGAGAGGGTGGCGACAGACCACGCAGACCATTCGGAGAGGGTGGCGATAGACCACG